>NZ_JALKAH010000010.1 GCF_023015625.1 Yoonia sp. F2084L
GAACCCATCGGGAATATCCCGCCTGCAGAAGCCGAGGCAAACTTCTACGCGGCTCTGGAAAGATCAGACATGGCCGCGTAACTAAGACAAATC
This sequence comes from Yoonia sp. F2084L, assembly GCF_023015625.1. GTDB lineage: Bacteria > Pseudomonadota > Alphaproteobacteria > Rhodobacterales > Rhodobacteraceae > Yoonia. The sequence goes on from NZ_JALKAH010000010.1 coordinate 94, forward strand.
AGCCTCCGGCAAACCCGGCGCGGTTCAAGGTTCGATGTTCATGGGACGGTGTAGATTGTCAGCACGACGAGGGGTCTTTGCAAACTTGGCGTTATAGCGTTCCGTGAAGGTGGGCAGGAGTGCATTGGCAGCATCCATATCGGAGATATCAGCTAACCTGAGCTCTTTGACCAATCGATCCTGCAGGGTCCGGTTAGCCCGTTCAACACGGCCTTTGGCCTGAGAGCTGTTTGCACAGAGAATCTCGACGTTTAGCGCGTTCAAAGCCCGACCAAATTGGGTCATGCCATGCCCAGACTTCGCGGATTGATTGGCCACGCGAAAGACGCTGTGCTTGTCGGAATAGAACGCCACCGGTCGACCATGCGCCGCCAGATACAGATCAAGGGCTTCAAAATAGCTGAACGTGCTCTCAGAAGTCACAAACCGCAGCTGCATCAACGCACTGGTCGCATCATCAATGAACACGAGCAGGGTGCATCGCGGCCCGCGATCTTCAAACCAGCGATGATCTGAGCCGTCGATCTGGATGAGTTCGCCCAGACATTCTCGGCGCAGGCGTGGCTGGTGGAACGTCCGACGCTGCTTGCGCGACAGCCAGATCCCAGCATCCTGCATCCACTTGCGCAGCGTCTCGCGTGAGACCTTCAGCCCATGATCTTCCGCAAGCTTCTCAGCGGCGAATGTTGGCCCAAAGTCGATGTAGTTCTCGCGGACCAGCGTCACCGCAAACTCACGCACCGCGGGATCGATCCGGTTGTTCGATCTGCGACCACGCGCTTTGTGCCGGATCGCGGCCGGACCTTCGGTCTGGAAATCCTTCAAAAGCCGATGCACTTGTCGTCGGCTCAATCCCAACACCTTGGCCGCTGTCACAGCCGTCATCCGGCCTTGTGTCACTTGGCTCAGTACTTCAATCCGGTTCAGCTCGCGTTCGCTCATCATCACCCATCCCATGTCCAATCTCCCGTTGTTCATTTGAACAAGAGAGTGACATTCCTGAATTGCACAGAGGTGACATTATCGCTTTGCGGTTACACAGATAAAATTCGCATAATCTTCATTATGTTAAATTACGGAATATATGATGTCTGCCATGTAGGTGTTAGTTATCAACAATGGTGTGCGCTAAACAATTGTTTGGCTCGGTAAGATATCTCGCTTGTTTATGAGTGCCAGGCAGATACCCATGTGCAGCCTGCTGCGTTCACAACAGCTAGTGATGTTCGATGCACAGCCTGCCCCGCGAAAAGCCCGGCCATTAAGAGGCCGGACCTTTCAATATCTATGTTGGAATGCACACTACTGTGGAACCGTGATGACGATTTTCCCGACTGCGTGACCGTCTTTCAGGGACTCATACGCGGCGACCACATCCTCCATTTTGTAGGTGCTATCAATCACGGTTTTGACATGACCATCTTCGATCAACTTGCCAAGCTCAGCCAACATTGCACCGTCGGGCTCCATAAAGAACCACTCGAACCGCACGTCGTGGTCCGGCGCAAGATTATCGGTATCTTGCCCTTTGATCGACACCAGCGTGCCGCCTTTTTTGAGAACTTTGAACGACCGGTTGAGCGTTTCGCCCCCTATCATATCAAACACGATATCATAGTCTGACAATTCGTCTTCAAAGGTTTGCTTTTTGTAATCAATCACGACATCTGCCCCAAGCTTACGAACAAGATCAACGTTGCGCGCGCTGCATGTGGTCGCGACATGTGCGCCGAAATGTTTCGCGATCTGAATTGCCAAGGTGCCGACACCGCCCGATCCAGCATGGATCAGAACCTTATCGCCTTCTTTCATCTGCGCTTTGGCAATAAGCGCCTGCCAAGCCGTGAGGCCCGCCAACGGAACCGATGCAGCTTCCGCGTGACTAATATTGCCGGGTTTCAGCGCCAATTCACTTGCTTTTACCCGCGCGATTTGCGCGATGGCGCCTGCATCTTGCTGGTTGGCACGGGCATAGACCGCATCGCCAACGTTAAAGCCAGTCACGTCTTTGCCGATCTCGGTGACTTCGCCAGCGACGTCAAAGCCCATGACATGGGGAAATTCCAACGGAATGTTATCTTTCATCGCGCCTGATTGCAGGATGTAGTCGATGGGATTGATGCTTGCGGCATGCACGTTGATGAGGACGGAATCGTCGCTCAGTGTAGGGGCATCAATGTCAGCGATTTCGATTTCGGTGTCGTAGTCGCGGATAATAGCGGCTTTCATGGGTCTAAGTCCTTTGTTGATGGGGTGCTTTGCAGGTCGTTACGGACGTTTAGTCGTGCGAATGACACATGTGTGGTTAGACCGATTGCATGAGCAAGGTCTTTCCTGTCCATTCGGCGCTGATGGCGGCATCGGCCAAGGCCTTTGCAACATCACCGCGCGCGGCTTTGGCTTCGGGGTCGACTTTGTCGCCAAAAACCATGTCGCCGTTGCCATCATCGTCCGTCAGGGCGACAGGACGAAGAATAGCATAGGTCATGCCAGAGGCTTTCAGGTGTTCGTCTGCATCATGTTTAGCCTGCAGATAATGGCCCATATCCGTGTCGGGATCAGGGTTTTCTGCACCGACACTGCTCAGCATGACAAACCGTGACACACCTGCTTTTGCAGCTTGATCCACTAAGTCGATCGCCCCATCATGGTCAATCTTGTCCGTCATTTCGGCGTCCGTATCACCACCAGATCCGGCTGCAAAAATAACGACATCGCAACCGTCGCAGACCCCGTCTTGCAGATCAGCTAGATCGCCCATCCGCTGTTCAGCCTGTACTGGCAGTTTACTGGTGTCAGAGCTTTCGCGCACCAAGGCAACGGTATCGTGCCCCCGTGAGACGAGTTCGTTCATGAGACGTGTTCCGGTGTTCCCGGTGGCTCCGGCGATGAGGATTTTCATAGTCATTTCCTTTATGTTGGGGTCGGCAAATGTTTGCTGTGGCCTAAGGCTTGGGTGCCATTGGACCTGCAACTTTTGTGGCGGCCAGATAGCCGGGCTGCTTTTGCAAGGCGTCCCAGTACGTTTTGACCCTTGGCGCGTTGTCCAAAAAGCCGTTGGCATCCAAGTTCGCCAAAAGATAGGAAAACTGGATATCCGTCAGGTGTGCTTTCGCGCCAAAAAGCAATCCAGTTTCGGGCAGATGGCTTGTGACATAATCAAGGTGCACTTGCAGCGACTGGCGTGCATCATCGGATGGATCGTTGCCTTGCATGGCAGGCAAAAGAACACCCATGCAAGCCCCCGCAAACGAGCTTTCTATATAGTCGAGCAGCTCTTCATGGCGCATAAATTCCGCCGTCTGCGGGTCCGGGCGGTGCGTTTTATCATCGTATTTATCGATGATATACCGCAAGCAAGTGGCGGATTCCGCCAACTTCAAATCACCATCTTCGATCACCGGCGATTTGCCCAAAGGGTGCACGTCTTGCAACACATCTGGCGCGCGGAACTGGTCTGTCCGGTCATACGGGATCAAATCATAGGGTTGATCCAAGTCTTCCAACAGCCAAACCAAACGGATGGCCCTTGAATAGGCAAGACAATGCACTTTGATCATCAGGTCACCTTTCATTTGAGATGTACTTAGACTGTTTTCAGAGCGACAAACCCGACCTCTTAGGGCAGATAGATCGCTTTGGTGTTGACGAATTCCTTCATGCCAAAGCCGCCGTGTTCGCGGCCAAAACCGGAATCCTTCACGCCGCCGAACGGCATGTTCGGATCAGCAGCACCAAACGAATTGATACGGACCATGCCGGTATCAAAGTGGTCTCGCGCCAGCTGCAGCGCCTTGCCTTCGTCCTTGCTAAAGATGCCACCGCCTAGCCCGTACCGGCTATCGTTTGCGATACGCATGGCGTCTGCGTCGTCTTTTGCCTTGATGATTGCGGCAACCGGGCCGAAAATTTCATCGTCATAAGCTGGTGTGCCCGGTTGGCAGTTTGCGAGCACGGTTGCTGGATAATAATGTCCGGTGCGATCCGGGGCGGACCCACCACACAGTACATCTGCGCCGCCTTCGACGCTTTTTGTGACTTGTTCGGAAATAGTATCAAACTGTTCAGCGCTGGATAGCGGCCCAAGCTGGGTGTCGTCATCTTTTGGGTCGCCCATCCGAATGGCCTTCATCTGTTCGACAAAAGCGCTGGTGAATGCGTCATAGACAGCTTCTGTCACGATGAAACGTTTGGCCGACACGCATGTTTCACCATTGTTATACAATCGGCCTTGGACACAGGTTTTGACGGCCAATTCAATGTCTGCATCCTCAAGCACCAGATAGGCGTCATTAGATCCCAGCTCTAGAACGGACTTCTTCAAGTTTTTCGTGGCGACCTGACCAATATGCCGCCCGCCGCCATCACTGCCGGTCATGGTGACACCGCGCACGCGCTTGTTTTCGATCATTGCGTCGGACGTATCGTGATCTACAATCACGACGTCGAACAATCCTGCTGGCAGTCCAGCTTGCACGCAAATATCGCGCAGCATAAGGCCACTGCCCGTACAGATTGAGGCATGCTTGAGGATCACACCATTGCCAGCCATCAGATTTGACGCGAGCACACGCACAGGTTGGTAGACCGGAAAGTTCCACGGCTGAATGCTGTAGATGACACCGATCGGCGCGTAAGTGATCATACCACGCTTTTCACCACCGCTATGTTTGCGATCTTCATCGGCCAAAATTTCTGGACCGTGTCCTGCTGTGTATTCAAATATCTGTGCACAAAGTTCGACCTCGGTCTGTCCATCACGCAGCAGTTTGCCGGTTTCTTCGGTCATCAAGGTAGCGAAGGAATCCGCATTATCGCGCAGCGCCGCGGCAATCTTGCGCAGATATGGCGCACGCTTTGCATGGCTTTTGGTACGCCATTCAAGAAACGCCCCATGACATTTTTCAATTTTGTCGAAAGCAACGTCCGACGTCATGACATCATAGGTTGCGATTGTTTCTTCGGTTGCGGGGTTTGTTGTCGATATTTGTGTCATGTGAGGCACCTTCTATGGGACGTTGCGGATCCAACCCATTGCGGCCCGCATGGTTCCACCAGCGCGATGCATGACCGCGCGTCATCGAAGGTTATCCGGTGGTTTTGATGGAAAGACTACGGAGGTGACGGTCGAACGAACCCTACATGATGGCCCGACAGAAAGGGATGTACCAACCTGCCCCGCTCCGGGGTTAAGTTGTACCGGTTCAGTAGTCAGTCAGCATCCGGTCGGTCGTCTGCGCCACGGTGCTCCATAAACCTACTTGCCGCTAGCAAGCTTGCCGCAAGTATCGCACAAATGACTGAAAAAAGTCCCAAACCAACACCGGACGCGAGGCCAAGGGCGCCAGCGACCCAAAGGCTTGCCGCCGTCGCCATGCCGCCGACATTTTTGTCGCCCTGTATGATCGCGCCTGCACCTAAGAAACCAAGTCCGCCGATAAGGCCTTGAATAACCCGCGTTGGGTCGGCTGCCAGTTCTGCGGTTCCCATGCTACGCGACATTTCAATCGCAGTAATCGTAAAAATAGCAGAGCCGAGCGACACCATCATATAAGTACGCACGCCAACCCGTCGGTGCCTAACTTCGCGGTCGAGCCCAAGGATGCCGCCCGCCACCAGCGCAAAGATGAGCCGCATCAACCAGTCTGCTTCCGTCATACCAATATCCAATGCGTTGAATATCTCGTTCATGACTGCTCCTCTGGGTTACGTGACGCGGTGTCTTAATTGCGACTGTGTATCGAAGCGGTCGCGCGCACTAGGGAAAACTGGTTCTTGGCTTTCGCGTCGGGCCTATCCCTATAACCAATCATACCAGATTTCGTTCCGAGATATTGAGCGGATGCCGGAACCAAAGAGGCTTTTGCACGTTTGCTTTCTATCGGGCGACCATCGCCAAGCAACTAACACAAGGAACTGAGTTATGCGTATTACAACACTTATTATCGCGACCGTGGCTGCAATGACACTTGCGGCCTGTGAAACTGTTCAAGGTGCCGGCGAAGACATTTCGAACGCAGGCGCTGCGATCAGCGAAGAGAGTCGTGACGTACAGGCCGATCTCTAAGCTTGAAAGTAATCATTACTTCCCGATGGGCCGCATTGTGCGGCCCATTATGTTTCTGCCCCCCATCTGACAGTGAGGCATAGCTCCTTGGCCCTTTCCACTAGACATCTGTTTTTGCTCGTTCTTTCTGCATGTATCGCGATTTTCCTTGCTTCACCTGCACAGGCGCAGACGAGCACGCAGGATTTAGACACTTCGGACGTTCTCACACCGCAAGCTCCGGTTGAAGTCGATCCGGTCAGTTCTGATACCGACATTCAGAACCGGATTGCTGCCATCGTTGATGCCACGGGGTGGTATGAGGACGTCACAGTTCTGGTTCAGGAAGGTGTCGTTTTTCTTGATGGGGTTGCTGATACGGAGGCCCGCAAGGAATGGGTACGGCAGTTGGCAGCCAAGACAACCGGCGTTGTCGCGGTGGTTAATCGCATGACGGTCGACGAAACCGTCGTTTGGTCGTTTGATCCAGCCATTGCCGAAATACAGCGACTTGTACGGCAAGCCGTCACTGTCATGCCTTTGGTCGTGCTTGCCCTGCTTGTCCTACCTCTGGCGTGGTTTGTCGCCCGACTGGTGTCTCGGTTTGCAAAAACAGCGCTCGCCACCCGTATTCAGTCGCCATTTCTGCGCACGGTGGTTGCGCGCGCGGTTGCATTCCCTGTCTTGCTCTTGGGGATCTATATTGTCTTGCAGGTCGCTGGCCTGACGCAGCTGGCGATTTCCCTTGTCGGTGGTGCGGGTGTGTTGGGCATCGTTCTTGGCTTTGCATTCCGCGATATCGCAGAGAACTTTCTGTCCAGCCTGATCTTAAGCGTGCGCCGCCCGTTTCGCCGCGACGATTATGTTGAAGTCGCGGGCATCTCTGGCACGGTGCGCAGCATGAACACGCGCAGCACCATTATCAGATCAGTGGAAGGCAATTTGATTCACGTTCCGAACGCCATTATTTTCAAAAGCGTGATTGAGAATTTCACGTCATCGCCTGAACGACGCGGCGAATTTGTGGTTGGTATCGGGTATGATGCGGTGGTCGCTCAAGCACAGGAAGTTATCATGAATGGCCTTCAGGCACATGGTGCCGTCTTAGCCGACCCCGCGCCGATGGTTCTGGTCGATGAGCTTGGCGCATCTACGATCAATATCAAAACCTATTACTGGTTTGACGGGCTAGAGATTTCGGCAATCAAACTAAAATCGGCCCTACTGCGCATGGTGAAATCCGATTTGACCGAAGCAGGCATATCGATGCCAGATGAAGCTCGCGAAGTCATTTTCCCCGATGGCGTGCAAGTACAAACACAAGTCGAACACATCGACAGCAGCGCCGCTTCTGTCGCAGCACTGCCAAAGCCTGACCAACCGCCGGTAGAGCCCGATCAGACGCATGCCGAGGCTGATCTGAAAAACGATCTTCTACCGCCGCAAACCGACGATGATCAGTTGGAAGAAGATGCAAACGATTTGCTCGCCTCACGGTGAGGACTTCATTGGCTAAGGCCGTGACAGTCTATTGGATGCATCCGAGATTGCGGAACCAACGGCGTGTTGGCGTGTTTCTTCTACTCACGCAATTCTAACACGCGAGGTCGCTATGACACATTTCAACCACGGTCCAATCCAACAGATTCCCACAGACAACGAGACTGTTTTTGCATTCCAAATCCATGGTCACATCGATGACGATGCGTCAGAGGCGCTGGCTAAATTTATGAATAATGTTTTTGATGAACACCCCAAAGTCAATATGCTGCTGGAAATGACAAAATTCACAGGCAGCGATTGGGATAGCATGCTGGACGGTGACGTCATCAAGTCGCGTTTCAGATCGTTGCAGCATGTCGCACGCTACGCTGTTGTCGGTGCACCGGACCGCGCGGCCAAAATGATTGGCCTGATGGATAAGGTCATTCCCGTCGAAGCACGCGCCTTTGACACGGATGAAATTACCCAAGCGTGGGACTTTGTCGGCGCGCAACCTATTGTCGCCTGACCCGCGATAAAAGCGTCGTTTTCTGCATCGTCATGCAGGGTGCGGCGCGCAGCCCTAATCTGTTCCCTCAGTTCCCTGCGGTGCGATTGGCAAAGGTTGTTTGAATGTCAGCGTGCGGTAAGGGAACGGGATTTCTATACCAGCATCATCAAGCGCGCGCTTTACATTGGCGACAACTTCGTCGCGCGATGTGCGGACCTCGACGGGCTTTGATCCGGTCCACCAGGTAACCTCAAAATTGATCGACGAAGAAGCAAATTCCTGCGCGAATACCTGGATTGGTTTATCGTCTTTTTTTACAGTTTCGCACTTCTCAACGGCGCCAGTGATAACACTGCGAGCTTCATCTACATCGACGTCATACGCCACGCCGCAAATAATGGTCACACGGCGTTTCGGTTTGTCGGTGCGGATAATAACGGGATTCTTGAACAGCATTGAATTTGGAACAATGACAAGCTGGCCATCAGTGCGCGAAATATGGCTTTCGCGAATGGCGATATGCGTCACTTCACCTTCGATACCCAGACATTCAATGTGGTCGCCAATGCGCATTTCGCGGCGGAACAGGATAATTATGCCTGCAAGGAAATTTTCAAACACATCTTTGAATGCAAATCCGATGGCAACAGAACCAAGACCCAGGCCCGCAAGAATGCTCGCTGGGGTCAGCCCGGGAAAAACAATAACGGCCGCGATCATCAGCCCCAGAACCCAAGTCATAATCGATGCCAGAAGCGTTGCCAGTTCCCTTAGACTTTGCCGGAGCTTCGTCCGCGCCATGAGGTTGGAAATACCGGATTTAATAATTTTACTGACAAGCGCTGTCAAAGTGAGGACAACAAGCGCCACCATAATCTGAGGTGTCAGTTCAATCGCTGATCGACCAATTTCGCGCAATTGATCCATTAAAATGCCGACTGGCTCCAACAGAACTCTCCACTTTGTGACATGTTACAAACCTCAACGTTTACCAAGTGATTTGGTTCACGCGATTTTTCGGGCTAACGAAATATACATCCGGGCCAACACGCCCACGAAGGCAAAAGCGATCAAACCAAGATAGCGTTCATAAATCCCGTCTATCCCTGTCGGTAAGAAAAAGAAGAATGGCGCTGATATCGTCCAGATGATCGACACTGCAACTAGGCTGTGACCGTACATGCGCCCGACCCGATATGCGCCACCCGACATCAGCCAAGGGGCAAGGGTCATGATGAACCCCAGCGCGTAAACAAGGTAGACGTGTATCACGACCCCTTCGTCATCATTGTCGCCATATTCGTTGCGCGCACCGATCAGGAAAACGACCAACGCCATAAGTCCTACTCCGATTAGGCCAATGCTCCAGCGTGGACCACCCAGATGGATATGTGCGGCGCATAACGCAGTCGCCAACAAAGACCCTGCAAAGGCGTAAATGCCGATATCTACGATGAATTCATATCGCCCGGCGCCAAGATCACTGATTGTGTCGGCCAGCCAGTCATGATCAGGCACAACAAAATCCGCAATCAGGATTAAAAGCGCAAAGGTGATGCATCCGACAATCGCGGCATAGCTCAGATACCGAACCAGATCGGGCTGTAGTTGGCTGCGCCATGTTCTGTCGAAATCAATAGCATCCACGATTTCTTCCCCTCTTTGTGCTTTGTGGCATCCCAACGTTTACGGGGTCGATCTGTTCCCTTTGGACTTTCCGTCGGGGCATTCAGGAAAAACTGGCGGAACGATCCGCACAGCTTGGTGTTGATCCAGCATCAAGGTTGGCGTGTCCAACCATCACTCAAACAGGAGGAAACAATGAAGAACTTTCTGAGCACAACAGCCGCCGTACTGGCACTTTCAACAGCCGCATATGCGGACGGACATACGGCCGTATTTTCGGACATGCAGTTTGACGAAGCAATGAACATCAACGCCACCGAAATGGTCGGCATGCGTGTCTATGCATCAGAGGCCAGCATCGAAAATGACATGATGGTCGTTGCGAATGGCGAAACCGAATGGGACGACATCGGTGAAATCAACGAGATTTTGCTGACCCGTGACGGTGAAGTACAATCCGTGATCGTCGGCGTCGGTGGTTTCCTGGGGATCGGTGAAAAAGATGTCGCCATCAACATGTCCGAACTGCGTTTCGTCGAAGAGGAAGGTGAAACAGGCGACTTTTTCTTGGTGATCGAAGCAACGGCAGTCGGCGTGCAGGATGCGCCAGCTTACGAATACAACCAGTTGACCAACACGATGGGCGACGGTGAGGAAATGGGTGCGTGGACTGGTCCAGACATTGTAATGGACGGCTTTGCCCGCATCACGCCCGAAGACTTGACGACAGAAGATCTTACAGGTGCACCAGTCTTTGGTGCAAATGATGAAGAAGTCGGCGAGATCGGACAACTTTTGGTCACCGATAATGGCACACTTGATCGTGCCGTGATCGACGTAGGTGGTTTTCTGGGGCTGGGTGAACGTGAAGTTGCCGTATCCTTGGACGAGCTGACGATCATGCGCATGGATGACGGTGACGACGTGCGTGTCTATATCGATGCATCCCAAGAGGCGTTGGAACAGCAGCCAGAATACGAAGGCTAATCTCACTTCATGGGGCGAGGCAGCTTGCCTTGCCCCACTCCAATGCGGTCCTTTGTTGGCCGCTTTTCGTATTTCACAAGGATGACTGTCATGACAATCACACACCGCCTCATTGCAATATTTTGCGCCACTTTACTCGCGACAACAGCGCCTGCCGAAGAGGTCGGGAATGTCGATGTTGATTGGTTGGGAAATGACATCGTGATCGAGGCGTTCTCAGATCCTGATGTGGAAGGTGTCACCTGTCACGTATCGTATTTTGAGCGTGGACTGATCGACCGACTAAAGAAGGGGAACTGGTTTGAGGATCCATCAAACTCTGCCATTTCTTGCCGTCAGACAGGGCCTATTGTCATCGGTGATATTGATCGCAGTGACGAAGGCGAAAGCATCTTTTCCGAACGTCGCTCGATCATCTGGAAGTCACTGTCCGTCAAACGCATCTTTGATGAAGCAAACAGCACTCTGATCTACGTGGCCCACGCGCGCGAGGTACAGGACGGCAGCGCAAAAATGGCTATTTCCACGATCCCGCTTTATCAATCATCCAACTAGGCACGGCTCACCGGCGCTGCATTGGTTGTTCAGCGAAAAATTCTTCCGCGAATGATGGATGCACAGGTGTCGCTTTGGTCAACGACGTCACAGGCGCTTTGGCGGCAATCAGGGCCGCCGCCATCGCGATGATGTCCTCTGCACCGTGGGCTGCGATCGCGGCCCCTCTGAGAATGTCATGCTCAGCATTGATCTGATAAAAAGCCTCGTTGTGATCTACGTCCGACAGCACGTTTTGCGCTAACGGTGTTAGATCGCCACTGCGGAGTGTTTCTTTACTGGTCTCACCAACGAACGCGGCAGGCGGGTATACAAATGTCGTGGTCGCCACCAGATCAAGATCGACCGCTTCGGCGCCATTGCCGTACAGCATGTGCGCAAGCGCTGTCCCATCAGCCGTGGCCACGGGCGTCAGCGGTAGCCGATCAGCCATATCGCCAATAGCATAAACGCCGGGCTGGCTGGTCTCGAACCGATCAGAGATCGCAAGCGCTCCACTGTCAGCGACAACAAGCGTCTCCGCAAATTGGCCCAGCCAGTCAATGTTGGGCGTCCGACCCGCGGCTGCGACAACGGCGTCCGCTGTATCGGTCAAGCCTGACGCACAGGTATATCCCAGCGATGCACGAGTCCGCTTTACTGCCGTTACGCCGTCATCTGTTCGTATGCGGATGCCTGATGCCGCAAGCCCCTTTTGCACATGCAGCGCCAGATCTTCGGGAAAGGTATCCAGCAGGTGTGGCCCGTTATGGATCAACGTCACATCGGACCCCAGCGCATGGAAGATCGCGGCAAATTCGCAGCCGATATAGCCGCCGCCGATAATGGTGATCCTATCCGGTCGCGTAGTCCAACCAAGCACGTCGTTACTGTTACTAAGCAAGGCTGCGCCAGGAATATCCATCTCGGCTGGGCGTCCGCCACAGGCAAGGATGATTTGATTGGCTGTATATGTCGTATCGCCAACGTCCACAGTGCGCGCGTCGATTATGACAGCCTGACCGCGCACAAGCGCCACGCCCGCATCGCCAAGGTTACCCGCGTAAATGTCGCGAATGTCTGCAATATGGGCATCGCGTTTCGTGATCAGCGTTTGATAGTCGATCGCTGTTTTGGTCGCGATATTTTGTGCCGCTGCGGCCCGTGTCGTGCGCGCGATCTGGCCCGCGGACCAAAGAATTTTCTTGGGCACACAACCACGATTAACACACGTGCCGCCAAGTTCGGCGCGCTCGATCACGAGGATGCGCGCGCCGAACTTGGCGGCATTGGTAGCAAACGCCATGCCAGCGGAACCGCCGCCGATGACGATGCTGTCATATGCACTCTGTGTCATACGCTAGTCGGCATCAGGTTTTTTAGCGCCGTCGTCGTTCAGATCAGTGTCTTTGGTATGATCCGGATCACCTTTTTTGCCAGGGTCGCTTTTCAAATCATGGTGCTGTTCTGAACCGTCAAGTTCGGGGTATTGTGGGCGTTCTGGTGTGGCCATGGGGATGGTCCTCCTGTTGGGGTTAAGGCAGCGGGAACTATTCCGCCGCAAAGCGCTGGTTGTCGGCGTCATCATTTTGGACGACCTCCAGCATTGGGTTTTCGTGCACTAAAGTACGTGTCGGGAACGGAATGTTGATGTCGGCTTCGTCTAGCGCCTCTTTCACCTTGCGCTTCATGTCAGCCTGATACTGAAAATAGACATCGCTATCGCACCAGACGCGCACCAGAAAGTCGACGCTGCTGCTGTTCAGGTTGTTGACCTGAATAAACGGTTCGGGATCGCTGTAGGACCGTGCGTCTGCCATAATGGCATCACGGATGACTTTCTCAGCATCGCTCAGGTTCACGCCGTAGCCAACGCCAAACGTCCACTGGGCGCGGCGTTTGGGGTATTCGGAATAGTTCTTGATGGTGTTTCCCCACACTTCGGAGTTGGGAACAATGACCTTGACATTCGTAAGGTTCGCAAGCTCCGTATAGTTCAACGTGATATCTTTGACGGTGCCGACGGTGTCATTGATCTCAACAAAATCACCAAGCTTGAGGGGGCGAAAGAGGACGATCATGATCCCAGCAGCAAGATTTGACAGCGTCCCTTGCAATGCCAGACCGACGGCCAGACCGGCAGCACCAATGACGGCAATCACCGACGTTGTTTCAACACCAAAGGTGTTTAGAACAAAAAGACCGGTAAAAGCCAGTACAACATAGCGGGCGATGTTGCCTAGAAACCCAAACAATGTGTTATCAAGACTAACATGGTTTTCACCGATGCCGTGAATCCGCCGGCTTACAAAACCTGCAATCACAAAGCCCACGATAATAATGAAAACCGCCGCGAGCGTGTTACCAACCAAGGCAATCAAAGCATCAAGCGTCAGATAATCGGCAAAGGACTTGCCGCCGTAAATTTCAGTCGTCATGAGGGTTTCACCCCAAGAGATGATCGTCTCCATGGTCATTGTCCTGTCGTTGTGTGGTGGTGATTAAACGTAGGAAAAAATGGCCGGATCGCTGTCGGACATCCGTTTCGCTTGCACTTCCATACGCGCGCGCACCTCTGCGGGCGACATATCCATGGGTCCCTGCACTGCGCATGGATAGCGAAATGACTTGCCGTTGCGTCTGATGTCGATGCGGCCCTCAAATGCGCTGCTTGCCGGATTATACCAAATGTTCTTGATCTCGGTCGCCATTGCTTTTCTCCTGATTGTTGCAGGACAAACAAACAACGGACCAAATGGTTCCATCGGTTCAGGCAGCGGCGGGCTCTGGTGCTGTGTGGTGTGATAGCCAGTACAGCGCGAAACTGCCCACCGCGATGCCTGCCACCGCGTTTGCCACGGCGATTGCATAGAAAACGGCGTCCGACGTTGCGAACTGAGCAGCGATAAACGACAGCGGCACGTAGAGGACGGCTGTGCGCACCAGATAAAGACCCAAGCCATAGTGCGACCGGCCCAATGCATTGAATGCGCCCGCGCTGATGATCACGACGCCGTATCCCCAGATGCTGAACGGGACAATGGTCAGATAAGTTGTCGCGGCACTGATCACGTCTTCGTCCTGCGAGAAAATGCCGACAATCGGTTCGGCTGCAAACCAAAAAAACAGCCCCAGCACCGCTGCCCAAGCGGCACAGACCGCATAGCTAAAGCGCAAAGCCTCTGCGACACGATCGCATTTTCCAGCCCCCCAATTCTGACCCGCAAAAGGGCCAATGGCAGACGACAAGGCAAGCATGGGGATCACAGCCAGTGATTCAATCCGCGTGGCGACGCCAAAGCCCGCAACAACCACTTCGCCAAACGCCGCTATCAGGGCCGTGACAACCGCGATCCCGATGGGATTGACGGCATTGCCCAGTGACGCAGGAAGACCGACTGCAAGTACGCGTTTCCAAGATTTCGCCAAAACGGACATTTCCGGCAGCGTAAGATCCAGCATTTTTTCGCGTAGTGCCACCAGGGCAAATGCACCAAAGACAGTCACAAGCCATGCGATCAAAGTGCCTATCGCGGCACCTTCAATGCCAAACGCAGGAATAGGCCCAAGCCCGAAGATAAACACAGGCGTAATCGCGATATTCGTTAGGGCGGAACTGACCATCACGACACTGGGCCAGAACGTATCGCCGACCGCACGCACGATAGAATTTGCGACAATCGGCACCACCAACAGCGGGATCGCAAGAAACCAGATGCGCATGTAGCGACCGATCAGGTCCAGCGTTTCGCCAGTTGCCCCTAACAGCGTGAACAGCGGATCAATCATGAAAAATCCAGCAGTCGCCACCGCAATGACCAAGATAAGCGCAAGTACCAGACTATCTGTTGCCAGACGTTTGGCATCATCGCGCGCGTCTGCCCCGACAGCACGCGACACAACCGACGACGCACCCGCACCAAGACCAATTGCCAGGCTTGAAACCGTCAGTGTCACGGGAAACGTAAACGAAAGCGCGGTCAGTTCCTGCGTGCCCAACTGTCCAACATAATAGGTATCGATCAGCGACACTGAGATGACAGCAATGATGCCGAAAACCATCGGTCCGGCCAGTTGCAGTAGTTTTTGCCATGTTGGTCCGGCGGTTAGGTCACGTTTATCGGCCACGGTTTGTCCTTTCAAAGCGTCAGATCACAACGCCCTGAACCCTGAAAGGTTCATTAGTTTTGCAAAAACCCCAGCAACCGCTGTTCAGCCACGCGCAATCCGTCGGTTTTGACTGTGGCGAAATCGGGCACTGGTTGATCAGCCAAATCGATGATTGCCGGGTGGATATAGCTGTTGCGCGCAATTGTGGGGGTATTGTGCAAGACATCGGCGGCGGCGGTGGCCATCTGCGTAATCGTTGCCGGCCCCTCGCACGCGACCTCAAATGCGGCGCAGCTTCCGATCCAAGTGCGAAAGGATTTTGCTGTCGCGCCCTCAATGCCCGCCGCGTCCGCAATGTAGGTATTTAAGGCACCGGACGTCAGCGTTTGCGGCGCACCTGCACTATCGATCCAAGTCAACACGGTCCGGCCAGGCAGGTCGGTCAGATCGTCCAGAATGCTTGCCAGTTTGGCGTCTTTCATCTTGTGGCTCACCTTTTGACCACCTTTGGCATCATACCGCAGTTTGATTTCGCTGCCGGCGACATCGATGTGCTTTTCGCGCAAAGTCAGCGCGCCATAGCTGCCGTTTTCCGCGGCATATTGTGGGCTACCAAGACGAATGGCTGTGCGATCGATCAATGTCACGGCTGCGGCCAGCGCATAGTCACGCGTGCCCGGTTCGGTCGCTAGGTCACGCTGCAAACGGCGGCGCAGACGCGGCAGGCAAGCGGCGAACGCGGCAAGCCCGTTGAACTTTGCTTCTGCCTGGGCGTCCGTCCACGATGGGTGATATATGTATTGCTTGCGCCCCTTTGCGTCGCGACCTGTGGCTTGCAAATGGCCAAGCGGATCGGGACAGTACCACACGTCGGTGTACGCAGGGGGTACGGCCAGTGCCTTTAGGCGTCCACGCATCACCGCATCGCGCAAGGTGGCGCCGTCTACATCGAAATAGGTAAACCCCCGACCGCAGCGTCTTCGGCCATAGCCCGGCTGCGTATCGGGGTAGTAGACAAGCGTATCGGCACTCACGCTTTGCGGACCTCAGATGACAGTTTAAGCACGGTCGTGCCGTCATCTTGTTTGATCTCAAGTGCTGGATCATCGCTTGATCCGTTGCGGGTCACTTCGGACCCTTTGATTGTGCGGGTGATCGAGGATTGGTGCGTTTGGTCGACTGCACCTGTCGCCGTGCCGTTGCCCCAATCCCATTCCACTTTGTCGCCTGATTGATAGCCCATGTGTGAAGCTCCTTATCAATAATTGAAATTTAAACGTGAGACAGCCTCGCTTGGTTCCCTAGCTCTCAGAATTGAGCATCGTAATCTCATCCTCGATCACTTGACGATCTTCGTCGCGCACAACATTTGTCAAATCGTTCAGCAGCGTCACGGCATGTTCCAGCACCAGCGTGTCTGGCTTGATATACTGACGGCACAACGGAAAGCTTGCGGCAAAAAGCCGGGAAAATGTCAGTGCTTTGAATGTGATGCGCGGCAAAGACCGGTCTTTGATGCCCCCGTTATACGTGCTGGCCACCGTCAAAGCTGCGGCAAGTCGGTTCAAACAATCTTTGGCGGTGTAGGGATCATTTACACCCGGCGACAAGGCGCGCGCGATCATTTCGACCAGCTGTTCGGCTAAGAATGTCGGATTTTGGTTTTCTGTCCGACTTGCACCGATGGCATAGCATTCAAGGATATCAATGGCGTCATCCTCATTCTCTTGCGTCCCGATCCAAATCTCAAAAACCGGGGTCTGTTCGGTGACGAATGCGCCGATTGAGGCCGCAAGGTTCACACGTAAATCATAGTCATCTGCCAGTTTTTCGAGCTGTGAAAAGTTGACAGTTTGTATGTAGCCAGATGCACCTGCCGTCAGCGTGATATCAGGCGCACGGTCGGGCGGGGTGACATATCGGCTCTTGTCATCTTGGTCGTCAATCAAACCGCGGACATGGCGTTCTAGCGCGGCACCGATGCTGGCCGAAATTTGCGAAACATTGATCGTCTCGGGCACGTGGTGAACGAAATAAATCAGCGTAAAAACGCAAAGCAAAGTGAGTCCGACCGCCAGCAATAAGGAATAATGCGGCACAAATTGCGCCGCCCCCCCTTCGAAACCATCCTGCACGGTCCGCAAAACGACCAACGCATAGACAAAGGTTGCGATCAGGATGCCAAGGCTCCATTGGTTGCCACGGTCGCGCATGAAGTTGCCGATCAATCGCGGCCCAAAGTTGCCCGATGCAAAGGACACGGCCACAAGCGTCATCGAAAACATCACACCTGTGACGCCGATGATAGACTGGGCAATGACGGCCAGCATTGATCTTGCGCCGTCTGCTTGGGTGTCCAGCCAGCCGTGTGGCACATCAAAAGGGACAACCGAAGGATTGCGGTCAACCCAAATCATGCCGCTGGCAAGCAGTAACCCCACCAGCACCAAAAGAGACGGCAAAAACCAATAGCTCGCCCGGATATCCTGCAGCAACTTGAACAGATATGCCCGTTTTCCCATTTATGACCCCCTACGACGCAAAAGCGTGCCCAATCTATGAAACGTTTATGGAACCAAAAGCGTTCCGTCATCGTTATGGTTTGAATAACCAAAGGACCTCAACCATGCCAAACGACCCTGCACATGATACTATTGTAGAAGAAATCGAGAATCTGTCTTCCAAGCATATTTTCGAGGTTATTCGTCGTGAAGGGCTGGAAGAGCTAGAGCGCCCAACAGCATCTTTGTTCTGGTCCGGCATCGCCGCAGGGATGATGATTTCGCTGTCTGTCTTGGGTGAAGCGATCTTTCGGACATATCTGCCGGATACACCATGGCGCTACTTGTTGGAAAACCTCGGTTACAGTCTTGGGTTTATCGTCGTAATCCTCGGTAGCATGCAGTTGTTCACTGAAAACACGATCACGACAGTGTTGCCCGTGATGCGTGATCCCTCGCCTTCCATGTTTCAGCAAGTCGGGACGCTATGGTTTATCGTGCTTTTCGCGAATGTCGTTGGCGCGTTCATTGCGGCCGCAGCATTTGCATATGGGTCATTTATCCCATCTGAACTTTTGCCAGCGATTACTGAATTATCCGAGCATGCAACCGGATTTGCCGCAAGCGAGGCGTTTCAGCGCGCAATTCCTGCTGGCGTTATCATTGCCGCCATTGTCTGGATGTTGCCCAAGTCTGAAGGGTTCGAGCTGTTTTTAATCATGATTTTCACATGGTTGATCGCAGCAGGTGATTTCACACATATCGTGGCCGGCAGCGTCGAGATGGCATTCCTGATGGTCCAAGACACCCTGCCCCTGCACACAGCGATGTGGAATTTCTTTTTGCCTGTACTGGCCGGAAACATCCTTGGGGGTACTGTTATCTTTGCCTTGTTGTCATTTGGACAAGTCCGACACGAGCTGCCCCAGAAATAATAATGGAACCAATTTGAGTCAGGGCCGTTGTGTCGGTGAAGACACCGAAACAATTGAAGGAAGGCAAAATGGAATATGCTGGTTTAGGCGGTCTAATTATCTTGGCCCTCAACATCTGGGCAATCATCTCGATCTTTGGGTCGGGCGCGTCAACAGGAAGCAAAGTACTTTGGACGCTTCTTGTTTTGGTGCTGCCGGTGATTGGCTTCATCATCTGGCTTGTCGCAGGGCCACGCGGCTCAACAGCGACCGTATAGTCATATTTGAACGGCGCTCCGGTATCCCGGAGCGCCTTTTTTTTGATGTCAGGTCATTCCAAATCATCCACCTCACCAAGCGTAGAATTGGTCGACAGGCGCAGGCTCATCGCGCATGAGCGTGCGTTCTTCGAGCTGATACAGACTGGCCTCGTCTTTTTAGCCATAGCACTCATGACAAAGGCGGCGTTTAGGCAGGATCAAAGTCCACTCGCCGTGACGGCGGGCGCTATGCTCTTTGTCATCGCATCCATTTCGATGTTTGCGCTGACCATCAAGCGTACGTTTCAGGTGCAAAGGTGGATCGTGGAAAATAACGTGGCTGATGCATCATGCTTGGGCATGCTTATCATTGCGACGCTGCTCGCTGCCGTTGCGGTCTCGACCGGCATTCTCTTTTGGGTATTTTAACCAAAAAAAGCGCGCTTAGGAAAGCGCGCTCTTCTTTTATTCTGTAATGTAAGCCGCCGGACTTTGTGCGGTGGGATTGTCTGCCTGATAAGCGGTCCAGATCATGAAGCCAGCAAATAGGACTGCGGCCCACGCCAGTGCAAACGCGATACCAATAAGCGGACCGCGATGGCGTTTTGCTTGTTTTTCAAGATTTGTGTTGGAAGCTGACATGGTTGTCTCCTTCTTTTTTAGTTCCTTCGTGGGTTAACTTTCCAACTACGCAAAAGTTCCATTTGTGGGGAACGAAAACCCAACTCAGAGGTTCATTTGTGAGGGAGATCAAAGAATGCGGTCCACGATAAACACACTGTGCCTCGGGATACTGACGATCATCGCCGTTTTTATCGTTTTGCATCAGGCAAAAGCGCTGTTCGCGCCCCTATTGGCGGCCATTTTGCTCGGCATCGTCCTCACACCACTTTCCGAACTTTGGGAAAAACTGCGGGTTCCAGACGCAATTGCTGCGTTCCTGTCTGTGCTTCTCGCGCTTGCATCGATCTTTTTCATCATACTCCTGCTAGAGCCTTATATTTCACAGGCCATCAGCCAAGGACCGGTCATCCAGGCCGAGTTGCGCGAGACTGTAGAAGAAGCCCAAAGGCTATTGCGCGGCCTCGAAGAGATTTCCGAAGATGTAGCTGCGGCAATCGAACCGTCTGGCGCGACCAATGAAGGGTCAATCGAGGGGGTGACGCTGCCGTCGCTGACAGATGCCTTGTTCTATGCGCCGCAATTTGCAGCGCAATTTTTGATCTTTACCGGCACCCTCTATTTCTTCCTTTTGGCCAGAAACGCCGTCTATGACTGGCTAAGTGCTACCACTGCGCCGATTGGGCAACGGGACCTGCGTCGCGCAGCGGCCCAGGTGTCACGCTACGTTTTGACGATCTCGGCCATCAATTTCAGCTTTGGCGCAGTTGTCGCCGTGGTCATGTACTGGATAGGTATGCCATCCCCGATTGTTTGGGGGCTTTTGGCCTGTCTTTTGAATTTTGTTCTGTATCTTGGTCCGGTGGCCTTGATCGCAATGCTGACTGTGACCGGTATTGTCGTTTTTGATGGCGCGGTCAGTTTCCTGCCTGTCGCAATCTATATTGGTATGAACGCCATCGAGGCGCAGTTTGTCACACCGACACTGGTGGGCAAAAGCCTGTCGGTTAACCCGCTGTTGGTGTTTGTGTCTTTGGTGTTCTGGCTGTGGCTGTGGGGCCCGATCGGCGGCATCATCGCGATCCCGCTATTGATCTGGACGTTGACTGTCGTAAAGGGTTTCAACGGTCAGGTCATTTCAGACGGAACACCAGGCAAGATCTGAGCATCGGCACGCGCGGGTCCGATCTTGTAGGGCAAAACAAAGCCGTCGCGCTTTTCCGGTGCCAGTTGGGCGTTCTGTGCTGCGCGCGCGGCCCACGTATCGCAAGCCGTTTGTGGCTGGTAGAACGCGTCGTCCGCGCCACGGCCCAGCCAATGTTCGAAACAACGCCGCTTCAACTGCGCAACCTCCGCTTTTGACTGTGTGGTGATTCCCGCCTCTGTGTCCCAATTCATGCTGCGCCCGTTTAGATTGGCGGACGAAACAATCCCCAAGCTGTCATCAAAGATCGACACTTTTGCATGCAGATAGATCAAAGGTGCCCCGAAATGCGCATCCCTGCCCTTCGATGACGATGGGCGTGGTTGTGCGGGTGAACCGATAAATGTCCTATCTGCGAAACTGTTGTGGATCAGATCAATGCATTTGACCTGCATATGTTCACCGTAAGCCGCATCAGGGCCCCAGTCGTCCGTAAAGGCAATGTCCTCTGGGGCTGCGGGCAACATCATGACAAGTGAAAGACCAGGCTGCTGCGTCGCACGCAGAGCAAGTGCGCGCGCGATGGTTTCATCACGGAAAAATTGGGTCTCGAAATAGATAAATTGCTCTGCCTTCTTAATTGCAGCCAGATGGGCGTCAGCGATTTCGGATACCACTGGGACCGGCGACATAAAGGGCAACGCAATTTTGCGTTTCGACGACATTGTCCGCAAAAGTGCATTGGTGTGACGTGCAGTCTTGCCTGAAAAAACGTCTTCCATATCCAACAAATGCTGGCGTGCCTCGGACGCCACCTCTCCGCTGACGACGACTTGCACATCGTGCCAGGTATCAAGACCCTTACGGTCATGACGGGGTGTGTCATAGCGGCGGTCGTTCACATCCAGACCGCCGATATAAAGCGTCTGTGCGTCAAAAACTGCCAGTTTTTGGTGGTGCGTGACCGGGACCAGCGGCGGTGGGGGGAATATGCGAGGCGACAACGTATCACCACGCTTCACTGCGAGGTCGCGCAGGTAAGGCGTTCCATCAAGGTGGGCGCCCACGTCTGCCTCAACCTTGCGCAGTTGCGCACCAACCTCTTTGAAGGATCGCGGCCATAACAATGTGCGCGGCAAAAGACCGACCCGTGCGGGGTGCATCGCAACCCGCGCGTTCAGGTTCTCAGGATGGCTTGATGCCTCAGCGGCTGCAATAAACGCGCGCAGGCATTGCCAAGCGTAACGGTGTTCTTGCATCCGCACGACAGGGTCGAAATCAGTCAGGATTATGCGTATGTCGACACCACGGTTTAGCGTCTGAACGATCAAATCAAACCACGTGTCACCAATAGTTCGCGCCGCGTCAGAGCGGAGTTTGGTCCAAGGATCGAAGATCCGAAAACCTGCAACAACTTCTCTTTCGGCCTCCATGAAGGCGGCCTCCAGCCTTGGGTACGCCTCGTGTGCTGTTACCAGAACTTCGAAGTTGCGGGGGTTGCTTTGGGTCAATAGTCCCGCCCCTCCGGTTGGAACTCGGCTGCATTGAAATGCAACGTCAAGGCGTAACGTTCGGCTGACTGTTCAATATCAATCTTGCCGCCAAGCTGCATGGCAAAGGCATTCATCAGTTTACTGCCTAAACCGGTGCTTTCCTGATCTTGGGTCGGACCAACAGAGTTTGTCATAATCAGCAAGCACGCAGTGCCATCCTGTTTCAACCGCACGTCAAATATGCCAGCCGCGTCTGACTGGTCGCCAATATACTTCATCGCATTGGTCGCAGCTTCGGACACGACAAGGGATAAAGGTACCGCCTGATCAGGGTAAAGCATCACCGGATCAATTTGCATCTGAAGGTCCAGCTTGCGCCCCTCGCCCGTGATAAGCTCAACAGATTTTTCAACGATCTCGGTCACAAGATTACCTACGTTCACGCGCCCACCATCCTGCGATTGATAAAGATCGCGGTGGATTGTCGCCAAACTGAGTACGCGATCTTGTACGCGACGTAAGACGGCTTTGGTCTCATCCGCTTTGGCACTGCGGATTTGCATGTTCATAATCGATGAAATCAGCTGCAGGTTATTTTTGACACGGTGGTGAATTTCTTTCACCAATACGCCCTTTTCGCGCACGGCGTCTTCCATCGCGGCCTCGTCGCGCATGACCTCTTCGCTCATGCGGGCAAAGTTTTCTTCAAGCCTTTCAATCTCGATTGGAAATAGCGCATTGGGTGCATAGGGCTGATGCGTGCTGCGGTCATCAGCAAACGCGTCCATCTTGCGCCGGATACGGGTCAGGTGGCGGATCACCAGCGTATTCATCGCCAACATCGCGACGCCCATACTGGCAAACCACATCAAGATAGGAAAAATTGCCGGTGCAATTTGTGCCGGAAGGCTCAATGCGGTGTCTATTTCCCAGATAGCCATAACTGCAGCGGGGCTGCCTTTGATATCGACAACGCTGTATCGCCGCTCCAAGCCAAGCTTGTTGTCCGCGCGAAACGTCTGCGCTTGCGTCGAAAACAGACCGGCGAGTTCTAGTCCATAGGGCAATTCAGGTGTTGCAGCGTCGAGTCCACTCCGGGCTGTTAAGACAGTTCCATTATTATTGAATGTAATCAATTCAACCAAACCTTGGTTTTCCAAGTCGTCCTCAACATTCACCGGCAAACTGCGATGGGGGATTGATACTGTTAAAAAACCTGCAAACTCGCCATCTTCCTCGAAAGGTTCGGACACGACGAATACGGACTCACCGCTTGCACGGCCATTTCGGTCCACAACAATTGAGGGCTCTCGGTTTGACATCAGTTCGATGAAGCTACTGATACCGTTAAAATCGATTGTTTCACCGAACGACGAACATTGAACAATACCAGAAAGCGGGACCACACCAATAAAGCTGTATTCAGGATTTGCTTTCACAAATTGCGCGAGATGAGGTGCGCAGTCTTGAGGATTATCTAACAAATTAGGGGCTATTGATCTGAACAATCGGGCCGCGCCAACAGCACGTTCGATCAAAACTTGTTCGCTGCGTGCGGCACCCTCTGTTAAACTCAGCAGTGCAAGTCCTGCGTTCTCGTCCGTCTCTGCGGCCACGCGGGTTGTTTGAAAGATCGCAACCGTTCCAAGCGGCAGCAAAGCGAGCGTCAGCAGCGCAATGAGCTGAACGCTGAGTTGCTTATACCAAGGCCCTAGCGTCATGACGGGATGTTCGGGCTACCGACCACTGCCATGGTGGCGGCGTCAGTCAATTCCAGCGCGTCACTGTCCTCAAGTTGCAAAATCTCGGTAAGTTTGGCACGCGCGCGGTTCACACGACTTTTCATCGTTCCGGTGGCCACACCACACATCTCGGCTGCATCATCATAGGAAAAGCCGGATGCACCAACCAAGATCAAAGCTTCGCGATGTTCGTCAGCCAATTGTTCAAAAGCGGCCTTAAAGTCCATCATCTGCAACCGCCCATCATGATCGGGTTTGACCGACAAAGTATCTGAAAACGCGTTGTCCACATCAGCCACTTCGCGGTTCAGCTTGCGACGGGATGAATAATAATTGTTGCGCAGGATCGTAAACAACCATGCACGCATGTTCGTCCCTGGCTGGAATTTATCCATGTTGGTCCATGCTTTCAGGACGGCATCCTGCATCATGTCATCCGCCGTGGCGCGATTCCGGGTGAGGCTAAGCGCAAAAGCGCGAAGGGCCGGTAAATGCGTTACCAGCTCATCCTTGGGATCAAGATCACTCATTTTTTGGCCTTCAACTCTTCGTCTTGGGCGCGCAGAACTGACAACAGGTCAATGATCTCGGTCGGCATGTCATCGCCCTCCAAATCTGAAAAAACCTTTTTCAAGTTTTGGTCAATGTATCTGTCGATCTTGTCCTGCTTTGGGTCTTCTTTACTTGCCATCGCTGTTTATCGCCTCATCTAAAAAAATCATAACCTGACGGGAACCAACTGTTAACTGCTGCGTTGGTTCCCAGAATAATTCAAAAAAGGTCAAAAAAAATGAACGACACAGCACCGGAGCAAAATTTTTCCGATCTGATCGCGGCTGAGTTGCCTTATTTGCGGCGCTACACCCGCGCGCTGACGGGGTCGCAGTCACGTGGTGACAAATATACCGTCGCCACGCTTGAGGTCATCCTGAAAGACAGAAGCGACTTTGAAAACGAAAACACCATGAAGGTGAACCTCTTTCGGTGTTTTCATGCAATCTGGTCGACGTCGGGTCAGATGTTCAATGATGACGGGGATGATCCCCGCGCCCGCGCCCATGGTTTGCTGTCGAAACTGACGGCCAATTCCCGTGAGGCGCTTTTGTTGCGCACTATCGAAGAGTTCAGCATCAACAAGATCGCAGTGATTATGGATATTGATCCAGAGGAAGTGCGTCGTTTGATTGGTGTGGCCAACAATGAACTCTCAGCCAGTGTGCAGGGCCGCGTTATGATCATCGAGGACGAACCAATCATCGCCGCCGATATAACTGATATTGTTACATCTTTGGGCCACGAGGTCACGGGCGTTGCGCGTACCCATGCCGAAGCGGTGGAGTTAGGCAAAAATGAACCTGCCGATCTGATTTTGGCAGATATCCAATTGGCCGACAATTCGTCGGGCATTGATGCGGTGAATGACCTTTTGAAAACAATGGATGTGCCAGTGATCTTTATCACGGCCTTCCCTGAACGCCTTTTGACAGGTGACCGTCCCGAACCTGCGTTCCTGATTTCCAAGCCGTTCCAAGAGGCGCAAGTCCAATCTGCCGTCAGTCAGGCGATGTTCTTTGCGTCAACGGCGACGCTGAAAGCCTAAGATGGCGGATATGAAATCGTATCAGGCAGATCATGTGCCTGATACGGCCCCTGTTTTGCGGGGTTTGACTGATATCATCGATCAGGTGATCGACCTTGCCCAGGCAGAGCGGATATCGCTGCGTGACGTTTTGCGCACAATTGGCGACGCAAGTTTTGCACCGATTTTGTTGCTGCCTGCCTTGGCGGTCGCAACACCACTTAGTGGTATTCCGCTGTTTTCGACCACAATGGGCATTTTGATTTTCTTGATAGCGGGTCAAATGCTGTTGCGGCGTGAAAATCTGTGGCTACCCGGTTGGATCTTGCGCCGCGAGGTGAAAGGTCAACTCGTGCGCGACGGATTCATCAAACTATACCCTGTTGCCCGCTGGATCGATGCACGCACAGAACGACGCATGCGTATCGTCGCACGTCGCCCTCTGGTTTTCGTACCACAGGTTTTGTGCCTTTTGTCGGGTATGGTGATGCCAGTGCTGGAGCTTGTCCCCTTCACTTCGTCGATCATGGGTGTTGGTGTGGCCTTACTGGCCTTGGGCATGTTGACGCGTGACGGCTTACTGACAATGATCGGAATGATCCCTTACGCCATCGTCGGTTGGCTCATCGCCACGGCTGCCATGTAAAAAGCCCCTGCCAAAACTGGCAGGGGCTTGCATTCTATTCTGCAACAAGTGCTTTTAACATCCAGGCAGCCTGTTCGTGGAACGCTGACCGCTCTGTTGCGAGATCTTCGGTGACAGGGTCGTTGTTATCACCCGCCATTTTGATCAAGGCATGCAAGCGGTGTGCAATCCGTTCGTGATCGGCGGCCAGTGCTTTGCACATGTCACCTGCTGAAATCTTTTCTGGACTGTCATCAACGACAGACCGGTCGCGGATATCACCCATCGACATCGGCGCCATTTGTCCCACGGCGCGAATACGCTCGGCCAATGTGTCGGCTGCTGCGAACATGTCCTCGTACTGCCCTTCGGTCAGGTTGTGGATCGAATAGAACAGCGGACCTTCCACATTCCAATGATAGGCATGCGTTTTATAGGTCAGCATGTAAGTGTCGGCCAAAATATCTGCCAAGCCACCAGCGACAGTGTCAGGCTGGCGCACGCCAGACGAGACGTCACGGGGTTCAGCAACTACATTGAGAGGCTGTGTCATTTCTCAAACTCCTATTGGTTGATTATCCGCGCACGGCGCGCGCAATCAGCGTCAGCACGAACAGGACAAGGAAGATGAAGAACAGAATTTGGGCGATGCCCGCTGACGCAGACGCGATACCACCAAATCCGAATACGGCTGCAACGATGGCAACCAGTAAAAATGCAAGTGCATAATATAGCATAGTTAGCTCCTTTATTTCCGCATCGCGCAGATTGTCCTGCGCAGATTTCACAGAGCTAACGAACAAACCTAAATTCGGTTCCATCTTCGGCGATGAAACGATTTGCTGCCTTACGCGTTGGGAAGACGATGGCAACGCTTTCGCAATGGGAACACTAAGACAATGGACCAGCAAAGGCGCATTTCGCAAAAGGTCGACAGGCGTGTCCTGACGCTAAGCCGGAGGTGCCGGGTCAAGGTCGAGCTCAGGCGTGCGCGGCGTCATTGCAGCCAGCATCATATCAGAGGTGAAGGGCAGCTCGATGAAAGTGGCGGGGAAGTCAAAATCAAAGGGCCCGCCAATCACCACAATACGCGCTTTCCGAACGGCTGCGATCCGCGCAACACGCCTGAGGTCACCGTCATCCGCCAACAATGTGCCCTTCACAACCATCGTGCTGGTAGGGCCGCAGTTGTGAATAGCAGGGCCGATGTCAGCCAACGATGCACCCGTGGTGATGTGCGCACGGGGAAACTGACTGATCAGCAACCCCTCTACGTCCATCGCAACGATAGGATCAGGTTCGATTATGATGAAGTTTTTGGTCACGTTTACCCCCACGGATAAATCTTAATACGTGACCTGCGAAAAACGCGCATTAATCTATGACATAGGGAGAGAAGAAAAATTGGCTACTAAATGTAAACATTGCCCCCTGCGCGGACGCGACCAATTTGTGCCGATGTCGCAGGACGAAGTGAACGCCATGCAACGGTTCAAAGTCGGTGAACTTATCGTCGATGCCGGTGCGCCCATTTTGATGCAAGGCTCAAACAGCCCTCAGTTGTTCACTGCGCTGCATGGTATGGGCTTGCGGTACAAATTTCTCGAAAACGGGAAACGGCAGGTTGTGAACTTTATTCTGCCGGGTGATTTCATTGGTTTGCAGGCCGGTGTGATGGGTGAAATGGGCCATTCGGTTGAAGCTACGACAAAAATGACGTTGTGCGTCTTTAACCGCTCAGCAATCTGGAGCTTCTTTAAAGACAATCCCGAACGGGCGTTCGCCCTGACTTGGCTTGCCGCCGTCGAAGAACACTTTCTAGGCGATGCACTGGCAACAGTCGGTCAGCGCACCGCGCTGCAATCTGTGGCTTGGGCACTGACAAAGGTATATTTGCGCGGTGAGCAGTTGGATATGGTCTCCAAAAGCCAGATGCCTCTGCCGTTTCGGCAGCAAGATCTTGCAGATGCGTTGGGGCTGTCTCTTGTTCATACCAACAAGACACTTGCCACACTGCGCAATCGGCAACTGGCGCAATGGTCCGATGGCGTCCTAAGTATCGCTGATATCGATAAACTGGCCGAGATCGCGATGATGGACGAAACCACGGTTCCACAACGGCCAATTTTGTAGAGTCCAAGTTTTTTGCAGAAACTTTGGAACGGATATGCCGATCTTTTGTTGTCTCTCTGTAACCTTAATGAAGGAGAGAAAGAATGAAAATCGCATCAGTTCTCGCAATCGTCGTTGCAGCAGTCGCAATTGGTTTTGGTGTCTACATGGTCGATATTGACCAGACACAAGAGGCAAGCTTGCCCAACGTGGATGTAAACGTCGAAGGCGGCAACTTGCCCGAATTCAGCGCCGAAGTCGGTGACATTGAGACGGGCACCGAAGAGATCACAATGGAAGTTCCAACGATCACCTTCGAAAGCCCTGAAGAAGACGACAGCTAAAATTCAGATCGATGCCCCCGGCCATTGTGCCGGGGCATTTGACGATGGAAAAAGGAGATTTAACATGACACAGAATGCAGCAGTTGAAAAAGGCCTTGAGAATGGCCAAGATAATGCAGCCTCCGCAATCAAAGAGCGTGCAGCCAAAACAGTCGAAAAAGGTGTCGAAGCCGCGCAAGAAACCTTTGAGCAGGCCGCATTTCAAGCAGAGCTTGCAACCGAACAGGCAAGCGAAGAATTGCGTAAAGTAGCCGAGAGTGGCACCAAGTTTGTGCGCGAAAATCCCGGCACGGCCATCGTGGGCGCCGTAGGTGTTGGTATTCTCGTAGGGCTTGCGCTGCGCGGGCGCGACTAAATAATCTACATAGCAATAAAAAGCCCGCCGTATTTCTACGGTGGGCTTTTTTTATGCAGCAGCGTCCTGACTGATGGTGACACTCAACTGACCATCGGGAACGCGGGTAACAGTGAATGCCTCTGGGGGGCTTTCACCAAACTCACCCGCAAACGTCTTAATCAGAACGTTTTGGGTGCGCGTAAACTGATCGTCCAGCAGCATGTCTGCCACATGACCAATATCCGCCACATGCGCACGCACGGCGTGACCTACAAGCTCGGTCATCCAGACACCGTCTTTGTCCTCGCCTACCTCAGGCTTGGCGCCATCAATGCGGGCATTGAACAGCGCTGCGATCATGCTGAGCGAAAAGGTATTGCCGAAAGGTCCGATAAATGTGCTGGGTAGATCTGCAGGATCAACAGGCACTGTGGCACGATTCATCGATGTAGTGTGGCGTGCCAGAATATCATCCTCATGTGCGGTAACAACAATGATCCCTTCGTCAAGCGACAGAACCTGTGGGCTAAACAAAACCGGTGCTGTCCCTCTGGGTGTGGTGATGTCTGATAAGATAAACCCAGCCCTTTTCAACGACATATCAAACAACACGTCAGTGATTTCTCCGGTGATGTCCTCCTGGGTGGCATGGCGTAGTTTCAGCCCAATAAGATCTGTAGTTTTCATCAAAATCTCTCCTGTTTTTGCGCAAACAAAATGGGCCCACCGGCGACGGAAGGCCCATTTACTCAAATGGTCATTTCAGAATGACGGGTGAAGCGCGCAACAGCTTGGAGTGTCGGCTCGGCCCCAATCATAATGGCGGGCCGTATCAGCGTTTGTTGACCCATTCATCAAGTTCCTTCTGGACCTCAAGCTTGGCCTTGCCGTATTTTTCACTGATCAAACCGACAAGCTGTTCACGCTCGCCTTTCACTTGCTCAATTTCATCATCGGTCAGCTCGCCATATTCCTCGCGCAACTCACCTTTCATCTGTGTCCAGTTCCCTTTGATTTGTTCCCAGTTCATAGCAATCTCCTTTATTTTAAACGGTGTCTTTGGTGTGTGCGTCGACAGGGGGACACCGGATACCTCTGCTTTATGCGTCGAATGTGCTTCAGGTGGGTTGCGGGACGGGGTCCAGCAGACCCTGTCGCGCAAATTCCTCGCGCAGCACACTCACGTTCTTTTTGTGGCTCTTAAACGCAAAATCGAACAAATCGCCGAACAGCGGGATAGACCCCACAGCCAAATCAAGGCCTGTGTTCCAAGCCATACGACCCAGTGCGCGTTTGCGGATGCCGCAGCGGTAACCTGCGTTGATCATCATCGCGGCTGGAACGACCGTCACCGCGTCACCCACGCCCGGCACGATGCCGAGGATGGAATCCCATCCGACCGGAAAGCCAAAGACAGTGAACTTGCTGTCCAAAGCCTCTGACCACCTTTCGAATTTTCGCAGCTCTGCCGACATATCAACGGCGCGCGATAATGTAGACTGCGTGCACGATACCGGGAATGTAGCCCAGCAAGGTCAGCAGAATATTCAGCCAAAATTGCTTGGATAGGCCAACTTCCAAAAATACGCCCAGTGGGGGCAAGATAACTGCAAAAATGATACGAATGAGGTCCATGTTCATGGCTCCTTTTCAAAGGTCGTGTTGTCGAACCAACCCTTGGTCCTTCTTTTGGTTCCAATGTGTGGCTGAATAAAAATCGGGGAACGATTTGGGCGATGGCGTGTTGTTTTGTCGAACACATACACGGAAAGGAGACACCACATGTCGAATACATCCGATCTCAGCAGCACCGCACGTGCACATGCCGAAGACCTAAGCGCGCAGGCGAAAGCCGCCGCAACGCAAGAGGCCGTAGCCCAAGCAGACAAGGCCAAGCATGCTACCGCAAGCAAGGTCCAGCAGGCTGCAGATGCCGCAGACGCCGCTGCTAGCCACCTTGATCCCGCTTCGCCGCAGGCCGAAGCGATGAGCCAAGTTGCTGAGCATATCGAAGGGTTTGCATCGCAGCTGCGCCACGCCGACGTACGTGAAATTGCCTCGCAGGCCACGGATATGGCCCGCCGCAACCCGATGCTCTTCATTGGGGGTGCTGCCATCGCAGGATTTGCCGCTGCACGCTTTCTGAAAGCCCGTGATCCGCATCCTTATGCTGTCGCAGAGAGCGACCCATGGGCGACACAATCGCCTGCATCACGCGGATACGCAGCAGACAACACCGAACACCGTTCAGTGATGGCCGATATCAACGGAGGCCGCAGCGATGTCTAAGCACACCATACAAGAGGCACCATCGTTATTGGTGGACACTTTGCGCCAATTCTCATCGCTCGTGCAAGGTGAGGTGAAGCTGGCCAAAGCAGAGATGTCACGCATCGTCACCCGTGCCGGTATCGGCATCGCGTTTCTTGCGGTCGCGTTTCTGATGGCGCTTGTGTCCCTCAACGTTCTCGCATCCGCCGCAGTCGCGTATATCGCGGCGAACGGTCTGTCAGTCGGCACCGCCGCATTGATCGTCGGTGGCATTCTGATCGTCGCAGCCATTGGTTTTGCCCTGGCGGGCAAGTCGCGCCTGAGCGCAGACGCCCTGACGCCTGACACGACCGCTGAGAGCATTCGCGATGACATCACAGCCATTAAGGAGGCATCCAATGTCTAACATCAAAGATATTTCCAACCGTGTCGAAGCAGATCGCGCACAGCTCGCATCATCGCTCGACGCGCTTACCGACACTGTTCAACCGCAAAAGCTGGCGCAGGACTTTACGTCTGCGGCCAATGACATCGGCGGGGATCTTGCGCAAAAAGCGTGGGGCACCTTGCGCGATAATCCTGCAGGCGGTTTGCTTGTCACCATCGGCCTTGGCCTTTTAGCCAGCGGTCAACAGCGTCGCTCAGCACCCGCGCCGCAGCCGCAAACTGTCGCAGTACCGCCGGAAGCCGCGATGACCGGCTTTGACGCGCGGGTCGCCGAGGCAGACGCAGAACTGCGCGCCGAAATGACCGGTGAAATGGAACAACGCCCAGAGGCATCGCGCCTGAAGGCCGCATTGAACAGCGGTCTGGATCATCTGACACCACAAGCACGTCAGCGGGTCGTCAAAGCACGCCAAGCCGTTGTGTCAGCACAAGAGGCAATCGAGCGTAAAGCACGCAAAGCCGTGCGCCAAACCAAAGGTTTTGCCTATGAGCAGCCGCTGACCGTGGGTGCACTCGCCCTGGGCTTTGGTGTGCTAGCCGGTACACTGTTGCCAGGGACACGCCGGGAGGACGCGCTTTTGGGCCGCCGTCGTGATGCGTTGATGGCTGACGCCCGTAACGCGCTGGAAGACGAAATGCTGAAGGCCAAAGCGCAAGCCGAACGTACAATCGCTCGTAAAACCGGCGCCGATGTGCGCGAACTTCGCGCTTGAGGTAATTCGGAAGACAAAGAACAGGGGCGGCACCCAGTGCCGCCCCTTTTTTACGTCTCGATGTCAGGCAACAAAGACCGGTAATCATAATCAAGCATCACTTTGACACCCGTCGCTTTGATTTTTACCACATCTGTTTCGATCTTTGACGACAAATCCGCATCACTTGGCCGACGCAAGATGACCTGTGCAATGCGGCCTGGATGGCGTGCTACGATATCTGCATAGATGTGTGGATCATGTTGCCCGGTGTCGCCCACCAGCGTGAATTGTAGATGTGGATTGGCCGCAAGGATCGTCTCAATTGCGTCCGTCTTGTGATCGCCGTGGGTGCCAGTGATAAACTGGCTTTGCGAAATACCCAGATCGCGCAGAAAGAACGGACCTAGAGGCAAACCCGTGCGGACAAACACCGATTGCAGGTAGTCATAGAGGTTCCATGGCGACGAGCTGACATAGAAACACGCAGCCCCCCTGCCCTTCAGATCTTGCAACAAGGCAACCGCGTCATCAAAAATCTCGCGCTCATGGACGTTGCCTGTCGCAGAGGTCCAGAGGTTGCGCACCAGTGAAAAAGCACCGGTCCGTAAGAGCGTGTCATCAATATCGGAAATGACGCCGAACGTGGCAGCGCTGGCGTTGAAAACCGGTGTCGGATGTACCTCTTCTGCGCCCGCTGCTTGGACATTCACAAAAGCGGGCACATCACCGGTGACAGGAACGCGCAAGGTAAAGAAACCTTCTTCATCGGACTGTGTTGTTAGATCGTAGTCAGGTGCTGTGATCGTAAGATCACGCAACTCGTCTGTCGCGAACAGGCTTACAAAGTCCTTAATATTGCGCCATTTTGATTGCGGTCCTGCAGCACTGATCGCGCGGGCCTTGGCAAGAACGCGGCCCCGCAGGACGATGTGATCGGGGGTAGTGTAACCGCCATAGCAGTCAATGATCGGATCGTCGCGCGCAGGGCCGCGTCTTATTTTTTCAAACCCGCGTTCAAAAGTGTGGGCAACGCGGGCTAAGGTAAGCTTTATAGCCATTGAGTGTCCTTTGTTTCAGACGTCAGCTGGTTTGCCGGTGGATGACTTATCGGCGGCCAGTGTCGATTTGGTCGCTGATGGATCATCCATACGCTCTTCGGTTTTTTGCTTGCTGATGATCGCCATCACGACGAAGGCCAGCAGCGTAAACAGCGCGAGCATGATAACGATAAATCCGCTCTCCATAGGGCTTCTCCTTTTCAAGTTTGCGTTGGAGACAGAACGCATGAGTTTCCGGTAAGTTCCAATGCGCGCTGTGGAACGAACAGGGCGCACAGACGTTGAGCAGGTGAAGTAACCATTCTCAATGAAGGGAGACACCACGATGCCCATGTCACATCTCAAAGACGTCTATCACGACCAACTTCAGGATCTTTGGAGCGCGAACACCCAAGCGGTGGACGCTGTTACCAAACTGGGACGCGCCGCGCAGGACAAGGATTTATCCGAGGCCCTGATCGCAGGTGTAAATGGTATGAACGACGGTCTGCAAAAGATCGCCGAAATTTGTAACCGCCACGACATCGCGCCAAATGGCGAACACTGTAAAGGCATGGAAGGTCTCGTCGCAGAGGCGCATGCGCATGTGCTGGATGCCGACTTTGGCGATGATGGGGTGCGCGACGCCATGATCATCACACAGTACCAGCGCATGGTGCATTACGCATTGGCGGGCTACGGCTGCCTTGTCGCATTCGCCAACCGCTTGGACCACGACGAAGACGGCGCGATCCTGCAGGAATGCCTCGACAATACCTATAGTGGCGACCGCACGATGACGGCGATTGCGACTGGCGGCATTAACAAAGCGGCCGCCTAAACCATGACAGATAGGAGCCCGGATGTGACACGCGGACGCCAAGCGGACAGCCCGACCGATATTCCCGCCAAAGGTTGGAAAGACATCGCATTTCGTCTCAAGGATGAAATTAGCGAAGACAGGGTCGGGCTGATCGCGGCTGGCGTTGCGTTCTACGGGCTTCTGGCGCTGTTTCCGGCGATTACCGCAGTGCTTGCCATTGGCGGTCTGCTGGTCGAGCCGAACCAGATCATCAACCAACTGTCCGCCCTTTCAGGCATCGTGCCAGAGGCGGTCATGAACATCATCACCGAACAAGCAACCGAAGTGGCCGGTTCGCGCGAAGGTGGGCTGGGGCTGGCCGCAATCGTCGGCATCGCCCTTGCCATCTATTCAGCGTCGAAAGGCATGGGAAGCCTTATGGACGGCATGAACGTCGCCTATGACGAAAAGGAAGAGCGCGGCTTCATTCGCCTTAAGCTTGAAACACTTGGCCTGACGCTGTTTTTGATCTTTGGGCTGCTGGTGGCATTTTCGGCGATGATCGGGATTCCAATACTTTTGAATGCGCTGAGCTTTGGTGCATTCGCCGAAACCGCTGCGGGCATTGCGATCATTGCAATCATACTCGCCCTGTCTCTGGTTGGTTTGGCTGTTCTTTACGGGTACGGACCGTCGCGCGATGCGCCTGAATTCAAGTGGGTCAGCCCCGGCGCGATTGCAGCTTGCATCATCTGGCTGATCGGGTCCGCTGGTTTCGCCTTTTATGTCGCGAATTTCGGGTCGTACAACGAAAGCTTTGGCGCATTGGGTGGCGTTGTTGTGCTATTGATGTGGCTTTGGATTTCCGCCTTTATCGTGATGCTTGGCGCAGAATTGAATGCTGAGATGGAAGCACAGACACGTCATGACACAACAGTCGGGCGAGACCTTCCGATGGGTGAACGTGACGCTGCTAAGGCAGATAACCTAGGCGAACCGCAACGCAGCTAGTACCCATAAGGAAGCCCCGAAATATGATTAATAAATCCGCACCCAAGACACTGGACTACGTGTTGCGCACTGCAACTTTGTTGGCGATTGCAGGATGTACGTCGGTGCAGCCCACCTCATCGCAAGAACCTGCGGTCACCATCCCGCAAGCTGTTGTTAACATTGCAGATCCGCGACAAAATCTGACGACCGCAGGACTGCGCGAGCAAGACAACTGCTATTGGTACCAGCATACGAACCCACTTGAAGTGACCCTCCTGCCCTTACGCACTATTGACGGGCGGCCAATTTGCGCGAGCTAGTCAGCTTGTTGCCGAAACAACATCGTTGGTGCTGTACAAATGGGCGCGCTGACCGGTGCGCACATCCCCATACAGGTCGTTGATATGCGCCATAATCATGCGTACACAACCTGAACTTGCCCGTCCACCGATTGACCGCGGTGACGGTGTGCCGTGAATACGCAGATATGTGTCGCGATTGCCTTCGAACAAATACAGCGCACGCGATCCCAGCGGATTGCTTGGGCCACCTGGCATGCCATCGCTGAATTGTTCGTACAAATGCGGATCACGCTTGATCATATCTGCCGTTGGTGTCCAACGTGGCCAGCGTGCCTTGCGGTGAATGCGGTAAACCCCGGGTTCGTACAAATTGCCCCGTGCAATCGCTACGCCGTAGCGCATAGCAGTGTCGCCAGCCTCAACGTAGTAAAGGTAGCGGGCGACGGGGTCGACATGGATATCACCGGCAACAAGCCCCGCGTTCACCGCGACCCGGCGCGGCAAGAATCGCGCGTGGATACCCCAAGGATTGCTGATCGCCGGAATATAGCCCGCTGGCGTCACCTGTGCGTCCCACCGATCCCATTGGTCACGTGCTGCGTAGGCGGGTCCGGTTGCAATGGCAGTCGACGCAAATAGAGCAGTTGAGGTTTGAATGAAGTGGCGGCGTGTCAGCATGGTATCCTCGCACAGAGATTTCGATTTGGTTGGCATGCCGGTGCTTTATTCTTCGCAGAGAAAAGGCAACTTGGACGGCTCAACGCTGTCCACGATCCGTATCGCACCATCCATTTCGCTCGCGTCACCATAAGCGCCCGGAAAACCGACGCAGTCGATCCCGGCAGTCAGAGCCGCTTGCATTGAAACGGCTGTGTCCTCAATCGCCAGACTTCTAGCCGCTGACACACCAAGTGCTATCATAGTGCGGTGGTAAATTTCCGGATCGGGCTTTGTGGCGGTCACAGTCTCGTTGTCGCCAACGAAGTCAAAAGTGCTGCGGTGTAGGGCGCCGTTCAGTGCGCCAAAGACTGCCTCAATGTTATTGCGCGATGTACTGGTCGCAAAGCCGATCTTGATGCCGTTGTCCTTTGCAAACCGGATCAGGGGCAAGACACCGGGCCGCGGGGCTAAGCCATCTGCGATCATCATCTCGCCGAAAATCTCGGTTTTGCGGTCGTGCAGTGCCTTTGCGCTGACTTCACCGCCCACCTTGTCGGCGTAGTCACTGATGCGCTGGCGCCCGCCCGATTGCTTGAGCATTTGCGCGTAGATGTCGCGGGTCCATTCCCAGTCCAGTTCAGCCTCTGCAAAGGCGCGGTTAAAGGCCTGACGCTGCATTTCTGACGTTTCCACAATCGTGCCGATTGATCCGAAAATAATGGCTTGTTTGGTCATCTGTTCGTTCTCCGGTGGGATGTACCTGCAAAGCGCAGAGGTACAACGATCAACGCGAGACGCGCGCAATAGTTCCTGTGATTACCCAAGTAAGACCTTGCCCTCCGGATAGCGGACACGCGGCGATGCGCGTGTCGCCAACAGAAAGCCAAGCGTGAGCGGCCCCAATCGGCCGATGAACATGATCATGATGATGACCATGCGCCCAAAGGTATCCAATTCGGCTGTCGCGCCCCGCGACAGGCCGACCGTGCCAAAGGCAGAGGCCACTTCAAACAGCAGATCAAGGAAATCGCCCTGATACGTCAGCGACATCAGGAACAGGCCCGTCAGGATGATGAACAGGCTCAGCGCCACCAGGGCCAGAACCTTGATGATCTCTTCCATCGCAAGGCTGCGCCCGAAGATATGCAAGCGGTCTCTTTGCTGCAGGAACGCCACTGTGGCCAACGCAAGCACGATCAATGTCGTAACCTTGATTCCACCAGCGGTGGATGTGGGACCACCGCCAATGATCATCAAAGTCATCGTCATGATGGTGGTGCCGTCGTGCATTTGGGCATAATCAAGCGTGTTGAAACCGGCGGTACGCGGTGTCACCGCCTGAAACCAGCTGGCAAGCAGTTTCGCGCCAAAGCTGTCCAAACCAGCCAAAGTGTTGGGGTTTGACCACTCCATCAGGGCGAACCCAATCCATCCGGCCAAAATCAGGGCGCCCGTCCCTACCAGCATCAGTTTGCTGTGCAGGGCCAGCCTGTGCCACGACCTGACGCGAAACAGATCGATCAGGACAATGAAACCAAGCCCACCGATGATAAACATCAGGCTGATCGTGATGTTTATCGTGGGGCTGCCAACATAGCCGCTTAAGCTATCGCTGAACAGGGAAAATCCGGCATTGTTAAAGGCGGAGATCGCATGGAAAAGCGCCTGCCAGAAACCATGTGACCACCCGAATTCGGGAACAAAAACAAACATAAGGACGGCTGTACCAAGCGTCTGGCAGATTGCGGCGACGATAAAAACGATCCGCACCAGTGCCCCCAACTCGGACAAGGAAACTTGCCCCACCTCGTCACGCAGAACAATGCGTTGCGGCAGTGCGACAGCGATGCCCAGCATCGACAGCAACAGCACCGCAAAGGTCATCAACCCCAAGCCGCCCAACTGGATCAGAACCGCTATGATGATCTGTCCCAAAAGCGCGTAAGCGCTGCCCGTATCAACCACCACCAATCCTGTGACAGTGACCGCAGACGCGGCTGTGAACAAAGCGTCGCTGAATGTAACAGTGCCGTTGTTGCTGATCGGGAGCCACAGCAAAGCTGCGCCTAGCAGAATGAAGATTGCGTAAACAAACGCCAGTATCGCGGGGGGGCTCAGAAGCCGGCTATCGACTGACAGCCGGAAAGATCGACGCAGCCTTGCCATCAAAACCGTCCGGCAAAATCGCGCAGGTCTTGGCGTTTGCCCAAGAGCAGCAAAAGA
Organism: Yoonia sp. F2084L; assembly: GCF_023015625.1. Lineage (GTDB taxonomy): Bacteria > Pseudomonadota > Alphaproteobacteria > Rhodobacterales > Rhodobacteraceae > Yoonia. The sequence continues at coordinate 38,492 of NZ_JALKAH010000010.1, forward strand.
TCATCTTTGCGCAGTTCGCAAGACGCGCCATCATGGCCCAGAAACTCTGAGCCGCGCATCACACCGACGCAGCGCAGATTATACTGCGATTTATAGGGCAAGGATTCGAGTGTCTTGCCCTCAAGCTGTTCGGGGATCGTAAAGTTGACGATGTGATAACCGTTGCCAAGGCTGATGTAATCGCGCACGAGCGGATTGTGCAGCACCTGTGCTACGTGCTGCCCTACTTCTTTTTCGGGATGCACAACGCGGTCAACGCCTAGTCGTGACAAGATACGATGATGGTTTTTAGACGTCGCTTTGGCCCAGATTTTGGGCACACCAATGACCTTCAGGTTGATGGCCGCGACACTGCTTGCTTCAATTTCACTGCCGATCGCGATCATCGCAATATCGCAGTCACCCAAAGCAGCCTCGCGGAGCGCTTGCTCATCGCGCACATCAAGGATCATCGCCTGATGCAAGTCATCGGCATAGCGCGCAACGCGCTGTTCATCGATATCAATCCCAATGACATGGTTTCCAAACCGGGCCAATTCTTGCGCGACACTTCCGCCAAAATTACCTAACCCGATGACAACGATCGTTTGTGAGGACGCAGCCATGACGGCTCCTTTGCGAGAAACATTGATTGCCGATAATGAGTAACGCCTCGACCGACTGAATAGTTCCCGGATCAAGCCCACACCTTAGTTGTTTTTGAACCGCGCCGGGTTTGCCGGAGGCTCCAACTCATGAGTAGGATGGAGCATCATGACAAAGACAACGAACAAGTATTCACCAGAAGTCCGCGAACGCGCTGTACGGATGGTATTGGATGGCG
>NZ_JALKAH010000011.1 GCF_023015625.1 Yoonia sp. F2084L
GCTGGAACCCATCGGGAATATCCCGCCTGCAGAAGCCGAGGCAAACTTCTACGCGGCTCTGGAAAGATCAGACATGGCCGCGTAACTAAGACAAATCAGCCTCCGGCAAACCCGGCGCGGTTCACCCCGCGTTGGACTGAGCGGTTTGAGTATACGCAAGATCGCGTGACTTAGTGTGATGCGTTACACTTTTGCCGGTCGCGGCTTCATACACATGGCAAAGCCTTGCGACGAGGATTTCTAGCGGAATGGACGACTCCGGCCCTTTCTGGCTGTCATTTAACAAGATCGCGCGTTGCGCAGCCAGTTCAAGTGCCGCAAGGGGCGGGCGGGCATCTCCCCCGAGCAGCATCCATTGCTGAACAGCAGTGTCGTCAATGCAATCGAAGAGAAGGTTGTACGCACGTTGATTGAGTGTTGTCAGCGTATGATGGTCAAACTCACCCGTCTTGAGCAGATCACGCAAAGCCTTGGAAGCTTTGGCACGTGTGTAGCGATATGGCCCAACCCCATACTCCCAGGCATATTCACCGAGGGCGTACCTTATGTCTTCAAGCGCCGTGGCGTACTTTTCCGTGGTTAGGTCGCTGGGCAGCATTGTTTCAATGTCGGACGGCATTTTGTACGCGTCGACAACGTCAGTTGGCAGAGCCGCAGATTGTTCGTTGGGATGAGTATCGATCTTTCTTGGCATTGAAACTCTAACGTTCGCTCCGACTACTCATCAAGAAGCCGGGCGGCTGGAATGCCCAATGACTTCGCAATCTGTTCCAATACCACAACAGTTGGATTGCGCACGCCGCGCTCCACACCACTCACATAGGTTCGGTGCAAACCGCACTCCAGTGCCAGACCCTCCTGCGAGAAGCCAGCCGCCTTACGGTATTTCTTGAGATTGAGACCGACCCGCTTGCGAATATCCATCCCAATCTTGAGCCATAGATGCACACAATGTATCTACAGACTATGAGTCTCTTTTTGCTTGACTGATGGCGGCGGCGAAGCATGACTGTCCGAACCTTAAAACGGGACGCCAATGCCAGACACCTTACATAATGCCGCGTCAAGCCTGAGAGAACAGTACCTTGAGTATGGTTTTCTTGGAGAGCTTTGCCGCGAGATGTGGAAACGCAGTGTCGAGATGGACATTTTGCGAAGCCACACTGATCGCAGCGGCTACGACGTGCTACTCGAAGCAGATGGAGTTCAACGCCATGTTCAGCTGAAGTCGAGCTTTGTTGGAGCAAAGACGACGCGACAAAAGGTCAACGTCAAACTGGCGGACCGGCCCTCTGGTTGCGTCATTTGGATTCAGTTCGATCCCAAGACACTCGAACTGGCAAACTTCCTTTGGTTTGGTGGTGACCCCGGAGATGCCCTACCTGGTCTCGGCGAAAAAATTGGTAAACACTCCAAGGCAGACAAAGACGGACATAAAGCCAAGCGCAACGGCATTAGAGTATTGAACAAAGGTCAGTTCAAAATCATACCGACCATTGCAAGACTTGCGGATCATCTGTTTGAACCGAACTCAACATAGCAGCCCATGCGCGATGCCGCGTGAACAAATGCGCAAAAGCAGACCCTCGCGGTAGCTCCCATAAAGGTCCGCCACGCGGGACGAAGCTGCCTTATGTGCATGCAGCTATTGCTCACGCAGCATATATTCGCAGTTGCAGCGGCGCACATTTGGCAGTGCAGAACATATCACCGAACCGGCCATTGGATTGGGCAAAAGCGGTTGATTTCCAAACTGACCTTTCTTTGCGGTCGGCGTGAACCATCGAGACGCGGACAAAGCAGCCATTCACAGAAAATGCGCGAAAGGCCAGTTTCGCTGCCGGTAATCAGCGCTGTTGAAATGCAAGTCGGATACCCAGAGCGCAATACAACGTGCCCACAACTTTTCCTTGCCAATGCTGTATTGCGGGGTTGCTGCGCAAGGTTGCTCCGATAGCGCCTGCGCCGACAGCCACCAAAAGCGTGGCAGCAGTCCCCACCACGACGAACAACAGGCCAAGCACCAGGAGTTGCAGGGGGACGTTTCCCTGATCAGGAACAACGAATTGCGGCAAGAACGCTAGGAAGAACATGGCCGATTTCGGGTTTAGCACTTCAGCGAGACATGCCTGTCGGAATGCTTTGCGCGGAGTAATCAGCGGCAAATCAGGCTGGCCCTGGATAGACGTCCGATCGAAGATGCTACGAAGACCAATGTAGATCAGATATCCAGCGCCCAGCAACTTCACTACCAGAAAAGCATTGGCAGATGCCATAACGATGGCCGACACGCCTATGACAGCCAGCAGAGTGTGAATCACATCTCCCAAGCCAATGCCTAGGCTCGTGGCTATTCCCGCCCGCGTCCCCGAGGTGGAGGCTCGTGCCAATGTTAGCAAGATCGATGGCCCCGGAAAGAAAACGAAGCCGACCAGTATTGCAAGATAAGTCAGAAGCACAGTCATATCAGGCATCGCCATCTCCCTATGTCAGCAGAGGTGATTCTACGCGAGGGGTCTAAGGGCAGTAAAGGGCTCTCCACGTCGATGCTTCGCCCGGCGGCGGGACCAGCCCCCATGGGCACGGTCCAGGCGCACTCAGCCATCTGCCGTCGATCGAGAGAGCAACGACGCTGCATTGGGGCTTGTCGCCAGTTGACTATGAAACAGAACAGAAGAAAATGAACGAGGCAGGTGTCTAGAAAACTAGGGGCACCTCACATAGCAAAAGGATGAAGTATTTTTTTGAACGATGTGTGCAATTCAAAGCGACCAAATCGACGACTGGAAAGCTCTCGTGGCGAGTTAGTATATGCAGACGTTCTTGGGGTCGCTGTCATCAAGTGAGCCCGATCTAATGCAACGTTACTTGCTTTCTTTTGAGCAGATCGATTGTTTTCTCGGACATCTGTTGGTTCGCGGTCAAAACACCTTGCTTGATGATCTCGACCTCATATCCTCGCTGACGCGCGGCAAGTGCGGTCTTGGCGACACAGTAATTCATGTCGAGCCCAACAATGCGGAGTTTTCCAACAGCAAGTTGTTTTAGGAGACCGTCGAGTTCTCTCGTCTCAAACGCATCCTGAACACGCTTTACCACCGTGTGGTCGGCAAGGTCATCGAGCGGTGCGATCAACTCGGTTCCGGCCGTGCCCTCGATCGCGAGTCCCTTTCCCAAAAGCTTTGCGACGGCCTTTGTCGATGGAATTGACCATTCGTGCCGCACGCCGATGACGGGCATCCCGGCGGCCTTCGCTTGCTTCACTTCGGCTACAATGCGTTCCTTGGCCTCCACTTTCGCTGTGTCGGAAAATGTACCTGCGTCCCAGAAAGCTGTTTGAAGATCAATCAACAGCAAAGCCGTTTCAGATCGTGCTTCAATTGGCTCATCAACACTTACAGCGCCAATCTTCCTTATGCCGTTTGCAAACCATACGAATATGCCCAAGAGGGCGAGGGCGGGTATTGTCCAGATCATATCAAACTCCACTTATTCTCTGCGTTGAATTTCTCGGTTAGAACTGCGGTTACTTTGGGTGACAGCTTTGCATCTGCGATGATGACCCAATCGACACGTTGTCTGATCCTGCCAGATGGCAGCGGGTTGAGACTGTGGAAGCACGTCCATGTCTTAAGCCTGTCACCGAACGGCAGTTTCAATACCGACGATCCCGGCGGCAGTCACATCCACTTCAACTTTATAAAGCGGTCGTCCGAGTGCCGGAACAATCACTAAAGTCCATGGCGGCATATGCTCGCCAACGACGCGTTTGTGCACCTGAACGTAGCTGTCGATATTTTCCTCATCAACGACATAGCTCGTGACTTTGGCGACGTTCGTGATGCCCAAACCCTTCTCGGCAAGGATAGTGAGGACGTTCTGCCAGGCCAGTTCTGACTGTTCAATTACGCTTTCAGGGCAGCTACCGTCCGCTCGCTCACCCAACTGGCCGGAAAGGGTCATCCATGCCGAACCGGGCTCAATATAGAATGCGTGATTATAGTGACTTGTAGGTGCCGCCATGCCCGCGGGATTTATAGGTAAGTGCATGATCTACCCCCATTGGTTTTCATCGAATGCTACACTTTCTGCTCTTGCTTGCTTAGCCGCCATCCCCAGATCCCCGTGACTAGAATCCCGAGGTTGCCCACGAAGTCGAGCAGCATCCACTGATTCAGAACTGGCTCAACGAAAACAAACCAATAGTTGAACGCGAAGAAGGGTATCGAGCCTGCCAGCCCAAAGACCAGAAAGGTCATCGGTGTAAAGCGCGCCGTCAGCATAAGCGTTCCGGTCAGGACAGCCTGCGCGCCGAAGCAGCCCATGATGAAACGTGCTTGATCCGTTGCTGCGGCGAATTCCGGCAGGAATGTCAGGCTGATGACCATCGCGGGAAAGATCAGGCACCATCCCCCCAAAACAAGAAAGATCAGGGCGAGGAGGAATTGGAGTCGTTGGGCGGTCATGTCGGTTTTCCTTGATCATAATTGGCAATGTCTTGGCTGCCACCGGGGGGCGCCGACGGAGTTGCTTTCTTGCTTTTTGATGCTGGCACGCTGACCCAGCAACGATACCAGAGCGATCGAAAGACTTCTCTCGGAGCGGCAAAACCGGCCTGTTCAAAAAGCGCGTGGATACGGTCCGATGTAACCAGCGGCAGCGTGGGAATGGCCTGAAGCTCCAAATGCGTTGCATCGGCGGTCGCGCCAACATGCCGGGCATGCGCCTTGTAGATTGGCACGAGGCGCTCGAACTCTTCTGGATCATTATGACAGATATCAGCGTGGATGAGCAAACCTCCCGTAGCCAACCGAGCCCGGATGGCGCGCAGATAAGCCAGTTTCGCGCCGTCATCGGCAATATGATGCATCACGAGAAGCGAGGTCGCGACATCGAAAGTTTCGTCTGGGCGCAGGTCGTCAACACGCCCTTCCACGAACTGCACGCTCGTTGCCGGTCCCACAACGCGTCTTGCCATCGCGAGGTTCTCAGCCGATGGATCGACTGCGGTGATTGTTGCTTTTGGAGCGCCGGTGCCGAAAGTCTCGATCTCACGTCCGCCTCCTGCCCCTACGATAAGCACTCGGGGGGTGGCAGAGGGTTGGTCGGCAACCAACGACAGCGCAAGGCGGTAGATCGTGTCCAGACCGGGAACCGCCCGTTGGATCTCGCGATACATCGCGAGGCGGTCTATATCGTCGTTGCGTGTCTCTTGATGTTCGATCTTCATGTTGTTCTTCCGTGCAGGGTGGACCGGCTCCTGGGAAGCCAAGAGCCGGTCCAACGATCAGGACGCGCCATCCGTGTTCAGTTCAACCTGCAAGCGCACGCCGTAGCCGTCGCTCATGCCCAGCAGGACTTGCGTAATCTCTGCGGGGGCCTCGGCATAGTCGCCGGTGCCTCCGGTGACAGCACGGGTGACAGACACGCCGGGATCGGCCAATTCGGGGCCGTGGCTGATCAGCAGATCACCGTCGTTGAAGCGATAGACCTGCCGGGTGATCACCATGGCACCCGTTTCGGTGCGCATGCCATCTGCTACGAAATAACCGTCGCAGGTCCATTCGCCGATCACAAGGTCAGGAAAAGCGGGATCACCATTCGTGAGCGTCCCTTCGACTCCACCATCAAGTGTTCCGGCGGGATAGATGTAGCCCTGGGTGACAAAGGCGTTGCCGTAAGCGGGCATGCCATCATCGAAAACCGGGGCGCTTGCGTAGACGAAACGCGACAAGTCTTCGGCGACGTCAAAGGCGGCAAGCGGGTCCGCATGGGCCGCAAAGGGTGTCGCGGCAACAATGGTAGCGAAGATGAGGTTATTCAGTTTCATGGATTAGATCCTTCTTGCTTGGGTTAGCGCGGATTTGCATTCGCGAGGGTAATGGGTTGCTGGGTGCCTTCGTCTCTGGGGACATTGGAGCGCCCCTTGGGGAGAGCATTCGCAATGATGGACGAAGCAATCCGGTTTGCCGAAATGCCAGCGGCTTCAAAATAGCCGGTAAAGATTGGCTTGTAGCCGGTGAACCATAGACCGGGATTATCGGGATCAGCTTCACCCATGGGATGATGTGGTTGGCCATTTTCACCAAGCACGCCAAGATCGCCAACAAGCGGTTCCAAGCCAGATCGATATCCGGTTGCAGCGATGACAACATCGGGCGTTTCATACATGCTGTCAGCGGTATAAACGCGCGCTCCGTCGAACTTTGTCACACTTGGTGCGATGTACGATTTACCGGCTTTTAGAGCCGCGACAAACCCATCATCAATTGCGAAGGTAACGCCATCGCGCAGTAGTCGCGTACCGCCACCATCGGGATGGCTGAAGAGCCCATACTGCCGCAGATCGCCCAGAAACAGCCGTTCAGTGAGACGGAATGCAGGATCAAGAACCCAAGCTGGCAAAGCCGCAAACACACGCGCCAAGCGATGCAGTGGGAACCCAAAGATCCGTTGCGGAACAACCGCAGGACCGTGGCGTACCGAGACCGTGACTTCAGCGGGATGATGCCGCGACAAGTGGTTGAGGACGTCAGACCCCGAATTGCCCGCACCCACAACAAAAACACGCTTGCCGTTGAAGCGGGATACATCTCCGAGGGCCGAGGCATGTATCAGTTCACCTTCGAAACCGTCCCGCCCAGGCCAATCTGGTATGTATGGCCTACTCTCCCGCCCGGTCGCGACCACGACATTCTCGGCATGAAAGACACGCAAAGGCGTGGTGACTTGCCACCCTGCCGCAGTGCGCAGAAGGTTTGTCACCTCCGCGCCAAAATGGATCGGCGCATTCAGGTGCTTTGCGTAGGCTTCAAGGTACTGCACAACCGTATCGCGCTTAAGATAGACGCCATCGGTGGTGGGTGCTTTCTGACCAGGTAACGCAGCAAACTTGCGGTGGATATTCAGGCGCAGCGCCGGGTGACGTGCCCGCCAGGGTTCAGCGATATTCTGTGCAGCTTCCAGCACCTCGACCCGCACGCCGCGGTCTGACAGCGCGCGCGCAGTGGCTAGTCCAGAAAGCCCAGCACCGATAACGATAGTGCTTCCGTGATGATCGGTTTTCATGTTCTGTCCTTTCGCCCGTCTAGCGCCAAAATGTGATGACATCGGGGGATCGGTCGGGCACGTGATGTTCCAGACCGATATCCCGCAATAGATGCTTTGGAAGCTGTGCAAGTTCGCGCAGTTCGCGACGCTTCTGGCGACGCACTGAGATAGCTGCAATCCGGTCCCGTAAGCGTTCTGGAAGACCGAGGCGATAGCGGTGTGGTGCCGCGATAAGTGAAATCGTTGTCATGTCATTTGTCCTTGTTTGACAGCCGCCCTCAATCGTGGGCGACAAAATATGCATTGAGGGGGTCATGCGGCAGACGATGGGTTTCGACCGATGCAAATCCTGCTTCGGCCAAATACTCTTCGGCGGTTTCAACGCCCCACATGGCCCCAAGCCCGGGACCGCCTTGCCCAATTGAAATCGGCGTGCAGTGCATGCTCGAAATCATGTAGAGCAGCGGCGCAAACGGATTCTCGATGTTCTTTTCCAAGTCCCGCGATCCGCCGATGTCCTGCATCAGGAACACACCCCCGGGACGCAGCGAGCGCTTGGTGATCCGCAAAAACGCCTTTGGGTCAGCCTGATCGTGGACCGCATCGAAGCCACAGATAAGGTCGAATGGCCCGAGAGGGTCACTGGACGACAAGTCGCGTGCCTTGAAATGGAGGTTGCTAAGGCCTTCCGCTTCGGCCCGCATGCGGGTCGCATCGAATGCATCCTCACACAAGTCGTACCCGTGGAAGCGACTGTTTGGAAACGCGCGGGCCAGCGCCATCATTGCCCGACCACCGCCGCAGCCGAAATCGGCGACGTCGATACCGTCCTCCATCCGTTCGATCAGGCCCGGCACAATCGGCAGGATAGCCCCCGTCAGGTTGGCGACCACCAATTGCGCGCTGTCTTCGGCCATGACCTCGTGGAAGCGGTCATAATGGTGATAGCAAAGCCCGCCGCCGTTGCGGAACCGGTCCAGCAATTCGTCCTCGACCGCGGCAGCGACGCAGATGAACTGGGTCGTCACCGCCATGTTGTCCGGGCTGGCCGCACGTGTCAGGACTGCGCCATGTTCGGGTGGAAGCGTGTAGGTGCCGTCCTGAGGTTCGTAATCCACGATACCCGAGGTCACCATCACGCCTAGCCATTCGCGCAAGTACCGTTCGGTCACACCGGCGCGTTCGGCCAGCGTCGTCGAGGTGAGGCCGGGATGAACCGACAGGGCGTCGAAAAGCCCGGCGCGGTGGCCAAGCGAGGTCATGATTGCAACGGCTGCTTCGTTCAGCGTGCCGACAAAGCGATTTGCGAAGGATTCTGCCTTGGCGTCGTCGAATGCGATGGTCTTGGTTTGGTAGGTCATGTGGTGCTCCTGTTCTTTGATGTGACGAAATCTTTGCCGCTTTCTTGCATTGCTTATGGACTGCCAAGATAAACTCGGTTAGAAGCAAAAAAGAACAAATCGGTTGTAATCAGACATTTTAGATTGGTATTTTGAATAATGCAGCTTATAACGACTGTCATCGGCACCCCACTCTCCAGCACCTCGGTCCTGTTTTCGATCCTTGATGTTCTTTCATCAGTGGGGCGGGATTGGGAAATGTTGCACGGGTTGCCAACACAGGTGCCCGTGTTTCAGGCAAGTCTGAGAACCATTGATGGCGCGCCTTATTGGGACGTAAATGGACGTAAGATCACACCCGATGCGATGCTGCCTGAAGACCCTCAGCCTGATCTGATCATCGTGCCGGACATGCAATTTGATCCAAGCGGCGACTTTCCAGAGGGTTACCGCATGATTGCTGACTGGGTCGCGGCGGCCTACCAGCGCGGTGCGATCGTAACATCCGTATGCTCGGGCGCGGTGCTGTTGGGTGCTGCGGGTCTGCTTGACCAAGAAGAAGCCACGACCCACTGGGGCTATGCAGAAATGTTGGGCCGGAATTGTCCAGAGGTGACGGTCCGTTGCGAACGTGTCCTGGTGCCGGTGGGCGAAGGGCACCGGGTCGTCACGGCAGGCGGCCATTCATCCTGGGCTGATTTGATGCTTTATCTTATCACCCGTTTTGCTGGCGCAGATGAAGCGCGACGCATTGCGAAGATCTACCTGATAAATCCACATGACGATGGGTTGTTGAGCTATGCATCCCTGACCTCGGGGCGGCAGCATGAAGACCAGCTGATCGCAGATGCGCAGGTTTGGGCGGCACAAAACTACGATGTTCCAAGCCCGGTGGCCGCCATGGCAGAACGCGCGCAGATGACCGAGCGCGGTTTCCTGCGACGATTCAAGAAGGCGACAGGCCAAGCACCGACTGACTACATTCAAACGCTGCGCGTGGAAGAAGCCAAGCAGCTGCTGGAAACAACGGTGATGCCAATTGAAGAAATATCAGCGGATATCGGTTATTCAGAGCCTTCAAGTTTTCGCGCCGCCTTCCGCAAGCGGGTGGGGCTTTCCGCCTCAGCATATCGCAAAAAATGGCAGGCGTTAGCACCGACAGAGTAATAATCCGTCTGCTCTGAGCACAAGCAAAAACAAGAAATGAAAGAAAGACTATGTCTGATAAACTGATTTGGCAAAGAATTAACAACGTTGGGATGTTCTGCGAGCAGATCACAGGCAAGCACCTGACGAGCGGAGGACTGGAATTCGTGATCTACCCCGACGGCCGGATTTCCGGCACGGCGGACGGCCAGAAATTTTCTGGATCCTGGGTTTGGCGCGATGGCTTCTTTTGTCGCAAAGCCGAGTTGGAAGGCAAAGATCTGGGAGTAGACTGCGAAGTCATCGAAATTTCGAATGATCAAATGCGCTACACGAGAGACAAAGGCATGGGAGACTCTGCAGTTGTCGAGATCGGTAAAAGCGTCCCTGGATAAAAAGAGACTGCTGCTGAAGAAAACGTTCGATGACCTTATATGCCGTCAATGCCCTAAGCCCCAACTAAGGAGACGTAGGCGTAGCCACAATGAAAGCTAACTTTGTCAGCTGTCTGTGAATTCCGCCTCCCATCCTTGCTGCACTCTGCACGAATGGCTGGTTTTCCCGCCGCGCGGCAGCCACAATTCTTACGCTGACGGATCATTTTCTCGCTGCGAGCGCACGCAGCAAGAAAATCAAACTCACAGAATGGGCTCATTCTTGACTTTCGCTTCATATCTATTCGATGGCCGATGTGCGCTATGGCAGTTGGGGGTCCGGAACTTCAGTTGAAAGTCATATCTAGTAGAGGGTTTCTGGTGTTGGCTTCGGTTAAGTTCATCAGAGAACAATGACAAGCCTTTGATAGAATCAGTTGACGTGATGCTGTCTAAGGTGGTTGAATTTCGCCACGAGGTTGAATGGTGCATCAAGGTAAGCGGTATGAGTGTGTTAAGATGTGTCGGACTTTTGTTGGTAGTCGTATCACTCATCGGCTGCGGTAACAGAACCAGGGTAGGAAACTTAGAGCGTGGCCTGATAGACGCGCAGGTCCTTACAAAAAAAGGGTCGACCTGTGAAATTGGTCCGACAGAACCAGATTGTGTACCGATAGAGGGTGCGACAGAGGCCCAGAGGCAAAATGGTTCAGCAGGGGTCACCTCACGAGACATTGTCGCCACAAGCATCTATGATTTGAACGACGTCTCGTACCTCGTCCGTTTCAACGGACGCTTGTCAGAAGAGTATCTAAAGCTATCCGACAGAGTTGCCACGGAGCAGGATGTAGCGGCGTTGAGTGTCCTTTCGACAGCGGCTGTTGCTGCATATGGAGCAGCTACAGACGCTACCGTTAGACAGATAACCGGAGTTGGATTGTTGGGGTTGTCTATCAATCAAGGGGCCGCGTACTTGGACCCTCAAGGAACGTCCGATGCACTTCTTCGAGCGTCAAAGAGATCACTCTGCATCGCTGGAGCAGCACGAAGGTATGAAGGCCAAACAGAAGGTCCATCTGATACCGGATTTGGCATTATTGCCGAAGGTATGATCAAATCGCGTTTCATTTTGCGCGACGAATTGACCAGAGGAAGGTTTCCAGACTACGCGACCTTGGTTGATGATTATGCAACAACGCTTGCGGCAAATATCGAGGCTAACAGGGATCTTAAGAGCGCTGGCTTCTTGTCATCTGCAGATGGCCTCACTCAAGAAGTCCAAGGGTGCCTTTTGCCGAGTTCTGGCACCTGAGTGGCCGGTCTTCAAGTAGCGCTGTCCAACGGTGCTATACGATTGTTGTCAGAGAAGCAGATGATTGGTGGAGTTAACGTTGTGTCATTAAGCACTATCAAATTTTTGAACCGATTATTTTAGGTGGAGTAAGAGATGTCGCAATTTACAAAGCGTCTTGTTGCAGCTGCGTTGGACGAGTGGGAATATTTCGACCGATCCGTAAAGAAGCTCGATGGGACGACACGTGTCGGGAAAGTTGAATATCAAGATGGCGTCTACCTCAGAGTAAACGACTATTGGAAGCTGGTGCACGAACGATATAAACCACAGTATAAACACTTGACAGGCCGCGATCGCGGCTGGCCTTGGTCAGCTGCATTCATTTCCTTCTGTATGGATGCAGCCAAAGCTGGAGATGGATTCAAATACTCCGCAGGCCATGCTCACTACATCAACGCAGCAATTCGTGCTATGAATGCAAACAATGGCGATGCCATCTATCGGGCTCATAAGAAAAATTCTTCCCGTCTAAAGGAAGGAGACATGGTCGCTTATTGGTGGGGTGATCGACGTATCTCAATCGACAACGCGCTTCAAATTGGTTGGTACAACAGCCACTGTGATATCGTAACTAAGGTATCAGATCGTTCAGTAGATGTTATCGGCGGTAATGTTATGCACAGTGTTACCAAGAAAACACTCAGAACCAATTCGAATGGGGAGTTAACGGACACCTCAGAAAAATGGTTTGTAGTTCTTGAGTGCCAAAAGTGACCTTAGCGCAAAAAAGTGAACAAACATGGAGCTATACGCACCTACTGCTCGGGTGCTCGCTTCTTTCTTGCGTGCCATCGACAGCCAGTATCGCTCAAGGATTTGAAGTCGTTATTGCGCCTCAGGGTCAATTTTCCCAAAATCCGGATCTGCCATGGGGGATGCAAGCGCAGGATGCAGCCCGTTTACTGGAAAACAACGGTGGCTTGTTGCTCGTACCTTCCCCAGGCGGCACGCTCATAATCGCTGCTGATCCGCCGATCATCGGCCTCGAAAACACCTATAGATCGTCGAGAGACCAGTTCATATCAAGTTTTGCGGATGGCGGCTTTGATGCAAATGCGTATTCCGCCCTAGCAGAACAGATACAACTTGCCGATACGTTTCGAGAGCTTCAAGGGACAGAAGGAACCATTGACTTAGGTGCCGCCTATGCCGCGGATCTCACCGCTTCATTCCCAGGATCGAAATACAATCCGGAATCTGGTAATTTTGACATATATGGCGTTATTGAGCTCAGCCCAGATGTTTTCCTAAATGCAATACCGGAACAATTCGACGATCTTTCAACTGCTGAAAACCAAGAATTCCGGGACTTGTATGAGCGTCGCAACGAGCTAACGGGCGAAGAACTAGAGAGGTTTCAAAGCTTACTAGACAAAGGAATGGGCATCCCATGGGTTCCTAGGCCAAATCGGCCACCACCCGGTGGAGGCGGAACACAACCTATTGTCGCATCAATCTTCCCATATTCTTGTCCAGATCGGGTGCCTGAAAAAACTCTTCCCGCTGCATGCGAATACATAGTTCCAATTGATCCCAAAAGTGAAACTTGCTCATGCGACTGACGATCGCCACATTTTTGATTGCTTTTCTTTTCAGTTCGGTAGCTCTTGCTCAAACTGAACCCAGCGGCACACTTGACCCAATAACGACGGAGCGAGACCTCTTTCTGGAAGCCGCGAATGCTGCCGCTGCAAGAGCTGCTGAACTACAGCAGCAGGTCGACGAACTAACTGTGAATGATCCAAGCGCAGTACAGGTGATAGACCAATACAATCAGGCGCAGATTGATCATTACAAGTATGAACAGGATCTACGTGAGCATGCTGTTGCGGTTCTCGAGTGGCAACTTACAGCGGGGTGGTTGATCCTATTTTTAGTTATGGGCGTCGCTTCGTTAGGTATTTTTCTCTCTTACCAGGAGGTGATTGGCGGGTTGAGAAAATCCAAAAAGGATGACGAACTGATCAAGAACCAAGAACTTCAAGCTGCCCTCGCCAATGCCAGCGCAAGCGAGAAGACAGAGTTGATACTATCACTTCAAAAAGTTCAGGTAACTTCAGCGGTGACAGGTGTGGTCATCCTCGTTCTTTCACTCGGCTTCTTGTATTTATTTGTTGATCGCGTGTTCAGCCTAAATCCGACCAACCTATCAGAGTCTGATACACGGACAACTGCGGTTTCCGAAGAGACATCCGACGATGAAAGTGAAGTCGAAACCGAAGAGTAAGATAATGCTCGTCGCGGGAGTTGATTTCGAAACAATCTCAGTGATCTGTTAAATTCGCTTCCCTAACCATTTGTAGGTGAAAACCGCGCTGCATACATGATCGCCAGGACCTGAGTTTCGATCTCAGCCACGCGATACATTATGACCTAGCTCCCTGAAATTCAGCCATTGACATGCTAGCAATCCGTCCAGTCATAGGATGAACGTTTGAAACTCAGGTTTCGAACGAATAGATCATCGGAACGATCAAAGAATATGAAGCGGATGTTTGAGAGACGATAACGAAGGGAACGGACTTTCATACACATTGCAACATCGAGCAGATTGGGCTCACTACCGCCGTTAGATCGATCGCAGCATGTTCACTTGGTGGATCGTGCTGCCCCAACAAGCGGCCCATTGCGGACCTTGGCCCGCTGTTCAAGATGCTGCGGTCGCAGCCCGCTTAGCCGTCATTCGCCGCAACCGCAAATTCAGTTGATAGACGAACTCACACACTGCGGACGAAGCATGAGTAATCGGGCTGACCAGGTTGCAGGGTCAGGTTCTTGATAGAGTTGCAGTGGTTTCTGCAATTTGAGGAGAACGAAATGGATTACTTTGTTGGTTTGGACGTATCGCTCCGGTCGGTGGCGGTCTGCGTGATTGATACCAAGCGGCCTAGGAATGCTCATTGAAGCTGAGTACGGCGCAGCTGCATTGACTTGCGGCAGCACTATCAGAGGCTGTAGGCTCAGTGATGAACATAATTTTTGGAATAATTTATGCCGGAAGTTGATTTTGAGGAATTTGAGTATGCCAAAAACCGTGTTCCAGACAGGCTCTATATCTTAAAGAGTTTCAGCTATTCTGGAAAAGAAACGGTTTACCGGCATGGATGGAAAAGGTTCGAGGCCGGACCATTGAAAGAGCTCGTCAAGGATGGTGATGAGTTCATTCTTCATGAAACGGATACGGGCTTCCAACAAATAAAGGCTCGTTTCATAGAAGATGGAAGGGGAATAACCCATCTGCACATTCAGAGGTGGAGTACCAAATCTGGAAACCCGATGGGTGATCAGGTCGTGCTGTACGGTGAGCAAATTTCCAGATTGTTGGAGTTTTTGGAAAATATCCGTCGCTTAGAAATACCCGGGCCTGCAAAATTTAACGTCAACGAGGCCGATTTACAGCTAGTCCACATGCCAGATGCTGAGGCCCGCAAAATTCTTGAAGACCGCCCTGACCTTGTTGCCGAATTTGCACGTAGCCAGATTACGACCGAGGACGTGGTCGCTCTCGCATATCGCCGTGAACAACTGAAAGCCTTTTCAGATATGCTCGACGACTCCGTTGATATCTCAGAAAGCACTTGGCAAGAGTTCTTTGAACGCAACTAGTGGATATTTGGCTATGGGCTCAGCTACATCTTTACGACCGGGCTAGATGGACGCGCACTTCAACAAACGATCCGTGAGTCCAGTCTCGTTGCGCCGGGCAAGATTCCAGATGGGATCATGAAGACTCGCGCCGCCATAAGTGCGCTGTGCCTAGTGGAGATCAAAAAGAGCTCGACGGGGCTTCTGAAAAAAATCGAGTACCGCTCTGGAACATGGGTGCCAACGGCGGAACTCAGTGGGGCGGTGGCTCAGTGCCAAGAGACTTTGCGCACGGCGACTGATGCTCTGGATACATATCATCGCTTTTCCGACGAGCAAGGCAACCTGACGGGAGAGGAACTGATGTCGGTTCAGCCCAGATCATTTTTGGTGATCGGCAATCTTGCCCAGTTCCAAACCGAACACGGCGTGAATGCATCGCGTTACCAAGCTTTCGAAGGCTTCCGTCGAAATCTTCGCCAACCCGAGATCCTCACCTTTGACGAGCTGTACGAGCGGGCACGGTTCATCGTTGATCATACTGAAAATTCAGGCGTGTCTAGTGAGAATGAGGACGGAGGGGACATTCCATTCTAAGTGTCATGCGTCCTACATAATCCGTATGCGTTTCGGAAAGGACTGGAGTTGATACGAGCTAACAAGCTGACTATCGTCATAGTTGCCGAGCTCAAGCATTGAATTAAGGGATTTTATTAATGGTCACCAAAGCAGACTTCAAGAATGCTGCTAAACTAGCCGTTCAGAATGTTATTAAACACGGTGATACCGACATATTTCCATTTCCGTTTGAAAATCATGCGTTTTTTGACAAGGAAGAACAGGCGGTTGACTTAGTTGTTGAGTACGATGAGAATTTTGACCAATATTTGAACCAGTTTCCACCGAAAAATGTCAGCTCGTTGACGCCGGTCACGTACTCGGGTTTTCGATGGGCCACTCAAATTGACCCGATGTGGAATGCACATTTTCTCGCCTCCGTTACAGCAATCGGAGAGTCGATTGAGCGGGCCAGAGTCGGTCGTGAGAATGAGGCGGTTTTTTCTTATAGATTTGAACCAAACTCGGAAACTGGGGACGTTTTCTCTCGTGAAATTGGTTGGCTGCAGTTCATGAGAAAGTCATTGGAATTGGCTGAAATTCATCCTTTTACTGTGATCTGCGATATCTCTGAGTTCTATCCTAGGTTAGGTCACCACAGGCTAGAAAACGCTCTCAGACAAGTGGCTGGAGAGACCCCATATCCCAAGAGAATAATGAACTTTCTTTCAAACTTCTCCAACACAAACTCGTTTGGCTTGCCCATCGGTGGACCAGCGGCCCGGCTACTTTCGGAGATTACCATCAATCAAGTTGATCGCCTGCTCCAATCGAAAGGTATCGTATTTACTAGATTTGCAGATGACTACCATTTGTTTGCCCAAACAAAAGAGGATGCTTACCGTAACCTCATTTTTCTGTCTGAGAAGTTATTCATAAATCAGGGACTTACCCTACAGAAGTCAAAGACAAGAATTATGACGTCAACAGAGTTTAAGGCTACGAGTCCAATCAAGGATGAACAGAAGCCTGAAGACGAGCAGGCCGCAGATGCAGCAATTGACCACTCACGCAGCACCCTAATGCGCTTTTCGCTTAGGTTCGACCCTTACTCACCAACCGCTGACGACGACTACGAAGCGCTGAAGGCAGAGGTCCGGAAATTTGATATTATAGGCATGCTTAAAGAAGAATTGGCCAAGAGCCGCGTTCACACGTCTTTGGCTCGGAAGATAATTGCCGCAATCAAGTTTCTTGAGGGTAAGTCGAAACAGGATGCGGTATTGTCTGTGATGGACAACTGCGATGTCCTTTACCCGATTTTCTCATCGGTGTTGATGATGATCGATGACCAGTTTGATCATCTAGAAGAAGCTACCCAAAATGCAGTATTGAACAAAATTCATCAACTTATTGATCAAGACTCTCACGTCTTTAGAGTCGATATGCACATGAGCTTCGCGATCCGTGTCCTAGCTCATAGTAATACTCCCCAAGTCCAGTTCCTGCTCCAAAAGTTGTTTGATAGTCGGCCTTCGGAGCTTATCCGGCGGGACATCATTCTGGTTATGGCCCGTTGGGGTGAATGGTATTGGCTGTCCGACCTTAAGAACCGTTACCGAGAGTTGAGCGCGCCAGAGAGACGGGCATTTATCGCGTCCTCCTTTATCTTAAAGGACGAAGGCAAGCACTGGCGAGATCATATGAAAAAGGAGTTTGATCCTTTTGAGATGCTCGTTTTGAAGTGGGCCGGAGAGAAGATGCAGGCACAGCAGAACTGGAGTGTCCCGTTGTGATTGACGCTGCAACCTTCTCGTCAACGTACAGTGCCTTTTGGGCAGAAGCCGCCCCAATGTTGGAGCATTTCACCCGACGCTTGAATCTTGAGTATCTAGATCGGTTTGATGTCCCTATGAAATCGGAAAAGACAGGCCGCAAAGCACTGATCGCGGAATTTGCATTTTCTATGATGGTGGAAGTTCTCCGATGTGCAGAAAAACCGACAAATTCAGCAAAGTTACACGAAAATGCTTGGAACGATACAAGACGTAGACTCAGACCTTTTCTTGGACAAGGCGTAGATCTGGATGCGCCGTTGCAGCAAAGCGAGAAAGCAGAGGCCGCAGAAATTGAGAAGAGGCTAATAGCGTTCTTCAAAGGCACCAACCTACCGATGAAAACTCGTCCTCTGTTTAAGGGGTGTGGATTTGTAGACGCCTCTGAGGGCGACATCTTAACCAAATCAACGCTGTTCGAGGTGAAGACCGTCGATCGGTCTTTTAGAGGAGCCGACTTAAGACAACTTTTGACTTACGCAGCGCTAAACTCAGCATCGCGCGAAGCTGAAATCCCTTCCATTGGCTTGGTAAACCCCAGGCGAGGTGTATCATTTGAAATGTCAGTTGGTCAGCTTTGTGTCGATATTTCCGGTCGTTCTGCAGAAGATTTGTTCGCAATGATTGTGCAAGTTTTCTCGAGTGGCGAGCTTTCCCGTTAGTTGGGTCGGTGACATTTATTGGTTGAGACGCGACGAAGGTAGAAACAGGTAAAATGACCAATGGAACGTCTGCTTTCTTTGGAACACCCCTTAAGTCTAGTTGCTGCAGCGAACGACCTTTCTCCGCCCTCTGTCCCGCATTGGCCACAAGCGTTCCGATATGTGAGGTCTACACGCTTGAGGCCAATGCTACTGTTAAATGTCATGCAACCGATGCCGAACAGTAATTAAAGGCAGTGCCGAGTGAGTTTGTAATGAGCAGTCCCCACCACGGAATGCTCTTGCAGCCTCTTCCGCAAAGGTCTCGACAGCGTAGCGTCTTGGACGTTCGGGGGCAAATAGACGACCGGTGGGATTTTATTGAAGACACCGCTCAGCCCGGGCATGGCCGCTTTTGCGCCGACTTGTCAGGATATCAAGTACAGCGCCTATCAGGAACCAATGCCAACAGTTGGTTGGATCAGTTCTCGTTGGCTCTAGTGGGACAGCTGTGCGAAAACTTGGGGATGGCGCTCTTGCATAGCAAGAAGCGATCTATTGTTTCTTGCACCCCGGAAGAGGTGGCAATCGCGACCGAATTTGGTTTCAACGCGGCGCGGAAAGGCCCAACCGGAATTCAAAGTGCATTAAGACAAGCTCGTCGAGGGTCGGCCACAGCTGGCAGCACTTTCTCCAGCGATTTTTTAATTTTTTACACATGGCTCAAGCGTATCCAAAGGGCTGGCATCGATTGCGGACCTATTCTGGAAGCAGTCGCGCAATTCAGTTTTGAAGAGTATTCATTTGACGCAGGAGAGCGTTTTCTAGGCAGGGTTTGCCCAGAAAGGCAAAACTACTGTCCGGCGTCGCTGGCGAGAGACTACGGACTGAACATTGTCATCGCCCGAAAAATCCTCAGAGAATTGCAATGTGACTTCCGACCGTACAAGATTCCCATGGTCAAAGCGGACCACACTATTCCGATTGTTGAACGGTTTTGCCGGTCGCTGTTGCCATACGAGGCAGAACGCGCTCTGGGTGTTGATAGGGTAGTGTTGGCACGTTTGGTTGAAAAAAACTTACTTTCCGCGCCCCTGCAAATACCGGACTGCAATGAGCGATATGACTCATTTGACATATCACAGTTTCAGCAGAAAATGTTTTCACACAGTGACTCTGTCGATATTCAGTCGGAGGGGTTCGCATCACTGAGAGCGTTGCGGACAATGTACTCCGTTCGACTTGACACAATGTGCCAATGGATTTGCTCAGGTTCTATGACAAGAGTGGAGCACTGCAAGTGTGCAACGTCGTTTCAGGATATCACTCTAAATATTGAAGAAGTCCGCAGCAAATTGGCGCAATCGCAGCGGCCGGATTTTTCTAAGACAGACCTGAAATCGATACTCCACATCAACGATACGACGGTCGCATACTTGGTCCGGGAGAAACTGATTTCTGGCGAACGGCTAAAAAACAACTTCAACAACAAGGTTGAACATCGGTTCTGGGCAGAGGACATTGATGGTTTTCTTCAAAAGTATGTACCGCTCGGGCTCCTCGCCAAGACGCTGTTCATGCAGCCATTTGCGGTCCAGCAAAGGCTCGCGAATGATGGTATTTTGCCTTTGGAAATTCCAAAAAAGTGCAACCGTATATTCTGGCGCAACGATCTAACTGACGAACTCCGGCGTGCGCCACTCGATTGGCGCAGTCTAGTAAGGGAATCCGCACTGCCATAGGTCGAGTACGTAAAGAATAGTGGCCCCAATGTTCACGCCATTGGAGCCACAAATGAAAATTGAAGACCAAGCCAAATTCTTTCTTGCCAGCATGACCTTACTGGGCGCTGGCGTTGCATTCACACTCAAGTTTTTGCTTGATGCGCAGGACTACCCCGAGCTGTCACTTGTGATGTTGGGTATTGTTGCGTTTTTCATTGGCGCAATGGCCTTCGCTGCTGCGCTCGCCATCTGGGGCTTTGTGTTTGCGGATGTCGCAACATCCATCAAAACAATGTGGTCGACGGCAAGCTTGAGAGGCCAGGTCGGACTGGTTGCTATTGTAGTGTCTCTGTCTGCGGCGATGGTTGTTTTGGTAATCATCGCTTGGGCTACCTTTCAGTTTTCGGTGCAGAATCTCAGCGGTTCGTTGTCGAGCTTCCGCGAACATCTGCAAGAACAGATCGACCAGATTTAGGGAACATTGACGGAACAGCGAGCATCTTCCTGCCTTACTGGCGGGGCGTTACGCCCTCCAAGTTCATGATTGCGTGTCGATAAGTGCAAAACCTCTGTCGGCGGAGTATCGTAAGTATATGATTTCATTTGATATGATCACAGCATAAATTCATAACTGACTGTCGTTCGACAGTTATTGTCATTGGACCATAAGAGTGCCGATTTGGAGCATAACAACAATCATCTCAAGCGGGCTATTGCCAATCAAATGATCTATTGTGATTCTGACCACGAAAAACAGGATATGGGATTTAGTCTTGCGATTTATAGTAGATTTCAAAGAGGGAAAGTCATCAAGAACCGGCCGCTTTCCACATGCTGTGTTGGTGCAGGATAACTGGGATGACTATGGCTATAAGTCGACTTTCCACGTCACTCTCCATCTTTCAAAAAAAAGAGAGCATCGACCTTGGAAGTGTAAAAATCGTTGAAGTCGATCAGACCGGTGGCTATACAGACATGCCTCGAAAGCCCTTCACTCAGCTAGATGAAGGATTTGCATCTCTTGGAGCGGACCTCGACTACTATGAGACGCTTTACAAGCTTGGTCGGGAGGTTTTCGAACCCTATTTGAGTGCTCTTCATGACATCGCGTATGATGATGATGCCAAAGCGTTGGTCGAGGACACTGAAGGCTATCGTGTATCGCTGCTCAGGTTTAGCGGTGCGAAGCGAACAATTACTGATGCCGCGCGCCTTTTACAGGCCCCAAAACGTCCAAGCCCGCGACGACGCCGCGGTTTCATGATGAAGTTCAAGACGCGCGCCTCAGATTTCTCAAACTCATTCACTGTCGACTTTGATTTTCGCCGTATTGGCCGATTGCCCAATAGGATTAACGCGCTGATCGGCTACAATGGAACAGGAAAAACACGGTTGCTGAACCGCGCCGGGTTTGCCGGAGGCTGATTTGTCTTAGTTACGCGGCCATGTCTGATCTTTCCAGAGCCGCGTAGAAGTTTGCCTCGGCTTCTGCAGGCGGGATATTCCCGATGGGTTCCAG
>NZ_JALKAH010000012.1 GCF_023015625.1 Yoonia sp. F2084L
AAATGATCATAGAAGGTGGCAGGGGCAATCGGCAGCACACGGCAGATTGGCTCGACCCCATATACAGCCCGGTGATCTTCTATGAACTGGATCATCGTTTCAGTGGGCGGTCGAGCTCCGCCTGAGCAAAATATGCGGAAGCCTTGCGAAGGATCTCATTGGCCTGCTTCAGTTCGCGAACTTCGCGCTCAAGCGCCTTCATCTTCTCGGCCTGCTCGGTCGCTAGGCCGCCGCGCTGGCCAGTATCAA
>NZ_JALKAH010000001.1 GCF_023015625.1 Yoonia sp. F2084L
GCTGGAACCCATCGGGAATATCCCGCCTGCAGAAGCCGAGGCAAACTTCTACGCGGCTCTGGAAAGATCAGACATGGCCGCGTAACTAAGACAAATCAGCCTCCGGCAAACCCGGCGCGGTTCATATCCCCGGTCGCCAGCCGCTTCATTGATTGGGCGAGTTGTAGAATGGCGCTGGACACCGATCGTCCAATCA
The DNA here is from genome assembly GCF_023015625.1 of Yoonia sp. F2084L. GTDB lineage: Bacteria > Pseudomonadota > Alphaproteobacteria > Rhodobacterales > Rhodobacteraceae > Yoonia. The sequence goes on from NZ_JALKAH010000001.1 coordinate 197, forward strand.
TCGAGGCGACAAGGCCGCCCAAAAGAATGGTCGTCAAAACAGCCAGTAGGATCGACCGATCCTTGGCAGTTTGTGCCGCGACGGCGGCCCCTTGCCGGACAACCAAAAGGTCACGCTCTTCCGCAATGAAGGCGGCCATTTCACCGCGAAACTGGTCAAAATAGAATTTTCCGCGTTCTTCGCCGACGAATTGCGCAAGCTCATCCATGGATTTTCCGCCCAACACGTCACCGCGCAGTTGCAACATCCGAGAGACGACCCGCTGATCCCATTCCTGTATGGTACTTCTGATCTCTTCCAGCCTGACAACCTGTTGTGGATTGTCGCTGACAGTTTGAATCAATGCATCCACGCGTGCCTGAAAATCGGCGCGTCCAGCATTCAACGGTTCCTGAAACTGTTCGTCACCTGCTAAAAGATAGCCACGCATCCCGGTTTCCATATTGATGGCAGCGGTCAAAATTGCCTTCGCCTCTCCGATGACGGCATATGTATGTTCAACCCACTCTACGGATGCCTGAATATCCTCACGACTTGCCGTGCCGCTGTTTAGCGCAGCGCTGAAGTCAGCGGTGCGTTGCGCAAGAAGCGTCTCTTCCACATCAATGAATTCCTGAATCTGGCCGCGAAAGCCATCAAAGTAAGTCTTGCCCTCCGCGCGTTGTACTTCGGCAGCAACGTCATTCATTGTGCGGGCTTGTAAAATCTCGCGACGCAAAGCGATCATGGGTTCGGCGACTTCACCTTGCCAGTCCTGAAGGATCGTTTTTGCATTGCCCAGCCGTGCGACCTGTGCAGGATTGTCACTGACGGTTTGTTTCAGGTCCGTCAAACCATTGTACGCGCGGTCTTTACCGCTATCGTAGTGTGCGAGGAAAGCATCTTCACCGGCAAGCAGGAAGCCACGCATCCCTGTTTCCATGTCAACAGCGGCAGCGACAATAGCTTCGCCTTCGAAAATGACTTTTTCGGTATGTGCGATCCATTTGCGTGTTTCGCCGACGTCGCCTGTGTTCCCCACAGCGATCACCCCGATGCCCACCGTAAACAGCAATGGAAACAATGCCACCAGCCGGATTTTTGTTCTCATTGAGACATTTGCAAGCAAGGATCGCAGAAACATCGTTGGCTCCGTTTTCGTTAACGAACATCTGCTTAACCGCAGTCAGTTAAGACTTTGTTGCTTGCACTGGCTTCGTCTCAAACAAGTAATGATGCGTGTCAGATGCAATCACGCTCAGAACGCGGCGGCGCATGTGTGTTCATGAACCATCCCCAAAAAGCAAAAAGCGGCCATGCCCGGGAGGAGGTGGGCATGACCGCTCTTATTTATCGGCGCCTCCCTGCGTCTCGGGAGGAGAAGAAGCAAGGCGCGTCCTCGCTGGCGTTGCTCGGGAGGAGGTGAGCGCGGCTAGCGGTATGATCGGTTCCAACCCGGGAGGAGGATGGGCGGTTCCGAAACTGGTGTCATAAAGCGGCGGCACCCGGGAGGAGGTGGATGCCGCCACCTTATTGTTGACCTCGCGCCTCGGGAGGAGGTGAAGCGAAAGGCCGTGTCCAGATCTGCCTGAAGGGAGGAGGCGGCAGATCCGAATTCCGTAACTTACTTGCCGTAGGCCGCTTCATACGCGATCGCTTTGATGGCACTGCGGGTGATACCCAAATCTGCCAGATCACGTGATGAAAGGACTTCAAGTTCGGCCAAGGTTGTGCGGTAGGTTTTGCGTTTCGCGGCGCGATCCGCCATATCAGCCCGGAATGCGGCAAAGCGCTGTCCAAGTGAGAAACCGGCAAAGCCTGTGTCTGTGTTATATGTCATTTGCTCATCTCTATTTGTATCAGTCGGATGATGTATTTCATCCTGTTGCCGTTAACATGTATGATGATGCTGCAGGTGCACAATGGTCGTTTCCGCAATGCTGCCATGCAGAAAATGCATAAACATTGCTGACCTATCATCATCAATCTGTCGCAATTTTGTGCATCTGTTTCCAAGCCCTTGCGCTTTGCCTAAAACATGCCAGATGGTGGATGGAATTTAGACACTTTTGAAACTTGAGGTCTCAATATGGCGGTTACCCGTGATGAAATCCTAGACGCGCTGTCGCGACTCACTTTGCCTGGTGGCGATGATCTGGTGTCGCGCGACATGATCCGCGCGCTGAACATCGAGGGTGGCACTGTCCGCTTTGTGATTGAGGCCGCTGATCCGGGCGAGGCATCCAAGATGGATGGGGTCCGCCGTGCTGCTGAAGATATCGTGCGGCGGTTGCCGGGAGTGGAGAGTGCGACTGTTGTGCTGACTGCCCATGGGCCAGCACCAAAGGCGCCAGAGCCGCCATCTTTGAAAATTGGCCGCCATCCGACGCCGCAGGCCGGTCCAGCCAAGGTGTCTGGTGTTGATCGCATTTTGGCCATTGGTTCGGGAAAGGGCGGTGTGGGCAAATCAACCGTTTCTTCGAACCTTGCCGTGGCCCTGGCCCGAGAAGGCCGTCGTGTCGGTTTGTTGGACGCTGATATCTACGGGCCGTCTCAGCCGCGCATGATGGGCGTGAACAAGCGACCGGGCAGCCCTGATGGCAAGACGATCATTCCTTTGCAGGCGCACGGTGTGACGATGATGTCCATTGGTCTGATGATGGAAGAGGGTAAAGCCGTGGTCTGGCGCGGCCCGATGCTGATGGGTGCGTTGCAGCAGATGCTGGGGCAAGTGCAGTGGGGCGAGCTGGATGTTTTGATCGTCGATTTGCCGCCCGGCACCGGTGATGTGCAACTGACACTCTGCCAGAAGACTGAGTTGACGGGCGCGGTGATTGTCAGCACCCCGCAAGATGTGGCGCTACTTGATGCCCGCAAGGCGCTGGACATGTTCAATTCGTTGAACACTCCCGTGCTTGGCATGATTGAGAATATGTCGACCTTCGTTTGCCCGACCTGTGGGACTGAAAGCCACATCTTCGGGCAGGGCGGCGTCGCGACCGAGGCTGAAAAGATCGGTGTGCCATTCCTTGGTGCTTTGCCCATTGATCTTGATACGCGCCTAGCAGGTGATGCGGGCACACCTATCGCTGCGGGCGACAGCCCTATGGCTGATGCCTATCGCGCGCTGGCGCGCCGGTTTATCGAAGGTGGCATCGCCTGATGGAAATCCGCGCAGCAGGGCCTGATGATTTCGATCTGATCTGGCCCATGCTGCGCGACGTCTTTCGTGCAGGCGACACCTATGCGGTCGATCCCAGAATCAGCAAGGCAAAGGCGCATGCCTATTGGATGACGCAAGCCCGCGCGACCTATGTTGCCGAAACTGACGCTGGGGTTGTCGGCACCTACTATATAAAGACGAACCAACCCGGTGGCGGCGCGCATATCTGCAATTGTGGATATATTGTCAGTCCGGTGGCGCGCGGGCAGGGGATCGCGGCGATGCTTTGTGCCCATAGTCAGGATGAAGCGCGTCGTCTGGGGTATCAGGCGATGCAGTTCAACTTTGTGCTGGCAAGCAATGACGGGGCTGTGCGCCTTTGGCATCGGCTGGGGTTTGAAACGGTTGGCACGATCCCAGATGCTTTTGCGCATCCGCAGCAGGGCCTTGTCGATGCTTACGTCATGTACCGGCGACTTTGACGTCGGAACACGCGCCTCGCGGGGCAAATGCATCACAGTTCCGGGAATTCATGGAATCAGGACACGATTCGGATCGTTGTTCTCTAATTCCGTGGCTAGAAGTTCGATAATAAGAGCATCTGTGCGCAAAATACAAAATTAATTGGGATTTTCTGGTGCCTCAATTCCATGGTGAATTATCACTATATATAGTAGATCATGACATGAATTACCCTACAATTATTACAAAATCGCCTATGAGATATCAATATCTTGTTTTGTGACAACGCAAAAAACACCATCTAGTACCATGAATTCCCAAAAAGTTGTTGCTTGGTGAGCGATGTGGTGTCACAACGGTTGCACGGTAATGACGAACACGACTTCAAAGGGGCATCTTAAGAACCCCAACCGGCACAAAGCAGGTTTCATACAGGCTTCGTCATTACCCAATAGATCCGGCGCGTGAGCGAGCAGACATCCCCCCAGGTGGCACGCGCAGTCGGACTTCCCTTTACGGGACGAGGCGGCGGATTGATCAGTGGCAGCAGATCAATCCGCCGTTCTCACATCTAAGGCAAATTTTCGGGGGCAAGTGAGGACCGAGGGACAGTGGTTCTGAGTTTTACAGGCGAACACACCCAAAAGGTGGACGGTAAGGGGCGCATGTCGATCCCTGCCGATTTTCGTCGTGTGCTTGAAGCTGGCGATCCTGAGTGGACCCCGGGCCTGTCCCCCCGCATGTACCTGCTTTATGGCGATCATCTGAAAAACCAACTGCATGGCTATACAGTTGATGAGTTCAACGCCGTTGTAAGCCAGATTAACGCAATGCCGCGTGGCTCTGCGGATAAGAAGAAACTGTCGCGCCTGATCATTGGTCAGTCGATCAAGCTGGACGTTGATAAGGATGGCCGCACGGTCATGCCGATTAAGCAGCGTCAGAAGCTGGGGCTGACGGATGGTGAGTTAACCTTTAGCGGGTTGGGTGATCATTTTGAAATCTGGAAGGCCGAGACATTTAGCAAAGAGGTTGCCGATGACCTCTCTGGCTGGTTGGGCGAACAGGAGGATGGGTATGACCCTCTCATCCTGTTGGATGGTTGAGCGATGCCTGCTGCCGCTGAAACCTCACCCCATATTCCTGTTCTGATTAGACCGCTCATCGCAGCGGTCTCGCCCGTTTCTGGGGTCTGGTTGGATGGGACGTTTGGAAATGGCGGATACACCCGTGCATTGCTGGCCGCTGGTGCGGATAAAGTGATTGGTGTGGACCGTGATCCGCTGGCGTTTGAAATGGCGGCGGAGTGGGTCAGTGCGTTTGGTGACCGGATTGAGACGGTAGCAGGCGTATTTTCGAAGTTGGATGAATATGGCTCTGATCTGGACGGCGTCGTGCTGGACCTCGGTGTCAGTTCCATGCAGCTTGATCTGGCCGAGCGTGGGTTTTCCTTCATGCGCGATGGGCCGCTGGATATGCGGATGTCTCAGGATGGACAGTCTGCGGCTGATCTTTGCAATGAGGCGGACGAAGCTGAACTTGCTGATATCATTTATCTTTATGGCGAAGAGCGCGCCTCTCGTCGCATTGCGAAGGCGATTGTGGGAGCGCGTCCCCTGACGACGACGCTGCAATTGGCGAAGATCGTGGAGGGGTGTTTGCCCCGGTCCAAACCGGGCCAATCACACCCGGCGACGCGCACGTTCCAAGCGTTGCGGATTGCCGTGAATAACGAATACGGCGAATTGGCCGAAGGGTTGATGGCCGCAGAACGCGCGTTGAAACCCGGTGGGCAACTGGCTGTTGTGACCTTCCATTCGGTTGAGGATCGTATGGTCAAACGTTTCTTGCAGGCACGGTCGGGCAATACCGCGAATGCGAACCGCTATGCGCCTGAGATTGAACAGGTCACACCCGCTTGGCGTATCGAAAAGCGTAAGGCGATTGGCCCGGATGAGGCGGAACTGGCTGAAAATCCGCGTTCGCGGTCCGCCAAGCTGCGGGTTGCGATCCGCACGGATGCACCCGCCGAAGCGATTGATCCTGCGGCGTTGGGTATGCCGATGAAAAAGAAAAAGGGGGGCCGGTAACGTGCGTGGTCTGCTTTATGTTTTGACAGCCATCGCTGTCATGGGGCTCGCGTTTTGGGCCTATCAGGAGAACTACAAAACCCAGTCTGCAATTGCCGAAGTGCGCGGCTTGCACGGTGAGATCGGTGCCGCACACGAGCGTCTTGGCATGCTGCGTGCTGAATGGGCCTATCTGAACCGCCCGGACCGCCTCGCTGATCTGGCCGACCTGAACTTCGACCGTCTGGGCCTGTTGCCGCTGATGCCTGATGCATTCGGTGCGGTTGATCAGATCATCTACCCGCTGCCCCCGATCCTGCCGATCACGAACCCGATTGAGCTGTCTTTTGACCAGCTTGAGCAGATGGAGAACGACCTATGAGCCGCGCGCCACTGCGCCCGCTGGCGCGTATCCTCAAGGCACGCGAACGGGGTGAAAACCCCGATGCGATTGAGGCCGAAAACCGCGCCCGCCGTCACGAGGCGATGGCCGATAAGCAACGCCAGCGTGCCGAAGGGCGGCTGCTTGTGCTGGGGCTTGCGTTCTTTTGCGCCTTTGGGCTGATCGGTATGCGGATGAGCGCCTTGGCGTCGTCAGTCCCGGAAGAGCCGCGCGCTTCTGCGGTTGGCAATCCTATCATTGGGCAGCGCTCTGATATTGTTGACAGAAACGGGCGTATTCTGGCGACGAATCTGCAAACTCATTCACTCTATGCCCATCCGCGTGACATGATTGACCCGGCCCATGCGGCCAAAGAACTGGCTGCAATCTTCCCCGAGTTGGACGAAGCAGAGCTGCTCAAAGACTTTGAAGGTGACCGCCGGTTCCTGTGGATTCGTCGCCAGATCAGCCCCGAACAGATGCAGGCCGTGCATGATATCGGCTCACCCGGATTGCTATTTGGTCCGCGTGAAATGCGTCTTTATCCCAATGGCCCGATTGCGGCGCATATTCTGGGTGGTGCCAGCTATGGCCGCGAAGGCGTCGCCAGTGCCGAAGTCATCGGCGTGGCGGGGGTTGAGCGCAAATTCGACGGATTTCTGCGCGATCCGGCCAATGAAGGCGCGCCACTGCAATTGTCGCTGGACCTGACCGTCCAAGCCGCAGCCGAACAGGTGCTGGCCGGTGGCATGTCGATCATGAACGCCAAGGGTGCGGCTTCGGTGCTGATGGATATTCATACAGGCGAGATTATCTCGATGGTGTCCTTGCCTGACTTTGACCCCAACAACCGTCCGCGTGTGCAGGCGACAGGTGACCAATCGGACAGCCCCCTTTTTAATCGCGCAGTGCAGGGTGTTTACGAACTGGGATCGGTGTTCAAGATCTTCACTGTCGCGCAAGCGATGGAACTTGCTTTGGTGAACCCAAATACGATGATTGACACGCAGGGACCGCTGACCTGGGGTCGTTTCCGTATCCGCGACTTTCATGACTACGGTCCCGAGTTGAGCACGACTGACGTGATTGTGGAAAGTTCCAACATCGGCACCGCACGCATCGCGATGCAGATCGGGGCAGAGAGGCAGCGGGCGTTTTTGGACTCCTTGGGTTTTCTTGAAGCCACGCCGTTGGAAATGGTCGAGGCGCCTACCGGCAAGCCGTTACTGCCGCGCAACTGGTCCGAGATTTCGACAATGACGATTTCCTACGGTCATGGTTTGTCGTCCTCGCCGGTGCATCTTGCGGCAGGTTATGCGTCATTGCTGAACGGTGGCACGCGGGTAGAACCGACGCTTTTGCGCCGCGAAACGGTGGAACAGGGGCCGCGCGTTGTCAGCGAAGCTGTCAGCGCACGGTCGCGCAGTATGTTGCGGCAGGTTGTCACCCGTGGAACCGCGTCTTTTGGCGAAGTGCCTGGGTATGAGGTTGGTGGTAAAACCGGCACGGCAGATAAACCACGTGCAGCGGGCGGCGGATACTACGACGACAAGGTGATTTCGACCTTCGCATCGGTGTTTCCGGCCAACGATCCGCAATATGTTTTGATCGTTACGCTGGACGAACCGTCTGAGAATTCAGGCGATGAACCACGCCGCACCGCAGGCTGGACCGCTGTGCCAATTGCCGCCGAAATGATCCGCCGCACCGCACCGCTTTTGGGACTGCGTCCGCAAGTGGACACGCCGCAGCAGGTCGGTGTAACACTCACGTCAAACTGATCGAGGGCGCGCACATGAAATCACTGGCGGAACTGGGGCTCACAGCACGGGGCGGGCGCGAGGCGCAGATCACCGGGTTGGCTGTGGATAGCCGCGAAGTGAAGCCGGGGTTCTTGTTTGCGGCTTTACCTGGTGCGCGCGTGCATGGTGGTGAGTTCATTCAGTATGCGTTGCGGATGCAGGCCGGCGCGATCCTGACCGATGCCAAAGGGGCAGAGATTGCGGCAGAGGAGTTGGCAGCATCTGATGCCGCCTTAATCGTCGCCCAAGACCCGCGTCAGGCGTTGGCACAGACCGCATCGCTTTGGTTCGGGGCGCATCCAGAGATTGTCGTGGCCGTCACCGGCACCAATGGAAAAACATCCGTTTCCACGTTTTGCCGCCAAATTTGGGAAGAACTGGATTTGGCGGGCGTCAATCTTGGCACCACCGGGGTTGAGGGCGCTTGGAACCATCCGCTGAAACACACGACGCCAGAGCCGATTACCTTGCATCGCGTCATGGCAGAAGCTGCAAAGAACAACGTGACCCACGTCGCGATGGAGGCGTCATCACATGGGTTGGATCAGCGCCGTCTGGATGGTGTGGTGCTGGCCGCCGCCGGGTTTTCAAACTTTAGCCAGGATCACCTTGATTATCACGAAACCTTTGAGGCGTATTTCGACGCCAAGATGGGGCTTTTTACCCGCGTGCTGTCCGAGGACGGCGTCGCGGTGATCAACCTTGATGATCCCAAGGGGACTGAAGTTGCGGCGATCTGTACCGCACGCGGCCAAGAGGTGATTGGCGTTGGCAAGCACCCGGATGCGCGCTTGCATCTGACGGGTCAGCGATTTGACGCGACTGGGCAGGATGTACTGTTTGAATGGCAAGGGCGGGCACGGCAGGCCCGGTTGGACCTGATTGGTGGGTTTCAAGCAGAGAATGTGATGCTGGCTGCCGGACTAGTGATTGCTGCGGGTGCCGAACCAGCAGATGTTTTTGATACCTTGCAATATCTCACGACGGTGCGTGGTCGCATGGAACTCGCCGCGACCCGTGAAAGCGGTGCTGCGGTGTTCGTGGATTATGCGCATACGCCAGATGCGGTTGAGACAGCGCTTAAAGCGATGCGCCCGCATGTGATGGGCCGGATCGTTGTCATCGTGGGCGCGGGTGGTGACAGGGACACAGCTAAGCGACCGATGATGGGTGCCGCTGCTGCGCAAAATGCCGATATTGTGATTGTTACGGATGACAATCCGCGTTCAGAAGACCCTACTACGATCCGCGCGGCGGTCATGGCCGGTGCTGTTCAGGCTGGTGGGTCTGATAGTATCACCGAGGTCGGTGACCGGGCCGAGGCGATCTTGCGTGGGATTGATATGCTCGCCGCCGGTGATGCCTTGCTGATTGCGGGCAAAGGACATGAGACCGGGCAGGTTGTTGGTGACACTGTGCTGCCTTTTGACGATGTGGAACAGGCGAGCGTGGCTGTGGCAGCACTTGAAGGCTGGATATGACCGCCCTTTGGACTTCGGGCGAGGCCGCGGCTGCGACAGGCGGGCAGTCCACGCAAGACTGGCAGGCAAACGGTGTGTCGATTGATACGCGGACGATCCAAGAAGGCGATCTGTTTGTCGCCTTGAAGGATGTGCGCGACGGGCATGACTTTGTGGCACAAGCGCTGGAAAAAGGTGCTGCGGCGGCACTTGTGACGCATCGCCCCGAAGGCGTGCCAGATGATGCGCCGCTGTTGATTGTGGGCGATGTATTGGAGGCTTTGGGCGCGATGGGCCGTGCGGCACGCGCGCGGACAACTGCCAAAATCGCGGCGATCACCGGATCGGTCGGGAAAACCTCGACCAAGGAAATGCTGCGTGCTGTCTTGCAGCGTCAAGGCAAATGCCATGCGGCAGAGGCATCCTACAACAACCACTGGGGCGTGCCTTTGACATTGGCGCGGATGCCAGCCGATACCGACTATGCCGTGATCGAGATCGGGATGAGCAACCCTGGTGAGATCACACCGCTGTCCCAAATGACGCGGCCCCATGTGGTGATGGTGACGACGGTTGCAGCGGCGCATCTGGCGTCTTTTGACAGCCTTGCGGGCATCGCGGTTGAAAAGGCCTGCATTATGGATGGGCTGGAGCAGGGCGGCGCTGCCGTTCTGAACAGCGATATCGAAACCAGTCAGATTTTGAAGGATCACGCGCAGGCTATGGGTGCGACACAGGTCCATTTTGGCGAAACCGGTCGCGATTGGATTTTGAAAGATGTGCGGATCACGGGCGATGTGACAGTGATCACAGCCACCGGCGGCGACGCAGAGTATCTTTTCAAGCTTTCCGTACCGGGTCGCCATTTTGCGATGAACGCTGTTGGTGTTCTGGCTGTCGCTGAAGCGCTGGGCGCTGATCCGGTGGCCGCGGCGCTGGACATCGCCGCATGGGTCCCACCAGCGGGTCGCGGGGCGCGTGAAGTGATTGTGACTGACATCGCCAACGACGGTGAAAGCCTTGAACTCTTGGACGACGCGTTCAACGCAAACCCCACCTCACTGATTGCATCCTTAGAGGTGTTGGCCGCCTCAACGCCAACAGACAACGTTGGTCGGATCGTCAAAGGGCGCAGGGTGGCGATTTTGGGTGATATGTTGGAACTGGGGCCGGATGAAGTGGAAATGCACCGCGATATGGCCGACAATCCCCATTTGCAAAGCCTAGATTTGATCCACTGCGCAGGCCCGCTGATGCGGCGTCTGTGGGATGCTTTGCCCGAAGAAAAACGCGGGCGTTGGGCCGAAACGGCCGCTGAGCTTGTGCCGCAGACAACGCGCCTTGTTGATGCAGGCGATGTGGTGCTGGTCAAAGGTTCAAAGGGCAGCAAAGTCAGTCTGGTCGTTGACGCGATCCGCAAACTCGGGCATCGCCGCCCGCAACAAGAATAAGGAACAGCAATGTTATATTGGCTCACGGCACTGTCGGATGGCGGCGACTTTTTCAACCTTTTCCGCTATATTACCTTCCGGGCAGGTGGGGCCTTTATGACCGCGCTGATCTTTGGGTTCATCTTTGGACCACCATTGATCAACGTGCTGCGCCGCAAGCAAGGCAAGGGCCAACCGATCCGTGATGATGGGCCAGAAGGGCATTTTGTCAAAGCTGGCACACCCACCATGGGTGGTTTGCTGATCGTGGGCGCTTTAACTTTTTCAACATTGCTCTGGGCGCGGCTGGATAACCCGTTCATTTGGATGGTGCTGTTTGTGACACTGTCATTTGCGGCAATCGGCTTTGCGGATGATTATGCCAAAGTATCCAAGCAGAACACCGCTGGCGTGTCTGGCAAGGTCCGCATTTTGCTGGGGATCTTGATTGCGGGGATAGCGGGGTACTGGGCCGCGGCCTATCACCCTGACGCTCTGAGCAACCAACTTGCGTTCCCTATTTTCAAGGACACGCTGGTCAACCTTGGCATTCTTTTCATCCCATTTGCGATTATCGTGATTGTCGGGGCCGCCAATGCAGTGAACCTGACTGATGGTCTGGATGGTTTGGCGATCATGCCTGTGATGATTGCAGCGGCCACCTTTGGGATCATCGCCTATGCTGTCGGACGCACAGACTTTACCGAGTATCTGGATGTGCACTACGTGCCGCAAACAGGTGAAATCCTGATCTTTGCAGCCGGGTTGATCGGCGGGGGGCTGGGCTTTCTTTGGTACAACGCCCCGCCTGCGGCTGTGTTTATGGGCGACACGGGATCACTGGCCTTGGGTGGTGCGCTGGGTGCGATCGCGGTGGCAACCAAGCACGAAATCGTGCTGGCGATTGTCGGCGGTCTGTTTGTGGTTGAGGCTCTGTCCGTGATCATTCAGGTCCTCTATTTCAAACGGACAGGTAAGCGGGTGTTCCTGATGGCCCCGATCCACCACCACTATGAGAAAAAGGGCTGGGCCGAGCCGCAGATTGTGATCCGGTTCTGGATCATCTCGCTTATTCTGGCGATGATAGGTTTGGCGACGCTCAAAGTCAGGTAGGTGCGATGCACAAGGCTCTCGTCACAGGTGCAAATCGTGGGATTGGCAAAGCCATTGCGGCTGCCCTCGTTCGTGAGGGGTTGCAGGTGGTTGTCGGCGCGCGCGATCTGTCAGCAGGTCAAGAGACCGCAGCAGAGATTGGTGCCGAGGCTGTGCATCTTGATTTGACCGATCCTGATGCATGCGACCATGCGATCAAGGACGTCACCGTGCTGGTTAACAACGCCGGGGTCCTTTGGGACGGCAATGTCTTTGATGACATGGACCGCTTTGAAACCACAATGGACGTCAGCTTGCATGGCCCGTTTTCACTGATCCGTGCGGCACTCCCCGCGATGAAGGCGGCGAAGTATGGGCGCATTGTGAACGTCTCGTCCGAGTGGGGCAGTTTTGCCCAAGGGCTTGGCGGTGGCGGTGCTTATGGCATTGGTAAGGCTGCGATGAATGCGCTGACGGTGATTGCCGACCGTGATACGTCGGATTTCATCAAGATCAACGCGATGTGCCCCGGCTGGGTGCAAACGCGTATGGGAGGCGCGGGTGCGACCCGCACACCGCAAGAGGCCGCCGATACAGCCGTTTGGCTGGCGACCTTGCCTGAAAATGGCCCCTCTGGCGGGTTCTTTCGCGATCGCAAACCGGTTGCTTGGTAGATTTACAGCTTTGGGGATGGGGCCTTTTGTCTGACATCGCGACTGTTCCCGGATTGTCTTAACTCCTGAAAATGGGCATTGATGCCGCAAAAGCGAGCGAGGAAGACGACATGATACCGGTCCAAGGATATGCTGGACAAACTGTGGCTGTGCTGGGTCTTGGTCGGACAGGGCGCGCTGCTGTCGCCGCTTTGGAAGCGGGTGGTGCGCATCCTGTGGTTTGGGACGACAGTGCTTTGGCGCGTGACGCGGCAGAGGACGCAGGGCTGGAGCTGCGCGATCTTGGCAAGGCGGGTGCGTTTGATCAGGTTGCAGCCCTTGTTGTCAGCCCTGGTATCCCGCATCTGTATCCTGCACCCAATCCTGTCATAGCGGCAGCGTGGGACGCGGATGTGCCGGTGGACAATGACATCGGCTTGTTCTTTCGGTCTTTTGCCACATCAGACTGGGACAGTTTCCATGTCACACCGCGTGTTATCGCGGTAACCGGGTCGAACGGGAAATCGACGACCGCAGCTTTGATCCATCACATCCTCGTCGAGAACGGACGCCCCGCACAATTGGCAGGCAACATTGGGCGCGGAGTGCTGGATATTGAACCCGCCCATGATGGAGAGGTCGTGGTGTTAGAGTTGTCGTCCTACCAGACTGATCTGGCCCGCAGCATGACACCTGATGTGGCTGTTTTGACGAACCTCAGCCCTGATCATCTGGATCGGCACGCTGGCTTGGGTGGGTACTTCGCCGCCAAGCGCAGGCTCTTTGCAGAAGGCGGACCGGATCGGGCTGTCATCGGCGTGGATGAGGCCGAAGGACGCTATATCGCCAACCAACTGATCGAAGGACCGGGCGATGACAGGGTGATCCGTGTTTCATCGGGACAAAAGCTTGCGGGAGAGGGTTGGAACGTTTTTGCGCGCAAAGGGTTCTTGGCAGAGCATCGCAAGGGGCGACAGGTCGGGTCCATTGATTTGCGCCCGATTGCCGGGTTGCCAGGCGCGCACAACCATCAAAACGCCTGTGCCGCTTATGCGGCCTGCCGCACGCTTGGGCTGGGTCCCAAGGGGATTGAGGTCGCGATGCGAAGCTATCCGGGGCTGCCGCACCGCAGTCAGGTTGTGGCCGAGCACGATGGTGTGACTTTTGTGAACGACAGCAAGGCGACAAATGTGGACAGTGCGGCCAAGGCCTTGCAGGCCTTTGCAAAGGTCCGTTGGATTTGCGGGGGGCTGCAGAAAGAAGGCGGGCTTGATGGGCTGCTGCCGCATCTGGGCCATGTGGTGAAAGCCTATGTGATCGGGCGTGAGGCGGAGGATTTCGCGCGCCAGCTCATCGGGGCCAAGGCTGAGGTTTGTGGCGCAATGGGCAATGCGGTTGCGCTGGCGGCCGCGGATGCGCAGCCCGGAGAGGTTGTGTTGTTGGCTCCGGCGGCGGCGTCCTTTGATCAATATGATAGTTTCGAGGCGCGAGGCGATGACTTCATTAAATGCGTGAAAGCGCTGTTGAGGTAAGGTGGATCAAGATCCACCTTACGACCCCGCTATCGCCCGTCCGGCAGCCCAACCAGATGACCATGCCCATTGGAAGTTATAGCCGCCAAGCCAGCCGGTGACATCGACGCATTCACCGATGACATAAAGTCCCGTAAGGTGCTTTGCTTCCATCGTTTTTGACGACAGCGCGCCAGTGTCCACACCGCCAAGTGTCACTTCAGCAGTGCGATAGCCTTCTGATCCCGCCGGGGTCAGCGTCCAGTCTGAGAGGCTTTTGCACAAAGCGGTCAGCTTGGCATCGCTTTGGTCCGCGATGTTGCCTGCCAGGGGCAGCTCATCCTTCAAATGCTCGACCAGACGGGCAGGCAAGTGTTGCGATAGAACCGTCGTTAGCGCCTTGCGTCCATCGCTCTGCCGTTGACCTTGAAGGTCCGACAGCAAGGTGCCCGTGGGGATCAAGTTCACGCTGATCGTTTCACCTTCGTGCCAGTAGGAAGATGCCTGCAACACAGCGGGACCGGACAGGCCGCGGTGGGTGAACAGGATTGCTTCGTCAAAGTTGGCGTTTCCCGCGCAGACGCGCGCGGGTGCGGCGACGCCAGCGAGCGGTTTGAACTTTTCGTCAGAGAACGTCAGCGGCACAAGACCGGGGCGCGGCGTGATGACAGGTAGCCCAAACTGCGCGGCGATTTGATAGCCAAGACCTGTTGCGCCCATCTTGGGAATGGATTTGCCACCACAGGCCACGACAAGGTTGCGGGTTTTCACCGATCGAGTACGGCCCTCTCGGGTCAAGGCGACCGTGAACGCTGTGCCATCATGGCTGATCTCGCCGACATCGGTTTGCAACCAAAGCTGCGCCCCTGCTTTGTCCATCTCGGCGCGCAGCATCGCGATGATGTCTTTGGCGGTGGTGTCGCAAAAGAGCTGCCCGAGTGTTTTTTCATGCCATGCGATCCCATATTGATCGACCAGATCAATGAAATCCCATTGCGTATATCGCCCCAACGCGGATTTGCAGAAATGTTTGTTTTGGCTGATGAAATTCTGTGGGCTGGTATGCAGGTTCGTGAAATTGCATCGCCCGCCACCTGAAATCCTGATCTTTTCGCCAGGTGCTTTGGCATGGTCGACGATCAACACGTCGGGTCCGGCATGAGCCGCGCACATCATGCCTGCGGCACCTGCGCCGATGATCAGAGTTTCAACATTCATGTCGGCTCGTATGGCGCAGCCGGTGAGAGAGATCAAATTTTGAAATTTGATCGTGCCTTCGGCGAAAGTTTGATTGGACGAAGAAAGCCACAGAGACGGTTTTTCAGTGGAATCGTAGTGAATTGAAGGTTAAGGTGTCGGCAGACCCGGCAAACGGGCGATGTAGGCAAAGAGCGGTGATCCATGACGGAAATGGTCTATGGGACGGTCCCGGTGCAATCCGGCGACCCGGTTCTGCCCCGGTGGTGGCGGACAATTGACAAGTGGACGATGTCTTGCATCCTGTTGTTGTTCGGGATCGGTCTGCTGTTGGGCTTGGCGTCGTCGCCCCCCTTGGCTGCCAAAAACGGGCTGGAGCCTTTTCACTATGTAACCCGTCAGGCGATTTTTGGCGGCATGGCGATGACGGTGATGTGCATTGTCTCGATGATGTCGCCTACGTTGGTGCGCCGTTTGGCTGTTTTGGGGTTCTTATGTGCCTTTGTAGCATTGGCGTTTTTGCCCGTCTTTGGCACCGACTTTGGCAAAGGCGCCACGCGGTGGTACTCACTGGGTTTTGCCTCTGTGCAGCCGTCTGAGTTTTTGAAGCCGGGATTTGTAGTGATGGCGGCTTGGCTTTTGGCCGCGTCACAGCAGTTGGGTGGTCCGCCGGGGAAGGTGTATTCCTTTGTGCTGACCATGGTTATCGTGCTGATGCTGGCGATGCAGCCGGACTTTGGGCAGGCCGCGCTGATCCTGTTTGCATGGGGTGTGATGTATTTTGTCGCCGGTGCGCCGATGTTGTTGTTGATTGTTTTAGCCGGTTTTGTGATTTTTGGTGGCGCAGTTGCCTATGCAAATTCAGAGCATTTTGCCCGCCGGATTGATGGGTTTCTTTCACCTGACCTCGATCCAAATACCCAGCTTGGCTATGCCACGAACGCGATCCGCGAGGGTGGCTTTTTTGGTGTTGGTGTTGGTGAAGGGCAGGTGAAGTGGTCTTTGCCTGATGCCCATACGGACTTCATTATCGCTGTGGCGGCTGAGGAGTATGGCCTGATTTGTGTGCTGGTGATTATCGCGCTTTACGCAGTGATCGTGGTGCGTTCTTTGTTGCGGCTGATGAAAGAGCGGGACGTGTTCATCCGTTTGGCAGGCACCGGTCTGGTTTGCATCTTTGGTGTGCAGGCGATGATCAACATGGGCGTTGCTGTGCGTTTGTTGCCCGCGAAGGGCATGACACTGCCGTTTGTGTCTTACGGAGGATCCTCGCTGATTGCGGGCGGTATTGCCGTTGGCATGCTCTTGGCGTTCACCCGAAACAGGCCGCAGGGAGCAATGGAAGATATCTTGCTGCGCCGGGCGAACCGATGACTGCGCCGCTTTTGATTATCGCGGCCGGTGGGACCGGTGGGCATATGTTTCCCGCGCAGGCCCTGGCTGAGGCGATGTTGGAGAAAGGCTGGCGCGTACGCCTATCGACTGATGCACGCGGCGCGCACTATGCCGGCGGCTTTCCTGACGCGGTTGAGGTCAGCGTTGTTGGCAGTGCGACTTTTGCCCGTGGTGGCACTTTGCAAAAGCTTCTGGTGCCACTTCGGATATTGGGCGGCGTCGGTGCCGCCAAATGGCGCATGTTTCGTGATCGCCCGACCGTCGTTGTGGGCTTTGGGGGCTATCCTGCAATCCCGGCAATGTCAGCGGCTTGGGCGTTGCGCATTCCGCGTATGATCCATGAACAAAACGGGGTTTTGGGTCGGGTGAACCAGCTTTTCGCCAAGCGTGTGCATCAGATTGCCTGCGGCACATGGCCCACGGAATTGCCCGGCGGTGTCGAAGGTGTTCATACCGGCAACCCCGTGCGCGCTGCTATTTTGGAACAAGAGCGATCGCCTTATATTCCGCCGGGGGATTACCCGATGTCGATCTTGGTCATGGGCGGCTCTCAGGGCGCGCGTGTCATGTCGGATGTTGTGCCGCCAGCAATAGCCGCGTTGCCCGAACATATCCGGCGCAATATCCGAGTAAGCCATCAGGCACGTCCGGAAGACCTTAAGCGGGTGAAAGAGTTCTATGAAAACGAGATGGTCACCGCAGAGGTGCAGACCTTCTTTGATGATGTGCCGCGCCGCATGGCGGATGCGCAATTGGTGATTTCCCGCTCGGGTGCGTCGACTGTCGCCGACGTCAGCGTGATTGGCCGCCCGGCGATCTGGGTGCCCTACGCAGGTGCCATTCGCGATGAGCAGACAGCCAACGCGCGTCAGTTGGTCGATGCAGGGGCTGCTGTGATCATGACAGAGGCCGAATTTGAGGTGGCACCGCTGGCCGAGAAGCTGACCGAACTGCTGTCGGACGAGAAGCGCATGCTGCAAATGTCCATAGCGGCCGTATCCTGCGGCGTGCCGGACGCCACGGAGCGGCTTGTACAATTGGTTGAAAATCTGGCAGAGGCAGGCAAAAGATGATGGATGGGGACCTGAAGATGAATGCAGCAACGAAACTGCCCCTTGATATAGGCCCGATTCATTTTGTGGGCATCGGCGGCATCGGCATGTCCGGCATCGCCGAGGTTTTGCTGAACCACGGCTATACGGTGCAGGGGTCTGACCTGAAGGCGTCGAAAATTACCGATCGTCTGAAATCGCTGGGTGCGATCATCTACGAAGGTCAGCGGGCCGAGAACCTTGAAGGCGCAGAAGTTGTGGTGATTTCCTCTGCCATTAAACCGGGCAATCCTGAGTTGGATGAAGCCCGCGCCAAGGGCCTGCCCGTTGTGCGCCGGGCCGAGATGCTGGCTGAGTTGATGCGCCTGAAGTCGAATGTTGCCGTTGCGGGGACGCATGGCAAGACGACGACGACCACAATGGTTGCCGCATTGCTGGATGAAGGTGAGATTGATCCGACTGTCATCAATGGCGGCATCATCCACGCCTATGGCTCAAACGCCCGGATGGGGCAGGGCGAGTGGATGGTGGTTGAAGCTGATGAGAGCGACGGCACCTTTAATCGCCTGCCCGCGACCATTGCGATTGTGACGAACATTGACCCCGAACACATGGAGCACTGGGGAACGGAAGAGGCGCTGCATCGGGGTTTTTATGATTTTGTGTCCAATATCCCGTTTTATGGCCTGGCCGTATGCTGCACCGATGATCCTGATGTGCAATCGCTGGTGGGCAAGATCACGGATCGTCGCGTTGTGACCTACGGCTTTAATGCGCAGGCTGATGTTCGGGCGCTGAACCTGACATATAAGGCGGGTGTTGCGCATTTTGATATCGCGTTGCAAGCAGAGGATGCGGTGATTGAAGGTTGTGAACTTCCGATGCCGGGGGACCACAATGTCTCAAACGCGCTCTCTGCTGTGGCGGTCGCCCGCCATTTGGGCATGAAAAAAGATGAGATCCGTGCAGCTCTTAAGGGCTTTAAAGGGGTCAACCGCCGCTTTACCAAAGTGGGTGAAGTCGATGGCGTGACGATTATTGATGACTACGGGCACCACCCGGTTGAGATCGCAGCGGTGCTGAAAGCAGCACGCCAAGCAACCGAAGGCCGTGTCATTGCAGTACACCAGCCGCACCGGTTTACGCGGCTGTCGCATCACTTTGACGAGTTTTGCGCATGCTTCAATGACGCTGATGTTGTCGGTGTCGCCGAGGTGTTTTCGGCCGGCGAAGAACCGATTGAAGGGGCCAGTCATCGTGATCTGGTTGCTGGTCTCATTCGCCACGGTCACCGCCATGCGCGCACGGTCGAGTCAGAGGATGATCTGGAGCGTTTGGTCCGCGAACAGGCCAAGCCGGGTGATATGGTGGTCTGTCTTGGGGCCGGTACGATCAGTGCCTGGGCCAATGGATTGCCTGCCCGTCTTAAGGCGTGAATGACCCCATTATCCTGATTGGTCTTTGGGTGGTCCTTGCCTTTGTGATGGCCGCATTTCCATCAAACGATAACCATTGGCGGCGGGCTTATGTGTTAATCGCTGTCGGTGTGCCGCTATTGATCTGGATATTCTGGCAGCACGGCGTTTGGTTTGGTCTGCTTGGTTTGATCGCTGGTTGCTCGGTTCTGCGCTGGCCGGTGTATTTCGTTTGGCGTTGGATCAAGCAAAGGATCACGAGGTGAAGGTATGACACAACTGATCGTTTTTGGTGGCATGTTGACCTGTGCAATGGTGCCCTTTGCGTTGCTCACATGGTTAATGCGGTCGGGGCAAATCGGGCTGTCCATGACGATCATGTCCGTGATCGGGGCGACATTGGTGATTTTCATTTATGCCAGTGGGCGACCCTTTGGGATTGATCCGCTTTTTGCGATGACAGTTGCGATGCTTGCCTGTGTGCCAGCACTATTGGGCAGTACCGCAGGGGCCCTTCTGGGGTGGCTTTTGCGGCGGCAAGACGACCGGCAAGTCTAGTATATTCTCCAACAGAAAGAAAATACTTGAACAATGTTCACATTTTGGCTAGGTACATGAACATTGTTCACAAAGGAGAAGAATCATGCATGGCGAAGAACTGGTAATTTTCGGAGTTCCACTGGCGGTGTTTTTGGCGTCGCTGTTCACATGTTTTTCGTTTGGCAAACAGCGATACAAAAAGGGGTTGGTCACGATCGGCCTGCTGTTGCTGGGCTTTACAGTTGCGATGTTATTTGGAATCGGAGCATCATCCGGTTGGGACGGGCTGATATATCTGTTTGCGCTGATCGGCATCGGTGCCCCTGCCGGGGTGGGCGCATTGCTAGGCGGGTTGGTCGGCTGGTTTAAAAAGGAAAAGACAGTAGATGCTTAAGCTTCCAACGGTGCGCGGCACCTTGACTGCGCACCGGCCTCTTGCGGATTTGACGTGGATGCGCGTTGGCGGACCTGCCGAGGTTTTGTTTCAGCCCGCTGATATTGATGATTTGTCCGCGTTTCTGGCAGCGCTCGACCCGTCTATTCCGGTGTTTCCGATGGGTGTGGGCAGCAATCTTATCGTCCGTGACGGCGGCATCTCTGGTGTTGTGATCCGCATGGGGCGAGGCTTTAACGGGATTGAGATACACGGAAACGAAGTGATTGCAGGTGCGGCCGCTCTTGATGCCCACGCTGCGCGCAAGGCCGCAGATGCTGGGCTTGATCTGACCTTCTTGCGTACCATTCCTGGTACCATCGGCGGGGCAGTGCGCATGAACGCCGGGTGTTACGGCACATATATCGCCGATGTCCTGACATCTGTCACAGTTGTTTTGCGTGATGGCACCGTCAGTGAAATTGGCGTTGATGCGCTGCAACTTGCCTACCGCCAAAGCGTATTGCCTGATGGCGCGGTGATTGTTTCTGCGCGGTTGTCGCCACCTGCGGCGGATCCCACGGCGCTGCATCAACGTATGACAGATCAGCTTGCAAAACGTGACGAAACCCAACCCACCAAGGACCGAACCGCTGGGTCAACCTTCCGCAATCCTGCTGGTTTTTCTTCGACCGGGCAGGCGGATGACGTACATGACCTGAAGGCCTGGAAGGTCATTGATAACGCCGAGATGCGCGGCGCGCGCATTGGTGGTGCCGTCATGAACACCAAGCATTCCAACTTTCTGACCAATGCGGGGGACGCCACCGCCGCCGACCTTGAGGATTTGGGCGAGTTGGTGCGGAAAAAGGTTTACGCTAGCCAAGGGATTGAGCTACAATGGGAAATTAAGCGGGTCGGTCATCGTCTGGGTGAAGACACCGCAAAATAACAGGCCAAAATGGTCATGACCTTAGGCAAAGGTCGCAATAAATGACGGGTCGCAAAAGGCCCGCGTAAAAGGCGGTAGGGTATGTCGAGCAGGACAAACCCGAAAGTTGTTGTCCTTATGGGCGGCCCCTCAGCGGAACGCGAAGTTTCGCTAAGCTCGGGCCGTGAATGTGCGGCAGCTTTGCGGGAAGCGCAATGTGAGGTGATCGAGGTCGATGCAGGCCGCGATGTCGCTGCGCGTCTGATCGAGATTGCCCCAGATGTTGTCTTTAATGCCCTGCATGGTCGCTGGGGCGAAGATGGTGCGATCCAGGGCATCCTTGAATGGTTGCAAATCCCATACACGCACTCGGGTATTCTGGCTTCGGCGCTGACGCTGGATAAGCAGCGGACGAAGGACGTTTATCGCAAGGTTGGCCTGCCTGTTGTTGATAGCATCTTGGCTGCTGCCGATGATGTCCGCGCAGCCCACGTCATGCCGCCGCCTTATGTGGTGAAGCCCTACAACGAAGGTTCCAGCGTCGGTATTTACATCGTTAACAAAGACGCCAACGGCCCGCCGCAACTGGCCGATGATATGCCAGATGAGGTGATGGTCGAAGCTTTCGCGCCGGGCCGCGAGTTGACGACGACCGTCATGGGTGATCGTGCTTTGACGGTCACGGATATCATCACCGACGGGTGGTACGACTATCACGCGAAATACGCCCCCGGCGGTTCCCGCCATGAATTACCCGCCGATATCCCCGCCGAGATTTTCGATGCTTGCATGGATTACGCCGTGCGCGCCCACGACGCGCTTGGTTGTCGCGGTGTGAGCCGCACCGATTTCCGTTGGGATGAGGCGCGCGGTTTGGACGGCCTGATCCTGTTAGAGACGAATACCCAGCCCGGTATGACGCCCACATCACTCACGCCTGAACAGGCGGCACATGTGGGCGTCAGCTTTCCCGAGCTTTGCCGTTGGATGGTGGAGGACGCGTCATGCGATCGCTGATCCGCCGCACAGTTGTCGACGCTCCGCGCCGCGATCCCGCGCCATCGCGGCTCGACTATCGTTATCAGCGGTTGATGCTGACGCCCGGGTTCCGCGCCTCGGTGCGGATTGGTGTGCCGATTGTCCTGATCCTGACGATTGCGGGCTCTTGGTTTTCGCAGCCAGAGAACCGTGCAGAGTTGGCCGCGACAATTGAGGAAACCAAACAGGATTTCCAGCAACGCCCGCAATTCATGGTGCAGACCATGAACCTTTCAGGCGGTGATCTGGAGATAGCGGCGCAAGTCTCGGCTTTGTTGCCGCGGGAATTTCCGGTCTCATCCTTTGATCTTGATCTGGAAAAAATCCGTGCTGATATCGAAGCGCTGGACCCCATCAAATCGGCCAGCGTGCGGGTCGGGCAGGGTGGCGCGCTTGAGGTGGCGTTGACCCCGCGTGTTCCTGTTGCCCTATGGCGTGACGGGGCGACGTTGCGCCTGATTGATGCTGATGGCGTGCAATCCGGTCAGATTACTGCGCGTGCAGACCGCCTTGATCTGCCGCTAATCGCGGGTGACGGGGCCGAAGACAACATCGACGAGGCGCTGAACCTTTTTGCGGCGGCCGGTCCTTTGATCGACCGGGTCCGCGGATTGGTCCGCATGGGCGAGCGGCGTTGGGACATGGTTTTGGATCGCGATCAACGCATCCTCCTGCCGTCTGAGGGTGCTGTCGCAGCACTGGACCGGGTGATCGCGCTCAATGACGCTCAAGACATGCTGAACCGTGATGTGGCCGTTGTCGATATGCGTAATGCCCACAGGCCAACGCTGCGCATGAATGAAGAGGCAGCCACCGCGCTGCGTCGGGTCAATACAACAACAATTGAAGATAGGGCAGATAACTGATGGGCGATCTATACGACAGCCAACGGGCAATGCGGCAAATGCGTAAAGCGGCGATGCAGCGGGGCGTGGTGGCCATTCTGGATGTCGGCACATCCAAGATCGCGTGTCTGGTACTGCGTTTTGATGGACCTGAACAGTTTCGCAGCAGCGATGGCATTGGCTCGCTCGCCGGACAATCGCAGTTTCGCGTGATTGGTGCGGCGACCACTCGTTCGCGCGGTGTGCGCTTTGGTGAAGTGGATGCGATGCAGGAAACAGAGCGCGCGATCCGGACTGCCGTGCAAGCCGCACAAAAGATGGCAAACGTGCGCGTGGATCATGTGATTGCCTGTTTGTCTGGCGCTCGCCCACGGTCTTACGGCCTCGATGGCACGCTTGATGTGTCGGGTGGTACTGTGACCGAACAGGATATCAGTCAGGTCATGGCGTCTTGCGATGTGCCTGATTACGGCGCGGACCGAGAAGTGCTTCATGCGCAACCGGTGAATTTTGCATTGGATCATCGCTCTGGTTTGGCGGACCCACGCGGGCAAATCGGGAATGTGCTGAAGACGGATATGCACATGCTGACCGTTGATGCACATGCGATTGAGAACATCTTTTACTGCATCAAACGCTGCGATCTTGAACTCGCCGGGCTGGCCTCGTCGGCCTATGTGTCGGGCATGTCATCGCTTGTTGAGGACGAGCAGGAACTGGGCGCGGCTTGTATTGATCTGGGGGGCGGGTCCACGGGCATTTCGGTCTTCATGAAAAAGCATATGATCTACGCGGATTCTGTGCGCATGGGCGGTGAACATGTGACCTCTGACATCTCGATGGGTTTGCAAATTCCCGCGAACACGGCCGAGCGGATCAAGACATTCTATGGTGGCGTTATGGCCACCGGTATGGATGATCGGGAAATGATCGAGATCGGTGGTGATACCGGAGATTGGGAGCATGACCGGCGCACCGTCAGCCGGGCAGAGCTTATCGGGATCATGCGGCCGCGCGTTGAAGAAATTTTGGAAGAGGTGCGCGAGCGTCTGGATGCGTCGGGGTTCGAACATCTGCCAAGTCAGCAGATTGTTCTGACGGGGGGTGGCAGTCAAATTCCGGGTCTTGATGGTCTGGCCAGCAAAATCCTTGGGCAGCAGGTGCGTCTGGGGCGGCCGCTGCGCGTGCAGGGTTTGCCACAAGCCGCAATCGGACCGGCATTCTCCAGCGCAGTTGGCCTCACACTCTTTGCAGCAAACCCACAAGACGAATGGTGGGATTTTGAAATTCCCGCAGATCGTTATCCGGCCAAATCGCTGAAACGGGCCGTGAAATGGTTTAAAGACAACTGGTAATGCGCAATATCTTGCTGATCTGTCGATATCCGGCGGAATAAGGCAAATTTTTGTCCAGATTTGGTGGATATTTTGTGTTTTTGTCGTGACCTTTGTGCATCACTTCGTTAATGTGAGTCCCAATAAGCAGTAAACGCCCGCGGGCACGGGCAAATAAAAAACAGGCGGATCGAGTTATGACATTGAATCTCTCCCTACCGGGGCACGAAGAACTGAAGCCACGCATCACCGTTTTCGGTGTGGGCGGCGCTGGCGGCAACGCTGTGAACAACATGATCGAGCAAGAGCTTGATGGCACGGAGTTCGTGGTTGCAAATACTGATGCGCAGGCGCTGCAACAGTCGCGCGCGACGGCGAAAATCCAGATGGGTTTGAAAGTGACCGAAGGTTTGGGCGCAGGCGCACGGGCAACCGTTGGTGCCGCTGCTGCCGAAGAAAGTATTGAACAGATTGTTGATCACCTTGCTGGTGCGCACATGTGCTTCATCACCGCAGGTATGGGTGGGGGAACCGGAACAGGTGCCGCACCCATCATCGCACAAGCCGCCCGCGAGTTGGGTGTTCTGACCGTTGGTGTTGTGACCAAGCCCTTCCAGTTCGAAGGTGCAAAGCGCATGAAGCAAGCGGAAGAAGGCGTTGATGCGCTTCAGAAAGTTGTCGATACGCTGATTATCATTCCGAACCAGAACCTTTTCCGTCTGGCCAATGAAAACACGACCTTTACCGAAGCCTTCGCACTTGCTGATGACGTTCTTTACCAAGGCGTAAAAGGTGTGACCGACCTGATGGTCCGTCCTGGTCTGATCAACCTCGACTTTGCAGATGTCCGTGCCGTGATGGATGAAATGGGCAAAGCGATGATGGGCACCGGCGAAGCTGACGGTGAAAACCGCGCTGTTCAAGCCGCTGAAAAAGCCATTGCGAACCCACTTTTGGATGAGATCTCGCTCGAAGGTGCAAAAGGCGTGCTGATCAACATTACCGGTGGTTATGATCTGACACTGTTTGAACTTGATGAAGCCGCCAACAAGATCCGCGAAAAGGTGGATGGTGATGCGAACATCATCGTCGGCTCCACGTTGGATACTGGCATGGAAGGCAAGATGCGCGTGTCTGTTGTGGCGACGGGTATCGACGCGTTGGAGAAGTCGACAGAAACGCCTGTGCCGCGCCGCTCAATGGCCGCACCACTCGCACCTGTCGCTGAAGTTGAAGAGATAGCCCAAACACCGCGGCCGGAAGTAGCCGCTGTTGCAGCAGTCGCTGAGCCAGCATCCGCGCCTGCGCCACAAGAGCGTACATTGTTCGAAAATCTGGATGTGCCAGCACCGCAGCCAGCCGCAGCTTACCAGCCACAGCCTGCGCCTCAACCTGCTCCGGCTCCGCAAGCGGTAGAGACCAACGATTTGCCGCCCCCCGCCTATACACCGCGTGCTGAGCCAGCACTGACTGAGGCAGATAACTTTGTGGCACCCCGCGCAGCCGCCCCGGGCACACCTTCACCGGAAGCGCTGGCCCGTTTGCAAGCGGCCGTCAGCCGTGTGCCGAATAGTGAAGCCCCCCAGCAGCAACCACAGGCAGCCGCCGCTGCACCAGTGGCCAGCGAGGCGGACAAACCGCGCTTTGGGATCAACTCTTTGATCAACCGGATGACCGGTGCTCAGACTGACGGCGCACAGCAGCAACCTGCACGCACACAGCCACAAGTCACGGCGTTGCATCAGGAGCCTGAGCACGGTGACGATCAGGAAAAGATCGAAATTCCGGCATTCCTGCGCCGTCAAGCAAACTAAACCCGGCAAACCTGATGCATTGACGTCACGTTTGTATGGCAAGAAAGGTCGCCGTTTGGCGGCCTTTTTTCTTTTGTTTTGAATGGGTTAAAAATGAGGCCTTACGAATGCCACAGTTTGTGACAGCCATGTTTCAGACCGTTGTAAAGAGTGAGTTGAGACATCAGCGGTAGCACCCTAGTTGGGTTGCAGGGACGAAAATGCTGTGAAGGCGAAACACGCGTGCAAACGACACTGAAATCTGACGTCATTTTTGAGGGCACTGGTTTGCACTCTGGCGAAGCTGTGCGTGTTGTTCTGCATCCTGCGTCGGCGAATACGGGCATTGTGTTCCGCCGCACCGATGTTGCTGGTTTTCCAACGCTCCTTGCTGATTTCCGCGATGTGATTGTCTCACCGCTGAATACCCGGCTCAGCAATGCAGACGGCGTGACTGTTTCAACGATCGAACATTTGATGGCAGCGCTTGCCGGTTGTGGCGTTCATAACGCGTTGATCGACATTGATGGCCCCGAAGTGCCGATATTGGATGGCAGCGCCGCAAGCTTCGTGCGTGGTATTGTAAAGGCGGGTTTGACCCGGCTCTCTGCTCCTTTGCGCGCTATCGAGATATTGCGCGAAGTCGAAGTGTCGGATGGTGATGCCACAGCAAAGCTGGCGCCTGCTACGACCCTGCAGATTGATTTCGAAATTGAGTTCAAGGATGCCGCGATTGGCCGTCAGAAGAAGACACTGAACATGGCAAACGGTGCCTTTGTGCGCGAGCTGTGTGACAGCCGTACGTTCTGCCGTTCTGCTGACGTTGATGCGATGCATGCCAATGGTCTTGCGTTGGGTGGTTCCGTTGAAAACGCAGTTGTCGTTGATGGCGACAAGGTTTTGACACCGGGTGGCCTGCGCCATGCCGATGAAGCTGTGCGCCACAAGATGCTTGATGCACTGGGTGATCTTTACACTGCTGGCGCGCCGATCCTTGGCCGCTACACTGGATCGCGGGCTGGGCATGCGATGACGAACAAGCTTTTGCGGGCGTTGTTTGATCAGCCGGATGCGTGGCGTTTTGTGCAATGTGACGTGAAAATTGCGGCACGTTTGCCCGGCGTTGGCGTCAGCGCCGCCGATCTGGATGCTGTCGCTTAGCGCTGACCCACTTACAGTTGATGACAGAGGGATCAAAAGGCATTTTGCCCCCGATTTTTCTATGTTAGACCACAAGCTAACCGCCGGGGCACCGTCCCAAAGGGCGAGCAGTCAAGTGTGAATGAGGACGCATTAATGTCAGTCAGAAAGGGCAGCAACGGCCGTTGGATGTTTCGGGTCGGCGCAGTTGTCAGCTTTGCACTTTTGGCGGCCTGCGCCGATGATCGTGGTGGCGAGCCGCTGGATGATCTGAGCGCCCAGCAGATTTTTGAGCGCGGTGAGCGGCAGATTGAACGGGGTCGTCCCGATGATGCCGCGTTCACCTTTGGCGAGATTGAGCGACTCTATCCCTATTCAGAATTCGCGCAGCGCGCATTGATCATGCAGGCCTTCGCGTACCACCGTGATGAGGATTATCCCAACAGCCGTGCTTCTGCGCAGCGCTATCTTGATTTTTATCCGGCAGAAGAAGATGCGTCTTATGCGGCCTATCTTCTGGCGCTGTCTTATTATGATCAGATTGACGAAGTCGGTCGCGATCAGGGCCTGACGTTCCAAGCCTTGCAATCGCTGCGCCGGGTGATTGAGCAATATCCAGACAGTGAATATGCCCGCACCTCCGTGCTGAAGTTTGATCTCGCGTTTGATCATTTGGCAGCTAAAGAAATGGAAATCGGGCGGTTTTATCTGAAGCGCGGTAATTATGTGGCCGCGTCGAACAGGTTCCGTACTGTCGTTGAAGACTTTCAAACCACCACCCACACCGCCGAGGCTTTGCACCGTCTGGTGGAGAGTTACCTTTCGCTTGGACTTGTGGAAGAGGCGCAGACGGCCGGCGCGATCCTGGGTTATAACTATCAATCCAGTGAATGGTATGAAGCCAGCTTTGCCTTGCTGACAGGGCAGGGGTTGTCTGCCGATGCCGCTGGCGACAACTGGCTCGCCTCGATTTACAGGCAGGTGCTGCGCGGTGAGTGGCTATAAATATCGCGGGGGCAGCCCCGCCCTTTGGGCTCTGACATGCTGCGTGGCTTAGATATCAGGGATATGCTGATTATTGATCGGCTGGAACTTGCGTTTCAGCCGGGTTTGAACGTGTTGACCGGTGAAACAGGTGCGGGCAAGTCGATCTTGCTTGATGCTTTGGGGTTCGTCCTTGGATGGCGTGGTCGCGCCGAGTTGGTCCGGCAAGGGGCCGAACAAGGCGAGGTCACAGCATGGTTTGATCTGCCTTCCGGACACCCGGCTTTTGCCGTTTTGGACGAAGCGGGGATCAGGGCCGATGATGAGTTGATCCTGCGCCGCATCAACACCCGCGATGGCCGTAAAACCGCGTGGATCAATGACCGGCGCGTCAGCGGTGAAGTGCTGCGCAACCTATCCGAGACGCTTGTTGAGTTGCACGGCCAACATGATGATCGCGGGTTGCTGAACCCACGTGGGCATCGGCAGATGCTGGATAGCTATGCCGGGCTGGACGGTTTGCTGGACAAGACGCGCGCCAGTTGGCGGACGCTCTGTGATGCGCAGCGCGCGCTGGCCGCCGCTGAAGCTAAGATCGCCGAAGCGCGCGCCGAAGAAGATTTCCTGCGCCACGCCGTCGCTGAACTCGATACGCTAGCACCTGAGGCAGGGGAAGAAGCCACGCTTGATACGCAGCGCCGACTGATGCAGGCGGCCGAGAAGATCCGCGCGGATATTAGCAAAGCGGCGGATGCTTTGGGGCTGCAAGGGGCTGAAGGTATGGTGGGTGATGCGTCGCGCTGGCTGCAAGGTGTGGCTGGTGATGCAGAAGGCCGTCTAGATGCGCCGTTAGAAGCGCTGGAGCGTGTGTTGCTGGGGTTGGATGACGCGCAGCGCGGCGTTGCAGATTGCCTTGATGCGCTGTCGTTCAACACGTCCGAGCTGGAAGACGTTGAAGAACGCCTGTTTGCCATTCGCGGGCTCGCCCGTAAGCACAATGTGCTGCCAGATGAGCTCCGCAGTTTCGCGGATGATCTGCGCAACCGTTTGGCCGTTTTGGACGATGGCGCGCGTGATTTGGCGGAACTCAGCGCTGCCGTACAGGCGGCTCATGCGAATTATGATGGTGCAGCTTTGGCTCTGCGTCGTAAACGCCAAAAGGCCGCCGTAAACTTGGACGCCGCGATGGCCAAGGAACTTGCCCCATTAAAGATGGAACGCGCAGTTTTTGCCACAACACTGGCCGACGCTGAGCAGGCTGGACCAGAGGGCAACGATGCAGTCGCCTTCACTGTTGCAACAAACCCCGGTGCGCCTGCGGGTCCGCTGAACAAAATTGCATCTGGCGGTGAGCTCAGCCGGTTCCTTTTGGCATTGAAGGTCTGCCTGACCCAAGCCTCTGACGGGTTGACGATGATCTTTGATGAAATCGACCGTGGTGTCGGAGGTGCGACCGCTGATGCCGTGGGGCGACGTCTGGCCGAGTTGGCGGCAGATGGTCAAGTGTTGGTCGTAACGCACTCACCTCAGGTGGCTGCGTTGGGCGGACATCACTGGCGGGTTGAGAAGCAGCAAACGCGTGATGAAACCCGCTCCACCGTTGTCGCACTGGATGAGGGCGCGCGCGTGGATGAGATCGCCAGAATGCTATCCGGCGATACAGTGACGGATGCTGCAAGGGACGCTGCGCGGGCATTGATCAAGGCCTGAAATGAAGCGGGCGTCGCACGAATGCGACGCCCTGAACATATACCTGTTACCCAGCCCACTCATACTTGTATATCTCGGCCACTCACCTCCGCGACATACAATGTTCATTTCCAGAAGAACTCAAAAGAGCCTTCAGTAACCATCAGTACTATCTAGCAAAATTGCTGGTCAGTACTTTTCTACTCACCAATTACACGAGCAATACACGCTCCATAGAAGCTAGGTAACAGAATCGGACAGAGGCCAGCAACCTGTACCAAAGTATGTCACTATTGCTGACCTAACTATCCTGAGTTGTTCGCGATCGGGTGAAGTTGCTTGGGATTTGCTGGGACAGACATGCAGATTCGTCCCGGAATCACCACTAATCAAGGCTATGCTGCTTTGTGGGCTGAATTTTAGTCGTCGGGGTCAAAATGTGGAATTTCAAGCAGTGCTTGTCGAATTGCACGCTTAGGTGGTTCTGGCGACCTTACGTCAGGCTGCCTTTTGGCCCGTCCTATTTGCCTCAAAGTTAATGTCAGTTTTGTAACGATGGACGGCCATGGCGCTGGTAGTGACACTGATTGGTTGCCATTGGGGTCGTGCAAAGCAGCGACAACCAGTTATCAGCGTGAAATCTTGGGTATCCTGAGTCATTTCTGGCCTGTCTTTGCAGACGCAGTGTGCGTCATGGTAAAACAAGCCGCGCTATTCAATGGGTTCTCAGTTGAGCAATCAAAGCGCGCCTTAGCTTTGCTGGGTTACTGTCGTTTTGTTTTCGATGTCCTGGCGCGGTGCAAATGACCACCAAAGGCTTGCGCCCATACCAACAACGCCAGCAAGCACATAGGCAACAAAAGCCGCAAAGAAGCCCGAACCAGACATTAGCATGGCGGCTGCAGCAATAATGCCTGACACGAAACCGAAGGCTATATATACGATAAACATCAACTACTCCTTCATGCTTGGGACTGACACGAAGCGAACAATTTGTGCGCTACGCCTGAACATGCCCAAAGATAGTGTCGAATTTTTGTTCAGAACCTGTCCAGAATGCACGCTTGGCGTTAACATAGAATTAACGCTGCAACTTTATTAACGCTGCAACTTTGGACGGACCCGAATTCCTCCACATATCCACCCGACCATATAGCCGCCTAAGTGTGTTTGCCAAGCGAGCGCTCCGTCGTACCACACGTAAAGAGCGACATTTAGCCCAATTAGAAGGCCAATAATGGCTATAATCGGCAGATTGTCGCGTATTTTGCCACTTCTTTCCCGCCATTGCCACCGCAGCCAAACCCCGGCCAAGCCAAAAATAGCACCCGAAGCGCCGACCATTGGTGTATTTTCAGCACTTAATGCGGCATAGCAAATTGCGCCGCCTAAGGATGTGAGGATGAAAATGACGACAAAGCCCCGTTGTCCGGTGCGATGACAGATCACAGGTCCAAATGACCACAGTGACACAGCGTTCCCAAGCAGGTGACCGACCCCGCCGTGCAAAAACGTATAGGTGATGAACATGGTGACAGGCTGGCCGCGGAAATGCGGTTGCCATTCACCCAGCAGACCCGGCCAGAAAGCACCAAATTGAAATGCCACCAGCCGCCAGATGGGTGATCCGAACACGCCATGGTCCGCAGCAAGCAAAACGCCTTCAATCCCAATAATAATAACAAGGATCGTAGATATAACGCCCGGCAGGGCAGGTCTAACCGACCGCATTCCGCCCTAGGGTCGCCAAGAGATCGGGCGATCAAGTGCCAAGAATACTGTATTACTGCTGGTACGGGTCCCGTCATCATCGCGCACATTCACACGACCACCGATGCTGAGATCCCAGACTTCTGTCAGGCTGATCCCGTAGCTGGCCGATAGACTACCCGTTGCAAGCACATCACTGCCGTCTGGATTGCTGGCCTGTCCAAAGTCAAACCCAAACCGGATATTGCGGACAGGGCTCAGATTTCGCCGATAGCCGGCTGTAATTGTCGTTGTGGCTCGATCCGCGCCTGCGCTAAGACTGCGGATTGCGCTGAAATCAACTTGGCCTGCTGGTCGGGGCAAACTATAAGCGATTTGCCCCGTCATCCGGGCATCTCCGTCTTCGTCCTCAACCACGCCAATCGTGCCGTTCAAGGTACGTCCGGTTAGTTCAAACCGGCGATCAATGGCCGCTGCCCAGAAGACATCACCCTCGATGTCGCGGGTGGCGCTGACACGGGTGGTCAAATCGCCCAAGGGACGATTAAATGTCAGGGCAGTGCTGAGTGTCGTAAAATCCTCTGGTCCGCTGCCGACTTCGTCGGTCTGGGTGTAGCTTAGATCAAGGTTGCCTGTGGTCACTTCATTAAAATTCAGGCGCAAGCCTGCACTGACGCGGCCTGTGTCTTCATCAACAAGCGTCGCATTGGCGTCCTCGTAACGCAAAGCGCGCTGGCTCAGGCTGATGCGATACCCCAGCGGCGCCGTTTCACCCCATCGCAGCGTTGCGCTGATCGTGCCATCGTTGCGAATACCGCTGCCGGTCAGATCTTCGAAGTCGTCCGGCAGAACCAATTCGCCACCAGCGTCGATAAAGTCCGAGGCGTCACGCAGGAAAGAGATATCAGCACGGGTGATACGCGCAGACACATCCAACACTGCATCCGCGCTATTGCGGCGATAGGTCAGACTGACCGTGCTGTCGTCGTTGCTGAAGTCACCGTCCGAAAGCCGGACGCCTGTGTCCAAACCATAAGCGAGGCGGTCGGTGCGTGTCTCGGTGACAGCACCGAAGCTTAGGCTGGTGACGCTGTCAAACCCATCTTCGGTTTGTGTCGTTGCAAGATCACGATCCGTCGTGGCCTCAAGTAACTGGCTGAAGTCGAGTGTGAAGAACACGCCACCAGGTTCGGCCTCTTGCGCAGTAGCGGCGATAGGGCAAAGCGAAGCGACCGCCATCAGGCTGCGTAGATATTTCATGCCCTGGCCCCCCAGCGGTTCCTGATCTTATTCAAAAAGCTTGCGTTGCGGGATGATGATCACATCCCCTTCGCGCATGCGCACAGCACCGTTGCGGCTGCTGCCATCGAGGATTTTGTTATAGTCGATCGTATAGATCTCTGATCCGCGGCGCAGTTGGATGCGCTTGATTGCAGCGAAGTTCGTGAAACCGCCGAATTCAGCAAAGGCCTGCAACAGGGTGCTGCCGGGCTCAAGCTCGATCCGGCCCACGGTTGTTGCCTCACCGACCACAAAGATATTGGTCACAGGGTCGTCTTCCTCGGGTGCCAATGCCTCAAGCCCAACAAAGACACTGGGGCGACTGACGAAACTGTCTTCAAGCCTGCCCGCGAGGTTTGCCTGAATTTGTGCAAGCGTAAGCCCGCCGGCCCGTAACGCACCCGCACCTGGCACGGATATGCTGCCATCAGGCGAAACAAGAACGGATCGGTTCAGGCTGGCATCTTCGATAACCTCGATGCGCAGGGTATCACCGGGTTGCACCCGGTACTCTTGCGCGATGGTTGCCGTTGAAAACAGCATGATAGTCAGAACGGAACCAAGAAAAGTGACAAAGCGGATCATAGAACGGCCTCTTTAAACGACACATTGATAATGCGGACAGAAGGGGCCCGCTTTCTTACGATCTTAACGTCATACCCCAGTCGTCCCAACGCAAAACCAGCCTTCGCGCGGTTCATAACCGCGAAATGGTGCTTTATTGACTCAGTTCTTGCAGCTTTGCGCGGGCAAGATCGAACTGGGGCAGGGTACTTTCACCTGCAAGCTCTAACGCGCGGTTCAGTTGTGCCCGCGCTTTTTCAGCTTCGCCAAGGGCGGCGTAGGTCATACCAAGGTGGTATTGCACCAATGGATCATCGGGCAAACCGGCAGCTGCCGGTTCCAGATAGGTCCGCGCTTCTTGATAGTTTTGCTGCCGATATGCGATCCAGCCATAGGTGTCTTGAAATGGTGGTGCATCCAATTCGCGCAGACGTTTGGCGATGGTTGCGGCCCGTGCGATGCTGTCGGCATCTTCCTTATGGGTCGCAATCAAGGACGCGAGGTTGTTGGCAATCATCACAGCGTTTGAGTTCGCGGCATACATTTCTTCGTAGATCGCGATGGCACCATCAATATCGCCGCGCTCTTCGCGGTGGCCCGCACTGATCCAGCGCAGGTTCATGGCTGCGGGCTGCTGGTCAATCGCCGCTTCAACTATGGCGACCGCCTGTTCGGACTGATCAGTTGAGATCAGCAAATTGTAGAGCCGCAGAACAGGGGCTTCTGCCTGCGGGAAGGCCGCGATCAGGTCGCGGAATACGGTTTCCGCCGCGTCAAAGTCACCCGAAATTGCAAAAAGACTGGCGTTGAGCATCTGCAAGGTGCTGTCGGCTGGATAGTCTGTCAAAGCCTGATCAAGATAGCTGCGTGCTGTCTCGATATTGCCGGATTGCAGGTGAATTTGGACCACTTGGGTGATGGCGTCGATGTCAGCGTTGCCCTCGTCAATCTCGCCTTGAAGAAAGGCAAGGCTGTCCTCGACCCTGTTCTGTCCCAACAACAAAGCGGCTTGAAGTGATGTCGCGGCCTCTTGTGCGGCGGGCGTGCCGAGGGACCGCAAGGTGTTGGCAATGCCCTGCGCCTCAACCCATGCGCCTTCGCCCAATAGAACACGCGCCAAAGCTGTCATGACCTCGACGCTGCGGGGATTTGCAGTGCGGGCATCGCTGAGAACGTTGCGGGCCGCTGCCGTCCGCCCGTCACGCAGCAGGAACGTTGCATAGCGTATCGTTTCTGCCGGTGCAGATCCCGAGACATCAACCGCCAACGCCAATCGTTCCCCTGCCAGCGCAAGGCTGCCTTCGCGTTCATGCGCGTGTGCCATCAGCGTCAAAATCTCTGCGTCTCGTGGTTGCTGGCCCAAGGCTCGCCGTAGATCAAGGATCGCGTCAGGGGCCTGATCGGCCTCGATCGACCATGCCGCGCGCAGTTTGAGGGCTTCAACATTCGACGCATCCAGCGCAAGGATTGTATCGACCTGCGTGCGGGCTGCATCAATGTCACCATATGCGATCAGAAGACGGGCAAGTGTATTGCGGATCCGCCATGTCTGTTCGTTTGGTTCTGCCGCACTGAGGATTTGCTGGAACGTTGCAATTGCGGGTTCTTGTTCCCCTTCTTCAAACCGGATCACGGCGGCCAAGGAACGATAGATATCTGCGTTGGGGGTGCCGTCATTGGCCGTCGCAAGGCGGTCAAGCTCTTGTTTGGCTGCTTGGGATCCTTGCGTGGTCTGGATAAGTTGCACGACAGCCAAATGACCTTCGGGTGCTGCAGTCACATCACCAGCGAGTTCGCGCAGATAACGTTCAGCCCCTTCCAGATCGCCTTGGGTCAGATACCAAGCGATCAGCGATTGTGCCAATTCTTGTTCTTCAGGGAAGAGGGCCACCATGCGGCGCAGTTGTGCACCCACGCCGTCCATATCCTGCACCTGAACCAGCAGCCGCAGCCGCAACGTTTGGTAAAGATTACTGTCGGGATTGGCCGCTATTGCCTGTTCGATCAGCGGCATCGCATCAAGCGGGGCATCGCTGCGCAAGATATCATCAATCACGATACGCCGCGCAACATCATCATCCGGATTTGCTTCAAGCAGTTCGCGTGCTTGTGCCGCAGATCTTTCCAGCCCAGCCGCGTCCGTTGCCAAAGTGGCGGCGCGATAGTCAAGTGCAGCACCTATTGCTTGCGCCCGTGGGTCATCGGGCAGCAATGCCAAGGCGGCTTCGCCATGACGGCGCGCTTCGTCCCAGTTGTTAATGTCGACAGCCACCGACGCAAGGATCAACCGGACATCCGCGGTGTCAGGGTATTGTTCAATCAGGCGCAGATATTGGCTGTACGCGGCCGGAACATTCCCCTGCTCAAGCCGAATATCCGCAAGGGCGCGGCGGGCCTCTTGATGAAACCCATCATGCTGAAAAACATTCAGAAATTCGATGGCTGCACGATCCAGATCGCCCGCTTCCATCAGGCTGAGCCCCGATTGATAAAACGCGTCTGCCTTTTCTTCGTCTGTCTTACAGGCAGCAAGCACCGTTAGACTTACGAAAATCAGGCAAACGCGCAGAAAGCTTTGCATTATAATACCTTACGTTGACTGCCGGTCTGGATCGAACGTTAGTATCCGGTCCCTTTGACCACAACGCGCACAGTCGCCAACAGCAGTTTGATATCGTGAGCAAACGACATGTTCGCGACATAGTCCGTGTCAAAACGTGCACGGTCAGCAAATGTGCTTTCGTTACGCTCAGACACCTGCCAGCTGCCAGTGATGCCGGGACGTTGCGTGTAGTACGCACGGCCAGGATACATATCCATTTGCTCAGGCAGCATTGGACGTGGACCAACAAGGCTCATGTCGCCGATCAAGACGTTCCACAGTTGCGGCAACTCATCCAGAGAGCTTTTGCGCAATAGGCAGCCGATCTTGGTGATGCGTGGGTCACGCTTCAATTTCTGTGTCAGCGCCCACTCCGCCGCAGCGTCGGGATTTTGTGCCAGGTAATCGCTGAGAAGCGCATCTGCATCTGCAACCATCGTGCGCAGCTTCCAGATGCGATACATGCGACCACCACGACCAACGCGGTCCTGACAATAAAATGCGGAACTACCATCACGTGATACCATAAGCGCCAAAATTGCGATTACGGGAACGACAAAAGGAAGTGCGATCAAAACACAGGCAAGGTCAAAGGCGCGCTTGAGGCCAAACTCATAAGGACCCACTTGCGGAAGCGTTGGGGTGATAACGCGCGATTTCGCATGTTTAGGAACTTCAGACAAATCTGTAGTCATTGGAATTGCTCACTCGTTTCTAAAGTACACGTGCCCAAAAATTACGACACATTTTTAACATTGTGGGGTCCGTTGAACCCCGGTCGATTAAATGATTCTTCAATAAGGCAGTCATAACAGCCGCAGCGGCTCTCGTGAACCTATCTTAACGGATAGTTAGCCATAAAAACAGACTTATATTGGTCATAAAAAGCTTTCTGACGTCCGAATAAGAGTTTGATAATGCGAGTTATTCCTCATTGTTGCGGCCTCGGAACCAATGTGTCTTCTATCAGTGTTTACCTAAAGTAAGCGATTCCATACCTTTCGGCTCTCACTGGTGTGAAAACTAGTTATCAGATAGGAATCGGTCTGTGACGAATCGCACCTTTGTCGGCGATCTACGGCCTGACGTAAAAATTTTTTGGGGTTCAGATGAATCACGCGATTAACATCTATCTTGATCATTTTGGATTGCAGGAACGGCCCTTTACGCTGGTCCCGGATCCAGACTTTATTTACTGGTCTGCGATGCATGAACGCGCTTACGCGATGTTCGAATATGGTATCGTGACCCGCGCACCAATCACACTGATCACTGGCGAGGTTGGGGCAGGTAAGACGACACTGCTGCATCATTTGCTGAAGTCGCTTGATGAGACCTACCAGATCGGCCTGATTTCCAATGCACATGGCACGCGGGATGAGTTGCTGCGCTGGGTGTTGCAGGCTTTGGATCAACCAATTCCGCTGCAAGCCGACTATGTCACGCTGTTTGGGCAGTTCGAGGCGTTTTTGATTTCCCAATACAGCGAAGGCCGCCGCGTCATTCTGATCTTTGATGAAGCGCAGAACCTCAGCCGCGAGTCCCTTGAAGAGCTGCGTATGTTCACCAACATCAACGCCAATAAAGATGAATTGCTACAGTTGGTCTTGGTCGGTCAACCCGAGCTGCGCGACAATGTGCGGCATCCCGCTCTGACCCAATTTGCCCAGCGTGTCGCATCAAGCTTTCATCTGCCAGCGTTGAACGCCGAGGCCGTGAGCAACTATATTAATCATAGGCTTGAGGTCGCGGGCGCCCGCGGTGCCATATTTACGCCAACAGCCTGCGATAAGATTTTTAAAGAGACACGCGGCGTGCCGCGACTTATTAACCAACTTTGTGACTTCTCGCTTCTTTATGCCTATACAGACGAGGAGGACATGGTGACTGAAAAGATCGTCAAACAAGTCCTGAGTGACGGTGTCTTTTTCGGTGGTGGCGTGGTGGTTGATGATCCGGAGAAGAATGCGTTCCGGTCAGATGATTTGAATTGAATGGTAAGTGATGGATATTAAATTCTATCTGGCAGTTTTTTGGCGTCGGTTCCCTTATTTCATTATATTGGTGTCTCTGGGGACCGCGGCCGGTCTGGTTGTTGCATTAACAATGCAGCCCATCTACGTGGCCGAGGCCCGTTTGGTCGTCGAACAGCAGCAAATCCCTGACGATCTTGCGGCCTCCACGGTGCGCACGGATGCGTCCGAACAGTTGCAAATCATCAGGCAGCGCATTTTGACGCGGGACAACCTGCTTGAGATGGCAAACCGGCTGGGGATCTATCGGGATGTGGCACCCGAGGATCGCCTCACACCTGATGAGCGGGTACAGGATCTGCGGCAACGCATTAACATCATCACAACGGGAGGTTCGCTCGTACGTGGTCAAGCGACGGCAATCATCGTTAGGGTGAATTTTGATGCGCCATCCGCGCAGATGGCAGCCGCAGTCACCAATGAGGTGGTGACACTTATCTTGCAAGAGAACGTCGAGATGCGAACGACTGTGTCAGGCCAGACACTTGAATTCTTTTCGCAGGAAACAGAGCAGCTTGAGCAGGAGTTATCGCAGATCAGTGCCGAGATGTTGGCGTTCCAAGAAGCCAATCTTGATGCCTTGCCTGACAGCCTTGATTTTCGCCGCGCGCAGCAAGCAGCAGAACAAGAGCGCCTTTTGGAACTGGAACGTGACCGCAGCCAATTGCGGGATCGGCGCGATAGGCTGGTGGATCTTTTTGAACAAACCGGCGAAGTCGGGTTGGTCGGCGCAGTCGCCCGGACCGCAGAAGAGGCCGAGCTACAGGACTTGCAGGATGAACTGACCAGATCATCGGCCGTTCTATCAGCCGGCAATCCACGTATCTCAATACTGCGTGCGCAGATTGCGGCGCTGGAACAGATCGTGTCTGAGCAACAGGCAGCTGCAAGTTCCGCCGGTGTTGGCGAGGAAGGGGCCCCGTTGACGCCTTTCGAGCTGCAGCTTGCCGATCTTGATGGCCAGATTGCCTTTATCGACGAACAAAAAACACTGATTCAAACGAACCTCGATCGCCTGTCGGCTTCCATTGCGGCGACACCTGGCAATGCTCTGACATTGGCAACGCTAGAACGGAATTTCGACAACTTGCGCGCGCAGTATGATCGTGCGGTCCAAAACCGTGCTGCCGCTGAAGTCGGTGATACAATCGAGGCATTGTCTAAAGG
The DNA here is from genome assembly GCF_023015625.1 of Yoonia sp. F2084L. Lineage (GTDB taxonomy): Bacteria > Pseudomonadota > Alphaproteobacteria > Rhodobacterales > Rhodobacteraceae > Yoonia. The sequence continues at coordinate 39,283 of NZ_JALKAH010000001.1, forward strand.
GCAACGCATTGCGGTGCTTGAGCAGGCGATTGCCCCTACAAACCCATCCCGCCCGAACCGTCGCCGGATTGCGGCGATGGGTGTGGCCGGTGGACTTGCGATGGGGTTCGGGCTGATCATCCTGCTTGAGCTGCTGAATTCCGCCGTGCGCCGCCCAGCCGATGTGATTAACGGGCTGCAAATTACGCCGATCATGACGATGCCGTATATTCGAACGAAGGGTCAGATATGGCGGCGACGCTTGCTGATACTCGCTGTACTGCTGGCCGTTTTGGTCGGTCTGCCAGCGGCACTTTGGTACATCAATGAAAACATTCGACCGTTGCAACCCATCTTTGATGAGGTGCTGCGCCGGGCCGGTCTAGGGTAGGGGCAAGACGATGGATAAGATTCAAGCCGCAATCGCGAAAGCGCGCGCCGCCCGCAATGAGTTGGGCGGCGAAGCACCTGATATCCCTGCGCCAGCGCCAATGGCCAAAGTGCCGCTGCGGCGGCCCGATGCCATATCAAGAATTCTCGCACCCAAACCGCCGTCACCAAAGATCGCGCGCACATTGGCATGGCAGCCCTTGGCCACCTTTGCACCAAACGCCAAACAGATGGAGCGCAACCGGATCGTCACCTTTAGCACCTCTGGCAAAAAGGCATCTGGTGCCATTGCCTATGACATGTTGCGGACAAAGATTCTGCAAGAGATGCGTGCGAATGGATGGAGGCGGCTTGCCATCACCTCGCCGGGTCCAAAATGCGGTAAGACGACGACGGCGCTGAACCTTGCATTTTCACTGTCCAAGCAACCTGAAACCCACACGATTGTTGCGGAGATGGATATGCGCAGGCCGTCGTTGGCCAAGACGCTGAGTATCTCAGGCGATGTCAGCTTTTCAACGGTGATTGAGGGGAAAGCCGATTTTGCCGATATGGCGATGCGCCCCCGCCCGAACCTCGCGCTTGCAGTGAACCATACGCGTGCGCGTAACCCGTCAGAGCTTTTGCAAAGCTCGACGATCGGGAAAGTATTGTCTGAGATTGAAAAGCAGTTCGACCCGGATCTGACGATTTTTGATATGCCGCCAATGCTTGTCACCGATGATACGATGGCCTTTATGGGACAGGTGGATTGTGTGCTGCTAGTGGCTGCGGCTGAGTCGACGTCGCTGGGTGAAATCGACATTTGCGAGCGTGATCTGGCGGCGCAGACCAATGTACTTGGTGTGATGTTGAATAAGTGCCGCTATATGGACAATGAAAGCGGCAAAGGCCGCTACGATTGATCTGATCACAAAGCAAAAGGGCCAGCACGAGGCCGGCCCTTTCCAATGTCGCGGTCAATAGCCCCTATTTACGCGATATCTGTCTTGCGCCGCATCATGAACGCACCGCCAAGTGCGGACAGCAGCAAAATCAAACCTGCTGGCAATGGTATGGCTGCCACATCAATGCGCAGCGCCATATCGTCAAAATCCCGGTCTCCGGTCGCAATGTCGTCAAACAAAACGTAGAACGAATCTGCGTCAATCTGGATAAAACCCATCGCATAATGCGGAGAGTTGGGGTTTGCCAAACCGTTGTTAAGGAACTCACCAATCGCGCGAAGTGGTGCATACGTTCCAAAAGCAAAGTCCAAAAGACCACTTGTATCCTGAATGACAGTAACCTGGTCACCCACATCGCTGGCGTTGTGTCCGCGATTGAAGAAATCACGACTTCCGGCACTTGCCGCATAGTTTCGGTTCCCGGCTTCGGCGCCAATAAAGGTGTAGGTGACATTTGCAGAACCGCCGGTCAGATCCAGAAACAGCCCATTACCAATGCTTTTCTGGTCGCCAGTAATAATGTCGATTGTTGTGTTGAAGCCTGCGTTGACATCGTTGCGGGTGACCAGATGTGTCTGGTCTGTCCCGACAAAGTTGAGCGTCGCTGCGCTCGCCGCGGTGGCAGAAAGCATCATTGCAGATGCCGCGATAAGTAAGAAGTTCTTGGTCATATATCCACCGTTTAACAAATACGCGGCTGCGGGACAGCAGCGTCGTTAACTAAATCCTAATACTTTGTGCGATGATGCGTGGTGGCTGAGCAAGCAAAAAACGGCGAAATGTGGCACAAAGGATAGTTCGCAGGTGCGATAGCCCAATATCTGACCTTTATCTCAGATCAATTGATCATTTTGACGGGTAATGTTCCCGATTGCGAAACAGCGCAAAAAAATCGAAGGACGATTCGATCCGTCAAATCAGTGACGATTTGATCCCGGACCAAGACCTAATCGGATGGTCCACATGGATAACCCAAGGCTGACAGGTCACAGTCAAGCAACGCCGCGAGGCGCGCATTCGAGCCGCTATAATACGTGCCGATACTGTCTGTTGCGATACGCTCTACCTTTTTCTCAAACCGCTGCCCGAGATTTGTATACTTTTTGGTGAAATCGTCGATATAGCGGACCAACCTGTTTTGGGCGCGCATCGCCAGCGGGTAGTCTTTGTAGTCGGCAGGCAAGTTGCCGGGGTGGTCTACAAACTTGTTAAACACCCGCTCGACCTGTGCTGCTGCGCCGCTGCGCTTTTGATGCACCGCTTTCTTTTGCTCTGGTGGCGTCAGTGTGGTGCCAAGCAGGCCGTTGATCTTTGCGAAGTAGACATCAGGTTGCTGTGCTAGCAATTCATGCGGCAACATCAGCAGCTGGTCATCGGGGAAGTGTTGACTGAAAATGCCATGCATCAGGTCATATTCAAAATGCTCCTTACGGATGACGGGCCGTCGGCCGATCCGAATGTCGGTATCATCAATCAGTCGTTCCAAAGTGTCGGTCCCACCTTGCCTGATGTACTGAAAATACTGCGACACGATCATCGACACCTGTTCGCGGCAGCAGATCAACACCCGCGCATCTGGAAATGTCTTTTTAAGGCGGGCTGCAACTGTTTCCGCGTAATACCAACCTTTAATCGGGTAACCTGACAGATCTTCGTGCGAAATCACCGGAATACGGTCTTGGTACGTACCAAAATCGTCCCGCACGGCGTTAGCGTCAAACTTTTGCGGATGCTCAAGCACAAAGTGCTCAATTGCGGGGGCCGGATGCGCGCCCCAAGGCCGCACAAACACCGTTTCATCCGCGAATATCTTCTTTTGCAAGAAGGTCGATGCCGTTTTTTGATACCCGATATGGATCAGGGGGCGTTGCGTCATACTGATGTCTTTCAGGAATGAATTTTGCTGATGTCAGGCCGTTGTTGTCGCTGCATCAGTGGTATTATTCTTGTGCTGTGTGGGGTCAAGATAGCGTTTGATCAGGTCAGAACGATGCTTGAAGACGCTGACATCGTCGAAAGGGGCGCCGTCCTGTCGTGCACGTGCGATCAAATCTGTCAGCTTGTCGCGGTCGTTTGCCAAGTCGATCAGTATCTTGGCAAGACCATCAGTGTCACCGATAGGAACAAGCGCACCGCCGCCGGATGCAGAAATCAGATCAGCGGCGTAGGCCCCGTCGAACCCCACAATCGGTGTTCCTGCGATCAGGCTTTCTATCAGGCAGCGTGGCGATTCCGGTGTGGTGTGGCAGAACAGGAAAACATGTGCGGCCTGCATTTGTGCGGCAACCGCACCGGCGTCATCGACGAAGCCGTGAAGCGTTGTCTGGTGCTGCAACCCGTCTGCCTGCAACTGCGCGCGCAGGTCCTCCAGCAAGGGACCGTCACCCAGCCAATGCGCCTCGAAGTCGATGCCTGCCTGATGCAGCTTTTGCAAAGCTGTCGCCCACAAAAGCGGGCCTTTCATTGCCGTCGCACGGCCTGCATAGACGATCCGAAGCGGGTCCTTTGCAGCACTGGCTTGCTTTGCTTTGAAAGCGTCTTCCGTAATATGCGCGTCCCGGCCTATGTGAATGTCGTGGACGATCTGGGGATTGCTGCAATAGGGGGCGTAGGTGTCATAGGTTTGCTGGCCGTGAAAAAGCCCAAGGGCGGCGCGCCTGATCACGTATCTCTCTAACTGCGCCATCGGTCGATGAATAACGCGTTTCTTGATACGGCTTTTCAGCGGGCCAGTTTTGGCCTCGATCCTTGTGACCTGCGATTCAACACGGTCGGTCCAGGCTGCAAATTGGCGTCCCATCTTATGCGCTTGCTGCGATGCGACAGCACCCCAGTCGCCAACCAAACCACCGATCGCAAACGACAGGTAGTCCGCGCGATCAATCTCGTCGCGGATAACGGCTTTTGTTTTCCGGTAGGTTTTTGCGAATTTCGCAAGGCTCCATGCTGTCGGGAGGGCCACAATTGTAATCCGCGCGGCATTTTCACCAACCTGATCAAAAGGCACCCAGCCAATAGGCGGCTGTCCGTCCTGATGCGGCATCATGACGGTGACATGGTCAAAGTTCGCAGCCCAAAGCCGCAAGCCATTCGCAGCCTGCCGTTCGACAATCCAGCCGTCGGGCGTTCCAAAGACGGGAACCGGCGCATAGATCAGAAGGCGGCCTTCATCCGGCTTTTCCTGCGTCATACATCCAGCCCCGGCACAAAGCGCGGCAGGACAGTGGTCGTTTCCCGGAACATATCCTGCAGACGTGCTTCGGCCTCAGCCTCGGTTTCGTCCGGCAAGATCGGTGTCGTCAGACGTACCAATGCGCCATCCGTGCGACCAATCGTGATGCTGTCCCAAAGCAGATACATCTTAGCGGCAAAATCCCATGCCGTATGCCGCCCGTGTTGTTCGAACCAGTAGTATACAAGCATGCGGGTCTGGCCTTTTTGAATGACAGCGCGATTGAGGTTGTAGGGCTCGGCAAACCCCATCTGCGGGGCAATGTCGATGCGATCAAGTCTCGCGATTTCCCAGCCTGCACCGGGCAGGCACACCTCAGGTGAATGCGTGCCGCCTTTGGTTTGATCATAGTACCATGCGATGAACAGACCGACGGGGGCCGTTTCAGCCTCGGTTCTGAATTGCACCGAATGATAGTCGTCCGCTGCCAGCGACTTCTGCACGTCAGGTGACAAAGCTTCGGGGATGCCACCCTTCCATGCGCCCAGCCGGGTCGGGAACACGGCAAAAGGTTCACGATCAACGGTTGTGGTGCCGACTTGCGCGCGCGTTTCCCACGCCAGCGCGCCCGCGCCCAACAGCAGCGCTGAAAAAATCAATGCGCGTGAGGGTGCGATCAACGCTACGCGGCGGGCTTGAGTCGCCCAGCCAGTGGTATCAAGATCAAGCGCGTCAACAAGGCTCATCTTGGATCCGGTAAAGCGCAGCATGGCCCAGGCCAGAATAAACAGCAGCACGACGCAGATCATGAAGATGATCCAGCCTTCAAAGAAATGCGTGAACCCTTCAAGGTATTCGAGCCCCACGTAGTTCACCAACCAACCTGCAAAAGCGATCCGTACCGAGTTCATGACGATAGTGATTGGCACCGCGGCCAGCAAAAGCACGGCCTTGTGCCAGACGCTGCCTTTGAAAAGCACCGCGAAGATGTAGGAAAACGACATGATCGGGAACAGGTAACGTAGGCCCGAGCAGGCCTCGGCCACGTGGAGTTTGTAGACACCCAGGTCGATGATGTTGCCTTCCAAAAACACAGGCACACTGATCAATTGCAACATCCAGACGCCAAGCTCGGATGAGATGATCTGCAGGTATGTCGATACCTTGTAGTAAATCAGGCCGGGCAGGGGCAGCATGTAGACCAGATGCACAACCGGCGGCCAAAAGAGCTTGCCCTGCTGCCAGCCCCAAGAAATCAAAAGGATTGCGCCAACCCATAGGATGATCGCATAGGCGACAACCTCGTCAATTTGGCTCAGCTTGCCAATCAACCCAAAGAGTACCGCAAAGATCAGAAGTGCGATGCCCGCGCCACGATCCGTAACTGGCCCGGGTTTGATCGGGACTTCCTTGAGTTGTCTCAGGAACAGCAACAAAGATAGCACGGGGATCAAAGGCCCGTGGCTGTATTCGGGCAGTTGCCACGCCACAAAAAGAGCGTTCAACCCTTCTTGAAAGAACAACAGCGCTGCGATGGTCGCGACCACAAGCCAGAAGACGCCCGCGCTCAAATATGACGCAAAAGCAGCTGGGGGAATTTGTTCGCGGGTTGCGGTCATGAAGAATCACTTGTTACTTTTAGCAATACGATGCCTTTTAAAGCCAAATTCAGACAATCCAATGGCCGTAGGTTTACACGATCATGTCACGCGGTAATAGATCGCTGGCCGAAAAAGACGCAGGATGAGGGATCATTTCTTTGCTGACCGTATATTCTTTTAAAGTGAAAGCTATTCATGCCAAACCATAGAGGCAGTTTATCGTGACAGACGTTGCCATATCGCAAGAGGCGACGCCCCGGTTTGAGACCTATCAGGCGACCCAACACTTTGGCAGCCTCAACGGTTTGCGGTTTTTGTGCATCGCGGCCGTCCTGTGGCATCATGGGCCGGTTTGGACGTCACTTGACGCACCCGCGCAAATTCTGACCCGTGGGTTTGTCGGCGTTGATTTTTTCTTTGTACTCAGTGGCTTCCTGATCACAACGCTTCTGCTGCGTGAGGCTGCAACGAATGGAAGGTTTTCGCTTCGGGGCTTTTATTGGCGGCGTGCCTTACGCATCGTGCCGGTCTATTTCTTCGTCGTCACGATCGTGGCGTTCTACTATATCGGGATCAAAGGTGAGACGCAGTATCTTGAACAACTGCCCTACTACTATCTGTTTTTGTCAAACTTCCTGACGTCCGACATTCCGCTGTTGTCGCCCACATGGTCACTTGCCGTGGAAGAGCAGTACTATCTGATCTGGCCGCTAATGCTGATGATTTTGCCGCGCAAGCTGCTGATGCCTGCGTTGGTGTTCACCATAGTGCTGAACGTGGTTGCGGTTGTGGGGTGGCTGACCCCGCTTGGCATCACCGCATTCGACTGGGGCGTGTTGCGTTTTGCGATGTTCAATACGACCTATGCACCGATCCTGATCGGCTCTGCGCTGGCATTGTTGCTGCACCAACAGCGCGGCTTTGCCGTTCTTGCGCGATTGTTCGGTAATGCGCCGGCTGCTGTTGGGACGTTTTTGCTGGTGCTGGCATTGCTCCAATGGCTGCCGTCTGATCTGCGCGGCTGGCCTAATTTGGTGCTGCATCTGACGATGGCTGCGGTTTTGATCACCATAGTGGTCCGTGAAGACAACGCGCTCAGTCCGGTGTTACGGTTTCGCCCGCTCGCACGGATCGGCGAAATCAGCTACGGTATATATCTCTATCATCTGATAGGTTTGCATGTGACGAACGTGGCTTTGGGTCGGCTGGGGCTTGGGGAACAGGGTTGGTTGATTTTGGGCGTCTATTTTTTGCTTTCAGTCGTGATTGCCGAAATCAGCTTTCGCACGTTTGAAAGCTTTTTCCTGAGCTTCAAACACAAGAAATGGGGCAAGGCACCGCGCAGCGTTTAGAAGGCGTCTCTGAAAGAAGCGAGGTCATTGAAGGCGAGATTATTTTGAGAGGCGGGGTCTTGATCTGTCGACCCGCACCTTAACTATGAAAGGCATCCGGTCTAGTCTTGTGCGCAAGCGCGGCCCAGTGGGCACTTTTTATCAGTTATTTATTAAGCAAGGAAATGTTGATGCCACGATTTTTTTCCAAACAACAAAAGCTTCATGACAAACAGCAAACGCGCCCGAAATTTGCGGCCCTGTTGGTGGCGCTGGTGTTGATGGGCGGGACGCAGACAGTCTCTGCGCAACCTGCAAATGGGCTTGAAAACCCTACACTCTCTCTCAATCTCGCTGGTGCAAACGATTTTAGCGCAGGCTTTCAATTCATTGACCTGATGAAAATGATGCGCCCCTGGATTGGTCATGAAGCCAAAAATGGCTGGGGTGGCATGAACGAAGCCGAGTTGCGGGCGGGCGGTTTTCTGGATGCTGACGGATGGGTCAAGGCGATCCCACCTGGCTTTGATCGTGTCGGTACGCTGTGGGAATGGTCGAGCATGCGCGATGATGCCGGCACCGGTCACGCTGGCACCTATGTGCTAACCTACGACGGTCAAGGTGAAATCAACCTGCGCGGCAGTGCTCGCGTTCTTGGGTCCAGCCTTGGGCGGATCAACTTTATCAATGAGGATGCCGGGACGTTCATCATGGATATTGTCCGCACCGATCCGAACGGCACAGGTGACTACATCCGCAACATCTCGATCGTGGCGGAAAGGCATATGGACCTGCATCAGGCGGGTGCCGTATTCAACCCCGCTTGGCTGGAAACCATCGCGGACGCGCGCGAATTGCGCTTTATGGATTGGATGCACACGAATGGCTCCACGGTCACCTCTTGGGACGACATGCCTTCGGTCAACGGACCTGCATCGCGACGTGGGATGCCGGTGGAACATATGGTGCGGCTGGCAAACGAAGTTGGCGCCGATCCGTGGTTCACGATGCCGCATCTGGCCGACGACACCTACATTCGCAATTTCGCGACTTACGTGCGTGACAACCTTGACCCGGAACTGACCGCGCGCGTCGAATACACCAACGAGGCCTGGAATTTTGCCTTCAGCCAAACGCATTGGCTGCGCGATCAGGCCTCGGCGGCTTGGGGTGAAGAGGCTTATGTCGATTATCATGCAAAGAAGGCGGTCGAGACTGCGTTGATCTGGGAAGACGTCTATGGAGATGAGGCCGATAGCGGCCGTCTGACTAATGTGCTGGGTGCATTCGTGGCGAATACTTGGTTGAACAACCGGCTGCTGAAAGCGCCCGTATGGCGCGAAAATGAGCCTGATGCCTTTGTTGATCCAAAGTCGGTCTTTGAGGAAATTGCGATTGCCACCTATTTTGGTGTCCCGACCATGGGCAACGCGGAGATGCGCGCAGAGCTGATCGCGAAAGTGAATGATCCTCAGGTAGACGCGCAGGCGTGGCTGGCAGAACGCTTGCTTGACCCCGACTACAACGGCTCTATCCCGCAGATTGCTGAGCTTATTGCGCAGAGCTCGCAGATTGCCGCAGATAACGGGCTGCGTCTTGTCACTTATGAAGGCGGCCAGCACGTCCATCATTCATTTGCAGTCGCAAGCATGACAGAGCAAGATCTGGCAGCGTTGAACGCCTTTATGAAGGATTTTATACGTGGGCCTCATATGGCGACATTGTACCAGGCCCTTTGGGATACATGGAAGATGCACGGCCATGGTGCCTTCATGCAATTCACCGACATTGGCGGGAGCAGTCGCTGGGGCACATGGGGCTTGCGCAACAGCCTGACGGACACCAACCCACGTGCTGATTTGTTGGTTGCGTTGAATGCGGCGACGACACCTTGGTGGGATGGCGCAAAGGGCGGTGCATTCCGTCAGCAAGGTGTTACCACATGGGGGACCTCGGATGCCGATATGTTGGTGGGCACCGATCAGGAAGATTACCTGATGGGTGGACGTGGCGATGATACATTTGCTGGCGGATTGGGTGATGACGGGATCAACGGCGGCCCCGGGTTCGACCGCGTTGAACTGACGGGTGATCCATCGCAGTACACGATGCGCGTAGACGGGGACGGGTACCGCTTGAACGGTCCTGAAGGCCGCGATTTCATCATTCATGTTGACGCCCTGACATTTGCTGATGGGCAGCAGATCGGCATGGACGAATTGCAGATCGACCCAGGTGGTGCGGTCGTATGGCCTGCTGTCGTTGAATAGTGGGCCGTCCCTGACCCTGAGATAGATTGGGAATTGGGGTTAACCGAGCCATATTCTTGCCGCATCAATCGGCCAGAAAGTTGGTGGCAGGGTGCATTATTGGCCATGTGTATCGAGTATGAAGATCAATCTGATTTGAAAGAACAGATTTAAAGGACGACAAATTGCACTCTTATCGTAGAGATATTGATGGGCTTCGCGCGCTTGCAATTCTGCCGGTGCTGCTCTTTCACTTTGATATTCCCGGCTTTTCTGGCGGATTTGTCGGTGTTGATATCTTCTTTGTCATCTCGGGCTTCTTGATCGGCGGTATCCTTTGGGCCGAGTTGCAGGAAACTGGCCGCATTCGATTGGGCCATTTCTATCTACGCCGTATTCGCAGGCTCGCGCCGGTCTATTTCGCCGTCATTCTGACCTGTCTTGTGGTTGGCTGGTTCATCATGTTGCCGTTTGATTTTCGCGCTTTGGGCAAGGAAATCATCAGCTCATCCGTTTACCTCTCCAACGTCTACTTTTTCACCGAGGCCGGGTATTTCGACACTGCGGCGAAGGAAAAGATCCTGCTGCATACGTGGTCACTTTCGGTCGAGGAACAGTTTTATATCTTTCTGCCGCTGACCCTTTTGTTACTGAAAGGCGTGCGCTCATCGTTGCCTGTCGTTTTGGCTGTTCTGGCGGCCGCCTCATTGATCGCGTGCATCTTGATGACACCGCAGTCACCGACCGCCGCGTTTTATTTGTTTCCTTTCCGCGCGTGGGAAATGTTGGCTGGCGTCCTGCTGGCGATTGCGGGGCATCAGTTGAAACTGCAATGGGATGTGCATGCCGCGCTGTCTTGGGCGGGTATTGCGCTGTTGGTGGCGGGTGTAACCTTGCTAAGTTCCGACCCAAGTTTTCCGGGTTGGAAAGCACTGATCCCTGTCCTCGGTGCGGTGCTGATGATCGCAAATGGGCGCAACGATAACATCGTTAATCGTCTTCTTTCTTCACGCGTTTTGGTCTTTATCGGGCTGATTTCCTACTCACTTTACCTGTGGCATTGGCCGATTGTGACCTTTGCGGCTTACTATTTTGGTGATACCGGCACATTGTGGTTCCGCCTGTTTCTGATTGGCCTGTCAATCGGCGTCGCCTACATAAGCTGGCGCTACATCGAAGGTCCGACGCGGCGAGCCAAAGTTGCACCCGGCAAAATCTTTGTGGGTGCCGGGGCTGCGACGGCCATGACGCTTGGGATGGGGGCGCTGCTGTACTTGCAGGATGGGCTGCCCAGCCGGTTCAATCCCGACGTTCGCACCCACATCGCGGCAACAGGGGATTTCTTGCAAGACTGGCGGCGTTGCGAGGTTCCCGCGACCGGTGATTTTGCCGGCATTGAGATCTGCCCCATAGGCCCAGAAGGCCCCGCAGAGGTTCTGATCTGGGGCGATAGCCATGTGCGTGCTTTCAAAGAAGGTTTGGAACAAGCCGCCTTTGAGGCGGATACGCCTGCGCTGATCATCTGGCGCGCGGGTTGTCCGCCTGTGTTTGGGATCGAGAAGGTTGAGAATACGTCGACACCCATCCAAAATGCTGCCTGTGGTACGGCGAACCGCCAGATCGAAACTGTGCTGCGGAACGGCCAAGACTTTCCGACAGTTCTGCTGATCGGGCGCTGGGCGTATTATGCGCAAGGCAGCGGAGTAGGCGATGACAGCCACAACACCATCAGTCTGTCCGGGCTGAACACATCTGCGGGTACGCAGGTTGATGTGTTGACCACCGAAATGCAGGCCAGCGTTGAACAGATGCAGGCGCATGGGCGTGAGGTTTACTTGCTTCGGCAAGTCCCTGAAATATTTCACTATAGTTCGCGCAACGTTGCTCGCGGATTGGTCCATGGCCGCTTGTCACAGGATGATGTGGCACAGATGGCAGTCACATCACTGGCCGATCTGACGCAGCGCAACGCAGAAGCCGACCTCATGAGTGCAGCAATTGGTGCCAAGACAATTGATCCATGGCCAGAGTTTTGTGATGACACAGCCTGCTCGGCGATGGCGGGCGGTTTTGCGGGTTACTTTGACAACAATCACATCACCAATACCAACGCTCGCCGCATCCGGCATCTGTTTGATCCAGTATTCGTCGAGGCAACGGAATGACCCCACAAGACGCGCTTGCCCAAGAGTGGGATGTCATTGTGATTGGCGCAGGGATGGGCGGTGGCATGATCACGCGCAGCCTTGCAGAGCAAGGTTTGCGCGTCTTGGTGCTGGAACGAGGACCCGAGGGTTACGCACATGAGCAGCAAGCGCTTAACGTGAAGATCACCGATCCGCATGCCCGCCATATTCGCAGCTTCTGGCCTACCAAAGTGCATGGGACCGTCGATGGTCGTCCGTCGGCGTTTTTTGCCGCATTGGGCAGCGGGCTTGGTGGTTCGTCTGTGTTCTATGCGGGCACGCTTGAACGGCCAGAGCGCCATGATCTTGAACCAACCGATCAGATGCCTCACCCCACGGGTGGCTGGCCGGTGGGCTACGACGCATTTGTCCCATATTTTGCCAAAGCAGAAGAGCTTTTGCACATCTCGGGAACACATGATCCATTGTCGACAGAGCCGCCCACGCAGTTGAAAGAACCGCCCAAGATTGATGCCAATGAAGCAAAGATGCTTGATGATCTGGCCGCCAGCGGCTTGCATCCTTACCGTCAGCATCTGGCGCTGCGGAACCTGCCGGGCTGCATGTCATGTCTGGGTCGCAAATGTCCACGCAACTGCAAAATGGACGGGCGATCAGCCGGGATAGTCCCGGCGCTTGCGACGGGCAACGCCCATGTGCTGACCGAATGCACCGCGACCCAAATCCGGTTTGAGGCCGGGCAAGTCACTGGCGTTGACGTGTCTTATTCCGGGGCCGAAACCACATTGAAAGCGCGGACCTATGTGCTTGCAGCAGGCGCTTTGCACTCACCGCGGCTGTTACTAAAATCACAAGATGCAGGCGGGCGGGTTTGCGCAAATTCCAGCGATTGGGTTGGGCGCGGACTCATGTTTCATCTTAACGAGATGTTTGCGCTTTGGCCCAAACGTGATGGCCGTTTCAGTGGCGCAACTAAGGCGATTTCGTCCCGCGATCTTTACGCGGTGCAAGGCAGCCGTATGGGCACCATCCAGTCAATGGGCTTGCCTGCATCCTTTGGAAACATCGCGGCCTATCTTGCAGGGCGTCTTGATCAGTCACCTTTGCGTCGGCTCGGCAGCTTGCGCTACCTGACGAACATCGTGGCACTGATTGCGGCACGTATCATGGGCGAAGCGAAGGTTTTCGTGGGGATCGTCGAAGATCTTCCTTACCCGGAAAACCGGGTACTCTTGCATGACGCAGACCCAGATATGCCTTGTTTTACCTATACGCTTAAGCCGGAACTTCTAAAGCGCCGCCAGCTGTTTCGGCAAACGATCAAGAAAAGGTTTCGCGGGTTTCGGCCTATGTTGATGGGGCTTGCTCCGCAGCTGAACTACGGCCACCCATGCGGCACACTGCGGTTTGGTTCAGACAGTAAGTCATCGGTTTTTGACGCAGACTGCCGGTCGCATGATCTGGACAATCTTTATATCGCGGATGCGTCGTTCTTTCCGACCTCTATGGGGGTCAACCCAAGCCTGATGATCGCGGCAAACGCCCTGCGCGTTGGCGATATCATTGCCACGCGCGCCAAATCGGAGATCAATGTTGAGTAATAGTAAAAAAAGCGCAGGTGGTGTGATTGTTGTCACCGGTGCGGGCAAGGGGTTGGGGAAGGCTCTGTGCCTCAAACTGACACAACAAGGCCATAGGGTCGCAGCGTTTAGTCGGGCGGCTTCGTCTATAGACGATATGACCCAGTCGCTCCCCGATGATCAGTTCCTTGCGGTCACTGTCGATGTTGTGGATCCAGCGGCGGTCGCGGCGGGCTTTGATGACGTTCGGCAAAAGATGGGACCAGTTTCGGCTTTAATCAACAATGCAGCTGTGTATCCACGGCGGGACATTCTGGATGAGACTTACGAGAGTTTCATGCACACGGTCGCGGTCAATCTGGGTGGCATGGTGGCCTGCACACAAGAGGCCTTAAAGGACATGGTCGCGGCAGGCGAGGGACGCATCATCAATGTGACCAGCTATGCGGGCTGCGCACCTGCACCGGCAAGTGCGGCCTATTCGGTGTCAAAGGGTGCAACGCGTATTTTCACCAATGCGCTTTTGGCTGATTTGGGGGACAGGTTTCCCAAAATTGTCATCAACGAATGGCTTCCGGGGCAGTTGAACACGGATATGGGCATACCGGATGGAATCGCGCCCGCGCAGGCGGCGTCCTGGGGGGCAAAGCTGATCGAGATGAAAGATCCTGCTGTTGCAGGTCTCGTCTTTGATCGTGACCGGTCGGTGCCGCCACCTGCTGGGTTCAAAAGGCGCGTCTTGAACCGGCTCTTGCGGCGGCAGGCGCGCGTTGTCCATCTCGGGTAGTGCTAAGGGTTGCCCGTTGTACGGACTTGGTATCGCGTACATGCGGACGCCTTTCAAAACGCCCGAGTAACGCGCCAGCAAGAAGCCAGGTCAATGGGGTCAATCCAGAATTGGGGATCAGGTCAATCAGATTTGCCACCAGAATAAGACACAGGCCTTGACTGGCGATTGAGTTGCGAAGTTCTCCTCGACTGAAGAAATAAGCAAAGATTGGCAGCGTAAGCAGCCCAAATTGCGCCAGATAGCCAACCCAGCCTGAAACACCAAAAATGATCACCCACATGCCATCGGGGACTGATGTCACCCGGCCATCCCATTGACTGTATAGCAGGTTACGCCCCCAGCCGCCCCAACCCAGAAGCGGTTTTTCGGCGGCGCGTGCCAGCAAGATGTCTTCATTGTCGAGCCTGAATTTAAATGACTGCGCCCGCTCTTCGTTGATCGCCAATGCAAGTTCGTGGATTTGCTCTACAGGTGCCAGACCGGCCGAACGCACCATCGGGTAAAGCAGTACGATGAACGCAAACGCTGCAGCCAAATAGCGCCATTGGTGCGGTTTGGCCAGAAGCATGAAGGGCACAAAGATGCACGCGATCGCGAGGGCCCCAAGCGTTTTACAAAGAATGAGGATGACGAAGAGATAACATGCGACATAAAACGGCAATCCCTTGTCGCCCGCAGGAAGTGTCACCCCACGGCCCAACCGACCGGCGACTGGTTTATGCGATGCGTGAATTCTGTACAGTGTGAATGCCGCAATGACAGCCAGCAGAATAAACAGACCGACGCGCAAACCATGTTGGATAAACACCATCGGGCGGAAACCGTCACCGCGGACCTGTTGCCCGAACTGATGTGCGTGAAACCCGTAGAGCCATCGGTGAAGCTGGGGGCTCAAGCGTATCTCAACCAGGATCAACAGCGAATATACCAAGGCACCGATCACAAGCGCCCAAAGCAAACGCATATGAGCTTCATGCGTATTCAGGTAGCGCCGCGCCAGCAGGAACGGCAACAGCATTACCGCCGTGCTGAGCATCATTGAGAAGATGTCATAGGTGCGCAGACCCGCGATCATGCGTATGCCCGCGTTGACCCAGTCAGCATTTGTCATCACGATACCAACGGGCGCGATGAACAAAACAAGGATGCACAAATTCGCTAATTTGCTTTGGCGCGGCACAGTCGCTGCGACGGTCTCACTGTCAGGTACGGCAGCAGCGCCGCGCTGCGGTCGGGCAGCACCCCGGCGCAACTGTGCATGCGGTTTTGCCATCAAGCACATGATCCCCGCCATCAGACTTGGCACCAGTGTCTTGTCCAAGGCAGGAAGCAGCGGCAGATCGACTTCTGTCAATTCCGGTAGGAAGAGATATCCAGACAGGATCGACCATATCAAAGCCTGCTCCAATGGCAGGCGCCGAAACAGCACGATCACCACAATCGGAAAGCTAAAAAGCACAATAAAGGCAAATGTATTTGGCATCAGCGTATCAGGCGTTTCTCTGCTTGGGTCGAACTTGTAAATACTTTGGGCGCGTCGTGTCCGCACCATTTAAAGACAGCTTGGATGCCGCGTAATCTGTGCTATGTTGAGACGTTATTTTTCGTTTGGCAACGCATTCTCACGCAGCTTTGTATACATGGTATCATTCAGTCATCCATATCGTAAGGTTCAGCATGAAGACGTCTGCCAAACCGATGCAGGAATGACAGCTCAGATGTCGCGGCGATCATCTTCATGACAGACCCACATCAGGATATTGGCGTCGTTATCATCGGCCGCAATGAAGGTGCCCGCTTGCTGGCCTGTCTTGCATCCTTGGGGGCGGACTGTGCGCGTGTGGTCTATGTTGACAGCGGGTCGACGGATGGATCGGTGGCAGCCGCACAGAATGCCGGTGCAGAGGTAGTGACTTTGGACACAGATGTGCCGTTCACCGCCGCCCGCGCCCGCAACGCAGGGATCGCCGCGTTAGAGCAGGGGGCCGTACCGACATTTGTTCAGTTTATTGATGGGGACTGCGCCTTGGATACGCAGTGGATTGCGACGGCGCGCAGGTTCCTGACCGACAATCCAGATGTCGCCGTGGTTTGTGGACGGCGGCGTGAACGCTTTCCGGACGCATCTGTCTACAACCGCATGTGTGACGCGGAATGGGACACACCTGTCGGAGAGACACAGGCTTGCGGGGGCGATGCACTGATGCGCTGGCAGGCGCTTGACGCCGTTGGCGGATACAACCCCGATCTCATTGCAGGCGAAGAGCCAGAGATGTGTTTGCGGATGCGCCGAAAGGGGTGGAAAATCTGGCGGCTGGATGCCGAGATGACATTGCATGATGCCGCGATGACGCGACTGGGGCAATTTTGGAAACGGGCCGAGCGCGCGGGCTATGCCGCTGCAGAAGGCCGGGCGATGTATGGTATCGCACCAGAGAAACACGGTGTCACGGCCACGCGGCGTGCGGTGCTATGGGGGATGGTCATACCGCTGATCATAGTGATCGGCTTGCTTGTTGCAGGCCCGATCGCATTGTTGTTGATGCTTATCTATCCCGCCCAGGTGGCCCGGCTTGCCTTACGCGAAGGCGGCGGTCGCTTTGCCTGGGAACAAGCCACACTCTTGACCTTGGGCAAGTTTGCTGAGACCCGCGGCATCGTTGCGTACCATTGGCGCAGATGGCGCGGCCATCAGGCGCAACTGATCGAGTATAAATGACAGATCCGACACCACAGCCCGCACCGCAGCCAGTCTCGCTTGGGCGGCGTGTTCTGAAGGCGGGCAGTTGGAGCCTTGTTCAGGTCGTCGTGGTCAACGGTTTGCGGCTTGCAAGTAACCTGATCATGACGCGCCTGTTGCTGCCGGATGCTTTTGGCCTGATGGCCATGGTCGGCATTCTGATCGCAGGTATGACGCTTTTTACCGATATCGGGATCAACCGTTCGGTAGCGCGCGAACCTGACGGTGATCAGGATCACTTCTTGCGGGCCGCGTGGGTTTTCAGGATTTTCCAAAGCATCCTGATTGCGTCAGGGGTGCTGTTGGCGGCGGTCTGTTTGTGGACCTTCGCGCCCACCTATGCAGCACCCGGGTCGGTTTACGCTGATCCGCGCCTGCCCGGACTTGTCGCAATCTCGGCTATCGTTCCTTTGATGTTTGGGGCGGAATCCATGTCGTTTGCGCTCGCGATGCGCAATCTCAAGCTTCAGTATGTCACCGTGATTTCGATCATTACACAAGCCATCCAAATTGGCGTAATGATCGTCTTTGCTTCGTTTTCCCCAACCGTATGGGCGCTGCTTGCGGGTATGATGACCGGTACCTTGCTTAAGAGCGTGGCCAGCCATCTCTTTGTACCGGGCCCACGCATGGGCTTTGTGTGGGATCGCGAAATCGCACTGCGCCTGTGGCACTACGGCAAGTGGTTGATGGGATCGTCCATTTTCTCTTTCGTGGCGCTGAATGCGGACCGGATCATTCTGGGGGGTCTAATGAGCGTTACCCTGTTCGGGATATTTGTCATTGCGCAGATCTGGATTGGGACCGTATCGATGGTGATCGGCCGTTTGATTGATCAGGTTGGTTTCCCCACGATCAGCGAAATGATCAGGACACGTCCCAAGGACGTACCACGGCTTTATCGCAAGCTGCAGACCGGCGTCGATGTTATGTGCATCGCGGCGTTTTTGACGATGCTGTTTGGAGGGCAACTGCTGATTGATTTGCTCTACACCGACACCTACGAAACCGCCGGCCGCTATACGCAGATCCTGTCGTTGTCTTTTTTGACGTTGCGGTTTTACAGTTTGAACACGCTGATCATGAACATTGGCAAGAGCAAGGAGATGATGTTCATCTCTGCCATGCGCGCAGCATCAATTTGCGTATTATTGCCGCTGGCGTATCATTATCTTGGGTTGGATGCGGCACTGCTGGTTGTCGCCTTGAATCCGCTAATTTCAAGCTTCTATGCGCTATCGCTCTTACGGCCGTTTCTGGGCGAAAAACAAGTGCGGTTTGATTTGCTGTGGGTGCTGCTGACCTTGTTGATCGCAGCATCTGTCTTCTATTACATCTAGGGCTACACGTCGGCGGATCAAAGCGTGGCAGAGCGTGTAGGTCACACCCCTGCCGGTCAGTCTCGACCGCGCCGCCAGATAAAGTCTTGGCCGTTCATTGTGCGCTTGGCCCTCAGATTGCTGACAAAGTAGACCGTCACAAATACCGCCGCGGAAAACGGCGTGCGAAACAGCCGCCAGATATTGTTACTTGTCTTGTTGCGCTGGCGGTCGTTGCTGATCAAGGCGGGATATTGTTCTTCAAGTTCCATATTTCCTTCGCTCCAGCGATGGCGGACATGCATCAGGTTGCCAAAACCTTCTGGGAGCGGCCAGTCATAGGTCGCTTTGGTTTTGAATCGCTCATGCGGCGCAAACTGAAGGCGCACAAAGCGGTCGTCGGAATAGATTGCGGGAAACTCGGCCCAGCGAGCGCGGCCCGCGCCATTCATTGCATAAAGGCCGATGCCCGGCACACCATCGCGAACAAAGGGCAGGTTGGACCACACCTTTGCGTAGGCACGGCTGACAATGCTGGCTGGGCGCGGAATGTTGATCGTGCCACTCGCATAGCGCGGTGCATTATCATCCAGCAGTTCAGATAACTCGCGCAGAAGGGTAGGGCTGATGATCACATCGGCATCGAGAAACGCTCGCGTTGGATATTTTGTGATAGCTTCCGCCTCGTTCAATGCGTTCATCTTATTGCCGCGAACGATGTCGAGCACCTTCAACGTGAACCCTTTGTCTTCTAATGCGGGTATCTTTGCCTGCGCCAAGGCAACGGTTTTGTCCTTACACCCGTTTGCCGCAACGATGACTTGAATCCCATGATCTGCGGGGAGGTCACTTTGTGCCATCACCGCATTCAGACAGGCCTCAATGTAGTTCTCTTCGTTGTAGCTGGGGATAATGACTGTGAGCACTGAAAAACCTATAGGAAATGGGTATTCGGGATATGCCGCCATGCGCGCAATGAAGCAAGAGCGGTATAGACCAATACATGCGATACCCGGCCACGTTGGTCAGCGATTTAACGATTTAATATGCGCCTAAAAGCAAGCCAAGGCCAGCCGGTGACAGTGTCAGCGACGAGTTGGCAATATCATGCAGCGGCAGATTTGCCAGCTCTGCGCTTCAATCCAAGTGCACCCAAACCCGTCAAAAGCAGCAGCCCACCTGCGGGCAGGGGTACTGCGGGTACAACAGGTGCCAGATCACCGGCAAAAGCCAACGAATCTGTATCAGAACTCCAGGTCATGTCACCCGTGAACCCGCCATCGGCGAGGCCTGTAAAATCAACAAGCAGATGTGTGAACGCATCTTCGCCTGTCAGGTGATCACCGATCTGTACACGATCCGAATAGCTTGCCCTAATTTCGCCTTCGAGCGCGTCGCTGTTGCCGGACCGCACACGGAATTCATGACCGACCTTGGTGGTTGGAGAGTTCCGGGGGTCTGAATCTACGTAGTCACCAACGTCCCAAATTGCGTTCGCACCAACGAGGTCAAACGCGAGCGATGCCAAGCTTTTTACAGCATTGATTGCAAAGCGACCATTAATTACGTCAATTGTTAGGTCGTTACTGATATGATCGGTCCCGGCTTCCCAGATTGAGTATGGGTTGGTGTAAACCCAATCCCAGACTTCAGTCGTGCCATCTGTGTAGGTGGCCAAAATGTCCATACCGACGAAATCACGGATTGCGGTTGCAGTATTACTCCGGATCCCATGCTCGGAATGATACGCCAGTTCCAGATCATAGCTGACCTCAACTGTCGCGGCGTGCACCGGCGATAAGAACGCCATTCCGGCGAAAGCTGTGGGGAAAAGGACCGCGCTGAGGAACTTCATAATGTACCAATCAATCAAAAACTAAAAAGTTACTAACACAAAAAAGACCGATGAGAAGCGATTCATGTAGTTTTTGCCCTAATTGATCAACAACCGGTCATTTTTGTATGATGCAAGCGAAGTAATCACAGCTCAATTCGGACATTGTTTCGGAAGGCGATGCAATGATTAACTGCCTGAAGTTGGGATAACCTGACTGGACTGTCGGTGCATCATCACGAATAATAGAGAGGATCTTGGTTAGCGGCTTCTTGTTGCTGATCTAAAGGTGACATATTTTTGACTATTCTTTGCAGTACCCAAGTGCTTGGCACGATAACATGTGGTTGATTTAATGGTTCTGAATTTATCTGACTTTGGCGCGGCTGAAACCGACATTGCGATTGTCGGCATGGCTGCCCACTTGCCTGGCTCGGACACGGTCGCAGCCTATTGGGACAACCTCAAGAACGGGATCGAATCGATCCGCCACTACAGCAAAGAAGAGCTGTTGGCGGCGGGCGAAGCGGCGCATCGCCTCAATCGTCCCGACTATGTGCCTGCGGCAGCCCCGCTTGATGGCTATCAGAACTTTGACACTGAATTTTTCGGCCTCTCCGCCAAGGAAGCCGCGATCATGGACCCCCAGCATCGGCGTTTCCTTGAGGTATCGTGGGAGGCATTGGAAAACGCGGGCCATATGCCCGAACACGCCAAGGGCCCCATCGGCGTCTTCGCGGGTTGCGGCATGGGCAGCTATTTCTACTTTAACATCTGCTCGAATCCCAAACTGGTCGACAATGTTGGTATGTTCCTGCTGCGCCACACGGGCAACGACAAGGATTTCCTGTCCACCCGTCTGAGCCATATCCTTGACCTTAAGGGGCCCAGCGTGAATGTACAGACCGCCTGCTCGACCTCATTGGTTGCCACGCATTATGCCGCGCAGGCCCTGTTGTCGGGGGAATGCGATACTGCCTTGGCCGGAGGCGTCACCATCGAGCTGCCGCAGGATCGCGGATATATCTACAAGGAAGGCGAAGTGCTGTCGCCGGACGGCCATTGCCATGCCTTTGACCACCGTGCACAGGGCACCGTGTTTGGATCGGGTGCCGGTGTGGTTGTCCTGCGTCGTCTGAAAGATGCAATCGCCGATGGCGATCATATCTGGGCGGTGATCAAGGGATCAGCGATCAACAACGACGGCGCTGCCAAGGCCGGTTATCTGGCCCCTTCTGTTGATGGGCAGGCCGAGGCCATTGCTGAGGCACAGATGATCGCGGACACCCCCGCCGACACCATCGACTATGTCGAATGCCACGGCACCGGTACCTATCTTGGTGACCCGATCGAGGTTGCCGCGCTGACCCAGGCGTTTCAGGAAACAACCGATGAGGTCGGTTTTTGCCGCATCGGTTCGGTCAAGACCAATATCGGCCATCTGGATACGGCCGCCGGTGTTGCCAGTCTGATCAAGGCCTCGCTGTCGCTGCACCACAAGCAGATCCCGGCGTCATTGGGTTTTGAAAAGCCGAACCCGGCGATTGATTTCGAAACCTCGCCGTTCAAGGTCAATGATACGCTGACCGATTGGATCAGTCACAAGGGCCCGCGCCGGGCCGGTGTGAATTCACTGGGGGTGGGTGGCACGAACGCCCATGTGGTTCTACAGGAAGCCCCCGTTTTGCCTGCATCTGAACAGTCTGAATGGCCGTTCCAGATTCTGACTGTTTCGGGCCGGAACAAGGCCGCACTTGATGCCAACTGTGCCGCACTGGCGGCCCATCTGCGCGATAACCCCCAACAGCCGCTTGCCGATGTGGCATGGACCCTGCAAAAGGGCCGCCGCGCGTTTGAGCGTCGCCGTGTGGTCGTGGCCGAGACCCATGAAGATGCCGCTGCACAGCTAGAAAAGAACGATCCGCGCCGCGCGTTCAGCCATACGGTCGTGGGCGAAGACCCGGACTACGTTTTCATGTTCCCCGGCGGTGGCGCGCAATACGCAGGCATGGCGCGGGATTTGTATGAGACTGAGCCGGTTTTTGCGGAATGGATGGACCAAGGCCTCGATATTCTGCAACCCAAGCTGGACTACGACATTCGCGCGCTTTGGCTGCCAGAGCCAGGTCAGCAAGAGGCTGCCGACGCCAAGCTGACCCAGCCGTCTGTGCAATTGCCGCTGATCATGATCGTTGAATATGCGCTGGCGCAATTGTGGATGAGCTGGGGTGTTAAGCCCGCCGCCCTGACCGGTCATTCGATGGGTGAAAACACCGCCGCCTGCGTGGCTGGCGTCATGTCGTTCGAAGACTGCATCGGGCTGGTGCATCTGCGTGGCAAACTGTTTGATACCGTGCCAGCGGGCGGCATGTTGTCGATTGCCCTGCCCGCAGATCAGCTTGAACCGCTTTTGGGGGATGATCTTGATCTGGGTGCGGTCAACGCGCCGCAGCTAAGCGTGGCAACAGGCCCGCAATCCGCCCTTGATCATCTTGAGGCGCGGCTGAAGGCCAAGGATATCGACTGCCAGCGCATTCCAATCGATATCGCGGCACATTCGCGAATGCTGGAACCGATCCTGAAGGACTTTGGCGACTACCTGCGGTCGATTGACCTGCACGCGCCGCAAATTCCTTTCACCTCGAACCGCACAGGCGCGCTGATCACAGATGAGCAGGCGCAGGACCCCGACTATTGGGTTGGCCATTTGCGCGGCACGGTCCGGTTCGCCGATTGCCTGACCACGCTCGCCGAAAAAGACGACCGTGTGTTCATCGAAGTTGGCCCCGGCAAGGCGATGTCCTCGCTCGCGGGACAACACGGCAAGGTGACGGCGAACCAAGTGATTTCCAGCCTGCGCCACCCCAATGACGACATTGCAGATGACGCCTATTTTATGGCGATGCTGGGCCGCGTCTGGGCTGTCGGCGGTACGTTCGACTGGGGGCAGATCTGGGGCGACGCGCGGCGCTTGCGCGTGCCGCTGCCCACCTACGCGTTCCAGCATGCCGCGTATTTTATCGAACCCGGTACGATCACATCAGACGAGGCCAGCGAATGGCTGACCCGCGCGGAGACACCTGAAAACTGGGGCTATCGCCCCGCGTGGCTGCCCCGGTATGCCGCTTGTGATGTGGACGTGACCGGCGATCTGTCCGAGGTAGAAAAGCAAACTTGGCTGGTCTTCGCAGATGATGCGGGCTTGGCAGGATCAGCGGCGCAAAGGTTGCGCGATGCAGATCACGATGTGATCACTGTGCGTCCCGGCGATACGTTCGCTCGCGATGGCGAAGGCGGTTATTTCATTGCCCCTGAACGGGGCCGCGAAAGCTATGACCAATTGATCGCTGATCTGAATGCGCGCGACCTCATCCCCACCCGTATTCTGCACGGTTGGATGATCACGGCTGACGACAGTTTCCGCCCCGGCTCCAGCTTTTTTCACCGGGTGCAGGAACAGGGGTTCTATAGCCTGTTCTTCCTTGCGCAGGCCATCGGCGGCGAAGACCTGCCCGGCGATATCCACATGACTGTGCTGACAAATGGAGCAGCGCAGCACAAAGACGAAGCGCTGCCGTATCCTGAAAAAGCGACCCTCGCAGGCCCCGCCCGCGTTGTTCCGCGCGAATTCCCACATGTGACGGTGGCAACGCTTGATCTGCTGCTGCCCGCCCCGACAGGCCGTAAAAAGCGTGGCCTGACGAAGGCAGAGACTGACCAACTGGTTGATCACATCCTCGAAGATGCATTGGCCGATCCCGGTAATAGCACTGCGCTTGTGCGCAATGGCAAACGGTTCGAACTGACCTATAAACCTGCAGCATTGACCGATCTGCCGGACGGCCCGCTGCCTGTGCTGAAAGATAAAGGCGTCTACCTGATCACCGGTGGTTTTGGTGGCATCGGCCTGACGCTGGCGGAGGCCCTGATCAAAAACAGCAACGCGCGCATAGCACTCGTGTCGCGCAGCGGTCTTCCCCCACGCGATGCTTGGGAAACGACATTCAAAAACACGCCGCCCACAGCATCACTCGCCCGCCGCATCAAGGCGGTGCAAGCGTTAGAGGCATTGGGCGGTGAAATCCTGCCCGTTGCCGCAGACGTCAGCAATGTCGAAGATATCCGCGACGCGCGTGCCCAGATCGAAGCGGCCTTTGGCCCCGTTAACGGCGTGATCCATGCCGCAGGTCACATCGACGACGCCCCGATCATGGCCAAGGATGTGACCAGCATCGAAGACGTCTTTGCCCCCAAAATTCACGGCACGCAGGTCCTGGACGAAGTGTTCCCCGACGGTGATTTGGACTGGCTGGTACTTTTTGCTTCCAGTTCCACCGCGACGGCACCCATCGGGCAGGTCGATTATGTGGCCGCGAACGAGTACCTCAACGCCTATGCCAAATCGCGCAGTGGTGGCGAAACCACCGTGCGCGCGATCAACTGGGGCATCTGGGCGGATGTGGGTATGGCTGCGGATGCGATGGAAGCCCGGACCGGCACGGTCGCACCTGCCGAAGTCATCGACGTGAACGCCCCAATGCTTGATCAAGCGACGTTCGACCGAGCAGGCGCGCGGGTGTTCACGGCGTCTTATACTGTCGCTGACCGGTGGTTCCTTGATGAACACCGCACCAAGGCGGGCGACGCGCTGGTGCCCGGTACCGGCTATTTGGAAATGGCTGCCGAGGCGCTGCAAGAGATGGGCGAGACAGCGGAATTTGAGATCCGCGACCTGTACTTCCTGCGCCCCTTTGCCGTGGGCGACACAGGGTCAGTCGACCTGCGGCTGAGCCTGCCGCGCAGCGACGCGGGCTATGAGTTGTTGGTCGAAAGTGGCACAGACAGCGCCTTCGCGCAAAACGCACAAGCCAGCTTGCAAATCCTGCCACTGGCCGCCCCGGCACCCTTGGATATCCCCGCGATTGCCGCACGTTGTGAAGCGCCCATAGAGGCAGGCGACCTCGGCTGGATCGCGTCGCCGCAAGAGGCCCACCTAAAATTCGGCCCGCGCTGGCGTGTTTTGCAGTCAACTGCATTTGGAGACGGCGAAGGGCTTGCGACATTGGCGTTGCCGGAAGCCGCCGTGAATGATCCTGCTGCAGGTTACCGCCTACATCCGGGCATGATGGACCTTGCCACCGGTTGGGCGATGAAACTGATCAAAGGTTATGCCGCGCAGCACCTTTGGGTGCCAGTGTCCTATCGGTCGGTTAAGGTTTACGCTCCGCTGCCCGCGCAAATCGTTAGTTGGGTGCGCAACGCGCGCGACAATACATCCGACGGTGACATTGCGAGCTTTGACATCACGCTGGCCGCCCCTGACGGCACCATTTGCGTTGAAATAACTGGCTTTTCAATCCGGCAAATGGCTGAACTGGCAGGTTTCGGTGCGCAAGAAGAGGTGAAGACTTCTCAGGCTGAAGATGAAGCCGCACGCCCCCTGTCCCCCGCAGAAGAACGCCTGCGCCACAACCTGTCGCAAGGTATTCGCGCCGAAGAAGGGGCGGACCTGTTCCTGCGTGCGCTGATCAGCCCGCATCAGCAGGTCATAGTGTCATCGCTCGATCTGGATGCGCTGATTGCGCAAGCCGGCCAAAGCGATGACGAGGATGCCGAGGACGGGCAGAAATTCTCGCGTCCGCAGCTCGACAGTGATTTTGTCGAACCCGAAGGACCCATCGAAGAACGGCTGGCCGCGTTCTGGCAGGACCTGCTCGGCGTTGACCAGATCGGTGCAGAGGACAGTTTCTTTGACCTTGGCGGCCATTCTCTGATCGCGGTCCGCCTGTTCGCGCAAATCCGCAAAGCGTTTCAGGTCGATTTCCCCATTTCGGTCCTGTTCGAGGCGCCCACAATCCGCAAATGCGCCGCGCTGATCGCCGAACGTGGTGTCACGGTCGAGGGTGAGGATGCACAAGCTGACGCGCCTAAGGCGCCGACCCGCCGGTTCACCCATCTGGTGCCCATGCATCAGGGCGAAGGCGGGCGCAAACCGCCGTTTTTCCTTGTTGCCGGCATGTTTGGCAACGTGCTGAACCTGCGGCATCTGGCCCATCTGATTGGCAGCGACCGGCCTTTTTACGGGTTGCAGGCGCGTGGTTTGCTGGGCGACGAAGAACCCCACCGCACGATAGAGGCGGCGGCCACGGATTACATTGCCGAGATGCGGCAAATTCAGCCGCATGGGCCCTATCATCTGGGTGGTTTTTCGGGTGGCGGGATCACCGCCTATGAGATCGCGCATCAGTTGCGTGCGCAGGGCGGAGAGATCGCCGCACTCGTCTTACTTGATACGCCTTTGCCGGTGCGGCCCGGTGTGGACCGCGCGGACAGGCTGCGCATGAAGTTGCAGGATATCCAGCGTGGCGGGCCGGGGTATTTCTTCAACTGGGCGAAATCACGCATCGCCTGGGAACTCGAAAAGCGGCAAGGCCGCGATGAGAGCGCCGAGGAAGGTCAGCAGTTCCACAATCTTGCGATCCAGGACGCGTTTTTGGAAAGTGTGGGGGCGTATCAGGTCAAACCGTGGGACGGCACGCTGGCCTTGTTCCGACCGCCACTTGTTGCTGAATGGACGGTTGGTGGACGGCTGATCAGTCGCGAACGCGTCTATCTTTACGACGATAACGACTGGACCAAATTTGTGCCGCATATCGAGGTGTTTGAGGTGCCGGGCGATCATGACAGTATGGTGCTGGAGCCCAATGTGCGTGTGCTGGCCGCCCGTATCCGGCGCTATTTGGAGCGTCCGGTTGTGGCTGCACCGATCTCTTACAAGGAAGCGGCTGAATAGATGTCTGACCCGCGTATTCTGACCATCGTGTTGAATTACAAAACCGCAGAAATGACACTGCGCGCCGCTGATGCGGCCCGTGTCGCCATGCAAGGCCTGCCCGGTGAACTGGTGATTGTTGATAACGACAGCCAAGACGGTTCGTTTGATACCATCAGCGCGCATGTGCTGGCGAGCGGTTGGGACAATACACGTGTGATCCAGTCAGGTCGCAACGGCGGCTATGGTGCGGGCAATAACGTGGGCATCAGGTCCGGCATGTCGGATGGCAGCAGGCCGGATTACGTTTATATTCTGAACTCTGACGCCTTTCCCAAACCGGATGCCATCAGAGTGCTTTATGAGCACTTGAACACCACACCCAGCACCGGCTTTGCTGGCAGCTTCATCGAAGGCGAAGATGAGGTGCAGCACATCACGACCTTCCGCTTTCCCTCGATCTGGAGTGAATTGGAAGGATCCATTCACTTTGGGCCCGTCAGCAAACTGTTGAAGTCCTATCGCGTTCCCCGCGAGCTGACCGAGACTGTGCCAGTTGACTGGCTTGCCGGGGCCAGCGTGATGATGCGCCAGGATGTGCTGGACGACATCGGGCTCTTTGATGAGACGTTTTTTCTCTATTTTGAAGAAACAGACCTGTGTCGTCGCGCCCAAAAGGCAGGTTATCAGGTGATGTTTTTGGCCGATAGCGTTGTCACGCATCTGGGGTCGGTATCCACAGGTATGAAAGAATGGAAGCGTGTCCCCGACTACTGGTTCGCTTCACGCTGGCATTATTTCAGCAAGAACCACGGACGCGCATACACAGCCTGCGCGACCTGTTTGCACTTGATCGGCGGCAGTCTGCATTGGCTGCGCTGCAAACTGACGGGCAAGACCCACAAAGGTGCGCCGCATTTTCTGCGCACCTTGGCCCGTCACGATGCAAAAGCCCTATTTACGCCTCAGCGGGAGCGGCCCATGCAGCCAAGCCCCCAAATTGGAGAATGATTTGATGTCTGCTTTCCGCGCCGTTGTTATCGGCAATGAATCCCTCGCGATCCAATGTGGTGAGATGCTGCGCGAGGCTGGTCATGCGATCGCTGCTGTCGTTACCCGAAATGCTGATGTTGCGGATTGGGCCGAGACCGCTGGTTTGCATGTTGTGTCCTCCGATGCTGATTTGGTTGCGGCCTTGTCAGACATCCCCTTTGATTGGCTGTTATCCATCGCGAACCTCGATATGATCCCCGATGCCGTGCTGGCGCTGCCTGCGCGCGGGGCAGTTAATTTCCATGATGGTCCGCTGCCGCGCTACGCGGGATTGAACGCTCCGGTCTGGGCTTTGCTGGCTGGTGAGGTTGAGTATGGCATTAGCTGGCATATGATTTCCGGTGGTGTCGACGAAGGTGGCCTGCTGGCGCAAAGCTTCTTTGATGTGACCCCCGATGAAACGGTTCTGACGCTGAACACCAAATGCTATGCCGCAGCGATTGACAGCTTTGGCACGGTGATCGAGAAACTGAGCAGCGATGCACCCGTCGTGACGCCCCAAGACCTGTCGCAGCGCAGCTATTTTGCCAAGAACGACCGGCCTGCCAATGCTGCCCGGCTTGATTTCAATCAGACGGCGCGCAAGATCACGACCTTGGTGCATGCGCTTGATCACGGCGACTATTGGAACCCTCTCAGCTGTCCCAAGATCGCGACAGACGAAGGCGTGTTCCTTGTTGGTAAGGCGGTCGCCGAAAAGACGACTTCGGATGCGGGGGCAGGGACCGTTATCGCGGTGGGCGACGATTATTTGACCGTTGCGACGGCAACGGCCCCGGTGACTTTGCGTGGTTTGCGAAGTGCGGTGGGTGATACGGCGGTGGCCAGTGATATTGCTGCTGTTGGCGATCAATTGCCCGCTGTGGTGGCTGATGAGACGCTGAACGCTGCGCTAAAAGCAACGCTGAAGTACGAGGCAAAGTGGCGCAAAACGCTTGAGGCGATGCCGCCTGCGACCCTGCCGCAGATCGACATAAGTGCAGCGCAGGGCGAAGTGATAGGACTGCCTCTCACCGGTGATCCTGCCACGCTGGCCGATGCCTTGCGTCAGCTTGGGGACGCTTTGTCGGACGATCCGGTAACGCTGGCACTGGCCGTCGCACATGACCATCACGGTTACCTCAATGACTGGGTCCCGGTCGCGGCGGGCGATGATTTGGCTATAGTGAAAGATCGCGGGTCGTTCGCGGCTGATCTTTGTGCGCGCATTCCCGGAGGCGTGAAAACCCCCGCGCTGGGCCTGTCCGAACAGGCGCATATTGCCGGAACGGCGCTGACGGTGGCTGGCAACACGCTTTTTGCTGACACAGGCAAAATCGGTGCTGAGACAGCACAGCTTTGGGCCGCACGGTTGTCGCATATAGCGGCGCAGATCGCAAAAGGGGATGCCGTCACGTTGCTGCCTGATGCCGAACGTCAACAGGTTTTGTATGACTGGAACGCGACCGAAACAGACTATCCTGCCGATCTTTGCATTCATCAGGCGTTCGAGGCGCAGGTCGCCCGTACACCTGATGCCGAGGCGCTGGCTTTTGAAGGCGAAAGCCTGACCTACGGTGAACTCAACAACCGCGCCAATGCGTTGGCGCATCTGTTGCGTGACAAGGGTGTCGGCCCTGACGTGATTGTCGGCCTTCATCTGCGCCGGTCCGCAGAGCTGTTGATCGGGGCGTTGGCGATCATGAAGGCGGGCGGTGCCTATCTGCCGATGGATCCGGCTTATCCGGCTGACCGCACCGCACTCTACATCGAAGACAGCGGGACCAAAGTGATTGTCACCGATAGTACGCTTGCCGCGGAACTAAAAACCGACGCCGGGACGGTGCTGGTTGATGCGTTGCCCGGCGGTGGTGAGACCACCAACCCCGACAGCGGCGTCACCGGCGCGCATTTGGCCTATATGATTTACACATCCGGTTCGACCGGCAGGCCCAAAGGCGTGATGGTCGAACATCGCAATGTGTCCAACTTCTTTACCGGCATGGACGACCGGATCGCGCATGATCCGCCGGGTGTCTGGATGGCTGTCACGTCACTGTCCTTCGATATCTCCGTGCTGGAATTGTTCTGGACACTCGCACGTGGTTTCAAGCTGGTCATTTCCGGCGATGAAAACCGGGCGCTGGTTGCTGGTGAAGGCAGAGCGCCGGGTGTGGGCATGGACTTCAGCCTGTTTTATTGGGGCAACGACGACGGGATCGGACGCGACAAGTACCGTTCCTTGCTGGAAGGCGCGCAGTATGCCGACAAAAACGGGTTCTGCGCCGTCTGGACACCGGAACGGCATTTTCATGCATTTGGTGGGCCATATCCCAACCCGTCCGTGACCGGGGCGGCTGTTGCGGCTGTCACACAAAACCTTGCCGTGCGGGCGGGCTCTTGCGTCGCGCCTCTGCACCACACGGCGCGGATCGCCGAAGAATGGGCCGTTATCGACAACCTGACCAATGGGCGCACCGGGCTTGCCATCGCGTCAGGGTGGCAGCCAGATGACTTTGTGCTGCGCCCGGAAAATACACCACCCAAGAACAAGCCCGCGATGTTTGACGCGATCCGTGATCTGCGCAGACTTTGGGAAGGTGAGACGGTGGAATTCCCGCGTCAGAACGGCGAAATGCACGGTGTCGTCACCCAGCCACGGCCGGTTTCGAAAAAGCTGAATGTCTGGGTTACGACCGCTGGCAACCCTGAGACATGGAAAGAAGCAGGCACCAACGGCTGCAACGTCCTGACCCACCTGCTGGGGCAAAGCGTTGATGAAGTCGCTGAAAAGATTGTGATTTATCACGACGCTTTGCGCGCAGCCGGGCACAACCCTGATGACTTTACGGTCACCTTGATGCTGCACAGCTTCTTGTCCGACACCCGCGACCACGCCCGCGAAATCGCACGCGAGCCGATGAAAGACTATCTGCGTGCCGCCGCTGGTCTGATCAAGCAGTATGCCTGGGCCTTTCCTGCATTCAAAAAGCCGAAAGGCGTTGAGAACCCGATGCAGATCGACCTTGGGTCGCTGGACGATGACGAAATGGACGGTATTCTTGAATTCGCGTTTGAGCGGTATTTCAACGACAGCGGTCTGTTTGGCACGGTCGAGGATGCGATTGAACGGGTCAAGCAGGTCAAGGCGATCGGCGTGACCGAGGTTGCCTGCCTGATCGACTATGGCATCGACGTGGATTTGGTGCTGGAAGGACTCAAACCACTCGCCGAGGTTGTGGCGGCTAGCAACCAAGAGGTTGCACAAGGCGATTATTCCATTGCGGCCCAAATCCTGCGCCACAAGGTCACGCATCTGCAATGTACCCCATCCATGGCGCAGATGCTGACCATGAACGACGAGGCGCGCGTCGCGCTATCGCAGATCAAGCACATGATGGTGGGGGGTGAAGCTTTGCCCGGTGCCTTGGCTGATGAATTGCGTACCCTGACGGGTGGGCATGTGGAAAACATGTACGGGCCCACCGAGACGACGATTTGGTCGACAACACAGACCGCTGAGCCGGGGCAGGGTGCCGTTCCGATTGGCACGCCCATTGCGAATACACAGGTCTATGTGCTGGATGATCACATGCAGCCGACACCTATTGGCGTCCCCGGTGAGCTTTACATCGGCGGTGCGGGTGTCACCCGCGGGTATTTCCAGCGGGACGATTTGACCGCCGAACGCTTCCTGCCCAACCCATTTGCCGAAGGGCGCATGTATCGCACCGGCGATCTGGTGCGCTGGCGGGCTGATGGCCGGATTGATTTCCTTGGTCGCGCTGATTTTCAGGTCAAGCTGCGCGGCTACCGGGTTGAGCTGGGTGAGATTGAAAGCGTGATTGACCAGCATGAGCCAGTGCAGCAATCCGTTGTGATCGCCCGTGAGGACACGCCCGGCGTGGTGCAATTGGTCGGTTATCTATTGGCCGATGGGCCGGTTGATGAGGCGGCCTTGCGCGTTGAGATGTCGAAGTCCTTGCCGGACTATATGGTGCCGCGCCACTTCGTGACTTTGGATGCGTTCCCTCTCACACCCAACAAAAAGGTAGACCGCAAGGCACTGCCAGCCCCGGTTTTGGGACAGGCTGCACCAGTTGTGGTGCAGACGGTCAAACCAGAGGTTGCCGCCGCCCCGGTCAATCTTGGGTCAGAGGCCGAGATCAGCGACCGGATTGCCGCGATCTGGTCGGCGATGCTGGGTGTGCCGCAGATTGGGCCAAAAGACAGCTTCTTTGATCTGGGCGGACATTCATTGCTGGCCGTTCAGGCGCATCGGGAAATCCGAAGCACGATGGGTGTTCAAAAACTGTCGATCACCGATATTTTCCGGGCGCCAACTTTGGGTGCCTTGGCGAAAATCGTAGCACAGAAGGCCGGAGGGGACGCAGCACCGGCGAAATCCCCAGAACCTGTACCCGCACCTAAGCCGGCCACGCCTGCACCCGTCGCTGTTGTAGCTGAGGCCGCAAGCCCTGCTGGCGATCCCTTGCAGGACGCCATGGCCCGCCGTCGCGAAATGCGTGAACGACGGCGTAATCGGTAATGGACGGGGTGCGGGCCGCATTGCAGAGAATGCTCGGCCCGGATGTCGGCGTCGGTGTTGTCGACCCCAGAGAGGGTGAAGGTGACCTGTGGCCCAATGAAGCCGAAATCATCGCACGGGCGGTGCCAAAACGCCGCGCTGAATTCGCAGCCGGTCGTCAGGCTGCGCGCGAAGCGATGCAAGTGCAGGGCGTCAAACCCACGGCTATTTTGCAAGGCGCTGACCGTGCGCCGCTTTGGCCCAAGCGTATGGTCGGATCAATTGCCCATTGCGATACATGCGCGATTGCGGCTGTCGCGTGGGACGGGGATCATCAGACGCTGGGCATCGACGTTGAACCGGCAACGCCTCTCGCCTCTGACCTGATCGACATCCTGTGCACTGGACACGAGCGCGACTGGCTTCATACACAATCAGAACCGGGCCTTGCAGCCAAGATGATTTTCAGCGCCAAAGAGGCTGTTTATAAAGCACAATATCCGCTGACCCATCGCGTGATTGGGTTTGATGCGGTGACGCTCACCTTGGCCTCGGATCGTTTCGAGGTGCGAACCGATCTCAATATACCCAAACTGAAAGGCGCGATCTTGATCCAAGAGGGTCTGATCCTATCTGTTGCTCATGTCTAAACGTCTGATTCTATTCATTCTTGCACCTGTTCTCATTGTCCTTGGCGCTTTGGGCCTTTACGCCCGCGATCCGGCACCTTTGGATGCGGAAAGCTTTGCTGCACTCTACACAGAACCCGCGCCCAGCATTGACGGACCACGGCAGGTCTATCACCTTGGTCACAGTCTGGTGGGCCGTGATATGCCAGCGATGCTGGCGCAATTGGCAGGCGAAGGGCACGGCTTTGCCAGTCAGTTAGGCTGGGGTGCGACGCTGCGGTCACATTGGGATCCCGATGTGCCGGTCAATGGGTTTGAGCAGGAAAACGCGCACGACAAATACCGTGATGCGCATGAGGCCGTAGGATCAGGCGCGTACGACGCGCTGGTCCTGACCGAGATGGTCGAGATTGCGGATGCCGTGCGCTATCATGATACGCCCGTGCATTTGCACAACTGGGAGCGGAAAGCCCATGCGCAGGGTGCCGCCGTCTATCTTTATGAAACGTGGCATCCGTTGAATGACCCTGTGGGCTGGTTGACTCGTCTGGATCGCGACCGGCAGCTTTATTGGGAAGATGCAGTGCTGCGACCAGCGCTGGCGCGGGCTGATGAACCTCGGCCGATCTATGTGATCCCCGGTGGTCAGGTAATGGCAGCCTTTGCCCGTGCCTTGGAAGAAGAGGGGCCGGTCGGCCCTCTGGAAAGCTACAGTGATCTGTTCAGCGACAACATTCATTTCAATGACTACGGGGCCTATCTGATGGCGCTGACCCACTATGCCGTGCTTTATCAGCGCGCGCCCATCGGTCTACCACATCAGCTTTTACGCGCTGATGGTACGTCTGCCGATGATCCGGGTTTGCAAGCGGCGGCTTTGATGCAGCGGGTTGTCTGGGATGTTGTATCAAACTCACCAATGACCGGGGTCCCTGCGGCCTTCCAATAGGTCAATCTTTCGGGAACAACGCCCGTAGCTGGGCCGCGTTCTGCGCCTGATCATGCGCGGCAATCACCCGCGCGCGCCCTTCTTTTCCCATTGCTGCCAACGTGGCTGTATCGGCTGACAAAGCCTGCGCCACCGCATCGCGCAGTGCAGGCACGTCGCCCGGCGGAACAATCCATCCACAGTCTGCATCAACCAATTCAGGGATACCGGTGATCTGGGTCGTGACCACGGGCCTGCCCATCGCAAGGCTCTCCATCAAGACGATGGGTAAGCCTTCGGCAAAGCTGGGCAAGGCAAAGACCCGTGCGCCTTTGATTGCTGCGCGCACTTCTTCGCCCGTACCCCATCCGGCCAGCGTGACGTGATCGTGCAAGCCAAGTTCAGCTATCCGCGCCTCAATCCCTGCACGGTCTTCTCCGTCACCGATGAAAACCAGATCAAGGGTGGGGTGATCCGCGATCAATGGGGCCACGGCTTCAACCAGTAGCGCTTGCGCTTTGGCAGGGCAGAGCCTGCCGACACAGACGATCCGGGCGTTTTCAGGGGGCGGCGAGAGTTTGAATTCATCCAGATCAATGCCGCAGCGCACAACATGCACCTTGTCTGCGTGGTCACCGCCCGTTGCGTCCAAAATCACACCGCGCGCGTAATCGGTGATCGCCGCGACAAAGGTGCTATCGGCCACCTTTGCGGGCAAACCACTGCCTACCGGATCATCGAATTCGTCAGGTCCGTGTGCTGTAAAACTGTAACTCGGGCCACCCATGCGGTGCGCCAACAGCGCAACTGCGGTGGAGTTCATAGAAAAATGCGCATGCACGTGGTGAATGCCTTGCGCCTTCGCCGCTTGCTTAAAGAACACCGCCTCGACCAGATAGGCCACGTTCTTCAGGCCCGTGCTGCCCGGACGCGTTGCAAGGTGGAACATGGTCTTGAAGGCGCGCAAGAAGCCAAGCGGGTTCGTTGCAACCTCTTTCAGTGTTCGCGCGGCCAAAGCGACCGCGCCCTGCTTGAGGATATAGGTCGTCTTACCCACCTCATCGCGGTCACGCGGGTCGACAGGCACTTCCGCCCAATCGCGGATCGCAAAGCGGGTCACCGGCACACCTGCGGCTTCATGCGCGTGGATTTCGCGACGGATGAATGTCGTCGAGGTAATCGGATAGGTGTTCATCAGATAGGCAAGGCTCATGCTAAAGCAGCCCGCGCAGATAGGCACCATATTCGGTTTTGGCGTAACGATCAGCGAGTGCTGTCAGCTGCGCGTCATCAATCCAGCCCGCACCGTAAGCAATCTCTTCGGGGCAGCCGGTTTGCATGCCTTGACGGCTTTGCAACGTGCGCACGAAGTTGCCCGCATCCAGCAAACTGGCGTGGGTGCCAGTATCAAGCCAGGCATAGCCACGCCCCATGGTTTCGACGTTCAACGCGCCGTCATGAAGATAGCTTTCCAGCAAGGTGACGATTTCCAGCTCTCCTCGCGCACTGGGCTTGATTGCGCGCGCGCGGTCAGGCGCGGTGCCATCCAGAAAATACAGTCCCGTGACAGCATATTGCGAAGGCGGAACTGCGGGCTTTTCGATGATTTGGGTCACCCGGCCGGTCGCATCCATGCCCACCACGCCATAGCGTTCCGGGTCAGCGACCCGGTAACCAAAGACGGTGCCGCCTGCGGTCTGCGCATCTGCACTGGCCAGCAGTTCCGGAAGTCCATGCCCGAAAAAGATGTTATCCCCCAGCACCATAGCCGAAGGTGCGCCATCCAGAAACATTTCGCCAATCAGATAGGCCTGCGCCAGCCCGTCGGGGCTGGGTTGGACCAGCCACGTGATTTGCACACCCCATTGCGACCCATCGCCAAGCAAGTTCTGGAACTGCGCCTGATCCTGTGGGGTGGTGATGATCCCGATCTCGCGGATCCCGGTCAGCATCAGGACGGACAGCGGATAATAGATCATCGGCTTGTCGTAGATCGGCATCAGCTGCTTTGAAAGCCCTTGCGTAATGGGCCAAAGCCGCGATCCGGTGCCGCCAGCCAGTATCAATCCCTTACGTCTACTCATACTCTTGTCCTAGTTAGTGGTTTGGGCGATATTATAGCTGGCCCAACATTTTTGTTAGTGCCGCGCGCCAATCCGGTCGCTTAATGCCAAAGGTTTCTTCAATACTCGTACAATCCAGCCGTGAATTCGCCGGGCGTTTGGCAGGCGTTGGGTAGTCGGCCGTTGTGATGTCGGTGACCGTGACATCGCGCTTTGCCACGTCAAAGATGGCGCGCGCAAAATCGGCCCATGATACACCGGGCGCGCCGCTGAAGTGATAAATGCCACTGGCATCTTGGCCTGCAGTCATCGCCTTTGCCATCGTGATGCAGGCGTCCGCAATCGCGTCAGCCGGGGTTGGTCCGCCAATCTGATCGCCAACGACTGTCAGCGCATTGCGGGTTTGGGATAGTCGCAGCATTGTTGTGGCAAAGTTCTTGC
Source organism: Yoonia sp. F2084L (assembly GCF_023015625.1). Lineage (GTDB taxonomy): Bacteria > Pseudomonadota > Alphaproteobacteria > Rhodobacterales > Rhodobacteraceae > Yoonia. Next base: position 75,755 of record NZ_JALKAH010000001.1, read on the forward strand.
CTGTCGCATCAAAAACCCAAGCCGTGCGCAGAATGGCATGCGTGCCACCCGCAGCCACAACGGCCTGTTCACCGGCCAGCTTGGTGCGCCCGTAAGCGCCCAAAGGTCCCGTCGCATCGTCGGTTTGCCATGCGGGCCCTTCTGTGCCGTCGAAAACATAGTCGGTCGAAATATGGATGAAGGGTATGCCCTTTGCGGTGCAGGCCAGTGCCATCGCACCGGGGGCATCGGCATTGATCACCCGGGCGGCGGCTTCGTTTTCCTCTGCGGCATCGACAGCGGTCCATGCTGCGGCATTGATCACCGCGTCCGCGTTGCTCTGAGTGATTGCTGCGGCGCAGGCGTCTGGGTCACTCAGGTCAGCAGCGTTGCGTCCCAACGCCGTAATCTGAACCCCAGCGTCTGGTCCCGCAGCGATGAGCGCGCGGGCGACTTGCCCCGTTTGACCAAAAACAAGGATATTCATGCAGTACCCAACCGCGTGCCGACACCATCACGGTCCAGCAAAGGCTGCCACCAATAGCTGTTTTCAAGATACCATGAAACAGTCTTGGCAAGCCCTTCTTCCAGCGTGACTGAAGGCCGCCAATTCAGTTCGTCACGCATCCGGCTTGGATCAATCGCATAGCGAAGGTCATGGCCGGGGCGGTCAGTGACGTAAGTAATCAGGTCTGCATGGGGCGCGCTATCGGGGCGATGTTGATCCAGCAGATCGCAAATCATCTTCACCAGATCAATGTTGCGCGCTTCGTTTTCACCGCCAATGTTGTAGCTGCGGCCGATCTGCCCACGGGTCAGCACGGTCAGCAAGGCGTCGGCGTGATCTTCGACATAAAGCCAATCGCGCACGTTTTCGCCTTTACCGTACACAGGGATTGGTTTGCCGTGCAGCGCGTTGAGGATCACCACAGGGATCAGCTTTTCAGGGAAATGATATGGTCCGTAGTTGTTGGAACAATTGGTCAGCACAACAGGCAGGCCGTATGTTTCAGCCCATGCCCGGACCAGATGGTCGCTGGCGGCTTTGGATGCAGAGTAGGGACTGCGCGGATCATAGGGCGTGTCTTCGGTGAACTGACCCTCAGACCCCAAAGAGCCATAAACCTCGTCGGTTGAGATGTGATGGAAACGGAAAGCATCAGGCTTGCCGCGTGCTTCCCAATAGGCGCGAGCCGCTTCCAGCAAGGTGTAGGTGCCGGTGACATTCGTGGCGATAAAGGCGCCGGGGCCGTCGATGGAACGGTCCACATGCGACTCCGCGGCCAAATGCATGATCGCATCGGGCGCATGGCTGGCAAGGATGCGGTCTAATGCAGGTCTGTCGCAAATATCCGCGTGCTCGAACGCGTAAAGTGGGCTGTCTGCAACATCCGCCACATTGGCCAGACAAGCCGCATAGGTCAGCGCATCCAGGTTCACGACGCTATTACCTGCCGCAACAGCCTGCCGCACAACGGCTGAGCCGATAAAACCCGCACCGCCGGTGACGAGGATTTTCATGGCGTGGCCTCGTAGACAAATGGTGATTTGAAATCTTGAAAGGATGCGGCGGCGGCGTCTTTGTCCGACAATACCGCTTCGCTTGCATCAATGCCCCAGTCAATCGCGAGGTCGGGATCGTCAAAGCGTACGGCACCTTCGCACATTGGCGCGTAGGTGGCTGAGCATTTATATGCGACCATACAATCAGGCGTGCGGGTGATGAACCCGTGCAAGAACCCTGCGGGGATTAGCAACTGATTGCCTGTGGTATCCGACAATTCGACCGCAACCCATTTGCCATAGGTCGGCGCGCCTTTGCGCACATCAACCGCAACATCCAAAATGACCCCCTGCAACACGCGGATCAGCTTGGCCTGCGCTGCCGGTGGGGCCTGATAATGCAAACCCCGCATTGTGCCCTGATCTTTGCTATAAGACTGATTGTCCTGCACAAATTCGGTTGTAATGCCCAAGCCGGCTAGCGTTTCTGCGTTGTAGGTCTCGCTGAAATGGCCGCGTCCGTCCGCAAAGCGACGCGGTGTAATCTCGACGACACCGGCAAGCTGGGTTTCTTTTATCATATTTGAATTATCCGGCGGGCTAAAATTACGATCAAGATGGGTTGTGCTTATTTGTTTGCAGCAAAAAAATCCATGCCTGTCGTGTAGAATTCCAGTCGTGGGATGCATGTATCAAGACCCTCCCGATGATCTGCGACGACCGGCCCCGGATGCAAAGCCGATGAATTTCCGCTTGGAAGCACCCAAAGCATGAAATAGACCTGAAAAGACGTCAGGGGCTTGCGTCTGTCGTGTGATATTCGACAGCGCAACCGCGCCTCGCAAGAAAGCCAACCTGATGGGTAAGCCAGTCAAAGCGTTGCTACAGCAAGGGATTGCTGACGCAACGACGGCTTGTCGTGACGCCGCAAAGGCCATGAAAACCCATGGCCCGAACCAGATCCAGTTCTGGTTCATTGCTTTGGCGATTGGTATTGCGGCAGGCTTTGCCGCTGTTTTGTTCCGACTGGGTATCTACGCCATTCAAACCACAGCCTATGGAACCGATGATGTTCTGACACTGCATTCTTTTGCGGCAGGGCTGGCGTGGTATCAGATTTTGCTGATCCCGATATGCGGCGGGTTGATCGTTGGCCTGATCCTTGATCGGTTTACCGATGATGGGCGGGTCCGGTCGGTGGCCGACGTGATCGAAGGGGCCGCACTGTCCGAAGGCCGCGTCGAAGTCCGGCGGGGGCTGGCATCGGCAGCCGCATCAATGATCACGCTGTCCACGGGTGGGTCATCTGGCCGCGAAGGGCCAGTGGTACACCTTGCCGCCGTCATCTCAACCGGTGTTTGCCGCTGGATCAACGCCAATGGGATCACGGGCCGCGATTTGCTGGGCTGCGCTGTCGCGGCGGCTGTCTCTGCCAGCTTTAACGCCCCTATTGCCGGAGCCTTGTTCGCGCTGGAGGTCGTTCTGCGTCACTTTGCTGTGCATGCTTTCGCCCCGATTGTGATTGCCTCTGCCGTTGGCACCGTTATCAACCGGCTGGTGTTTGGTGACGTGACCGAGTTCGCTTTGCCAGTTCAGAATGCCCTTGGGTTCTACGTGGAACTGCCCGCGTTTCTGATCCTCGGTTTGGTTTGCGGGCTTGTCGCTGTCGCCTTGATGAAGGCGATTTTCTGGGCGGAAGACTTCGGCAATTACGTGCAACGTGAAACCGGTATTCCACGCTACCTACGCCCTGCGATCGCTGGCGCGATGTTGGGGGCATTGGCAATCTGGTGGCCGCATATCATTGGTGTCGGATATGAGACAACATCGGCCGCGCTGACGGGCGAATTGGTGCTGTATGAGGCCATCGTCTTTGTCATCCTCAAGGTGGCCGCCGTCGCCATCACGATGGGGGGGCGTATGGGTGGTGGGGTTTTCTCGCCTTCTTTGATGGTGGGTGCACTGACGGGTTTGGCTTTTGGCCTGATCGCCACACCGATTTTTCCAACCGTATCAGGCAGTGAAACGCTTTATGCACTTGCCGGTATGGGTGCGGTCGCGGCGGCAGTGCTGGGCGCGCCGATTTCAACCACGTTGATTGTGTTCGAACTGACGGGCGATTGGCAAACAGGTCTTGCTGTTATGGTCGCTGTGTCGCTGTCGTCCGCGCTGTCATCGCGGCTTGTGGACCGGTCGTTCTTCCTGACCCAGCTTGAGCGGCGCAATGTCCACCTGGCCGCCGGACCGCAGGCCTATCTTTTGGCCACCTTCAAAGTGTCGTCCATCATGCGTGCGGTGCACGACAAGAACGCCGCTTCAGAAGAGGAATGCTGGGATCTGGTGCGGGACGGTGTGTATGTTGACGGTAATGCCACGCTTGAGCAGGCGATGCCTATGTTTGAGGGCCAAGGCCACCGTTTTATCCCGGTCGTGACCTTGGGTGGCGAAGATAGCCCGCCAGAGCTTTGGGGCGCCTTGTTTCAGGTCGATGCGCTGCGTGCGATGAACCGCGCCTTGTCAGAAACCGCAGCAGAGGAACATTCCTAAACCTGCTCGACGGCCACTTTTTCAGAGAAGAAGGCGAGGTGGTCCTTAATCGCGGCGACGGCCTCTTTTGGGGCCTCATAGGACCAAGCCGCATTCGCAATTGGCCCGCTTTTGGCTTCAATGGTGAAATAGCTCGCTTCACCCTTGTAGGGGCATTTTGAGGTTAGATCGGTTGGTTCAAGAAACGCCATCGCAAGGTCTTCGCGCGGAAAATAGATCACCGGCGGATAATCACCTTCAACCAGTTCCAGCGCATTGGTGCTTTCCCCGATGACAGCGCCTGCTGCGCGGACAACCCAAGTGCCTGTGGCAGGACGGATTTTGATGTGATCAGCCATGGTGATTTCCTTTTCGTCAAAAGTCGCCAGTGACCGGCAAGCCGGACCAACGCATGCGTGTTGAATGACAGTTTGATGTCAGAGCGGCGCGCAGGCTTTGGTCAGCCAATCGCGTGTCTGCGCATCCAGTCGGGAAGCAAGAAGCGACAATGTATCGTTATGATAACGATCAATCCAGCCCCGTTCTGCATTTGTCAGCAGGTCCGTATTGATCAGCCGCCGGTCAAAAGGCACATAGGTCAGCGTTTCAAAGGACAGCATATCGCGATCGTCGCCGCCAGTAAGGGCAGGGGCTTCGATGACGACAATCAGGTTCTCGATGCGAATGCCGAATGCGCCTTCGCGGTAATAGCCCGGCTCGTTTGACAGAATCATCCCGGTTTGCAACGCCACCTCCGACCTGCGCGAGATGCCTTGCGGTCCTTCATGCACGCTCAGATAGCTACCAACACCATGTCCCGTGCCATGATCATAATCCTGACCTGCCATCCACAAAGGCGCGCGCGCCAGCGCATCCAGATGCTGTCCGCCAACGCCTTTGGGAAAGCGGACACGGCTGACCGCGATCATGCCTTGCAGGACGCGCGTATAGCAGGCCTTGTGCTCATCCGTGGGCGTGCCAATCGCCATCGTGCGGGTGATATCAGTGGTGCCGTCAATGTACTGCCCGCCGCTATCGACCAATAACAGGTCACCTTGCGTGACAGGGCGGTTGGTTTCTTCGGTGACGCGGTAATGAACAATAGCGCCGTTGGGTCCAGACCCGCAGATGGTTTCAAAGCTGATATCGCGCAGCGCATTGGTTTGCATGCGGAACCCTTCAAGCGCTTTGACGACATCAATCTCGGTCAGTCCGCCTTTGGGGGCCTCTGCGTCCAGCCATGCCAGAAAGCGCACCATCGCAACGGCATCGCGTTCATGAGCAGCTTTTGCGCCCGCGATTTCGGCGTCGTTCTTGCATGCTTTGGGCAAGATGCACGGGTCTGTACCTTGCACCACATCGCACCCGGCTTCACGCAAAGTGCTGGCGACGATATCAGGACAGGTGCGCTTGTCGATCAGTACCTGGCCTTGCAGGCTGTTTAGCATGGCCATGAAACGGCTAACGTCATGCACGGTGACGGCATCCCCAAGGTGATCAGCAATAGCATCAGTCTTACCAGCCCCGGAAAACAAATCCACGCGCCCATCATTGTGCAAAACAGCAAAGGCCTGCGGCACCGGATTGCGCGCAATGTCCGTACCCCGGATATTGAGCAGCCAAGCAATGCTGTCCGGCAAGGTCAGCACCGCTGCGTTTTCAGTCATCTGTGCTGCCAACCGCGCACGCTTTGCGTCATGCGCCTCACCCGCATGCGCAAGCGCATGGGCGGTGAAAGGGGCATCAGGTGGAGCAGGTTGGTCATCCCAAATCGCGTCCACAAGGTTGTCGGTAGGGACCAGTTCAAACCCGGCGAGTTTCTCGCGCAGCCCTGCGATCTCGGACACGGTATGCAACCACGGATCATAGGCCAGTCTGCCGCCACCCGGCATCTGCTGCTTCAGCCAATCAACCAGTTGGACTTCTGGCCAATGCACCGCCGTAAAGGCATTGGCGACCTGCGCGCGGACCTGCACGCGGTAGCGCCCATCAATGAAGACACCGGCGACATTCGGCAACACCGCGCAAAACCCCGCAGAGCCCGAAAACCCCGTCAACCACTCCAGCCGCGCATCACGCGGGGCGACATATTCACCTTGGTGCGCGTCGGCACGCGGCACCAAAAACACGTCAAACCCGCGCTTTATCATTTCGTCACGTAACGCCGCCAGTCTTGGCGGCCCTTGATCCGGTGAAGATTGCGCCTCAAACGTCTGAAACATAAGTGAAACCCAATCTACTTTCTTCGTCCAATCAAACTTTCGCCGAAGGCTAGCCCGCCTTCCGCATCCCCAGGACACGGGCGCGTTTTCGTGGATCGCTGTCAAACAAGCTTGCCAACTGTTCGGTCATTGCACCGGCAAGTTGTTCCACATCCGTAATCGTCACCGCGCGCTCATAGTAGCGGGTCACGTCATGCCCGATACCAATCGCCACCAGTTCAACCGCCTTGCGTTTCTCGACCATCGCGATCACGTCACGCAGGTGTTTTTCCAGATAGTTCGCAGGGTTAACGGACAAAGTTGAATCGTCGACAGGCGCACCATCAGAGATCACCATCAGGATCTTACGCTGCTCTTGGCGGCCAACAATGCGGCGGTGCGCCCATTCCAGCGCCTCACCGTCGATGTTCTCCTTCAAGAGACCTTCTTTCATCATCAGCCCCAGATTGGGCCGGGTACGGCGCCATGGCGCATCGGCAGATTTATAGATGATGTGACGCAGATCGTTCAGACGACCGGGTGTCGCTTCACGCCCATCAGCCAGCCATTTTTCACGGCTCTGGCCGCCTTTCCATGCCTTCGTGGTAAAGCCCAAAATCTCGACCTTCACATCGCAACGCTCAAGCGTTCGCGCCATGACGTCGGCACAAATGGCGGCAATGGAAATCGGGCGGCCGCGCATAGAGCCGGAGTTGTCCAAAAGCAGCGTCACAACCGTATCGCGGAAATCAGTGTCTTTTTCGACCTTGAAGGACAGCGGCGTCGTAGGCGAGGCAACGACGCGTGCCAAGCGGCCCGCATCCAGAATACCCTCTTCGCGGTCAAACTCCCACGACCGGTTCTGCTGGGCCTGCAAGCGGCGCTGCAATTTGTTGGCAAGCCGGGATACGGCCCCCTTCAGCGGCTCAAGCTGCTGATCCAAATAAGCACGCAAGCGCTCCAATTCGACAGGTTCGGCCAAATCCTCGGCCCCGATCTCTTCGTCGAATTCAACTGTCGACACTTTGTAGTCAGGATCAGCATCAGACACCGGCTGTGGGGCAGGTGGCTCAAGCGGGGCCTCACCTTCGGGCATTTCGGCTTCTTCACCCATCTCAGCATCAGCCTGATCGTCCATGCTGACCTGCGCTTGGCTGGCATCCTGTTGATCTTCCTGAGACTGCTCCGGCGTGCCTTCGGCCTCTTCGCCTTCGCTATCGTCCTCGCCCGTGCTATCGGGCTCGTCCTGATCGTCGTCAGACCCGTCTTCGGCCTCGTCTTCTTGATCATCGTCAAGCGTATCAGGATCGTCGCCCAATTGATCGCCGTACCCCATGTCGCTGATCAACTGTCGCGCGAATTTCGCGAATGCCTGCTGATCATTCAGCGTATCCGTCAGGTTTTCCAGCGTGCCGCCGCAATGATCCTCAATAAACCCGCGCCACAGCTCCATGACGTTTTCGGCGCCTTTGGGCAGATCACGCCCCGTCGCCAAATGGCGGATCAGATAGCCAGCAGCAACCGCCAAAGGCGCGTCAGAGGCTTGACTGATCTGATCATAGCCCTTGCGCATCGCCTCGGTTCCGATTTTGACGTCGATATTGCCAGCCGTGCCGGGCATATATTCTGCGCCAACGGCCTCAATCCGGGCGGTTTCCATGGCCTCGTACAAATCCTGCGCCATCTGGCCTTGCGGCATATAGCGGGCCGATACCTTGGGATCATGAAATTTGTGTCGCAGTGCAAAGGCATCCGCCGTACCACGCGCCAGCAACACCTCGTCGCGTGTCATCCGGCGCGAAACCTGAGGCAAGCGGATCGTGTCAGCGGTTTGCCCTGCGGGATCAACCGAATAGGTGACCGCCAACTCGGGGTCATCCGCCATGACTTTGGTCGCTTCGGCCAATGCCTTTTTGAAAGGATCGGCAGGGTTGTCAGATGGTTTGTTCATCGCGGGGTCCTTTGCTCCGCCACAAACTAGAACTGCGGCGGGGTAAAGACCAGTCCCGGAGGGGTGGAAAGCTACTCTTCTACGAATTCAGGTTCTTCGAATGTGATGCCGGCCTCTGGTGCGATCTCAAACGGGTCTTCGGCCAGTTGGTGCAATGTGACCAATTCAGCGGCACCGGGCAGGATCGCGCCCGTTTCATCCACAAAGGCCAGACGCGGGCGGAACGTCTTTCCGCCCAGTTCGATTTCGCCTTCATCGAATAGATAGGCTAGTTCTGTCACGATGCCTTCGACGTTGGCCTTGGCCATCTCTTCGCTCATGTTTTCGGCAAATAGCGGCAGCAAGGCATGGGCGATTAGGGTTGATGCCGTTTCGGCCAGATCCTCATGGCTGACCACGTAGTCGTCGGGCAGCGCTGTTCCAATTGTCATCTTCATGTGGTGGCTCCGGTCCAAAGATAATTTGCTGATATCATTCCTAGAAAACCGGCTTCCGTATGACAAGCCTGTGGCATTCCCAAATCGTTCGACTTTAACTTAACAAAAGCCCTGTACATTCGCGTTCATAAAGGGTGGCTTGCTCGCGCGCCCAGATCGCATCGCTGGCATCTTGATTGAAGGTCGCGCGTGTCAAAAGGACGTTATGCGCCTGCTTTCCAGTCAGCCGCCAATGCAATACCTGACGGCCCATGTCTGGTTCCATGATCGCCGAGATCAGCTCTAACACCGTCGCGCGCTGCGCTTTGGTCTGTTCTGATGCATCGCCGTCAAACATCCACTGATGTTCCATCACGGCAGACAGGCGGCCCGCACAGGTCGCAAATGTTTGCAATTGTGCATTGTCTTGCGCCCGCAGTGCTGGGGCGAGTGAAATCAAGACAGCGCAGGAGGCCAGAAAAGTTTTCATACTGCATGTAATCCGGGCAATGTGGCGAAATTATAGCCCATATTGCACGCAGATTATGAAGACATGGTTTCGCTCAATGTGCGATCGCGAAAATGAAAAGACCCCGCCGTGCGAACAGCGGGGTCTTCCGAATTAATCCCGTCGTGGTCTATTCAGCCGAGGCTCAAGCTTGCCGCACTCTCTGGCAGTTCCTCATCAAAGCAGCGCTGATAGAACTCAGCCACTGTCTGACGTTCCAGTTCATCACATTTGTTCAGGAAGGACAGACGGAAGGCGTAACCCACATCTTGGAAGATGCGCGCGTTTTCGGCCCATGCAAGAACAGTCCGGGGTGACATCACCGTAGACAAGTCACCATTCATAAAGGCGGTTCGCGTCAGGTCAGCGACGGTAACCATCTGGCTAATCTGTTTGCGTCCACTTTCAGTATTAAAGTGTGGCGACTTCGACAGGATGATCGCGGCTTCGGCGTCATGGCTGAGGTAGTTCAATGTCGCAACCAGTGACCAGCGGTCCATCTGCGCTTGGTTGATCTGCTGTGTGCCGTGGTAGAGGCCAGTTGTGTCGCCCAAGCCAACAGTGTTCGCCGTCGCAAACAGGCGGAAGTATGGGTTCGGCGTGATAATCTCGTTCTGGTCCATCAGCGTCAGCTTGCCATCTGTTTCCAGCACGCGCTGGATCACGAACATCACGTCGGCGCGACCTGCATCATATTCGTCAAACACAATCGCAACCGGGTTGCGCAGCGCCCACGGCAGGATGCCTTCGTGGAATTCAGTGACCTGCACGCCATCACGCAGCTTGATGGCGTCCTTACCAATCAGGTCGATCCGGCTGATGTGGCTATCAAGGTTCACCCGGACGCAAGGCCAGTTCAGGCGCGCTGCGACCTGTTCGATGTGCGTGGACTTACCCGTCCCGTGATACCCTTGGATCATCACGCGGCGGTTATAGCCAAAGCCCGCAAGGATCGCCAAAGTCGTGTCGGGATCAAACTTGTAGGTGCTGTCAATTTCAGGCACGCGATCAGACCGGTCAGCAAACCCTTTGATCTTCATTTCACTGTCGATGCCAAAGACTTCGCGGACCGAGATATCCTCGGTTGGTTTTGCTTGCATGTCCGTCATACCGTCCGCCATCTTTGGTACCTTTTTCAATCGTCGTTCAGTCTTGGGTCGGAAATGCAACATAAACCGAGGCGCTGCAAGGGAAAGGGCGCATTTGCCTTGTGAGATGCAACAAATGACAGCCGATCACATGCGCGTGGTTTCATGCCTTAGCGCTAGGCGTCCAGATGCGTAGGCGGGTATATTGTGGCAAACATAAAGGAATACTCCATGATCAATCGTCGTACATTTACGCTTGCCGCGCTCAGCAGTGCCGTGGCCCCCGCCGCTTTGCAGGCGCAGCAGTTTGAAATCACCCGTACAGAGGCCGAATGGCGCGCGATGCTGACCGACGCCCAATACCGTGTGATGCGCGACGAAGGAACAGAGCGAGCCGGCAGTTCGCCTTTGGACAAAAACTATGCCGATGGGACATATTACTGTCGCGGTTGTGATCTGGCGCTTTATCCATCGGCCACCAAATACGACAGTGGCACAGGCTGGCCCAGCTTTTACGACAGTCTGCCGGGGTCCATCGGCACCAAACCCGATCGCAAGCTTTTCCGCGTGCGTACAGAGGTGCATTGTCGCCGCTGTGGCAGCCATCTTGGGCATATCTTTGATGATGGGCCGCAGCCGACCGGCAAGCGGCACTGTTTGAACGGTGTCAGTTTGGTCTTTCGTGCCTGAAGGACGGTCTTTAGTTCGGGTTAATACAACCTAAGCGATTCTATTTGCTAACAAAGTGTGAACAGAAAACCGCCTCAGAAGGGCCCAGAGGGTTAACAAGCGGTAAACTGCTCGCCGCTATCGTTTCAGCGTTGGAATAAATGGTATGGATTTCCGTACCTTGTTCACTTTCCAGCGTGCAACAGCCGGTTTGTTCTTGAGGAACGGATCAATTTGTGGCAATTTCTTGCCTATAAGAAAATTATTTCTTGTGACGTTTGGCACAGACCACATTTCGGTCGAATGGCTAACGTTCATTACTAACGAGTTATGGGGGATAAACGCTATGTTCGCGCGTTTTGCAGACAAAATGTACCTGACGAAAGGCGAAAAGTCTTTCGTTATTGCCTACGCCGCAGTGATTGCTGTGGCTGCTGGCATCACGGTGTTGATTGTATCCGGTCTTGAAGGCGTAAATGCCCAGCCGGTTGGATCACCACTGTTCGTTCTTTGGACAATCCTGGCCGGTGGACTAAGCGGCGCGGTCGCACTTTATACGGCGCGCGGCTGGATGGGACGTACGGGCGCAATGGGATTTGGGCGTGCCATCATCGGAGCAATTGCCGTTGCGCTGATCGCGTCAGTTGCCGCGGGTATGCTGATTGCGCCAGTTTTCGGTGCTGCCTATGCGCCGGTGCTGTTGATTTCAGAGTTTATTGCCAAGCCTTGGCTGGCGATTGCTTGGTTTGTTGTCCTGATCGGGGCGCATATGCTGATGGGTGTGCTCACTGAAGAACGCGCCTTTGGCCTCGGACGTTCGGCCAAACAACGCGCCACCGAGCGGTTAAGCACGCTGTCGCGCACGCAGCTCTACCACCGCGATTGATATCACAAACACTTTTAGCAGAGTGGATTGGGGCGCCTTCGGGCGCCTCAGTCTTTTTCGCGGAAGTTGCGGCTTACTTTGATCTGATCCCAGGCCCAAACAACCTCTGACAGCTGTTCTTCCTGGCTGCGATCGCCGCCATTCATGTCCGGGTGCAGCACTTTGATCAGCGCCTTGTAGGCTTTGCGAATCTCTTGTTTGGACATGTTGTCTTTGGCTTCCAAAATCTCAACCGCACGGCGTTCGGTGGGGGGCAGCTTGCGCCCCGATGCCGCACCACGTCCCGGATTGCGGGTTGCGTTTTCGCCAAGCACCTGATGGGCGTCATCCACACCCAGACGCGCCCATGCGGCCTCTTCCACCGTGCGCTTGAACGGCTTTGTGGGGCGTTCCCAGACACGGTCGCTGTCCATTTGGGCCGCAAGCTCTGCCTCTGACGTACTGTCAAAGAAATTCCACTTCAGATTGTATTCGCGCACGTGCTGCTGACAAAACCAAAAGAAGTCGTCCAAAATGTCCGGTGATTTGGGCGCGCGGTACTTGCCTGCCTCTTGGCAGCCTTCGTGATCGCATACCCGCGTTGACGTCTCAGACGCGCCAGACATCCCACGGCGTCCGCGCGGGTTCTTCTTCTTTGAACTCGACACAGACATGTCGAAACCAAAAGGATCATCTTTCTTCATGGCGCGTGGTACCTTTTCGACTCGGAGAAGACACATTAGACTGTGTGGCTAAAGATTGAAGAGGGCAGGCAAAAATAAATGGCACTTGAAAGCGAAATTCGTGATGCGTTGGGCGGTCTTACGCCAGAACATGTCGAAGTGATTAACGAAAGTGCCTTGCACGCAGGGCATGCGGGCGATGATGGGTCAGGTGAAAGCCATTGGCGGATTGTGGTGAAGGCGGCGTCGCTGGACGATATGTCGCGCGTGGCGCGCCACCGCGCCATTCACGCGGCTTTGGGAAAAGACATCATTGGGCGTATTCATGCGCTCGCGATTGATATTCGGTAGTTATTCGGCGGCGACATCTGCCGATGGTCCGGCTTTTTTGTCCGAAACGGGTTTCACATCCGTGTCGGGCGCTGCGTCATCGTCGGTACTTGGCTTCGGGGTGGCAACCAGCTTCTTTTCGATAAGGCGCTCTTCACCGGTTTTCGGAGGTGATGATACAACCGGCGGCTCTGGCGGCGCCGCGACCGATTTGGCGACTTCCTTGGCGCGGCGGAACACCAGCATGTTTTGGTAGACGGTGGTTTTGCCCATTAACCCTTCGCGTTGTTCGCAGGGCAGTGTATCGGCGCGCTGATATTCCCAGCCATCCGCAGCCCATTCATTAATCGCCGTCTGCAGCGCATTGGCAAAGCGATCTTCGGCCGTTTTCACGCCTTTCGCCTTTAGTCCGCGCGTTGGTGCCGGTACGATTTTATACTCAAAGGTCATGGCCTCACCCCTGTTTCCACCCAGACGCGTGTATCAAAACTGTGCGCCCGTGCCAACGCCTAACGCATGCGCCGTGGCAAAGCGCCGTCAAAGCCCCAGTTTCGCTGATACAATCTGGTTCACCGCAGCAGGGTTTGCCTTGCCGCCAGTGGCCTTCATCACCTGACCCACAAACCAGCCGACCAGTTTGGGATTGGCTTGCGCCTTCTCCACCTGCGCGGGGTTTGCTGCGATGATTTCATCGACAGCCGTTTCAATTGCACCGGTATCCGTGACCTGTTTCATGCCTTCGGTTTCGACAATCTCGGCAGGATCGCGGCCTGTGGTGTAGCAGATTTCAAACACGTCCTTGGCGATCTTGCCGTTGATGTCACCTGCTTTGATCAGACCAATGAGTTCACCCAATTGGCTGGCGGCCACAGGGCTATCTTCGATGCTGTGATCTTCTTTCTTCAGTCGCCCGAAGAGTTCGTTGATCACCCAGTTCGCTGCCAGCTTGCCATCGCGTCCTTCGGCCACTTTTTCAAAGTACTCCGCGTTTGCGACTTCTGCTGTCAGGACGGATGCATCGTAGTCTGACAATCCAAAGTCACTGATAAAGCGTGCTTTCTTCTGATCCGGCAGTTCTGGCAAAGATGCTTTGATATCATCAACCCAAGCCTGCTCGATCTCCAGCGGTAACAGATCAGGGTCAGGGAAGTAGCGGTAATCATGTGCCTCTTCCTTGGACCGCATGGACCGCGTTTCGTTCTTGTCGGGATCATAAAGGCGCGTTTCCTGCACAACTTCTTTGCCGTCCTCGATCAAGGCGATCTGGCGGCGCGCCTCATAGTCAATTGCCATCTGGATGAACCGCATAGAGTTCATGTTCTTAATCTCGCAGCGCGTTCCAAGGTGGCTAAAGTCTTGGGTTTCCCAGTATTTTTCGTAATCACCGGGACGGCAGACCGATACGTTCACATCTGCCCGCAGGTTGCCGTTTTGCATGTTGCCGTCGCAGGTGCCCAAGTAACGCAGGATTTGACGTAGTTTCAGCACATAGGCTGCCGCTTCCTCGGGCCCGCGAATATCGGGGCGGCTGACGATCTCCATCAGTGCGACACCGGTGCGGTTCAGGTCGACGAAAGACATCGCGGGATCCATGTCGTGAATGGATTTACCAGCGTCCTGCTCAAGATGGATACGCTCAATGCGCACATTGCGGGCTTCGCCATTGCCCATTTCAACCAACACTTCGCCTTCGCCAACGATCGGGTGGTAAAGCTGCGAAATCTGATAGCCCTGCGGCAGATCAGGGTAGAAATAGTTCTTGCGATCAAAAGCTGACATCAGATTGATCTGAGCATTCAACCCCAGCCCGGTTTTCACTGCTTGGGCGATGCAGCCTTCGTTGATGACAGGCAGCATGCCGGGCATACCTGCATCCACGAATGCGACGTTGCTGTTTGGTTCGGCACCAAAAAGCGTGGATGCGCCGGAAAACAGTTTGGCGTTGGTTGCGACCTGCGCATGGACCTCAAGCCCGATCACCAATTCCCAATCGCTAGTGGCGCCGGCGATAACTTTGGGGGCCGGGGCTGTGTACTGGAGGTCGAGCATGGGGCGCTTCCTTTGTCTGCGTTCGCCTTCGTTTAAAAGAAGGCGCAGGCAGCTTCAAGAGAACATGATGGCCCTATTTCCCAATCGCAGGCCGTGCAAACGCGCGGGACGTGGCAACAAGGTTCACGGTAGGCGCATCCTTCCCACCCAAAGCCAGCGTAGCGCGGCGCAGCATCTCTATCCCGGCTTCAGAGTTGCGCGGGATGGAGGCCGCCGAAATCGGCTCGCCCACGGTGACCTTGAAGGGCTGGCGCGCCTTGTTCAGCGTTTCATGAAACAGCGTGATGTCGCGCAATGTTGGGTGGATCAGATCAAAGAGGTAAAACAGCGCTGAATTGCGCGCCTGAATGTTGACCGGGATCACCGGCAGATCGAACTTGCGCGCGATCATCGCGGCTGAGGCCATCCAAGGCCGTTCATACAAACGTAGCCCGCGCCGTTTGGCCAAACGACCAGAAGGGAAGATAACGCCAAGCCTACCAGCTTCGGTTGCCGTGCGCACATATGCCATTGTCTCGCGGGTTTTGGCATGGCTGCGCTGCTCGGTGCGCCACTCGACCGGTGCAATCATCGTTTCCATCTGTGGAAACACGCGCAGGATATCCCGGTTGGCGAAGAAATAGGCGTCAGGACGTGCGGCGGCGATCAGCCCGTTCAGGATGATGCCATCAGCGATCCCGGTAGGGTGGTTGGCCACAATCAGCGCGGGACCATGCGCGGGGATATGCCCCAAGCCGGTGGCATCCACCATTTTGGCCAGACGCTCTGCCATGGTATGCATGATTTGCTCTGACGGCGCGTATTCCAATGATTTGGCGATTTCAACGGTGGTGTTGTAACCAAGAATTCGGTTCAGGCACCGCTTGGCGATGCGTGTTCCGGGGCGACCACTGTACAGCCACGGGGCGCGTTCAGCGATCAGCGGGTCAATGCGATGTTCCATAAGCCATCAATGCGCAGCCTCATGTAACGGTTCCACGACAATCTTATGACAGCGGGACAACGGCAAAAGCTTGCAAAAAATGCCCAATGATTAGGCAAAAATTAGCCCAAAATGCGGGTGACGATCTCGGCGGTATCGCGCGACAGGTCAGGCGTTCGCGCTATACGTGTGAGGGCAGCGCGCATTTTGTCTTGTCTGTCAGTGTCATAGCGCCGCCACGTGTCAAAAGATGTCGTCATACGCGCGGTGGTTTGCGGGTTGAGCGGGTCCAGCTTGATCAGCCAGTCGGCCAGCAGATCATAGGCAGCCCCGGATGCATGGTGAAACCCGGCGGTATTGGACTTCAGCCCGCCAAAAACAGCCCGGAACCGGTTCGGGTTCTTGATGTCGAAGTCCGGGTGCGCCGTCAGGCGTTTTGCGGTTGCGGCGGCCTGATCCGGTGCCGCAAGGCTGACCTGTAAGCCAAACCACTTATCCATCACCAACCGGTCATGTTGCCACTGTTGCGCGAAGGCCGTGAGTTCATCCGCGCCCTTTGAGATTTGCAGTAAGGCCCGCAGCGCCCCAAGTTGCTGGGTCATGTTGTCGGCTTGCGCAAATTGCCGTGCCGCCTGTTTGCCACCATCAAGCTTGCTGATCAAAGAGACCGCCGCATTGCCAAGCGCGCGCTTGCCCGCAGGTCCGGCATCAGGCGTATAGGGACCAGTGACGATCATGTCGGCGTAAATGCGGGGCAAAGTATCCTGCAAATGCTGAGCGATATGCAGTTTGAGTGTCTCATGTGCTTGGTTGATCGCTGCCGGATCAGGGGTGTCCCCCGCATCAAACAAGGTTTGTGCGGTGTCTTCCTCACTCGGCAGGCGAAGAACCAGTGCACGGAACGCGGGATCCAGCGTATCATCGCGCAGCACCGCGGCCAGCCCATCAAGAAACGCCTCATCTGGCGTTGCATCGTCTCGTATCATCCGCATCAACAGGTCTTGGGCCAATGTGCGCCCCGCGTCCCATTTGTTGAACGGGTCGGTGTCATGGGCCAGCAAAAATGCGCGCTCTGCGTTGGTGCGTTCGTGATGCACGATCACGGGGGCAGAGAAGTTTCGCAAGACAGAGGGCACCGGCTTGTCCGCCAGACCGCCAAAGGTGAAGGTCTGTTCGGCATCCGTGAGTTCCAGCACCGTGGTTGGCACCACCTCTGCGCCATTGTTGTTCAGCAGGCCGACGGCAATCGGTATCAGCAAAGGTTCCTTCTTGTCTTGGCCCGGTGTCGCGGGGGTCTCTTGCCGCAGATGCAATCGATATGTGCCGTCTGCGTAGTCATCGGTCACCGTTATGCGCGGTGTGCCCGCCTGACTGTACCATTTGGCAAATTGTGACAGGTCGCGCCCGGTTGTGTCCGCAAACAGCTGCAACCAATCCTCGATCGTGGCGGCATCCCCGTCGTGCCGTTCGAAATAGAGGTCAAGCGCTTTGGCATAGGCGTCATCACCCACCAAAAGCTTGAGCATCCCGATAACCTCGGCGCCTTTCTCGTAAACCGTTGCGGTGTAGAAATTATTGATCTCAACAAAGCTGTCAGGTCGTACCGGGTGGGCAAGAGGGCCGTTGTCTTCGCGGAACTGATAGGCGCGCAGGACGATTGCATCGTCGATGCGTTTGACGGCATGGCTGCGCATGTCACCAGTGAATTGTTGATCGCGAAAGACGGTCAGCCCTTCTTTCAGGCAAAGCTGAAACCAATCGCGACAAGTGATGCGGTTGCCTGTCCAATTGTGAAAATACTCATGGGCGATGATCGCCTCAATCGTCTCAAAGTTCGCGTCAGTGGCGGTTTCGGGCGAGGCAAGCACGGCAGAGGCGTTGAAGATGTTCAGCCCCTTGTTTTCCATCGCGCCGGCGTTGAAGTCGTCAACCGCAACAATGTTGAACAGGTCCAGATCGTACTCGCGGCCATAGACATCCTCATCCCATTTCATTGATGCCTTTAGCGCCTTCATGCCAAAGACGCATTTGCCTTCATCCCCGCCGGGGCGGACCCAAATGTTGAGGTCGACATCACGACCTGATTTGGTGATGAACGTATCAGAATGCGCAACAAGATCGCCCGCAACCAGAGCAAAGAGGTAGGCGGGCTTGGGCCATGGGTCATGCCATTCGGCCCAGCCATCGCCCGCAGCCACCGGATTGCCGTTGGACAGCAGAACTGGCAAGTCGCCTTCAATCCGCACCGTAAACACCGCCATCACATCAGGGCGGTCGGGATAATAGGTGATTTTGCGAAACCCTTCGGCTTCGCATTGGGTGCAATACATCCCGTTCGACATGTAAAGCCCCTCAAGGGCGGTGTTCGTGGCCGGGCTGATCTCAACCTCAGCCTCGAATATGAAAGGGGTGTCGGGAACAGCGCAGCGCAGACCCTCAGCGCTAAGGTCCGGGGTGATGGGCTGGCCGTCAATCTTCGCACTGATCAGTGCCAAATCTTCGCCGTGCAAGAAGAAGACGTTGCTTACAGCCTTAGGGTTCGGTCGAAAGGCAATGCGTGAGACAACACGTGTGTTTGTCGCCCCGAGCTTGAAGGTCAGATGCACCGCATCCACCAGATGACTTGGCGGGGTATAGTCAGCCAGGTAGATTGTCTGCGGGGCGGCATCTTTCATGGAACAATCCTCTGTTGGTTTGGCGCAAAGGTAGAGCGGCAACGCAGGTTGTGCCACCGCGAATATGCACGTTGAAATGCGCCCCTACCGCCTTACTTCCCGGACATGCCTAAGATGCGCCGCAAAGCTGACCTGCCACAAAAAACCTGTGCCACCTGTGGCCGGCCTTTTGCATGGCGCAAGAAATGGGCCAAGGTCTGGGATGAGGTCCGCTATTGCTCAGAGCGGTGCAAATCACAACGCAAGGCGGAAGCCGCTGATCCCACGTAAACAAAACCTGCCCTCGTTTGTTGCCTATCGGAAATAATGGCACTAGGTCCTTCGCGTGGCGGTCGTGTGCCGTCGTATGCAAGTGACGCAATAGGAGAGTTGTCATGACGGATCGCATTGAAAAGCATGGTCTGAAAGTCGCGGCAGAGCTGGCGGAGTTCATTGACAACCGGGCGCTGGACGGCACCGGTATTGATGGTGATACCTTCTGGAAAGGCTTTGCGGCTCTTGTGACCGAGATGACGCCGCGCAATCGCGCAGCCTTGGCAAAGCGCGATGAGTTACAAGCGACGATAGATGCGTGGCATGTCGAACGGCGTGGTCAACCACTGGACCGCACCGCCTATGAGGTGTTCTTGAACGAGATCGGGTATCTGGTGCCCGAAGGCAACGACTTCGCAATTGACACCACCAATGTTGATCCTGAAATCGCGACAGTTCCCGGACCGCAATTGGTTGTTCCCATCACCAACGCCCGCTTTGCACTGAATGCGGCTAACGCGCGCTGGGGCAGCCTTTATGATGCGTTTTACGGCACCGATGCGATGGGCGTACAGCCGCCCAATGGGCCATATGATCGTGGGCACGGTGCCCGCGTTGTTGCCCGTGCCCGTGTGTTTCTGGACGAAGCTTTCCCGATTACAGGCACCAGCCACGCAGATGTGTCGCGATACTATGTCCGTGATGGCGCGCTGCTGATCGACGACAATCCCTTGCGCCACCCCGAAAAGTTCGTGGGCTACCGGGGCAACTCCAAAGCGCCGGACGCCATCCTGCTGCGCAACAATGGTTTGCATGTTGAATTGGTCTTTGACCGGGCCCACCCCATCGGCAGCCGTGATCAGGCTTTGCTGGCTGATGTGCGTCTGGAAAGCGCTGTCTCCGCCATAATGGATTGCGAAGACAGCGTGGCTTGTGTGGATGCTGAAGACAAAGTTGAGGCCTATACCAACTGGCTGGGCCTGATGCAGGGAAACCTGACCTCAGAATTCCAAAAGGGCGGTCAAACGATGACACGCCGCTTGGCAGATGACATGCTCTATACCGCACCCGATGGCAGCGATTTGTCGGTCAAAGGCCGGGCGCTCTTGTGGATTCGTAATGTGGGCCACCTGATGACGAACCCTGCGATCCTTGACGCCAATGGCGATGAGGTGTTCGAGGGGCTGATGGATGCGATGATCACGGTGATGATCGCCATGCATGACCTCAAACGCGAAGGTGGCAACTCGGCCCTGGGGTCGGTCTATGTGGTGAAGCCAAAGATGCACGGCCCTGATGAGGTTGCCTTTGCAAACGACATCTTTGCCATGGTCGAAGACGCGCTGGGCTTGCCGCGCAACACTGTCAAAATTGGCATTATGGACGAAGAACGCCGCACGACAGTGAACCTCAAGGAATGTATCCGCGCGGCCAAGTCGCGTGTTGCATTCATTAACACCGGCTTTCTTGATCGGACTGGTGACGAAATCCATACCTCGATGGAGGCCGGGCCCTTTAGCCGCAAAGATTTTATCAAACGTAAACAGTGGATTGGTGCCTACGAGGATCAAAACGTCGATATCGGTCTGGAGTGCGGGTTCTCCGGCAAGGCACAGATTGGCAAAGGCATGTGGGCCATGCCCGACATGATGGCGGCGATGCTGGAACAAAAGATCGGCCACCCGCAGTCAGGCGCGAACTGCGCATGGGTGCCTAGCCCCACCGCCGCCACGCTGCATGCCTTGCACTATCACAAAGTGGATGTGATGGCCGTGCAGGCCAAGCTGCTGAAGGGGGGGCGGCGCGCCTATGTTTCTTCGATCCTTGATATTCCGCTGGCGCAGTATCAACGCTGGACCGACGCCCAAAAGATCAAGGAGATAGAAAACAACGCGCAGGGTATCCTTGGCTATGTTGTGCGCTGGATTGATCAGGGTGTTGGCTGCTCAAAGGTGCCCGACATCAATGATGTGGGCCTGATGGAAGACCGCGCAACCTGCCGCATTTCAAGCCAGGCGCTTGCCAACTGGTTGCACCATGATGTGGTCAACGAAGAACAGGTCATGGAGGCGATGCGCAAGATGGCCGCGGTTGTGGATCGTCAGAACGCGGATGACCCGGCTTATCGCCCGATGGCACCGGATTTCACCGGGATCGCCTTTCAAGCGGCCTGTGATCTGGTCTTCAAAGGTCGCATTCAGCCGTCCGGTTACACCGAGCCTGTTCTGCATCAGCGCCGGCTAGAGCTAAAAGCGCAACGTAATCACTAAGAAACAGGAGTTTCACTATGGCTGAGATTTCAGCAAACAAGGCCCGCGCAATTATCCGCAAGGCGCTTGCCAAGGGCGATGAGATGGGGTTCAAACCGCTGTCTGTTGTGATCCTTGATGCAGGCGGACATGTGAAGGCGTTTGAACGGTCCGATGGGGCGGCTCCGGGGCGTTTTGGTATTGCACACGGTAAGGCTTACGGCTCGATCATGCTGGGTATGGCTGGGACTGCGCAGATGGCGCGGGCTGAACAGCAGGCTTACTTCATGGCGGCGGTCAACGGCGTGTATGGCGGGCAGGTTGTGCCGGTGCCGGGTGGTGTGTTGGTGCGTGACAAGCGCGACAACGTGATTGGGGCGGTCGGCGTGACTGGCGATACATCTGACAATGATGTCATCGCGGCCATGGCCGGGATTGAAGCTGCTGGTTTGACAGGCGAAGCTTAGCAAACACACGCACATGCCGCCTGAAATAGCGGCATGTGCACAGTTTCGGCGCGTGCGCGCGCCACATCGCCTTTTAAACGGCAAAATTCAGCGCTAGATAAGGTGAAACCGGAAAGGAACACCGATGGCGCGGCCTGTTGTTGGCATTATCTCGAACTCACATTTGATCAACGAAGAATACCTTGTGCAGGGTGCCGGCGCGATGAACGTGCGCGCCTTGGCAGAAGTGTCAGAGGTTGTGCCGATCATTATTCCGGCAGCACCAGATTTGGTGACGGTTGATGAATTGATGGCGACCTGTGATGGCTTTTTCTTCCCCGGTGGTCGCCCCAATGTACACCCCGAAGAATACGGCGAGGAAGAAACCGAAGCCCACGGCACGTTCGAGCGCAACCGCGACCGTCTTACGCTGCCGTTGATCCGTTCGTGCGTGTCGCGCGGTCAGCCGGTGATGGGTGTCTGCCTTGGGTTTCAGGAAATGAACGTGGCGATGGGCGGGTCGCTTTACCCTGAAATCCGTGACCTGCCGGGCCGCGACAACCATCGCATGCCACCCGATGGTACCCTGGAAGAAAAGTTTGAACTGCGCCATGAGGTGACCCTGACCGAAGGTGGCCCGTTCCATCGTCTATTTGGCAGTGCCAAAGTGATGACAAACACGCTTCACGGCCAAGGGATCAAAGAGCCGGGACCGCGGATCGTCATCGACGGCCACGCGCACGACGGCACGCCCGAGGCGATCTATGTCAAGGATGCGCCGGGTTTCACGCTGTCCGTTCAGTGGCATCCCGAATGGAACGCGGACGCTGATCCCGTATCGCGCCCCTTGTTTGAGGCATTTGGCGAGGCTTGCCGTGCGTGGACTGCGGGCGCGTTGCGCAAAGCGGGCTAAACCCCGCGTGATCTGATTTGTATCAAGTCCCCGATCTGTCTTGCTGGTATGCTTCGCACAACAGCAAGGAGTATGAAAATGAACATTCTGATCGCCTACGCGTCAACCGAAGGTCAAACCCGCAAGATCGCCCGATACTGTGCCGACTACCTGATCGGGCAGGGGCACTCTGTCGAACTGGCAGGGGCCAGTGATGCCCGTGATGCCGAACTGGCACGCTTTGATGCGGTTCTGCTGGCGGGGTCCGTCCATGCCGGCATGTATCAAAAACCCCTCGTCAAATTGGCCAAGAGCAAAGCCGCAGCGCTGGCGCAGGTGCGATCCGCCTTCATGTCAGTGTCCTTGGCTGCCGCAGGCAACGACCCTGATGACTGGGTTGGACTTGATCAATGCGTCAGCCGCTTTGCCAAGAAAACCGGGTGGACGCCACCCACCGTGATGCATGTGGCCGGGGCTTTCCGCTTTTCGGAATATGACTTTTTCAAATCATGGGCGATGCGCTGGATCGCATCGCAGAAGAATGAAGAGGTCGATCCGGGGCAGGACAAGGAACTTACGGATTGGGCCGCCCTGAAGAAGACGCTTGATGAGTGGCTGGCCGGAACCTGACGACCAAGTCCACATCTGCGGCATTGCAAAGCGTCACGGATTGCGAAACAGTCGCGTAAACGATTACGAGGCCTGCAATGAAACGCTCACGTATCAACGATATCATGGCGGAAGCGGATGAAATGATCCGTTCATACGGGTTTGCTCTGCCGCCGTGGGCCTATTGGACGCCCGATGAATTCAAGGCGCGTGCCAGCGATGCGCAAGCGGTGATAGATGCCCGCTGTGGCTGGGACATTACTGACTATGGGGCTGGGCGTTATGATAAGATGGGCTTGTTTCTATTCACCCTGCGCAACGGTCGTCTGGCTGATCTGCGGCGCGGTGGTGGTATGTGTTATGCTGAGAAGCTATTGATTTCAAAGCAAGATCAGCTTTCACCAATGCATACCCACGTGATCAAGGCCGAGGACATCATTAACCGTGGCGGGGCCACGATGGTCATTGAGCTTTATGGGTCTGACCCTGACGGCAACTTCGATGAAGCTGCGGGCGGTGTCGTCATGTGTGACGGGATCAGGCGCAGTTTTGCCCCCGGCGAGAAGCTGAAATTCGCACCGGGCGAAAGCGTGACGCTGATGCCCGGCGACTGGCACGCGTTCTGGGGCGAAGGCGGCGATGTTCTGATCGGCGAGGTGTCGACCGTCAATGATGATGAGACCGACAATATCTTCCGCGAGCCGATCGGCCGGTTCGCGGATATCGAAGAAGATACCGCGCCGATGCATCTTTTGGTCAGTGATTACAAAACCTGGCTGACCTAAAGGATCAGATCAAAGGTCTTGATCAGCGGTAACTCCCGCGCCCGTGTCCCTGTCAGATCAAACAGCGCATTGCCTAATGCGGGCATGGAGGGTGGCGTGCCAGGTTCGCCCGCACCGCCCATGAATGGATTGGTTTCCAACAGGCGAACTTCAAACTCCGGCACGTTATGCATACGCATCGCGTCGTAATCGTAGAAGTTGCTTTGTTCGGCCATCCCATCAAAGAATGTGATCTCGCCCTGCATCGCAGCAGAGAAGCCGTAGATCGCACCTGAAGTCATCTGGGCTTCAGCGATACTTGGGTCCAGTACCGTGCCCAGATCGGCGGCAATCCAGCATTTGTTGATCTTGATGCCGTTGCCAGTGTCTTCAACCTCGACCACTTCTGCGACAGGCGTGCCGAAAGAGAAGTTAAAACCGATACCACGGCCGATGTTATCAGGTGTCGCGCCGGTCCAGCCTGACATGTCGCCGACGGCCTCGATCACGCCAGCCGAAGGCGCGTGTTCTGCGCGGGCAAGATCCAACCTGAACTGGAGTGGATCAGCCCCAGCCGCATGTGCCATTTCGTCGATAAAGGTATCTAGCATGAAACCGTTGATCGAAGCACCCACCGAGCGCCAAAAGCCAAGTGGCACGTCAATATCCGTCAGATGCCCGGCAATGCGAAAGTTTGGGATCGCATAGGGTTGGTCTGCGGCACCTTCAACGTGCAGCCTGTCAGGTCCGGGCGGCACCGTCCCGAGTTGACGCAGTGAAGAATTGTGGAACACCGAAGGTGCGGCAATCTTGCCGTCAAGCAAGGCCGCGGTGCCGTTCTGCACCACGCCGCGGAATTGCGCGATGGCGGCGGGACGATAAAAGTCGCGACGGATATCTTCTTCGCGGCTCCAGGTCATGCGAATTGGCGTGCCGGGTATTGTAGCGGCAATGCGTGCCGCTTGCGTTGAGAAATCCAATTCGCCCCGGCGTCCGAAACCACCACCCAGCAGCGTGGTGTGCAAAGTGACCTGCTCAGGCTCCAAGCCGACCGCTTTGGCGCAAGCATCGCGGATCATGGTGGGCGCTTGGTTGCCGGACCAGACCTCTAATGCGTCACCGGTATAAAGGGCTGTCGCACTCATCGGTTCCATCGTGGTGTGGGCTAGCCACGGTACATAGTATTCCGCCGTAATTTCAGTGCCTTCAACGCCGCTATTCACGTCGCCATCGTCGCGCACAAGGCTATCGGCCTCGGTGTCCAGAGACGCCGCAATAGCGGCGCGCAGCCCGTCGGTATCGGCAGGATAGCTGGCTGGTTCCCAGTCAATCTCGACGGCCTCTGCGGCCTGTAGCGCCAGCCATGTATTGCTGGCAACGACGGCGATACCATCGCCCATGTCGATGATCGCCTCGACCCCGTCCATGTCTTTGGCAAAGCTGTCGTCATAGCTGACCATACCCGCGCGCGTGGGGCTAAGCCGCACAGTCGCGAATTTCATCCCGTCCAGCTTTTTGTCTGACCCGAAATCAGCGGTGCCGGTTGATTTGGCCACCATGTCGGTGCGGGGCATTGATTTGCCAAGGTACTTCCAGCTTGATTTGTCGCGCAGCGCGACATCTGGCGGCGTGATGTCGCGGACGGCTTCGGCCAGATCGGTATAGGCAATCATCGTTCCATCAGGTGTCACAACATTGCTGTCCTTCGTGGTCAGTGTGGCGACATCCACGCCCAAGCGATCTGCTGCGGCAAGTTTCAAGGCTTCACGTGCAGAGGCACCGGCATGGCGCATCCGTTCGTAGAAATCCTTCATTGAGGTCGATCCACCTGTGGCTTGCAGGTCAAGCAGTTTGCCGACCTTGCCGACCTGTTCGCGCATTCCATGTTTGAACGGGGTGTCTTTGTAATGCGCACCGGGCAAGGCCATGCCAAGGAAGACCGAGTTATAATAAGCTTGCGCTGGTGGGCCGTGCAGCACGGTGATGTCGGTCCATGCGACATCCATTTCTTCTGCCACCAACGCCGCCAGCGTCGTATGCACGCCTTGTCCCATTTCAGCGCGCGGCGCGATCAATGTCACACCGTCCTGATTGATCAGAACGAAGGGATTGAGCGTCGCCTCACCATCGCCTGCAATCAGCGGGTTCGGGGCCTCTTTGTTGATCTGATATGCGCCAAAGGCAACACCACCGACGATCGCGGCCGAGCCAATCAGGAAAGTCCGCCGGGCGATTGTTCTGACACGTCCCATGCTTATGCCTCCTCTGCCAGACGCTGCGCGGCGTCTTTGATTGCGGCGCGGATGCGCGGGTAAGTTCCGCAGCGGCACAGATTGCCCTGCATGGCGTCATCAATGTCTTGGTCGGTCGGCTGCGGGGTTTCGGCCAGCAAAGCCGCCGCATTCATGATTTGCCCGGATTGGCAGTAGCCACATTGGGCGACCTGATGATCGACCCACGCCTGCTGGATGGTCGCCATATTATCCGGGGTGCCAAGCCCTTCAATCGTCGTCACATCGCCCCAGACATCCGCCAAGGCGACCTGACAAGACCGGACCGCTTCACCATCAATATGCACTGTGCAGGCCCCGCAAGCGGCAACACCGCAGCCAAATTTCGTGCCGGTCAGTCCGACTTCGTCGCGCAGCACCCAAAGCAAGGGCACATCGTCGGGCAGGTCCACATTGTGGGCGGTTCCGTTGATCGTGATCTGCGTTGCCATGTTGCATGCTCCCAAAGTGAACGGTTCAGTTTAGAATATGGGGTATGGCGCGTGCTGACAAGTAGGTGACGGTTGAAAACGCTGTATCACGTCGACATCAGGCAACGTTCAACCCTTTGATCTGCCCCAGCAGCGCCGGAATTTTCTCCTTGAACCGGAAAAACCCGTGGGTGGCATGAGGCCAGGCGGCCGCATCATAAGGGCGGATCACTTGCACCAAAGGAACACCGTTCAAGGTGTCCTGAGTGGGCCCTGTCGGTAGGTAGGATGTGACGATTTGTTCAATGTCGTTGGTGTTTGCCCATTCGGTGATCGTGTCCGGCGTGACCTTTGCCACATCGCCTAACCGGTCGACAAACCGCGCTGTGCAATCGGCCAGTGCGCCAGCGACAAAGCCAGCGACACCCGTGCTGACGGCCAACGGGCTGCGCTGGGCCGTGGTTTGCACAACTGCGGTCGCAACCGGATTGATCTGGTTGATCAACCACCCTGGCGACAGGTCTTCCTCGGTGATCAAAAGACCAGTGCGCCGGGTTGGATCGATGATGTCAGAAACCGGCACGGCACCGCGTGCTGGGTGCGGCGCGCCGTCCAACGGAGCAGCAAAGCTGGCAAGTCCTGTCGGTTGAAACCGTCCTTCGGTGTATTTGGCGATGTTATCCGGGCGTGCAAGGTAGGTTTTCCCTATGGTCTGCAAGCCACCGACCCAGCGCCATGACAGTGTATTGGATGCGGGATCGCCATCGGCCAAATGCCGCATGAAGAAATCCGCACCAAGGGTCCAGGGCAGCCGCAAGGTGAATATCCAGATCGAGGCAAACCACATGCGCGCATGATTGTGCAGGTAGCCTGTATCGGTCAGTTGTTTGGCCCAGTGATCGAAACACTCAATGCCGGTCTCACCTTTGCAGGCGGCCTCCCACTCCTGTCGCAACCCGCTTTCCGTTTGGACCCGATTTAAGCTGGCCTGAAATTCCGTGCGGTACATCGCCCAGACGCTTGGGCGCAGTTCTAACCAGCCTTTCCAATAGGTGCGCCAATAGACCTCTTGAATAAACTTTTCAGCGGCCTGTGGGCTGTGGCGGGCCAATGTCGCCTTGAGCACGTCGTCCTCAGTGATCAGGCGATGCCGAATATAGGGCGACAGAGCCGACACATGGGCCAGATCATCGTAATTACGTTTGCTGGCATAGTCGCGCCCTGCGCGGGGCACAAAGACTGACAGGCGGGTCAGAGCGGCGGCATAGGTTGGGTTAAACATGGGTTTGAGTTAACGCGGGTCTTGCGTGTTTCAAGCGCCACAATTGCCGCGTCGTTCTTGACACCGGGCGATGGTCAGGCCAACGCTGCCACCATGCTTGATTTACGCCCTGTGGGATATGTTATCGGCCTGCTTGTGGCGTCGCTTGGGATCACCATGCTGGCGCCTTTGGGTGCTGACTTATTGGCGGGCAACGGGCATTGGTTTGTCTTCTTTGAAAGCGCGGTCGTCACGGTGCTGACCGGCGGTTTGATTGCGTTAGCCTGCGCGAATGGTGTCACGCAAAGACTGTCGCTGCGCCAGACGTTCCTTTTGACATCGCTGGTTTGGCTGACGCTCCCTGTTTTCGGGGCCATTCCATTTGTAGTGGGCGCAACCGAGGCGAATTTCACAGACGCGTTTTTTGAAGCGATGTCGGGGCTGACAACCACAGGGGCCACGGCCATTGGCGGGCTGCACGACCTACCCGACGGGCTTAAGCTGTGGCGCGGTATGCTGCAGTGGCTGGGTGGTGTGGGGATCATTGTCGTCGCGATGGTCTTCTTGCCCGAATTGCGGGTCGGGGGTATGCAGATATTCCGATCCGAAGGCTTTGATACCAGTGGTAAAATCCTGCCGCGCGCGGGTGAAATCGCGACCAGCATTTCCTTTATCTATGTCGGCCTGACCATTGCCTGTATTGTGGCCTATTCCGCGACCGGCATGGGGGGCTTTGATGCAATCGTGCATGCCATGACGACCGTATCGACAGGAGGCATGTCGAATTATGACGCGTCTTTCGCGACCTTCGGGGCAGGGGTGCATTATGTTGCTGTGGTCTTCATGATCCTTGCGGCTTTGCCCTTCGTACGATTTGTCCAACTGCTCGCGGGGACAGCACAGCCTTTGTTTAAAGACGGCCAAATTCAGGTCTTTTTGATGATCGTAATCCTTTGCGTCTTGTTGATGACGTCCTGGCTTTGGGGCCGAGGTGGGCAGTTTACAGAGGCCGGGTTTCGTGATGCCTTGTTCAACGTCACGTCAATCATGACAGGCACAGGTTATGCCAGTGCTGACTACATGACATGGGGCACCTTCCCGATCGTGATGTTCTTTCTGATCGGCCTGATCGGTGGGTGCGCGGGCTCGACATCCTGTTCCGTCAAAGTATTCCGCTATCAACTGGTTTTTGCGGCAATCAAAAGCCAGATCCGGCAAATTCACTCACCACATGGCGTCTTCACCCCGCGCTATGATGGTCGACCGATCAGCGAAGATGTCCTGAACTCTGTCATCGCCTTTCTGGTGGCGTTTATTCTGTCGCTGGGCGGCACCGCCGTGCTGCTGGGACTGACCGGTCTGGATTTCATCACCTCCGTTTCGGGTGCTGCGGCCGCTTTGGCGAATATCGGCCCGGGCCTCGGCCTCGAAATCGGGCCTGCCGGGAATTATGAAAACATCAACGATACCGCGAAATGGATATTGGCGATTGCCATGTTCGTTGGTCGCTTGGAAATCATGGTTGTGCTGACGATCCTATCCATCAAATTCTGGAGACCCTGAGGATGACAATCCGCCCCCTTGGCGCACAAATCTCGCATATGCTGAAAGACCGCGGGGTGGATGTGATCTTTGGCATTCCGGGCGTGCACAATCAGGAAATGTACCGCGGGATCGAGGAGGCGGGCATCACCCATGTGCTGGCGCGCCACGAACAAGGGGCCGGGTTCATGGCCGACGGCTATGCCCGGGCGACGGGCAAGCCGGGGGTGGCCTATGTGATTTCAGGGCCGGGGCTGTGCAATATCATGACGCCGATGGGGCAGGCCTATTCGGATTCGGTGCCGATGCTCGTGATATCATCGGTGTTGGATGAGACCGAGGCCAAGCGCGGGCAGCTGCACCAGATGAAAGATCAGGAAGGGGCGGCGGCAGCGGTGTGTGATTGGTCGGTGACAGCGCGGACGGCTGAGGCGAGCTATCAGTTGATTGATCGGGCCTTGATGCAGATGGAAACCGGTGTTCCGTCGCCCAAGCACATACAGGTCCCGATTGCGCAACTTGAAGCGAATGCAGACCCGGCACCGGATCGCGCGGATGAATGGCCTTACCGCCCAGAGGCGGCCCCATTGCAGCGGATCGCCCTGATCGACCGCATCAACGCGGCAAAGCGCCCATTGTTCATTTTCGGTGCTGGCGCTGCACATGGTGTGGAGCGATGGCTGTCGCATTTCCTGCGGTTGAATGCTGCGTCCTTCACCACATATGCCGGGCGCGGTATCATCCCCGATGACAGCCCGCTCCATTTTGGCGCGACGCTGGCGCGAGCAAGCAGTGCGGCGGTGATCGCTTCTTCCGATCTGGTTGTCGCAGTTGGGACACGGCTGAGCGAGGTGGATTTGTGGCGTGATCATCTGGGCAATGATGCACCGTTGGTACGCATCGACCTTGATCCAGAGGTTTTGTCGGACTGCCACAAAGCAGATACGCGCATTCTGGCGGATGCCAGCGCGCATTTGACCGAAAGCTTGATGCAATTGGGCGGTGAAAAGCAAACGACTTGGACCGGAGCAGAGGTGGCGTCCACCCGCGCCCGCTGGCGCGCCGAAATAGACGCCGAACGCCCCGGTATCCTGCCAGTCGCCGATGCCCTCAAACAAACCGTCCCCGCCAATACCATGTTCTATTCCGACATGACCCAATTCGCCTATTCCGCCAAAGAGGTCTATCCGATGGACCGCCCCGGTCATTGGCACCACCCTTACGGCTTTGGCACCCTTGGTTATGCGCTGCCGGCTGCGATTGGCGGCAAGATCGGCTTAGGTGATCAACCTGTCATCGCAATCCTTGGCGACTACGGTTTTCAGTACACGGTGCAGGAACTCGCCGTTGCGGTTGAACTGGAACTGACCCTGCCCATCATCATCTGGGACAATGGCAAGCTGGGTGAGATCGAAGACAGCATGGTCCGCGCACAGATCGCCCCCAATGCGGTCATCCAGCGCAACCCAGATTTCCTGAAACTGGCCGAGGCTTATGGGGCCGCCGCCGCCGAACCCACCGATCTGGACGCGTTCAAATCGGCCATCCAAACCGCCTTGCAGGCCAAAGGCCCCACAGTCATTCGCGTCAAATCCGATATAGCGCTTACCAGCAACTGACTAACACAGTCACGTTTGCTGCTTTGCGCGACAGCGCCACGGATGTCAGGGCCTGTGCCGCAACTCCTTGGTTTGGTGCCATACCCTGTGCCTCTAGGAAGGCGACGATCTGTGCGGCATCGAGTGAGAACTGCACATCAGCAGGTAGTGTTTGTGCACTGTCAATACGAGGCAGCAGCATCCCCAAGACCTGACCGGTTTCATCCAAAACCGGACCACCCGCATTGCTGGGCTTTGTATCCACGGAAAGGCGTTTGATCCGGTCGTCGCCATCAAGGCTGCGGATGTCCTCAAGCGCACCAAATGTCAGGGTCGGCGCGTTCAACACGCCATTGAACGGATAGCCAGCAACGGCGACCCGATCCTGAAGCCGCGGAATAGCGGATTGGAACGATGCCACATCAATCGGCGTCAAAGGATCGAGAGGCCGCAAAAGTGCGACGCCAAGATCGAGGTCCGTGCTGATAACTTCGGCCCGCGTGTTGCGATCAAATGTGATGCGCTCACAGCTTTCGACTGCTTCTGTTGTGGTGATCAGCGCGCCGTCGTTCGCCACATAAAAGCCCGAGCGCGACAACTGCGGTTGCCGGACAGCAAGGCCCGCAACCATATCAATGGCCTGATCTTCACCGGGGGGCACCAGATTGGGGTCCAGCGTGCCATCAAGGCGGGTAAAACTTGATTGCATTACATCCAGAACACGGGCGCGCCGACGATCATCGCCTTCGGGCCAGACCAGGATAAAGCCTTTGATTTCGCCATCCTGCAAACTGGCGGTTGCGTAGGTGTGTAGACCGTCACCGATGCCCTCAATCTCAAAGCTGTCGCCGCGCAAGCTGCGTCGCCCCTCTGGCGGAATGACGTCGAGGATCTGCAACACCTCGTAAAGGCCGATCAGACGCCCGGTATCACCGCGCTGCGAGATCAAGAGCACTTGCGCTTGCGGCAAACCATTTTGCCCCGCAAACTTTGCAAAGGGCGGTTGGTACTCAGAAAATGCCACGACAGCTGCGGGGATCTGCATTTGGATGCCCGCCGCCTGATCACGGGCCAGCTCCATACCCACATCAATCAGCACCGCATTGTATTGTTGCAGCAGCAATTCACGCTGGCGGGCGGTGAGTACCCCGGTTGGGTCCTGCGCATTGGCTGCCTGCCAGCTTTCCATGGCACTGCGGGTGCCCCGGCCAAATGAGCCGTCAATGGCTGCGTTATAGAACCCTGCCCATCGCAACGCTTTTTGCAGTTCTTCACGGGCTTCGCGTGACAGCGCGCGCTCTGACGTCCGGGCTTCGCGCAGTGTTTCTTGCGGGGCGGTCAGTGGTATTTGAGGCAAAGCGCTTATCTCTTGGGCAAATGCCTCTTCTGCCGACGGGCCGCGAGGCGCCGCGACCCCGCCACCAATCGGCCAGAACTGTTGTTCAAATTGTCGCCCATTCTGCAAATAGCTGTCGGATGGAATTTGTCGGGTGCTCAGCAACCGCGACAGTTCTGCCCGTGCCAGATTTTCGCTGTATGGGCCAAGTACGATGCCGTAAAAACCGCGCCCCAGATAGTAGCCCTGTACATCATCAAAGCTGCGGGCGTAGTTGCGGGCGCGTTCGGTGGCCTCGCTCAGTGTCTGGCGGGCCTCAATTTGCACCCAGAATTGATCTTGCGCTTGGGCCGCAACGGCAGACAAACAGAAAAAGAGACCGGCAAAGAAAGCCTTGAACATCGTGAACCCCGAACATCGCATCGCAGATTTGCACGTGTGTTGGCCGGGCTGGCGTCGTTGTGCAAGTCAAAGTCGCGTTAGATGGGGGCCCGCGCCGCAATAAATCGCCACCCGTTGCCCAATTGACCCTTCTTGCCCGGCACCCTATTGAGCCTGCAAAGCAAACGAGGGTTCCACGATGGCGGATAAACCACGCAGTTTTCAGGACATCATCCTGCGGCTTCAGACATATTGGGCCAGCAAGGGCTGTGCGATCCTTCAACCATATGACATGGAAGTGGGCGCTGGTACGTTTCACCCCGCCACAACCCTGCGTGCGCTGGGCAGCAAGCCTTGGGCGGCAGCCTATGTGCAGCCTTGTCGGCGGCCTACTGACGGGCGTTATGGCGAAAATCCCAACCGTTTGCAGCACTACTATCAATATCAGGTGTTGATGAAACCATCACCACCGGACATGCAGGATCTCTATCTTGGGTCGCTGGAGGCCATCGGGATTGATGCCTCGGCCCATGACATCCGCTTTGTCGAGGATGACTGGGAAAGCCCAACTTTGGGTGCTTGGGGTCTTGGCTGGGAAGTCTGGTGTGATGGCATGGAAGTCAGCCAGTTCACCTATTTCCAGCAGGTTGGCGGACATGATTGCAAACCAGTCTCTGGTGAACTGACATACGGGTTGGAACGTCTTGCGATCTATATCCTAGGCGTTGATCACGTCATGGACATGCCGTTCAACGACCCCCAAACGCCGATTCCTCTGACTTATGGCGATATCTTCAAGCAGACCGAACAGGAATACTCGCGCTGGAACTTTGACATCGCGGACACCGAGGTGCTCTTGCAGCACTTTGTAGATGCTGAGGCCGAATGCCAGCGTATTCTCGATGCGCCTGCGCAAGACCCGAAAACCGGCCGCATGATCATCATGGCGCATCCCGCCTATGACCAATGCATCAAGGCGTCTCATGTCTTTAATCTGCTTGACGCGCGCGGTGTCATTTCGGTGACCGAACGGCAGGCCTATATCGGACGGGTGCGCGCGCTGGCCAAGGCCTGCGCTGACGCTTTCGTGCAAACCGAAGCGGGCGGGGCGGCGGCCTGATGGCACGGGTGGTTATTGTGGCAATGCTTCTGTCGGCGGCGGTCCTTGGTGGGGTCCTCTACTACCAGCAGGTCTATGCCTATTATGACGAAGTGCAGGCAGACGCGGATGCCGTGATGCTGACCTCTGTCAGCACCGGCGAGGCTGAACCCATCGTCGTGCAGAACTTTGAAGGCATCGACGCGATCAGCAGCCCGCTGCGTTATCGCGCCTGCTTTGAAACGACGCTGAGCCAAGCGATGCTGACCGAAACCTTTGTGATCGTTGAAAACGCAGAACCGCGCGTCGCGCCCGGCTGGTTTGACTGTTTTGATGCGGTGCAAATCGGGGCTGATCTGCGCACCGAAGCGATTGCCTTCATGGGCATCGAGAACGTGCAATACGGCATCGACCGGATCGTCGCGATCTACCCTGACGGGCGCGGCTATGCCTGGCACCAGATCAATGCATGCGGCGAGGTTGTGTTTGACGGCAACCCCGTTCCCGAAGACTGCCCACCCCTTCCTGAAAGCACCCAGTAATGCCTGATCTTCTGATTGAACTCTTCTCCGAGGAAATCCCCGCACGGATGCAAACCCGTGCCGCGGATGACCTGCGCAAGCTGGTCACGGATGGTCTGGTCGAGGCGGGACTGACTTATGCAGGTGCTGCAGCGTTTTCGACTCCGCGCCGTTTGACACTGTCGATTGACGGGCTGACGGCGGAAAGTAAGGCTGTGCGCGAAGAGCGCAAAGGGCCAAAGGTTGGCGCGCCGGATCAGGCCATCGAAGGCTTCCTGCGCGGTGCTGGTGTGGCGCGCGAAGACCTTGAGGTCCGCGATGATAAAAAGGGTCAGGTTTACTTTGCCGTGATCGAAAAGCCGGGGCGGATGGCTGCGGATATCATCGCTGAAGTGCTGGAAAAAGCAGTGCGGAATTTCCCTTGGCCCAAGTCGATGCGCTGGGGTGAGGGTAGCCTGAAATGGGTGCGTCCGCTACACTCTATCCTTTGCATTCTGACGGATGAGGCCGGGGCCGCCGTCGTGCCACTTGACGTTGATGGCATTAAATCCGGGAACACAACGCAGGGGCATCGCTTCCTTGCGCCGGATCCATTTTCTGTCATGAATTTAGATGACTACGAGGCGAAGCTCAAGCGCGAAAATGTCGTGCTGCGTGCCGATGAACGGGCCGAGGCGATCTGGAACGAGGCGACAACGCAGGCCTTTGCGCTGGGCCTTGAAGTCGTCGAGGACAAGGGGCTGCTGGCAGAGGTAGCGGGGCTGGTCGAGTGGCCTGTTGTCTTGCTGGGCCAGATTGATGACGCGTTTCTGGGCCTGCCGCCCGAGGTGCTGCAAACCTCGATGAAAGAGCACCAGAAATTCTTTTCCGTGCGCAACCCCAAGACCGGCCGGATTGAGCGTTTCGTGACCGTCGCCAACATGGAAACCTCTGACAATGGCGCGACCATTCTGGCCGGCAACCAAAAGGTGCTGTCAGCGCGTCTGGCCGATGCGAAATTCTTCTGGGAGAACGACCTGCGCGTGGCGAAGGCGGGGATGCAGCCGTGGCTGGATAGCCTCGCGAATGTCACCTTCCACAACAAACTGGGCAGTCAGAAAGACCGGATTGAACGCATCGCGGCGCTGGCGCGCGCGATTGCGCCAAGCGTGGGTGCTGATCCTGATCTAGCGGAGCAGGCAGCGCGCGTCGCCAAGGCCGATCTGTCTTCGGAAATGGTCTATGAATTCCCTGAATTGCAGGGGTTGATGGGGCGCTACTATGCCGCTGAGGCGAGCTTAGACGCACAGGTCGCTGCGGCCTGCGAAGAACACTATTCCCCGCTGGGGCCATCGGATGATGTGCCGACGGCGCCGATCTCGGTCGCCGTCGCGCTGGCCGACAAGATCGACACGCTGACAGGGTTCTGGGCGATTGATGAGAAACCGACCGGGAGCAAGGACCCGTTTGCGCTGCGCCGCGCGGCGCTGGGGGTTATTCGGTTGGTTTTGGAGAACGGACTTGCTTCGGAATTGAAAGCGGTGATTGAGCACGCTTACGACAAGTTATTGGAGCACTACAAGAGTCGCTTCGCTCTGACTTTCAAGACAACCTCGGGCAGTCATCGCCAACCGCATGCCGATACGCTTGCAATGAAAGAACCTGCCGCATCCGATCCGTTTTGGTGGATTGATCTTTCAATTTTGTCGCAAAACTTCGCCGATGATGCAGACGCTTTTGATGCGTTAACCAAGCGTGATATGTTTGACGAAACGAAATTCGCTCGTTTGTTCGAGAAAGAGCCCGTCGTTGAGAGCCTCCTCTCCTTCTTCCACGACCGTCTCAAAGTATTCCTCCGTGACAAGGGCATCCGCCACGATATCATCGACGCCTGCATCGCGATGCCGGGCAATGATGACCTGACGCTGCTGGTCAAACGGGCCGAGGCGCTGGCCGAAACCCTTGCCACCGACGATGGCGAAAACCTGCTGCAAGGCTTCAAGCGCGCCAATAACATCCTGACCCAGGCCGAGGAAAAGGATGGGGTGGAGTATTCCTATGGGGCCGACGTCAAATTCGCCGAAGATGACGCCGAGAAGGCGCTTTTCGCGGCCCTTGATGCTGCAGATGCAAAGATCGCCCCGGCGATGGCTGCCGAAGAATTCAGCACGGCAATGACCGCTATGGCGGCACTTCGCGCACCGATTGATGCATTTTTCACCGATGTGCAAGTCAACGCCGACAGTGAAATCCTGCGCCGTAACAGGCTTAACCTGTTGTCACGGATCAGAAATATCTGTCTGAGCGTCGCCGACCTGACCAAAATCGAAGGCTAGACGCAAAAACTGTAAACTTAGGTATACAGATCGCTGTTTTGTCTTCTATGCTGCACCTGAACAATAATCGGTGCCGCAGTGCAGCAACAGACAACATATGGGCCTTTGACGCTTATTACACCGACAGCCGCCATGAAGGCGTCGGTGCACGGTGGGCGTGCGAAATGCCTGCAACGTCTGGTGCGTCTGGACATGCCGGTGCCTGTCACCGTTGCGCTATCTTTTCAAGCTGTCCACGAAGCAGCCTTGGGCAATCTGCCTGACATGACAGCACTTTTGGCGCCCTTTGGTGATGCTCCACTTTTGTCGGTGCGCCCGTCCAGCCAAGACCCTGATTGGGGGGGGCCGAGTGCGATCCTGAACGTCGGCATGAATGACGCGCGGCTGGCCGAACTGACCCAACGGATCGGTGCGGAACCTGCCACCAAGCTATATCTGCGGTTCGTGCAATCCTACGCAATCCATGTGGCGCGTCTGGACCCGGATGAGTTTTATTTGCCCGATGTGGCCGACGCGGCCAGCCTGAAGACGATGCTGGACACGTTTGAATTCGAGACTGATGAAACCTTCCCGCAAGACCCCGCCGTGCAATTGGCAGAGGTGCTGCGGTCAATGGCCCGCGCCTGGGATGGCACAACCGCCCGCCTGCTGCGCCAAGCGAAAGGCGCGCCTGCGAATGCGGGTCTTGGCCTTGTGGTGCAGGCGATGGCCTTGGGTGCCGGGCAGGGTGAATGCGGCCAAGGCGTGATGCAATTTGTTGATTCCACCACTGGCCAGCCAAAGATTATTGGCCGCTACATCAGCGAAAGCAAAAGCCAAGGCTATGATGTCGCCCCCGATACCGAAGGCGCGATTTATCTGACCCGTGATCCGCGCGGTCCTGCGCTTGAAGATATCTGTCCCGCGCAATACGCCCAACTGGTGTCTTACGGTGATATCTGCCGCCGCCGCCTGCGCGAAGACATGGAAGTGAAGTTCACGCTTCAGGATGGGGTTGTGCAGATTCTGGATGCGGTGCGCGTCCAGCGTACATCGCGCGCTTCGGTTAAGATCGCGGTCGCTTTGGCCGAAGACGGTGTGATCCCGCGCGAAGAGGCGGTGATGCGGGTAAAGCCCTCGGCCCTGTCCGAGCTGTTGCACCGGCAGATTGACCCTAACGCCGACCGCGATGTGATTGTCGGCGGAATTGCCGCGAGCCCCGGTGCGGCCTCTGGGCGGATCGTTCTGACCGCGCATGATGCGCAGGCCAGCGCCGCGCGTGGCGAGCCATGTGTTCTGGTCCGCCGCGAAACTACACCCGAAGATATTCGTGGCATGCATGCTGCCAGCGCTGTTTTGACAATGCGCGGTGGTGTCACAAGCCATGCGGCAGTGATCGGCCGCGGGATCGGTCTGCCTTGTGTTGTTGGCGCATCTGATCTGACCATTGATCGCAAGAATGGCCGCATCATCACCCCGGATGGCCGCCAGTTTCAGGCGGGTGAGACGATTACCGTTGATGGCAGTACCGGTCAGATTCTGGTCGGCGAGCCCCCAATGCTGGAGGCCGCACTTGATGGTGCATTCCAGACGCTTCTAGAATGGGCGGATGAGTTTCGCGACATTGGTGTGCGTGCCAATGCCGACACGCCCGCAGACGCCCAAACGGCCCAGAACTTTGCCGCCGAAGGTATTGGCCTGTGCCGGACCGAGCATATGTTTTTTGATGGCGACCGTCTTGGTGTGATGCGCGAAATGATCTTTGCCGAGGAAAGCGATGATCGGCGTGCCGTTCTTGATCGCTTGCTGCCGATGCAACGCGCCGATTTTCAGGCCTTGTTTGAGATTATGGCCGGGAAAACGGTTTGTGTTCGGCTGTTTGACCCACCGCTGCATGAATTCCTGCCCTCTGATAAGGCAGGTATGCGGGATTTGGCCGAACAGGTCGCTTTGCCCATTTCTGACGTCATAGAACGGGTAGAGGCAATGGCCGAATACAACCCGATGCTGGGGATGCGCGGCGTTCGTTTGGGGATCGCGATCCCCGAAATCTACGACATGCAGGCGCGTGCGATTTTTGAGGCGATGGTCGCCGTCAGCGAAAAGGGAATTTCGATTAACGTCGAGATCATGATCCCGCTGGTTAGTGCCGTGCGCGAAGTCGAATTGATGAAAGCGCGTATTGATGGTGTCGCCAATGCGGTGCGGGCCAAAAGCAATGCGCAGTTCGCCTACAGTCTGGGTGTGATGGTCGAGACACCACGTGCGGCCTTGCGCGCCCAAGATATCGCGGCCCATGCTGAGTTCATCTCTTTTGGCACCAATGATCTGACACAGATGACCTATGGTTTGTCGCGCGACGACGCGGGACGCTTTATGTCTTCATACGTGCAGCAGGGTGTTTATGCCGAAGATCCGTTTCACACCCTTGATATCGAAGGTGTGGGCGAGTTGATTTCAATGGGCGCCGAGCGGGGGCGGGCAGGGCGGCCGGATGTGGTGCTGTCGCTTTGTGGCGAACATGGCGGTGACCGTTCCGCCATCGCATTCTGCCGCGCGCAGCAGTTCGACTACATCTCATGCTCACCGTTTCGTGTTCCCGTTGCGCGACTCACCGCCGCTCAGCTTGCTCTCGCCGAGCGGGTGCTCAGCTAACTCACCACCAGATATTGTGGCATATATGCCGCGATGGGCTCAGTTTTGGGAAATAGTCCCTGCCGCCGCCCTGTCTGTGTTGCCGCTTTCTGAACAGTCCGGGCCAAGGGGTAGACCTTCCCACTGGTTTCCCTTAAGGACAGCCGCGCTAGCGCGGGGCAATGCCGCGTCGTTTCCTGGGTGGGAAAAATGACTGTTATTAAGGCGATTATCGCCGCAATTTCTGCGGCAACCATTTGTGTTGGGGCATCTGCCGCCTCAGCCGATGAACTACTTGCAAGCCGGTTGGGTGCGATTCTGGGTCAAGAGCGTCAGGCGCTTTCTGTTGTGCCCGATAACCGCCTCAGCGCGTTGACAAGCCTGCCGCCTGCGGGCGAGCGTGGCGTCGCCACGCAAAGTGGCGTGATCTATGATCGTGAGTTTTTGGCGGCACAGCCTTTCGTGGAAGGTGGCGCTGAATGGGAGTGCTTGTCCGAGGCGCTTTACTTTGAGGCCCGCGGCGAAAGCGTTCGCGGCATGTTTGCTGTGGGTGAAGTGATCCTGAACCGCGTCGACAGCGATGCCTACCCCGACACGCTTTGCGGTGTGATCAATCAGGGTACTGGCCGCCGCTATGCCTGCCAGTTCACCTATACCTGCGACGGGAAGCCGGAAACGATTGCTGAGCCGCGGTCTTGGGAACGCGTTGGCAAGGTTGCCCGTATCTTGATTGACGGCGTTCCGCGCGCATTGACCGGTGGTGCGACGCACTATCACACAAAATCCGTGAATCCGTCTTGGGCACAACGTTTTCCGCGCACCGCAGCGATTGGGTATCACTATTTCTACCGTCAACCTGTGCGCACAGCGTCCAAGTAACGTCGCATGATTGCGGGTGAGCGTCGCGCTGACGCTTGCCGCTATCTGCTCCTCTTAGTATCTGGAGAGGAGATATCTGCGATGGAACGCCACAATGACCGATGACATTCGCCTTGCCTTTGCCCACCCAAGCGAGCGTGCAGAGGCCAGCAGCCAAGCCCCTTGCGACCGCATTTCATTGCGCGATTACACTGTCGAGGTCGAAATCGGTGCGTTTCAGCAAGAGCGCGGCACTCTGCAGCGGGTCCGGTTCAATGTGGTTGTTGAAGTGCTTCCTCTCAGCGGACCTATTGACGACGATGTTGATCGCATCTTGTCCTACGACAAGGTGACCGAAGCCATTAGTATTGAGCTGGAAGCCGAACGCATCAACCTGCTTGAAACGCTCGCCGCGCGGGTGGCGGAACGGATATTGCTGGAACCGCAGGCAGAGCGCGTCTTTGTCCGCATAGAAAAATTGGATCGTGGGCCATTTTCACTGGGTGTTGAAATTGTCCGCTCGCGAGATGGTGTTGATCTGGCTGGCCAAGACCATGTGGAGGCGCCGCATCCGCGTGTGGTTTATCTGTCAAATGGGGCTGCCAGTTCACCGCATCTGACCACGTGGATTGATCAATTGGCTGCGATGGATGCCCCTTTGATTGTCTGCGTTGGTCCGGCCGATGTGGTGGCCCCGCAGGCGGGCAATGCGCTGGCGCAACGCCGGATTGATTTACTGGCGATCGAGCAAAACGCATGGGCTTTGGCCGCGCGCGACCGTCGCTGCATGGTTGTAGGTACGCGGACCGAATTGGACTGGGCGATGAAGAACGACCAGATTTGCATCTGGGCCCCGTCCAAGATTGTGTTGGATGCCGTCGATGGTCCCTCGGCCAGTCCGCGCGACGCCGTGGCGCTGGTGGCTTGGTTTGCAGGCGATATCGAGGCCAAAGAGCTGCTTGTCATTGGTGCCGATGCACCGCTGACGTCAGTTCCAGTCCGTGCAATTGGCGCGGATGCCCAAGATATAAAATGACCCGGTATTTTCGCCCCGTCACGCGATTTGGCGATGTGCCGACGCGCACCAGCCTGCCTTTGGCGGGTGGTTTGTGCTGGTTTGACACAGTTGCCATGCATGAACGCGGCGGCGGCATGACGATGGTTCCGGCCAGTGAAGCGCCAGCGGACATTCTTGATAACCTGGTCCGTGCACGGGCCCCGATTGCCGGCATGTTGATGAATGCTCCGCAAATTATGGGTATTTTGAATGTCACGCCGGACAGTTTTTCAGACGGCGGTCAGTTCAATGCGCCAGAGCGGGCGTTAGAGCGCGCGCTGGCGATGCAGACAGAAGGTGCGGCGATTATTGACATAGGCGGTGAAAGCACCCGCCCGGGTGCCGCTGAAGTGCCGGTCGCGGATGAAATTGCGCGCACCGCACCTGTCATTGGGGCAATCCGCGCGCAAAGCGACGTGCCTATTTCCATTGATACCCGCAAGGCTGCGGTCGGTGCAGCGGCCCTTGATGCAGGGGCCACACTGGTGAATGATGTGGCGGCCTTTACCTTTGATCCGACCCTTGCCGATGTTGCAGCGAAAGCAGGTGCACCGGTTTGCATCATGCACGCACAA
This sequence comes from Yoonia sp. F2084L, assembly GCF_023015625.1. Lineage (GTDB taxonomy): Bacteria > Pseudomonadota > Alphaproteobacteria > Rhodobacterales > Rhodobacteraceae > Yoonia. The sequence goes on from NZ_JALKAH010000001.1 coordinate 117,189, forward strand.
GGCGCGCCTGCCACGATGCAGGATGATCCCAGTTACGACGATGTCTTGTTGGACGTGTATGATTTTCTGAGTGAACGGGCCGATGCAGCTGTTGCCGCTGGCATCCCGCGTGACCGAATTGTCGTCGATCCCGGCATTGGCTTTGGCAAAACGCTGGAACACAATCTGATCTTGCTGCGTGGCATAGCACTTTTTCACGCTTTGGGATGTCCGATTTTGCTGGGCGCGTCGCGCAAACGCTTTATCGGCACCATCGGCGGCGGCAATGACGCAAGCGACCGTGTCGGCGGTTCTGTGTCCGTGGCTCTTTTTGGTGCAAGGCAGGGCGTGCAAATCCTGCGGGTCCACGATATATTCGCCACCAAACAAGCATTAGACTTGGAATGGGCAATCGGCGGGGCGGCAATGACATGACACGCAAACTCTTTGGTACTGACGGTGTGCGCGGTCAGGCGAACACCTACCCGATGACCGCCGATATGGCCTTGAAGATCGGTGCGGCGGCGGGACGATATTTCCGCAACGATGGCTCAAACGGGCATCGGGTCGTGATCGGCAAAGACACACGGTTGTCTGGCTATATGTTTGAAAGTGCCCTGACCGCCGGTTTGACCAGCACGGGCATGAATGTGCTGTTGTTGGGGCCTGTCCCGACGCCTGCGGTCGGGCTGCTAACAACGTCGATGCGGGCTGATGTGGGCATCATGATCTCTGCGAGCCATAACCCGCATCATGACAATGGCATCAAATTCTTTGGGCCCGATGGGTTCAAACTATCTGACGATGCAGAGACCGAGATTGAAGCCCTGATCGCAAGCGACATTGAACCTGCGCAGGCGCAGAACATCGGTCGGGCCAAGCGGATTGACGATGGGCGCTTTCGCTATGCGGAACGGATTAAATCGACTTTCCCGGCGGGTATGCGGCTTGATGGGCTTAAGGTTGTCATTGATTGCGCCAATGGCGCCGCGCATCGCGTCGCACCCGAGGTACTGTGGGAGTTGGGTGCAACTGTTATCCCCGTGGGGGTCAGCCCGGATGGTTTCAACATCAATGAAAACTGTGGTTCAACTGATCCATCGACGGCGGCTGCTGCGATCCTGCGCGAGGGCGCGCATGTTGGTATTTGCCTTGATGGTGATGCAGACCGGGTGATGATCCTGGATGAAAAAGGCCAGGTCGCGGATGGTGATCAACTGATGGCGCTGATGGCCGGGCGCTGGGCTGATCAGGAGCGTTTACAGGGCGGCACTTTGGTGGCGACAGTGATGTCCAACCTTGGGCTTGAACGATATCTTGACGGACGCGGTTTGCGGCTGGAACGGACCGCCGTAGGTGACCGCTATGTGGTTGAGGCCATGCGTGCCGGTGGTTGGAATTTGGGTGGCGAGCAATCCGGCCATATCGTGATGACCGACTATGCGACGACGGGTGACGGTCTGTTGGCAGGTTTGCAGTTCTTGGCGGCGATGATTGAGACGGGTCAACCCGCAAGTGCGTTGACCAAGAGCTTTGAAACGGTGCCTCAGATGCTTAAGAACGTACGCTACGCTGTGGGGCAGGACCCATTGGGAGTTGATCTGGTCAAGAAATCCATCGCAGAGGCCGAAATCAAACTGGTCGGCAAAGGCCGCCTGTTGATCCGTAAATCAGGGACCGAGCCTTTGATCCGCGTTATGGCGGAATGCGAAGACGACGACCTGCTTGCGCAGGTCGTCGATGGGATCGTGGCCGAGGTTGAAGCCGCCGTTTAGGCCGGTGCAGGTTGCCCCGCGCCGCCGCTGACAGCCTCTTGCAGAAGTGCAGACACGGTGCCGCCGTCCATTTTCATGGCCTGCGCCAGACCGCCAACAAAGGCTTTCTCACGGCCATCAAGCCGTCCGTCTGAGGCCACAACCATTAAGACGGCGCGCATCATATCGAGCTGTTCAAGCTTGTTGCGCCCGTTCACAAGACGCAAGAACCCTTTTGCCTCGACCTTCTCTTCGGCCAGTTGCGCCATCTGCTGCACCAGTTCCAGCGAGATCGCCTCGCCTGTCATTTCTTGGGCGGCACGTTGAATCATTTCCACTTCGGATGGGGCAACATAGCCGTCTGCCTTGGCTGCGTGGCACATCGCATCCAGAATAGATTTCGCAGCCGGGGATGCGTGCGACACCATCGCCATGCGTTGCGATGTGCGGCGTTTGACCATCAAGGCTTTTGCGCCGATGACAGCGAGCAGGGCGACCAATGCGCCGAGGCCCCAAAAGCCTTCGGCCATCTTGCCCAATGCCAGCTTTGGCGCAGCCGGGATCCCCTCAGGGATCATGCCCGCTGCTTGGGCTGCAAGTAGTTCATTGCCGGTGAATTCATAGTATTGGTCGGTTTGGCAATTGCCGCTGGCCAGAGCATAGCCGTCCAGCGTGCGCCAGACATTGACGAAGATCACCGCGTTTGTGGTGACCAGATGACAAAGTGCCAGTGGACCCGCGTCGTCAGTCAGTTCGGTTTGACTGACAAACAGCATGCTTTGTGTCGTGCTATAGCTGCCGCGGGCTTCGGCTTGAGTGGCCATGGTGGTGGTAAGAAAGGCCGCAAATAAGCCGATGAAAAGGGTACGCATAGATATCTCCTGGGTCGCGATGGCTCAGGAGTGTCCGGGCAATATGGCCAGAATATGGGTAAAATTGTACTTATTGCGCGCGCGCGAAGAGTTTTTTCAGACTGAGCCACTGGCTGATGATCAGGCCCAACAGGATCAGACCAAGGGCAACAAAGAACCGCAGGGGCAGCACCTCACTCAGAATCCACGCGCCAAAGACCATCGACCATAGCGGGACTTGATAATTCACCAAGGTCATGAAGATCGCACCGGCGGACCGAATGGTCGCGACACGGATCAACGCGGCAAGGGCGGTGGGGATAAAGCCCAGCACGATGATCGCAATTGTGGGGCGGGCATCGCCCATGGCGGGGACCCCTTCAAAGATCAGCATGGCGGGAACGAGTGCCGCTGATCCCACCGTCAGCAATAAAGCCGCCATCGTGATCGGGTCAATGGGCGGGCAACGGCGGGTCATGATGCTTGAAACCGCATATGAGATCGACGCTGCGATGCAGGCCAATTGCCCCAAAGGTTCCATCCCTGTGCCAATCTGCAAGACGCCCGGGCCGATCAGGACGGCCGCCCCGACGAACCCCATGATCACGCCAAGGGTGTTGCGCAGGCTCATCTTTTCGTCGGTAAAAATATGCGCCAGTGGCAGGACAAAAAGCGGCAAAGCCGCCATTGAAATCCCCGCAAAGGCGGATGGCACAAATTGTTGCCCCCAGCTAAGCAGCGCAAAAGGCAAGGCCGTGTTCAACAGGCCAATCGCAATCAGATAGCCGCGCATTTGCGACGTGAAGTCGGGCAGTGGGCGTTTCAAGACAGCCATCAGCGCCAAAAGCGCGACCGCCCCCAAGGTCGTGCGTGCACAAGCCACGGTCAGCGGGCCGTACCCTTCCAACGCAATCGCCACCACCATAAAGGTCGCACCCCAGATCAAACCAAGGGCGGCGATGGACAGCCAGTTAGCTGTTGTTGGTTGGGTGGTCATGGCCGTCCTTACAAGCTGGCGTGATGCAGTCTGCTGTCTTTGGGGGCTTGCGCGCGATCATGCAAGCCGTAGTCGCGACAAACCTCGGCGATGCGCAGACGGTAGTCTGCGAATATTCCCGAACGCCCCGCCATTTGGGTGCTGCGATGGTGGTGCGTGTTGCGCCATGCAGCGACGGCTGCTTCGTCCTCAAAAAACGACAGCGACAGAAGTTTGTCGGGGTCAGCAAGGCTGCGGAACCGTTCAACCGAGATGAAACCGGGCTGCTGGTCAAGCTCTGGTCGCAGTGCAGCGGCGTGCGCAAGATATGTGTCCATTTGGCCCGCGGCTGGCTGCAACTCGAAAATGACAGCGATCATGCGGGCACCCCATGCGGCGCTGATGCCAAGCGCAGAAAGGTGCGGTCTTCGCGAAGAATGAACTTCTTTTGCTGTGCAAAGGCGTAGTTTTCTTTGCCCAAGGGATCGTCGGCCAGCCGTGCACGATAAGCTTCATATGCCGCCAGAGACGGCACGTTGTAAATCCCGTAAGCCAACGTCGATGAGCCTTCGTGTGGCGTAAAATATCCGATCAGGTCGGCCCCATTTCGCGGAATAGCCTGGCCCCAGTTTTGCGCATAGGTGGCGAAGTTGTCTTCTTGTGTGGGGTCAATTCGGTAGCGGATGACGCAGGTCAGCATGTGACAGTTCCTTTTCGCGTTTGTCTGAGACGGTTCTACCAGATTGATTGGTGCGAATGCTTCGGTTAACGTCGAACTATGCGAGAAGGACCAGATATTGCACGCGTCGCCACTTTGATAGGGGATCCCGCACGCGCTAATATGCTGACGGCGTTGATGACCGGGAAGGCTTTGACCGCGTCGGAACTGGCCGCAGAGGCGGGCGTGACTGTGCAAACGGCGAGCACGCATTTGGCAAAGCTGCTGGATGGTGAACTGCTGCAAATGCGCAAGCAGGGGCGGCACAAGTATTTCGCATTGGCCCATGCAGATGTCGCGGCAACGATAGAAGCGCTGATGGGGTTGGCTGCCGGGCAGGGTGCCACGCGCACGCGGACAGGCCCAAAAGACGCGCAGATGCGGCAGGCGCGGGTGTGCTACAATCATTTGGCCGGACAGATGGGTGTTCAGATGTTCACCAGCATGCGGGATCGCAATTTTATTTGGGAGCGGGGCGAAGACCTCGGGCTTACGCCACAGGGTGAGACGTTTGTTACCGGTTTTGGTGTGGCCCTTGATGGGTTGACCGCCGCCCGCGCTCCTCTTTGCCGCCGCTGTCTGGATTGGAGCGAACGGCGCACGCATCTGGCGGGATCACTGGGCCGTGCGATGCTGGCCCAAATGGAAGCGCTGGCTTGGGTGCGGCGGGACAAGGGGAGCCGGGCGCTTTTGTTCAGTCAAGCGGGACAGCGGGCATTCACGGCGGCATTTCCAAACTAGAAAGGGCACCCGAAGAACCGGGTGCCCTTTTGGCGTAAGGTGGATCAAGATCCACCTTACCTGCCGATCAGTTCTTCGCTTTATCAACCATTTTGCCTGCGGAAATCCAAGGCATCATGTCACGTAGCTTGCCACCGACGATTTCGATCTGGTGTTCGTCATTGGCGCGACGGGATGCTTTCAGCGTTGGCTGGGCCACCGCGTTTTCCAGCATGAAGTCACGCACAAATTTGCCGGACTGAATGTCGGACAGCACGTCTTTCATGCGCTTTTTGGTCTCGTCATAAGGCAGGATGCGCGGACCGGATACATACTCGCCATACTCAGCCGTGTTCGAGATTGAGTAGTTCATGTTTGCGATGCCGCCTTCGTAGATCAGGTCGACGATCAGCTTGGTTTCGTGCAGGCATTCGAAATACGCCATCTCTGGCTCGTAACCCGCTTCGACCAATGTTTCAAAGCCCATGCGGATCAGCTCAACAATACCGCCACACAGAACCGCCTGTTCACCAAAGAGGTCGGTTTCGCATTCCTGACGGAAGTTTGTTTCAATGATGCCGGAGCGCCCGCCACCGATGGCCGAACAATAGGACAGACCGATTTCCATCGCCTTGCCGCTCTCGTCACGATCTACAGCTACGAGGCATGGCACGCCGCCGCCTTTGGTGTATTCGCCGCGCACGGTGTGGCCGGGGCCCTTGGGTGCCATCATAATGACGTCGACGCCTTCTTTGGGCTCAATGAGGCCAAAGTGCACGTTCAAGCCGTGCGCGAATGCCATGGCGGAACCAGGCTTAAGGTTGTCGTGGACGTATTTCTTATAGGTCTCTGCCTGCAGTTCATCGGGCATTGTGAACATGATCAGGTCGCACCACGCAGCGGCTTCTGCGATGCCCATGACCTTAAGGCCCTCGCCTTCGGCTTTGGCGGCGGAAGGGGAGCCTTCGCGCAACGCCACAACAAGGTTCTTTGCACCGCTATCGCGCAGGTTCAGCGCGTGGGCATGGCCTTGCGAGCCGTAGCCGAGAATAGCGACTTTTTTGTCTTTAATCAGATTCACATCGCAATCGCGATCGTAGTAAACGCGCATGTTGGCAGTCCTTTGGTTGGTTTCTAAGGTGCGTTATAGCGAGACTTGCGTTTGATGTGAGTGATGATATCCGATTTATTTCTTCAATATGATGATTGTTATGCGTCATAATATAATTTAGCGATGTTTTCATGCTTGATGACATTGATCGCCGATTATTGCGCCTGTTACAGGCCGACCCAAACCGGGGCGCCCCCGATCTTGCGGAGGCCATGGGGCTGACGCCTGCCCGCGTCACACGCCGCATGGACCGGCTGCGCGAAGACGGGATTCTAAAGGGCAGTCACGTCGTAATCAATTGGCCGGCACTGGGATACGCCGTGTCAGTCAGCCTGCGGATCACCTTGGACAAGACCGTATCGCGCGCCTTTGATGAGTTCATCGCAGCGGCCCGCAATGTGCCTGAGGTGATTGAAATCCAAACCTTCCTTGGCCGGGTTGATGTGCGTCTGTCTTTGATTGCCAAGGACCTGCCGGACTATCAATGCATCTATCGCGAACAGGTGCTGCCTTTGCCCCATATCGCCGACATCGAAGCGCTGATGACTGTGGCCAGCGTAAAATCTGATGAAAGCCTGCCGCTATGACATTGGATGATCTCGACTTCGCAATTCTGCGGGCGCTGTCGGTCAGTGCAGAGCAATCGACCAAACAATTGGGACAAAGGCTTGGGCTGAGCCAGCCTGCGACATGGCGGCGTATCAAGCGTTTGCAGGATGCAGGGATTATCGCTGGGCGCAGGTTAGAGTTGGATGCCGAAAAGGTGGGCTTTGGTGTGACGGTGTTTCTGGGCGTAAAGCTGGCGACCAAAGGCCGGGTCAGTCTGGAGGATTTTGAGCGCGCCATTGGGGCTATTCCAGAAGTGCAAACCGTTGATCATGTCCTTGGCCTTTATGACTACCGACTGCGCGTGGTGGCGCGCGATTTGGCCGATTTCGAACGCGTGCTGCGTCGCCGGATCATGACCATGCCGGGCGTCGGGGACGTTGAGGCGAATGTGCTGCTGTCAGAAGAGCGAAGGCCAGGACCGATTTAGGCCCGGTGTTTACCGTTTACTGATCAATTAGGCGCATGAATGTCCACATGATCGAATGTGGCACGACATGAAGCGGGCTCTAAGCACTTGGACAGGCGTGTTTACAGCGTCCACCCTGACAACGGTTGCCTGTATGATCGTGTCTGAAGTGATGGTTTATCTGTTATTTCCGGGGCAGGATTTGTTGGCGGCCCTGCAGATTGCGCCACTGATCTCACTTGTCACGGCCTATCCGTTCAGCTTCTTTATCTGGTCGCAGGTGCGACGGAATATACAAATGGGCATTGAATTGCAGCGCTTGGTCAATCGTGACCGGCTGACGGATGTAGCAACGCGCGATTTCTTTTTTGCCCGGATGCGCAGTGATCCGCAAGCCTATGGGATTTCGCTGATGGTGGATATTGATTTCTTCAAAACGGTGAACGACACGTTTGGGCATATGGCGGGTGACGCCGTTATAGTGCGGGTCGCCGAGATATTGCATCAGAACACACGGGCCAATGACATTGTTTGCCGCTTCGGCGGTGAAGAGTTCGTGGTTTTCTTGCGTGAAAAGGGGTCATCGGATGGCTTTGACATCGCAGAGCGGATGCGCAAAGCGATTTCTGACGACGTAGTCGTCTTTGATGGACAAAACCTGAGCGTGACAGTGTCCATTGGCGGGTCGATGAAAGAGCGATTGGCCGATGTGAACCTCGCTATTCAACAGGCGGACAGGGCGCTTTACCGGGCCAAGTCTTTGGGGCGGAACCGAACCATCTTTTCCGAACCGACCGATTTGATGGAGGAGCGCATGACGTCATCCTTCACAGGCATATAGCGTTTCTTATGCTGTAATGGTCGGCATTGACCTGATGGCGCGGTCACAGGATCGGCGCGGCATTTAGACTAACCAGCCGTCCTTACATCGTTGTGTTCTGAACCATGCCAGACCGGCACCTGTTGCGGTATACTGAAATAGACTTTGCTTTGCGCCCACGCCCGCGTTAGCCAAGGGCACCGCATAAAGGAGGGACCTATGGACGGAGCGAACACACAGATTGACCCGGATGGGCTGATGGAGTTTTCGGTTGTCTTTACAGACCGGTCTCTCAATCATATGTCGAAGGTATTTCAAGGTGTTATGGTCGACATTTCAACCATGTTGAAAGAAGTCTATAACGCCGATCACGTGGCTTTGATCCCCGGCGGCGGCACCTATGGGATGGAGGCCGTGGCCCGCCAATTTGGTGCCGATGCCCATGCTTTTGTCGTGCGCAACGGTTGGTTTTCATACCGCTGGAGCCAGATTTTCGATGCGGGAGATTTCACCGCGAAAACAACTGTCATCAAAGCGCGTCAAGCCGGCAACGACACCCGCGCACCTTTCGCTCCAGCGCCCATCGCAGATGTCACCGCAGCCATCAAAGAGGCCAAGCCCGACGTTGTTTTTGCGCCGCATGTCGAAACTTCAGCCGGGATTATCTTGCCGGATGACTATATCAAGGCGCTTGCCGATGCGGCGCATGAGGTTGGGGCCTTGATGGTGCTGGACTGCATTGCATCAGGCTGCGCATGGGTGGATATGAAGGCCACCGGCGTTGACGTACTGATCTCGGCCCCGCAGAAGGGCTGGTCCTCTACGCCTTGCGCGGGCCTTGTCATGATGTCCGAACGAGCCGTGGTGCGGATGGCCGAGACGACATCGAATTCTTTTACTGTCGATCTGAAAAAGTGGCACAGCATCATGCAGGCCTATCTGAATGGTGGGCATGCGTATCACGCGACAATGCCGACAGACGGTTTGCGCGCCTTCCGTGATACAATGCTGGAAACGCGGGAATTCGGGTTTGAGAAACTGAAAGCGGCGCAATGGGCCTTGGGCAATGCTGTGCGCAAAGCGCTGGCAGATAAGGGTATGAGGTCGGTGGCAGCAGATGGTTTTGGCGCGCCGGGCGTTGTTGTCAGCTACACGGATGACCCCGACGTACAAAATGGATCAAAATTCGCAGCCCAAGGCATGCAAATCGCGGCAGGCGTTCCGCTGCAATGTGATGAACCCGATGACTTTCGTACCTTCCGGCTGGGTCTGTTCGGGCTTGATAAGCTCTACGATGTGGATGCGACACTGGTCCGGCTATTGCCGGTGTTGGACAAGGTTCTTTAGCGCGCGCCAAGTCCAAGTTGCATCAGTGACCTGCGTACGGGTGTGATGCCGTAAAGCGCTTCTATCCCCTTGGTGCGCAGTGATTGCATCGCGGGGTTTCCGGTGATGGAGGCACGGTTCAATGCATCAATCCCGGTCACGCGCAGCTTGATGTCGGGATGCCGCTTGCGGGCATAAGCGCGCAGCATTTCAGGGTTGCCAAGCTGATCCGGCTTAGCAATAGCAAGATCCAGCAGGCAAGACAGATCACGCAGTGACATGTTCAGCCCCTGTGCGCCGATAGGGGGCATCACATGTGCGGCCTCCGCGACCAAGGCGGTGCGTGGTGCAGTCAGCGCCTCAGCAATCTGGCTGATGATCGGCCAGACGCTACGACGGCTGGCCAGTTTCAGCGGACCATAAAGGAAAGCCGACCGGTCATTGGCTGCCGCTTCGAATTCAGCCGTCGGTAAGTCCGCAAGTTTGTTCGCGTCGGCCCCGTGTTCCATCCAAACCACAGCAGAGCAGGGTTTGCCGTCATGATCCGGCAATGGAACCAAAGTAAATGGCCCGCCAGAGCGGTGTATTTCGGTTGATACATTGTCGTGGGGTGCCGCATGCGTGACGGCAAAGGTCAGGGCTTTTTGCCCATAACGCGTTGTTTTCACGCCAATATCGGCGCTTTTCCGTACGGGTGAGCCACGTCCATCCGCACCGATGACAAGCTTCGCTGATATCTGTGTGTTGTCCGATAATGTGACAATCGCCGCGTCACTGCGTGCCAGCATCCGCGCGAAGCCGACACCAGGGCGAAAATCGACATTTGGCAATTCCGCCAGCCGTGCGACCATTTCGCGACGCAACAGCCAGTTCGGCAGATTCCATCCGAAAGGTTGGTCCGAGATATCGGCGGCATCAAAATCGCGTGTTGTATGGGCTTGCGTGCCGATATCGACGATCCGCATTACCTGTAGCGGCGTCGCATAAGGTGCAAGGCGTCCCCAAAGACCCGCTGTTTCCAGAAACCTTTGTGCAGGTTGCAAAAAAGCAGTGGTGCGCAGGTCAGACCCCGCCGCGTCAGCGGTGATGACCGGCGGCGTTGGGTCGATGATTGTGACATTGAAACCTGCCGTGCCAAAAGCCGCAGCTGCCGTCAGCCCGGCGACCCCGCCGCCCGCAATGACGATATCTGTTGATGCGCGTTCCATGAACAAAGACATAGGCCTGTTGGTGACAGGCGGAAAGGGCTACCGGGTCAGCTGTGACAAGAAATCCGCCAAATGGTCGGTGTGATGATGAATGTGATCACCATCATGCGGGTCAGCATGCACATGGACAGTGCGCATCCCCAATGCATGCGGCACCGCAAGGTTGCGCGGCTCGTCCTCGAACATCGCGGCCTTCGTCGGCGTCACCCCGTCTTTGGCAAAGACCCGGGAAAAGGCCTCATGCGTGGGTTTGGGTTTGAAATCAGCATGTTCAACGCCATAGACCGCATCAAAATGTCGGGTCAAACCACGTGCGGCCAACACCCGTTTGGCATGATTGTACGACCCGTTGGTATAGACGATTTTGCGCCCTGGCAGGGCTTTTATGGCCTTTGACAGTGCCTCATCCTCTTTCAGATGTGATATGTCGATATCGTGCACATCGGCCAGAAAATGATGCGGATCAATATCATGGTGCTTCATTAACCCGGTCAGGGTCGAACCATAAGCGGCCCAATACTCCGCGCAAAGTTTCAGTGCGCGGGCATGATCAAGCCCGGTCAATCGCATCACATAGGCCGAAAACCGGCCGTCCATCTGACCAAACAGATCAGCCGATGGCGGATAAAGCGTGTTGTCGAGATCAAAGACCCATGTGACTACATGGGCAAAGTGCTGGGCTACCATGGTCACAGATTATGCGTGGCACCGGGCAACCGCAATCGCTTTGGCTTGATTGCAGGGCGGGCAGGGGCGTATGGTTGGGCCAGCACGAAAGGTACGACCCAATGCACGACCAACGCGCGTCACAAAAAGACGCCTACGCCCTGATTCTCGAAGCGATTGACAGTCATGTCTATAAACCCGGTGATCGGCTGGTCGAAAGCGAACTGGCCGAGCGGTTCGGCGTATCGCGCACCCCGATCCGCGAGGCGCTGCAACGGCTAGAAACGCAATCGCTGCTGACGCGCGACGGGCGGTCGCTGATTGTGGCGTCGTTGGATCATTCGCAACTGTCAGAGCTTTATGTGGTGCGCGGTGAATTGGAAGGGCTGGCGGCGCGGCTGGCGGCCCGTCATGCCACACCCGAAGAGGTGAAAGTGCTACGCGATATGCTGGACGCTGATCAGCAACTGGCAGATGACCCCAAAGCGCTGAGCCGCGCCAATAGGCGGTTCCACAAACAGATACATCTTGCATCGCATAATCGTTTTCTGGTGCAGCAGTTGGATTTGGTGCATCGGTCGATGGCGCTACTGGCAACGACATCTATCGCCGCAGAGGGCCGGGGTAATGAAACGCTGGAAGAACACGCCGCTATTGTCAGCGCGATTGAGGCCGGCGATGGCGACGCGGCTTATCAAGCGCTGCGCGAGCACATTTCAGAGGCCTTCGTGACCCGTTTGAAACTGGATGCTGAAGCGGTGGAAGCTGCAGAATAGCCCTACTGCAGCCCACATAGCGAAATGCACGAAACGAACCTTAACACGTCAACTTACAACCGACTGTTCCGTAGCTGCAATTTGACCTAAATGAGTTAAGCAAAAGTTAAGCGCTCATCGCTTCGGCAAATCTTTCGAACAAATAATAACTGTCTTGCGGGCCGGGGCTGGCTTCGGGGTGATATTGCACGCTGAAAACCGGGCGGTTGGCGATTCTGATCCCGCAATTGCTGCCATCAAAAAGAGACACATGGGTTTCTTCGACCCCATCAGGCAGGGTCTGGCTGTCTACGGTAAAGCCGTGGTTCATCGACGTGATCTCGACCTTGCCGGTTTCCATGTCTTTGACAGGGTGGTTCGCACCGTGGTGACCGTGGTTCATCTTGATCGTCTTGGCACCAACAGCGAGGGCCAGCATCTGGTGGCCAAGGCAGATGCCAAAGACCGGAAGATCAGCCGCAAGCACACCTTTGATCATGGGCACAGCATATTCGCCTGTGGCGGCCGGATCGCCGGGTCCATTTGACAGGAACACGCCGTCTGGGTTCAGCGCCAATACCTCTTCGGCAGTCGCGGTCGCGGGCAGCACGGTCACATCACAGCCCGCACTGGCAAGGCAACGCAGAATGTTGCGTTTGGCACCAAAGTCGATCGCCACGACCTTATGCTTGGGGTTTGTCTGTGGGGTATAGCCTTCGGGCCAGGCCCACCGCATTTCATTCCAGCTATAGGATTGTGCGCAGGTTACATCCTTGGCAAGGTCGAGCCCTTCAAGCCCTTGGAAAGCCCGCGCTTTCTGAACCAGCGCTTCAATATCAAACTTGCCATCGGGGTCATGCGCAAGTGCGACATGCGGCGCACCTTGTTGCCGGATCGCACGCGTCAGCCGCCGGGTATCAACGCCGCCCATACCGATGCGGTTGCGTTTGGCCAACCATGCGGTCAATTCCTCAGTCGCGCGCCAGTTGGACGACTGGGTCGGATCCCATTTCACGACCATGCCTTCGGCGACCGGGTCAGCGGTTTCATCATCTTCGGGGTTTACACCAGTGTTGCCGATATGGGGGAAGGTGAAAGTCACGACCTGGCCCGCATAGGAGGGGTCCGTCATGATTTCCTGATAGCCGGTCATCGCGGTGTTAAAGCAAAGCTCGGCGACCGTTTCGCCAGCCGCGCCAAAGCCCATACCATAGAAGATCGTTCCATCCGCAAGGGCCAGACAGGCCGTCGGTTTCTGCGTCATGATCAATCTCCCCAGATGTCAAATTGGGCCGGGTGTACGCAGGGCGGCGTGTCTGGTCAAGGCCGGATTGCGCCCTTGCAAACAAGGGGTGACGTGGCGGCGATGGTCCTTGTCACTTGCAACTGTGCCCACTATGTTTGCAATTCGTTTGAAGACAAATGTACGGGACACATTATGGACATGCGCGACAGGGTCAGTTCGGCTCTTAAGGATGCAATGCGTTCGAAAGAAGCAGACCGTCTTTCCACACTGCGATTGATCAATGCAGCGATCAAAGACAAAGACATTGCCGCGCGTGGCTCTGGCGATGACGACGCTGGTGTCAGCAATGATGATATCCTTGGCATCTTGGGGCGGATGGTCAAACAGCGCCAGGAAAGCGCACGTGCCTATGAAGAAGGTGGGCGGCTTGAACTGGCAGAGAAAGAACTGTCAGAAATCAAGATCATCGAAGAGTTCCTGCCAAAGCAGTTGAGCGAAGATGAAGCGGCCAACGCCGTGGACGCCGCGATTGCTGACGTCGGCGCAACCAGCATCCGGGACATGGGCAAGGTGATGGGTGTGCTCAAGGGCAAGTACACGGGTCGCATGGATTTCGGCAAAGCCGGCCCGATGGTGAAAGATCGTCTGGGCTAGTTATCTGCCAGTGATCAGCGCGCGCTTAAGGTCGTCATAAAGTGTCAGGCGTTCTTCGGCATCCAAAAACGCCCCAATCTCAACCTCGCGGTCACCGCCGCGTAGGGTGATATAGTTTTCAACCGGCCCGCCCTTTGGATGCAGATGCACGGTCACCCAATAGCGGTTCGCTTCCCACTCTTGTGTATCGCCTTTGGGATTATGGCGGATCAACTGCGCGCGTGCCTCATCCACGGTCAGTTCTTCCAGCACTTCACCGCGCCGGTAGCTGATATGCAGCGCATACCAGATGCCTGCGATCATCAATCCAAAGAAGGGCAATAGGCCCCACATGACGGCTTGTCCGATCAACGTCAGTAGAGGCAAAGAAACCAGCGCCGCTGTACCGCCGATGAACAGCACGAAATCCTTGCGCAGCAATGACCGGTAAGGCCAAAGGCTAAGCTGCCATTGGGCGTGTTCATGTGGTGGTTCGGGGGTCCATTCGTAGGGCATAGAAGTGTTTTAACACAGCTTCGGCGGGGTCCAACCGTCAGGGTGCCGCAGGGGACGCCTTTTTAAGACATCCCACAAAAAAGCCCCGCCAGAATGGCGGGGCTCTTCAGTATCTTTCGGTCAGCTTGCGCTAGTGCGAATGCTGTTTGTCCCAGTCAGACTGCTTTGGCAGCGTCTCGAACGTGTGCTCTGGTGGTGGGGATGGCAGTGTCCACTCCAGCGTATCAGCATATTCGTTCCAAGGGTTGTTTTCGGTGACGCGCTTGCCCTTTGTCAGGGTCCAGACCAACACACCGATGAAGAACAAGAACGATGCGAATGACAGGAATGCACCCCAGCTGGAAACATAGTTCCAATAGGCAAATGCCTCAGGATAGTCGATGTAGCGGCGTGGCATGCCCTGACGACCCAGAAAGTGCTGTGGGAAGAATGTCAGGTTCGCACCGATGAACATCGCCCAGAAGTGCAGCTTACCTGCCCATTCAGGGTACATACGGCCCGACATTTTGGGCAGATAGAAGTAGATACCCGCAAAGATCGAGAAGACCGCACCAAGGCTCATCACATAGTGGAAGTGCGCCACAACATAGTAAGTGTCGTGATAAACACGGTCCACACCGGCCTGAGACAGAACGATGCCGGTCACGCCACCCAAGGTGAACAGGAACAGGAAGCCAAAGGCCCAAAGCATCGGCGTCTTGAACTCAACCGAGCCGCCCCACATTGTGGCAATCCAGCTAAAGATTTTCACACCCGTCGGCACCGCAATCACCATGGTCGCCAGCATGAAATACGATTGCTGTGTCAGCGACATCCCCACCGTGTACATATGGTGCGCCCAAACGACGAAGCCCAGCACACCAATCGCGACCATCGCATAAACCATCGGCAGATAACCAAAGATCGGTTTGCGGCTGAAGGTTGCGATGATGTGGCTGATGATACCAAAGCCCGGAATGACAATGATATACACCTCTGGGTGCCCAAAGAACCATAGGATGTGCTGATACAAGATCGGATCGCCGCCGCCTTCAGGTTGGAAGAAGGTCGTGCCAAAGTTCCGGTCTGTCAGCAGCATTGTGATCGCACCAGCCAGAACGGGCAGGGCAAGAAGGATCAACCACGCCGTCACAAAGATCGACCACGCAAACAGCGGCACTTTGTGCAGCGTCATGCCTGGCGCGCGCATGTTCAGGAACGTCGTGATCATGTTGATCGCACCAAGGATCGAGGATGCCCCTGACAGGTGAACCGCAAAGATCGCAAGGTCCATCGACATACCGGTTTCAGACGTCGATAGCGGTGCATACATAACCCAGCCAACGCCAGAGCCTGCCTGCCCGTTACCGCCCGGTGCCAACATTGAGGCAACACCAAGGGACGCACCGGCCACAAACATCCAGTATGACAGGTTGTTCAGACGTGGGAACGCCATATCCGGCGCACCGATTTGCAGCGGCATAAAGTAGTTACCAAAGCCGCCGAACAGCGCTGGAATAACCACAAAGAACATCATCAACACACCGTGGTAGGTGATCAAAACGTTCCAAAGGTGGCCGTTTGGCGTACATGTCTCGGCCTCGGATGCGAACATCCGTGCGCCTTCCAGGCACATGTATTGCACGCCGGGCTCCATCAGCTCCATGCGCATGTAGACGGTGAATGCCACCGAGATAAAGCCCAGGATACCGGCGGTAAACAGGTACAAGATACCGATATCTTTGTGGTTTGTGGACATAAACCAGCGGGTAAAGAAACCGCGCTCGTCTTCGTGTGCGTCGCCGTGGATGGCTGCGTCTGCCATTTGGCTCTCCTCGTATTGGCTACTTTGAACACCACCGAGTCGTTGCAAGGCAGCTGTTTGGCATGGTTCTAGTGTGTCAAAGCTTAAGGAGCAACAAAGGATACACCCATTTGGTTGGGTTACTTTGGCGCAGGGGCGTCTTGGGTGGACCCAGTCTGCGTAAGAAGTGCCCATCTTGCGCCATACCCCTGCACAATGGCATGAAAGGCGTGGTGCAACACCTCGACTATGCAAAGAAATGTGCACGCAATGGCAGATACAATACCCGTACCGCGCGTCCTTTGGCTGCTACAATCTGCCTGCCTGTGCATTGTCGTGTTGGGCCTTGGGCATCTGCAACTGACGACGCTGGCTGATACGATCGGCTTTTCCAGTAACCGCGACTTTTACTATGAAACCCTGCACCCGATACGCGCCATGATCCGTTTGGTGCTTTTGGTTGTGGGACTGGTCGGCGTCGCCGTTTGCATGGTGCTGTTGGCACGGCATGGGCGCAAGCCAGTATTGCGCGCCACTTTGGTCATCTCTGGTATCTGCGCGGCCTGTGTCCTTGCTAGTTTTCTGTTGTTGGCCATCGCCATGGGTTTCGCGTTGATACGCGGCGAAGTGGGGCTGATCGAGCTATCGTTGACGATCGCCTTTCTTGTACCGCCGCTGTTGAGCACGATGGACGCCATTCGCTTGTTCCGGGGCATGAGTGGCCCACAAAACCTGCGGTTGTCGGTTGTGACGATTGCTTTGCTTGGGGTGCAGGCGGTCTTTCTGCTTCAAGACGGTATGCGGGCCTTTTTTCCAACATTGATGGTCTCTTGCGCTGCCGTGACCCTTGGCATCGTTGTGTGGCAGTTGGCCCGGCGACCGTTTGCCAAACACGTCCACTGACAGTTCTTCTCGCCGAAACACGAAACGCGCGCTAACCTGAAGCGACAAGGAGGAAACAGATGGCAGGATCACCGCCCCCGTTTACGATTGGCATCGAAGAAGAATACCTGCTGGTTGATCAGCAGACCTATGCGCTGGCACATGCGCCCGACGCCCTGATTGACGCCTGCAAGAAAGACCTTGCCGGAAAGGTCAGCCCTGAATTCCTGCAGTGTCAGATTGAGATCGGCACGGGAGTCTGTCACACCATCGGCGAAGCCCGCGACGACCTTGCCCATCTGCGCCGCACAGTGGCCCGTCATGCCGCCAATTACGGGCTGGCCCCGATCGCTGCCTCTTGCCATCCATTTGCTGACTGGAAAGATCAGCACCACACCGACAAGGAACGCTACAACAAACTGCGCCGCGACCTTGCCGGGGTCGCACGGCGCATGCTGATTTGCGGGATGCATGTGCATGTGGGTATCCCTGATGAGGAGATGCGGATAAGTTTAGTTAACCAACTCAAATACTTCCTGCCTCATCTTCATGCACTTTCGACATCTTCGCCCTATTGGCAGGGTGACGATACCGGGATGAATTCCTACCGCCTTACAGTCTTTGATAACCTGCCGCGCACTGGCCTGCCGCCATACATGAAAGACTGGGCGCAGTTTTCGTCTACAGTGGACACGCTCATTGATTTGGAGTTGATCGAGGACGCCTCGAAGATCTGGTGGGATCTACGTCCTTCATCCAAATTCCCAACGATTGAATCGCGGATTTGCGATGTGGCCCCACGGATGGAAGTGACGCTTACGCTGGCCGCCTTGACGCAATGCCTGACCCGGATGCTGTGGCGTAAGTCATTGGAAGGCGACGGCTGGCGCGTGGTGCAGAATTTCATGGTTGGTGAAAACCGCTGGCGGGCGCAGCGCTATGGGGTGTCAGAGGGGTTGATCGACTTTGGACGCAAGTCGCTGATCCCTTTCTCGCAGGCGGTGGATGAAATTCTTGAGCTGGTCGCGGAGGACGCCAAAGCGCTCGATTGCGTGAAAGAGGTAGAGGCGGCGCGTGATATTCTGGCGACCGGTACCAGTTCTGACCAACAGCGCGGCGTGCATGCAGCAGCACGCAAGGCTGGCGCGAGCGACAAAGACGCACTTAAGGCCGTGGTAGCTTCGCTTGTTGCTGATTTCGAGGCTGATCTGTGATGGACACGATGTTTGAGACAACTAAAACCGAAACGCTCTTTGCCACCCCGTTTGCGCGTATCAAAGTGGCGGATCACGATATTCTGGACGCGGAACTGCTTGCTGAAGGCGCACGGATGCGGGCCGCCAGCGAAGGGGTGCAGAAATCCAATCGCGGTGGCTGGCATTCCCAAGGCAACATATTCGACAACCCCGCAGAGTGTATCCAGCATTTACGCGCCGCCGCGCAGGCCGCAATTTTCGATCTGACACGGCAAGTGACCAAGCGGGTTGATCCGGCTGACCTGCAGATGAAGCTAAGCGGTTGGATGAACGCCAACCCGCAAGGTGGGTTCAATGCACCACACACGCACCCCGGCGCGCATTGGTCGGGGGTTTATTATGTCTCTCAACCGGACGTTGCCGATGGTACCTCTGGCATGATCGAATTTCTGGACCCGCGCACCGACCTGCCCAATTGGCGTATTCTGCGCGCGAACACGTTTCGCCCCAAACGCAAGATCAGACCAGCGGCGGGCGAGATCATTTTGTTCCCATCGTATCTTGTGCATTGGGTTTATCCGAATGAAACGGACGACGAACGGGTGACGGTTGCGTTCAATGCTACGTTTCGCAAGAAACGCAGCGCGCGGAAGAAAGCATCTTGAAATGCACTAATTAACAAGTAGCGGCGTTTGAAAATTGGCGGCCGGTCTGGTTGAAAAAGAAGGAAACCTATCTATGCTCAGTAAGATAATTGTCCCGGTACGCGGTGATGGCATGGTCGAAACGGTGCTTGGGCACGCAGTGGCACTCGCCAAACATCACAACGCACACATCGTGGTCGCCCATTGTCGGGCAAGAACCGAAGACCTGATGCCTTACAGCCGGGCACTGCCAAGTTTTGCGCGTGATACGATGGTTGAACAGGCGCGCGAACTTGCCGATCAACAGGAACAGGCTGTGCGCGAGCAGTTGCATGATCTGGCGCAGTCGCTTGAGCTTATGGTAACCGACACACCTTCACAGGGCACTGCCTCTATCGAGTTTGTGGAAGAATACGGAATGATGGCCGATGTGATCAAACGCAGGGGCAGGCTCGCCGATCTTGTTGTGGTCGCCAAGCCGGATCGCGATCGCAACCTTGGTGTCAATTCACTGAAATCTGCGCTGTTTCGCGCAGGACGTCCGGTTTTGATGTGTCCGCCAAAAAGTGAAGCACCGGATGGCTTCGGAGGCCGCATGACTATCGCGTGGAACGGGTCTTTGGAAGCGTCGCGCGCTGTTGCAATGACCTTGGGGATCGCCCAAGCGGCGCAGTCTGTCACCATCCTTTCAGGTGGCAAGGGCGAGCCGCAAGGTGCGCCTGCAGAAGAGCTGGTTGCGTATTACAGTCTTCGTGGAATCACGGCTGAAATTCATCGGTTTGAGACGCGGACCCCAGCGGAATCCTTGTTGAGCATCACAACGGAACTTGGTGCGAATTTGCTTGTTATGGGGGCCTACGGCCAAAACCATGAACGCGAAACATTGTTCGGCGGCAATACGCAAGTCGTTGTAGACAAGGCGGAAATCCCGGTCATTTTAGTACACTAGGGTATTCATTGGCTGGTTAACAAAGTATTACTTGAAAAGCTTTTTGAACAAGATATCTCTTAAGTGATTTGAGCGAGTTTATTTTTTTGAGGTGCATTTTGCGGTTGTGTCAGCACCGTTGACTCTATTGCTCGGATCCATAATGGGAGAACTTTAATGAAACTAACGAAACGTTCGCTTCTCGGCCTTGTCGGCGCCTCATTTCTTGCAACAACACCGATGCAAGCCCTTGCGCAAGACTGGCAACCAACCAAACCAATTGACTTTGTGATTATGGCCGGCGCTGGTGGTGGTGCTGACCAGATTGCGCGATTTATTCAGGCAGTCGCAGAGCAGCAAGATCTGACCAACCGCCCTCTGGTGCCCAACAACAAAGGTGGCGGCTCAGGTGCCGAGGCGTTGATCCACGTCAGTACCGCCAGTGATCCTGACCACACAATCCTTGTGACATTGAACTCGTTTTTCACGACACCACTGCGTCAGGAAAACCTGGGTATCGACATCCAAACCTTTACGCCGGTTGCGATGATGGGCGTCGATCCGTTTGTACTTTGGGTGCACAAAGACAGTGGCATCACTACATTTGAAGAGTACATCAGTAAGGTCCAAGAGATGGATGGCGAATATGTCATGGGCGGCACGGGTGCCGGTCAGGAAGACAGCATCGTTATCGCCTACCTTTCGGGCGCTTATGACCTTGATATCAAGTATATCCCTTATGATGGTGGCGGCGCTGTTGCCAAGGACCTTGCCGGTCAGCAGATCATGGCAACCGTGAATAACCCAGCTGAAGCCAAAGGTTTCTATGAAGCTGGTGACTTTGTCCCGCTTCTGGCGTTTTCCGATGAGCGTATGCCAGCATATCCAGATGTGCCCACGTTGAAAGAAAAGGGCCATGACTTTTCATACTACAACCAGCGCGCCGTTGTTGGTGCGCCGGGTATGTCTGATGAGGCAGCCGCTTACTATCAGGATCTTTTCACAACGATCTACGAAAGCGAAGAATGGCAGGGTTACCTGACATCCGAAAGCCTTTCACCATTGTGGATGAATGCCGATGAGCAGCGCGACTACTGGGCGTTGCAGGTTGAAAACCACATGGAACTGCTTGCCGCACTCGGCGAGTAAGAAGACTTAAGGCACGATTGTCACACCCTATGTGTCGATCAAGAAGGAGAGCCAGATGCGTGTTGGCGAAATAGTAACCGCCGGATTTCTGGCTCTTCTTTCAATCTACCTGATGTGGAAAAGCGCCGAGCTTCCCATTGGTTATATCTCGGGAACGGGGCCGGGCGGGGGCGCATGGCCTTTCTGGCTTTCCGCTATCATGCTGATCAGCTGTGGCTGTATCGCGTTTAACTGGTGGCGTGGCACCAGCCCCGCTTCGCAGTCTGATGAACCTGTTCTTGACAGCCATGGCTGGCGGTCCTTGATCTTTGTAGGTGGGGGCATCATCGGTTTTGTGGCACTTGTTAGTGTCATCTCGATGTACGGCGCGATTGCTGTCTTCTTGTTTTACTATACGTGGTTTCTGGGGCGGCATAGTTTGTTGCTCAGCCTTTCGATGGCGTTGATCACGCCCGTCGCACTGTTCTTTTTCTTTGAGGGTGCGATGCGGATCACGATGCCAACTGGCATGTCGTTCACCGACCCGGTGTTCAACTTCCTCTATGATATCATCTACTGAGGTGCTGGCGCGCCGTTCCTAAAGAAAGTCCCTGACGATGGAAGTCCTTTCTCTACTTGGCGATGGTATGATCCTGTCGCTTCAGCCTTTGAACCTTATGATGATCCTGATCGGGGTCACTGTCGGGCTGTTCATTGGTGCGATGCCGGGGCTGGGGTCCGTCAATGGTGTGGCAATCCTGCTGCCGGTGACCTTTCTGGTGCCGCCCGGATCAGCGATCATCTTTCTTGCGGCAATTTATTATGGGGCGATGTACGGCGGTGCGGTGTCTTCCATCACCTTGGGCATACCGGGCGCATCGACGGCTGTTGCGACCACCTTTGACGGCAGACCGTTGGCGAAAAAAGGGCGGGCAAGCCTGGCGCTTGTAACGGCTGCACTTGCGTCTTTTGTTGGTGGTACGATTGCCAACGTGCTGTTCACACTCTTTGCACCGCTTCTTGCATCGGTGGCGCTGTCTTTTGGTCCGCCCGAGGTTTTTGCCCTGATGCTGCTCGCCTTTGCGACTTTCGTGGGCTTGGGTGGCGACGACATTCCCAAAACAGTTTTCTCCATTTGTCTGGGCTTGGTATTGGGTGCGGTTGGGTTTGATCAGATATCAGGTGCGCCCCGGCTGGTGCTGTTCGACTACAACGGCTTCTTACAAGGCATTGGTTTCCTCGTGCTGGCCATCGGGGTTTATGGCATCGGAGAGATGCTTTGGACCATTGACCAAACCCGCGGTGACGTGACTGCGACGACACCCAAGATGACGGTCAAAGGCATGGCGTCTGATACCAAAGAAGCAGCAAAAAAGGGCTGGAAGGGCACGATGATCGGATCGTTCCTTGGGTTCTTTGTCGGCATCCTGCCCGCAGCCGGGGCAACACCCGGATCGTTGATGTCTTACGGCGTGGCCAAGATGGTGTCACGCAAGCCTGACGAATTCGGCAAAGGATCCGTGGATGGGGTCGCGGCACCCGAGGCTGCCAATAACTCGGCCTCCACAGGGTCGATGCTGCCTATGCTGACGCTTGGTATTCCGGGTTCGCCCACTACAGCTATCTTGTTGGGCGGCATGGTGATTTGGGGGCTGGTGCCGGGGCCGCGGTTATTTGTGGATGAGCAAGAGTTCGTCTGGGGCTTGATCGGATCATTCTACATTTCAAACGTGGCGGCTTTGCTGATCAATCTGGCCTTTATTCCCGTGTTTATCTGGATGTTGCGGATGCCCTTCACCATTCTGGCACCAATGATTTTTGTCTTGTCGATTGTGGGTGGCTTTGCTGCGACGCGCGATATGTTTGATATCTGGCTTATGGTCGGTTTTGGTCTTGGTGCGTTCTTCCTGCGCAAGTTTGACTACCCCCTCGCACCTGCGGTTCTCGCGATTGTGCTTGGGCCGATTGCCGAACCCACGCTGCGTCAGTCTTTGTTGCTGTCCTCGGGTGATCCGTCGATCTTTTTCACCCGGCCCGTTGCGGGACCGATCACGATTGTCGCGTTGATTCTGATCTTTTTGCCAGCCATCAAAATGCTGCGTCGCATGCGCAACAAAAGCAAAAAGCCCGCGTAAAGACGCGGGCTTTTGAAGTTCCTCTAAGGCTGCGTCGGTTACCCGTAAAGGCCTGCAACTTTCCCGCGCAACTGGATCAATGCCAGCACGGTATCAATGGTGGGGGTAGGGGTGTTCGTCACCCGACCCAGCTCTTGCACGGACCCAACCAAAGCGTCGATTTCCATGGGACGATTGGCGTCAAGGTCTTGCAACATTGATGTGCGATGCGCACCGACATCCGCACCGCCTTGAATGCGGCGATCCACATCAATCGGAAATTTGACGCCCAGTTTTTCGGCGATGGTCTGCGCTTCAAGCATCATGTTGCGGGCCACCTCACGCGTGCCCGGCTCGGTGCACAGCACATCAAGCGTTGCGTGCGTCAGCGCCGAGATCGGGTTGAAAGACAGGTTTCCCCAAAGTTTGACCCAAATCTCATCACGGATCTTGGGGCGCACCGGCGCTTTCAAACCAGCCGCACTCAGCGCCTTTGACAGCGCCATCGCGCGTTCGGACTTTTCACCTGATGGCTCACCCAGTGAAAAGCGGTTGCCTTCTATGTGTTTGATGACGCCCGGTTCAATCACTTCAGCGGCGGGATAGACCACGCAGCCCAGCACATTGTCAGGTCCAAAGCCGTCCCATTGGGCATTGCCGGGATCGACGCTGGCAAGCCGCGTGCCTTCCAAATCGCCACCAACCTTGTGGAAATACCACCAAGGGACACCGTTCACACCGGAAACGATTGTGGTGTTTGGGCCAATCAGCGGTTTCATCTTGTCAACGACCGGAGGCACTGAATGCGCCTTCAGTGTCACGATGACATAGTCCTGAGGACCCAGATCAGCGGAATTATCTGACACTGTGACGGGAACCGTCTTTGAGACACCCTCTTCAATGAGCGTCAGGCCATTCTCTTGCATTGCCGCCAGATGCGGCCCGCGGGCGACAAGGCTGACATCAGCACCAGCCTCGGCCAGTTTTGCACCCATATAGCCGCCGATTGCGCCTGCACCAAAGATACAAATCTTCATGATGCGGCCGTATCAACAAGGCCCAGCTTTTCGGCAAGACCGATCCGCTGCATCTTGCCTGTCGCCCCTTTTGGGATTTCATCCAGAATGATCACCTTGCGCGGTACCTTGAAATCCGCCAGCCGCTCTGATGCGAAATTTCTGATGTCGCGATCTGTCACCTCTTCGCCTTCGCGCAGCACGACAGCGGCGGCCACCTCTTCGCCCAGTTTGGGATGTGGCAACGCGAATGTCACAACCTGCGCAATTGCGGGGTGGGCCGAAAGGACACCATCAACCTCCAGCGGGCTAACTTTTTCGCCGCCCCGGTTGATGATCTCTTTCAACCGCCCTGTCAGCGTCAGGTAGCCGTCATCATCAAACGTGCCTTGATCGCCAGTCCGGAACCAGCGTTTGCCATCAACCTCAAAGAAATTCTTGGCATTGGCGTCTGGGTTGTTTTCATAGCCGGGTGTCACATTGGGGCCGGATATCACGACCTCTCCTATGTCGCTGTTGCCGACCAGATTAGGCTCAACCTCATGCGCGATACGCACCTCGGGGCCCGCAGGCACACCCACCGCGCCCGGTTTTTGCAACCCGGGTTTGAGGGGGTTTGAACACATCTGATGTGCGGCTTCCGTCATGCCGTAGCCTTCGATGACAGGCACGCCAAAAGTTTCAAACAGTTTTTCCATCACCGGTCCGGGCAGTGAGGCGGAAGAAGAGCGCAAGAAACGCAGTCGCGCGCCTTCAATCACGTCCGCATTGCGTCCAGCGCGCGACAAGATCGCCTGATGCATGGTCGGAACGGCCGTATACCAGGTTGGATCGGCATCGCGCATCCATCCAAAGAACCGCAGCGCATCAAATCCGGGTGCGCACCAAACCTGTCCACCAGTTGCAAGCGTGGCTGAGACAGCGGCCAAAAGACCGTGGATGTGAAACAGCGGCATCACATTCATGCAACGATCATCCGCTGTTAGGTCAAGCGATGTCGCAATGTTCTGCGCCGATGCGGCAACATTGGATTGGAGCAATGGCACGATCTTGGGGCGCGATGTTGTGCCTGATGTGTGCAGGATCAAGGCCACGTCACCCGCGTCAGGTGCGCTCTGATCGCAGCTTGCTGTGCTGTCGGTATGCAGGGTGAACCGGCCCGCAGGCTGCGCTGGGTCGGTCTTTAGTCGCAATACGGTCACGCCAAGTTTTTCGGCTGCGGCACTTGCCGGACCGTCGTCGCCATCCATCAGGACAACAGCTTTGGCTTTCAAATCGTCAATATAAAATGCGAACTCATCTTCGCGGTAAGCCGGGTTCAAAGGTGCTGTCACCGCTGTCTGTGCAATTGTGATAAAGGCCGTCGCCATCTCGGGGCCGTTTGGCAGCACGATCGCGACCCGATCACCACGTCCGACGCCCGCGCTGTGCAGTGATGCAGCCACAGTTTCGGCAAGCGTCCGCAGGTCGCCATAGCTAAGCCAACCCCGGTCCGGCGCGCCAATTGCATTTGCGGTACTTGGGTGGTTTGCCAACAATCCTTTGAGAGTATCTGACACTTCAATTCTCCAATTAATCTAGTGAAGCAAACGTAGCGTAAATACACCCGGTTTCAACGCATTATGAAAGGGCGCACGAGAGGTTCTTTGTCGAAAGAGCGTTAGCCGTTTTGCGCAAGCGGCGTTAATCAGGCTTGACCGTCAAAATACGCATCAAACGACGCCTTCAGCGCGACATCCAGATCGTCCATTGTCACGGGCAGCCCCAGATCGACCAACGATGTCACCCCATGTTCACGGATACCGCAAGGGACGATCCCGTCAAAATGGCTCAGGTCTGGTTCGACGTTGATCGACAGCCCATGAAATGACACCCATTTGCGCAGGCGGATGCCGAGGGCCGCGATCTTATCCTCGGCCTGCGATCCGTCGGGATTGAGGGGTTTGTCAGGGCGCCCGACCCAGACACCCACACGACCTTCGCGGATTTCGCCTTTAACGTTGAAGCGGTCCAGCGTCGCAATCACCCAGTTCTCAAGATCTTTGACGAACTGGCGCACATCATGGCCGCGCTTGCCGACATCAAGCATCACATAAGCCACCCGCTGCCCCGGTCCGTGGTACGTATATTCGCCGCCACGGCGGGCCTCATAGACAGGAAAGCGGTCGGCATCGACAAGGTCTTCGGGTTTGGCCGAGGTGCCCGCAGTATAAAGCGGCGGATGTTCCAGCAGCCAGATACATTCATCTGCCGTGCCATCAACGATGCCCGCAACGCGGCTTTCCATGAAGGACAACGCCTCTTCATAGTCGGTCAGCCCATTGGTTGTGATCCATTCCACCATTGTGCTTGCGTACCCTTGCGCCGGGGCGATGAAAAGGGGGGTGATTTCCCTCTTGGCATCGCAAATGCCCTCGTCTATGAGTGCCGCACTTACCAGCCTTGGACAAGCGGTCGTGGCGGAATTGGTAGACGCGCAGCGTTGAGGTCGCTGTGAGGTAACACTCGTGGGGGTTCGAGTCCCCCCGACCGCACCAGAATTCCAGGCGATAGAGGTCAGGCCGAAATCCAAGCGCCGCTCTCTACCCCATCTAGCGTCCAGCTTCCCACACGCCACCGGACCAGCCGCAATGTCGGAAACCCGATATGTGCTGTCATGCGCCGCACTTGCCTGTTTCGCCCTTCGCTGATCGTGATCTCGATCCATGTATCTGGCACTGATTTGCGGAAACGCACCGGGGGATCACGCTCCCACAAATCTGGCGGCTCAATCGGCCGGACCTTTGCAGGGCGGGTGGGGCCGTCCTTCAGCGTTACCCCATCGCGCAGCGGTTGGAGCTCTGCGTCTGTCGGTGCGCCTTCAACCTGCACTAGATAGGTTTTGCTCATCTTGTTTTTGGGGTCTGCTATGCGGCCCTGCAACTTGCCATCGTCCGTCAAGACCAGCAACCCCTCGCTGTCGCGGTCCAGACGACCGGCGGGGTAGACGTCTGGTACATCAATGAAAGCCGACAGCGTCGGACGCGGTGTCGGGCTTTTGGCATCTGTGAACTGTGACAGAACACCGAAAGGTTTGTTGAAGAGGATTACGCGCGTCATGTGTCTGCCTAACCTGAGTTATGCAGTTTCGTCCACGCTGTTATGAAAAAGTCATCGTATGCATTTTGCATCTTGCAACGAATCCAAAACAGGCGCTTATGCGCAATTATAGACGCCAACGCACGCGCCTCTGGCCGGTGAAAAGTCAACGCACACGTGTTTACGTAGCGACGGTAACGTCTCCCTTGGAACTGAGCGGTCTTTGGTGGGACATCCCATTATGGCCGGGTCTTTTGGAGATGACCCATGACACTACATTTCGCGCCCGATGTGGCGTTCCCTGTTGCTGATCCGTATGCGCGCCTGAACAGCTTTATTGCGAA
This sequence comes from Yoonia sp. F2084L, assembly GCF_023015625.1. Lineage (GTDB taxonomy): Bacteria > Pseudomonadota > Alphaproteobacteria > Rhodobacterales > Rhodobacteraceae > Yoonia. Next base: position 144,596 of record NZ_JALKAH010000001.1, read on the forward strand.
CCGTCAATTTGACCGGCCAACACTGGTGATGGACCTTGACCGTGTTGCCTGCCAGTACCGGGCGCTCAAGGCAGGTCTGGGCCGGGCGGACATTCACTATGCAGTCAAGGCGAACCCCGCACGCCAGATCATCGCACGGCTGGTTGACCTCGGCTCGCATTTTGATGCGGCGTCAAAAGCCGAAATCGCGCTGTGTCTTGAAGAAGGGGCCGAACCCGCAGACATATCCTTTGGCAATACCGTCAAACGCGCCAGTGATATCGCATGGGCTTACGGGCAAGGTATCCGCTTGTTTGCAGCGGATGCAGAGGAAGAACTGCAAAAGATCGCGGCCAACGCGCCGGGGTCGTCCATCTATATTCGCCTGATTGTGGAACTGTCGCAGGCCGACTGGCCATTGTCGCGCAAGTTTGGGTGTGACCGGGCGATGGCACTGTCTTTGCTGGACCAGGCCCGCGCGCTGGGCTTGAACCCGGTTGGTTTTTCGTTCCATGTCGGATCGCAAACCCGCCAAGCGGCGATGTGGGCACCCACGCTTGATGTCTTTGCCGAGGTTTGGGCTGCGGCCAATGCAGCAGGTCATCAACTGTGTTTGCTGAACATCGGCGGCGGTTTCCCTGCCTTCTACGGCGAAGAAATCGCCGCCCCGGCAGAGTATGCAGCCCAAGTTATGGCGCTGGTCGATGCCCGTTTTCCAGGCGCCATGACAGTGATGGCCGAACCCGGACGTGGCATGGTTGCCGAAGCCGGACTGATTGTCGCTGAAGTGATGCTGGTCAGCCGTAAATCCGAACGTGACCTGCACCGTTGGGTCTATCTGGATATCGGTCGCTTTTCCGGACTGGCGGAAACCGAGGGCGAGGCGATCCGGTACCAATTTCAGACCGCACGCGATGCGGACCCGGTGGGGCCGTGTATTCTGGCTGGACCAAGCTGCGACAGCGCGGATGTGTTGTATGAAAAGCGACCTGTCTTGATGCCACTGACCTTAAAGGCAGGCGACCGGGTTTTGATCCGCAACACCGGTGCTTACACATCGACGTATTCTTCGGTTTGTTTTAACGGATTTCCTCCGCTTGATGTTGTGATCCTCTGATCTTGGCGCTGGCGTGCGGTATACGACTGTACGCCAGTAACCTATTATTATTATTCATGTTTTTGTTTACTCCCGCCGAAACGCCGCTAAGTTACTGAGCGAAGCAGTAACAAAGGCCTAGGCTATGCCGCCCATCACTGATCATCCACTGCGCTATGCCATGGCGAATGAACTGCACGCCCGGCCGTTCCCGGCGGTCGATGCACCAAGCCGCGCCGCCTATCTTGCGATTAAGCCTGCCAGTAATGCCGCTGGTCGCGACCGCGATGCGGATCGCACGCATCTGATTGATTTACTTGACCGTTTTGGCGCACAGCACCCGCAACCCGACGCGACGCATTACTTTGGCAAGATTGGCAAACATCATATTAAATGGGAAAGCCACACAGAATTTGTGACCTACACGATCTTTGGCGAAGGATTGGCGGAACGTCCTTTTGATGCTGCCACCTTTGGTGTTTTTCCCGAAGACTGGTTAGAGGCGGCCCCTGGCACGCGTGTGACGTCGGCCTTAATCCGCATCGAGGTGGCGGACGGCGATGACGGCATCATCGAAAAGGCGCGCGAATGGTTTGTGCCTGAAAGCCTGGCCATCAGTCGGGTTGTGGGTAACGACCTTGTCGTCGCGGGTGATTTTCGGATTGATCCGGCGGGCCATATGCGGTTTGCGGTTTTTGCGCGCCCGCATGTGGGTAATCGCCGGGTGGGCCGCGTTGTGCAGCGCCTGTGCGAGATCGAAACTTATAAGGCGATGTCGATGCTTGGGCTTAGTCGCGTCCGCGAGTTGGGTCCCAAACTGGGCGAATTTGACCGACAGTTGACCAGCCTTCTGGAGGATATGCGCGGCTCTGACGCTGACCCGGCCAAGGTTTTGCAATCGCTTCTTGAGGTCTCTGCCGAGATTGAGAATACGCTCGCCCAATCGTCATTTCGTTTTGGTGCAACAGGGGCTTACGAGACGATCGTCAACCAACGGATTGATGTTTTGCGTGAAGATCGTTTTGCCGGACGGCAAACATTCGGTGAATTCATGATGCGCCGTTTTGATCCGGCCATGCGCACCGTGAAGTCAACGCAACAACGGCTACAGGCTATGTCGGATCGTGCCTTGCGCGCGGGCGATCTGCTGCGGACACGTGTTGATGTCGAACGCTCTGCACAAAACCAGGAACTGCTCACCAGCATGGATAAGCGAGCCGACTTGCAACTGCGGTTGCAGCGCACGGTTGAGGGGTTGTCGGTTGTCGCAATCAGCTACTATGCCGTCAATCTGGTGCTGAATATGACCGGGCCGCTCGAAGAGTCCTTTGGCCTCAGCAAGGCGATGATGGCTGCGGTGGCGACCCCAGTTGTGCTGGGGCTGGTCTGGTTTATGGTCAACCGCATTCGCAAAAAGATGGAGTGATCTGCCGCACTTGTGCGCCGACCGATCCATGCTAACCATTCAGCGGTGAAACAAGCAGGTGAGTGATGCGGATTTTCTTGGGGTCAGTCTTGGTGATCATGGCGGCTGCGGCATGGGCCGACAATTTGCCCGCCCCATTGACCGATGCGCATTTCGCGCCTGTCGATGAGGCCGAGGCGCGGCTGGGCCAGCTGTTGTTTTATGATCCGATCTTGTCGGGTAACCGCAATGTCTCATGCGGGACCTGCCACCATCCGGCCTTTGGCACCAGCGATGGTCTGTCGCTGGGGATCGGGGACGGTGGTATCGGGCTGGGTCCTGATCGCGTGGCTGATCCTGAAAACATGCCTGAACAACGTATTCCACGCAACGCGCCCGCGCTGTTCAATCTTGGTGCGCAGGAATTCACCGTGCTTTTCCACGATGGCCGCATCGAGGTTGATCCTGACCGCCCCGGTGGTCTGCGCACGCCGCTTGATGCGGATATGGTGGATGGCTTCGCATCGCTCTTGTCGGCACAAACGATGTTTCCGGTGCTCAGCCCTGACGAAATGGCCGGACACTACAGCGAGAATGATGTCGCTCAAGCAGTACGGCGCGGCGTGATCACCGGGAAAGGGGGCGCGTGGGACACTATTGCGCGCCGCGTTGGTGACGTTCCCACCTATGCAACCGAATTCGCGGCCGTTTATGACCATATTGATGCGCCCGAACAGATTACGTTTGCCGATATCTCCAACGCGATTGCAGCGTTTATGGAATTCGAGTGGCGCTCAGATAATGCGCCATTCGATGCCGTCCTGCGCGGTGAGGCCGCCTTGCCAGAACCCGCCGCGACCGGCATGGCCGTGTTCTATGGCGACGCAGGCTGTGCGGCTTGCCACAGTGGGCCGTTTCTGACGGATCACAGCTTTCACGCGATGGGCGCCCCCCAAATTGGCCCCGGCAAAGCGGCCCGCTTTGAAAACCATGCCCGTGATGAAGGGCGGTTTCGGGTAACGGGCAATGCGGATGATCTTTATGCGTTTCGCACCCCGTCACTGCGCAATGTTGCGTTGACGGGCCCTTATGGTCATGCGGGCGCACACAGCGATCTGCGCAGTTTTGTTGCCGCACATCTTTATCCTGTGACGGGGCTGGACAGCTATGATCTAAGTCAGGCGGTTTTGCCCGATTTGCCGGTTGATGATGCGCGCGGATTGGATGACCGTGCAGCGATTGCCACTGCGGTACGCTATGAGCCGCGCAACATTTCCGATGCGCAAGTCACTGCTTTGATTGCATTTTTAGATGCATTGACGGACCCAGCAGCAATTGAGGGGCGTTTAGGCATCCCCGATGCGGTCCCAAGCGGTCTGCCGATAGACCGCCCACGCTAGCGGTTGATGTTCAAAACGCCATTCGCGGCACCTTGATGCGTTGTCACTGTGCCGTCGGGCCAAGTCACCTGCACGCGCGCCTCTGTTGCGTCACCCAGACCGAAATGCAGTGGCAAGGCCTTGCCACCCGCGTGCCCGCCTCCGACGGTCAGTTGCTGGCTTTGCCGGATATCACCCGCCACGACCACCACCGTCGCGCCAACCGCGTTCACGTTGCCACCGGGTTGGTTAAGTGCCACCGCCAACCAGTTGCCCGTATCCGGGCTGATGTTGCGATAAAGCTCCATCGGTGCGCGGCGATTCATCACCACCAGATCAAGCCGTCCGTCGCCGTCGAAATCCGCCAGTGCAGCACCACGTGAGCGGTCCTTGGTGGCAATACCCGCCGTCGCTGCCGTTTCGCGAAATGTGCCGTCGGCGTTTTGCATCAACAGGTTATTGGGGTCTTTGATGGCAAGGCCGGGCATCTGGTCGACATTACCCTTGGCGATGAAAAGATCGGCCCGTCCATCGTTGTCGACATCCGCAAACTCCGCATGCCATCCGGTCGAAGGGCGACCATCGTCGCCGGTATGCGGACGCTGCGCATAGGTGCCTATGGTGAAAGGGGCGGCGGCATAGGTGCCGTCGTCGCCTGCGATCTGCATCAGTTGATCACCCATCGACGTCAGCATCACCTCATCCCGGCCATCGCCTGTCAGATCACGGCTGGCGATGCCCATGCCCCAAAGCGAGACAGTCTCCCAGCCATCCTCGGCCCCAAGGAAACGCTGCTCCGCGATATCCCACATCTGCTCATACCCACCGCGCACATAGTAGTGGCGGTCGTTGGAAATACGTAAGGTCGGGCGACCGCGTGCATCGTTGGCGGCAAGCATGGAAAGGGGACAGAAGCCGGGGGTAAGCGGCGTTTGGACATAGTCGCCGTCACCGGGCCAAAGCAGGTAATTGTCATCGCAAGCACCAAACGGCCCTTCGGGATCGTCCCGATCGACATAGTTGCCAATCGCCATAACGATGCGGTCGTCCGTATCCCACCATGCCGAAAACGCTGTCGTCCAATCGTCATTTGGAGGGAGTTCGCGGTCGCGTGTAAACTGGCAGTTGCCGTCGCCCATCATTATTTGGTTTTGGCCCACGCGCATGACGAAAAGATCAAGCGCGCCATCTGCGTTGATGTCCAATGGGTAGGCGCCCGTCACACCTGTCATTTCAGCAATCGGGGCCGCGCTGAACTGAAAGTTGCCTTGGTTTACGAGTAGTTTCGCAGGGTTTTCACCGCCTGCCGCGAACATATCAGGCAAAGCATCCCCGTTGCAATCAAACACGGCAACGCCACCGCCGACGAAATGTTCCCAACCGCCGCCATAGATGTGTTCGGGCAATCCCGATGAGCGATCCTCAAACAGTGGATCAGCCGCGACAGGCATTGCTGCAAACAGGCAAAACAGGGTGCGTATCACGCGCGCGCCTCACCCAATGCATCGTCGGTCACGGCGGCGAGTGCGAGTGCGGTCGCACCCCGCGCCCAGATCATGTCGCCCCATGCGTGAATTTCGACCTTACAGGGGGTGCGCCCATCGCTCAGGGTCAGTTTCTGCATCTCCGCCAGAACCTCTTCGGCATAAAGATAGTCATACTGCATGCGCGCGCCTGACAGGATGATCAGACCAGGATCAAAAAGCTGGACAACATTGGACAGGCCCACGGACAGATACCGCCCGGCGCGGCGAAAGATCGTGCGCGCGGCTTCATTGCCGGATTTAGCCTGGGCAAAAAGATCATCCAGCATCGCTTTTGGACTTTGCAGGTTGCGTGGATTGCGGTGCAGGGCGGTCGCGGCTTCGCGGGCCAATGCATAATCGGCCAAATACGCCTCAAGACAGCCACGTTGACCGCATCGGCAAAGCGCGCCATCAAGCTGCACCTTGGTGTGTCCGACCTCCAGCCCCATGCCGCGCGCGCCCCGGAACAGCCGGTTATCAAGCACAAGACCCATGCCCACACCGTTTTCGATCGTGACAACGGCAAAGTCAGAAATCGACCGTCCCGCTCCGAACCAAAGTTCTGCAAGTGTCAGCACATTGGTGTCATTGTCGACATGCACCGGTACGCCGAAGCGTTCAACGAATGCGCGGCGCAAATCAACGTCAGGCTCTGCCATCAAGGGGGACCACGGCACCGTGCCGCTGTTGTGGTCAATGATGCCCGACATACCGATGCCAACGGCCGAGATATCGGGGAGCGTCTTTTGCCCATCGGTCAGTACAAGGTCTATCAGACCGCTAATTTCATCGAGCAACGCATCAACCGTTTTGCGCATCGGTGCGGAAGGCAGGGTGGCATTGGCCAGGATATGACCGGCGAAGTCGGTCAGCACAGCTGAGTGGGTGTCATCTGAAAGCTTGATGCCGATGACATAGCGGGCCTCCGGGACGACCTCCAAAGCGACGGGCGGGCGGCCCCGGCCTGCTTCGCGCGGCAGACCTTCAACCTCGCGTAAAAGACCTGCGCTAATCAGGTCAGCCGTCAGTGTTGTCGCGGAACCAGCGCTGATCCCCAGTGCGCGGGTGACATCAGCGCGCGCGGCACGGCCCGATGCGCGGACATGCTCAAACACTTGTTGGCGCAAAGGCTTGCTGTCAGAGGTATCCGTCAGCAACAATGGACCGCAGCCAGATGCGGCCTCTGATTCGTTACTTTCTGGTTCAATGACGTCATACATAGTTTAAGCCTTGAAGTAATTGGGCTGGCGAAATCACCAGATAATCCCGATATTTCTAGACTGCCCAATAAATTCGCACGTTCAAAGCACTATTTTTGCTTTTTCTAGCGATTTTTATTTTGACAACTGAATTTAATGCGTCATCCTGAGCGACGTAGGGTCAAAAGACCCACGCCCCATGCATGGGGCACACTATGGGAGGAAAACATGCATAAATCCGTTATCGCGGCAGCCATTGTTGCTGCTGGTCTAAGCTCAGCCGCTTTTGCTGATGGCCACGGCGTCACAGTTGGCGTCAGCTGGTCCGACTTTCAGGAAGAGCGTTGGAAAACAGACGAAGCTGCCATGTTGGGCGCGCTTGACGCTGCTGGTGCTTCATATTTGTCCGCAGATGCGCAGTCTTCTGCGACAAAGCAACTTGCTGACGTTGAAAGCCTGATCACACAAGGCGTCGATGCGCTGATCATCCTGGCACAGGACGGTGCATCCATCGGCCCGGCACTGGATGCTGCCGAAGCGGCTGGCATTCCTGTCATCGGCTATGACCGCCTGATCGAAGATCCACGCGCGTTCTACCTGACATTCGACAACGTCGAAGTGGGTCGCATGCAGGCACAGGCTGTTTTTGATGTGCAGCCAGAGGGCAACTATGTGTTCATCAAAGGCTCGCCAACAGACCCGAACTCTGACTTCCTGCGTGGCGGTCAGCAAGAGGTGCTGCAAGCAGCCATCGACAGCGGTGCAATCACTGTTGTGGGCGAAGCCTATACGGATGGCTGGCAGCCATCCAATGCACAGCGCAACATGGAGCAGATCCTGACGCAGACCAACAATGAAGTTGATGCGGTTGTTGCCTCCAACGACGGTACTGCCGGTGGTGTTGTGGCGGCGCTTGCCGCACAGGGTATGGACGGCATTCCAGTGTCTGGTCAGGACGGCGACCATGCCGCGCTGAACCGTGTCGCACTTGGCACACAGACCGTATCTGTCTGGAAAGACAGCCGTGAGCTGGGCCGGAATGCAGGCGAAATCGCTGTCGCATTGGCCGGTGGTTCTATGATGAAGGACGTTGCAGGTGCGGCTGAATTCACTTCACCCGGTGGCGTGACTGTAAACTCTATGCTGTTGGCTCCACAGCCGATCACACAGGACAACCTGAACCTGGTTCTTGAAGCTGGCTGGATCGAAAAAGACGTCCTTTGCCAAGGCGTTTCTGGTCTCGCAGTCTGCGAATAAGCTGACGCAGTAAGACATAGGCCCCATCCGCCATGTGCGGGTGGGGCTTTCTTTTAAGTCGGCTCTGCCACGGGCCATAGGGGAGGAAACCAATGTCGGGCGGACTTGGGAATTTAATCAAAACACTACAGATTGATACGCGATTGCTGGGCATGATCGGTGCCTTTATCGTGATCTCTTTGGTGTTTCACGTCGCAACCGGGGGCACGTTTCTGACCCCGCGGAACTTATTTACACTGACGCTGCAAACAGCCTCGGTTGCTGTGATGGCTACCGGCATGGTGTTTGTCATCGTCACCCGCAATATTGATCTGTCCATCGGGTCACTGCTGGGTATCGTCGGTATGCTGATGGGCGTTATTCAGGTGCAAATCTTGCCCGATATCGTTGGTTTCGGTAGCCCCTCTATCTGGATCATCACAGTCACTATCGGCATTTTGCTGGGTGCCGCGATTGGTGCGTTCCAAGGGTGGCTGATCGGTTATCTGGTGATCCCATCCTTTATCGTGACACTTGGCGGTCTCTTGATCTGGCGCGGTGGCGCATGGTGGGTATCTAAGGGCACAACCATTTCCCCGCTTGACCCGAACTTTGTCATGCTGGGCGGCGCGTCTGGGACAATCGGCGTCACAGCAAGCTGGGCACTGGCGATTGTCGGATCCATCCTTACCGTTCTTTTCTTGATCAACACACGTCGCAAGCACGTCAGCCATAACTTTGCAGTTAAGCCGCTTTGGGCCGAATACGCGCTGGGTGCGATCCTTGTCAGTGCAATCTGCGGGATCACGGCCGTGATGAACGCCTATCTGGTGCCGACCCGCATCTTGGAGCGCCGCTTTGCTGCGGAAGGTTTGGAAATGCCCGAAGGCTATACCGAGGCTTACGGCTTCCCGATCTCGGTCCTGATCGTTCTGTTTGTGACTATCGCAATGACTATCGTGGCAAAGAAAACCCGTTTCGGTCGCTATATCTTTGCGATGGGCGGCAACCCTGATGCGGCTGAACTGTCCGGTATCAATACGCGTATGCTGACTGTCAAAGTCTTCGCCTTGATGGGCGCGCTGACTGCTATCGCCGCGGTGATCGCTTCGGCCCGGCTTGGCTCTGCCGGTTCATCCTTGGGTGAATTGGACGAACTGCGCGTGATTGCAGCGGCCGTGATTGGCGGCACCGCATTGGCGGGAGGCGTCGGCACGATTTACGGCGCAATCCTTGGTGCCTTGATCATGCAGGCGCTTGTGTCCGGTATGGGCATGGTGGGCGTTGATTCACCTTTGCAAAACATGATCGTGGGTGGCGTGCTTATCATCGCTGTCTGGATCGACATCATCTACCGCCGCAAAACAGGAGACGCATAATGAGCACCCCACTTTTGGAAATGCGCAATATCTCGATCCATTTTGGCGGGATCAAAGCGGTAGACGATGTGTCCATCGACGTGATGCCGGGTGAAGTTGTGGGCCTATTGGGCCATAATGGGGCCGGTAAATCGACCCTCATCAAGATCCTGTCGGGCGCCTACAAGAAGGATGCAGGCGAGATCTACGTGGACGGCAAAAAGGTTGAGATCAACAGCCCGATTGATGCCCGTCAGCATAACATCGAGACGATTTATCAGACACTTGCCTTGTCCGATAATCTTGATGCCGCGTCGAACCTGTTTCTGGGCCGCGAGATCACGACCAAGTTTGGTCTGGTCGATGACACAGCCATGGAGGCGGAATCGCGCAAGATCATGGCGCGGTTAAACCCGAATTTCCAACGCTTCTCTGAACCGGTTCGGTCCTTGTCTGGTGGTCAACGCCAGTCTGTTGCGATTGCGCGCGCAGTCTATTTCAACGCCCGTATCCTGATCATGGACGAACCAACAGCGGCCTTGGGCGTGCATGAAACGGCTATGGTTGCGGATCTGATCAAAGAGCTGAAAGCCCAAGGCCTTGGTATCTTCCTGATCAGCCACGACACCCGTGAGATGATGGACCTGTGTGACCGTGTATCAGTGATGAAAAACGGCCAACTGATCGGGACTGAGCGGGTCGAGGATGTCACCGAAGATGACATCCTGTCGATGATCATCATGGGTAAGAATCCTAAAAAGGCAGCGTAATGTATATCGGTCTTGATCTGGGCACATCCGGTCTCAAGGCTGTTTTGATCAACGACGCACAGGCGATTGTGGCAGAAGCCACAGCGCCGCTTGAGGCCACACGGCCTGCGCCCGGTTGGTCGGAACAAGCCCCAGCGACATGGTTGGATGCGGCGGATACAGTGATGCAAACGCTTGGCGCGCAGGCGTCACTGGCATCGGTACGCGGCATCGGCTTATCGGGGCAGATGCATGGTGCGACGCTGGTCGATGCGGATGATGCGGTCTTGCGCCCATGCATCTTGTGGAATGATACGCGGTCTGCCGTCGAAGCGGCCGCGTTGGACGCTGATCCAAAGTTTCGCGCGCTGACCGGCAACATCGTGTTCCCCGGATTTACCGCGCCGAAACTGGCGTGGGTCGCAAGGCATGAACCCGATATTTTCGCCAGAGTCGCACGCGTTCTTTTGCCAAAGGATTATCTGCGCCTTTGGCTGACGGGTGAAGCCGTGGCTGAGATGTCGGATGCAGCAGGCACCAGTTGGCTTGATGTAGGCAAACGCGATTGGTCTGATGAGTTGCTGGCCGCGACAGGCATGACCCGCGCGCAGATGCCACGGCTTGTCGAAGGGTCAGAAGTGTCTGGCCACGTCCGCGATGAATTGGCTGCGCGCTGGGGGGTGCCAAAAAGCGTCGTCGTTGCGGGCGGGGGCGGAGACAACGCCGCCAGCGCTGTCGGTGTCGGTGTTGTGAAAGCGGGCGATGCATTTGTATCGCTTGGGACTTCGGGCGTGCTGTTTGCTGCCTCAGACGCCTATCAACCTGATGCCGCAACTGCAGTGCATACGTTTTGTCATGCCTTGCCAGATACTTGGCATCAGATGGGCGTGATTTTGGCGGCGGCGGATGCCCTGAACTGGTTTGCCAAGATCACCGACAAACCCTCGGCCACCCTGACGGGTGTTCTCGGTGAACTCGAAGCGCCCGGTCGGTCGCTGTTCTTGCCCTATCTGGGCGGTGAGCGCACCCCGCACAATGACGCCAGTATTCGTGGGTCTTTCTTGCATCTGGGTCACAGTACCGATCAGGCCGCAATGACCCGCGCTGTTTTGGAAGGCGTCACACATGCCATCCGCGACAGCTATGATGCGCTTTCGGCCACTGGTACGCAGATCAACCGCTTGATTGCTGTCGGTGGTGGGTCAAAATCCGACTACTGGGTGAAGGCGATTGCGACCTCCTTGGACTTACCAATTGAACTGCCCGTTGCCGGTGACTTCGGTGGCGCATTCGGTGCAGCACGCCTTGGCATGATGGCGGCGACCGGGGCAGGGGTTGAGATTGCAACCGCCCCGCAAATCGCCCGCAGGATTGACCCCGACACATCACTCACCAGCGCTTTTGTCGAGGCGCACGCAAGATACCGCGCCAGTTATGACGCGTTGAAAGGACTGACATGACCGATTTTTTCAAAGGCATTCCCGCCGTCAAATATGAAGGCACCGCCAGCGACAATGACTTCGCCTTCCGTCATTACAATCCGGACGAGGTCGTGATGGGCAAGGCGCTGAAAGATCATCTGCGCTTTGCCGCTGCCTATTGGCATTCCTTCGCGTGGCCTGGTGGCGACCCTTTTGGCGGACAGACCTTTGACCGCCCGTGGTTTGGTGACAGCATGGATGCGGCGCGGCTTAAGGCCGATGTCGCGTTTGAGATGTTCCAGATTTTAGGTGTGCCGTACTTCTGTTTCCATGACGCGGACGTGCGCCCAGAGGGGGCGACATTCGCTGAGAACACGAAAAACCTAGAGCAAATCGTTGATTATTTTGGCGAAAAGATGGATGCGACCGGGGTAAAACTGCTCTGGGGCACGGCGAACCTGTTTTCGCACAAACGCTTCATGTCTGGGGCAGCGACAAACCCGGACCCTGATGTCTTTGCCTACTCTGCCGCGACGATCAAAACCTGCATGGATGCGACCATGAAACTGGGCGGTGAAAACTATGTCCTTTGGGGGGGGCGCGAAGGGTATGAAACGCTACTCAACACTGACATGGGCCGCGAGAGGCAGCAGGCAGGTGCCATGTTGCAGATGGTCGTCGACTACAAACACAAGACAGGTTTCAAAGGTGCGATCCTGATCGAACCCAAGCCGCAGGAACCCACCAAGCACCAGTATGATTATGATGTGGCTACGGTTTATGGCTTCCTCAAGGATTTTGGTCTGGAAGGCGAAGTGCAGGTGAATATCGAGCAAGGACACGCGATCCTGGCAGGCCACTCGTTTGAACATGAGTTGGCCTTGGCCCGCGAGCTGGGTATCTTCGGGTCCATCGACATGAACCGCAATGACTATCAATCCGGCTGGGACACCGACCAGTTCCCCAACAATGTGCCCGAGATGGCATTGGCCTATTATGAGGTTCTGCGCGCGGGTGGTTTCACCACTGGCGGCACCAACTTTGACGCGAAACTACGGCGCCAGTCACTTGATCCAGAAGACCTGATCCTGGCCCATGTTGGCGGGATGGATGCCTGCGCTGCTGGTCTGAAAGCGGCGGCTGCCATGCTGGAAGATGGCAAGCTGGAAGCGGCGCGTGATGCGCGCTATGCCGGATGGGACACCGTTGCGGGCAAGGCTTTGCTGAGCAGCGATCTTGATAGTATCGCAGCAAAGGTAGTCGCAGATGGCATTGACCCCCAACCACGCTCGGGTCGTCAGGAACGGCTGGAAAACGTCGTGAACCGTTACCTCTGAGCCAGTCCACTTGTGCCTTATCCCTGCCGCCCCTAACGTGGGCCCGGTGGGGATAGGTATGGCAAGGTGATCAGCACAATTTTTAAGGCGCTTGGGCGCAACTACATGGACGTGACCCTGCGCACCGGGGCCGATTATGTCGTGCGGATCGTCGAACGCCCCGGTCTTTGGATGGATGGCGTCGCACTTGCCGAACTCAGCGCGCAATTGCGGGTGATTGCCGCCCGCACCTTGGAGGCTGGGACCCTGACCTATGGTGTGTTTTCAGGCGACAAAGCGCGGATGGGCGCGGTGATCATCACCCTTGTGACACGGCGCGACGGCACGCCTGTGGCCTTCAACGCCTTGGCGGTGATGGAACTGGATACCGCCCCGCAGCCAACGGATGTACTGCATCTTGGCCTTGTGATGGTGGACCCTGATGAGCGATCCAAGAGCCTGTCTTGGGTGCTTTATGGGCTGACCTGTTTTTTGATCTTCTTTCGCCGCCAGTTCCGACCCATTTGGGTGTCCAATGTCACGCAGGTCCCCGCCGTTGTTGGCATGGTGTCCGAGATGTTTTCCGATGTCTGGCCCAACCCGCGCGAAGGGCGACGCAGTCTGAACCACGTGCTTTTGGCGCGCGAGATCATGGCCAGCCACCGCCATGTTTTCGGGGTCGGGGCAGAGGCGGGCTTTGAGGAAGACCGCTTTGTGATCACGGATGCCTATACAGGCGGGTCTGATGATCTGAAAAAGACGTGGGATCAAGCGGCAAAGCATCGTGACGACCGCTACAACGACTATTGCAAGGACGCGCTGGATTATGTGCGCGGCGATGACGTGCTCCAATTGGGGCGCATGGATTTGGCGGCGATCCGCACCTATCTGACGCGCGAGGTACCAAAGTCTGCGGTGATCGGTCTTTTGCTGACCGGGGGCATGGTCGCACTGCGTCGCATTGTTCTGCCTGCGGTCCATTGGGCGGATACATCGCGCACATGGTCCATTCTGCGGCCCTATAAGGTGCGCAAGAAATGATCGCAGCGGCCACGGTTATTACCCAGCTTTTCTTATCCTGTGCGGCTTTGCTTGGGCTGTTTGTCTTGCAAACCGTGCTGGTACGGCGCGACCCGTGGGAGCCGATCAACCGCCGGTTCCTGTTTGGCGTGCGGATCACGATGGTGCTGTTTGCCGGGCGGGTCTTGATGATCCTGACGGGGATCGAGGCGTTTCGCATCCTGATCCTTTTTGCGGCGGCGATTATCCCGCTGGCGGTGTTGATCCTGACCGAAGGGTTGTTGCGACGCCATGCGCCACCCGCGATCAAGGCGGTGATCGGCGGCGGTGCGATCCTGTTCGCGATATCCTCGCTTTGGTATTCTGATAGCATCGACCCCGCACGCTTGTTTGCCTTGCTGGGCTTTCAGTTGCTGGGGTTTATCCTGTCCGGCTGGCTGGTCGTGACACGTGACCGCGCATCGCTGTCATCCAATGAAAATGCGATGGTCGTGCGACTTGGCTTGTCGCTGATCCTGTTTATTCCGTTGGCCGCCGGGGACTTCTTGTTGCTTTACATCGGCTTGCCGATCCAGTTTTCGGCGCTTGGTGTGCTGATCCTGTGCTGGCTCGCGATTGGGCTGGGGCGCACTTATCTGGGCCACCGCGCAACCTTGGTGAACCTTGCGGTGATGGTTATGGCTGCGGTTTTGGTAGGCTTCATGATCGCGACCTTCGCGAGCCTTGGTCGAGATGGGTATCTGCTGACGATTGCGGCCATCATGACAACGCTCTTTGTCGTGGCCATCCTCAGCGATGCGCGTGCGCTGCGGCTGGAAGAGCAAAGCCTGGGGCTGTTACGTCAATTGGCCGTCGCAAAAACGGATGATCCAATGGTGTTTCTGCGGGACTTGCAGGATCACCCGCTGGTGGACGGTGCGGTTGTGGTCAGCGAAGACAGCCTTGCCGGGTTGCAAGACGACGTCCTTGATCAGATATTTGATGCAGCGCCGGTCTTGCGCCGCGTTGATCCGCCGCAATTGGGGCCGGTTGCAGATGATCACATCGCCTATCTATTTGAACGCTACTCTGCGACCCATGTGATGCTGGCGGTGCCGAAACCGCGTACGCTTGTCGCACTGTCGATGCCATCGCTGAGCGCATCACCATCTGCGGAACTGGAGCTACAAGTCGTGCAGCGTATGGCGGCACTGATCGCAAAGTAGAAGGACACGGTGATGCAGGACGCCCGACAAGAGGCTTTGCGGATTTTCCAAGCGGGTGTGAAGGCGGCTGATCCATATGCTGCTGTCGCGAGCGCTTTGGATGATGTGGCTGCACCGTCGTTAATTGTCGCGGTCGGCAAGGCTGCGCGGTTGATGGCCAAAGCGGCGTTGGAGCGGTGCGCGGGCGTGCCCTGTCTGATTGTGACGAACTATGAAAATGCAAAGCCGCTGGCCGGTGCCAAGGTCGTGGCGGCGGGCCACCCTGTACCCGATGAAAATGGGGCGATTGCCGCACGGGAAGTGATCAAGGCCTTGAAGGCAGCTAAAGGCCCAGTCCTGGCGCTGATCTCTGGTGGTGGATCAGCGCTGCTGCCGGCACCTGCGGGTGCGTTGACCTTGGCGGACAAAGCGCGGGTGAGCGATCTGTTGCTGGCTTCGGGGCAGGATATCGTAGCGATGAATCTGATCCGACAGCAACTGTCTGATCTGAAGGGTGGCGGGTTTCTGCGTCAGGCGGCACCGCACCCGGTGACCGCGCTGATCTTGTCTGACGTGATCGGGGATGATCTTTCCGCTATTGCCAGCGGGCCAACGGTTGCGCCACTGGGGACGGCGGCTGAAGCGGTCGCGGCTTTGCAAGACGCCGGACTTTGGGACGAGCTGCCATCTGCCGTGCGTGCACATTTGCAAGACGCGCAACCACTTGCTGCGCTGCCGAAGGCGCGCAACCGTCTTGTGGGGTCGAACAGTCAAAGCGTGATGGCGATGGCGGCGGCTGCGCGCGATGCGCATGTGATTGCTGATCCGGTTGTGGGCGATGTCGCCGACGCCGCCCGCATGATCTGTGACCAGTCCGTAATCGGCACGACCGTTTGGGGCGGTGAAACCACTGTTGTCTTACGCGGAACGGGACGTGGTGGCCGCAATCAGGAACTGGCGTTGCGGATCGCGCAAGAGGCGGCCCAGCGGGGGTGGACCCAGTGGACGTGTCTGCAAGGCGGTAGCGATGGTCGCGATGGGCCAACGGATGCCGCAGGTGGGTTGGTGGATCAGGATACATTAAGCAAGATCAGCGATCTCGACGGGCTTTTGGCGAACAACGATAGCTATGCTGCCCTGAAAGAAGCGGGCGATTTGCTGATGACGGGTGCGACGGGCACGAATGTGGCTGATCTGGGCGTGATGATACGGACCGGTTGAGCCTTCGGCTGGTGTCCGAGCCTCCGACGGGGGTTTATCGGGCAAGATGATAAGTGGCTTGGCGATCAGTCGACGGGTAACCCGCTTGGCACTGTTGCGGGGCGACCCAATGGACGGGTCATCGCAGTGTCTCCTGTCAGCGCGTTCAGGAACGCGACAAGATCGGCGATTTCCGCGTCGTTCAACGCAATAGGGCGCATGTTGATGGCCGCCGTCTGGCGGGCCATTTCGCGCGCGTCTTGGCGGATTGCAAAGTCAGCAGCTGCGAACCAAGGCACGTTGGGCAAGTTCGCTTTGTCGGTTGTCCATGCATTGCGCGCTGCTGTTGGGTCGGCATGATGACGGATCACATCAGCAAGCGTGGGATAGGCCCCGTTGTGCCCGTAAGGTGCGGTGAGGGCCACGTTGCGCAGGCTGGGCGTTCTGAATTTATAGGCATCCTCCAGCAGGTTGGTTTCCGCCATACGCCCCACATCGCGCGAGATCTGATCCCATCGTCGCGTGCGCCCGGGGCCGAAGGCAGGCAGGCCAAGCGCGTGAAAATCTTGATCAGTGAACAGATCGCCTGCGTGGCAGGATGCACATCTGTTGTTAAAGAAAAGTTGGCGGCCCCGCTCGGCGTCATCGGGCAAAGGCGTGCCGGTCAGCCATTTGTCGTAAGCGCTGTCGTAGGATTGCCATTCGCTGATAATAAAGGCCCCCAGCGCGTTACCGATTTCGACGATCGTCACATCTGCGGGTTCCTCAATATGATCAAAGGCTTGTACGAACATCGCGCCATAGGCGGGGATCGTGCGCACGCGCTTGGCGATGATCGGCCAGGCTACGTCAATACGGTCGTGGGTGGCCCCTGCGATTTCGTTTTCGCGTGGGTTTCCAGCCATTTCGAATTGCGCAACCAAGGGAAACAGGGCTTGGGCCGCGACAAGGTTGTCGAGGCCCTCGGGAAGCCATTCTTCTGCCGGTGAGTCGAAGCCGTTGCCGTAAATGTCAGAGCGCGTCAGTCGCCCGTCATGAAACAGCACCTCAATGTCATTATGCCCAAGATTCCAAAGGCTTGGCGCATTGCGGGGGATGCGTTTGCGGATCGCGTCGGCCCCTGTGCCAGCGGTGCGTTCTGGACCTACGCCAACGCCGCCTTCGCCGATGCCAAGTGACAGACCGTCACCGCCCGCATGATCATGGTGGTGGCAGGTGCCGCAAGAGATATTTTTGTTACCTGACAGTATCTTATCGTAAAACAGCAGCTGCCCGATGCGGGCTTGATCCGGGTCTGTGGGGATGTAATCATCTGCTGAAATTCCCTGCGCCGTCGCCAGATTGGCGCCGAGCACGAGCCCAAGGAGGCCTGTATGCAACCTGTACATAAAGCGTACAGAACCTGCACATACATCTGTGCGGCCATACTGTTTTTGGCGGCCCCTGCGCGCGCCGATATGGAGGTCGCGCGCGATCTGATGGAGGCGGGCGAATACGCCGAGGCCCGCGCGCTTTTTGAGGTTTACGCGCGCTCCGGCAATGCCGAAGCCGAGGAATTGATCGGGGTGATGTACGCCCTTGGCCTTGGCGTCGACCGCGACGACGAGCGGGCCTTTGACTGGTATCTGCGGGCGTCTTTGAAAGGGCATCCGGGGGCGCAATCGGGGCTAGGGTGGTACTATGAAGTTGGCCGGGGCATCCCCGCGCCTGATATGGTGCGAGCCTATCTTTGGTATGCTTTGTCGGCAATAGGCGGGGACCCGGACGCGCTGGATTCACTGGAGTTGATCACGCCACGGTTGACGTCGGATGAGCGGGCGCGGGCGGAGGTGCTGGTGGATGATTACAAGGAGTGGATGTATCCGTTTCGGTGAGAGGGTGTGTCTGGGATGAATTGTGCGAAGGTCCGGGTTGAGCCCATTTTGACCGATGCTGCGCTAAGCACCAAGGTCAGCTTTTGCGATGACGTTATGCCGCTAAAGTTGCTAGGCTTATCGCATGACTAGAGAATCCACCTACAACTTTCAGCGAGCGACTTCGGATGATCTTGCTCTGCTAGCAACATGGCAGTCGGCCTCACATGTGCGCGAATGGTGGGATTCAGATGAGCCTTATGACTCAAGTGACTTGACCGACCCTAAGGTGGCGCGTTGGATAGTCTCTTTCGCGAACCAACCTTTTGCGTTCATGCAAGACTACGCAGTGCACGGATGGGGCGACCACCATTTCGCTTATCTGCCCGAAGGATCGCGCGGTATTGATCAATTCATCGGAGAACCAGATATGGTCGGCTGCGGGCATGGATCGGTGTTCATCAAACAGCGAATGGATGATATCTTCGATGGTGGTGCACCAGTCATTGCAACCGATCCACACCCGGACAACAAGAGAGCGATTGCCGTTTACGGGAAGGTGGGTTTCAAACCGTTAGGGCCGACCCAAGAAACCAAATGGGGTTTGATCCTTCCGATGGCTGCAATGCGGTAGCTGTACCTCGACACCCTTACAATGTGCGCCAAGGAGCAAATTACGATGATTGATACTAAGTATGCGCGGACAATGGCGCGGTATGATAGGTGGCAGAACAAGTCGCTCATCGTGGCGGCAGATAAGATGACGGATGAAGATCGGTGGAAGAATAGGGGCACATTCTTTGGTTCAATTGCTGAAACGCTTAACCATGTCCTTTGGGATCATCGAGTCTGGCTTGCCCGTCAGCGGGGCGACAGTGTTACCGCTCGTGAGATTGGCGCACGCCATCCTTATACAGACGCCCCGCAGGACTGGTCTGACTACAAGCGCCAGCGAGAAGCGTTAGACGAAGAAATCAGGTTATGGGGCGACAGCCTGACTGATGCGGACGTATCACGAGAGGTTCAATGGATGAAGGGCGACACGTCTGTACAGACGAATTTCGGTTTCAATCTCGTCCATATGTTCAATCATGCCACACACCATCGCGGGCAGGTCCATGCCATGCTCACGAGTGCGGGTATTGATCCGGGTTCTACAGACCTGCCAATGCTCCCTGACGATGTCTGAACAAGAACAGGCGGATTTTCAGTGACCAAAGCAAAGCCGCCATTTGCGCACCCGCCGCGAAATGGCGATATGTCCGCATACTCGCCTTTGCCCATCACCCCATTGCCGCGTTAATCACGTAGAAAATGACTGCCGAGAGGGTCGCCGCCGCTGGCACGGTGATCACCCATGCTGCGATGATTGTCAGGAAATGGGACCTGCGGACCAGTTTGCGTCGCCGCCGTTCCTCGGGTGCGTAGGTCGCGCGGTTGGGCATCTCAAGGCGTGCCTTGCGGATGCGCCGCTCTGCGTCCCATTCGCGGAAGAAACCGACGCCAAAGACACCACCGACCGCGATGTGGGTTGAGCTGACGGGCAGGCCAAGCCAACTGGCCACGATCACGGTGAAGGCCGCAGATAATGCCACGCAATAGGCGCGCATGGGGTTCAGTTTCGTGATCTGACCGCCGACCATGCGGATGAGTTTGGGTCCGAAAAGGAACAACCCGAATGAAATACCAAAAGCTCCGATCACCATCACCCAAAACGGGATGGAGACGGCTTGTGTGAAATCACCCGATTGTGAGGCTTGCACAATGGCGGCGAGCGGGCCCACCGCATTGGCAACGTCATTGGCACCATGCGCAAAGCTGAGGAGGGCTGCAGAAACCACCAGTGGAATGCCGAAAAGGATCTTGAGCGATTTGTTGCGGTTTTCCAGCCCCTGCGATTGTTTGCGGATGGTTGGTATCATCACCAGCCAGACGATTGCACCAATCGCAGCCCCAATGAGCAGCGCCGTGGGCATGTCGATCTTGATGATCTTTTTCAGACCCTTCAGCGCCAGATAGGATGCAAATGCCCCCGCCATGATACCCACAAGGATCGGGACCCATGTGCGGGCCGCTGCGATCTTATCCTCGCGGTAGATGATCCGCGATTTGATGACCCACAGGAAAAACGCGGCGATGGCACCGCCCAACACGGGTGAGATCACCCAACTGGCGGCAATCGCGCTCATCGTGGGCCAATTGACTGCGGCAAAGCCAGCAGCGGCGATGCCGGCACCCATCACACCACCCACGACTGAATGGGTGGTTGAGACCGGCGCACCAACCCAGGTGGCGAGGTTCACCCAGAGCGCCGCCGAAAGAAGTGCCGCCATCATCGCCCAGATAAAGACGGATGCGGTGCCCATGCTTTCAGGCGCGATAATCCCCTTGGCGATTGTTGACACGACGTCACCGCCAGCAATCAATGCGCCAGCACTTTCGAAGACCACCGCAATCGCAATGGCAGCCCCCATCGACAGCGCATTTGCGCCCACAGCGGGCCCCATGTTGTTGGCCACGTCATTGGCGCCGATGTTCAGCGCCATATAGGCCCCAAGGCTGGCCGCGATAACGACGATGATCGTGTTGTTTTCATGTCCAAAAAACAACATTGCAGCAAGGCCTGCCAAAACCACAAACAGAAACGAAATGCCTATTCCAACCATAGGACGTGAGGCATAATTCGTGGCATTTTCGAGGTTTGAAAAGCGCGCCAGATCGCGGTCGAGCGTTTCGAGATGGCGTGCATCGCCCTGTTGGTCAGTCATTGTTGGTCGTTCCCTGAATTCGGGACAGACCTAACGCCGAGACAGGCGCGAAAGCAACAACGCAGTTAACGATCTACCAAGATTTACTGGCTGCGGAACAGCGACTTCAACTCGGCCTCATTCACCATCTCGGCTGCTGCGTCGGCATCGACCCAACGCCGTTCGCGTTCCTTGGCTTCGGGGAAGTCTTCGGACAGGTCGTTGACCGCCACCGAATACACCAGCGTTTCCACAGGAATTTCGACCCCGTTGTCCTGCCTTTTGAGGTAAGTGTAGCGGCCCACAGGATCTTTTGCAGTTGTGCGGCCTTTGACCCCAGCTTCTTCCCACGCTTCTTGCAACGCCGTTTCATTGGAATTCAACCCACGGATAGGCCAGCCTTTTGGAATGACCCAACGGCCTGTGTCGCGGCTGGTGACCAGCAGGTATTCCTTGTTTTCCCCTTCGCCACGATGACACAGGGCCGCCATTTGCAACCCTTTGGGACGTTTTAACATTGGACTGAGAACAGAGTTCCAGACCGATCTGAATTGGGCGTACATTTTTGAAACCACTCAATGCGTATTTTTTGCTTTTGTAATACGTACTTAAGTCATCCAAGCGAGATTTGCAAATTGGGTGGGTTGTATCGGGCGATGCGTGGCCTAGCCAAGCCGCCCATAAAACGTCATTCGCGCGTTCTCGGACAGGGCGACACCGGGCTCTGCATTGTAGGCCAAAACGGCCAACATGCGGGTCTTGTCGCTTTCATTTGGGGACACACGGTGGATTGAATTGCGGCCACGGAAAAGCACCAGCGTTCCCGGTTCCATTGTCAAAACCTGCGGTGCCACATCGCCCTGCAACAGCGCCCCGACGCCTTCATAGTTCATCTCGCCCGCATCTGCGTCGCGCAGATCCTTGACATACTCAAAGCGACCACCTGCATCCGGCTTCTCGATCAGTAATGTGATCGCGAATGTGGAATTGTCGAAATGCCAGCCCAATTCCTGCCCGCGACCGGCGTAGTGGATGTTGATGGATGACAGCGGGTCGGCGTAGGGGTGCAATTCGGGTTGCCCTGTCACATGGGCGACAAATGCGCGGAAGTCGCGACTGTCATAGAGCGTGCGGAGTGGGGATTGGGCGTCAATCACATCGTCACAGATGCATCCTTTGGATGAGACGACCTGTCGGTTTTGCGGGTGATCATCGGGGAAATTGGAATCGTGTGGTGTTAGGTAGACGGAGTGATTTTGCGCACAGAAATACGCTTGCGACAGGCCTGCGGTCGCTTCGTATTTCATTGCTTGCAATGCGGCCGCGCCAATGAAATCTGGCAATACCAAAACACCTGTTTCATTCAATGTGCGTTGGCATTGATCGGCAAAGTCGCTGTCACTGATAGGGTAGGTGGCGAGGTCGATTGTATCTGCAATTGTCATAGCGCGTAGGGGTTCCTTGATTTGGCGATCATTGAAACCTGGTTATGTTGACAATGGAAGACCACAGCATTGCACAGGTCAAAAAGAAAAGGGCCGCCCTTGGGACGGCCCTTTCGTAGATTGGTTTGGAAACCTTAGTTCAGGTCGCTGGCGTAGGCGCTCTCCAACTCGGCCTCGACTTCGGCTGTTGCGGCCAGCAATGCGTCAAGCATTTCGCTGCCACCGTCCACGTTTTCGCGGAACCATGCGTTCACTGGCTCAGCCGCTGCTGCGAATGCGGCTTTCTCTTCGGGTGTTGGTACGTAGATGTCGCCGCCACCTTCAACAAAGGCTTCATAGGCTTCGATCGACTTGCGCTTTGGTGATGCGAATGTCGCTTGCTGCAGGGCCGAGAATCCGTCCACGACAACGCGGCGCAGGTCTTCGGGCATCGCCATGAAGTTTTCATTGCTCATCCACCACAGCGCACCCATGTAAGAATGCCCGTCAAGCGTGAGGTACTGCAGGCCCGCATCTGGGAATTTCATGCCCATGATGTCGGTGATGCCGTTTGCCGTGCCTTCTACAACGCCAGTTTGCAGCGATGTGAACAGCTCTGGCCACGGGATCGGTGTCGCGGATGCGCCCATTGCTTCGACCAGTTGCACTGGCAGATCGGCCACAACAGTCCGCAGCTTCAGGCCCGCCATATCATCAGGACCCGTCACGCGGCGTTCGGTGTTGGCAAAGTTGCGCCAGCCGCCGGTGTTACCTACTGTCATCAGGCGCAAAGTGTTGCCGCTGTCTTCAAGCGCTTTGGCGCGCAGAGTGCGGACGAAATCACCAGAGAGTACTGCCTCGGCGACGCGGTCGCTGGACATCAGATAGGGCAGGTCGAGGACTTGCACGTATGGGAAGATCCCGGCAGCACCACCTGAGGTGGAGATATAGACGTCAATTGACCCTTCAGACACACCTTCGAGGCATTCCGCACCGGTGGCGCAAAGCTGTGTGCCGATGAAAAGCTCGACCGCGATGCGCCCGTTAGAGGCGGCTTCGACGTAGTTTTTAAAGACAACCAGACCGTCATAGTCTTCGTCATTCTCGTTTGAGTTGGCGGTCGCGCGGATTGTGAACTCCGTATGGCCGTCAGCCCAAGCAGCCAGCGGTGCCGCCAGCAATGCAGCGGTTGCCGCTATTCTTGTAAGGTGTTTAATCATTAGTCTCTCCCTAAGTAGTGGTCGTTAGTTGATGCCCGGTGGTGGGCTAATGCAAGCGCTAAACCCGATCTCTGGGGCGCAGCCCAAGAAGCCGGCGAGGTATGGCACTGTCATGGAAATGGCGGGGATATAGGTGATCAGGAAGATCACCAGAATTTCTACCGCAAGGAATGGCAGGATGGCTTTGGCGATGGTTTCCACCTTTTCGCCCGAGACCGTACTGGCCACGAATAACACCAGCCCCATGGGTGGCGTTGCCAGCCCCACGGTCAGGTTCACGGACATGATGATCGCGAAGTGAACGGGGTGGACCCCAAGGTCCACAAATATCGGCCCCAGGATCGGGCCGAGGATGATAATGGCTGGGCCTGCGTCGAGGAACATGCCGACGATGAAAAGCAGCAAGTTGATCAGGAACAGCAGGATCAGCGGGTTTTCGGACAGCGACAGGATGTAGTCGCTGAGGATCTGTGGCGCGTAGCTGAGGCTGACGACGGTTTTGAAAGCCACTGCGGCACCAACCAAGAAAAGGACCGCCGATGTTGCGAGGGCGGAGCGAGTCAGCACCTCGCCGAGGTCTTTCATTTTCATCGACCGTAGCACGAAGAAGCTGACGATCAGGGCGTAGGCGACGGCGACGGCAGAGGCTTCGGTTGGAGTGAAGACACCGACGAGGATGCCGCCCAAGATGATGATCGGGGTTTGCAGGGGCGCGACCGCCTTTTTGCAGACCATGCGGAAGTCGTTGCTGACGCGGCCACGGTAGCTCATCAGCATGAAATGTGATGCGGCGAGCAGGGCTGCGAAGACAATCCAGAGGCTGAGGTTATGTACCTTATCGCCAGCCTCATTGATGGACGCGAGGCCCACAAAGGTCGACAAGCCGCTGTAGATCGCCATCAGGATGCCCGCGAAGTTTATGCGGATCAGTGCAAAGCTGACCCAATACTCGACGGGCGTGATCTCTTGATTTTTGGTGACGATCCGCTCGGCCTTGGGCAGGTCGTAGCGGTCAGCCATCAGGCGGACCATGACCATCAGGCCCACGCCAACCATAATGCCTGGCACGATGCCCGCAAGAAATAGCGAGGCCACACTTTCGCCCATGACATAGGCGTAGATGATCATGATGCCGGATGGTGGAATGATTGGGCCAATGACGGATGAGGCGGCGGTAATCGCGGCGGCGAATTTGCGGGTATAGCCGTTTTTCTCCATCGCGGGGATCATGGTGGATCCGATGGCAGAGGTGTCAGCGACAGCAGACCCGGACAGACCCGCAAACAGCATGGATGACAGAATGTTCACGTGCGCAAGGCCACCGCGCAGGTGGCCCATGAAGGCTTGGGCGAATTCAACAAGGCGCAGGGTAATACCGCCGCGGTTCATAATCTCACCCGCCAGCATAAAGAAGGGCAGCGCCATCAACGGAAAGCTGTCCATGCCGTTGTAAAGGTTGCGATAAAGACCAGCAACGACGTTGCGATTGTCGCCTTCGAGCATGATCAATGCGAAGGGGGATGCCAGCAGGGCAAAGACCACCGGCAGGCCGATCATAATCAGGATGAGGAAGAGAGGGAGGAACCACAAAAGCATCAGTCAGCTCCCGCAAAGTCATCGGCGCTGAGCGGCTTAAGCCGGTCGCCTTGGCCCAGAAGCTTGATCACTTGGCGGATCATCAACTCGATATTCACGAGGATCAGAAGGTTCACACCCACCCAGAGCGAGGCGTATTGGTAGTTATTCTGGAACTTGTCACCGCATTTGCCGATCTCGATCCCAAAGGGCCATTTCAGCGAGGAAGAGCAGCCGCGACCGGAAAGCGTATCGACGTGGTTGTTCAGGCCCCGTTCCCAAGCAATGACAAGGACCCAAAGCATGATGGCAAGCAGGAGCAGCGTCAGTGCGGCAGAAACAATCCGGGGCAGGGCCCGTTCCAGCATGTCGATGGAGACGAAACCACCCATCCGGTAGGCCAGCGGCGCCATAAGCCCGGTCATCCAGAGCATACCAAAGCGCGCGCCTTCTTCTGTCCAGTTGGGCGCATCGCTGAGCACATAGCGGAAGAAGACCTGCCCGAGGATCAGGGCGACCATAATCGCAAGGGCAATCACTGCGATGACCCTGCCGACGGCAAGGATAGCGGTGTTAAACCGTTCTAGTGGCCACAAAAGGCCAAACAGGACCGACATCGGCTCCTCCCCTGTTTATGTTGCGGGTTTTCCCCGCGTTATTTGGGGCGTTGCCCCCGCCGCTTTGCGGCTCTCCCAGAGTTTTTCTGGCAAGATGATAAGGTTTAAGTCGCGTGAAACTGTCCATACTTGCCAGCGTGAAACACAAGCGGGTCGCCGCCACGGTGGTGTGCTTTGGTCACAAGACCTACGACAATGACGTGGTCGCCTGCGTCATGGGTGGTCGCGAGGTTGCATTCGAATGTGGCGAGCGCGCCTTCGATAATGGGCATACCGCAGTGTGACAGATGCGTTGGCACGTCGCTGATTGCGGTTTTTGACTTGATGATCGCGGCACAGATATCACGTTGATCAGCACCCAGAACATGCACAGCAAAACGGCGCGAGCCCGCGAAATGCTCGAACCGTTTGGATGACTTCGCAGGTGACCACAGCACCAAAGGCGGGTCGAGTGATACGCTCGCAAAGCTATTGGCAACGATGGCGACCGGTCCTTCGGGACTGTCTGTTGTGACCACTGTGACACCTGTTACGAATGTGCCAAGCGCGCCGCGAAAGCTGTCGCTGTCGGTACTTGGGTCGAATGTCGCGATAGTGCCTGCGTCCATTATGGGACCTCCGTGCCGCGTGCGGCTGTATAAAGTTCGAACCACATTTCGCGGCTCATGTTGACTTTCAAAGCGTCTGATAGCGCTTTGATACGATTTACATTATTGGTGCCCATCACTGGCATGATGTTGGCAGGGTGCGCAAGCAGCCATGCGACGGCAACAGCACCGATATCAACGTCGTTTTTGCGTGCAACATTGGTCATCACCGTGCGCAGTTCTGCGTTGCCTTGTCCACTGACAAGGCTGCCGCCGCCCAAGGGTGACCATGCCATGATGGGGATGTTGCGTTCTTGCAGATAGGCGACGTCACCGTTGGTGAACCCCTGGTGTGCAGCCAACGAGACTTCGATCTGATTGGTGATCAGCGGCGTCTTCATTGCCGATTGCAAAAGCGTCCAGTCGTGCAGCTTGAAGTTGGACACGCCAACCGTGCGGACTTTGCCGGAGGCCACGACTTCGTCGAGTGCCGCACCCGTTTCATGGTGGTCCATCATCGGATCAGGGCGGTGGATCAGCAGCGTGTCGATCTTGTCGATGTTCATCAAACGCAGCGAATGGTCGACTGATGCGAGAATATGCGCACGGCTGGTGTCGTAGTATTTGACCCGCGCGTCGCTGTATCGTCCGGCAGGGGCCACGATATCGCATTTGGTGACGATCTCGATCTGGTCTTTGAGTGCGGGAGCGGCTTTGAGCGTATTCCCGAGGACTTCTTCTGCTTCATAGCCGCCGTAGATGTCGGCCTGATCCATGGTCGTGATGCCTTGCGCAAGACAGGCTTCGATCTTGGCTTGGACGTGTGCAACAGATGTGTCGCTGTCATCGCCCAGACGCCACATGCCATAGATGATGCGGCTGAAAGAAAGGTCGGCTGAGATATCAATGCGGTTCAACGGCGTGGTCCTGTGCCCAATGGGGTCGCTGGAGTTTCGGATGGCACACGCCCGTATTCATGAGGCAATGAGCAGGTTTTGAGGTGTGGCATCACGCGGCTGCCGAAATGTTCGGCCTCGTCGATATGCGGATACCCCGAGAAGATGAAAGCACGGATGCCCATCTTTTGATAGGCTTCAATTTTGGACATGATCTGGTCGGTTGAACCCACAAGTGCAGCCCCGCAGCCAGAGCGCGCCCGGCCAACGCCTGTCCAAAGACCGGGCTCGACATAGCCGAATTTATCAGCCAGTTCGCGCGCTTTGGCTTGGTGTGCGACGCCCAATGAGATGCTGTCATGGGCGCGGTCGCGGATCAGTTTGCCGTATTCATCGTCCAGTTTGGACGCGATGTAATCGGCGTATTCTTTGGCTTCTGCTTCGGTATCGCGCACGATCATGTGCACCCGCAGGCCATAGTCGAGTGTGCGGTTGTGGGCTGCGGCGCGGTCGTTCACGTCTTTCATGCGCTGTGCCAATTGTTCCATCGGTTCCGGCCACATCAGGTAGACATCGCATTGCGCGCCGCAAAGTTCCAATGCGGCGGGCGAGTAGCCACCGAAATACAGCAGCGGGCCGCCGTTTGTTTGGTAGGGGCGGGCTGGGTCCGTGGACAGTTTCGAGATTTGGTAGATGTCACCGTGGTAGCTGACTTCGTCCTGCGTCCAGCATTTGCGCAGGATTTCGACGACCTCGTGGGATCGCTTATAGCGGAAAGCGCTTTCCGCGACTTCACCGGGGAAGTCAGAGCTGATGACGTTCAGGGTCAGCCGACCTTTGAGCATGTGATCGAGCGTCGCGATGGTGCGGGCAAGCATGATCGGTTGCACTTCGCCACAGCGGATGGCGGCGAGGAAATTGATCTTTTCGGTTAGCGGCGCCATGCCTGCGACGAAAGACAATGTGTCTTGGCCAACCTGGTAGGAAGACGGCGCGAGGATGTTGCGGAAGCCTTGCTTCTCTGCGGTCAAAGCGATGTCGCGGCAGTGTTCCCACGACGACCGCAGATCGCCATCGGGCACGCCGAGGAATTGATAATCATCCGAGCAAAGCGCTGAGAACCAGGAAACTTCTGCTGCATCAAGATCGGCGCTGGTGACAGGCACGATGGTCATTGATTCTCCTCCCCAGAAGTCATGTCTTTCCACTTGCCTAGCACGCAAGTATCTGTGCAACAATAGTGTATCAATTTATCGCACAGGCTCAGGGAGGGGTCGCTGTGGCAAAAACCTCTGCCTTACCGAAGTTCATTCAGCTGAGTGAAATGTTGATCCGCGAGATTGCCGCCGGGCATCTGGCTGATGGCGCGCGACTGCCGCCAGAGCGGGATATGGCGGATGATCTGGGAGTGGCCGTTGGTACGCTGCGTAAGGCGTTGGCAGATGTAGAAGCCAAGGGTTTGCTGGACCGGGTG
The DNA here is from genome assembly GCF_023015625.1 of Yoonia sp. F2084L. GTDB lineage: Bacteria > Pseudomonadota > Alphaproteobacteria > Rhodobacterales > Rhodobacteraceae > Yoonia. Next base: position 173,057 of record NZ_JALKAH010000001.1, read on the forward strand.
CAGGGGTCTGGCAACTATGTGCGGCACCGTCCAGCGGTTGATTCTGTCTATGCATTCTTTCGGCTGGAACTGCTGAAAGGGGGCGGTTTGCCGACGGCGCAGGTGGTGTCCGTGGATCGCTTGACCAAGCCTGCCGGCTTTGCGCGCTTGGGTGGTGATCCGCAGGGCCACCGGATTATTCGCCTGCGGTCGCTGGATGGTGTGCTGATCGCATTGGAAGAGATCTGGCTGGACGCTGCGGTGCGCGAGAATGTTGCTGTCTCAGACTTATCTGACTCGCTTTATCATTTTTACCGGCATGAATTGGGCCTAGTCATTGCCTCGGTTGAGGATCGGGTCGGGGTTGACGCGATGCCAAGCTGGACACCCGATGCATTTCACCTCAAGGCGGGGCAAAACGCAGGGTATATTGAGCGGGTCAGTTGGACCGCCGCGAAAGAACCAGCAGAATTTTCGCGCACTTGGTATGATGCCAAACGCGCCAACTACATCTCTCGTATGGGCAAGGGTTAGAACGACGTGGATACGGTAAACTACGGCCTGATTGGCTGCGGCATGATGGGTCGCGAACATATCTTGAACATCAATTTGCTGCCGCAGGGGCGGGTGTCAGTGGTGTACGATCCGGTTGCGGAATTGGCAGAATCCGCGGCAACCCTGGCTGAGGATGCGCATGTTGCGGGCTCGCTGGAAGAGCTGCTGGCGTTTGAGGCCCTGGACGCCGTGGTGATCGTCAGCCCCAACTATCTGCATGTGCAGCAGTTGCAGCAGATCGCTACGACGCGCCCCATGCCGATCTTATGCGAAAAGCCGCTTTATACGGATCCGGCGGACGCCGCGGTGCTTGATAAGCTGTTTGAAGGATATGCGCACCCGGTGTGGGTGGCGATGGAGTATCGTTATATGCCGCCGGTGGCCGCTTTGATCGCGCAGGCCGAACAGGCGACCGGCGGGATCAAGATGTTGACGATCCGCGAACACCGCTTTCCGTTTTTGCCCAAGATTGGCGACTGGAATCGTTTTAACGCCAAGACAGGTGGTACGTTGGTGGAAAAATGCTGTCACTTCTTTGATCTGATGCGGTTGATTTTGGACGATGAACCAATACGGGTCATGGCCAGTGCAGGGCAATCGCTAAACCACATTGATGAGCGTTATGACGGGGAAGCGCCTGACATTTGGGACAATGGCTATGTGATTTTGGATTTTGCGAAGGGAAGCCGCGCGATGCTTGAGCTTTGTATGTTCGCCGAAGGATCAAAGTACCAAGAAGAAATCAGCGCGGTTGGCCCCAAAGGCAAGATTGAAGCACTTGTGCCGGGGCCTGGGCGGTTTTGGCCCAAGCTGTTAGGTACGCCACCGGTGCCGCAGATGATCATCAGCCCGCGTGCGCCCAAAGGCCCGTATGTGTCAGAGATTCCGGTCGATCCCGCGTTGCTAGAGGCAGGTGACCATAACGGATCGACCTTCTATCAGCATCAGCGCTTTAACGCCGTCGTGCGAGGCGAAGGCGAGGTTGAGGTGACCTTGGCCGATGGGGCCAAGGCGATTGCTATTGGATTGGCCGCACAAGAAAGTGCGCGCACAGGGCAAGCGGTGACGCTTTAGCCTTCGGCGCGATCAGCCTGCGCAAATCCAAAGCAGTTTGTGCCTTCGCATGTGACCATTTCAATCGGAACGTGCAGGTCGCCGTTTTCAGTTTTGATGATATATGCGTTTTCTTCGAACCCTGCGAATTCGCCGGATACGGTCAAGTCATGCTTCTCAAACGTCAGCGTGATTTCTCCTGCGCTGGCGTTTGAGGGGACCATGAGGACCAGTGTGCCCAAGACCAAAGAACCAATTTTACTATTTACTGTTTTTACCATTACGACCACTCGTTACAATTTTAGTTTACGCGTGTTAATTACGACTGGGTTGACTTTGGGTCAATAAAATTCCCCGAAAATGGTTTACAAGCTGACCAAAAAGGTAGCGTCACGGTGCAATGCGCACATTTTGGATGCATTGTTGCCCTGATTGCGCCACGTTTTGCCATATTTCCCGGTCTGGATCCGCTAAGTTACCAGAATCTCAATCCCGTCGGCACCTATATCGAATTCCGCGGAATCGATTTGCCACAAGTTCTTGAGCAACGATGCAGATACAGTGCGATGGTCGGGGGTGTGCACAAGATCCTCCTCAACAAGTGCTGTCAGAGATGGCCGCTCGCCGCTTAACCCGTATTTGACACTGCCACCTGCGATGAAAAGTGCGGCTGCGGTGCCGTGGTCTGTGCCTGCCGGTGCATTCTCTCGGGCGGTCCGCCCAAATTCAGAAAGTGTCACGATGCTGACCCTATCCCACAGCCCGATGTCGGGCAGTGCTGAACTGAAACTGGCAATCGACTGGGTCAGATCATTCAGCAAATCGCGATGCTGATCTGGCTAGTTGTCATGCGTGTCATAACCATCCTGCACAACCTTGACGACAGAGAGATCAACGCGCGCATCCAACAAACGGGTGGCCGCGCGCAGCTGCGTGCCCAATGCGCTGTCCGGGAAATCAAAGTGACGTGCGGCACTGTTTTGCAATCGTTTGAGAATTGCGCCTGCTGTTATCTGTGCACTGTCATAGGTTTCCAGCACATGAGAGTGAGGGGTGTTCGCAGCCTTGGGCCGGACAGGGTGCATGGTGCCTGGCAGGTTATCGAAAGTTTCAAAGAACACCTCCTCGTCGCGCATCGCTGAAAATCGCCCTGCGCCATCCTGCGGCCGCATCGCCCTACCCAGCACAAGCCCGTCAGCATCGGCAGCCCTTTGCGGATGCTGCGCGGGCCCTGCCGAAACTCACCCTTGGCGCACCTGGCTTTCGGCGCTGCGTCCGACGTTCCAAATCTCGGTTGCGCGGAAGTGGGACCGATTTGGATTGGGATATCCGGTGGCGAAAGGATCGTGCATAATAGTGTCAGTTTTTCGGTTAAGGGCGTTGCCGTTTCGACCATTTCCTTCAACCACCAACCCGGTCACCAAGGCTGCCGCGTGTTCAGCATCAGAACGGGGCAATGCCCATTCCGCGCAACACGCGCAGAACGGTGATGCCATGCATATTCTGCAACATGCGGTCAGGGATCATGCAGCTGTCATGCCAGATGCACGTTTCAGTAGCCCGTCTTTGGGATTTGCAGACCAGTCAACGTTCCGGGTGTATTCGCTCAGCGACGGGCCAATGAGATTGAGATCATATGCAGGCGGGCTTTGGCATGCGGATGATTGGCGTGTTAAGCCATTTCCTGGGCGGTCATGTCGATGGCATCCATAAGGTTCATTTTCGGTAGTATTGTCGCTGAAGCCCCGTCGCCCAGTTGCACCAAAGTCGTCGCCTTTCTTGCATCACCTTTGGGCGGCAGTTCGTACCATTGGGACATTTCGATGCCAACAACCCGATCAACCATAAAGCCTATCTGGTAGCCGGCAGCCCCTGTCAGAAGAATTTTTGCGTTGTTTGGGTCTGCCGGACTGCGCCCCATGCAGGCGCTCAGATCAAAAAGTGCGATACTTTCTTCAAAACGCACAAAGTAGCCGCAAAACCCCGGCTTCTTGCGAAACGTATCGGTCAAGTGGTCAGGTGGTTCGACCACGCAATTGACTTGCGCCAGCGGGATGGCGATCCGCTCTGAGGCATCAACGACAAGATAGCGTTCCTTGGTGTGGACGACGTTTTGTTGATCGGACACCTGCGGCTTTGCCTTGACCTCGGGCTCTGGTTCGCGTTCAGACAGGCTCGCGATTTCTTGTAGGTCCGTTGCCACGTGAAGCTGCGCTACACTGATTGCATAGAGTTGTTTGTCATCGTCAAGAATGATGATTTTTTCGATGAAATTGCGTGCGGCTTGCCAAAGCGGAACGGGTGTCTCGCGGCCTTTTGAAAACGTACCGATCTCATGGATGGCATCCACTGCGAAGCCAAGAACCAGATCGCCAGGGAACCGCAGTGCGACAACCTCTGTCGTAATTGACGGGGTTTGGCTTCCCAAGCCAAGCGTGCGCACAGGACAAACAACGGGAATGCGGCGGCCGTGATATTTGATCTCACCTAGGCATGCGCCCATTGTGATTGCCGTTCGTTCAATTTGTTGTCGGGGGATCGCGGCGTAAACCTCGACCGCGGGCACAGAGTAGAGCGCGTTGCCGGCCTCGAATGTCAGCATTGGCGGCCGAGTGCGTAATAGTTCCTTTTGTGTGATGTTGGGGCGTTGGGCAGTGTAGACATCGGGCAGTGCAAAGACATGAGGGACATTCAGGACCGAGACGAATTGGTCCTGGTGCGCGAACATTTTGCCAAATAATGTGGTTGTTTCGTCGGTGCCTGCGCTGATCGCGTGAATATCCTCTTCGGCGACAGTCGTGATGTCCGCAATCATATCGACAAAACAAGCGAGGAGCTTTTTTTCATATTCCAGAATAACACCGAAGTTTGGTGTTTGGTTGGTATTCTTAAGTTCACCCATCCGGCCCAGATTCAGAACTGGAACGAGCCTGCCGCGTAGCGCGATCCCGCCGCGCAGATAGTCGCTGGCTTGCGGCAAAACCTCCTCTTTGTCGACGTGAAAAACTTCGGACAAATGCTCAATCGGAATACCAAGCGCCGTTTGCCCGATTTGAACAACACCAAACTGTTTGCTGCCCTTTTCAGTCATCACAGCGCTTTAGTTGCGACTTTGACTTGTAGGCTTTCGGCGATTTTCATCACCTCATCCATATTATTCGACTGTGTCTGGGTCTGTTCAATAATGGTTTGCAGGGCCTTTGTGGTTTGATCCAAAGTATTGGTTTGCGCGCCAAAGTCATCAAGAACCGCTTGTGTGCTATGCGCGCCAGCCGAGATATGTCCTGTCGCTTGTTCGACATGGCGACTGATCCCGCGCGCGGCTTCGCCATTGCGTTCGGCAAGTTTGCGGACTTCGTCGGCCACAATTGAAAAACCGATGCCGTGTTCACCTGCGCGGGCAGCCTCAATCGCCGCGTTGAACGCAAGCAGGTTGGTCTGGACGGCGATTTCGCCCACAACTTCAACGATTTCAGCCAGCTCGGACACCTCTGCTGAAACTTGGTTGAGTTTACCGAGCGTTGTTTCCACTTTGGATTTGTTCTGCAATGTCAGATCATGGGCCGATTGTGTTGCGGTCGATAGGTCTTCGGCGTTGCGCCTGATCTGTGCATTCGATGTGGCGCCACCATTCATGACTGTCGCGATCTGCTTGCCGCTTTCGGTCGCAGATTGCTCAAGTGCGATTTGCGGTGAAATCTCTACCCCAGATTTGATAATCTTTGTCACTTCACCGTCAATGTTGCGCACAGGATGATAGTTTGCCGACAGATACACATCACGGTTAAAGCGGGCGATCCGGCGCACCCGTCCGGTGTAGCCCTCACCTTTGCCAAGGTTGAACCAAAGCGATCTATACTCTTCGGTCTGCACATAGTCGGGTGAGCAGAACATCGAGTGGTGCTGCCCGACGATTTCACGCAAGGAATACCCGAAGGTCTTAAGGAAAATATCGTTTGCACGCAGGATGTTTCCGGCCGTATCAAATTCAATAACCGATTGCAGGGTATTAAGCGCATCCAGTCGGTAGCGCGTTTCGAGGCGGTTGAGTTTTTCCGATGTGATGTCGCTGCCATAGAAGATAACGCTGGACACGGCCTTTCTAGGGTCAAGAATTGGGCTGTACGCGCCCAAGAGCCATAGGTCCTGGTCACTTTGGTCACGATGCCGAAATTCGCCTTTTTCGCTGTTCCCGCCCATAACCTGCTCCCACATCTTGCGATGGGAATCTCTTTCTTGGGCGTCGTTGGCATATAGCGTGCTCAGCTTTTGACCTTTGACTTCCTGTTGTGAGATGCCGAACGCAGAGGTGAATTTTTCATTGACGTCGAGAACTGTCCCGTCCGGGGCATATTCGACCATCATTTGGGTCAGATTGATGGCCCGCATCCGTTCATCAAGTTTCATTTCACGGATTCTGCTTTGGGTGACGTCAACAAAGAACAACACCATTTTCCAGAAGTTGCCGCTTGGCGTGAATAGCGGCACATAGCTCGCCTTAATGTAGACGGTATCCCCTTCCGTTGTTTGCATCTCATCTGTTTTTTCGATCGTCGTGCCTTCATGCATGCGATCCCAGAAGTTGCGATAAAGGGCGTCGGCGGTCATGCGGCCGGAGAAAAGCCCTTTCAAATTGCCTTTCGAAAGTTCCTCAGGTTCAATTTTAAAGAGCTTGCGGAAGGTCTTATTGGCCCGCAGCAATGCGCCAGCCCCATCGAATTCTGCACGCCCCACCATGTCCTCGGAGGCGGTCAGCATCGCGCGACAATCTATGTAATCTTCGTATTCGTCGGTGATGTTTTCGGCGACTTTGATCACTTTTTGCAGTTCCCCTGCAGCATCCAGGACCGGGATCAGCGTTGACGACAGCCAGACCAAGCTGTGATCGCGTGCACGGTGTCTGATCCGAAGGTGCTGTATGCGGCCCTCTGCCAGGTCTTCCCAGGTCTTTTTATACAAGGTGCCACGCGCGAACCCTTTGTCGCAGAAATCGTTGTCGTGCTTTCCAACGGCATCATCGGGGTCATGGCCCAACGCATCTGCCATCAGCTTGTTCATCGCCGATACATGCTGATCTTTGTCAAATTCACACATCGGCAAGCTACGCCATAGTCCGTCGCTTTGCTCAATGGCCTTTTCAGCGGCATAGGTGCTTTCCGAGACGTCCATCAAGCACTGCAGCACGCGGCTTGCCTGACCGCTACTGTCCTCAATCGGGGTATAGATGCTGTGAAACCATACCTCTGTGCCGACCGCGGTGATATGTTTGTAGCGCCCTTCCACACTGCGCCCTTGCCGCAGCTTTTCCCAGAAATCAAAGTATTCTTCGGATTGGCAGACCGACTTGGGCCAGATTTTGTCGTGGTTCTGCCCGACAAGTTCTTCGCCATAGTCCTCCATCGCTGTCATGGCCCGATCGTTGAGCGATAGGATGTTGCCATCAAGGTCAAACTGAATTGTGCCTATAGCGGCATTCATACTATTTAACAGTGGGTTGTCGTCGCCGCTTTGTGTGCTTGCCGCTGACGGCGCTACCTCTGTCAGCTGAACCAAAACATGGGTTGCGGTGTCACCAACGCCGCAAGCGACGGCGCGTAGGTCCCCAGCCACCGAAAGCCCCAGCGCGCCTTCAATCGAGCCGGACCATGTGCAATCCGCACCGTCGTTTAGCGCGGTCCAGTGCAGATCCGCTGATTCCGCCCCGACCATTTCGGCAAATGTGGGCTGAATTGGATTGGTCAAGTCGAGCCCAAGCTGCATTTGCGCATTGTCATTCGTTGCAACCAACGTACCGGTTTCCAAATCAAACAAGAGCAGGGTTTTGTCTGCGAGCATTTTCGCCGCAATAGGCCCAATGATCTGCGGCAATAATGCTGCGGTGTCGTCGACTTCAATGCTGAGTGGTTCTTCGGTCATTGCCAATCCTTCGGTTCAGGACCGTGTCATAAACGCTGATCTTTAAGGATTTCTTTCGATCAACACGGGCAAACGCATTTTTCGCATCAAACCGGACGCCTTAGGCTTGCGTTAACCAAGCCGCCCTTAGTGTCACCTGGAAAATAAGGGGGGCCAGATGAGCCTGATGAAAACCGTCTTGAAGGCTGAAATCGTTCTGGATCGCCAATTGTCGATACCGGATGCTGTTGCTGTGGTTTGGGGCCGCGCGACCCTTAGCTTACATGCGCGCGCGCGCGATCGCTGCCGTGCCGCGCATCGCAGGTTGACGCGTGTGATTGCCGAGGATCGCCATGTTTATGGATTAACGACGGGATTTGGCCCACTTGCCAACCGTCTGGTCGATAAGGAATCTGGCGTCCAGTTGCAGCAAAATCTAGTGTATCATCTGGCGACTGGTGTTGGGCCCAATTTTGACTGGGCCAGTGCACGTGCAATGGTTTTGGCGCGCCTGATGTCTATTGTGCAAGGGGCATCTGGGGCGTCTGAGCATGCAATTGGCGCACTGATGGGAATGTTGAATTCTGATCTGTCGCCTTGCGTGCCCAGTCAGGGCACAGTGGGGGCGTCGGGTGATCTGACGCCCTTGGCGCATATGGTGTTGTGTTTTCAAGGTCGTGGTGCGTTCACAGATCAGAACGATCGCATGTTTGAGGGGGCGACCGGGCTTGAACGCTTGGGCCTTTCGCCGATTGATCTAGCCTGTCGGGATGGGCTGGCCTTGGTCAACGGCACCTCTGCGATGACCGGTGTTGCGGTGCTAAATGCGGACTTTTCTGAGCGTGCAGTGGCGTGGTCAATCGCGCTGACGGCGGCGATGGCAGAAACCCAGCAGGCGCGGGTTGAGGCGTGGCATCCCGCTTTTGGAGAATTGCGACCGCACGCGCGGCAGGTCGATGCGGCGCGGGATCTTTGCTTGCGCGTTGAAGGTAGCGACCGAGTGGTGCGAAGCCATTTGGCTGATCGCCGCCTGACAAATGTGGGCCCCGTTATTGAAGAGCAGGCCGGGCAGGATGCCTACACCTTACGGTGCGCACCGCAAGTAATTGGTGCTGTTTGGGATACTTTGGACTGGCACAACACAGTCGTCCTGACAGAGTTATCGTCAGTGACCGACAACCCGATTTTCCCGCCGACTGATGCGGACGATTTGCGCGTTCTGCATGGCGGCAACTTTATGGGGCAACATGTGGGGCTTGCATCTGATGCGCTGGCGAATGCTATCTGTGTGCTTGCCGGGCTTGCTGAACGGCAAGTCGCCCGGCTGACTGATGAGACGCTGAACCGCGGGTTGCCAGCATTTCTACACCTTGGGGCGCCGGGATTGAATTCGGGGTTGATGGGCGCGCAGGTAACAGCCACTGCGCTTTTGGCGGAAATGCGCACGTCGGGCGCTGCGTCTGTCCAGTCGATATCCACCAACGGCGCCAATCAAGACGTGGTGTCAATGGGCACGATTGCGGCGCGAATGGTTCAATCCAAGCTGAAGAAACTTGCACAAATCCAGGCTATTATGGGCCTGGCTGTAGCGCAGGCCATTGATATTCAGGACGAAGCGCAACCTGATAGGATGTTTTCCGACAGCGCCCTGAGCATCCGTGATTTTATACGTCAGATCAGCCCGCCCCTAAAGCAGGACCGGCCGCTGGGACGGGACGTCGAAGCAATCGCCCAAGCGCTTGCAAACAACGCCCCGCCAGCGTGATGAAGCGTCTGTTAGGCGGTGGCGGGATCAACCGTCAGGCCAACTGCTTCGGCGTATTTGAGCCAAGTTTCGACCGATGATACGACAGCGCGTACCTCGATCGCGATCAACTCAATCCCGACAAGTGAAATGCGCACAAATGCGTCAATCACAATGCCTTTGTCGAGGATACGATCCACGACTTCCGCGATGGACGCGGACGCGATATTTTTCTCGATTGCCATGTTATTCTCCATCAATTGACAACGCTGCAGGCCTTACGTTTTGTAAGGCTCGTTTCGGTGTATCGTGCAGTCCATAATTTTGTGTTGATCAGTGCATTTAGATGATGAAAGTTTTAGTGTTCTGGATGTATCCGACAGTCTTCGGTTTTGCTGTCTGATCGTGCATTGTCCATAATCTGCTTGGCGATCAGCTCTGCAAAACTGTGGCGCAAAGCCTCTAATGAAATGCGATCATCAGCAAAGTTGATCGGTGTCTGCTCGTGCGTTTGTCGCGCGGGCGCCGTTTCCGTGGGTGTTTCGAGTACGTGAATGCCGTCAGGTACGGCTTCGATTTGACCGGCGACCGCTTCAAGTCGGTTGAGCATTGCACCCATGGCCGTGCCAAACTGCGCCAGGCTGGCGCGTTGCATGGTCAAGTCGAGCACTGGTCCGGGTTGCTCTAGATGCGTCGTTACAGCGTTCCGTAGTTGTATGATTTCGTGCCGTTGAGTCTGCAATAGATTGGCCAGCTCGTTTGACAGCGTGTCAGGCTTCGCAGAAGCCTGATTTGTGTCCAACCGTGCCAGAATTTCGTTGAGTGTTTTGTCTTCATCAAACTGCGCGGCAACAGTTTCCAGCCGGGCGATCGCCGTCCCAATCGCATTGGCAAAATGCGCAAGGCACCGACGTTGTTCCGTCAGATCAAGAACTGGATCAGGGCGTTGTTTCATGTCAGCGACAGCTGCAGCGATTTCTTCCGACTTTTTGGGCAGCGTCTGCAGGTCTGCGCCTAACGCAGAAATTTGATCGCCTAGTTGGTTCAACGGGCTGATCTGCGCGGTCAGCGCGTCGATCTGTTGTGACAACTGGTTGATTGCGGGATCGGTGCCATTCGGTTCAAGGACGCAAAGCCGTTCAGTCTCGGTTTCCAAGCGCGCGAGTACCGTACCCATGGCCGTTTGAAACCGCGCGAACCCCAATCGCTGTTCGGTCATGTCGATGGTGGGATCAGGACGTTGTCTAACTGCGGTTACTTCAGTCGCCAACGCATTGATTTGCATGCTAAGTTGGTTGAAAGGTGCTTCTTCAGGCGCAGCGTGCGACGCATGGTTCAAGGTTTCGGTCAGTGCCTGTATCGCGCCTTGAACATGTGATAGTTTGTCGTCGATGTCCTCCAAGACTGAAAGACGATCTGCGATCTTATCCACGTCAAAGGTCTGAGCCGCCGCATCCGCCAAACTGCTTTGCTGCGTCGTCACAACGCCCAGATCGGATGATACTGAGTCCAGGGCCCGCAACATCGCGTCTTGTCGGGTGGTGATGTCAACAATGGCTTCCGGTGGCAATTGCGAAGCTGTTTGGGTGATCATTCGCTCTTCAAAGCTCGCCAGTATCTGCGTCAGCCTGTCCGGCGCGTCATCCCTATTTGTCGCTTCAATGCGGGTGACGGTCTTGGCAATGTCCTCTGTCTGTTTGCGCACCGAGTTTAGGTCATGCGCCGATTCAAGCATATCTGGTAAAGCCGCGATTTGTTTTTGAATGGCGTCCAGTGCCGAGACATCAGTCAGTTTTGCAGCGATGGCGTCGTGGCCGGATTGCAGCTTGTGTTCGATTTGGTCGATGCGGTCGTTCATGGACCCGCTGATGTGTGCGTGTTGGTCTAGCGCGGCACTGATGCTGTCCAGCCTGCTGACCAGAGTGTCAAGAAGAGGCGTGCTAACTTCGGTTTGTGGCTCTTCACTGGGCGGGATTGGGTTTGCGATGTTTACAAGCGGCTCAGGCAGGTCGCCATGACAGCCCAACACGATAGATCCATCTTCGAACGCTGCAGCAAAGGAAATCTCGGGAAAGTCGCGCACCTTTGAAAGCGCGAAAATCGGATCGACGGCATCAGCATTTTCTACAATATGCGTCGCAACCCCCGCCTGATGCAGGTTCCTAATCTGTGTCTGAAAGGACATCCCCATATTGTTTGATCCTTCACACTGCAAATGGGGTAACCCGGCCCATGTGATCAGTCATGCACCTGTTTCGTGCTTCATTGTGTAACCAGAATTCATTTACACCGTGTTACCGGTCATTCAGATGGTTTTGCCCAAAGGTCCAAGATCAAGCGACAGATCGGCGGGCGTTAGGCCGAATTTTGCGGCGATATCATGAATTGCCGCCTCCGCTCGCATCAGCGTTGATCCAAGTTTTTCTTCTTGGATATCGGTCAGCGCGCCGTTGTCCATCTGGCGAATGGCCTGCAACTCCATAAGCTGGCGGAGAAACTCCATCAGTCCCAAGACAAGGCGCGCAAGGTCTTGTTCAACGGTTTCTGGGTCAATCGTCACGCGATTGTTGTCATCGGCTACATGGGCAAGAGCATCCTGGACCGCGGCACTGTTAATCTCAAACGGATATGTCATGTCACCGCCGCGTGGTCAGTGCGCAGTTTGGCAAATCCAAAGGGCGGCCAAGGTCCCGTGACAAATAGCGATGCATTTGGAGAGGTGTCAATCGCAGCGGCTTGGGTGATCAAGCGTTCTTGTGTCAGAGCTACATCCTGTTGCTTGATTAGAAGATCGCATTGGACGGCATCCGCCTGATGACGCAGTGATGATAGGGCCGTCTTAGGACCAGCCACCATTGAACGCAAAATCTGTTCGTCTTGCAGCATTTCATCGTGCTGCGCCTTACGCGAGTGTATCCATTGGCGTCCCGAAGTGGGCTTGCTAAGGGTCGTCTGCGCCTTTGTAAGCGATACCGTCAATTGGCCCATGCCGCTCAGGCGGCGCATTTGCTCTTGCAAATCGACGTCTTCGGCAAGCCGCTGTGCCTGAAGAAAGCTTAAGTCAGCAGTTGGGGCCACAGGCATCAGATCCCATTCTGCTTTGAAACACTGCACTTGCAACGCAAGCCGTTCGCGCCCTTTGTCGGCATCGGTCAGCAAGACAAAAAGCCCCGCATGATGGCCGCAAGATACGCCTTGGGGCCATGGACCGTGCTTTGTTGTCCAGCCGAGGACATTCATTGCGGTGCTCCAGAAGCGCGCATTTTGTGGGGTGCTGCCAAAAGCAGATCAATACCGAGAAAGACCAAATCGACATCAGCGACTGTGAGCCAAAGCTCGCCGCGGATGACAACCCCGTGGTGTAACAGGCCGTCAACCAGATCGACCAAACGACGATCGCTTGATCCTATCGCATCTTCTGCTGTTGCCATTTCAAGCTCCAGTGGCATCATGGACCTCTTGTGTTGTCGCAGCATCCGGGTTGAAAGAATAGGGCGGCCAAGGCCCAGCGACGACCAGATCAAGACCGTTTTCTTTGGCCGGGCCATCCAGCGTACGTGCCATGCGCTGCAAGTTGGTAACCCTTTCGATGTCTACCAGAATTGCACAATTGAGCAGCTTGTCTGGCTTGGCATTCCCAGCGGAAGTTACCTGCAATGCGTCGGTTTTGAGTCTTTCAAGGATGTCATGGGCCATTCTTCTCTGGCTGACGTGAAGCTGTTGCCGCGTGTCCCGCTGATGTCGTCGCGCCTGCAAGAAAGCTCTGCCGCCTTTTGGTTCAGAAGCGGTGATCGGCGGCGGCTCTGTCAACGTTAGTTGAACCGTGTACTCTTTCACCTGCGCCAGTGCGCGAAGCGACTGACAGTGTTTATCAATTTCTGCCATTACCTCGCGTTTGATGGCAGCGTCGCTGGAAAATACGGCACCAACCGCCATGGGTAGAACAGGTGTATTAGCACAATATGCCAGCAGGACCGCATGGTGGTGCATCGCCCATGCGGCGACCTCATCCGAGGTGAGGTTTTCGAATTTCTTCAAGCTTGGGAACGAGCTGATCAATGCAGTCACCGGGCCGCAAGTTAGTAAACGATGCGCAGGGCCGCCGGATTGCGCCTGCGCGAATTTTGGAAGGAGTCCGTGAAGTTGCATCAGTCCCATTTCATGCGACCTTTTGTACCGATTTGGCGTGGGCCGCACCTTCTGCCTGGACCGTACAAAGCATCAATGCTTGGTCAAATGCGCCCACACGCACAGCGGCCTCAACAACTGTCACAGCCTGTTTGATTTGGGCGGCGTCCTGCGGTGTTCGTAGCAGGGCATCCCGGCGGGCCTGCTGAATGGCGTTGATCGTGATCTTTTTGTCTAGGCCGAGCCGATCAATCGCATATCTAATCTCAAGTGGGGTGATTGGCGCTATGTCAAGCAAAGCGAAAGATGCGGCAGGGGACGGACCAATTTGTTTGATGAGGAAGCCGTCGCTCCAGATACCATCAACTAATTCAATAGCTTGATCGAGTTTATCGGCGTGGTTGGCGGGCAGTAACACAACAGTGTTGATAAGCATGTCTTCAGCACAGGGCAGATGCAGCAAGTCGGTCGAGACACCATCAAGGATATCTGCAATATCACTGTGCAGCCGTGCGGCCAGCGCTGTAATTCCCAGCGTCAACGCATCTTGGCTGGTTTGGCCAGATTGAAAGATTGGCGTTATTTCGGGCGCGCTGCGGAAATGATCCAAGACCCCCGGTGGTGTCCAACTCACTGATACCTGAAATTGCACCATATCGCGCAGCTGGCCAGCCAGTCGATCCAGAACAGGTTGATTTGCGGTGACGAAAGCCGTCAATTCATTGATGTCCAGATGGCACCCGGGGCGAAAGACAAGTAGCGGCCCCAGCGGCATACATGCTTCAAGCAAGGATTGGCGAACGGCCGCATCTTGCAGCACCTGCCGACGACTTTGCGGCAACGCAATTGTTGGGCGTTTACTTTTTTTCAGCACGGCTGTGAAACCAGCGGCGGTTACAAACTGCAGGCGATGATCGGGGGCAGGTGTGTCGACGGTCGGGAGAATAGCAAGGATTTCATGAGACGGCACTGGATGACCCCCCGGTTGTAATAAAGTCTTGGAGGCGGGATGCATCTGACACCGCAAGCGCGGCCAATGCTGTCTTGAAGTCTGCCATTGTGATAGCCGGATCAGTTGTCTTTTGTGACATCGCGGTACGTAGTGCCGACCGCGCGGCACTTTTCGTCAAGGCCGCGAGCGTGGCACCCGATGTGCCTTCAGTGTTGCGCACGATTTGATCAAGATCCACATCCGGCGCAAGCGGCAAGGTGTTGCAATGGACCTGCAAGATTGCGTGTCGCGCATCGGCGTCGGGCAATGGGATCGGGACGATAATATCAAACCGACCCGGCCGCGTAAGCGCCGGATCAATGGCCGCCGCCCGGTTTGTGGCAGCCAGAACAATCACGTCAGTGTTGCGCGACAGGCCATCCAACTCAGTCAGCAATTGCGCGACAATCCGGTCCAGCACCGCATCCTTGCCAGTCCGGCGAGGGGCCAGCGCGTCAAGCTCATCAAAAAATATCACGCATGGGGCGGATTGGCGGGCCTTTGCAAAAATGTCGGCGACGGCGCGTTCTGCATCCCCTAAGAACTGTGACATGATGCGACCGGGCCGGACGGGGATGAAGTTCATCCCGCTTTCAGTGGCCAAGGCGCGTGCCAAAAGTGTTTTGCCGCTGCCCGGTGGTCCGGACATCAGCACACCTGCAACAGGGTTTAAGTTGAGCCGGGCAAAGCTGTCTTTGTGTTGTTGGGGCCAAATGACCGCTTCGGTCAGCGCGTCTTTGACGGATTGTAGCCCACCGACATCGGCAAAGCTGACCACCGGCGTTTCGACGAAAGTGTCGCGCAAAATGCTGGGGCTGGTGGCAGCAAGGCCCTGTTTGAGGTCTTCTTGGGTAATGAAAAGCTCATCAATGCGAAGCTTATCTTCACCGCCCGCCTTTGTGACAGCGCGGTCCAAGGCCGCAAGCGACGCTTCGCGCGCGAGCGCCGCAAGATCTGCGCCGACATATCCGTGGCTGTCCTGGGCAATTGCATCAAGGTCGACGTGCGGATCCAGTGGGGCATCACGCAGATGAATGGCAAGGATTTCATGGCGTTGGGCCTTGTCAGGCGGACCAAAGCCGATTTCGCGATCAAACCGACCGGGGCGGCGTAAGGCGGGATCAAGGCTATCGGGGAGGTTCGTAGCAGCCATCAAGATGATGCGCCCGCGTTCCGACAGTCCATCCATCAAGGTTAGCAACTGTGCGACAATGCGGCGTTCAACCTGTTTTTCACCAGACAGGCTTTCGCGTTTTGGGGCGATTGCATCAATTTCATCAATAAAAATGATCGCGGGCGCATCTTTTTGCGCGGCATCAAACACCTTTCGCAGGGCGGCTTCGCTTTCGCCGTAGTGTTTTGAAACGATCTCCGGTCCGCTGATCTGAAAGAAGGCGGCTGATGTTTTTGCAGCAATACTGCGTGCGAGCAGCGTTTTGCCAGACCCCGGTGGTCCCGTGAACAGCACACCGCGCGGGGCAGAAACCCCCAACCGCGTAAACAGTTCCGGGCGCAATAGCGGGACCGCAACCATTTCATGTACACGCGCGATTTGTTCGGTCAGGCCTCCAACGTCATCATAGTCGTTGGAGGCCGTCGGCTTTTCGCTCAACGACAGGCTTGTTTTTTCATTGAATAAGCCAGCCGGTGAAGGGTCTAACGCAAGCACCTCTATTTGTGCAGTGCGTCCCATGGGTAGTGTAACTTTGATCACGTCACCCAGTGTCAGTGGCAGATCATAAAGCGTTTCAGACAGATCCTGAACGTCGCTGGTGGTTGTGCCGGACAGTTTAACAAGCACCGTGCTGAGTGGTATCAAGGCGGCCGCGCTCACCGTGACCTTATCGGCCCAGCTGCCACCTGCATTTTGTGCAAGCTCTTCTGTCGTCTCTATCTGGTCACTGCCACGGGGGGCGGGCATGACGCGGGCGTGCGTGGTACGTGTGCCGGAAACTGCGACGGTATCGCCCGATTGCAGACTGAGTGTTTGCAGTTTGTCCATTGGGATACGTACCAATGCGCGTCCCTGCTGCGTTGGCTTGGCAGGATGGAGGGTCAGCTTGATCTTCAAGGCTGTGCTTTCAGCCGTACCAGAAGATCGGTTTCCGCTGCATCATAATCTTCCTCGCTAATTTGGCCTGACAAAAGCTGTTGCTCCAGCTCGTGCAATGTTTGGCGCAGCGTAGCTGGATCATTTAATTCGCGATTGGCGGCTTCTTCCACCTTACGGGCAACCCAAAGGGTGCCATTAACCGGTGCTTTGATGGGTGCCGTCAAAAGAGTGCGCAAGATCCCCATCACGCGGCGGCCTGATCAGGATCAAAAGCAAGATTGAGCCGCACAAAGTTATACATCGGGACCGGCCCGATGATCTGAATTGCCGGGTCGCAACCGGGTGCAAAATCGAGGTCGGTCGCGGCAGTCGCGACCGCGGTTTGAAACGTCTCTTGCTGCGTTTTATCAATCAGGAATTCGACACGTAAGACCTCAGCATCCGTTTCGGGGCTGCGCAGGACATGATCACGGCAGAGTGGCCGAAGTGCTGATATCAGCTTGCGCTGTGCAACGCCCCGCCGTCGATCCAGATGTTCGGCCAGCTTGCCGCCAAATTCAGCCATGGCAAAATGCGCTTCTGGCCCTCTGGACCGCAATGCGTCGCGCGCGGCCGATAGCGTGGCATTGGCGTCCAGTGTCGCGGCGAGTGCGGCGTCACGGGTAAATGACACCCGGACCCCCAATTCAATGCCGCCACTCACTTTGTCAAACTCCGACTGAATGGTGCTAGCGCGGGTTTCAATCAGCGCAGTCACTTGTTCCAGAGTGTCTGCAACCAGACCAAATCGGGCGGGCAGGACGGTTCCCAAGGATAGGACATGTTCAAGCACTTTGGCATGGGTCAAAAGCAGCCGTCGTTTTGGTAAGATTTCCTGATTGTCGTGATCAGAGTATATCAGCGTCCAACCATTGAATTGTATCAACCTGATAGGTCCTTGCAGGCCTTCGGTGTCAGCAAGTGCAGCGGCTACCGGAGAAAAAGGACCTTGGACCAGCCCGTAAAGGTAAATCATGCAGGATCCACCTTCTTAACGTGGAGGGTCAGGATGCCGTTGCGCAATCGTATCTTGATGTCCGTAAGGTTTAAGGGGGCGTCAAGCGCAACCTGCACATCATAGCGGCGGGGGCCTGTTGTTTTGATAATGAGCGTGCTTTCATTCTGGGAAAGCTCCAGATCTGTGCGCTTAACACCAGGCATATCTGCCGTAAGAATCCAGTCTGCGACATCTTCGAATATCTCGTAGGGCAACGACCTGCTATCCACCTCTGCCTTTGTTGGCTTGGCGCGATCTGGATTGACAGGCTGCGGCGTGTCGGCGGTGACGCCTTCGGTGTTGAGACCACCCATACGCAGCCTTACCCCTGCATGTGCTCTAACCGGTCCTTTGGATGTTTCAAAGACTTGATCGCGCATGACGGCACCGGCATTACCCTCTTCCAGACGCGAGACGACATCACCGATGGCATCACCAAGCGCGCCAAGAAGCCCGTTCAGACCTTCCTCGATACGTGTGGAAGTATTTTCAGATGACGGTTTTTTGTAACGTGACATCAAGCAACAGGCCTTTCTTCAATTTGGGTCGCGAGCTTCGCCTCTAAGGCATCAATACGGGTCAAAAGGGATGCATTCTGCGTTTCCAACGCATCTGCCTGAGCAGACAAACGTGGATCGTTTTCCCACCAATTGATGCCCATTTCCTTGGCCTTATCGACAGTCGCAATCAAAAGCCGCAGTCGGATGGTTAACAGTTCGATCCCGACAAGCGAAATTGACACATCCCCCGCAATCACTACACCTTTATCGAGGATACGTTCCAATACGTCAGCCAGACCATCGCCCTGTGCGGGACCCTGAATATCATATGCCATCAGGCGTCCTTATCCTCGCGGTGATAACGACGAAGCCGATTGAATTGAATTAGGTTGGCCTGCGCGTCGATTTGCACCTCATAGGTCGCAAGCAGGTCATTGTCGCCCATACGTGCAAGGCTTTCTATGACGTCCAATGCGACTGTCCATACCGTTTCCGCACTGCGCGAGCATTGGACAATTGAATCGATGTCCTGACCTGTCATGCTATTGACTGCGGACTTTGCTGCGGCGATTGCCTCTAACATCGTCAGTGCACTGTCATCGCTCTGGGCCGTTTTGAACTGATCTTTTTCTTCGTGCTTCATAATTCTCGTTCACTGAATGTTCTATACATTCAATATCCCCATCAGAATCTTGCGCTGGTCTGTGTTGCGGCTCAGCTCTTGTTGATAGCTCTCCGCGCGGTTGTTTGCTTGGTCGATGCCCATTTGCAGTCGTGCGGCGTCAAACTCCAATCTGACCAAGTTGATCGCGGCATCCTTTGGCGTGCGTGCGCTGGCGCTACTTGCCATGCGTGGGCGCTTCGGCATTTGGGTCTTGGGTCGCTTCATTGGGCCACCTCCTTTTGGGCTGTTTGGCCGAGGTAATTGGCGACTTGGCCGGTGGTGACTTTAACGCCACGTCCGCTTAAAACATCGGCAGCGATCTGCGCCAGAAGCACGTCTGACAGGCTTGCAGTTCGCAGGCGCATGGCCGAAATCTGGGCAATCAGGATCGCGGCACGCATGGAACATGCCGTTGCTGTATCGCTGAGGTCGTTGACGAGTTGAACAATCCGCATGCTAAGCTTTGTGGACAACCCCGTACGGGCTGCGACGATGCCGCTTTCGGTCTCAGGCGAGTAACGGGCCATTTGGAATGTCACCATCCGATCAAGCAAGGCATCCGGTGCCATGTTGACGCCCGCGTAATCATGTGGGTTTGAGGTTAAGATGATCCTAAAATTCGGATGCGCTTGGATGTTGTCATCGCCTGCCAAACGATCCGCAACCACCAGCACACCCTCCTCAAGAACGCTGAGGAGAATACCATTTGCCTTTGCGTTAGAGCGGGTGAACTCATCGTAGACCAGCGTATGACCTTGTAGCATCGCGTCGGCCAGGATCGCATTTTCCCAGTCATAGCGTATTGTCGCCTCGCTTCGGCGGACCCGTTGCACGTATTTGTCCACGACTGAGTGGGTCGATTGGCCGACTTGCTTGCCGACCATGTCTTCGATGCCTAACCAGTCATTTCCGGTCATAATACAAACAGGGCGACCCAAGCGTTTTGCTATTTCCATGGCCACGGCAGTTTTGCCGCGCCCCGCTGTGCCCTGAAAATGAATGGGAACACCGGACCGTGCATAAAACAGCCCGCGGTGCAGCAGCGCCGTGATTTCGTCATTCTCGAAAAAACGCGCGTTACCCTGCAGTCCCAGCCACGGATTATATGTCTGGTCAGCATCGTCCAGCTGTAGACCTTGCATAGGTTGTTGATACTTGCTCAATCTTGGTCCTGTTCTGACACGATTAATGATTTCCGGTGGCTGTAGGTTCTGACATCCGGGTGAAGTTTTTATTAACTTTGATCTAAATCTCTGCAGATTTGCTTGCCTCGTTATGAGGTGGCTAAAGCAAATCTGTGGCCATCTAGATCCAGCTCCCGATTTTGCCAAAGTCACAGCGTGGAAATTGATCGCTATATGTAATGCTGTCTGGCCGAGCTGCCGGTGCCAGATTTGCGCTCACATGGTTTTGCACCTCGCGCGCGACAGTTGCGCGATCTTGGCCGTTCTTTGGGATGACAAAGGCTTTAAGCCGCTCGTTTTCAAAGCGTACATGCACAGCGCGAACATTGGCTGCTTGGGAAATGACCTGTTCCACGTGTTGAGGGGATACATTTACGCCGGCGACTTGGATGACCTGGTCAATGCGTCCGGCGAGGCGAAAGTGGTTCTGGCCTGTCCAGACAAGGTGGTCCTGCAAATCGAGTGTTGTCTTGTTGGCTGATCGGTGACGCACTATGCCGTGATCTTGTGTCAGATGCGGCAAAAGTGTGAAGTCGTCGTTTTGTACTTTGCGAAACCCGATTCCTCCGGTTTCTGTTGCCCCATAGATTTCCATCAAATCTGCGAGATGCAAGCGCCCAACAGCGGACCAAGTCAGTGCATTTGATGGGCCTGCTGAAGTGACACCGAGAACGTCCGGTGGCACCTGCTGCCCGGACTTGACCAATCGTTCCCAAATGAAAGGTGTCGCTATAATGATATCGCCAGATCGTGCTTGTCTGATGACGCTTGTGGGTGATTTTTGATGCAGGTCGACAGTTTCAAAATCAGCAAGCGACGGTAGTAAGCACGAAAAGAGGAAGCCGTAGATATGATGCGGCGGGACAAGCGAAAGGATGCGCGTGCTATCCTCTTTGTGGCTGAGCATAAGTTCAAGAAACATGCGCGCTTCGGCGCTCAACGTTGTAACTTCATGCGTTATGACGGAAGGATTGCCAGTGGAGCCCGAGGTTTGAAAAGAAAAGGTTGCATCATCGCCACATAGGGCAAGATGGTGAAGAACGAGTTCCACCCAATCGCCAATTTTTCGTTTCACTAGAAAATAGTCGTCGACCCCGGAACTGTGCAGGCTAAAAAACTGGTTTACACGCAAGACGAGGTCGAGTCGGGAAAGGCTGTCAAAGCCTAGTGATGTTTCGTCGACAGTCAAAGCGTCGATCTCGGCCTCAGTTCGGTTGAGGGTCAAAAGCGGCACCGCGCAATTCTTGCTCAAGGTGCCTTTTTTGATCAGCATCGACTGCTCAACAGCTATTAAGCTGAGTAGCAGCCGCCGGACGCTGTCGCGCGTCAAGACAGCAGTGCTGGCTGGTTCAGTTTTTTGGATGAAACTAGCAGTCATGTCTTCGATTGCTGCAGCCTTGCGCTATTCCTAGCTGCCATTTTCAAGGTCAAACAGGAATTCACCGACAAGACTGCGGTAATGGTGCCGTGCGTCTGCAATTTGCGCAATCATTTGCAATGCAGTTGCTGCCGCTTCTGCGGCGGGTGCATCGACTGATCCCAAATGCAGTCCAACTGGTACATCATGTGCGGCATCATAGCTTGTCAATTTGTCGATGGCGGCGTCCAGTGACACGGACTCCCAAGCGTTGACACTGTCTTGCTGGTCTTCCGCCTGATGGAATAAACGTACGGCGGTCACGAAGCTTTGTTCAACGGTGCGGTAGATATTGATCTCGTACCAATAAGGAATGGCAGATGTGTAGCTCATTGCCATGGCCAATTCTGAACCTTCGAAACGCAAAGGGCGACCGCCTGCGCGTTTGATATTGTACGACATCGCCGTCTGAGAGAATTGCGACACGCTTGTCGTCATTGTCGGATCTGACTGGGCAACTTCCATCATAGTCGTCATAGGTTTTTCCTTTCTTAGGACACAGGTTCAAACTGGATGCTGTGCGATGTGATTGACTGAAACTGGTATAAAATCTCGGTGAACATATCTGCAGGTCGTGAAGACTGTGTTACCGACGCGGCAGTTTGGGAGAGTGTCTTGCACCACTCCAAAAAGAGCGATTTTGGCGTGGCCGGATTTATCGTTGTAGCAAGAAAAACTGACCGGGTCGGTGCATCAGGCAAAAGCTCCAAGCTTAAAGATGCAACCAGCGCATGCGGTGAGCGGAGGTAAATCAAAACGTTTTGTCGACCTGACAGATTACCTACACATAAATCACCAGAGAAGTTCAGAATTCGCAGACCGTCAAATACCATGGGCTGTGTGCCGTCATTGCGCAGGCACACACGCTCCCAGTGTAATTTGCGCGTTACAACAGCCTCTTCGTGCGCCGGTGCTGCCGCCGAAGCCAGAGGCAAGGGCGGCCCGCGGTAACGGTCGCCAATCACTCCAGCGGCGCGCAGATCTCGTAAGGTTTGCGAGATCGTCACGCTGATGTCTATCGGTGCGGGCTGGTGCATTCGATCTAACGCTTAAGTACGCTTGACAAACATCCAGCAGTTTTGCCCATCGGGCTGCGCTTTAAGGTGAATTTTCACACCAACATCAGCACCCTTGTAGGCGAACTTATAGTCAAACATCACATTCAGTTGGCCGGTGCGGTGGAATTTCAAAAATTCACCATGGAACCGCTTGCCTTTGGCGCAGGGTGCGACGTCGTTGAAGAAGTCTTTGCCGATCATTTCTTCAGGCGTACGGCTTGCGATCAAGCCTTCAGCTTTGTTGTATTTTACGATCTTTCCGTGACGGTCCAACATGACTGCGCCGAACGGAAGGTATTCCGCGCGCTGTGGTTCGCGGTTGAGAATGTTATCAAGGTCTTGGCTACCGAAGGGGATGATTTCCATGTTTTTGTCCTTGCTCTAAGCTTGTGTTTCGGTTGTCGCGTCATCGCCGTCGTGATCGTTCTGCAAGAACGTATCTGCACGGGTAAGCGACATGTCGTGAACGCGTTTCAGAGCTTGATCGCCAAACTCTTCTTGCTTTTTTGCGCGGCCTTCCGGGGCAGCCCATTTATAATCCATCTTTCCGACCGTCACGATACACTGCGGTATGAGGTCAAACCGTTCCTTGAGTGCATATTTGGCCGAGTCGACCTCAATCGGTTCAACGGCTTCGAATTCGACCATCGCGTTCAGTTCTTCGACAACGCTTTCCGCTTCCAGGCGCGCTGTGTTTCCGACAACTTCGGCGGCGGCCAGAAGAACCCATTCCGGATGTTCGCCCCTTACGATGAGATTGCGACTGGGGTCCCGGAATTCATATTGACCGTCAGCTTCGCTTAGGCGTCCAATTTCATTCATTACTTTGCTCCTTTCGGCGCAACGCGGGGCTTTACAAACCGCATTGCTTTGCGAATGACCCCTTCAATCGTGGCGAATAATGAACATTTCGCAAACTACCGAAGAAAATCGCGATTTGTTTTGGATTGACTGAACAGGTGTCGTGTTAAGCTGTTTTGCGTCGTCCAGTCATTAACGTCAAAGTAACCGCCCGCCTGATATGCAATGGTGATGTGCCAGAGCTTTGCAATATGACGGTCTGTATGACAAACGAACTTGGGTCGCCTGATGTGCCGGTAGATGACCCGTGGGAAATCACTGTTGTGGCACGCCAGAACAAGCCGCCTTTGCGGTTCAAAGGGCAGCGTATCGCACGCGTCAGCTGCGCGCTGACACCGCACGCCGACATCTTTATTGACGTTTGGTTGCGCAAGAAGGGCGACTGCGTTGTAGCCTATAGTGATGTGGTCGGTGGGGTTATCAAACCTGATGCGCTGGTGCTTGCGGATATTTCTGATGTGGCCGATTATTTAGAAGACTTGGGGCGGCGCACCATGATCCCAATGTCGCAATCGGCCTTTCCAGCCGCATTAAATGACATCCTGCAATCGGTGGGTTTTCAACGGCAGTTCGGGATTCTTATTGGCGATCTGTTGGCGGTATTGGATCCGCTCTGCGCACCTGATCTGACTATCGCATCTGACAGTGAGGTATGAATATGCAAACGGAAAACTATAAGAAACGGGCGGTCGACGTGAGACGCTCTGCCCGGGCAAATCTAATCGAAATCCGCAAAGCACGGATGGCAAGGAAGTCTGCCATTTCCGCCGACAACAACCGCTTGGTTGCGTCATTTGAAGAAGAACAGACTTCGCAAAGCGATCCAACGCCGCAGGACGCGATTGTAACGGCAGCAGCAGAACCTGTCGAAACTGACTTGGTTGCAGATGAGGCGATGAGCACTGCGATTGAGGATGATGTGCCGGCGGAAGAAGCAGGCGACATTCCAGAAATGGATAGTCTTGATGAGTTAGCAACCAAGAATGCGGCTATGCCGGAGATGGAAACGCCGGAGATCGAAACGCCGATCGCGCCGGTTGAGACTGTGCCTCAGGCAGAGCCAACCGAGGCGGATGTGGCGCCCAAAAGCTTGATTGAAAACTGGAAGGAAAGCGACTTGGCCGCGTTACCCGGAGCGGGTCCTGGCCTGATCTGGATGTTGGCACAATGTGACATTGATAGTTTGGCGACACTGGCGACGCAGGATGCAACAGAGTTAGCGGCACGCCTTGGTGTTGTGGGTCAGATTCTGGATGTCGGTCAATGGATTACTTTTGCGCAAGAATATGGATGAGGCTATGGCGCGCCGTCTGCCTTTGACTTGGCATGCTGCGACAGACAGGAGGCGGTTTTGCTGACAGGGGAGTCTTCCAAAGGGGCACGTGGTTGATTTGTTGCTGCGTAATGCGATGCCTTTGATCCGGTCCCCACTTCGGAACGTTTTTGCTGCATGCACGTACTTAAAATTGTTTTAGAACGCCAACTCTTGGGGCTTTGCCGTACAACCCTACGTCATGGCGCCGGCACGCGCATCTTTTGCCGTGCCGTAGGTGGGCAAATCTGCGGTTGTTTTCCCATGCGCCGCCATCAATGTGTCGCGAACAAAGGCAATATGCGCGGTCTCTTCGATGATCTCGGCCAAGTATTGCGCTGCCGTCAGTGTTCGACCAACGCCGATAGTGCCGTGGTTGGCCAATACAGCAGCGCGTATGGAGGTGTCTTGAAACACCGGGCTGATCTCAACCTCGGTTTGTGGACCGCCATTTTCGGATAGTGGAATAAGCGGCATGCGCCCTATTTTCTCAATGGTTTGGACCGTAAGACAGGGTATCTCGATCCCGGCGCTCGCAAAGCCGGTGGCCCATGGGCTGTGGCAATGGACGATAGCATTGATGTCAGGTCTGATCCGATACAAATCAAGGTGAAAATCCATATCCTTGGATGGCTTGAAGGCGGATGGTTCGATAGTCCCATCCAAATGGACCACTTGCAGATTGTCGCGGCTGCATTCGGCAAAGCCAACACCTGATGGTTTGATCACGATAGCCGGTGCTGACGAGAGCCGGATCGACAAATTGCCACCCGCATTGGTTTGTAAACCCAGATCAAAGCAGCGCTGTGCAGACCAGATTAATGCATCTTTTTTGGCTTCGATGTCTGATGGATCAAGCATTTGTGTCGTCCTTTGTGATGTCATTGAGTGCTGCAACGGCGGCCTCTGCCACCGCGGCGTCATTGATGTGCCCGTCAAGTCGGGTCAGTGGCACATGGGTTTCCAGTGCATTGGCAAATGCAGCACGCAGGTCGGGGCTTTCAATCGCGCCACCCGGACGGTCTTCGGAGGAAAAGCCGCCCATCGGGATCAGTACCCGCACGGGCCCGGTCGCTGCCTTCAAAGCGGTCCCAAGGATATTGGCGCATTTGATGATCTCAGCTTCGCTGCATTGCACATGCGTAAACAGCGGTGAATGCGAATAATGCGGGCGCGCAAGATAGGATTCCGGCATCAGCTCTGGTGCGCCCATCCCGATGAAGTTTACGCCGCCGGGTAATACGACGCGGGGCAGGTGGCCTGTGCTTGTGAAACGGTCAGGCATATCCGCCGCCACACCCGCGATGTAGCAGCGCGTCAGTTCGTGCGGAGTATAGTCGACCACCGATTTGAACGCGCCGATCTGCGCCCAACGACTAAACGCAGCTCCGCCAAATCCGTTGGCATGAAAAACGGTAACTTCTTCGCCTTGCGCCTTTAGTGCGGCGCAAAGTGCATCGGTGCCGGGTCCCGTGACACCCAGCGCAGTGACGCCAATTGACGGGGCCAGTGAAGCCGGACCCGTTGGCAGCGTTGCGTCATAAAGCCCGCCAGTGATCGCCGCTGCCCGGTCCAGTGCCGCGCGCGTGGTCGCATTGAGCCCGCAAAGATCTGCGATCGTGGGGACCAGCACGATGGCACTGTCAGCGATGATGTACCGTGGATCGAAGGGCAGGGTCGTGACCAGCACTTTTGGCATCGCGACAGGCAAAGAGCGCAGCACGCGGATCGCAATCTGGCCACCTGTGCCACCGCCAATGGCGACGACCATGCGCCGTCCGGTTTGAGGTTTATGCGAAATCTCAGAGATGGCGCGCTCTGTCGCCTCTGCCATCCCCGCGATCTTTTCCTTTGGTGACCAATGCGCGCCGCCTGCGTGCAGGGAAATGTCGATGGTTTCGACCGGCACGCCCAAGGCTGTCAGCGCCGTGATTAAGTAGTCGGCCTCTTCCTGCTTTGTATCGTAAGTGGCCAGCAGTAGGACGCTCATTACCCTTTCACGGCTCCTGCGGTCATGCCGGTGATGATCTGGCGGCTGGCAACAAAGGTAAAGATGATCGGCGGGATCGCAAGCAACATGCCTGTCGCCATGATCACACCCCAGTCGATGTCGAATTCGGTCAGGCTGTTAACGATTGTGACGGGCACGGTGCGGCTGTTGCGGTCTGCCAGTGCGTTGGCCAACAAGAATTCGTTCCATGCCACCCGGAAGGTAAAGATTGAGGCGGCCGCGATGCCGGGTTTGATCAAGGGCAGGACCACGAGAAAGAAGACCTGAAAAGGGCCAGCGCCGTCCATGCGTGCCGCTTCTTCCAACTGGATTGGCACCTGCACGATAAAGCTTTGCAGGATCCAGATGACGAATGGCAGGTTCAGCGCGACATAAACAAGAACAATCCCGCCGCGTGACCCGTCTATGCCGAACTGAAAGGTCCAGATGCCAAACACTGGCACCAGCAAAACCGCAGGTGGCACCATACGCATCATCAGCGTCCACAGCGACACCACATCGCGGCCCATAAACCGGAACCGGACCAGTGCATAGGCGGCCATTGTGCCGATCACCA
This sequence comes from Yoonia sp. F2084L, assembly GCF_023015625.1. Lineage (GTDB taxonomy): Bacteria > Pseudomonadota > Alphaproteobacteria > Rhodobacterales > Rhodobacteraceae > Yoonia. Next base: position 200,054 of record NZ_JALKAH010000001.1, read on the forward strand.
GTGTGATTGCGGTGGAAACCAAACCGATTACCAGCGAGTTGACCAAAGCGCGCCCGAAGGTCGGATCGCAACGCCGCAGATGTTCGGGCTCATACCAAAGGAAATCGCAAAGGGCTGTTTCATAGTTGCGCAGTGTCGGCATGAACAGCAGGCTGGAGCTGTCGGACATGATATCGACATTCAGTTTCAGCGATGTCGCCAGCATCAGGTAAATCGGTCCGATGGCCATGACGACCAGCGCGATCAGAAGTGCATAAAAGGCCGGGTTCTGGCGATCATAGGTCTTGTCGCTCATACCTCTTCCTCCACTTTGCGCAATCGGGCCATGCGGGCGTCTTGTGCCTTGTTGTAGATGAACATTGTGAAGGTCAGGATCAGCAGCACGATCAACAGCAGGTTCGACATGGCTGCGGCCTCGCCCAATTCCCGGAATTCAGACGCGGTGCGGTTGATACGAAGCGACAGGATTTCAGTCGATAGACCGGGTCCGCCATTGGTCATCACAAGGATCACCTCAAGCACCTTGAAGCTGTCGATCAGACGCAACAGCAGGGTAACAATCAGCACCGGCAGCATCAGGGGCAGTTTGATGTAGATGATCTGTTGCCAGCCTGTCGCGCCGTCGATCTTGCTGGCCTCAATGGCCGAGGCAGGCAGGGATTGCAGGGCCGCCAGCGACAGGATGAAGATGAACGGGGTCCATTGCCAGACGTCGGCAATCACGACAGAGGCAAAGGCCCAGTCACCATCGGCAAGCCATGGGATCGGGTCAAACCCCCAGTCGGTCAGCGTGCGGTTAAAAATGCCCACGGTCGGGTGATACATATAGCGCCACATCAAACCCACAACGATGGGTGCAATCATCATTGGTAGTATAAACAACGTGCGCAGTACTGACATGCCGCGGATATTGCGATCCAGCAGCAAGGCAAGACCCACGCCAAGGATCATTTCGATGGTAACCACGACCATTGAAAACTTAATCGTGACCCACATGCTTTCGCGGAAGGCGGCGTCGCTGAAAAGCTTGGTATAGTTGCGCAGGCCAATAAAATCCGCCTCACCAATACGTTGGCTGGGGTTCCAGTCCAGAAAACTGGCGTAAATCATATAGCAGATGGGATAAAACAGCGCGACGGCCAGCACGATCCCGGCGGGGGCCAGAAACAGATAAGGCGTCATGCGATTGGCGCGGGCTGTGCTCATGATCCGGGGGCTTTCTGATACGGCGCGGGGCGAAAATGGGAGGGCCGATGCGCAATGCACCGGCCCACCACTTGGGAGGTTTTACTGCCAGGTATAGTAACCGGCTTCTTCCATGATTGCGCGTGCACGTTCGGCCACCCCATCAAGCGCTTCTTGCGGGTCCAGACCTTCGGTCAAGACCTGGCTCATGGTTGTGCCGATGTCTGCGTTGATCGTACCCCACGTCGGGATGATCGGACGCCAGTCCGGGTCAGCATATTGCAGCGCCTCACCGAATGTCGCCGAATAGGGGTATTTCTCATTCAGCGCGGCATTCTGATACGTCGAGAACCGGGACGGGTTCCCGCCGGCCATCGCAATCGCAAGGTCCTGCTCTTTGCTGGTCAGCCACTGCATCAAGAGAAACGCAGCCTCTTTGTTTTGAGCGTTTGACGGGATACCGATACCAAAACCACCGGTCTGTGATCCACGGCGGACACCTTCGGGGTGCATTGCATAGCCGACGTTACCTACAACAGTGGACCGGGTCGGATCCTCAAACCCGGCTGCAAAAGCAATCGAATCCATGAACATCGCAGCTTGCCCTTGCTGGAACGCAGCGGCTGCTTCGGCAGGGCCGAATGTTGTGCCACCCTCTGGGCCGCAGTCGACGATGGTTTTCAATGCGTTTGCGGCTGCAACACCTTCAGGGCTGTTGATGATCGGGTTCCATTCCGCGTCAAACACACGACCGCCAAGAGGGGCGAGGTGCAGCAAGAACGCGTGGCTTGCCTGGTGACCGGATGCCGCACGTGATGCCATGCCGCCCATTCCCGGCTCTAGCTCAGGAATTTGGCAGGCCACTTCCAGCAACTGGTCATAGTTTGTCGGCACCTCGATGCCGTGCTTTTCAAAGATGTCCTTACGGTAGGCCAGAACGGATGTCTCGGCACCGAACGGAATACCGAAAAGCGAACCGGTTTGACCGGGCAGATAGCCCTTTTCACCACCGGCAACACCAATGTTGGCAACATAGCCGTCGATCAAATCGGCAGCGTCATAGTTTGGGTCCGCAAGGCGCGGGTTCATGAAGTATTTGGCAAGGTTTTCCAACTGGTCAGCGAAGACATAATCCGCCTTGGAAAACACAACATAGGCGATGAGGTCATAATCGCCTTCGTCCTTCGTCAGCTCAAGCGTCTGACGTTCGCGCATCCGCAGGTACTGCAACTGGTCGACTTCTACTTCGATACCTGTCTGCTCTGTAAACTCAGGCAGTACTTCCAGCACAGCGTTGTAATGCGGGTGTGCGGGGAAGTTCACGACCAGCGTCGTGCCTTCATAAGGGGCATAGACGTCGGCCGTATGGCCATCGGCATAAGCGGCCGTATAGGTCAGGGATACGGCGATCGCCGCAGACCAGACTTTCGTTTTCGTTACCTTCATATCATCCTCCCAGATGGTTTTTTGCGGGCTTCAAAGCGCCGCTTCGGTTTTGGGATCAAAGAGATGGACTTCATCCCCTTGCACCGTGAATTCACGTTCTTCGCCGGCACGGATAGGCGCGACGGTATTGATTTCGATAGATACACGCTGACCACCCAGCTCAGAGATCAGCACGGATTGCGCGCCGATATATTCCGACAGGATCACCGGCATTTTAAGACCACCGGGTCCTTCGGCAAAGCTTGACGGGCGAATGCCTATGTGAATGTTGCGGTCGCGGTGGGCTTGCAGCGCGCCTTTGCGCGCGTCAGGCAGTGGGATGGAAAACCCATCACCCTTGGCAAACAGGGTGCCCGCATCATCGACCAATTCAGCGTTGAGGAAATTCATTGTCGGCGAGCCGATAAAGCCCGCAACAAATTTGTTGGCGGGACTGCGGTACAACTCTTCTGGCGTACCGGCTTGCATGATCTCGCCAAACTTCATGACGACAATCTTGTCGCCCAATGTCATCGCCTCGACCTGATCGTGGGTCACATAGATCATGTTCTTCTTGATCCGCTGTGACATCAGGGCCAATTCAGCGCGCATCTGTCCACGCAGTTTGGCATCCAAGTTTGACAGCGGTTCATCGAACAAAAACGTGCCTGCATCGCGCACGAGCGCACGACCCATGGCCACCCTTTGACGCTGACCGCCGGACAATTCCGCAGGCTTGCGATCCAGATAAGCGGTCAGGTCCAAAGTCGCCGCGACGTCTTTCACGCGCGCTTCAATGTCGGACTTGTTCATTCGCGCAAGACGCAGAGCAAACGACATGTTTTTCGCGACATTCATATGGGGGTAGAGCGCGTAGTCCTGAAACACCATCGCGAGGTCGCGTTCTTTCGGTTCAAGCAGTGACACATCACGATCCCCGATCATGATCTGGCCGCCTGTCACGCTTTCCAAACCAGCAATCATCCGCAGGGTCGTGGATTTGCCGCAGCCCGAGGGGCCAACCAAAACGGTAAACTCACCATCTGCCATCTCAAGATTGAGATTCTCGATCACATTCACTGCGCCGTAGTCCTTGCGCAGTTGTTGGAGCCGTATTTCGGGCATGTGGCGTTTACTCCCCCTTGTCGCGATCAAGGAATATCACTTTGTATACAAAATCAACCAAAATTATCCAAAGTGACGACTTTTGGTGGTTTTGGTCAGGAAATCATGCTACGGATGTGGCATCGCAAGACATGTTAGGATGCCAAAATGGACCGCCCCACAGCCAATTCGCGCGAATCTACCGGACAGAAAATCGAAACTGTTCTTTTGAGTGACATCGCTGCGGGGTTGCTGCAACCGGGCGAGCGTCTGGACGAAACAAAGTTGGCCGAACGTTTTGGTGTATCGCGCACCCCTGTGCGCGAGGCGCTGAGCCGACTGACTGCACAAGGCGTTTTGGTCGCCGGAGAGAAGCGCGGTGTGCGTGTTGCGCAGTATTCGCGTGATGAACTGGGGCAGATGTTTGAGGCGATGCAAGAAATCGAAAGTGTTTGCGCACGCCTTGCAAATCAACGCCTTACGCTTCTGGCCCGGTCCGAGATTGAGGCGGCGCAATTGCGGTGCAAGGCCGCGGCTGACGCCAATGATCGGATCGCCTACATCCACGCCAACGAGGCGTTGCACCTGTCGATTTATCGTGCCACTGAAAACCCCTACATCTTTGAATTGGCCTCTGACTTTCGCCGCAAGACTGGTCCCTTCCGCGCCAAAAAACTTGAGACACAAGCCGATCTTGTTGCCTCGGTTGCTAATCATGAAATCCTACTCGCCAAGATCTTTTCAAGCGATACACAGGTTGCTGTTGACGGTATGCGCCAACATATGACCGAAAGTTTTATGCGTGTTTTGGCGGTCAATAGTTAGTCAGATGACGCTTTTGTGGTGAAATCGACCCCTTACTGTAGACAGTTTTATATTTTTGTATACAAACATAGGCGACTCATTATCGGAGGACCCTATGGGCATTGCTGAGACAAAGATTTACCCGATCAACACAGGCTGGCTCGAAGCTGACCTTGGCACCTATATTTTCTGGAAGGGACCAGCGGGTAAGAAAATCTGGAACCCGGTTTATTGCCATTACGTCGATACCGGCACCCATAAGATCCTGATTGATACTGGCCTTTGTGATGAAGAACGCGCCACCAAGTATCACCATAAATGCGACAAACGCGGCTGCCTTCAGGTGCATGAGCATCTGGAACAAAAACTTGGCGTCCACCCTGATGAGATTGACGCGATTGTCTTCACGCACCTGCACTGGGATCACGTCCAGAACATGAAGCAGTTCAAGAACGCGCGCTACATCGCGCCCAAGGCCGAGATTGAAATGGCCTATAACCCGCTGCCGCTTTACTACCGTACTTACGAATGCGGCATTCTGGATATTGAACCGGCCTATGCGGGCTGCGTTTTTGAGGCGGTCGAGGATGAATGCGAGGTACTGCCGGGCATCACGATGTTCCATACGCCGGGCCACTCGGTGGGGCATATGGCCGTGTCGGTCGCGACCTCTGCGGGGGATATTGTTGTTGCAGGTGATGCGATTTTTCAGGAACGCAACATGGAACCGAACCCGGATGAAAAGTGGCGTTACTGGGTACCTGCGCGTTTCGTGAACAGCTTTGAGGGTTGGAAATCGGTTGAGGAGCTGGACAAGCGTGCAGACTACATCCTTGCCTGCCATGACAAGGTGGCCAACGCGCGCTCTGACGTGTTTCCCTACGAGGGGATGCCGATCCGCAAGCGCCGTCAGGTGATCCCCGGCTATCAGTTCTACTTTGGCGATATGCCTGCTGGGGCGGTGGATAAGGCCGCGCCCGCGTTGACACAAGCCGAGGCCGACGCCTATATCGCCGCGCTTGTGCCGCCAACGCCTGATCCGTGACCCAACAGATCGCAAGCATCGCTGCAATTGCAGGTCAATTCGATGCGATTGTTCTGGACCAATGGGGCGTGTTGCATGATGGCAGCAATGCCTATGAGCTTGCACAGGCGACGGTCGATGGCCTGCATGATACCGGGATGAAGCTTGGCGTCTTGTCCAATTCAGGCAAACGCGCGGCCCCCAATGCGGCGCGTATAGCCACGATGGGTTTTGATGCCGCAGTATTTGATTGTGTCATGACCTCGGGCGAGGCTTTGTGGCAGGTCTTTTCAGGCGACAGTCCCCCTGCGGCGCGTCTTTATCCAATCGAAGGTCAGGCCGGTGATGCGGCGGTGTGGGCCGCAGGGTTGACGATAGATCTTGTGGATACGCCGGCATTGGCCGATGCGATCTTGTTGATGGGGTTGCCCGACGGCACAGGACCAGATGACTATGATGGGCAACTGACGGCAGGTCTGAAACAAGGGTTGCCTCTTTACTGTTCTAACCCAGACCTGACATCGCCGCGTGGCGGGGGCACTTATGTGATGTCGCCGGGTGCTTTGGCGCATCGGTATCGTGACATGGGCGGCACCGTATATTTCTACGGGAAGCCACATTTGCCGATTTTTGCAGCAATGCAAGCAGCACTTGGCTGCCCGCCTGAGCGCATTTTGATGGTCGGCGACAGCCTGCACCATGATATCCTTGGGGCACAAACCGCCGGATGGGGCAGCTTGCTGATTTGTGCAGGTGTGCATGCGCCCGACCTAAGCGACGCGACACTGGCCGATGATCTTGATCGGCTGGCGCAAGCGGCCGGTATGGCAGCACCCGACTATGCACTTCCAGATTTAAGGTAAGACGATGGATCACTTGCTTACACCTGCCTTCCGCGCGTTTTCAGCCGAATTGGGTCAAGACCCGTTGCGGGTGCAAGGCCCCGGTGGCAATACCTCGATCAAGTCAGGCGACGTGATGTGGATCAAGGCCTCTGGTACTGAATTGGCCAATGCGGAAACAGCGCCGATTTTTGTGGCGGTGGATCGCAATGCTGCCAAGGCAGAGGCTGGCGGGGTAGGGGACGGCAGCTGCAAGACAACTGTGCTGGACCCCGAAAACACCCTGCGCCCATCCATTGAAACCACGTTTCACGCGGCCCTTGATTGGCCGGTTGTGGCGCATACGCATTCGATTGCAACGCTGGTACACGCGATCAGCCCGCAAGGACGCAAAGCGGCGGCTGAAAAGCTGCATGGATTGCCCGCGGTCTTTGTCCCCTACGCCAAACCCGGCCTGCCGCTGACCCGTGAGATTCTGAAGCGCATCACGCCTGAGACGCAGGTTGTTGTGCTGGAAAATCACGGGCTGATCTGCTGCGGTGAAACAGTTGCAGAGACATCAGCGATCATGGCCGAGGTCGAAACCCGGCTTGCGATGCCAGAGACCCCGCGTGCGCCAACGTCTGACGGGCCCGCCCGATTAGGTTTTGAACGGCTGGCCGAAAGCTGGATGGCCTTTGATGAACGGGTCAGCGCACTGGCGCTTGCCGGGTCGTATTACCCTGACCACGTAGTGTTTCTTGGCCCTGCACTGCCTAAATCGGATGTAGATCAGGACCGTCCTGTGCTTTTGATCCCGCAGCAGGGGGTTTATCTACGGGCAGGGGCGACCCCGTCGCAACGTGCGATGATCCGTTGTTTGTCCGATTGTCTGGGCCGGTTGCCCGCCGATTGGACGCCGCAGGCGATTGGTCAGGCCGCCGAAGCCGCGCTTTTGAATTGGGACGCCGAGAAATATCGCCAAGCGCTGGCCGAACGGTCATGACGACCCTCAGCCTTGGGATTGATATCGGGACATCGGGTGTCCGCACGGCTGTCTTGGACGAAATTGGTGCCGTGGTCGCGACCGCGCGCGCGCCGCATGTGCCTCAGGACCTTGCGCGTATTGATGCGATGGGCTGGTGGCAAGCCGTGAAGGACTGTCTGAAAGCGCAATTTGCGGCGCTGGACGCGTTGGGTTTCCAGCCAGGCGACATCGCGCGGATCGGTGTTGATGGCACATCAGGCACGATGGTCTTGACCGACTCGGATTTGCGCCCTGTCACCCGGGCACTGATGTATAACTCCGCCGGGTTCGACGCAGAGGCCGCAGTTATCGCGCGTCATGCCCCCGACGTTCATATCACGAAAGGTGCTAATTCGGCACTGGCGCGTGCCTTGCGATTGCAGGCTGAGGATACGGCGTGCAAGGCTGTGCATCTGTTGCATCAGGCAGATTTTATCACGGCGCATTTATTGGGGCGCGGTGGCGTGTCGGATGACAATAACGCGTTGAAAACCGGGTATGATCCTGAAACGAAGGCTTGGCCTGCGTGGTTTGCTGACACAGGCTTAAACGTAGATCTGCTGCCGACGCCTGTGGCGGCTGGGGCGCATATCGGACCGATATCGCCCGGTATCGCGCAAAAGCTTGGCCTGTCCGCTGATACGCAAATCCACGCGGGCACAACTGACAGCATTGCCGCGTTCTTGGCGGCAGCGCCTTTGAAATTGGGCGCTGCGGTGACATCCTTGGGGACAACACTGGCGATCAAAATCCTCAGCGAAACCCGTGTCGACGACCCCTCGGTTGGTCTGTATTCGCATCGTTTGGGTGACTTTTGGCTTGCGGGTGGTGCGTCAAACACCGGTGGCGGTGTGCTTGCAGCACTGTTTTCAGCGGAACAACTGGCTGCGCTGTCCAATGAGATTGATCCCACAAAGCAGAGCCCCCTAGATTATTACCCATTGCTGAAACCCGGCGAGCGGTTCCCAATTAACGACCCGGATCATGCCCCCCGAATGACGCCACGCCCGGATGATGACGTGACCTTTCTGCATGGGCTTTTGGAAAGCATCGCGCGCATCGAAAAGCAGTGTTATGACAGTATCGCCGCACAGGGCGGCGCCTTGCCAACGGTCCTATTCACGGCAGGCGGGGGCGCACAAAACGCTGTTTGGACGGCCATGCGATCAAGGGTGCTTGGGATGCCGTTGCAAAAGGCCGATCAAACCGAAGCCTCCGTCGGGATCGCCCGGTTGATCATGCACGATGCTTTGTAAGGTCGCTATCCGCACGCTCTTTCAGAGCAACACCTACCATCGCGCGCCATATGCGTGTCTTTGACTACGGTCTTATTGATTGGGCATGCTGAAATACATCTTCCGGATCATAGTGCCGTTTTATCTGCTGCAACCGCGCAAGATTTTGGCCCCAGTATTGCTGCGCCCAGTCAGTCAGGCCCCGATCTGGATAGTTGACATAAGCACCGGGCACCGTCGCGGGTACTAGCGTGGCCTGCACCTCTCTGAGTGCGGCATCAGTTTCAGCCGCGTCGTCTTGGGTAAGATCATTGACCTGAATTTGCACCAGGAAGCTGCCGGATCGACGATGTACATAGGCCGTCGCATCCGGTGACAGATCATCAATTGCTCCACCCAGAACTTCAATGCTGACTGAAGGCTGATAGGATATGTGGGCATCAAGTGCATTCAGGACATTCGTCCAAATGCCAGTATCAGTGAAAGCGCCCAGATAGTTTGAAGCGGCGCGTGTTTCAGTCCGCGGGTCATGGGCGCGGGGCCAGACCTGTTCGGCGATATCGTCGAAACTGCCCTTCAGAACAAAGGGTTCCGTAAGGCTAGGGGCGAGGCTTTGTAGGTCAGCGATTGCCTTATTGCTCGCGGCCTCCGGTGTGGTTGCAACCATGCGGACCCGGATGCGCGCGCGACCGGGCGCGTGACTGCTCAGATAAAGATAGCTGCTGATGGCGGGGTCAAGTGCCTCATTCAGGCTTTGCCAGCCGGCTATGAACTGCGCGGCAGTGGTATGATCAAGTATCCAGAAACTTTCAGCGAAGGTCGCGGTTGGCACATGTTGCAGCCGAAAGGTGAAGTCAGTCACGATGCCAAAGCTGCCAGAGCCACCGCCGCGCAACGCCCAAAAGAGATCAGGGTTTTCCTTTGCACTGGCCGTCACGATCTGCCCGTCGGCCAACAGGACACGCGAAGCAGTCAAGTGATCACAGGCCAGCCCAAAGCCCCGCGATAACACGCCAAGCCCGCCACCACCGATATGCCCGCCAATGCCAACGTTCTGGCAATAGCCTGCCGGCAGCACTTGGCCTGTGGGTGCGGTGGCCAGATTGGCATCGCCCAGCGTTGCCCCCGGTCCGGTGCTAAGTTGGGTGTCGCCGGTTAGTGCGACGTGATTGAGGTGGCGCAGATCAATGATCAGGTGATCGCTTTGCGACAACCCTGCAAAGCAGTGTCCGCCGCTTTGAATGCTGAAGGGCATGTCGCGGTCCTGCGCCCATCGCAGGGCTTGGGCGACACCTGCCTCGGTCTGGCACAGGGCGCGGTGGGCAGGCGTTTTGGCGGTCCTGCGATTATAGGCGCTGGTATCGGTGCTGCGATCAGCGTCAGTTTGCCAGATCAGATCGGCGTTACCGCCGCTCTGCGCATGCAGGAGGCCGGGTAGGGGCAGGTGCATGGCCGCCCCGGCCAGACCGGTCAAAACAGAACGGCGTTTCACTGGCATCGGGAGTTCACTCAGTCAGCCCGTAGGCGACGCGAATGCCCCGCTGGGTGCCGGGGCCAAAGTCGCCGTCAATGGTGCCAGAGTAGAATGCGTTGTCGGCAAGAACCGATTGCAAAGCCTTGCGCGTATCGGCTTTGAACATGGTGGGTTGGTCACGCAGCAACTCGAACACCTGGGCGGAACCGGACCGCAACGCTTGGTAAAGATACCCTGCGGCGGCCTGACTGCCCTTGTCGGGGACAAGACCGTCATCAATCAGTGCGGCATAGTTGAACATCGCCTGCGGATGGCGCAGGTCGGCGGCACGTTCAAAGAACCCAAGCGCGCGGTCAGGATCGCGCGGGATACCGAGCCCGCCTTGGAAGTACAAAAACCCCAGATCGTTGATTGCATCGGGAAAGTCAGCCGCGGCTGAGGCATGGTAGAGGGCGACGGCCTTTTCAATGTCCTGCTCAACGCCCAGACCAATCTCATATAGCTGTGCCAACTCGAACTGTGCCTCGGCAGAGTTTGCATCAGCAGCTTGTGATAACAGCATCGCTGCCTCTTGCGGGTTATAGCGGTCGTCCTGTGCATTCAAACGCATATAGGCCAGCCCGACCATAGAGCGTGTGTCGCCTTCATCGGCGAGTGCGGCCAGCTTGGTTTCCTGATCAGGGCGGATATCGGCCCAGGCGATGCGCATATCGGCATTGGTGACCAAGCTGTCATCATCGCCTGGTCCCGCGATGTAGAATGGCTTGCCGGGAAGTGATCCGTAGGTGTGGGGTTCTTGCTGATTTTGTGTCGCTGATAGCACTTGGTCGCGGACCTGTCGGAACATCAGGCTGATTTCCAACTGAGGCTGAGTCAGGTTGTTCATCAGGGCTGTGGCAAAGGGGCTGTTATTGCCTGCACCATCCAATGCCACTTCGCCATCACGGGCGGCGAAAGCCACCAAGGTTCCGCGATCAGGGGCAGGGGGTGCCAGACCGCCGCGGACGGCACTGCGGGTGGGTTCCAGTGATGTACCGGTATCGGCGTTGGCAACCAAATCAAGCGCGTCACCAAAGGGATCGTCACGGCAGGAATCCAAAATGACGATCCGCATCTTGCGTGCGCCGTCGACGGCTTCCAACAGGTAATCCAGCGATAACGCCTGACGCTGCACGTCCCGGTTTGAGGTCACATTGGCATCAATCGGGATCAGGAAATTTTCGCCCTGCACCTCAACCCCGTGTCCGGCAAAGTAGATCAACGCCAGATCGGCGGTCTCTGCCCGGAAAGAGAATTCATCAACCCCCGCTCGAAACTCTTCTCCGGAGGCATCCAGCAGCGTCGTCACCTCAAACCCGATCTCGGCCAGCGTTTCCGACACACCGATGGCATCGTTGATGGTATTGTCCAGCGTGACGACCGTTTCATATTCGGCCATGCCGATGACAAGTGCGACGCGTTCGCTGGCGTGGCTGAATTGGGCAAAGAACAAAAAGAAACACAGAACTAACTGGCGCATTGTGATCATCCTTACGGGAATCATGCAGGCGTAGCGCTAGTATAGCGCTGGATGGCCCGACCGCGAAATGCAGGCCGGGCCTTGTAAGAGGGCTGTGGATGCCGAGGCATCAAAGCGAGCGTAACAGCACTTTGTTTGAGCCGACGGCCTGCGCGATCTGTTCGTAATGCACCCGTCGCGCCGCCGAATTGGCAGCAGAGCGCAGAAGGATTGTTTCAGCCTCTTCGATAATCGCGATAGCTGCGGCATTGGTCTGCGCGAGGGTGTCGGTCCGCACCGGTGTCAGGGGGCTGTTGGACTGCGTACCATCGGGACCTGTGCTGCGAATGACGCCGGTGGGCAGGTCCGGGCTGGCATTTTCGCGTGCCAAAGCCCGCAGTTTGCGCGCGGCCTGCTCAATGGCGCCTCTTGCTTCGGCATAGTCGCCGGTTTGCGGCATGTCGCGCGCGATTTGTTCCAGCGCATCGCCAAGACAGTCGATGCCGTATTCCGCACTTGGTGCGCGGCGACAGAAGTCTTGTGCTGACTGGATGTCAAAGCGGATGGCGTCAGTCGCCTCGGCACTCACGGCAACACTGGTCACCGTGCCAGTTGGCGCAAAGACCGGTGCATCCACACCAACGGGTGGCGGCACAAAGACAGGCGGCGGCGGTGGGAGTTGTCCCTCGGTTGTCCCCGCATGAGCGAAGCCAGACAGATTAAGCTGCATCACGACAGCGGCTGAGAGGACGGTTTTGAAAGTAAATGTTGTCAATGTCTTATCTCCACTGTCCGGCATCAATAAACCAGCTAAGACCAAGCGAGATTTGTTGTCTGTCTGTCTCGTTCAGCGCGTCCGCGACGGCTAGTGTCACGGTCAGGTTCTCAATCGCACCGATCTTGAAACCGGTGCCAAGTTCGATCCATTCGCCATTCCATGCGGCACTCATACCAAGGTTGCGCGACAGGCCTATCCCGGCACCAAAAAAGACGCCCGGCTCAGTTGCCAGATCGCTGACATGGGTGCCAGCACCTACGGTGGCAATGGTCGGATAGCTGCTATTGCCAGCCTGCATGCTGCTAAAACGGGTCAGCATCACAGATGCGGCTTCATCAACATCCTCGGCCGCACCAGAGCCAGCGATCCGATCAATCGCAAAACCAATGTAAGTGGGCGCAGCGGCCGATTGCAGCCTTGTTGCGGTCTTCAGTCCGAAGTAGCTGAAGCTATCAAACGTATCCGTTTCAGAGTTGGCCGTGGCTGTGAATTGTAACCCAAATCCGTTATTTGCATCGCCCAGTCCAAATCCGAGAGATGCTGCGACGTCTTCTTCGGAATCGTCACCTTCAAGGTTGAAGGATTGAGAGACGCCGCCAAACAAGATCCCGCTGGGTGCCACGGTGGCTGAATGAATGCCCAGTAGTGTCACGAATTTACTGTCAGGCGATGCGCTGCTTTCTGCGCCTTGGCCTAAAACCGGCCCAGATATCAGCCCTGCGGCTGCCAATGATGCAAGAAATGGCCTTGAAAATAGGCGGGCGCACCAGACCCTTTTATGGTCAGTTCGTTCCATGTGATCGTTTCCAAATCAAAAATACTATAGGTAACCGGGCGCCGGGAAATCAGGTAGGTGGCGCCCGCATATTCGTTATATACTGCTCAAAACCGTAGCCGTTGACGAACATTACGTCAACTTTGTGGCGCTGTTAGCTCAGCGCTTGGAACTCGACTCTGCGGTTTTCGTCGGCACGTGGATTGGCCTCGTTGATCGGAAAACGTTCTCCCAAACCAAGAGTGCTGAGCCGGTTTGCCGCGATGTTACAACTGCCGACCAGATAGCGTGCGACTTCTTCTGCCCGCAGTCGCGACAACTGTTCGTTGTAGTCATCCGACCCGGAGGTATCCGTGTGACCGACGATCTGAAACATGTCGATGTCACTGTCACGCATCACCGTGCACATCTGGTCCAGGGTCGGTTTCTGATCATCTTCGATAGAAGCGGAATCGAAAGCGAATTTTACAAAAAGATTGACCTGTAAGTCCGGGTCCAGCCTTCCAAAAGTCACTGTTGTCGCAGTTTCTGGTGCCAAAGGTGATGTGCGTGCCACATCGGTATCGGTTTCAGTCGTTAGCGGGGCAAGTTCGGTCCCGGCAACAGGATTATCGGGTGTCTCAACCTCTGTAACGCTGGCGGGCTCAACGTCGTCGACCGTCAAAAGCGTCAGGCCACGGGTTTTGACTGTGCCTTCCTCGCGCAGCTCGGTAAAAGCGTCGCGCTGCGCTTGAAACCGCAACAGGATTTCGTTGTTGTCGATGTCTTGGGCATAAGCGGGCACGGTCGTGGTGATAAAAAGTAATGTCGTGAAGAAAGAAAATTTTTGCATAACAGTCCCCAAAGGAAAAACATTAGGACAAGCTATATTATTACGATAAACTGCCAATTATTGCAACGCTTGCCATGCGTGGTCAGTACATAATGGGCTATTTCAACCTACGCGGTCTGGGCATTGTCGCCTGTATTCTGGCCGCAGTGCGATGACTTCAGGTTTTTTTCCGCATTCGCTGCGGTTTTCCGGTGCGGGTTACACACACACGGGTCGGGTGCGGACGCGCAACGAAGATGCCATCTTACTTGATCCCTCGGGTCAGTTGTGGGTTGTCGCCGATGGCATGGGTGGGCACGGCCAGGGTGATGTTGCCGCCGCAATGGTGGTTGATGGTCTGGCAACGCTTGCCGATGGCGATGAGCCCGAAGCGATCCTCGCTGCGCAGATCCAGCACATCAACGCCGATATCTATGCCCTTGCCACACAGAACGGTAGTACGATGGGCGCTACGCTCGTGGCCGCCTTTCTGCAAGACGGGGTGTCCTATCTGGCGTGGGTAGGGGACAGCCGCATCTATCTTTGGCGCGATGGCGCGCTGCGCCAGCTTTCGCATGATCATTCCCGTGTGCAAGAATTAATGGATCAAGGGCTGATCGGTGAAGCCGAAGCCCGCAACCATCCAGACCGCCATGTCATTACCCGCGCTATGGGGGTGGCTCCTGCTGTCGATGCCGATTTTGCGACCTTACCGCTACGCGCAGATGATCGGATCATGTTGTGCAGCGACGGTTTGACCACCTGTGTCACTGATACGGCGATTGCCGACATACTCGGCGGCACCCATGGCGATCCGCAAACGACGGCTGCCGCGCTTGTGCGTGCTGCGCTGGATGCCGGTGCGCCGGACAATGTGTCAGTCATTGTCATCGCTGCGACAGAGGACTGAGGCCATGCGCGACACTGGATTTGTGGGACCATTGATCATTGCCATTGGACTTGTGATGGGTGGTCTGGTCTTTGCGATTGTCACTGTGCTGTTCCAGGTCGAGGATGGCGGCGCGCTGGTGCGGTTAAACCGGGCCGAGGTGGAGTTGCGTGCTGCACGCGCAGGTCAGGCCGTGGCAGAAGATGCGCTGAAGCAGGCGCAGGACGAAATCGCCGGTTTGCGCGCAGCGTTAGAGGCGGCACCCACGACGCCCATGTCTCCCGCAATTGGACCCAGTAGTCTTGATGCCGTCGATGTGCTGGCCGATCATGACGATACCGTTGAATTGACCGAGGAAATGACGCTGGCCCGTGATCGGTTCAACAATGGCGTCACCCAGCCCGGCAACCGCGTGATGCTTGAGGTGCTGGGCCAGCCGCGCGCGCAATATGGCACAACCTGTCAAAGCGTGACCAATCCCAATTTGCGCGCCATGCTGGAAACGCGCCAAATCGGTCCGATCCGGGTGACGATGATCAAACCTGCGCTCGACTCGCTGGAACGCATCATGGGCCGTTTGCAAGAGACTGAGCCGGATATTTACGCATCTATCGGAACCGCGGGTGCGCTTTGTGTGCGGCTGATCCGGGGCTCAAGCTCTTCCATTTCCAATCATAGTTGGGGCACCGCGGTTGATATCAAGCTCGAAGGTCGTTTGGACGGGTTTGGCGACGGCAGCACCCAGTTCGGTTTGCTGATCATTGCCGAGCTATTCAATGAAGAGGGCTGGTTCTGGGGGGCGACCTATTCGCGCGAGGACTCGATGCATTTTGAGGTTGGTGTCGAAACGCTCCGCGCCTGGGCCGATGCCGGGCAGATTTGATGGCCGAGCCGGGCGAACATAGCGTTTTTCGCGCACAGGCGACGGACCTTGAAGATTTTCTTGCCCACCTTGGCGCGCAAGATATTTCTGATCCGCGCCGTTTGGCAGATGAGCTGGCCGTGCGTCTGCGCCGCTTTGCCCAACACTGCCAGGCGCAGGGTCTGCCGTCCGTTCAGGTGCGGCCTGCGCGGTTGGCGCTGGCCACGCTGGCCGATCAAACAGTGCGCGTGCGGCGCGGTATTGATTTGAAAGCATGGTCGGGGTTGGCCCGTCAGAGCCTTTTCGACGGGCGCGATATGAGCAAGCAAGAGGTCGCGGGCTTTGCTGAGATCGCCAAGGCGCAGGGTAAGGATTATGCCGATCTCTCAGCGTTTCTGGATTACTGCCTGCGGCGCATGTCGGACGCACGCGGGCTGCGTTCTCGGCCACAACGCGCGCGGGGCATGGGTGCACTGGCCGCGGTGCTTGCGTTCCTGATCGTCGGACTGGCGTCTTATGTGGCTTTCTTGGAGGCGCGCTTTCATCGGCAGGCGTTTGAGGCTTACGCCGCCTTTGAACAGGACCTCATGGCGCAAAGCAGTGGACAGAGCGATCAGGTAGTGGGTGTGCTGAATACGCTATCTGACGATCTGACCCATGTGCGCGGAGCAGTGGCGCAGGCCCCATTGCGCGGAATGATGACGCTGCCCTTTGCCGATGCCTTCAGTCAGTCGCAGGCGCGTTATCAACGTGCCGTCAGTCAAACAGCGTCACCCTTGCTAAGCGAGGCGATCGGGCTTGCGCTGGCAACCGAAGGGCAGGGGCTGGCGCTTTACGACACGCTGCGGGCGCATGGCATTCTGACAGGTCTGACCGCGTGGGAGCCTGACTTTCTGGCCGGTTGGGTGGCCGCACGCGAAGAGGCGTTTGGATTACATGGCTTCGCCGCCCATGTGGCGCTGATCCCCGGACCGATCACTGATTTGCCGCCACCTGACCCACTGGTCATGGCGCAGGCTCGCGAATTTGCCGCCGAAACGGCAGAGGCAGATCGCGCATGGCTTGAAATGCTGCGCGCACCAGAGATCGCAGGGCTCGCCGTTTGGGATGCGCAAGGTGCAGTGCCAAGGCTGGGTCAAGTGGCGTTGCGTCGGTCTGGCACACCGTTACAAGTGCCGGGCCTATACACCATCGCCGGTTGGGAGGTAGCCCGCGATGTCGCGGCGGGTGTCGCGGTGCAAAAGACCCGCGATTTGGCGATGCCGCTTTTTGGGCAAGAGCTGCCACGGCAGAACGACACGCCGGATTTGGTGATGGCGCGCCAACAACGCGAAACCGTCGCGGTGTGGCAGGACTGGCTGGCTGACTTGCGTGTTATCCCCTTTGATCAACCTGAGACGGCGATCATCGTGTCAGGCACGCTGTCGCAATCACGCTCGCCCCTTCCTGCGCTTTTGGAAGAGGTCTGGTTGCAGGTCGGTGGGCAGGATCGTGGGCGTCCGCGTCCGTTGCAACAGGAGGTTGCGCGTGCCTTTGGCCCAACGATCCAATATGTTGAACAAGGCCGCATGGAGGAAATTGCCGCACTTTTTGCCAGCGTGAACGTTGCACTCAGCACGCGCGACCTTGATCAGGCGCGCGGCAACGACGCGATCATGAGCGTTGCCACCCGGGCAAAATCAATTCAGTCGTTGCGCGCCGCCCCTAGGGTGGTGGCTTTGTTGGTTGAAGACACGCTCGCCCAGATCAGCGGGGGCAACGCCATTGACAACCCGCTTGCACGGGCATGGGTGCAGGTCCATGTGCAATGTCAGCAGACGCTGGCCGGGCGTTTCCCCTTTGGTGAGGGTCCACCTGCGACCGCCGCCGCAGTTACGCAGACGCTGGGGCCTACGGGAACGATCCCTTTGTTCTTTCGTCAGTTTGCCGCTCCCAATCTGGATATGGACATGCGGCCTTGGCGCTGGAAGACCGAAGCGCGTTTTGCAGGGCTGTCGCCCGAAAGTGCCACGTTTCTTGAGCAGGCGATGACAGTCAGTGCCGGGCTTTTCGGGGGTGGCAATCTGGGCGCGGAGCTGACCGTCGCCACATTGGCAGAGAGAGGGCAGGCCACGCTGTCACTGGGCGGGGTGGCGGCACCGGTGCGCGCCAACGCAGCGCCAACTGCGCTGACTTGGCCCGGCCCTGCGGCAGAGCAAGGCATTGCTTTGCAGTTTTCAGGTGCGGCCCCCAGCCCCTCATTGACCCGCACCGGTACCTGGGGGTTCCTGCGGTTGCTGGATGATCTCCGCCTGCGCCCCCGTGATGATGGCCAGCGGTTCCTTGTCGACATGCGCGATGAGGTTGGGCGGCTGTTTATTGACCTCAGCTTTGCCGATCCGGTCAACCCGATCTCGGTCCGCCCACTCATGCAATCACTGCAGTGTCCGGCGCAATTATAAAGGAAACCTGACGTCTGCGCCAATTTACGTTATGCTGGCGTCATATCGCGGCAATTTCAGCCGTCCGAATGATGATTTGGAGAAAGCGATCTAAAATATGCCTAAAGGACGCGAATTTACCGTCACCACGCCACTTGGACCCGACACGTTGCTGTTTTCGCGCATGTCGGGATATGACGAAGTCGGCGGCTGTTTTGCCTTCGATGTCGATATGGTCAGCGAAGATATTGATATCGCAGCTGCCGATCTTTTGGGGCAGGGGATTACCTTGCGCATCGGCCATGAAGACGCAGAACCGGTGTTCCTGCATGGGCTGGTTGACCGGCTGAGTATGACAGAGGTGTCAGGCAAATGGGTCGGCTACCGCGCACAGTTGCGCCCTTGGCTTTGGTTCTTGTCGAAATCGACTGACAATCGCATTTTCCAGAACCTTTCGATTGTGGAAATTATTGAAGAGGTGTTTGGGGCCTATCCCGCCGCGAAGTTCGAAAACCGCCTGCAAAGCACCTATGATCCGATCCCATACTGCGTGCAGTATGGCGAAAGTGACCTCGATTTCCTGATGCGCTGGATGGAGCATGAGGGGATTTTCACGTTTTTCGAGTTTGAAGAAGGCGCGCATACGCTGATCCTTGTCGATACGCTCAGCGCGCTGGAACCGGCTGACGGTCAGGCAGAGATCGCCTTTGCGCCTGATCTGCCCCCGACCTATGACAACCGCGATTTTATTACGCAGTGGACATGGGATGCGCAGGTCACAACAGGTGAGTTCGCGCACACGGATTATGATTTCACCAAACCTGCTGCCGATCTGATGGGCAAATCCGTCAATCCCGGTGAGCATGATCTGGGTGATCTGGAGGACTATCACTATCCGGGCACATATACCGCGCTTGATCGTGGTGACGCGTTGGCTTTGGTGCGGATGCAGGCGTTGAAATCACCCTTTGCCCGTGCGTCTGCGCAGGCCACCGTACGCGGCATCCATAGCGGCAATCTGTTCACGATGACAGATTTCTGGCGCGAGGCTGAAAATGCCGAATATGCCATCCTGCGTGCCGAATATGAGCTTTGGGATGGGCAATACAGCGCGCACGCCAGCCAGATTGAAGAAGGGTTTCAGATCCATCTGGCGCTTACCCCGACGACCGAAGAATACCGCCCGCCGCGCCGCACACCCAAACCGGTCATGCGTGGCCCGCAGACTGCCGTGGTGGTTGGCCCTGCTGGAGAGGAGATTTTTACCGATGAATATGCCCGTGTGAAGGTGCAATTCCATTGGGACAGGCTTGGGGCGAGCGATGAAAATTCATCTTGTTTCGTGCGGGTCAGTTCGGTCTGGGCAGGCTCTGGCTATGGGTTTATCCAAATCCCCCGGATCGGGCAGGAGGTTATCGTCGATTTCCTCGAAGGCGACCCTGATCAGCCGATCATCACGGGCCGGGTCTATAATGCCGCCCAAATGCCGCCTTACGGTCTGCCCGGCAGTGCGACGCAATCGGGATGGAAATCCGACAGCTCACTTGGTGGCGGCGGTTTCAACGAGCTGCGGTTCGAGGATAAGGCCGGGTCGGAAGAGGTCTATTTCCAAGCCCAGAAAGACTACAATGAGCTGATCAAAAATGATGAAAGTCGTTTGATCCAGCATGACTTTTCAGAGCGTGTTGACAATAACGCCACCCAATCCATCGGTGTGGACCGGGCAGAGGATGTGGGGAACAACAAGACCACAGATATCGGGGTGGACCGTACCGTCACCATCGGTAGCAACGATACTGAAAGTGTCGGCAGCAACAGGTCGCTTTCGGTTGGTGTTGATGAGACGATTGATATTGGATCAAACAGTAGTGAAAGTATCGGGGCCAATCACACACAATCCGTGGGGGCCAACCAGACGATCACCGTCACGGTCGCACGCAGTGACAATGTCGGTGGTGCCGAAAGCCGCGTTGTCGGTGCGGCACAATCACAGGCCGTGGGCGCTGCGCGTACTGTCACTGTGGGTGCAGCTCAAAGTCATACCATCGGGGCCAATAACTCCTGGACCATTGCAAGCAATGAAAGCCAGACGATTGGGGGCAATCGAACCGAAGACGTCAGCGGCAATGAAACGATCAACCTTGGCGGTGATCAGAGCTGGACGGGCGCGGGTGCACGGCTGGTCAAGGTCGGCAAAGGCCAAATCCATGATGTGGCCGAGGACGTCGGGGTGAAGGCAGGCAAAGCTATGGTATTGGAGGCCGCCGACAGTATTGTGTTGAAATGCGGATCAGCCGTGATGACCCTAAAGAAGGACGGCACCATCACGGTGGCAGGCAAAGACATCAGCTTTGATGCATCGGGCAAGTTCAACATCAAGGCGGATGGTGAGATCACGATGAAGGGCAGCAAGATCAATCAGAACTGAAGGAGGCAAGCGCGTGTGCGAGTGGCTGCGGCGTCTCACCTTGCCTCCACAGCGCATCCGCGCGCTGCGGGTCGCCCGTGGTTTCATGCGGCGGGGGCGGTAGGGTCTGCACAAGCGTGTCGGCTTCTGTCGCATCGCTGATACCCTCGCCCAACATCTCGGCCACGAGGTCACACCATTCATCGACAAGTGCCATGTCTTGTCCGGTGTCCCGTGCCAATGCGACAATCGGAAAGATCCGCCCACGCTTGTCGCGGCTGGTCATAATGACGGCAAAGATGGATGTGCCGCCAAGCGTCAGACGCGCACGTAACCCTCCCGCAGGCAGCGCCTGCTGACCGATGTAGCGGGTGATCCAGTGGTCCAGCGCACGGCGCAGGGGGGCAGAGACGTCGCGGCAAATGAAGTCACCATGCGCCGGCAGTTTTCCAAACAGGCCCGGATGCATCGGCTAAAAGCCCTGTGCGCAACGAAAGCCGGAAAAGATTTGTAGATCAAAGGGATTGACCACGCTGTTGGCCTGTAGCTGGAAACTGGCGCTGTAACCGCCGCCGCCAAGACGCAAGCCAAAGACCTCTGGCAGGGCCGTCGGTGTCAATTGTCCGTCACCGATCAGCCGCAGAATGGCCCATGAGCCAGTCACGGTCCGGATGGCCTCTGGCCCGCCTTCAAGCGGGACGAACGAGAGCGAAATCATGTTTGTGCCGTTGGGTCCGGGCCATGTCATCGGCTGTGCTGCGGCGTTGGCGTGGAAGTAGCTGAGTGTCTGGCCGTCAACATTCAAAGTTACACGCGATGCATTGGGGCTCAGGTCGTCTGGCACCAGAATGAACCCGATAACTGGCCCCGCGCCGCCAGGGAAAAGCGCGTTGCGGATCGCGCGCGCGTTCTCAAAGGGCGCCAGCGCCTCGGGTGCCAATCCGAAATCGGCACGCCAGGACCAGGGTCGGGTATCGGTGTTCACATATTGCACGAGGCTGTTTTCGATGAAGCTGTCGATCATGCCGCCCGCTCCAAAGAGGCGGGAAAAATCGAGGATATTCACGTCGATCCTGCTGGATTGGTCAAAAGGATACCGCCCCTGCGTGGCCGAGGTGCAGAAGGGCAGTACGTCGGCGCGCCATTTGGCATTCAGCTGTGCGACGATGGCGTCACGGGTCACCGCAGTGGTGTCGCCAGCGATGCCGGTGATCCAGTCGTCAATAGGGTCAGGCAGGATCGCAGCTTCGTTGGCGATGGCTCCGGTCAGAACTGGAAGCCCACCAGATGACAGGAGTGCCGCTTGGGGGTTCGGGCTTGCAGAAACGACCTGCAACTCGTTTGACAAGGCGACCAATGCGGCGGTCGTGTCGGTCAGTAGCGGGGGTTGCCCATCCACTTCTGCAATCGCGGCACGCAAAGGCTTGAAATGTTCTGAGACGCGCGCGCCGCTCAGTGCCTCAACTGCGCGTTCGCCGCCCAATTGGCCAGAGAGGCCGGTATTTTTGCCAAGCCGCGTTAGGCCTGCGAGGCGGCGCTGGGCAGCGGCAAGGACTGTTTCTGTCGCAGCATCCTGTGCCATTTCGCCTTGCGTTGGGCGAGCCAGATCAGTTTCAGCCACGACAGCTGTGAGCAGCCGCTGGAGCGAGGAATCCGCTGATGACAGATCACGCAGGTTTCGGCTGGCTGTTTGCAGATCGGTGATCGGGGCAATGCGGATATCACGCAGCAGGCTGTCCCATTGTGCGATGAATTCGTCATAATAAAGCTTGATGATATCCGCTTCGATACTGGTTTGCGAGGCATCCGCGCTTTCCGCACAACCGCCAGCAAAGACAGTGCGATCCACGGCGGCTTGCACCGCGACGCTGCCAATGCGCGGTGCGACGGTTTGGTGAAAACCGGCATAGGTAAAGGCACCCGGCAAGCCCACGCGCAGGGTCTTGTCCGACAAGCGGGTAAAAGTCTCAGCCCCGTTAGGTCCGACATGGGCCGCAGGGGTCCATTCGGGCAACGCCGTTACAGCCGGATCGCTGAGCAGCGCGCGATAGGCCCGCACGCTGATTGGGATCGAACAGACGCTTTCAAGTGCGGCTGTCACCAGAACAGGGTCGGGTTCCGGCCAATCCGTCGACAGCGCCATGACGTTGATCGCCTCGATCTGATAGTCGCGTGCTTCCGCGTCGGGAAACGGATCAATCGGTGCGTAAAGCGGTAGTTGATCCTGCCACCAACCCGTAACGAACGCATCGTCAAAGGGGGCTAGCCCGGTCATCATCTGATAGGTCTTGAGCGCACCCAGCAAGTATTCGGGATCGCGGATGCGCCGCCACATCGTCGCCTCAAGCAGTGCGACCATGCGGGGCCGCAGGATATGATCAAGGCCGCGTTCATACGCGATAGTCTGGGCGTGCATCCGTTCTGCGCTGGCAGTGGGGCCTATGGCGGCAAGGAACCCCGAAGGCTCGCCCGCACTGGCGCGCGAGACCTCGCCCATCGCATCCAACGCCAAGGGCAGGTCAAGCGGGTCGGTTGGTGCCTGACGAGAGGCCACGTTTGACAGGCGCGCAGTCAGCCCCGTGAGCGTATCACCATAGGCCGCAATGGCGCGGCCTTGCTGGATGTAGGAGCCCAGAAAGACGCCCCCTGCGACAACCGTTGCTACGCAAGCCGCCGCCAGGGTCCCACGCCAAATCCAGCGCCGCCGCTCTTCTGATTTGGCATCAAACGTGCCAAGCCCTGCTTCTGGAAAGATCAGATCGGTCAGCAGGTTGCGCAGGAAGAATGACCGTTTATCGCCAAAGTGCCGTGCACTGAGCGTTGGTTGGGGCAGGCCAAAGTTAGCAGCTACACTGCCTACCAGTACATCGACAGGCGAACCTTCTTGCGTGGCAGAGGTGAAATAGAACCCGCGCAGACGTGCGGGATCGTCAAAGCGGCTTTCGCCAAAGACGGTTTCGATTAACTGCTTCAGCGGGCGGGTCAGCGCGTCAAGCTGGGCCGGAAAGCGGAACGCCGCTGCGCGATCCGCAACAGGGATATCATCGGCGACCCGGTTGGTCGTGCGGTGTTCAAGCGTGGCCAGCAGGGCCTTCATTTCTTGCTCAACAATGTCGCCATCTATGCGTGCGCCCACGGGCAAGGTCGCTCCCCACACTTGTTCGCGTTCGCGGGTCGATAGATCGTTGAAAAACGCCTCGAACCCCACAATCAGGTCGGCCTTCGTAATCAGCAGATACACCGGCAGGTCGATCCCAAGTTCTTGGCGCAGCTCGGTCAGGCGTTTGCGGATTTGGCGTCCGTTTTCGCGCAACTCCGCCTCGCTCTCGGTCAGTTCATTCACTGAAAGTGTCAGGATCACACCGTTGAGTGCACGCCGTCCCCGGTGCTTTTTCAGAAGTCTCAGAAACCCGAACCATTCGGTTGAATCGACATCCGGGTCGCTCTTTTGTTCGACATACCGTCCGGCAGTGTCGATCAGAACCACATCTTCGGTAAAGAACCAGTCGCAGTTGCGCGTCCCGCCGATCCCTTTCAGATCATCCGTCAGATCAACCGGGAAATGTAGACCGGACTGGCGCAGGGCGGTGGTTTTGCCGGTTCCCGGAGGCCCCACAATGGCATACCAAGGCATGTCGCGGACAAATTTCCGCCCACCCAGCTTTGAGCGTTTCATCTGCTCCAGCACGCCTTGGAATTTCTCATGCACCTCTGCGACGTTCTCTTCGCCCGGGGCGGCGGGGGGCGGCTCTGCGGGACCTGCCAGTTCGGTGACGAACATGCGGTTCGCGCGTGCTGCACGCAATTGCCGCAGCAGGACCGACACCAACCATGCGATCACGATCAGCCCGATCAGGATGATGCGGGCGATGGGGGTGGCCAACGGCACGACCGTGCCAAATTGCAGCAGTGCACCATAGAACCAGATCACCAGACAGATCAGCGTAATCCCGATCAGCGTCCAAAGCAGTCTGGAAAACAAAAGACCGAAGATGGCTTTGACAATGCGCATGGATCAGACCTTTTTGGCGATGATGATTTCGACCCGGCGATTGCGCGCCCGGCCTTCACGAGTAGTATTGTCGCCGATGGGTTCAGTCGCGGCCTTGCCGGATGCGGTGACCAGATCCGCCGCGACCCCGGATGCGATCAGCAGATCGGCAATTGTCTGCGCGCGCGCCTCGCTGAGCCCCTGATTGGTGGCAAAGGGATTACTGCGCTGGACGGGGACACTATCGGTATGCCCGATCACCGACACACCGCCAATGAATTCGCCGTTTTCGATGATCACCCGTGCCATTGCGGCGATCAGATCAAGGTACTCTTCGTTCACATCTGCCTGTGCTGAACGGAAGACCTCTGGGTCGGTTGCCTGAACTGCGATGACAACAAGCGAAACATCCTCTCGCCCTGTCAAGGCGGGCAGATCCTCGGGCGGGGCCGCTTCTGCAAAAAGCGGCAGCATCTCAAGTGATACGGTTTCCAGTACGATTTCAGGCACAGGCTCGGTGTCGCGTACCGGGCGAAAGATATCGGCGCGTTCCGGTGGGGGCAGGACACTTGCCAGCGCATAAAGCCGTTCTGACTGACCGGTCAGCCGCATCGAAAGCCCCACATAAATGCCTAGTATCAGTACGGCTGCGATGATCACAATGGCCCAATGCGGAACGGCAAAGGCCTGTTTTTCCTCTGGCGCATCCACGCCTTTCCAATGCGGCGAAAGCGGTTTGTCGTCGGCTTCTGCATCGCGCAGATGACGGGCCATCTGCGCGCGCAGGCTTGTCAGCTCACTCTCGCCACGGCTCCCGGTGACGCGGTGCATGCCGCGAAAACCAAACGAGAGGCACATAAACACCAGTTCCAGCATATCGCGGTCCCGGTCGGGAAAGCGCAGCAACTCATCCGTGCGGGCAAAGAAACGTTCGCCAGCATCAACATCGCCGTAAAGTGTGGCCGTCAGCGGTTGGCGCGGCCAGGACGATTGTCCGCCCCACGGCGTGTTCAGCGCGATATCGTCCAAAAGCGCGGCGACAAACCAGCCTGCCTGATCGGCGCGTGACAAGGCGACGCCAGATGAAACTGCCCGGTCGCGGGCGTATGTCACATTGTCCAAAAGGCGCGCGCGCAGTGTTTCGGGGTCCTCAACAGCGGTGGCGGTTTCCAGTTCGGGGGCGAGCCCCAAAAGCAGCGAAAACGCCCCGATTAGCGGGTTGTCACTTGCCCGCGACTGGCGCATCCGCGCCGAGGTATCAGCCATTTGCGCTGTCCGCGCCTGTGCTTGCGGCGTGGGTGCACGAGCGGCGGCCTTGGCTGGCCTGATCCGGGTTCGCCCGGCGTCTGTTTCCAGACCAAAGGGGTCGTCTTTTGTCATCGTTTCACCGCGTAGCAATCAATCAGCGGCGGCTTGTCCAACTTGCCTGCAACGCCGATCACAAATCCGGGCGCATCGGCCAGTTTCGCCCAATGGTCTGAATTGCGATCCAGTTCGAGGCACAGCCTGTCCCCATCGTAGGGGATTTCGCGTGGTTGCGAATGCAGTGGCTTCAACGGGATGCCCGTCAGCTTGGATTTCCACAAAGCATCGAATTCATCTGCAGATCCAATCGTGGCCTGCTCAACAAAAATCTTGCGCAGCATTTCTTCCGACATCTCGCCGCCCACACGCAGCACGATGCGGCTGTTGTTGATGATATCTGCGTTGTCGATGCGTACCGTCCAGACATTTTCGGCGTGGTTGGCCACCTGAAGCGTTTGGCTTTTGACCTCAACATGTCGCAAGGACAGGATCAGCGACCGCAGTGTATCTGCGATGGCGGCAAAGCCCGCCTGCGGGTCATCATGGGCATAGGCCGGTAATTCAGACATGCGCCGCGAAGAGCTGCCAAAGGTTGCCATGCGCCCGGCTAGTCCTGCGAGTTCAAAGAATAGCTCAGACGGGTGGAACACATCCTGTGTCATCATATGGGCAATGCGCGGATGGGCAGTATTGGCAAGCTCAAGGATCAAGAGGTTCTCGACCGACGCACCGGCACCGCGCATCACGATATCGCCATGCGCCTGCCTGATCCGATCCAGCCCGGTCAACACCTCTTGCAAAAAGGTGGCGTACCAAGGGCTAGCAGCCGTCACCAGCGCAGGTGGTAAGAACGCGGCATCAAGGGCCACTGATCCATCGGCATGCAACCCGTTGATGCGTGCAATGGGCATGCAGCTATAGCCGTCTGTCGCAACGTCAGGCAGGAACAGCCGGGGGGCAAGGCGTGCGACTTCAATCTCGGCAGGGTCAGCACCGCCTTTGATTGTGTCGCGGACGGTGGCGATCTGGCCCAGATAGCGGGCACCGGCGGGGCCACTGCTTTCGGGGTCGATTGTGGATGTACCCGCTTGTGTGGCCGGAATACCCAACATCACAAGCCCCGCATTCGTGCTGGCTGTGACGGCTGCCGCCTTCAAACCGGTTGTCATGTCCGGCAGCGTGAATGATGTTCCATCGGGAAAGATGCCTTGCGCCGCAGTCAGTCCGATCTGTCCGGCCTGAATGGCTGCCTCATCCAGCGCGAGATGGCGAAAGCCAAAATTTTGATGTGACGCGGCCAGCATCGCCCCACGGACGAGGGCATCGGTATGGCGGTCTTGTTGTTGCAGGTGTTGCGGGCGCAGGAACAACCCTTCGGACCAGACAACTTTATTTGCGTCACTCATGTGGTGCAGGCCTTTTTTACTTATGAAACGGACAATCCAGCGGAACTGACCATGATGTTAACAGATACGTCACCCGAGGCGGGCAGGGCCGTGGTTGTGCGGAAGATCTTGCCGCTGGCATCACGGAAACCGGCTACAATCCCAAGCGCTGTGGCCCCGGCCACGACAGGGATATCCAGCGTGCCACTGCCACCGGGGGACAGCACCAGTTGATCGCTGCGCAGCAAGGTGGCCCCAAGGGCCGTTTCAGGGTCCTGCAATGATAGCACATCGGCCCCGTCAAAGGCATCGGTGGCGTTGAGTTCCAGCAGGGTGACTGTCAGAGGCCTGTCGGCCCCGTCCGGTCCGGGGTTGGCCCCTGCGGCCATGCTGGCGGATACGCTGATTGTGCCGGGCTGTTCTGCGCCGCAGGCGGCAAGACCCGCTGTACTGATCCCTGCGATGATGAGTGTACGCCGTGTGATAATCATCCGTGTTTCTCCTCATTATTGCCTTCATAGGCGTCGCGAAAATTCTCGCCGACTTCACCCAGAAACCGCTCTTCAGCAGCGCGGGCGATGTCCTGATACCGCTCTTCATAGGCACTCCAGAGTTGCGCGCTGCGCCCCCCGGCCAAAAGCGCCTCGATCATGCCGCTATCTGCCAATTCAGTCTCGATCTGTTTGGGATCAAACTGGTCGATCATCCGTCGCAGCGCCGATTGCAGCGCTTTCCATGTGCGCACCTGATGGTCGGCCAAATCGCGGTAGGCCCCATTGATGGCTGCCGGACCATCAAGATAACCGGGCCGGTTGTTGTCCAGCATCATCGCGATTGCGTCATCTGCGGTGGCCAAGAATTTCAATGGGTTCACATCCGCGCTGGAAATCAGCGTTTGCGCCACGCGTACCTGTTGTTTTTCCGAAGCCCGCGCGCGCAAAAGATGCATGACACCTTCGACCAGATAGCGGTACTGGGTGCCGATGGCCTCCATCTGGGCCTCAGGATCATCGGTTTGCATGTGGTCTGGGTCAACGCCCATACCGCGCAGGAGCGCAGCGCGCAGGAGCGCAGCGCGCAGGGCCGTGTCATTTTTAGTTGAAGCTTGAGGTGGGGGTGGAGGTGGCGGCGGCGCGGTTGCCTGCGGCACTGGTGCCGGTTCGCGGGCTGGTGCCTCGGGTTGCAAAGGTGCAGCAATAGGTGCGTCAAAGAACCGATTGCCGGATGGGGTGGGCGTGTCATCCTGCGGCGGCGGCAGATCAAGCCCAAACGGATCATCCATATCCAGCGGTTTGGGCGGCGTGTTGTCTTGTGCAGCGGCGGCCTGTTTGGCTGTGCTTTCGGCAAAAGGATCAAAGGGCGGCGGCAGCGTCTCCGGGCGCTCTGCCTGCGCAGGTTCTGACGCCGGGGTTGGCGCGGCGGCAAAGGTGAAGCTTGCGTTTAATTGGCCCGACGGCTGTTTCGCGCTGTCCTGCGCGGCCAGATCCACGCGAAAGACGAAGTCGCCCATGCGTAGCCGCATCCCATCAGTCAGCACGACAACATTGCCCGTGCCAAGCGGCTGTTCAGCACCATCCACAAATGTGCCGCCTCGGCTGGTATCTGTTGCCGTCAGTTGCCCGTCGGTCAGCGCAATCACACAGTGTTTGCGGCTGAGATACATATCAGGATCGTCCAACTGCCAATCCGCGTCCTCACCTCGTCCGATCACGACGCTATTGGTGCTGAGCGCGTAGCTCATCCGCGTTTGCGGTCCTGGTGTGGTTTCAAGGATAAGCTGTGCCTGTGTCATGCAGCGGCCTTTTTGTCTGCGGCATCGGCCAGCGTCAGATCATCGGCATCGCGGTCGCGTTTGGGTTGGATCCATGTAGTCGCCCCCAGCCGGCAGTCGCCCAATCGGGCGGCAGGAACCTCGGATGCGGCCAACACCAGACGTATACGGAACGAAATGTCATGCCCCGCCGCAAAGAGGATCGCATGATGCAGTTTATCGCGTGTGTCGGGGTCATCCAGCAGCGCTAGAAACTGCGTGTGGGTCAGTGGACCTAGCCGAAGCTCGGCGCGGTTCTGGCGCGAAAAGCTGCGTGCGCCGACGACAGCGCTTTCGCCCAAACCGCTGTAAGCCATACCAAGACGCGATTGGAGCGGTTGGGGGATGTCATCCCAATGGCCCACGAATTGCTGCAAAGCGACTGGCACACCGATGGCATCTGTCAGATAGCTTGTTAGCCGCTCCGGGCTATTGATGTGCTGGGCCAGTGTCGTGGCGTGGCGCAGTTTGGCAGTGTCATGGGGCGGGGCGCTGGTGCCCTCCATGCCAAGCCCGGCAAGGCTGTTCAGGATCGCCATGCTGGGTCCGCCACCTTTGTGACTGACGTGAATTTCGGCCCGGGCGTCGGCCCAGGCGCGCCAATATAGTGCGATTAAGCGATGTTGCAGCACATCGGCAAAGTCCTTGAACGCGGTATCCGAGGTGACGCCATCAGTATCACCGGCAAACCAACGGTTCGACAGTCGCGCCATGACCCAGCGGGTCAGGTAAAGCGGCATTGGTCCTTCGGGCCCCAAAAGCCCCAGCACATTGATGGCAACTTTGGTCTGTGGACCGGTTGTCATGTCAGCCACATCCGTGGTGGCAAACGACAGCCGCACGTGCTGGCCGAGGCGCGCTGGTTCGTCACCGGGGCCGCCCTCGCGTCCAAAACGACGACCATCGACATCCTCTATCGCGCGCAAGAGCGCGAAGAAATCCGAACGTCCTGCGTGTTGGCTCAGCGCAGTCAGATCATCGCGCGATTGCCGAGCGTTAACGGCCATGTCACCTCCTGTTGTGATCCGGTGAGCCTGGTCTTGATGCGCACGACCGCATTGATCGCTGCTTGACGGCGCAAAAGCTGTGCCAGCAGAGCCGACATCAACAGCTGGCTGTGACCGCTCAGTACGCTTTCGTCGATGTCCAGCGTGATCCCGGTGCCATGCCCGAAACAGATAGGCCCTTTGATAGGCAAGCGTTCAAAGACGGGGCCTGAACTGACGCCGCGCAGGGCCTGCGCATGGCGGGTCAATGCGGGATCGCCGCGGTCTGCATAAAGCGCCAAAAGCGTGCGCAGCGGAGCGGCATCGGTGCCTTGTTCGGCAAGCGACAGTTGGTTGAGCGACAGCTGGCTGATCCAGCGCCATGCCAGTTCATCGCGCCTTGCATCATCGGCACCCGTGGCGGGCAGGACTGCCTGCAAACTGCTGCGGGGCCGCTTGATGGCCTGCAACAGGGTGATCGTGCCGACAGGCGCACCGGAGTCCAGCGTCAGAACTGGCGTGTCATCAAGTATAGCCAGATCGCGATTGGTGCAAAGCGCTCGGATATCCAGCCGGCGCACCGGCGGGCCACTGCGTTTTGAGCCATCATGGCTGAGGGCGATAAAGACATTGTCACCAGCATAGCTGGTGCGCATCTGGCCACGGCGGACCTCATCTTCGCCGGGGTGGCGGGCCTGCCGTTCAACGCTGTAGGATATCCTGCTGGCATGGCTGCCTTGGGCTGCAAAGATGGAAGGGATCTGCGCCTGCGGGCCATCGTTTTCGATGTCTTCGACCCGCAGCAAACGAAACACCTCGTAATCCAGAGGCCGGGTTCGGTCCGGGTGAACAACATGTGCTGCGCGGCCCGGATCAAGATCGACGACGTTACACTCACGCTCAAAGAGGTTCACAATCGGCGTCACGAAAAGCTGAAAATCGGCGGCGGAAAGATCGGCAAGGTCTGGCTGGGTCTCATCCAGCAGGATCAGGACTTCGACGCTATCGCTGGCGTCCGGTACCACCTGTTGCAGATCATGCAGGCGCATATAGTGGAACCGCTCTGGCATCAGGAAGTATTCGCGGATCAGGCCATATCCTTGAAAGGCCGGGCGGACCTGCGGCAAGAGCGTTTCATCGGGGGCGATACCAACCATGCTGTGATTGCCAAGGCGCTGGAATGGGGCGTCGCCACTGCGCGCCATCACGGCAGTGCCATGCCCGTGGATCGCGTCAAATAGCTGCCCGCCTCGCGCCTTTTGACCCAAGTAAAGATCAAGCGTGTCGAGTTTCAGTGTGTTCAGCGGCGTTGGTCCCGCGCTTTTCAAGGTCAACCGAATACCAGCAGCAGGTCTGTCGCCCACCCCGTCGGGTAGACCAGCGGCCCGCAACGCGCCAATGTCTTGCAGATAATCGGCGACGGCAATCTTGATCGGCCAAAGCTGCACATCCTGTGCGGTGGTATAGGTGGCCCGCGTGGTCAGCCCATCGCGCAGCCCCGAGATCATCCGCGTGCCGCGGTCCACAGTAAAGCCGCTGACCATCCCTTCTACCTGGTCGCCGGGTTCCAGCTGGGCCAGCGACATCGCGGGGGCAGGCGCCACCATATCAGGGTAAAGCGCATCAAGCAGGTTGCGCACATGACGGCTGCTTTCGGCATCGACCTTGAGCCGGGTGCGTGCCGCCAAATAGGCGACACCTTCCAGCAAGCGTTCGACATATGGATCGGGGCAGGGGGTGGTGTCGAGTGACAGGTTGCGCGCCACACCGGGATGCAGGGCCGCAAAATCGGTGGCCATGTCACGAATGTGTTCCAGTTCGCCTTCGTAATAATGCAGAAAGGTGCGATCCATCAGTCATCTTCCAACACGGTGGCGGCGGCGCCATTATCAAGATCTATCGTGGTCGATAGTTTCAGCCGCTCAGGCGTCGGCGAGAGCATCAGCGTGGCATCGACGGTGATTTTCATGCCGGTCTTGTCGTTCAGATCAATGTTGACCTTGATGGTGTTGGATTTCAGTCGCGGCTCAAAAATCGTCAATACCTCGCGCAGATCGCGGGCGAGGGCGGTTTTGTCAAAATCGGATCCGCTGCGCCCGGCAAAGGAAGGCACGCCATAGTTGATCACACTGCGGCGCACATGTGGAAAATCCGCCAGCAGGCTGGCAGGTGTTTCGATCATCAGGGCCTCTTGATCGGTCATCAGCGTATTGGCTTCCATCCTTTCGATATTGAACAGGGTTTCGATGTCGCGGCGCACGGCCTCGCGCAGCACATCGCGGGTTACAGTGATGCCACTGGCCTCAAGCGCGCTGCGGCGCTGCATGTTGGTCTTCAGCAGATAAAGCTGCCGTTTGGTATCCTCGCTCAGCGTTGTATCAGCCGAGGCCGCCCGCCCGCCATCATCCAGCAGGGCCCCCAGTTTGTCAGCACCGCCCAGCTCTTTGACAAGTTGGCGGTGCTGGCTTTCGATCTCAGCCTCAAGACCGGGCAGATCGTTCACCAGACGGTCCCAAAACGACGGCTGTATTGCCTCGCTTCGGGCAACAGGCACGGTGCCCGATCCTACGCCTTGATTCATGCGTTAGACCCCGGCGACGATATCGAATTCGATCTCGTGCTCGTCTCCGGCGGAGTGATCATCGGCCTGAACAGTGTAGACCATGTTGACGGATTCAAACGATAGCGCCAGACGTTCTGTCACGACGTCGCTGTCTGAATCCTCACTTTGGTCTGCGTCGTCATTCAGCATCTCATACGTCGTGACAATGCAGTTGGTCATCTTAATCGTGAGATAATCCAGATGCGCGTCTCCAGAGTCCTTGCGTAGCGCCAACGTCGCCTCCGGAATCGATTTGCCCTGCATGCATGCAAGAGCAAGATAAGGCGATGAGGCATCGACTTCCTTGTAACAAGTCAACGATGACACCTGCGCTCGTGACTGGGTTCTCCCGCTGCCGCGCGCTGAAGAACTGCCCTGCGAGATATTCCAATGAATGTCATGCACATCAATTTCACCCTCGTGATCCGCACGTTTGGATTCGCCGGGGATATCGTCAATTTTTAGATAGCCTGTCAGTGGCATTTCAATGTCCTTTCAGTTCAATTTAAGGTGGCAAAAGCCCTATTCAGGAGCTTTTGACCGATGGCAATTCCGAGACGAGCCGTAGTGACGCGTTGATGCCTTCCAGCTGATAATGCGGTCGTAGGAAGAAGCGGGCATTGTAGTAGCCGGGCCGTCCTTCGACGCTGTCGACCTGTACTTCGGCTGCCGCAAGTGGGCGCTTGGCCTTGGCCTTGTCATCGGCCATTGCGGTATTCGCCAGCACGTAGCGATTGATCCATTCGGACAACCAGACCTGCATATCCGCGCGTTCCTTGAACGTGCCGACCTTGTCGCGGGCAATCGCCTTGAGGTAGTGCGCAAAACGGCTGACAGGGAAAAGGTAGGGCAGGTTGGCCGACAAACGTTCATTCGCCTGCGCATCAGGATCAACAAGCCGCCCCGCGCGGGTTTCATCGTCTTGCAGGCTGTGCGCGCCAATGAATGCTGCAGTATCAGTGTTCTTGCGGTGCAGGATCGGCATCATGCCCAGCTTGGCCAGTTCCGCCTCGCGTCGGTCATCAATGGCAATCTCGGTGGGGCATTTCATCGCCACCGATCCATCATCGGTAGGGAAGGTATGCACCGGCAGGTTCATCACGGTGCCGCCGGATTCAACACCACGAATCTGTGTCCCCCAGCCATAAAGCTTGTGACTGCGGTTGATGTTCACGCCCATCGCGAATGCGGCATTCATCCAGACATAGTTGTCATGCTTAGCGTCGATCTTTTCTTCAAAGCTGAAGCCTTTGACTGGCACCGTCTCGGCACCATAGGGCAGACGGCCCAGCACGCGCGGCATCGTTAGCCCAATATAGCGGGCGTCTTCGCTCTCACGCAGGGATTGCCAACTGGCATAGTCTGGCGACGACACGATTTGCTCAAGGTCTTGCGGATTGGGCAGTTCCTGCCAGCTATCCATACGGAACAGTTGCGGTGCGGCGGCGGCGATAAAGGGTGCGTGCGCCGAAGCACAGATACCCGACAGGTTACGCAGCATCGCGACATCCTTGGGCTTGTGCGAAAACTCATAAGCACCAACGATGCAGCCGAAAGGTTCGCCACCGAACATTGAGTATTCGTCAGAGTAGACCTTTTTGAACATATCGGCCTGGTCCCACATCTGGCCTTCAAAATCCTCCAGATGATCAGCAAGTTCGTCCTTGGTGATGTTGATCACCCTGATTTTCAGCTTTTGGTCGGTTTCTGTGTTGTTGATCAGGTAATGAAGGCCGCGCCATGTGCCCTCCATCTCGCGGACTTCAGGGGCGTGCATGATTTCATTGACCTGATCGGTCAGCATACCGTCGATGCCCGCGATCAGCGACTTAATCGACTTGACTGCATTGCCGGAAATCGTGGCAGAGCCAGACCGGTCCTTGGCTGCAACAGCCAGGTTTTGTACCAGCGCCTGAAGCTTGTCGGTTTCGCTTTCCTTGACCCGGAAATCCTTTTCCAGCAGCGACGAAAACTCGCCCAGATCAAGCGTTTCCGCTTCTTTGCCTGCGTCTTGGGTTTCTGTCTCGGCCATGATCAAGCCTCCCCTTTTTCTTCATTTGCCTTCATTGCAGCCTCGGCCGCTTCGGCCAGAAGCGGTTCATTGGCCAATAGCTGTGCAATGCGTTTTTCGGCATCAACCTTGCCGTCCATGTAGCCCAGAAGTTCTTCAAGCTGCTGGCGCATCTTAAGGAGCTCGGCCAGCGCGGGCACCTGTTCGGCCACCTTGTCAGGGGCGAAGTCGGACATGGATTTGAACGACAGATCGACGAAAAGCTCCTCGTCTTTTTCTTCACCGTCGGCGACAGGTAACGTGTTGGGCACACGCGCCTTCACCCGCGGTGACAGCGCCTCCATGAATTTGGGAAAACGGCCTGCATCGGTTTCGACGAATTTGCGATCGCCAAGTGCTTTTTGGGCCTCAGGCGTTTCGGACTTCCCCGCCAGATCGGCCATCACGCCCATCACGAATGGCAACTCGATTGTTGTGGGGCTGCCGTAATGTTCAACGTCATAGGCGATCTGCACCCTCGGGGCGCGGTTGCGTTCGATGACCTTCTGTTTGCTGTCTGCCATAATACGATACTTTCCTTAACTACTTGCTCTTGTTGTCTTGCACGCCAGCGGCGCTGCGAAATTCCTTCATGCCGCTCGGGGCGACCTCGGACATCAGTTCCATGAAATCCATATGCACCATGCGCTGCACCCGACGCGCCAGATGCGGGATCGGGCTGGAGGGTTCGGTGCGTTCGTAAAACGCGATGATCTGACCCAAGGCGCGTTCAACATCATTGCGTGAATTGATCTCGCCCGGGGTGCCGGACGGCGCGTCGGGCTGTACCGCTTTGGCAGCAGCAGGGGGTGCTTCTGCCGCGCTGCTTTGCTTGGGTTCAGCGACATCTGTTTCGACCATCCCCGTCTCCATCATTGTTTTTGCGCGTTCCAGAAACTGCGTCAGCTCTGGAAAGCTGAGACCGGTTCCGTTGGACAGACCCGCCTTGTCCGAGAAGTTGGCCTGCAGCGTTGTTAGTCCGACCTGTGCATCGGCCACGTTCTGCTTCAGTGACGCCGCCAGATCAGGTTGTTCAGTTGCCACGGCGCGACAGGCGGCGGTTACGCGGTTTTGGTTCGCTTCATGGGCGCTGCGCAGGCGCTCCTGCTCGGCTTTGCCGAGGCCGGAGGGCGCGTCATTCATCGCCTCGAATTCGGTCAGCGCCGCATCGCAAAGATTTTGCCCCGTGATCATCCCGATGCCCGGCAATGTCAGAACTGGGTTCATCTCCAGATCGCCCAGCAGACCGTTGTCGTCGTTCTCAAGCTGCTTAAGGCTGTTGATCCGCCGCAGCGCCGCCTGTTTGGGATCGTCACGTTCGCGTAAAAGCGGATGCAGGGTGTCCCAGTGTTGGTTCAACGTGTCGTTGATCAGCCCCAGACCAGCCACAAGACCTGCCAGCCCGTCTTGGTTTGCGAGCGCACGTACTACCACTACAAGCAGACGCAGATCACGCCCGGTCTTTGCCAAAGCAGCACAAGCATCGAACACAGCAGCCCAGTCAACATCAGCGGCAGCGGGTGGTCCGTCTCCATCGGTTTGCACGCGCGCATCGCGGGCGGCAGGTGCGAGCATCCGCTCGATTGCGTGGAACTCCGGCTCGTTTCGCAGGTCAGTCCCCGAAGGTGCCGCAGCGTCAATCACGCTATGGAAGCCATCCAGCTTCATCAATCAAACCTTAAATAAATCGTCTTTAATATCCGGTGAGTTTCACACAGGAAATTGATTCTGACAAATTTTAACCACAATTGGGCTTTCAGGGCCGCGCGTCGATGATCGCTGAAGCCACGCCAATTATGTTATCAGGGTTCTGTGCGAGGATTGCTTCAAGCGCTTGGGCGGTCGATGCGACACTCTCGGATGTTGGCCTGCGTCCGGCAAAAAGCGGGGCCCGTGACAGGATCGCGATGATTTCGCTTTTGTCGTAGTCTTCGTCGGTCACGCGAATTGCCAAATTTCTGTTATCGTTCGTAAATTCTTCAATCGTATGAAGGGCGCGGATACGGTAAATGCCGTCGCTTGGGGTAGCGAGACGGTTTATTTGGCTATCTTCGTTGTGGATATTTGGCACCACGTGAAAGACGGACCCATCCGGGTTGACCGCCATCACCCACAGGGCGCTGGCCCCATACCGTTCGGGGATCAGCACATCGACTACGGGGTTTTGACCAGTGGTGAAGACACCTGATAGATTGCGTGCGCCAGTCTCTCCATTTGTCAGCGCAAGAGTGACGATATTGTCCGGAACGGTCACCAGCGCCTGCCGAATCGTGCACAGTTCAGGGTTCAGAATCTGCGTGGCGAAAGTGATGGGGCGGTCACCGACAAGCGGGGTCAGCCGGGCGGTCACTGCCGCGCTCGTTTCTGCCAAGGCAAGGTTGCCTGTCACGGTGATCGGATCGCGGGGGCCAAAATTACCATCGGTCGCCCCCTCGACACCGAGCGGTCCGCAGTCTGCGATCTCATTGAGCGCGGGGGTGAGCGCTTCGGTTGATAGCGACAGCGGGCCAGCCGCCAGATCAGTGCTGATGCGCCATCCATTGGTGGTGGCAAATTCATCCAGTGTGTCTTGCAGCGCGGATTTTGCCGCCACATCAGCGGTCAGACCGGAGAGCGTCGCGCTGCGATCTGCGATTGCAAGCTGCGCGGCTTCCAAACCGGCAATCTGCTGCATCAAAGCCAACGCTTCACTTTCCCAATCGCCCTCTGGCAGGCCAGTGGCGAGGGTTATCTCGCCTGTGGGTGGCCGGCCAAAGCCCTGCGTGATCGCGGCGCGGAACCTGTCGCTGCTTGCGGCGGTAGGGGCATTGCCCGTCAAAACAGGTGCCGCACCGTCTTCAAACGCAAGAGCAAGCACATAAGGGTTCGCCTGGGGCAAAGGAGGTGTTCCCAATCCGCCAAACGCCCCGCCCAGCCAAGCAGCAGCAAGCCCGGCCACTGCAACGCCGCCTGCAATCAGCGGCCATCGTCCGCGGGGTTTCGAACCCTCGTTTTCATTGGTTTCCTTATCATCATCCGGGCGCAGCAAAGCGCCAATTTGTTGGGCCAGTACTGCCGCATCAGCAGGCCGGTTGGCCGGGTCTGGTGCCGTGAGTGCGTCAATCACACCGCGTAGCGGTTCGGGCACCCCATCGGTATCAAGGGCGGCCTGCTTGCGGCGGACAATCTCGCCCGGGGTGGCGCCCAGAAACGGTGTTTCGCCACGCCAGGCTGCCAGCAACGTGGCCCCCAATGCATAAAGGTCCGATTGGGGATCAACATGACCATCCAGTTGTTCCGGGGCCGAATACTCGTACTTACCGGCAAATTCTGACCCAACGATCGTGCGGGCGCCTACGGCGGTGTCCTTGGCTATTCCGAAATCAATAATCGTGGCTTTGACCGGGTCGCCATGGCGCAGGATAATGTTGTCCGGGGACAGATCGCGGTGGATAATACCTTGGGCATGGGTCGCCACCAGACCCTCGGCCACACCATGCCCGATGATCAAAAGCTCGCGCGGATCCATCCGGCGCTCTGTCATCACCTCGCTCAGGGCCGGCCCTTCGACGTAATCCATGACCAGAAAGACATGGTCATCATCCGACATCGAACATTCGGTATAGCGCACCACGGCGGGGTGCTGAATGGCGCGCATTTCCTCTTCACGCTTCATCAGTTCGATATAGTCGGCGTTGCCGGAAAACTGCCGGTTCAGCGCTTTGACTGCGACCAGCCGTTCGGTGATTTTATTGCGCGCGCGGTACACTTCACCGGTGCCGCCGCGCCCCAGAATTTTGTCGATTTCATAGGTGTTATTCAGCACCTGTCCGACGCTAAAAATATCCCCGGGGAGCGGTTGGGTCATCGCATTCGTCCACTAAATAAGGGCCGGCATAAATCAAAAATGTCGCTTTCTGTTCATATTTAGGATAGGCTAGTACGTGATCAGGCGCGACTTATTTTTGCTTGGCGCATTTTTTGTAGTTTGATTTTTTATGGGGGGCGGATGCATTGGCCCAAAGTGGATCGTCCGAAACCGTCAAGCGAAAAGAGCTTGTCGGCAAGCTGAATCCGGTGTGTCTGAAGGCCTTCTCGGCTGCTGCCGGGGCGGCCAAGTCCCGTGGGAACCCTTACGTTGAATTGGTCCATTTCATTCAGGCATTGATAGCCGAGGATGGATCGGATTTTGCACTTTTGTTGCAAGCCGCAGAGGTCGATCAAGGCACGCTTGAGGCTGACCTGACACGCGCGCTTGATGCCTTGCCGCGCGGCGCGAGTGCCGTGGAAGAGTTCTCGGATCACCTGTTTCACGCCATCCGTGACGGATGGAATATGGGGCAATTGGATTTCGGCGATGAGACGGTCCGGTCCGCCTATTTGCTGCTGGCAATGCGCCAGACGCCGGTGCTTGAGTCGCTTCTGTTTCGCATTTCAACCGAGTTCGACAAGGTGGATGCCGGTGCGATGTCATCGCAGCTTGATGACTTGCTGGCGGATTCGATTGAAGGGCAGACGGCAGCACCCGGGCCGCAAAAGGTAGCACCCGGCGGTCAATCCGCACTGGACCTTTACGCCACCAACATGACTGCGGATGCCAGTGATGGCAAAATGGACCCTGTCGTTGGCCGTGATCCTGAAATCCGCCAGATCGTTGATATTCTGATGCGCCGCCGCCAGAATAATCCGATCCTGACCGGTGAGGCTGGCGTCGGTAAAACCGCTGTCGTCGAAGGCTTTGCCCAGCGGCTGGTGCGCGGCGATGTTCCGCCTCAACTGCGCAATGTGGCGCTGCATATGTTGGATGTCAGCCTAATGCAGGCCGGGGCCTCGATGAAGGGCGAGTTTGAAAAGCGCCTGAAGTCCGTAATTGACGAGGTGCAAGCCTCTCCCACGCCGATCATTTTGTTCATTGATGAAGCGCATACACTGATCGGGGCAGGGGGTGCGGCCGGCACTGGTGATGCGGCCAATATCCTCAAACCTGCCTTGGCGCGGGG
Source organism: Yoonia sp. F2084L (assembly GCF_023015625.1). GTDB lineage: Bacteria > Pseudomonadota > Alphaproteobacteria > Rhodobacterales > Rhodobacteraceae > Yoonia. The sequence continues at coordinate 239,701 of NZ_JALKAH010000001.1, forward strand.
TGAATTGCGGACCATCGCGGCAACCACATGGGATGAATACAAGCAGCACATCGAAAAAGACCCTGCACTGACCCGTCGTTTTCAGGTGGTCAAAGTCGAAGAGCCCAGCGTTGAAAACGCGATCCGCATGTGTCGCGGTGTGTCCGGCGTCTTGGAAAAGCACCATCAGGTTGAGGTTCTGGATGAGGCAATTGCGGCGTCAGTTGAGCTGTCACACCGCTATATCCCGTCCCGACAATTGCCCGACAAGGCCATCAGCCTGCTGGACACCGCCTGCGCCCGCGTCGCGATCTCTCAGCATGCCACGCCGGGGGCGGTTGAGGATCTGGAGCGACGCGCGACCGCGTTGGAGTTGGAGTTGACGATCGCCGAACGCGAGGCCGGCATCGGGATCGACACTGCGCAGCGGATTGAAGGCATCAATGCCGAGCTGGATGAAACCCGCAGCCTGCTTGAGACCGAAAACGACCGCTGGGCGGCGGAAAAGGCGCTTGTCGCTGACATCATCGGTTTGCGCGCGAAACTGCGTGAAACCGGTGCGCCGATTGAGGGCGAAGATGTAACAGAGGCAGAGGACGACGTCGCCGCGTTGAACCCCGCTGAACACAGCGCTCTGATGGATGACCTACAAGCGAAAATGGCCGAGTTGACGACGGCGCAGGGGGAAAGCCCATTGATCCTGCCATCGGTCGATATGGCTGCCGTGACATCCGTGGTGCAGGATTGGACCGGCATTCCCACGGGTCGGATGATGGCCAGTCAGGCCGAACGCGCGCTGGAACTGGTGGATACCATCCGCGCCCGCGTTACAGGGCAAGACCATGCGGCCAGGATGATCGCCGCGCGCATCCAGACCTCTTATGCGGGGCTATCGCCGCCGGAAAAGCCAATGGGTGTTTTCATGCTCTGCGGTCCGTCCGGTGTGGGTAAGACCGAAACGGCACTGGCTTTGGCTGATATGTTATATGGCGGTGAACAGAACCTGATCTCGATCAACATGAGCGAGTTTCAGGAGGCGCATACCGTCTCAACCCTCAAAGGTGCACCACCAGGCTATGTTGGTTATGGCAAGGGCGGCATCCTGACCGAGGCTGTGCGCCGCAGACCCTATTCTGTGGTGCTGTTGGATGAGGTGGAAAAAGCGCATCCAGACGTGCATGAGATTTTCTTTCAGGTCTTTGACAAGGGCATGATGGATGACAGCGAGGGGCGGCGCATTGATTTCAAGAATACCCTGATCCTTCTGACATCAAACGTCGGGTCGGACGAGATTATGGCGATGACCGAAGAGGGCACCGTTACACCCGATTTGGACGAACTCACATCGGCCCTTCGCGCACCATTGCTGAAGGTGTTCCCGGCGGCCTTGCTCGGACGGCTTGTCACCATCCCCTATTATCCGCTGTCCGATCAAATGATCGAGGTGATTGCCGATCACAAACTGCGCGCAATCGCGGGCCGCTTGGCGAAGCAATATGAGGCAGAGCTGGTCATCGGCAAAGGCGTGCACGAGCTGATCAAGGCCCGTTGCACAGAGATAGAAAGTGGTGGTCGCATGATTGACGCGATACTTACAAACACGTTGCTGCCGGAACTCAGCCGCCAGTTGCTGCATAAGGCGCTGGATGGCGGGGTGATTACACGGGTCGAAGTTACAGGCGACGACACCGGCTTTGCCTACCATTTTGAATAGGGGCAGGTTGGCGCGTCAGTATTCAATCAAGAAAGCATTGTCATCATTGCTGGGGTCGACAGCAACCCGGCAGGCCGTGCCATTGTGCGTTCTGTTGCAAAGAACGACTGCTCTGCCTGAATAGCTGTGAGGGTTTCATTTCGGGTGAAGCAGCGGCTGAGGTGCTTGTTACAGCGGAAACGGTGGGCGGTTTGGTGCTGGCAGGGCTGGCGCTGCCGGGCGAATAGTTACGTATTCACGATGTGTTCGACAAATATGAACTTGATTTACCACTGCGTGGGGCGACCGCGCCACCGCCAACTGAAACGACCGAGAGTGTTGGCAGCGCCGTAACAATACGCAGTCATTTGTCCTGTGCTGCGCTCACACAGAATTTGGTGCATTAAAGGTTCTCTTGGCCAAGTAAGGGTCGGTTCCAAAAAGGCAGAATTCAGTCGAACTTGTCGTGCAAAAAATTGCGCCATCCAAAAGCAGCGATGCCGATGCCGACCGCAGCAAGCAAAGAAGATACCCCAAAGACGCCGACCGTATCAAGAAGCCACTGCAGAATTGGTTGCAACAGTTGTATCGGAAAGTCCTGTACTAAGGCACTTGTGCCAGCATGGCCAATTTCGCGGGACAACAATGCATACAGCCTCGGCACTGCAAGCAACAGTACCATCTGCCCTATGCCCACAAAGAGAACTCCCAAGAGAATGTCGTTGAGTTTCGCTTGTGATTGCACATCATATGCGTCGCGGGACTTCATAAAATCATACCTCACTAAGGCAACACGCAAGTCAGTCGTGATGCTGAACAACGGCGGACACTGTTGGATCTCGTCATTCCGATTTGCTTGGCAACACCGCTTTTAGGCGCTTCTTTAGGTTGTCTCTTTCTCTTTCGAGCGCCGTGACGCGGTCTTGCTCAATGTTGCGTTCGACCCGTGATTGTTCCACGCGGTCCTTCCAATACTGCACATCAGTCTCTGTCACCCCCACCTGCGCGGGGCCGCCGAATTTCCACAAGAGCCAGCCAAGCACCAAGCCCAGAAGAAAGGTGGCTGCCAAGTAGGCGAGGATCAAAACCAAAGGTGTAAACATGATGACTCCATCTCAAAAATAACGATGCGGGGCATGCGGTTAGCCCTGCTCCCAGTCAAAAACAATACGTTGGTTTTGTGACTGACCTTCACTTGTCGCGTTATCAGCAATGGGTTCGCTTCCACCAAAACCAACGGCACGTACAGACCGCGCCGGAACGCCGTTGTTGACCAGAACATCACGGACAGCCTTCGCGCGTCCGTCGCTGAGCAACAGGTTAGCGGCTACCCCACCAGCGTCACCCGTGTGCCCCTCAATCTCAAGCGTAAGGTCATCTTGCGCGCAATCAGCCGCAATGACTGCGAGATCTTCAAGCGACGCGATTGACGCTGCGGTGATCGTCGCCGTGCCATCCTCAAAACTGATCTGCCGTGCAGTGAGTACCGCATCTGTTTGTTCTTGGCAGCTAGCTACCGAGGAAGGCGCTGCGGTTTGCATTCTTGACATAAGCCCTGCGATGATAGCGTCACGCCGATCAACTTCATCAGACAGGCCGGACGCTTCAGATGTCAGCGTTTCAAGCTGCGCCCGAAGATCTTCGATTTCGGCTGTCAGGCCGGTTGCTGTTTGCACTTGCACTGTTGCCATTTCGGTCAGAAGGGCAATGCGTTCGTCCGCTTCAGCTAAGGCTGCCGCGTTCTGGTCCGACTGCGCGTCTGCCTGCGCCACGTCACCGGGCGGTACTTCACCCGCGGCTGCTTCAATTGCTGCCAGTTGCTCAGAAAGCGCATCACGCTCTTGTTGCAGCTCGGTGATTGTCACTTGCAACGCGGCTATTTCGTCTTGTCCTGCCGCGATCGCGTCATTGAGGGCCTGTGTTGTATCTTCACTATCCCTGCTTTCAATTTCTGCCATCAGCGCTGCAAGATCTTGCGTCAACGCGTCTTTGTCTGCGGCTAAGGCTGAATTTTCCGCCTCGATGTCACTCACGCGCTGCATGACCTGATCACGCTGAGACAGAAGTGCATCACGTTCGGCGACAGCAGCTTCGAAAGCGCTGGTTTGGTCAAGGTTCTCTGCCTTAAGATCATCAATTGTCTTATTGAGAGTTGCGGCTTGTTCATCAAATGCCGCGCGGCTGGCTTCAATTTGTGCGTTGGCTTTTTCCATTTCAGCAATGGCATCTGCTGATGCAGAAGAAGCAATTGCCCCTGGAATGGACTGCGCAGCGCCATAAAAAAGCAACGCCGTCAAAGCCACGACGCTCAGGATCAGTGGTAGTCTCATTCGCGCATTCCTAAGTAACTGTCTTTGTTAGAGGGTCCAGTCATCGCGGCCGCCGGCAAGATCGTAAGGCTGGCTGTTGCTGAAGACATGAGCATCGGACAAAGAGTATTGAACTGGTGTTTTGCTTCGTTAATCGTGAAAGGCGGCCCAGAACGGGCCACCTTCTACTTTGGGCAGCAGCCTTAGCCGCTTACAACCGAAAACTCGATCCGACGATTACGCTGTTTGTTTTCAACAGAATCGTTGGCAACAATTGGCACATCTTCACCGAAACCAATAGTATCAATGCGGTCTCCGTCAGCACCTGCCTCGACCAAATAGGCACGAACTGATCTGGCGCGGGCCTCTGAAAGAGATTGGTTAAGTGCCGCAGTGCCGTCTGAGTCAGTGTGACCATCAACCCTGATCGACAGTTCTGGGCAACGGTTCACAATTTCGACGATGCTATCAAGCAAAGGTGCGCTGCGGTCTTCGAGTGTGGCGCTGCTGCGTGCAAAGTAAATGTTATCCGTGCGTGACATGATCTCGAAACGACCTTTGCAGGCCTCAAGTGAGAAATCACCATCATCTTCCATCGCAACCGTTTCGGTTTCAGCCGTCCCCAACATGGCCGTAGACGCCGATAAATAGCTTTCGGCTGATTCAGCGCGATTGAACATAAAGTCAAAGGTCACTGTTGCCGAAGGAAGGATGCTAACCTTGGCCGCTTCCTCAAGCTTGGCAACACCGCCTTCAAGCGCAAAGTCTGCAACAGGAAGTGAAATCGGGGTGCGAGATGTGACAGATACCGTATCGTCATCAAGCAATGTGACGGCGATTTCCGCCTCGCGCTCCGAGGTGACGCCATGCAAATCAATAGTGTAAGGGGCCATCATGACCTTGCGACGCACATCACGTAGATCAGCAAGCTGGGCCGGGTCAATCTGCATTGTGATGACTGCTTCGGGGTATTGGAAAGTCTCAAAAAGCAAAAAGCGCATGCGCACGTTGCGCAAATCAATCGTCGTATCGACTGAGTCGAGCAGCACACGAACTGTCGCAAAACCGTTTTCGTCGATCGTGCCGTTATAAGTTCCAAAAGTGCTGGATTCGACCTTTGTTTCATTCTTCACAGACTGAAACCGCAGCGCGGACGCATCAGTGTTCATTGTCCATCCGGGGGCGAACACGTTCTCCTGAGAAAGGGCTTGTTGCGGCCCAACACAGATCAGACCGGCGATAAGGGCAGGCTTCCATCTTACGGAAGCGGCTTTCATAATAGTTAACACAGTTCTTCTCCAAACACTGTACTCAATTGCGTCGTCAGCCACACTCAGATTGCCCACCAGCCGACCGGATCAAAGGCCCTCGGTTACAGCGATGAGCGCTTTGTCTAGGTTTGGGGATAAGACACAAATACATCACAATTTGGACGAAAATGTGATGATTTTGACGTATACGCATTACACCGAAGAGCAATGAGGCCCAACGTTATGTCTTTATTTTGAACAGACATTGCGGTCGTAGAGATGCAGTTTTGGTTAGTGATAGGATAACAACATGTTTCGAACAATAATGTCGGTGAGTGCGATTGTGTTAACCACGACCATCGTATCGGCGCAGGAAAATTCGACACAAGAAGCGCTCGCTTGGGAAACCGTTAAGGAAAGCGATGCATCCGCAGATGTTTTTGGTTTTATTGAGCAGTATCCGAACGGCACGTTCATCAAAGAGGCACAGGCCCTTATGATTGACTTGCTTTGGGCGGAAATGGCAACGGCAAGCCCTGTGACAGACAGCGAGACCGCGGAACCTACTAGTCAAGATGTAGTGGCCGTAACCTTTAGTGACCCCTTGACGCAGGGCGCGCCCGAAATCGTGGGCAAATCGCTAGAAGAGCTGATCCAAGGAAGCCCGCTTTTCCCGCCGATTGAAGGTCTGCCCGAGGCCTTTTGGATCGCCGAAGAATGCTCGAGTTGCCATGAATGGCAGCAAGCCAACCTTTGTGATCAAGCCAATACTTACGTGACTGAAGCCGGGGCTGAGAATCTGACGAAACAGCACCCCTATGGCGGCACTTTCAAGCAGAACCTCCGCAGTTGGGCGATTGCTGGCTGCGAGTAAGCCTTTTGTCGCTGCAACCCATCACAATGTGATGGTGCTGCATCAGCACCGTCTTACTTGTGCACATGCGCCCGGCTAGAGCCGGGCGCAACGTGACACAACTGATGTTGATCATGCGAAAGCGAAACTTGGCCAGCTGGATATGGCCACACCATCAAATCGCAGGATCCAACGTCTACTCCCGGCCTGAAACGCTTTGCTGATAGCGGTCGAGTTCTTTTATCAAAGCCGCGCCAACTAGGGCGTTTTCACGCGCTGAGAACTCTGCTCAAACTGCGCCGAAGGGCATATTTTCTATGTCTTCTTTTGCCGTCAGTCTGGTCGTGACGTCCAAACTGTCTTCGGCCATCCTGAGTTGGGAAAGCGGCATCAGAAGCGCGCGCAGCAACGCCTTTTGCATATTGCGTGTGCCAATGGCCCACGCAGCGGTCCGGCTGATGGTGGCATCTAAGAAATCAAACCTAATATGGGTTCGCCCAAGCAAAGACGAAAGAATTTTGTTTTGTTTAGGGCTTCGTTTATACTTTGGGTTGCGTTGGGGTCTGATGAGTTCCTGAACATTTTTCCTGGTTTCGATTCCTTCGCCTAAACTGGGAGGAATAATATGACGAACACATCACATCATAAAGCTGGGTCTCTGCTGGCATCTGTTGTGGCTGGTACATTCATTTGTGCGAGTCCTGCAATCGCGCAGGGCGGGCCAAATACCACCAGCCTCACCCATAGTTTTGTTTTAACTGATCTGGATGATCCTTGGGACATGGCGTTCTTGTCCGATGGCACGATGTTCTTTACCGAAAAATGCAACGGGCTGTCGGTTCTGATGCCCTCTGGAGAGGTGAACGCGTTGCTGGGGATGACCGGCAGCGACGGGTATGCCAGCACCGCAGCTGATTTGTTCTGCGAAGGGCAGGCCGGGATGATGGGGGTTGCGATTGATCCGAACTTTGCTGAGAACCGCAGGATTTATGTCTACTCAACGTCAAACTTGTCCAGTCCTCAAACCAACCGGCTGATGCGGCTTGAGGTGAATGATGACTTCACCGATGTCGTCGAACGCACTGATATTGTTGACGATATCCCATACAAAGTGGCCGAGAGCGATCACCCCTTTGGTGGTCCCGGCGCGCATAATGGCGGCCGTGTAAGGTTCAACCCGGGAGACGGGTTTCTCTACCTGACCACAGGTGACAATCACAATGGCATCATTCCGCAAAGCCCTACAATGATGGGTAGCAAGGTGCTGCGCATAGATACCGATGGCAACGCAGCCCCAGACAATTCCCCACCTGAAGGTTTCGATCCACGCACGTACACCTATGGGCACCGCAACGTGCAGGGTATCGCATTCCACCCTGAAACAAACATAGCCATCGCTGCCGAGCATGGGCCCTGGCATTCGGATGAGATCACGGTGCTGGTCAATGGTGGTAACGCCGGCTGGGACCCTCGCCCGAACATGGCCGGTCGTGGTGACTGCCCTGATGATTATTGTGGGTACAGCCCCAACCAGATGGACGGCATGAACAGGTTTGAACGCGCAGCCTTCATGCCAATGACTGATCTTGAAACCTATCCGGATGCGATGCCACCGATCTGGAACAATAACGGCTGGTCGCAGGGCACATCATCGGCCGAGTTTCTGACTGGTGAACAGTGGGGTGACTGGGATGGTCACTTGGTTGTGGGGATTATGGGGATTGGTTTCGGCGGCACGCCCATTGGTCAACGAATTGACGTCTTTGAACTGTCCGAAGACGGCACGTCAGTAGTTGATGTCATGGAGATGACGTTGCCTATGGCGGCAGGCCGCTTCAGGTCTTTGGTACAGGGGCCGGACGGTAGCCTTTATGCCGCTGTAGATGAAGGCGAGATCCATAAGCTAGAACCATAATCAAGATAAATTGACAGACTTCGAGTCAATTAGCGCTGTTCCGTCTCTTTTGAGACGGGCGCGCCTGTCGTGCAGCGCCCGGACTCCAGAATGTCTGCCCGCTTCCAAGCACGTATGATCGGTTCGCCATCCATCTGTGAAAGTAACGCTTTGGTCATTTCAGCGTCATCGGCCAAGCACACGAAGAAAGTAAAGTTTTCGATGTTTCATTGACCTGGGTACTGGGCCAATACGTCTTCTATCCCGGCGCGCATTACCTCGGATTCAATGCGCGCGCGTTCAGCGAGTTCTTGAGTCGTTGCAGGCAGTGCAGCAAACTAAAAAGACGATGCCCAAAATGAGAATCATCAAATTGCGCATCGCCATCTCCTTCGACAGACCCAAGAGGTCTTTACTCTGCCGCTTGCATCGTAGTTTTTGACTCAAGTGGCGGCAGCGTCGAGCTTTCATCTTCCCAAATAAACTCAGGTGCTTTGATCCGCTTGGCCTGCCGTGCCAACGCCCAGTCGCGCGCTGCTTTGCTGCTGCGGCCCATGGACAGCTTGGCGAGAAGCTGAGCGAACCATTGGACGTAGGTCACAAACCAAACACGGATCGCCAACATGGATGGGGTGAACACCAGCGTCAACATCGTCGCGATCCCAAGGCCGAAGACGACGGCGGTCGCCAATTGCTTCCACCACAGCGCCGTTGGGCTGTCGATGGAATAGCCACCGTTCATGAAATCAAGGCTGAGGCCGAACATCATTGGCGCAAGTCCGGCCATTGTTGTGATGGTGGTCAGCAATACGGGGCGGATACGGGCCTCGGCTGTGCGTGTGATCGCCTCGGTCCGCGGCATGTATTTGCTGTATTCCTGATAAGTGTCGATCAGGATGATGTTGTTGTTCACCACGATCCCAGCCAGCGCCACGATCCCGGTCCCTGTCATGATGATCGAGAAGGGTTGATCCATCACCAGCATCCCAACCAGTGAACCGGCGGTGGACATGACCACGGCCATCAGAACGAGGATGGAGTTATAGATGCTGTTGAACTGTGCCAGCAGAATGATGAACATCAGCCCCAAGGCGCCAGCAAAGGCAGTTTGCAGGAAGGCACCTGACTCGGCTTGTTCTTCCTGATCACCGGTCCATTCCCACTCGATTGAAGCGGGCAGGGGATTGGTGCTGAGCCATTCGGTCAACACCGCGATGCGTTCGTTTGCATTCAGCGGTGCCTCGGACGTGTCGCCATCAGCGACTAACTCAGTCAGGCCGACGAACGTCGTTTCACCCAACAGAGTGACAACGTCGTAACGGTCCATGCCGACAGACTCTTCGTTAACGATCCGAACAACTGCGATGGGGTCGCCATCTACGGTCAGGTTGGTCAGCCCTGCTTCAACACCTGCCTTCACATCAAAATAGCGCTTCTGGTCGATCCGGTCGATTTGCGCCAGCTTTGGGACGGGGGTCCGGCTGATGAAGCTCGACAGTGGAATAAGACCAGAAGACGTGCGGACCTTCAGACTATCAAGCGTTGATAATACGCGGTCCTCTGCTGGCAGGCGCACACGAATGTCGATCTCATCATCGCTTGTTGCGGGGGTGAAACTGTCAAGGTAGATGCCCCGTGTCACCAATTGCACCATCGCGCCAACTGTTGCGACGTCCGCGCCGTAGCGGCCCGCTTTTTCAACATCGACGTCGATTTGCCAGTCAATGCCGGGCAAGGGCAGCGAATCTTCAATCGTGATCAGACCGGGGGTTTGTTCGAATTGTGCACGCGCGATGTTCGCCGCCTCGCGCAGCTCCTCAAAGTCATCGCTTTTGAGCCGCAGGTGCACAGGTTTACCAGAGGCGGGGCCGCGCGACTGTGCAAGGATTTCGGTTTGGATACCTGGGATTGTGTTCAGCTGCTCTTGAAGTTCGGCCAGCACAACATCACCGTCGAGTTCGGCAATACCTGCGCGATCTTCCCACGGGATCGTTTCCAGCTGCACTTGCCCGATGGTATCGCCAGGGGTGCTGGCACCGCTGGCGTCCGTGTTCAAACCACCGTCGCCCGCAAAGGAAAACGCTGTTATGACGCCGGGGTGTGCCAGCACGATGTCTTCGGCCTGCCGCACCAGATCATCTTTTTCCTGCAACGACAGGTTACCGCGTGCGCGCACATAGACGATGGCTTGTTCAGGTTCAGATTCGACGAAGAATTCAACCCCATTGTTGTTCGCGCCGTAGTAGCCAAAAATCGATATGACAGTGAAGACAACCGCACCGACGGTGACAAGCGGCATCACCGGGTTGCCTGCGATAAAGTGCATGACACGGCCAAAGGGCGTGCGGCGGTAGCCTGCCTTGATGGTCTTGACCTCGCGTTCGATTTTCGCCGCGCCAATGGTGATCGACAACAGGAATGCGCCGACAAGGAACAGCATCATACCGGGCAGGCTGTCACTTAGGCCAGCGGTTTGCACCGCTTCGCCGGTGAGGTAGCCGGGGTTGAGCGTCAGCATGGCCCCGGTGAAGACCACCATGATGGCCGGGAACACCAGCAAAGCTCGCACAAACCAAGGCAGACGCGCGCGCAGCCAGTCAGACGTGTTACCAAACAAGCGGCTCATCCGGCCTGTGACGCCGCCCATGACAGGTAGGTAAACAAGTGCGACGACCAGTGATGCAGACAGAACGAAGATCAGCGTCACTGGCAACATGCCCATGAATTGCCCCGGTACACCGGGCCAGAACAGCATGGGAAGGAAGGCACAAAGCGTGGTCGCTGTAGACGAAATGATCGGCCAGAACATCCGCTTGGCGGCCTCCACATAGGCGTGCATGGGTCCGGTGCCTTCTTTGATACGCTTATCCGCGTATTCGACCACGACGATGGCCCCGTCGACCAGCATACCGACCGCAAGGATCAGACCGAACATCACGATGTTTGAGATCGTTATTTCCATCACCGCAAGCAAGGCGAAGCATAACAGGAAAGAGGTCGGGATCGCAAAACCAACCAATAGCGCCGGGCGTGTGCCCAAGGTTGCCAAAACCACGATCATGACCAGCGCAATGGCCGTCAGGACAGACCCTTCCAACTGGCTGACCATGGAGGCCACGTTGCGCGATTGATCGTTGGACGTGCCGACTTGGATCGCGGATTGCAGCTCTGGCGACCAACTGGCGCGCTCTTCTTCGACGACCTCTTTCACCAAGGCGGCGGTGTCGATCAGGTTGAACCCTTTACGTTTGACGACCTGTAGCGCCACGGTATTTACGCCGTTGAAGCGCGCGGTGCCGAGGCGGTCTTCGAACGTCAGGCGGATGGTTGCCAAATCACCCAGTGTGATGACCCGGTCACCATTGGTTTTGACCGGTAGGTTGTAGACGTCTTGCGGTCCATCAAATGAAGACGGGATTTTGACGGCGAAAGTCCCTTGGGCGGTCTCGACTTCACCGGCTGCAATCAACAGGTTGTTGTTGGTCACAACCCCGATGAGTTCACCAGCGGTGACGTTGTAAGCCTCCAGGCGCAGCGGGTCGATGACGACCTCAAGCATCTCGTCACGCTGCCCGGCAAGGCCCGCTTCAAGAACCGCATCAAGCCCTTCAATCCGGTCTTGAAGGTCTTTGGCCACACGCAACAACGTGCGTTCAGGCACTTGGCCTGTCAGGTTCACGATAACGATGGGGAACTCGGAAAAGTTAATCTCGTTGATAGAATACTGGTCCGCACCGCCGGGAAACTGGGCCTCGGCGTTGTTCATTGCAGAGCGGATATCAGCAAGGATTTTGGTCTTGTCCCACCCAAATTCGAATTCAAGCGCCACACCAGCATAGCCCTCGGCGGCGGTAGCCGACATCGTTTTCAGACCATCAAGGTCGGATAGTTCCGTTTCCATCGGCTTGACGAGAAGGGTTTCACTGTCCTCGGCTGAAATACCGGGGAAGGGGACAGATACAAAGATCGCCGGGATTTCGATGTCCGGCTCGCCCTCTTTGGGTAAGCCGACATAGGCCATACCCCCCGCCAGAAGCGAGAGACCAATAAAGGCAAGAACCATGCGGGCACGCGAAGCGGCCCAGTCAACTAATCCTGTCATCCTTTGGCTTCCGTAAATGTGGGCGCGACCTGCACGCCGTCCACGACAAATTCTTGTCCGACCGTAATGATATCAATTGTTTCAGGCAGATCCGTGACCCAAACACCTTCAGCGGTGTCGCGCAGCAGCGTCACTGGCATGAAGGTTGCGATATTGCCTTCGCCAACGGTGCGCACGCCCAAGACGCCACCATCATCGAGCGTCAGCGAGGACTGCGCGATCAGATGTGCAGTGCGTCCGTCCGAGGCGATCAGGATTTCGGCGGTCTGTCCGTCGCTGATGGCAAGGTCGTCGTTGGCCACGGTGACCTCAACGCGGAAGGTGCGGGTCAACTCATCGGCGCTGCGCGACAGGAACGTCACACGGCCTTGCACCTGTTCGCCGCTGGTCAGGCGTGCACCGGCCATCGCACCGACGTTGACTTTGGACACGTCAGCCTCTGGGACAAATCCTACCAGCTTGATTTCGTTCAGCTGAATGATCGTGGCACAGGGCGTGCCGGGCTGCATCAGCGAGCCAAGCTCGGCAGTGTCAGTTTCCAGCAGACCAGAGAAAGGGGCGGTGATCGCCAGTTTGTCAATTTCGCGCTCGGCCGAGGCGACAGCGGCTTGTGCGGCTTGGATCCCTGCTTGTGCAGAGGTCACACCGGAATTGGCACGCTGTACCCCTGCGGTTGCGGCCTCCATAGACGCCTGCGCGCTGACAAGACGGGTTTCAGATGCGAAACCGTCTTCTGACAATTGGCGTGCTGCATTCAGATTAATCTCGGCTTCGCGGACGCGTGCGCTGGCCTCCAACACGCTGGCTTGTGCTTCTGGCACACGGCCCTCGGCCTCGGCCAGCCTTGCGCGGGCTTCGGCTAACGATGCTTCGCGGGTGCCGGGATCAAGGCGGCAGAGCATTTCGCCTTCATTGATAAATGCGCCCTTGCGCCGGGGTTCTGAGACGACGAGGCCGGATGTTTCCGATGCAACGGTCACTTGGCGCGCCGCTTCCGTGCGACCGCGCAGGATAACCGCGCTGTCAATGGTTTGGGCGACAGAGTGCATTGCGACAACGCCAACAACAGATTCGCCCTGCGCGCGGGTTGTATCCTCAGCGTTTTGGTCCGTTTCGACGGACTGCTCAGTCACCGGTGTACCTTGAGCAAAGCCAAGCAGGCGGTCACGCTCAAAAACGACCAGATATAGGCCTGCAAGCACCAAAACCGCAGTTATCAACGGAATGATTTTCATAATGTCGTCCCTTAAACCCAATGCCGCGCGGCAATAGCTGTTGTTTTTGATCTGATGTTCCTACGTCGCTGTTTGGCGCGCAGATCATATTTTTGTACTAAACCATTCAGTTCACTTTATACTGAAGTTGCCCTTGCGACAAGCGCACTTTTACGTGTGATACGCGGGTTTCGGTTGCGCATTTCCGGTCCGCCTCTTGTTCATTGCCGCAGCTTCACGATATGTACCCGCAAACACGTATTCACATCTGCCAAAAATTGGGGACCAAGGTGAGCGATAGCGACAGTTTTATCAGTGAAGTCACCGAAGAGGTCCGCCGCGAAAAGCTGTATGGCTATTTGCGGCGCTATGGTTGGGTTGCCGTTGCCGCCGTGCTTTTGCTGGTAGGCGGTGCGGCCTGGAATGAGTATCGCAATGTGAAGGATCGCAATGCCGCACAGGCGACGGGCGATGCCTTGCTGGCCGCGTTGGATGAAACGGATCCCGGCGCGCGGGCCGCGGCGATGGCCACCGTCGAGGCCGATGGTAGTGCTGCTGCGGTAACACTGCTTTTACGTGCCGCGATGGAGGAAGAAGCCGGTGAAATCGCAGCCGCGAGTGCCACATTGAACACCGTTGCTGTGAACCCAGACGTGCCTGACATGTACCGCGATATCGCGGCGTTCAAGGCGGCCATGTTGCCATCGGATGATACGACCGCCCGCAGGTCAGCGCTCGAGGCGCTGTCCCAGCCCGGGCAGCCCTTCCGATTGCTGGCGCTTGAGCAGATCGCCTATATGACGCTTGAGGCTGGTGACACCGACGGTGCGATTGCCGTCATGCGCCAGATTGAAGAAGACGCTGGCGTGACCCGCGGGTTGCGCGAGCGTGTGCAGACGCTCATGGTGGCACTTGGCGAGCCGCTGCCCGCACCAGTGACCGAGTAAAGCGCAGATTGGACCCGGACCCGTGACTGTAAGAGTAAGCATCGCAGCCGCCCTGAGCCTTGTTATCCTGGCTGCTTGTGGCGATACCGACGTGATCCTGCCCGGTGAGCGGTTCGACATTCGTGCGCAAACCGCCTTTGCCAATCAGGTGCTGCCGATTGAATTGCCAACAGCGCAGACCAACGCGGACTGGGGGCATCGCAACGGTAGCCCCAGCCACAATATCACCCATCCTGCACTGGGCCCTGAGTTAAGCCCGGTTTTTGTTGCCGACATAGGCGAAGGTGACAGCAGGCGCGCCCGTATTACGTCACATCCCGTTGTGGCCAATGGCGTGATCTATACCGTAGATGCCCGCGCGACTGTGACGGCAACAACGGTCGATGGTGCGAACCTTTGGACCCGTGATTTGACGCCACGTCGCGACAATGCAGGCGATGCCTCAGGCGGGGGCATCTCTGTCGGGGGTGGGCAGGTTTATGTCACCACTGGCTTTGGCGAGATTACAGCGCTTGACGCGGCCACCGGTGCGGTGGCCTGGGTGCAGGACCTTGACGCGCCCGCAAATGCAGCCCCCACTTTGGCAGGTGATCTGGTCTATGTGGTTGGGCGCGACAGCACTGCTTGGGCGCTTGAAACAACAAACGGTCGTGTGCGCTGGCAAAAGTCCGGCGCGCCGTCCACTGCGAATTTTGCAGGCGGAGCATCCCCGGCTGTCAGCGGTGAGTTTGTCGTCTTTCCATTTTCGTCGGGTGAGGTGCTGGCCACCTATCCTCGTGGCGGTCTGACCCGTTGGTCCACTGTCGTATCAGGCGATCGCGTCGGTATTGCCGCGGGTGTGCTGGACGATATCGCCGGTGACCCGGTGATTGCAGGTGATCGCGTTTACGTCGGCAACTTCAGCGGGCGCACTGTTGCGATTAATCTGGCCGACGGATCGCGCGCTTGGACCGCAACAGAAGGGGCGATCAGCCCGGTCTGGCCTGTCGGCAACGCGGTTTTCCTGATCAACGACATCAATGAACTGGTCCGCCTCGATGCAACGACCGGCAATCCTGTTTGGCGCACTGCTTTGCCAACCTTTGAAGACAACACCCGAACCCGCCGTCAGAAAAGCATCTTTGCGCATTACGGCCCTGTGCTGGCGGGTGGTCGTCTGATCGTCACGTCTTCTGACGGCCTGATCCGCCAATTCGATCCGACCTCTGGCGCGCTGTTGGGGCAGGTTGACCTGCCCGGTGGTGCCGCCTCTGGTCCCGTTGTGGCCAATCAGACCCTTTACGTTCTGACTAAAACAGGGCAATTGCACGCTTTCCGTTGATCGCGCACCGGTGGTGTGACGCGGTTCGGCCCGAAAGGTACGTATAAGATGAGCTTTACCCTTGCCATTGTGGGGCGTCCGAATGTGGGCAAATCCACTTTGTTCAACCGCTTGGTTGGCAAGAAACTGGCCTTGGTTGATGATCAGCCGGGGGTGACGCGTGACTTGCGTGAAGGTGAAGGGCGCATTGCCGACCTGCGTTTTACGGTGATTGATAGCGCAGGTTTGGAAGAAGCAACCGACGACAGTTTGCAGGGGCGTATGCGCCGTTTGACCGAACGCGCAGTTGAGATGGCCGATGTGTGCTTGTTCATGATCGACGCACGGGCAGGGGTGCTGCCCGCGGATGAGGTCTTTGCCGATATCCTGCGCAAGAAGAACGCCAATGTGATCTTGGCGGCGAACAAAGGCGAAGGCAAAGCAGCCGATGCCACGATCCTTGAGGCTTATGCCTTGGGTCTGGGCGAGCCGATCCGTATCTCTGCCGAACATGGCGAAGGCATGGGTGAATTGATGGATGTTCTGCGCCCGATTTCCGAAGCGCATGCCGAACAGGCTGCGGCCAATGCGCCTGAGGTCGACATTGATGTTGGTGAAGATGACGAAGATGCCCCGCGCGTGCCAACCCGTGCCAAGCCCTTGCAGATCGCTGTTGTAGGGCGCCCGAATGCGGGGAAGTCCACACTTATCAACAAGATCATTGGTGAAGAACGTTTGCTCACCGGCCCAGAAGCTGGGATCACCCGCGATGCGATTTCGGTTCAGCAGGACTGGGACGGCGTGCCGATGCGTATCTTTGACACCGCAGGTATGCGCAAGAAAGCCAAGGTACAGGAGAAGCTAGAGAAGCTGTCGGTTTCTGATGGCTTACGCGCGGTGAAATTCGCCGAAGTCGTTGTTGTTTTACTTGATGTAGAAATTCCGTTTGAACAGCAGGACTTGCGGATTGCCGATTTGGCCGAGCGTGAGGGTCGTGCCGTCGTTGTCGCCGTCAACAAGTGGGACGTTGAGGACGAAAAGCAAAGCAAGCTGAAAGAGTTGCGCCAGGATTTTGAGCGATTGTTACCCCAGCTGCGTGGCGCGCCTTTGGTGACGGTCTCTGCCAAGACGGGCAAAGGACTGGACCGTTTGCAGCAAGCCATCATGCGCGCGCATGAAGTATGGAACCGCCGCATCTCAACCGCGAACTTGAATCGTTGGCTGACGGGAATGCTGGAGCAGCACCCGCCGCCTGCACCCGGAGGCAAGCGCATCAAGATGCGTTACATGACCCAAGTGAAGACGCGCCCACCTGCGTTTGTGGTGATGACATCCCATCCTGACATGATGCCTGAAAGCTATAAACGTTATCTTGTCAACGGGTTACGCGTCGACTTTGATATGCCGGGCACGCCGATCAGGCTGTTCCTGCGCGATCAGGGTGACAAAAATCCTTACAAGGATAAAAAGTCCTCGCAACCCTCGCGCCTGTCAAAGCACCTTAAGAAGGGACCGAGCGACCGTTAGCGCGCATCGTTGCGATCAACGCAAGCAAGGTCAGTACTCCTGCGCCTGCCAGAGCCGAGACTGTCCAGGTTTGCACACCATTTGCGACAATGATCCCGATCAAAGCCCAGATCACCGTCAACCCATAGGCGGGGGCTGCGGTGCGTAGCAAAACAGGACCCGCCACGATCAATGCCCCGACGATACCGATATAGGCCCAGCCCAATGCGCCTGTCGCGATGCCATAACCTGCGGCTGTACTGCCCAGTGACACAAATGACGCCGCCGTCAGCCAACCTGCGTAGATGCCAACGGGCACTTTGAACAGCCAGATGTCGCGCTTGGGTGCGCGCATCAGCGACCAAATCGCGGTTGCCGCCATCACAAAGATCAGGACGGTCGCCCAGACAGCGCTTGCATTGGCCACGGCAAGCCATGTCGTTCCAACCGCAAGGCTAGCGATTAAGGGCTTGCGGGCGCTGTCCCAGCCCGTGTCTTTGGCGCGTTTAATCATGCCAAATACCGCTGAAACCACTAACCACCCATATATGAGCCCCCAGATCGCAAAAGCATATCCTTCGGGCTGAATTGGAGGCTCAATCTGCGGAATGGGCAATTGGTCCGCCCGAAAGCCGCTAAAGGGGCTGGTCAGCGCAGGAGAGATGACAAAACTTGCCGTGAAGACAAGGGTGAGGATCGCGTAAATCTGTTTCATGCTTGTGAACATAGCTTGCTGCGCGTCAGTTCCATCAAAAGGTGGGGAAAAGCAGACTTGATCGACAGCTGACGTTACGGCAACATTTGCGTATTCAAAGTAAAGGTTATTGGTATGAAACGGATTATTATTCTCTGCGATGGCACGTGGAATTCCCCGACCATCACAACGCCGACCAATGTGGTCAGACTACGCGATGCCTGCATAAATGACGAAAACAGGCAAGTGGTCAGATACCTTGAAGGTGTGGGTGTCAATAAATACGCCAACCTACTCAAACGCTATATCCATAAGATCGGCGGCGGTGCCTTCGGCTGGGGCCTGGGGCGTAATGTCAGGCTCGCTTATCAGCAACTTTGTCTGCACTACGAACCCGGGGACCAGATTTACATCTTCGGCTTTTCGCGCGGCGCTTATACGGCAAGGTCGCTCGGTGGGATGATCAGGAAATGCGGGATTATCCCCAAGGAGCGGGTCAAAAGCGCGTTCACGCTGAACCGTGCTTGGCGGCTCTACAAGCGCAAGGGCGAATACCTGGATAAAGGGCCGCTATGGACACAACGCAAGGCACTTTCCCCGCATATCGCAACGTCAGAGGATGACTGGAAAGCGCGGGGCGAAGAAGGCACGATTGTCGACATCCACTTTATGGGCATCTGGGACACGGTTGGCGCAAAAGGGTTGCCGATAAAGCTGCTTGGCCCGGTCGCAAAGCTGTGGAACCGACGCTATCAGTTTTATGATATGAAGCTGTCGTCGATGGTGCGTCACGCCTATCATGCGATGGCATTGGATGAACAACGGCTACTCTACGAGCCGACGCCATGGGCAAACCTTGATACGTTGAACGACGGCCGGACAGACCCGGATCGCCCTTATCAGCAGCTTTGGTTCATCGGAAACCACGGCATTGTCGGCGGTAGCAACCGCAACCGCCAGCTTGTCGCCTATCCGTTAGAGTGGATTGTCAGCAAAGCGGTTGCGGCGGGGCTTGAACTTGATCCCCGCGCTATTTTACCAGACACGCCGGGTCGCGTTGATGTCATGTCCAACGATGTCCGGCAACGGTCCGGGCCTTTGAATGCTTGGCGCGTGGGGCCGACCAACCCGGATGACTACCATTGGAGCGTGGCGGCCAGAATGCGGGCACTTGGGGCGCATTACAGTCCGGGCGGGGCAATGCATATCCGCACCGCCCTGCTTAGTTTGCCGGACCCTGCTACGCCAGAACCCCTTCGGGCGTGATGCGCGTTTTACCACGCAGGTGAGGGTGCAATGCGGCGGGCAGGTCAACCGACCCGTCCGCTTGCTGCCCGTTTTCGACCACGGCGATGAGCGTGCGACCAACAGCCAGACCTGATCCGTTCAGCGTGTGCACAAACTGCGGCTTGCCGCCACCTTCGGGCTTGTAGCGGGCGTTCATGCGCCGCGCTTGATAGTCGCCCGCGACTGAGACAGAACTGATTTCGCGATACGCGTTCTGGCCGGGCAGCCAGACCTCGATATCGTGCGTTTTGCGCATGCCCGCGCCCAGATCACCGGTGCACAGCACCACGGTGCGATAGGGCAACTCCAGCTTTTCAAGGATAGCCTGAGCGCAGCCTGTCATGCGGTCATGTTCAGCGGCGCTGTCTTCTGGCCTGGTAATGCTAACCATCTCGACCTTTTCGAATTGGTGCTGGCGCAGCATGCCGGAGGTGTCACGCCCTGCCGATCCGGCCTCGGACCGGAAGCATTGTGTGTGGGCCACATAGCGGCGGGGCAGATAGCTTTCGTCAATTGTCACGCCATTGACGATGTTGGTCAGGGTGACTTCGGCCGTGGGGATCAACCACCAGCCATTTGTGGTTTGATAGCTGTCCTCACCAAACTTGGGCAGTTGGCCGGTGCCATACATCATTTCCTCGCGCACCAGCACGGGGGTGATGGTTTCCGTCAGCCCATGCTCTTCAACATGCACATCAAGCATGAATTGCGACAGCGCGCGATGCAGGCGGGCGACAGCACCGGACAGCAACACAAAGCGGCTGCCCGATAGTTTGGCGGCGGTTTCAAAATCCATGCCGGGCCGGATGGCTGCGATTTCAAAATGCTCCACCGGGTCGAAGTCAAAGTTGCGCGGGCTGCCGTGGCGGTGGATTTCAACGTTATCATCCTCGTCATCACCATCCGGGATGCTGTCATCCGGCAGGTTTGGGATACCCATCAGCAGATCGGTCAGCGCCGCGTCTTCGGACTTGGCCTCATCGTTCAGCGCGGCGATCTGTGCTTTCTTTTCACCAACCAAGGCGCGCAGCCGCTCAAATTCGGCCTCATCACCGCGCCCTTTGGCTGCGCCGACTTCTTTGGCGGCTTTGTTGGCCTCTGCTTGCGCTGTTTCCGCAGCTAAGATCTTGGCGCGGCGTGCTTCATCCATAGCCAGAATCTGGGACGACACTGGCGCAATCCCACGACGAGACAATGCCGCATCAAAAGCGGCGGGGTTGTCACGGATTGTGCGAATGTCATGCATGGCATCGGTCCTTTTGAGGTGTTTGCGTGCGCGTCATATGCCCGATTGCGGGGGCCAAGTGAACTGCGAATTTCGCGGCAGCAGTTTGCGTCGCATGAGGCCAGTTTGGTGCAAATGGCTTAACCGCGATTGCTTTCCCTCCACGCGCGCCCCATATGGCATGAAAGGCTGCTTCAATGCGGCCCAATCGCGGTTGCCAATCATGGGTGGCGGACATAATGTGCCGCGAGTTTCCAAGGCGTAAACGCCACACGACCAAAAGGGATGGAATATGAGAGCCGAAGACCTAATCATGCTGCTACTGATCTTTGCGATCATGTATTTCCTGTTGATCCGGCCACAGCAGAAAAAGCTGAAACAACATGCCACGATGTTGGAAGGTCTGCGCCGGGGTGATCAGATCATCACCCAAGGCGGCATTGTCGGCAAAATCGTCAAGGTCAAAGAAGACGACAGCAACGAGGTTGAGGTTGAGATTGCCAAGGGCGTTAACGTCCGCGTGGTCAAATCGACCATCGCCACCGTGATGAACAAGACCGAACCGGCTAAAACCTAACACTTCGCCGATGAGGCACGCTGAATGCTGAATATTTCGTTCCCCAAACTTGTGATGATCTGGCTGACGGTCATCGTTGGTTTGACCTTTGCGATGCCCAATGGCTTTTACAGTCGGGTCGAGACGCATAATGACGCGATGGCGATCATTGAAACCGGCATGACAAACGCAGAGCTTGAAGCTGATGCGGCTGAGTGGCCAAGTTTCCTGCCTTCCAGCCTTGTCAACCTTGGCCTTGATCTGCGCGGCGGTGCGCATTTGCTGGTCGAAGTGCAGGTTGAGGATGTGCATGCGTCGTTCCTTGAAGGGTTCTGGCCATCGGTGCGTGATGCGCTGGCTGCGGAACGCGATACGGTAGGGTTCGTCACCCGCGAGGACAACGGCCCGCCCACAGAATTGCGCGTGCGTATTTCGCAAGCCGAGGGTGCGACCCGCGCGTTTGAGATCGTGCGCGGTCTTGCGTCCCCTGTTGCATCCTTCACCGGTGCGGCAGCCACAAACATTGATGTACGCATCAACGGCCCGATCCTGACGATCACGCTGAGTGAGGCCGAAATGGCCGCGATGGATGAGCGCACGATCCTGCAAACACTTGAGATTATCCGCCGCCGGATTGATGAGGTCGGCACCCGCGAGCCAACCATCCAGCGCCAAGGGTCTGATCGTATTCTGGTACAGGTGCCGGGTGTCGGGTCTGCGAATGAGATTATTGAGCTGTTGGGGACGACGGCGCAGCTGACCTTTAATCCTGTCGTGAGCCCAACGACTGATCCCGATGCTACTCCGGGGACCGGCAACATTATCCTGCCGTCTTTGGATACGCCGGGGCAGTTCTACATTGTCCAGCGTCGTCCTGTTGTGACCGGTGAAGACCTCGAAAATGCGCAACTTGATTTCGACCAGAACGGGCGACCTGCGGTTGCCTTCCGCTTCAACACCTCAGCGGCGCGTGAATTTGGTGACTATACGCTGGAAAACATCGGCAACCCTTTTGCGATTGTGCTGGATAACGAAGTCATCTCGGCCCCGACGATCCAAAGCCATATTCCGGGTGGGTCGGGCATTATCACCGGCAACTTTACAGTTGAGGAAGCGACGAACCTTGCTGTGCTGTTGCGCGCGGGTGCGCTGCCTGCCGAACTGACGTTCCTTGAAGAACGCACCGTCGGCGCAGAGTTGGGTGAGGACAGTATCGCCGCCGGGCAGATTGCCTGTATCGTGGCGGGCATTGCGATCCTTGTTTACATGGTGCTGAGTTATGGTTTGTTCGGGCTCTTCGCCAATATCGCCTTGGTGATCAACGTCGGTCTGATCTTTGGCCTGCTGAGTATTGTGGGGGCCACGCTGACGCTACCCGGTATCGCAGGGATCGTCCTGACCATCGGTATGGCCGTGGATGCGAATGTGATTGTGTTTGAGCGGATACGCGAAGAACTCAAAACTGCCAAAGGCCCCGCGAGGGCGATTGAGTTGGGCTATGAAAAGGCGCTGTCGTCGATCATTGACGCCAACATCACCACATTCATTACGGCGGTAATCCTGTTCACGATGGGCTCTGGCCCGGTCAGTGGCTTTGCCGTCACCTTGGGATTTGGCATCATCACATCCGTTTTCACTGCGATTTTCGTCACCCGGTCACTCATCGTGATCTGGTTCTCGCGCACCCGCCCCAAGACAATCGAGGTTTGATATGCGCTTAAGACTGGTTCGCGAGAATACGTCGATTGATTTTTTCAGCAAAGCCCGCATTTGGCTGGGCATTTCCATGGTCGCCATGGTCATCGCCTTTGCGTCCTTCATGATCCAAGGGCTGAACTACGGCATCGACTTTCAGGGTGGGACAAGTATTCGCACCGATAGTTCCCAGCCTGTGGACGTTGCTGAATACCGGGCTGTGCTTGATGCGCTTGATCTTGGTGATATCTCAATCGCGCCTATTGATGATCCGCTCTTTGACGAAGATCAGTATGTGGCTTTGGTTCGTGTTCAGGCACAGGAGGGTGATGAGCGTATTGCGTCTGAAACGATTGAAGCGATCCAAGCGGCCTTGCGCACGATTGACCCTGGTATGACGTTTCCATCGGTTGAATCCGTCGGTCCCAAAGTTTCCGGTGAGCTAATTCAAACGGCTATCATTGCGGTGGCTTTGGCCGTGATCGCGATCTTGCTGTATATTTGGCTGCGCTTTGAATGGCAGTTTGCTGTCGGTGCTGTGCTTGCGCTCAGCCACGATGTGATCCTGACGATCGGGATATTTTCAGAACTCCAGATCAAGTTTGATCTGGCGATCATCGCGGCCTTGCTGACCATCGTGGGTTATTCGATCAACGACACGGTGATCGTCTTTGACCGTGTGCGTGAAAACCTGCGCAAGTATAAGAAAAAGGACCTCAAAGAGGTGCTGAATATCTCGATCAACGAAACGCTCAGCCGGACCTTGATGACCTCGGTCACCACGATGTTGGCGTTGTTGGCGCTGTTCATTCTAGGTGGTGACGTGATCCGCGGTTTTGTCTTTGCGATGATGTGGGGCGTTTTGATCGGGACCTATTCGTCGATCTTCGTGGCTTCCGCTATTCTGCTGGTGCTGGGGGTCAAGCGCGACTGGTCCAAGAAAGACCCAAGTGCGGGCACCAAATACGGCCATATCGACACCTGAAGGGGGCAAAATGCGCCTGAACGAAATCAGCTATAACGATGCAGTGCCAATCGACGGCTATGGCACGGGGTTTTTCCGTGTGGGTGGCAAGCGATATGATGGGGCATTGCTTGTCTTGCCCAATGGCGTGACAGCTTGGGGTGGTTTCGAGGATACCGCGACTTTGTTGGCGCAGGTCGCTGAAATTGACGTGCTGTTTGTTGGAACCGGCGCAGAGATCGCCCATCCGCCCAAAGATTTCCGGGCAACGCTGGAAGACGCCGGGATCGGGGTTGAGACGATGGCCTCACCAGCCGCTTGCCGCACTTACAACGTGCTGCTGTCAGAGGGGCGGCGGGTGGCGGTGGCCCTGTTGCCTGTTTGAATGCTTGAAGTCATTGCCCTCAAATGTGAGCGCGGTGGAGTGCCGATCCTTGACAATATTTACTTTGAGGTCCCGGCAGGTCAGGCGCTTATCCTTCGAGGCCCCAACGGCGTTGGCAAGACAACCTTGTTGCGTACCTTGGCAGGCTTACAGCCATCTCAAGCTGGCATTGTAAGTTATCCCGAGGACGAGGGAGCCTATGCCAGCCACGCTGACGGGATCAAGACTGCGCTCACCGTGACTGAGAACCTCAAGTTTTGGGCTGATGTTCATGGTACGACGATGTCCGATGATATTCTTGAAACCTTCGATCTGGGTGATTTGCGCGACCGCCTTGGCGGCACGCTTTCCGCCGGACAAAAACGCCGCCTTGGTTTGGCGCGGCTTGGTGTGATTGGGCGCAAGGTTCTGTTTTTGGATGAACCGACGGTGTCGCTTGACCGGTTTTCGGTAAAGCTCTTTGCGGATTGGTTGCAGAACACCCACCTGGCGGCGGGCGGCATTGCGGTGATCGCCACGCATATTGACTTGGGGCTGGATGCACCTGAATTGGACCTGACCCCATTCAAGGCTGCCGATGATGCAAGCGGCGGGTCGGACGAGGCGTTCTTGTGATTGCGCTTTTGCTGCGTGATCTTCGGCTGGCCGTCCGGGCAGGTGGCGGTTTTGGACTGGGGCTTGCGTTTTTCCTGATCGTTGTGGTGCTGGTGCCTTTCGGGGTCGGGCCAGACACGGAACTGCTCTCTCGGATCGCCCCCGGCATTCTATGGGTCGCCTCGCTTTTGGCGGCACTCTTGTCGCTGGACCGGATTTTCGCGCTGGATTATGAAGATGGCTCGCTTGCTTTGCTCGCCACGTCGCCGCTGCCACTGGAAGGGGCGGCGATGGTGAAGGCTTTGGCGCATTGGATCACGACCGGCTTGCCATTGACGTTGGCAGCGCCCGCCTTGGGGTTTCTGCTCAGCCTTGCACCTGATGCTTACGCATACTTGCTGATCTCGCTTTTGATCGGGACACCGGCATTGTCAATGATCGGTACGTTTGGGGCTGCCTTGACTGTCGGATTGCGCCGGGGCGGGCTACTGCTGTCTCTCTTGGTCTTGCCGCTCTATGTCCCAACACTAATTTTCGGGGCCGAGGCGGTGCGCCGTGGTGCCGAAGGGTTGGACCCGACCGGTGCGCTCATGCTGATGGCGGGGATTACTGCCGGATCATTCGCATTGTTGCCGTTCGCCACTGCGGCTGTGTTACGCATCAATCTGCGGTGATCGGGGATTGTTGGGATGGATGAGGAAGGATAGATAGCGCCTATGTCGATGTGGGAATACGCCAATCCAAAGCTGTTCATGGGCTGGACCAGACCGGTCCTGCCTTGGAGCTTTGCGCTGGCCGGGGTTTGCCTTGTGGTTGGCCTCGTATGGGGTTTTTTCTTTACGCCTGATGATTTCCGGCAAGGATCGACCGTCAAGATTATCTACCTGCATGTTCCGGCCGCCCTGATGGCGATTAATGCGTGGATCATGATGCTGGTGGCATCACTGATCTGGGTAGTGCGGCGGCATCATGTTTCCGCTTTGGCAGCAAGGGCGGCGGCCCCTGTGGGCGTTGTGTTTACGCTGATCGCGCTTTTCACCGGGGGCATCTGGGGACAGCCAATGTGGGGGACATATTGGGCGTGGGACCCGCGTTTGACGTCCTTCCTGATCCTGTTCCTGTTCTATCTGGGCTACATCGCGCTTTGGGAAGCCATCGAAGACCCTGACACGGCGGCGGACCTGACGTCTGTCTTGTGTTTGGTCGGGTCCATATTCGCGATCCTGTCACGCTATGCGGTGTTGTTCTGGAACCAAGGGCTGCATCAAGGGGCGTCGCTGTCGCTGGACAAGGAAGAGAATATCTCGGACGTGTTCTGGTTTCCGCTTTTGGTTTGTATCGCGGGGTTTGTGTTGCTGTTCATTGCCTTGGTCCTCATGCGCACCCGCACCGAAATTCGCGCGCGCCGTATTCGTGCATTGGAAGCGAGGACACGCCGTGCCTGATTTGGGTGACTACAGAATAGAGGTTTTGTCGGCCTACGGGGTCAGCATTTTGCTGCTTGCCGCTATCGTCTGGCTGAGCTGGCGGCGCTACGTCAAGGTCCGCGCGGCTTTGGAGGCGGTTGAGAAGAATGGCTAAAATCTCGCCTCTGATGATCATGCCCCCGGTGATTTTCGCAGCCTTCGCGGGGCTCGCCTTGGCGGGGATGATGCGGGATAATCCCGATGAGTTGCGGTCGACGTTTATTGGTAACCAAGCACCAGAGATCCCGTCTGAAGCCGTACAGGGGACCGTGCAACTGACCGCAGAAGACCTGCGTTCGGGCGATATCACGTTGGTGAACTTCTGGGCCAGCTGGTGTCCGCCTTGCCGGGCCGAGCATCCAAACCTGTTGGACCTGGAGGCGCAGGGTTACCGCATCGCCGGGATCAACTTTCGCGATCAGCAGTCGATGGCGTCTGAGTATCTGGAGAATTACGACGATCCGTTCTTCGCGACCGCTTTTGACCTGCGTGGGCGCACTGCGATTGACTGGGGCGTAACTGCGCCGCCCGAGACATTCATCGTGGATGGGGACGGGACAGTGCTGTATCGGTTCGTCGGGCCGCTGGTGGGGTCGGACTATGAGCAGCGGTTTTTGCCGGAGTTGGCGAAGGCTATGGAGTAGGACGAGACCCGCCTATGAATAAAGCGGCATCACACGTTCGCAGTCTGGCTGCAACAGCCCTGTTTTCAGCGTTGGCTTCGTTTGCCGTGGGTCAGAGTGGTACGGAGGTATTCGATCCAAACGAGCCACATGCATTAACGCAAACCATTGGCGTCGAGATCGTCGAGAATTCAGATTTTCCAAGAATCATAGACGACTTACTCCTGACACAGGAGTACAAATACACATACCATGTTTCAGAAAACTATCATTATCTCGTTATGTTATTTGATACGCCGCTTCACTGCAGATCGGGACTTTGTTTGCGCCTGATCGTGGAAAGTCGTGGGAGCGAGTACATCAATCCGACTCTAACGATGATGAGACCTGACGTCGGATTGGGTAGAGGCTTTGCCCCTGTCAGAGAGCCCGTATACGAAAACTGTAGGGTTCAATTGCCTGAATTTTGCGTCGATCTTGTGGAATAACCCCGGTGTTTCCACCGGGGCCAACCAAAATCAAGCAGCCTTCGCCAGGTTCCGCAGCACATAGTGTAGCAC
Organism: Yoonia sp. F2084L; assembly: GCF_023015625.1. Classification (GTDB taxonomy): domain Bacteria; phylum Pseudomonadota; class Alphaproteobacteria; order Rhodobacterales; family Rhodobacteraceae; genus Yoonia. Next base: position 266,797 of record NZ_JALKAH010000001.1, read on the forward strand.
GCCGCCGTTTTCGATGTATTCGATCTCAACGGCCGTATCGATGCGGCATTTGACGGTGATTTCTTTGACCGTGCCATCCGCCATCGTGATCTTGGCGGTCATGTCTTGCAGTGGCTTGACCGCATCCAGACCTTCGATGGTCACTGTTTCCTCACCAGTCAGACCCAGCGATTTGCGATTGTCACCGCCTGTAAACTCGAACGGAACAACGCCCATCCCAACAAGGTTGGAGCGGTGGATACGTTCAAAGTTTTCAGCGATCACAGCCTTCACACCTAGCAATGCTGTCCCTTTGGCCGCCCAATCGCGCGATGATCCGGCACCGTATTGTTCGCCTGCAAAGACGACCAGTGGTGTGCCTGCCTCTTGGTGCGTCATGGCCGCATCAAAGATCGACGTTTGATCGCCGTTTGGCCCTTTGGTGTAACCGCCTTCGACGCCGTCCAGCATTTCGTTCTTGATACGGATGTTGGCGAATGTGCCGCGCATCATCACTTCGTGGTTACCGCGGCGCGATCCGTAGGAGTTGAATTCGCGCACAGGCACCTGACGTTCGATCAAGTATTGTCCGGCAGGGGTGGTGTCTTTGAACGAACCGGCGGGGCTGATGTGGTCGGTGGTGACCATATCACCCAAAACGGCGAGAACTTTGGCATCGACCACGTTTTTGATTGTGCCTGCGTCCTTGGACATACCCTTAAAGTAAGGCGGGTTCTGGACGTAGGTGGATGTGGCTGGCCAATCGTAGGTTTCGCTGTCCGTCGTTTCGACAGCTTGCCACTTTTCGTCGCCTTTGAAGACGTCAGCGTATTTGCTGATGAATGCTTCGCGGGTGACCGTGCGTTCGACCAACTCGTTGATCTCGGCTGAGGTGGGCCAGATGTCTTTGAGGTAGACGTCATTGCCTTTTTGGTCCTGTCCCAGCGGTTCGCTGGCGAGGTCGATATCCATCGTGCCTGCCAGCGCATAAGCGACGACCAGCGGTGGAGAGGCGAGGTAGTTGGCCCGCACGTCGGGTGAAATCCGCCCCTCGAAGTTGCGGTTGCCGGACAAGACCGAAGTTGCGACCAGATCACCTTCGGCAATCGCGTCAGACAGTTCTTTTTGGATCGGGCCAGAGTTGCCGATACAGGTCGTGCAGCCATAGCCAACAAGGTTGAATCCGATCTTGTCGAGGTCCTCTTGCAGGCCTGCGGCCTCCAAATACTCGGACACGACTTGGGAACCGGGGGCGAGCGATGTTTTCACCCAAGGTTTGCGGTTCAGGCCCAAGGCCGCCGCTTTGCGCGCCACCAGACCTGCGCCGATCATGACGTAAGGGTTGGATGTGTTGGTGCAGGATGTGATCGAGGCGATGACGACCTTACCGGATGACAGCGTGTAGTCTTCGCCTGCAACCGCCACTTCTTTGTTCATCGGACGCTTAAATGTTTCTTCCATCTCGCGGGTGAACGCGGTCTTGGCGTCGGTCAATGCAACGTAATCCTGCGGACGCTTGGGGCCGGAAATCGCAGGAACGATGGTGCCCATGTCAAGGTGCAGGGTGTCGGTGTAGACCGGTGCATAATCGTCGCCACGCCAGAAACCGTTTTCCTTGGCGTAAGCTTCGACCAGTGCGATACGGTCTTCGTCGCGGCCTGTGTTGCGCAGGTAGCGTAGGGTTTCGCCGTCGATAGGGAAGAAGCCGCAGGTGGCGCCATATTCTGGTGCCATGTTCGCGATTGTTGCACGATCTGCCAGTGGGAGGACGTCGAGACCAGCACCGTAGAATTCGACGAATTTGCCGACAACGCCCAGTTCACGCAGCATTTCCACGACTTTCAGCACAAGGTCAGTGCCGGTCGTGCCTTCGACCATTTGGCCGGTCAGCTCAAAGCCCACAACCTCGGGGATAAGCATAGACACAGGCTGGCCCAGCATCGCGGCTTCCGCCTCGATCCCGCCAACGCCCCAGCCCAGCACGGCAAGGCCGTTGACCATCGTGGTGTGGCTGTCTGTGCCGACCAGCGTGTCAGGGTAGGCTACTTCTTCACCGTTCTGGTCTTTGTCGGTCCAAACGGTTTGCGCGAGATATTCGAGGTTCACCTGGTGGCAGATGCCTGTGCCCGGGGGCACCACGCGAAAGTTGTTAAACGCACCTTGGCCCCATTTCAGGAACTGATAGCGTTCCATGTTCCGTTCGTATTCACGGTCCACGTTCATCTGGAAGGCGCGCGGATTGCCGAATTCGTCGATCATGACCGAGTGGTCGATGACCAGATCAACCGGGTTCAGTGGATTAATCTGCTGTGCGTCACCACCCAAGGCCACGATCCCGTCGCGCATCGCGGCAAGGTCAACCACCGCCGGCACACCGGTGAAATCCTGCATCAACACGCGGGCAGGGCGGTAGGCGATTTCGCGGGGGTTCTTGCCGCCGTTATCGGCCCATGCGGAAAACGCTTTGATGTCGTCAACGGATACCGAAAAACCACCGTCTTCGAAGCGCAGCAGGTTTTCCAGAACCACTTTGAGAGCCGCTGGCAGTTTTGAGAAATCACCCAAACCCGCAGCCTCTGCCGCCGGGATCGAATAGTAAGCGACCGACTGGTCACCGACTGTGAGGGTTTTACGGGTTTTTGCGGTGTCATTGCCGACTGTGATCGTCATGGCGGTCCCTTTCGTGGCTTTTGCGTAAGCAAGGCTATCGTTGGTGGTGATGCACCATGCAGATTCGTCATGCAATGCGGCGCTTTCGCGCGTTGTATACCGTTGCACACAATAAAGATCAACGATGATTACAACTGAAACATTGTTAACTTTCCACTCGCAATTGGTTGATTGGCCATTTCAGTCGAAGCTGACTAAACCGGTTGGACAGTAACTCAAGACCGAGGCCCATCATGCGCAGTTTTCTAACACTTATGTCGTTTGTGGGCCTGTTCCACGCGTCGCAAGCTGTCGCGCAAAATGGTCCGGTTGTGGTCGAGTTATACACCTCGCAAGGGTGTTCTTCCTGTCCGCCGGCGGATGCCATGTTGCATGACCTTGCAAAACGTGACGATGTGATCGCTTTGGCGTTGCATGTGGACTATTGGGACTACATCGGCTGGAAGGATATCTTCGCGTCACCTCAGTATACTGAGCGTCAACATGCCTACGCCCGAGCGGCCAATGCGACGACTGTCTACACACCGCAAATGATTATCGGTGGGGTTGATCATGTGATTGGATCACGCCCGATGCAGGTTATGGATACGGTTCAGGCGCACAATCGGCGTGGAAATCCGTTTGATGTCCAACTGACCCGGCGTGGCAACAATGTGATCGTCAATGCAGCCCCCGGAGCGCGCGGTGACTATGTGGTACAATTGGTTCGCTATACGCCTGAAGAAACCGTTTCGATCCGCCGCGGTGAAAACGCGGGGCGCAATCTAAGCTATGCCAATATCGTCACATCATGGGATGTGATCGGACAATGGGATGGCCGCTCTGCCTTGGCGCTTGAGGCGTTGGCCAACGGGGATAGCCCCGTTGTGGTGATCCTGCAGCAAGGCGCGAATGGCCCTATTGTTGGTGCAGCGGAACTACGCTGAGCTTTTGCGGCTCTTTTTCCACCGCTTGTGAACCCAAAACCATTGTGCCGGATTTCGCGCGATCTGCGCTTCAAGCCGGGCGTTCATCTGCAACAGCATGTCCTCAGCTGTGCCGTGGGTGATAGGGGCCTCGACCTCAACCTGAAATGACACGCCGTCTGTTTGTCTGATGCCAAAGTAGGGGATGACGACCGCATCAAGTTTCAGCGCGATCTCGGCGGCTGAAAGTGAGGTGCGCGCCGGATGCCCCAGAAAAGGCAAGGATGCGCCGGGGGCTGACACGTCATAAAGCAACGTGCCCATGCCGCCGCCGCGCAGGTGCCGGACAAATCCCATCGTTCCGCGCCTGCCTTGCGCAAAGACCGGGCCGCCCCAAGAGGTCATGGTCTTGGCATAATGATCGTTGAAGTAGGCGTTCTGCATCGGGCGATACAGCCCCCCGATCGTGTGACCCATGCGGGTCAGAACCTGCCGCGGGGCTTCGTGATTACCGAAATGGGCGGTGACAAAGATGACAGGCTGCTGATCTTTAACGGCCGTGACAAGTGCATCCAGACCATCGCCTGTCGGTTCGGTCGTCTTAAGCTTTTCGCCAAAGTCCTGCCAAGAATAGTTTTCAATAATCGTGCGACCGAAGTTGTCACAACAGCTTTCGGCCAATTGGCGGCGATCTATTACGCCCATTTCGGGATAAATCAGCGCGAGGTTTTCTTCGGCGCGTTTCCGATACCCTGTCAGCGGACCGATCGCGCGGCGCAAGGCGCTGCCCATCATCGGCACGCGTGTGTCATAAGGCAGGCGCATCAGCGTACCGATCAGCCCGCGCAAGGCGCGGTCTGCCAGCCAATCGGCCTTTGATCCTTCGGGCAGTGGTTCAGTGGTCACGCAGCATCCGGTGATTTGGGCAATCCAGTACCGATCATACTGTCGCGCGTGACCAGTTTGGCAAGGTCATCTGCGCTCCACCCATCGGTTCCTTCGGGTCGGGCAGGGATCACGACATAACGCATGTCGGCTGTGCTGTCATGAACGCGGACGGTGGTGGTGTCAGGTAGGGTGACACCGAATTCAGCCAGCACTTTGCGCGGTTCTTTGACGGTGCGGGATCGGTAGGCGCGTGATTTGTACCAATCAGGCGGCAAGCCCAACAGGTTGCGCGGGTAGCATGAGCAAAGCGTGCAGACGACGACATTGTGCTCTGTCGGCGTGTTTTCTAGTGCGATCAGTTTCATCGGACCAACGTCAAAACCCATGTCGCGTGTCGCCGCACTGGCGTCGGCCAGCAGCGCGTCCCGGAACGCTGGATCGGTCCACGCACGGGCCACGACGGCGGCCCCGTTCGCCGGCGTGCGGGCATCCATCGTGTCGATTTGCGCGTTGATCTCTGCCGCGGTTGTCACGCCTTTTTCGATCAGCAATTCGCGCACGGCGATTTCCATCTGCTGCCAATAGGTCAGCGGGTGGTCATCGTCGGGCCGGTAAGGGTGGCCTGAGGGCGACAAGTGGTCATGATGATCATGGGGCATGTGGGGCCTCTGCCGGTTCGAGCCAGTGGCTATAGATTTCAGCGTCGATGGTGTCGTTGGGGTTGGCGGCTGCTGCGCCCCAAACCTCGGTCATGGAAAACCGCATGCGCATCAATGGCAGTGCTTGGGCTTGGAGGCCGTAAGCGAGTGCTTCGGGGTTCGGGAAAGGGCCAAGTGTACGTTCAACCCAACCGCATTTGCCGCGCAGATAAGCAGGTGTGCGTACGTGTCCGGGCGGCATATCCGCCCGCACCCGCATATATTGGCGATCACTCACTGGCGGCCTCGCCGTAAGTCGCACCGCGTGCGGCGACCTGTGTCATGCGTTGGGCAAGTTCGGATGTGGTGTAGACGCCAGCTTCGATCAGGTTCTGGTTCACCGATGCGATCCAGCGTTCATAATAGGTCATCGTCTCGAACGCCTCTTCGCCCATGTCCTCAAGAACGCGGCGCAGGCCATCAACCGTGAAATGCCCTTTGCCTGAGGCGACAATCATCAGCGCGTCAACGCGTTTTTCCCACAGCGAAAAATCATGCTGGTCTGTTGGGACAGGTCCGGCTGCGGTGCCGCCCATGTCGTGCCAGCGTTGGCCGTCGAATGTGTTGGTGTCAGTCATAAGGCAAAGTGTAGAGCATTCCTTGCCGGACGTGAATCACTATTCGCGTTGCTAGCCGTCCTCTTCGTCATCCGCCTCATCAGGGTCGATCAAGGTGATCACCCCGGCATCGGCCTTTTCGCGAATGCTGGCTGTGACGGCGGCCATCGCCTTTTCTGCATCGGTTTTTTTGACACGTCCGCGTTCGTCGGCATCTTCGCGCAGCTGCCCAGCCATGCGTTGCGACAGGCTGCCAAGGATAAATTCTGCGGAGTTTGCCAGTGCTTCTTCTCCGGTCAGGGTAGCGGCAAGGGCTGTAATCAGCACGTCGCCTTCGACATCCCGAATGCAGTTGGGAATGTCTGTTGGTTTGACCCGTGATGCGATGTCTTTGAAGGTAAAGATCGCTTTGCGCACATCGCTGGCAAAATCGGGGTCGGTGCCGCCCAACCCTTCAAGCACGTCTTCGCGGGTGTCTGTTGCGGTGGAGTTCAGGATCGCGCCCAAACGCTGTACTGGTGCCTTGTCAAAAGCGATGTCGCGTTGTTGGCCGTAGTCCTGCGCTAAAGCCGCACCAATCCGCCTGACCGCGTCGGGTGTGATGTTTTCGGTTTGGGACATTGCGTATGTGATTCGTCGGGCCCTGTCTCCTGGGGTCTTTGAAAGCACTTCTGCGGCTTTTCCAAAGGGTAATTTTGAAAGGGCAACGGCGCAGACTTCGATGCTTTCGGCACACATGATTGCAATAATCCGGTCAACGCTGAGGTCGACAACGATAGGCCAATGATCGCCATTGCGGACACTATCGAGTTGCGCACGCAACTGATCCGCGAGGGTCGGGCTGAGGTGATCAGCCAATGCGACAATGGCCCCATCACGGGTTCCTGATCCGGTAAGGCCAATGGCCTCAAGTTCGGCTGTGAATTCCTCTGCTACCGCCGAAACCGTTGCTTTATCCACGCGGCGCAGTGCACCGAGTTCATCCGTCAAAGCAAGTTGGAGCGTCTCGGGTAGCTGGTCAAGCGACAGCGTTGCGCCATCGTCTATCAGCATTTGAACAACCATCGCCGCTTTGCGGCGACGTGTTAGCGCCATGTCGGACATATTTGGTGAAGAAAAATCCATACCTGACGTCATAGCCGCATCAGCGTAAAGGATTGGTTATTCTGGCGGCTTTAAGATCCGGGGTGGGTGACCATAATCGACATCTTTTTGAGATGTTCGACTGTATCGGGATCAAGCGATGCGGTATCGGCAGTATTGTCATGGATCAGAACGACATCAGCTTCAAGCTGCGCAATCTCGTCATCAGTGAATTCGCGGTCGGGATGGGCAAAACCACCGATGCTGCGGCTGTCACCTGACACTGCGGCAATCACAACACCGTATTTCATGCCATATTCGCCGGCCATTTTCAGAACACCAGCGGGGTCTTCAAGCCCTGACCAGCGTTTGCCGCCCGCATTTTCGAAGCCCCAGGCAACCATCGGATCCATCATGATCAAGCCGTTGCTTGAGTAGTAATCAAGCCAGGCTTTCGGATAGGTCTGAAAAACGAACTTGGGTGTGGTATACTCAACATGGAACCCGAGTGCGTAACCTGCTGGCGCGAGCTGATTTAACTTTCCAAGCGTCTCACTAATCTCAAACTTTGTCGGCTGCATCGACCATTACTCGCTTTCCGGTTGCCAAAACTGCTAAATACCAAATACTGTGGGCCTGACGTCTTGCGTCGATTGTAGTGGCAAGTCTGTCGCAGGAACAAGGGCTTTATCCTCGGATGGCCTGTTGAGGGTAACGAATGTCAAAACTACTGGGTCTTGATGAGATAGGGCAACTTGCCCCGTCAGGCCACTATGTTGCGTTACGCATTGGGTTTGCCTTTCCGATGGAAGAAGTAAATGCGCTTCCGCCAGATTGGGTCGCGCATTACACCAAACAGCGATTTGCGCTCTTTGATCCGGTACTTAGGTGGGCCTATGGCAACGTCGGTGCTGTGCGATGGAGTGAGTTCCCCGTCGACGACCCCAAACGGATCATCGCGCAGGCCAAAACCTTCGGCATGCGATACGGTGTGACCGTTTCAGTATTCGACAGCTCGGCGGACGCGCAGCGGTCTTTTGCATCTTTTACGCGACCTGATCGAGAATACACCGACCTTGAGATGAAGCTATTGCAGGCCTATCTGGCGCGCCGCCACAATGAGACTGCTCCTCCGACGAATCTGACCAAAGCTGAACTCGAAGCGCTGGGCATGGTTAAAGATGGTCGCCGGTTGAAGGAGATCGCCTTTGAGTTGAGTGTTAGTGAGGGCGCCGTCAAACAGCGGCTGAAAAACGCGAAACTGAAGCTTGGCGCGAAAACGGGCACACAAGCCGCCGCATTAGCGAGTCAATACGGTCTAATATAGACAAATCTTCAGGCTTTTTTTCTGACCTCCGAACAATTAGAGCTAAATTGTCCACATAGTGGTAACGTCACTTTCGGCGGAGGTGGGGCCGTCGCTGAAAAACATACAACCAGAGGGAAGACTATGGAGAATATTACTTTTAACCTGACGGAGCTCCACAAGCATGGAACTGCATTTTTTGAGTTCCTTGCGCTTCGCAAACAGTTTTTCGTTGACCAGTTGGGTTGGGACATCCCCCACGACAACGATGTCGAGATGGACCAGTACGACAACCCCAAGGCGTATTACTCGCTGGCGATGCAAGACGGTAAGGTCGTCGCAGGTATGCGTGCAATGGCCACAACGGCCCAATGGGGATCGCATACGTACATGCTGCGTGATGCCGTTGATGGAAAGCTGATCGGGATACCAGCTGATATCATTCCAGAAGCAGAGGTGACACCAAATGTCTGGGAAGCCACGCGCATCGTTATTTCCGATGAAATCGACACCCATGCAGGGCGGTCACAGGCGCTGGGCCTTGTGCTGAACGGGGTCGTTGAACAGGCACGGGCGCAGGGTGCGACCGAAATTATGGCACTTTGCCCACCGGTCTTTGCCAGAACGATGCGTCAGATTGGTTTCCCCGTGCATGTCATTGGCGAGCCTTATGTCAACCATCACGACAATCGCCGTTATGTGGCAATGAAAGGCAAGATAGCAGGCGTGACCTGGCAGGATCCTGGCGCGGTACAAGCTGCCAAAAGCAGCGCGGTGGAGAAGACGCATGTCAGCGAGTTCGCTGCCTAACGTCGTGCCTGGCAAAAACCATGTCTGTCAGCCGCCGAATAGGCTGTCAGGTAAATCGACCCTTTAGCGCGTCCCAAAGACGCGCGCAAAAATCGTATCAACGTTTTTCATGTGATACCCGAGATCGAATTTTTCTTCGATCTCTGCCGGGGAAAGTGCGCCCAATACATCCGCATCGGCAAGGAGCTCGGTTTTAAAATCGGCTCCTTGTTCCCATACTTTCATCGCGTTGCGCTGCACAAGTTTATAGGCGTCTTCGCGGCTGACGCCTGCTTGCGTAAGTGCGAGCAGGACGCGTTGCGACATGATCAGGCCGCGGAATTTGTTCATGTTTGCCAGCATATTGTCGGGATAAATCACCATTTTTTCAATAACACCAGCAAGCCGGTTCAGGGCAAAGTCCAGTGTCACGGTTGTGTCCGGCCCAATTGCGCGTTCGACAGATGAATGGCTGATATCGCGCTCATGCCAAAGGGCCACGTTTTCCATCGCGGGGACGACGGACATGCGCACCAGACGGGCGAGCCCAGTCAGGTTTTCGGTTAGCACCGGGTTGCGTTTGTGGGGCATGGCGGACGAACCTTTTTGACCGGCGGAGAAAAACTCTTCGGCTTCCAGCACTTCGGTACGCTGCATGTGCCGGATCTCGGTCGCGATGTTCTCGATGCTGGACGCGATGACGCCCAGCGTGGCAAAGAACATGGCGTGGCGGTCGCGCGGGATGACTTGGGTGCTGATCGGTTCGGGCTTGAGGCCCAGTTGCGCGCAGACGTGCTCTTCGACCGATGGGTCGATGTTGGCGAAGGTGCCAACGGCGCCAGAGATCGCGCCGGTCGCGATTTCTTCGCGGGCATTTAGCAGCCGCGCGCGGCCCCGGTCCATTTCGGCGTAGAAGCGCGCGAAGGTCAGACCCATCGTGGTCGGTTCTGCGTGAATACCGTGACTGCGTCCGATTCGGACGGTGTCTTTATGCTCATACGCGCGGGTTTTCAGTGCGGCGAGAACGCGGTCCATGTCAGTGATCAGCAGATCGGCGGCGCGGACCAGTTGCAGGTTGAATGTGGTGTCGAGCACGTCAGATGACGTCATGCCCTGATGCACGAAGCGCGCATCGTCTGATCCGATGTGTTCGGCCAGGTGCGTCAAGAAGGCGATAACGTCGTGTTTGGTGACCGCTTCGATTTCATCAATGCGGGCCACGTCGAATTCAACATCCTTGGCTTTCCAGACCGCTTCGGCGTTTTCTTTGGGGATCACCCCGATGGCCGCTTGTGCGTCGCAAGCGTGCGCCTCGATCTCGTACCAGATGCGGAATTTGGTCGCTGGCTCCCAAATGGCGGTCATTTCCGGGCGAGAATAGCGAGGGATCATGGGCAGGCACCTTCATGTCAGGGGTGGGCAGAGGATTCCTGACGCGTCATAAGGGGCGGGGGCGGAACCCTCAAGGGAGAGATGCGCATGTTGCGGGGAATGGTGGCTTTGCTTTTGATGCCGAGGGCGATTTTGGCCAACGAAGCGCGTGCGATGGATGGCGGGTCCCCCAAGTGAAGCTTTCAGCCGTAGATTTTGAGGGTAACTGGCGAATTCAGCGCGAGATTACGGATATGCGAATTCTTGAAAGCGGCACGCTTGAGGGCGAAGCGCATTTTACCGCGAAGGAGAACGGGCTGCTTTTCCATGAACGTGGAATGCTGCGTTTTGCAGGTGGTGCACCGGTATTGGCGGAACGCAGCTATCAATGGTCTTTCCAAGACGATGAAGTGTTTGTGGCATATGCGGATGGAACGCCATTTCACAGCTTTGCAAGGGTCGGTGCCCCTGTTGCCACCCCGCATCTGTGTGGAGAGGACATGTACCGTGGAATATACTCTTTCGTGCGGTTTCCACAGTGGCAGGTGACCTGGACTGTGAAGGGGCCGCGCAAGAACTACCGATCAGTCACGCAATACACGCCGGAGTGCTAGCGCCATCACACTTGCGCCGCGCCGCGGCATAGGCAATAAAACCGTAATGAAATAGATAATAGGGGAGAGCGGCACATGGCCCTCGCACTCAACGATAAAGTTCTGGCCGAGGCCTTTGGCCCATCCGAAGGCACTGCATTACGCGTCAAGCAAGTGGCGATGGTGGTTCTGGGCATCGTCGCCTTGGCGATTTTGGCAAAGGTCAAAGTGCCTATGTGGCCTGTGCCAATCACAATGGGCACCTTTGCTGTGCTGACCATTGGCGCGACTTATGGCCCGCGTCTGGGGCTGGCAACGATCCTTGGATATATGATTGTCGGCGCCTTGGGCTTTGACGTCTTTGCAGGCTCTACCGCTGAAAACTATGGTCTGGCCTATATGATGGGCGGCACTGGTGGTTATCTGCTGGGCTACGTGCTCGCCACGCTGGCGCTGGGTTTTGCAGCACGCGCCGGTTGGGACCGTTCGGTTTTGATGATGGCTGTTGCATTGTTGATTGCGAATGCGCTGATCTATCTGCCCGGTGTTGCTTGGCTGACGGTGCTTTACGAAGGCAAAACGCTGGCTTGGGCCGTTGAAGTTGGTCTGACACCATTCCTAATCGGTGACGCGCTCAAGCTGGGGCTTGCAGCTTTGCTTGTACCCGGCCTGTGGAAGCTGATCGGCAACGCCCGCACTTAAGTGTTTGCAAAAGAGTTCTGATAAGGCGCAGCATCAATGCTGCGCCTTTTTTCATGCCAGATGCGTGGATACAGTAGACGCCCGTTCAAGCGTACGGTGCACCGGGCATTTGTCCGCGATCTCAAGCAGCCTGTCGCGCTGTTCGGGGCTCAGGTCGCCTTCAAGCCGGATCAGGCGATCAAAGTGATCCACTTTTGCGCCGGGGTCCGCCGCATCTGCTGCATGTTCCTTGGCGTGAGTGATATCGACACTGACACCGGTGAGTGGCCAGCCTTTGCGCCGCGCATACATGCGGATGGTCATTGAGGTGCAGGCACCAAGGCCCGCAGAGACCAAACCATAGGGTGTAAGCCCCTTGTTGGTGCCGCCATATTTGGCAGGCTCATCGGCCAGCACGTGATGCGGCCCGGACTGGACGTCTTGCAGAAAGCCGTTCGCGTCGGCCTCGGTCACGCGCATGATGCCTTCGGGTACGGCGGCTTGCGCCTTTGGCTCTTCCAGTTGCAGATAGCGCTTGGACCATGCGGCAATCACGTCGGCTGCATATTCGGCGTCAGCGGGACGGCTGATGAGGTGGTCTGCGTCATCCAAGGTGACAAAGCTTTTGGGGTGTTTTGCAGCAAGGAAGATGTCAGAGGCGTTTTCAACACCAACGGTCGCATCGCGCGGGGCGTGCAGCACCAGAAGGGATGCGCCAAGTTTCGCGATAGACGCTTTCAGGTTCGCTTTGCTGACGTCTTCGACAAAGTCTTTACCGATGCGGAAAGGTCTGCCACCAAGCGAGACCTCGGCGACGCCCTGATCGACGATTTGTGGGATCGCGTGGGCAAAGTTATGGGTGACATGTTCAGGATCGAATGGTGCGCCGATTGTCACGACAGCTTTGATGCTGTCCATCATTGGGGCAGCTTTTAGCACTGCTGCACCCCCCAATGAATGCCCGATGATCAGCGAAGGGGACATGCCGCGCGCGTCCAATGCCTGACACGCGGCGATCAGATCATCGACGTTAGAGGTAAAGCTGGTGTTTTCGAACTCACCCTCGGAATGGCCCAGACCTGTGAAATCAAACCGCAGCACCGCGATACCCATCGAGGACAGTCGCGCGGCGATCCGGCGGGCGGCGGTGATGTCCTTGGAACAGGTAAAGCAATGCGCAAACAACGCAGTCGCCAGATGTGGCCCGTTGGGCATATCAAGACGCGCGGCGAGCGTGTCGCCCGCGTGCCCGGTGAAGGTAAGCTTTTCGGTTGGCATGTGACGGGACCTTTCCTTGGCGGTCTGCATAAAAACTGCGCAAGTCATGGCAATCAGATGCGCATGCGGCAACTCTATTTGCAGACAATCGCGGCAAGGTGAGAGATGTTACTGAGATGAAACTGTTGTTTTGGATGATGCAGGCGGGGACTGTCTGCCTGCTACTCGCGCTCATTTTGAGCTTTGCAGGTGCGTTGCATCCGGCCTTTGACAGCCTGTCTTTGCTGCGTTTGCCGCTTGCCATCGTTTGCCTGCTATTCCTTGTTTTTCCGATGGGCATGCGCCTGCGTCTGATGCTGGCGGCCTGCGTGATGCTGGGGGCGGGGACGACTGTGCCGATGTTTTTTGGTGCCGATGATGCGGATGACCTGCGCATCTATTCCAAGAACATGTGGTTTCGGAATGGTCAACTGGCTGCCTTGGCCGACGACATACGTGATAGCGACGCTGATGTTGTCGCATTGCAGGAGGTCTCGCGCGGCAATCGCGTGATGATGGCAGCGTTGCGCGATGTCTATCCACATCAGCATATTTGCACGTTCTCGGGATGGAACGGTGTTGCTGTGCTGTCGCGAGAGCCGATTTTGCAGACCCGGTGTTCCGACCGGCGGGCGTTGGCTGCGGTGCAGCTGGATCGTGGGCAAGGGCCAATGTGGGTGGCATCCGTGCACCTCAGCTGGCCTTTTCCTTATGGCAATGCAACGTCGGCGCAATCAGCCATTGAGGTGCTTGATGCGTTGGATGGGCCGGTCGTGATGGCCGGTGATTTCAACATATTTCCTTGGGCCAATAGCGTGCAGGGGATGCAGCAGACCGCTGATCTAAAGGTCGCTCAGCCTGTGCGTCCGACCTATGACTTGCGCGGTGTGCCACTGCTGCTGGATCACGTGCATGCGCCGGGCGGGGGCACGGCGCAGTATCGCGGGCTGCTTGGGTCGGATCATCTTGGCGTGCTGGCAGATGTATCGCTGAAGCCTTAAATCCCCATCAACGCCGGATCATGGGGATATTTGGTCAGGTTTTCATAGCCGGTTTCGGTGATCAGGACCTGATCTTCCAGTTTGATGGAAAAATCGCCGCCTTCGGGGCTGATCAGTGCTTCGACGCAGAGTGTCATGCCTGCCTGTAGTTCGTAATCAAAAGCGCCAGGTACCATTTTGTCTGGGTAGGCGACCAAGGGCCATTCATCGCAAAGCCCCACGCCATGCATCAGGCAGCCGTATTTCAGGTTCTGATACTTGTCGGGCAGGACATGGGTGTTGCGGCTCAGCTCTTCTATGTTCACGCCGGGTTTGAGCATGTCCATGTTGGTGCGGATGTGTTCGACGCCGATCTGCATCGCTTCGATCATATCGGGTCGGGGTTTCTGGTCGCCGATCCACCATGTACGGCTGATATCGACGCAGATGCCGTAGGCGCCAATCAGATCTGTATCAAAGGCGACGATTTCGTTGTTCTGTACGATCCGCCCGCCACATTCCTGAAACCAGGGGTTGGTGCGCGGGCCGGATGACAGCAGCCGCGTTTCGATCCATTCGCCACCGCGGCGGATGTTTTCGGCATGCAGCACCGCCCAGATATCATCTTCGGACATATTGCCTTGGGGCACGCCTGCGCGGGCGGCGTCTTCCATGGCATAGCAGGCGGCCTCACAGGCGTGGCTTGCGCAGCGCATTGCCAGGATTTCATCGGGGCCTTTGATGCTGCGTGCTTTCTCGGTCAACTCCTCGCCGGGGTAAACGGTGAAGCCCACGGCCTCTAACGCGCGCAAACCATGCAGCATGGGTTTGTCGACGCCCAGGTTCATGTTGCCGCCGCTGTGCTCGTGGATCAGATCGCGCACTTCGTTGGCAAAATTGTCTGCGGCAGGTTCCAGTTTGTCGCCGCGATCGAAATAGAAGAGGTCCGCACCTGTGCGCTGTTCATTCACCAACGGATTGAATTTGCTCAGGAACATCCCGTTCTTGTAGTCCCATATGACCATGTAACCATCGGCGCAAACGATACAGGCGCGGAATGGGTTGTGGCTGTTCCATAGCTGCATATTGGTGCTGTCGGTGGCGTAGCGGATGTTGAGCGGATCAAACATGAGGATGCCGCCATAGTCGCGCGCATTGACCGCATCGACCAACCGCTTGTGGCGCCAAGCGCGCATCGCAGGCAGGTTGGGCAGTTGCAGGCCGGCCGCAGCCCATTCGTTGAAGGCCAGTTGCGTCGGCCCTATCTCGACCCGGTCCTGATCATTAGGGGTGCCGTCGCCCAGCGTGGCACCACGTGTTGGGTCGATTTTGCGGGTGTCACGGTAGTGGGTATTCATGGCGATTATCCTTGGCCTTATGGGGCCAAGTATGCGCGCGTTCCCCGTCAGATCATGTCCGTTTTCGACATTTCCCGGTCTTTGCGGCGTGCTACAGGCCGGGATCCAGCGCGCCTTGGGCGACTAATGCGTCATATTTTTCGCGATCAAACCACCAGAAATCCATATTGCGGAAGACGTCATAAGGGGCGGGTTCTTCGGGGATGCCGAATATGTCCCAGACCGCAACACGGTGGTAGTCAATCGTCCAGCCGGAAACCCAAATATGTTTGGATCGCAAAACCCGGTCCAGTGCACGTGCAGCGATGTTCAGCTCTTCACGCGATTGCGCGACCACAACCCGTTCGATCAATGCATCAACGACAGGATCGGCAAGCCCTGTCAGGTTGTTGCTGCCTTCGGCCTCTGCCGCGGCAGAGCCATAAAATGCACGCAGTTCTGAACTGGGCGTTGTCGAGACGAACCACGCCGTATGCGAAAGATCAAAGTCAAACTCTTGGCGGCGTTGGGTCCATGTGCTGGGGTCAAGGACCTCATATTCGATATCAATCCCCAAGGCCCTTAGATTTTCAGTATATGGGATCATGATCCGTTCAAGGCTGCGGCTGCTGTCGGGAAATTCCAGGCGCATCGGCTCACCGGCGGCGTTGCGGCGGACGCCATCATCGCCCACGACCCAGCCGGCGGCGTCAAGTAACTCGCCAGCGCGGCGCAACGCGCCCCGGTCGCGCGGGCGGTCACCGCTGACATTGGGGACAAAGGCGGGTTCGGTGAAAATCTCTGATGGCAGCTGATCGCGGAATTCTTCCAGCAAAGCCAGTTCGGCACCTTCGGGCAGGCCGCTGGCCTGCATGTCAGTATTTTCAAAGAAGCTGTCTGTCCGCCCGTAAGCATCATAAAAAATCGTTGCATTGGTCCATTCAAAGTTGAAGGCATAGCCAAGAGCTTGGCGCACGCGGATGTCCTGCAGCACAGGGTTGCGCATGTTCAGCCAGGTGCCCTGCGCGCGACCGGGGCGGCCATCGGGGATCTGCATTTGCTTGACATAACCCGCTTGAGCGGCGGGAAAGTCATATCCCGTCGCCCACGATGACGACCGGTTTTCGACGCGCTTGTGATATTCACCGGCGGCAAAGGCTTCTAACCCCACGGTATCGTCGGCGAAGTATTCGTAGTTGAAACAGTCGAAATTGTTGCGGCCCACGTTCACCGGTAGGTCGGCAGCCCAGTAATCATCGTCCTTGCAGAAGGTAAGTGTGCGGGGGGCATCGACGCTTGTCAGCTCGTATGGGCCAGACCCAAGGGGGGTATCCATCCAACTGTCCGCGAAAGGCACCGTGTCGTAAAAATGTTCAGGCAGCACGGCCAATCCTCCGATGCTGCCTAAAAGGCCACTTCCCGCGCCCTCGGCCAGGTCAAACCGCACACGGTGATCGCTTTCGGCTTCGACGTTCAGAACATCAGCCAACAGGTTGCGGTAAAACGGGTGCCCTTCGGTTTGGAGTGCGTTGACTGTGAAGACCACGTCTTGGGCTGTCACCGGTTCGCCGTCATGAAACCGCGCTTCTGGACGCATGTTGAACGTCACATAAGACAGGTCGTCGGGGTATTCGATGGTTTCCGCGATCAAACCGTAAAGCGCATCAGGTTCATCATTCGCCCGCACCATAAGGCTGTCATAGACATGCACCGCGACCTCGGGCGCGCTGTCGCCTTTGATGATGAAGGCGTTCAGGCTGTCGAAGGTGGTGTTGCCATAAAGCTGGCGCTGGCTGAGTGTGCCGCCTTGGGGCGCATCTGGGTTGGCATAAGCGAAATGGGTGAAATCGGGGCCGTATTTGAGATCGCCAAAGGTAGAATAGCCGTGGCTGATGGTGACATCGGCATAGGCGGGGGCGGAAAGGGCGAACAGCGACAAAGCGGCGTAGATATGCAATCTCATGATGGGCTCCGATCAAGGGTCTGACATACAAACAAGCATGAATGGCTGTTGAGTCAAGGTAGTGCGAGATGCGCTGTTGTGCGTGCACAATTCCGTTATAGGTCACTGGTATGACAGTCATTCTTCTGATCCTTGCTGCGGTCGTCGCGGGTTTTGGTTTTCGCGCGTGGCAAAGACGGGCGCGCAGGCAGGTGTTGTTGCATGCGGCCTTGTCCGATCATCAACGCCAGATCGTTGCGCAAGAAGTCCCGATCACACGGCGTTTGCCCGATGCCCTGCGCGCGCGGTTTGAGGGCAAGATCAATCTATTTCTGGATCAGTTAGACTTTATCGGCTGCGATGAGTTGACGGTCACGGATGCGATGCGCCTTTCTATCGCTGCACAGGCCTGCCTTGTCATCGTGAATAGTGATGCGTGGTACAAAAACCTGCGCACGATCCTGATCTATCCCGGTGCGTTCAAATCCAGGACCACAACGCATGATGGCTACGTCGTACGCGAGGAAGAAGTGGTGCGTTTGGGGGAAAGCTGGTCACGGGGCCCGGTGATCTTGTCCTGGCACCATAGCCAGCAGGGGGCCGCTGTCGAAGATGATGGCAAGAACGTCGTCCTGCATGAATTTGCCCACCAGCTTGATGATCTGTCAGGCCAGACCAATGGTGTGCCGTTGTTTCGTAAAGGGCAGAGCTTTGCGGAATGGGAGCGTGTTTTCCTTGATGCCTTTGCGCGCCATGAGCAAAGCGTGGAAACGGGAAAGAGGGCGTTATTGGACCCATATGGTGCCACGAACCATCAAGAGTTCTTCGCCGTCGCCATTGAGGCCTTTTTCGAGAAGCCAGGCGCATTGAAACGGGATGAGCCCAAGATTTATGGGCAACTTGCAATCCTGCTTGATTTGGATCCCGCGACTTGGGATTGAGCATCGCAAGCCGCGATTGACGTCAACTCAACAAGAAAGCCCTGCCAGATTGCTCTGACAGGGCTTTCATTCGCTTTAGGAATTAGCAGCTGTAGTAAAGCTTGTATTCCACCGGGTGTGGTGTGTGTTCGTAGGCGTAGACCTCTTCCCACTTCAGCTCCATGTAGCCTTCCAGCTGATCTTTGGTGAAGACGTCACCGGCCAACAGGAAGTCGTGATCGGCTTCCAGCGCTTCGAGTGCTTCGCGCAAGGAGCCACAGACCGTTGGGATCGCTGCCAGCTCTTCTGGTGGCAGATCGTAGAGATCTTTGTCGGAGGATGGACCCGGGTCGATCTTGTTCTTGATGCCGTCAAGGCCAGCCATCAGAAGCGCTGCAAAGCACAGGTACGGGTTGGCTGCCGGATCGGGGAAACGGGCTTCGACACGTTTCGCCTTGGGGCTTTCGGCCCATGGGATACGGACACAGCCAGACCGGTTACGCGCAGAATAGGCGCGCAGAACGGGTGCTTCGAAGCCGGGGATCAGGCGCTTGTAGCTGTTTGTGGACGGGTTGGTGATCGCGTTCAGCGCTTTGGCGTGCTTAAGGATGCCGCCGATGAAGTAGAGCGCTTCCTGTGACAGATCAGCGTATTTGTCACCTGCGAAAAGCGGCTTGCCGTCTTTCCAGATCGACATGTTCACGTGCATGCCTGTGCCGTTATCGCCAGCGATGGGCTTGGGCATAAATGTCGCGGACTTGCCATAGGCCTGCGCCACGTTGTGGATGACGTATTTGTATTTCTGCAGCTCGTCGGCCTGATGCGTGAGCGAACCAAAGATTAGGCCAAGCTCGTGCTGGCATGACGCCACTTCGTGGTGGTGCTTGTCGACCTTCATGCCCATGCGCTTCATGGTGGAGAGCATCTCGGAACGCATTTCCTGCGCGTCGTCGATCGGGTTGACGGGGAAGTAGCCGCCCTTGACGCCGGGACGGTGGCCAGTGTTGCCCATCTCGTATTCGGTGTCTGTGTTCCATGCACCGTCGATTGCGTCGACCTCATAGGACACTTTGTTCATTGAGACGCTGAAGCGCACATCGTCAAAGACGAAGAATTCGGCTTCGGGGCCGAAGTAGGCGACATCACCAATGCCGGAAGATTTGAGATATTCCTCTGCCTTTACAGCGGTACCACGTGGGTCGCGGTCGTAGGCTTCCATTGTGTCCGGCTCTACGATGTTACAGTTAATGCAAACTGTTTTTTCTGCATAGAACGGGTCGACATAAGCGCTTTCGGCCTGTGGCATCAGTTTCATGTCGGACTGGTCAATTGATTTCCAACCGGCAATTGATGATCCGTCGAACATGAAACCTTCTTCAAGGAAGTCTTCGTCAACCAGATCGGCCACAACAGTGACGTGTTGCAATTTGCCGCGCGGATCAGTGAAACGGATGTCGACGTAGTCGGCTTCCTCGTCTTTGATCAGTTTCAGAACAGCTTTGTTGTCCATCTATGATGTCCCTTTTTAGCGTAAGTTTTGGATTAAAGTGCGTCGTCGCCGGTTTCGCCGGTGCGAATGCGAATGGCTTGTTCGATGGTTGAAACAAAGATTTTACCGTCACCGATTTTATCAGTTTTGGCGGCTCCGATGATCGCCTCTATGGCTGCATCAACCTGGTCGTCCGCAAGGACAACCTCGATCTTTACTTTGGGTAGGAAGTCGACAACGTATTCAGCGCCGCGGTACAGTTCCGTATGGCCTTTCTGGCGGCCGAAACCTTTGACTTCCACGACGGACAGGCCCTGAACGCCAACCTCTTGCAAGGCTTCTTTCACTTCGTCGAGTTTGAACGGTTTGATGATCGCTTCGATCTTTTTCACGGCCGCGACTCCCCCTTTGGTGTTTCGTCAGTGGTCAGACCATTTCTCTTGCATCGGGACAATTCGTGGCGGAACCTGATCGCAAGCTGGCCGGGTGAAAGACTACACGTTGCACAAATTTTGTGCAATTTGTGCGTTTGGCGGGCATTTTGTGAACTTTGGATGCTGAAACCATGACCGAACTACTGACCGCTGCCCAAATGCGCGCCATCGAACAGGCCGCGATTGCCTCGGGTGAGGTAACTGGGCTGGAGTTGATGGAGCGCGCGGGGCGGGGTGTGGTCGAGGCCGTGTTTGAGGAGTGGACCGAGCTGGCGGAAGGGGCACATCGCGCTGTGGTGCTGTGCGGGCCGGGGAACAACGGGGGCGACGGGTTTGTCGTGGCCCGGTTGTTGAAAGAGGTAGGCTGGGAGGTTGAGGTGTTTCTTTATGGGGATGCCCAGAAGCTGCCGTCAGATGCGAAGGCGAATTATGAGCGGTGGGTGGATATGGGGGAAGTGGCCGCACTTGGTACGATCAAGCGTGATTACTATCACAATGCGGAACTAATAATTGATGCTTTCTTCGGGACTGGGCTATCACGCCCCCTCGAAAGCGAGTGCTTGATACCGTTGCGTGACGCGCGGATCAACAATGATGAGCCAAATGGTCCCCTTATTGTGGCGGTTGATGTGCCAAGCGGCTTATGCGCTGACAGCGGGCGCACCATCAAACTGCCTGACGATCACGGTTTATATCCTTTTGCGCATCTGACAGTTGCGTTCCACGGCTTTAAGAATGGTCACTATATGGCGCGAGGTGCTCGCCATTGCGGGAAACTGGTTCTTGTAGACATTGGACTGCCGTCGATTGAGCGGCGATGGGTCAGAGGTAAGGGGTTTCAACCGCCTAACGGCTCTGCATCGTTGTTGTCGCCCGACAATCGACGGTTCCGGCGCAATCAGCGTGGATTGAAGAAAATTGGTCTCGACACCCACAAATACTCACACGGCCATGCTCTTATCCAATCCGGCGGTGTCGGCAAAGGTGGAGCTGCCCGTCTTGCCGCGCGCGGTGCGCTGCGTGTCGGGGCAGGGGCTGTCACCCTTGGATGCCCGCCTGCCGCTTTGATCGAGAACGCGGCGCAGTTGAATGCGATCATGTTGCGTGCGGTGAAGGGTGTGGATGGGGTGGACAACATCCTAGAGGACGACCGCATCAACGCGCTTTGTATGGGGCCGGGGATGGGGGTGAGCGATGAAAGTCGTGGTCTTGTTGAGGTAGGCCTGCAGAGCGGGCGGGGGCTGGTTTTGGATGCGGATGCGTTGACGCTTATCGGGCACGATGCGCCTCTCTTTGGTTTGTTGCACAAGGAGTGCGTCCTGACCCCGCACGCCGGTGAGTTCGCGCGGTTGTTTCCTGATGTTGCTGAGAAGTTGGCGGCACCTGCAACCAAGGGGCCTGCTTACTCCAAGGTCGATGCGACGCGGGAGGCCGCCAAGCGGGCAGGGTGTGTTGTGTTGTTCAAAGGGCCGGATACCGTGATTGCTGATCCCTCTGGGCGGTGCAGTATCAATGGCTCGGTCTACGAGCGCAGCGCGCCGTGGCTGGCCACTGCCGGATCAGGCGATGTTTTGGCGGGATTCATCACGGGCCTTTTGGCGCGCGGTTTTGCCCCGATGCAGGCCGCTGAAACCGGCGCCTGGCTGCATACCGAATGCGCGCTTTCCTTTGGTCCGGGGCTGATCGCGGAGGACTTGCCCGAAGAATTGCCGAAAGTCTTTCGTGCATTGGGTATCTAGGGGGAATTTAGACGATTTTTCCTCTCGCATCCTGTCAATTCGTTTGCTAGACAGCGCGCAACCGGGGGCAGGCCCAAAACCTGCCCCTTTTTGATCATGCGGGTGTGGCGGAATTGGTAGACGCACCAGATTTAGGTTCTGGCGCCGCGAGGCGTGGGGGTTCGAGTCCCTTCACCCGCACCAAGTTTGAAAAAAGAAGGACAGCACATGCAGGTCACCGAGACCCTGAACGAAGGCCTTAAGCGCGGATACGCCATTACCGTGACCGCCGCCGAACTGGACGCCAAGGTTGAAGAAAAGCTGAAAGAGGCGCAACCGACGGTCGAGATGAAGGGTTTCCGCAAAGGCAAGGTGCCAATGGCGCTGCTGCGCAAGCAATTTGGTCAGCGCCTGATGGGCGAAAGCATGCAGGAAGCCATTGATGGTGCGTTGTCTTCGCATCTGGAAGAAACCGGTGATCGTCCGGCGGCCCAGCCTGAGATGAAGATGACCAACGAAGATTGGAAAGAGGGCGACGATGTCCAAGTGGACGTGTCCTATGAGAAGCTTCCAGAGATCGAAGACGTCGATTTCAGCAAGGTGAAACTAGAGCGTCTTGTGGTGAAGGCTGACAAGGATGCGGTGAAAGAAGCGCTCGATAATCTTGCTGAAAGCCCGCAAGCTGCAAGCTATGAACCCAAGAAAACCCAAGCCAAAGATGGCGATCAGGTTGTTCTGGATTTTGTTGGTAAAGTCGACGGCGAGCCGTTTGAAGGTGGCGCTGCCGAGGATTATCCGCTGGTGCTGGGGTCCAACTCTTTCATCCCCGGTTTCGAGGATGGCCTGCTGAAGGTTAAAGCGGGTGACGAAAAAGACGTCGAGGTGACTTTCCCCGAGGATTATCAGGCAGAGGCGCTTGCTGGTAAGAAAGCGGTCTTTTCCTGCACGATCAAGTCAGTAAACGGCCCTAAAAAGCCAAAGATGGACGATGAGCTGGCCAAGAAATTTGGCGCGGAAGATCTTGATGCGCTCAAGGCGCAGATTACTGAGCGTTTGGAAGCAGAGTACACCGGCGCTTCACGTGCCGTTGCCAAGCGCGGCCTGCTGGATGCCCTGGACAAGAAGGTGAAGTTTGATCTGCCCGCGTCCTTGGTTGAAGCTGAGGCTAACCAGATTGCCCACCAGCTGTGGCATGAAGAAAACCCTGAGGTCGAAGGCCATGACCACCCTGAGATCAAGCCAACGAAAGAACACACCAAACTGGCCGAGCGTCGGGTGAAGCTGGGTCTTTTACTGGCTGATATTGGTCAGAAAGCCAAGGTGCAGGTCACCGATCAGGAAATGACCCAAGCGATCATGAACCAAGCCCGCCAGTATCCCGGCCAAGAGCGTCAGTTCTTTGAGTTCGTGCAGCAGAACGCCCAGTTCCGCCAGCAAATGCAAGCGCCGCTCTTTGAAGACAAGGTCGTTGATCACATCTTTGAGCTGGCCGCGGTGAAGGACAAAGAAGTGTCTAAAGAAGACCTGCAAAAGGCTGTTGAGAAGCTCGAAGAAGAGTAGTTCTCAAATGAATTATGAATGAAAAGGCGCCCTTTCTGGGCGCCTTTTCTATGTTGACGGGTTTGCCGCTACATCTCGATACGGAACAGCGCGAAACCGCTATCGCTGGTCCCTGCTGGTGTGATGGCCATACCTTCAACGCTGTCGGCATAAGCCGCACCCGCCGGGCCGGTTTCAAACATCAGCGATGTGCCTGGCATTGGTGCGAATGACCAATTCGCATCCGCCTTTGGGTCAATCGTCCCTTGTTCCACAATGTAGCGCACAATGACATCGCGGTTCGTGTCAGGGCCTTCGAAGATGATCGTGTCACCCAACGCGCCGGGGAAGCTGCCACCGCCAGAGGCGCGGTAGTTGTTTGTTGCAACGATGAATTCCTGATCTGGATCAATGGGTTCCCCGTCAAACTGTAAGTTTACGATACGGTTGGCATCAGGGTTCACCACAGCCCCATCGCGGTCAAACTTTGATGGCTGAGTCAGGTCAATTTGGTACGTCACCCCGTCCATTACATCGAAGTTGTAGCTGGGGAAGTCAGGGTTCAACAGAATGGCGTCAGTTGCACCCGCGGCGACCTGATTGAACATACCAGCCGAGCGTTCCAGCCAATCCTTGACCTGTGCGCCGGTGATTTTCACAGCGCGAACCGTGTTAGGATAAAGGTAGAGGTCGGCCACGTTTTTGATTGCCACATCACCCACGGGGACATCGGTGAAATACTCCGGCCCGCCTCGACCGCCCGCCTTGAAGGGAGCGGCGGCCGAAAGGATGGGTAGCCCTTCGAAGTCTGTGCCGATCAGTTGGTCCGCAATGTACCAGCGTTGTGCGTTCGAGACGATTTGCACCGATGGATCGTCCGCGACCAGCGCGAAATAGCTATGCAGCGGCGCTGCGGTCTTGCCCACAGCGGTGCGTACATAGGCGAGCGTTTCATCATGCACGTCTTGCACTGATGCCAGCACGGGTGTGAAATCTTCGACCAGCGGTGTGATGCTGCGGTCTTCTTCGCGGCGCGAAATGGGCCGCGCTTCAGAAGTATGCGACAAGATATGCCAGCCTGATCCGTCCCGTTCAAGCAGCAGATCGACAAGGCCCATATGGCTGCCCCAAAAACCCGCCATGACGCCGGGTTTGCCGCCGATGGTGCCTGCGGCGACATCGACCCCAGCCCAATCGTCATAGTTGGAGGACGGGAAAACCAGATGGCTGTGACCTGTCAGGATAGCATCAATGCCATCGACCGCAGCGAGGGGGATAGATGCATTTTCCATACCGTCCTCGGCGTCTGCAGCACCGATCCCCGAGTGGGAAAGCGCGATAATGATATCGGCCCCTTCCTCTTTCATTTGTGGGACATAGGCGCGGGCGCTTTCGATGATGTCGCGCGCCTGCACATTTCCTTCCAGATGCTTGCGGTCCCAATTCATGATCTGTGGCGGCACAAAACCGATCAGGCCGATCTTGATGGGTGCAGCAGTGCCATCGCCATCCACGATCTCGCGTTCCAGGATCGTATAGGGTGGCAGTAGGGTGGTGTCGGCGGTGGGCGATGCGCCCATTTCTTTGACTACGTTCGCAGATACGACCGGGAAGGCGGCACCGGCTACGGATTTCATCAGGAAGGATATACCATAGTTGAATTCGTGGTTGCCCAGTGTGGACGCATCGAACCCCAGCGTGTTCATCGCTGTGATCACCGGGTGCATGTCGCCTTCTTTCATGCCCCGCTCATAGGCGATGTAGTCACCCATCGGGTTCCCTTGCAGGAAATCCCCGTTGTCGAGCAGCAGTGAATTGGTGGATTCGGCACGGACGCCTTCGATGATGCTGGCGGTGCGCGACAGCCCGACGGTATCGACCGGGCGGTCCGCATAGTAATCATATGGAAAGACGTGCACGTGCAGGTCTGTGGTTTCCATCAGCCGCAAATGCGCTTGCCCCGTGGCTGCGTTTACTGAAAACGGGTGCAGTGCGACAAGTCCAGCAGACCCTGCGATAAAGTGACGACGATTAAGACGTAGTGACATGTGAACCCCCAGTTTTGATTGATGATGTCAGTAAACCCCCCGGTCAGTGATGTGGCAAGGGTGGGTTAGGCCAAGATCTGCTGGTCGGCGGTTGGTTTCTGGTTTGGGGGCAGCGTGGATGTTGTGGAGGCGGACCGTGTGACGCGCGGATAGTCTAGGTCCCGCGCGCCTCACTCATCATAAAGCCGGTTTTCGTCGTTATGCTTTAAGCGCGCTGCGATCTCTTCATGGCTGAGGCCACTTTTGGCTTGCGCAAAAAGCGCTTCGCCATAGGTCGGCAGCCCATCTACTGTGGCCGCTTCGTCCGGTGACCAAAGTTTTGAGCGGATGATCGCTTTGCCACAGTGATAGAATGCCTCTTCAACATTCACGACAATCGCAAAGGCAGGGACGCGTCCCTTGATTGCCATGCTTTCGCGTAATGCAGTGTCGCGGACGATCTGCGCGCTGCCATTGACGCGCACAACTTCGTTTCTGTTTGGCACCATAAAAACCAATCCGATGCGACCAGTTTGCAGGATGTTTTGAAAGCTGTCGAACCGATGATTTCCGGGGCGGTCCGGGATGGCGAGGGTTTTTTGATCAACGATCTTCACAAAACCGGCGGGATCGCCCTTGGGGGACGCATCAAGGTTGCCCCGCGTATCGACGGTTGACATGACAATGAATGGGCTGCGTTCAATCCAGACGCGGCAGTATGTGTCGATATGGTCCAGCACCTTAAGCTGCTGCGCCTTATGGATACCGTCAATGACTGCCCTGACCTCTGCCATCGTTGTCAAAACAGTTTCCGGTTTGTAAGACATGCGGCCCCTCTGATGCTGTGTTCACGAAACATCAGGGGGGCACCATGCCCGATAGTCAAGAGGAGGGCGTTGGCTACATCAGGGCATTCAAGTTGATCCCAACTGTCAATGCGCCAATCGCAACGCCGGTGTCGTGGTTGACGATCGTCATGGAAACTTGTGCTTGTGCCTGCTGCGTTGATGCGTCCAATTCGACGTCGCCAAAATGTACGGCGGTTTCGCCAACCAAGAATGTCTGCTGGAACTTGGCTTCGTCTCCTTGCCAATAGTCGGACGTTGGCAGCGATGCTGCGACGTTCAGACCTCGGGCGTCCATCACGAAAGCCTCGGTGATGGCACCGCCTGATTGTTCGACCTGAGCACGTAAGAAATCTGCTGCTGGTGTCCTGATGACACTGGCGATTATTTCGGCATCATCAATGCCAAAAAAGCCGCGCCATAGTCTATCGAGCTCGTCGATTTTTGCCTGATCAAACCCAGAGGTTTCGATGTTCTGCGCTTCAATCGCGGCGATTATTGTGGGATCGGAGGCCCAGCTGACGATGTTATCTGTCAGGAAGGCCTGCATCGCTTGCTGCGTTTCATCGGCGTGGACTGGTTGCATGGCTGCGATTGCGATCGCAAGACCGGACATAAGTTTTTTCATCATCGCTCCTTTTTATGTTGCGTGCAGGAACATCGCGCATTGGAGCTAAAAAAAAGTGAATTTGGCTTGTTTCCATTCTATTACGAGCAAAAAACAAAAGGCCGTCCCCCGAAAGGGACGGCCTGATGCTTTGCAATTTTATCAGAAGGCTTAGTCTTCTTTGGTCTCTTCTGCAGGTGCGTCTGTTTCAACGCCGGCAGATTCTGCCAGATCATCGTCTTCAGATGCTGCTGCACCGATATCGTCAAACAGTTCCTGAATTTCGAATTCAGCGGCTGCTTCTTCTTCGGCGGCCAGTTCGGCGATGGATTTGCCGGCGGCTTGCAGTTCGGCTTCCTCGACTGAGCGTGCAACGTTCAGTGTGATTGTCGCAGCGACCTCTGGGTGCAGTTCGACGGAAACGTCGTGCAGGCCCAGTTCTTTGATCGTGCCCAGCAGAACAACCTGCTTTTTGTCGACAGAGAAGCCAGCTTCGGTTGCAGCTTCGGCGGCGTCACGTGTGGTGACAGAACCGTAAAGCGAACCCGCGTCAGATGCAGAGCGGATGATGATGAATGTTTCACCGTCCAGCTTTTCAGCCAGCGCTTCTGCTTCTTTCTTGGTTTCCAGGTTGCGTGCTTCCATCTGGGCCTTTTCAGCCTCGAAACGTGCCATGTTGGCTGCGTTCACCCGCAGAGCTTTGCCCTGTGGCAGAAGGAAGTTACGTGCATAACCTTGCTTGACGGACACAACTTCGCCCATCTGGCCAAGCTTTGCCACGCGCTCAAGTAGAATAACGTCCATGTGCTTTGCTCCTTACTTGACGGCGTATGGCAGCAGGGCAAGGAAACGGGCACGCTTGATCGCACGGGCGAGGGCGCGCTGGTTTTTTGCACCAACAGCAGTAATACGGGCGGGAACGATTTTGCCGCGCTCAGAGATGTAGCGCTGCAAAAGGCGGGTGTCTTTGTAGTCGATCTTGGGGGCGTTATCGCCCTCAAACGGATCGGACTTACGACGGCGGAAAAATGGTTTAGTAGCCATGATGGGTGTCCTTTCTTAGATCAACGATTAGCGGCGCTCGCGGCGGTCGCCACGTTCTTCGCGTTTTTGCATTTGCACGGAAGGGCCTTCCTGGTGTGCGTCGACTTTGATGGTCAGCACACGCATGACGTCTTCGTGCAGGCGCATCAGGCGTTCCATTTCCTGCACAGCAGGGGCGGGCGCGTCTGTGCGCATAAAGGCATAGTGCCCTTTGCGGTTCTTGTTGATCTTATAGGCCATCGTCTTGACGCCCCAGTATTCGTTTTCCAGCAGCTTGCCGCCGTTGTCGGCAAGAACGGTTCCGAAATGTTCGATAAGGCTTTCAGCTTGCGTGTTGGACAAATCCTGACGCGCAATCATGACATGCTCGTATAGCGGCATGCTTACTCCAGTTCATATATCGGCGCATTTCAAAGGATGGGCGGTTAACCTTGCGTGCGTCCCATCCACGAGAGGCTGCGCAGTTCATAAGTTGTGCAGCAAGGATGCGGCCTTATACAGGGGCGATAGTGTGATGCAAGCCTTGAAACACTGCGAAAAGAGTCCTTTGGGCAACAATCGCAGATTTCTTAACCACGCCTTGACCTTGCCCCTTTATTGCCCCCTTTGCCAGACAGTTTACTGCAAGACGACAAGACGGAGAGAGCCCTATGACCGATATGAATGCATCTACCGCGGATTTTGCTGGCAACATCGCCCGTAAAGCACCTTTCACGGTCGAAGATATCTTTTGGGGCTACAAAATACGCTCTGGCAGCGGTGTGCCGCTTGCGGTGATGCTCGGTCAGGCAGTTTGTTTCTTTTTCGGTGTTTGCCTGATGACCGCCAGTTTTGGCGTTCTGGTGCTGCCAACCCTGTTTTTTGATGGTGGTGCTGGCATCATGCGCATCGGTGCGGCCACTTTGATGGGGGCTGCGGCTTTTTATCTGCTGTGGTTTGCCAGCCGCGGGACCTTGGCTGAGGTGCATGTTGACACCAGCCTTGATGAAATCCGCGAAGTTGTGTGCAATCGCGCGGGCAAGCCAACGACTGTTGCAGCCTATGGCTTTGAAGAGATCGGCGGTGTTTTCATTGAGGAAAACGACGAAACCGGACGGTCACAGTTGATTATGCGGTACCGTAATACATCGCAGACCGTTTTGGTTGCCGAAGGCACGCAGGCACAGCTGATGCCACTGCGCGATCAGTTGGCCCACGATCTGTTGGGCACAACAATCCCGATGCATCGCGACGCCGCTTAAGCCTTGTCAACGCCGCACTACTATGTGTTGCTGAACAACTTGTGTTCATTTTTGAAGCTTTGATCTGCGACAATTTGCGCTATCTCCTGCGGTACATAAACTCACCCGCTTGGAGAATTGTTCATGAAAACGCTTATCGCTTCGGCAGCGCTTGTCGCCGCTACACTCACGACCCCCGCTTTCGCCGCATCGGAAAACTATGTGCTGGATGCCAGCCACAGCCAGATTGTGTTCACCTATGATCACCTTGGCTATTCCACGACATATGGCATGTTCTCTGGTTTCGAAGGCGAAATTGCATTTGATCAGGAAGATCCTGCTGCATCTTCAGTAAACGTCTCGTTCCCTGTCCGCAGCATGTTCACCGGTTGGGAAGCGCGCTTTGATCACTTCATGGGCGGCGACTTTTTCGGTGCCGATGAAGACGAGATGGTTACATTCGCGTCAACATCTATCGAAGTGACTGGCGAAGATACCGCCTTGATCACTGGCGATCTGACACTGAATGGCATTACAAAGCCAGTGGTTCTGGATGCTAAGCTCAACCAAGTTGGCATGCACCCGATGGCCGAAAAGCCTTGGGCTGGCTTTGATGCGACAACCACGGTTTTGCGGTCTGATTTCGAAGTAGGCGCGTTCGCCCCCTTCGTCAGTGATGAGGTTGAGATCCTGATTTCAATCGAGGCGATGCAGGCCGAATAAGCCTGACAAAAACCAAGTACTATTTTGGCCGCGCCCTTGCGAACAGGGCGCGGCCTTTTTCTTTAGCGCGTTGCTGTCAGTGCGATATCGACGGTGACGGCAAAGGCAAGGTTGCTTTCATCGCTCATGCTTTGGCCAATCTGGAACGTCCGTCGATCAATCACGACCGAACCCGCCATTTCTGCGGTGTCGCCGTCTAACGTCAAACTGAATGGCAGGCTGATCGGCGCTGAGATGTCTTTGATCGTCAGGGTCCCATCAGCGATGTAGTTGTCGCCATCCGCTGTGATCTCTCCGGCAAACACGGCTGTCGGGAAGTTGGCCGCGTTGAAAAAGTCGCTTCCAAGCGCGTCATTTGTTACTGATCCGATCTTCAGTGAACCAATGGAAATTGTGGTTTCGACGTTGCCCAGCACGCCGGTCGCATTTTCATCAAAAGTGATGGCGGAGGTCCATTCTTCGAATGCGCCGCTAACGGGGCTGTTGAACTGGGTGATTGTCAGGCCGATTTCACCAGTGGTGACCGTCCATTCCGAAGATACCTCGGCCAGATCTGCTTGGACGATGTCTGACTTCGCTGTGTAAAGGCCTGCTGCGGCGCCTGCGCCCGTCGCTGCGGCGTATATCACCAAAGCAGCGATTGGGGCGGCCAGATTGCCTTGATGTGACCCATCTGTGCCTGCATCTGATGTGCCAAACCACATGCGGCGCAGGGTGGCGTCTTTGTCGATGAAGTGGTGTTTCAGTGCGCCCGCGATGTGCAGTAGAATCGCCCCGACCATTATCTTGCTCCAGACCCAATGCAGACCGGCAAAGAGTTTTGCCACGCTTTCATCGTTTGGCACAAAAGGCAGATCTTGACCCATCGGCAGCAAGTGGGGCGCAAAACCTTCTGTCGCGGCGTGGTGAATCCAGCCGGTCAGGGGAACAGCAACCAACGAGATATAAAGCAGCCAATGCACCAGTTCGGCCAACATCGTCTCGGCCTTGCGGTCAGGGTGCAGCCCGGCTGGTTTTGTTTGCGTCAGCGCCCAAATGATCCGCGCCAGTGCTACCGCAAAAACAAGAAGCCCCAGCGTTTTATGAAACGAGAAAAGCTGCGCCTTGAAGGCAAGCTGTTCGTTGGTTTCATACGGCAGCCGGTTGGCAATCGCTCCCAGCGGAATCACTGTCAGAATGAAAAGCGCTGTCAGCCAGTGAAAGGTTTTGGTGACGGTGCCGTAGGTTGTGGATGAATGTGTAGTGGACATGCGGGTCTCCGAGATCTGCCTTGGTTTTGCTTAGCATCTTGCTAGGCTTACGCACAGGGTGTGGTTTTTCTTCTCTGATCCGCTCAGATTATGGGATTGCTTGTGCGTATTGCCTTGGCGCGGTAAGCCTCGGAGAACAAAAACAAAGTCGAGGGACGTGCCATGCACGCATTTGTATTTCCGGGCCAAGGGGCACAAACCATTGGAATGGGTAAGGCATTGGCTGATGCTTACCCGGCTGCAAAAGCCGTGTTTGATGAGGTCGATGCGGCCTTGGGCGAAAACCTGTCGGGTTTGATCTGGGAAGGCGCGATTGAAGATCTGACCCTGACCGCCAATGCACAACCTGCACTGATGGCGACCTCAATGGCCGTCATGCGTGCGCTTGAGGCAGAAGGTGTGGGCGTTGATGCTGCCTCTTTTGTGGCAGGTCATTCGCTGGGCGAGTATTCGGCTTTGGCTGCCGCTGGTGCTTTGTCTGTTGGTGATACCGCGCGGCTGCTGCGCGTCAGGGGCAATGCGATGCAAGAGGCCGTGCCCGTGGGCGTCGGCGCGATGGCGGCTGTGTTGGGGCTGGGGCTTGATGCCGTCAAGGAGGTGGCTGAAGAGGCCGCACAGGGTGAGGTATGTCAGGCCGCCAATGACAATGATCCTGCGCAAGTCGTGGTGTCCGGTCACAAGGGGGCCGTTGAACGTGCCGTCGACATTGCAAAGGCCAAGGGTGCCAAGCGTGCGCTTTTGCTGCCAGTGAGCGCACCGTTTCATTGCAGCCTGATGCAGCCAGCCGCTGATGCGATGGCGCGGGCGCTTGAGACGGTCGCGCTTATTGAACCGAAGGTGCCGCTTGTCGCCAATGTTCTGGCCGAGGCTGTGACTGATCCAGCGAAAATACGCAGCCTGCTGGTTGATCAGGTCACCGGTGCGGTTCGTTGGCGCGAAACCGTGATCTATATGGCGGCGCAGGGCGTCACCGAGATTTATGAAATTGGTGCAGGCAAGGCCCTGTCGGGTATGGTCAAACGGATTGATCGTGACGTGGCCGCTTCTGCTGTGGGTACACCGGATGATGTTGCTGCGTGTATCGCTGCTATTGCGAATTAGAATAAAGAAGGGCTTTTAAATGTTTGATCTAAATGGAAAGAATGCTTTGGTAACCGGGGCCTCTGGTGGTATTGGCGGCGCAATTGCGAAGGCCCTTTATGATGCGGGTGCAACGGTTGCCTTGTCCGGTACGCGTGTTGCTCCGTTGGAGGAGCTTGCCGCGTCATTGGGTGACCGCGCACATGTGTTGCCGTGCAACCTGAGCGATGCGGAGGCTGTGACGGCTTTGCCGAAACAGGCGGCTGACGCGATGGGATCGGTCGATGTGCTGGTGAATAACGCAGGCATCACCCGTGATAACCTGTTCATGCGGATGTCGGATGATGAATGGGCCTCGGTTTTGGAGGTGAACCTGACTTCGACGATGCGTTTGTGCAAAGGAGTGATCCGCGGGATGATGAAGGCGCGTTGGGGCCGGATCGTGAATATCTCATCCGTTGTTGGTGCGACAGGTAATCCCGGCCAGGCCAATTATGCGGCATCAAAGGCCGGTATGGTGGGGATGTCGAAGTCAATTGCCTATGAGGTGGCAAGCCGTGGGATTACTGTCAATTGCGTGGCCCCTGGTTTCATCACGACAGCGATGACCGACAAGCTGACTGATGATCAAAAGTCCGGTATTTTGACCCAAGTGCCTGCGGGTCGCATGGGTGACGCCGAAGAAATTGCTGCGGCGGTTTTGTATCTTTCCAGCCCAGAGGCTGCTTATGTCACCGGCACGACCTTGCATGTGAATGGCGGCATGGCCATGTTGTGATCAGTCGTTCGATTTGGACGGTGGAAAGCGTTTGCCATTATGGATTTCTCTGTTATAGGCCACGCAGATTTGCTGAAAGGCGCGTTTGACGTTACGTCAGATAATGTGCTTCGCAGATGAGACAGCGGCCCACATGGGACGTAAGAGTTTGGGCGCAAGCCTGAGGAACAACGGGTGTAAGCCCAGAAAGACATGAGGAATTAATATGAGCGACGTTGCAGACCGCGTACGCAAGATTGTTGTAGAGCATCTTGGTGTTGAAGAAGACAAAGTGACCGAAGCTGCGTCCTTTATTGATGATCTGGGCGCCGATAGCCTTGATACTGTTGAGCTTGTCATGGCTTTTGAAGAAGAGTTTGGGATCGAAATCCCTGATGACGCAGCCGAGACAATCCAGACATTTGGCGACGCTGTTAAGTTTATCGACGGCGCGAAGTAAACGCCTGATAGATTGCGTTAAGCGGCGTCCTTTGGGGCGCCGTTTTGCGTTTCCGCTGCTTGCGAGGACGCGCGTACCTGTTCGACGGCCGACAGCGATATTGATTTGCCGAACTGGACCCCGCTGTAATGCGCATTGCCCCACATAACGGTTCCGGCGATCCATTGGTTGCATATCGCAATCTCAATATCGCTGCCCTGGGGCAGAGGGGCACCTGTCGCATGCCGCAACTTGGTGCCAAAGCAATTGATGTCGATCAGCATGCCCCCGGTTTCGCGACCGTTCCATTTGTAGGGTGTTTCATAGGTGGTGTTGTGTCGCTTGGCACGGCGTCGCTGCAGTATCCGCCAACGGCGCAGGACGGGGAGTGCTGCCATCACTACCATGACGACGGCTGCTGCGATTGCCAGGGTACGCAGTTGAAATACCTCGTTCGCCAGCGTTTTCAGGTTTTCGGCGACTTCCGCCAGATCGTCTGCGTCGCTATCCCCGCCACGCCGGCGTTCTGCTGCGGCCCGCGTATCCACCGCGACTTGTTCGTCCGTGCATTGTAAGTCTCTGAGGTGTTGGCTGATCTCAGCAAGGTTATCACGCGTAGATTTGCCAAAATGCATGCGTATTGATTGTGGATCATCAAGGCTGGCACTTTGCAGCAGGGACCTTGTGTTTTGCAAGAATCGGATGAAGTCCGCGCCATGCCCGGTAAAGCGGTTTCCGTCGACCGCGTCCAAAGTCGCGCGGTCGCTTATCCCGCCGCTCATACCGCGTATTTGCCGGATGTCTGTGGCAAAGAGTGCTGAGCCAGGGTCCCGCGCCAGCCGAGATTGAATAGTATGCAGTTTGCCCAACGTGTCCATCAACACGCAATCTGCATGTGCGGGCGCTGCCACGCCCAGCATGCTGATGAGCAAGATAGAGACCAATCCAAACCGCCGCAAAACTGTGTCCTTTTCACAATTGCGATGGTCCTACGCCAAACGCCTTAAGCACTGGTGAAATGCCATCGTGCATTCCTTGCCGATCTGGATTGCTGCTCTTGCCCCTGTGGTGGTCGCTGCGCTATCAGTGACGCTAAACACGCCAAGAGGTGAGGGCAGAATATGCGTCGAGTTGTTGTGACAGGTCTGGGGTTGGTCACACCCCTTGCAGATGGTGTTGAAAATACGTGGGAGCGGATTTTGGACGGCCAGTCTGGCGCTGGCAAAATCACCGGTTTTGACCCCAGCCGATTGACAACCCAATACGCGTGTGAAGTGCCTTTGGGCGATGGTTCGGACGGGACGTTCAACGCGGACGCCTATATGGAACCCAAAGAGCAGCGTAAGGTCGATACCTTTATTTTGTTCGGCATGGCCGCAGCACAGCAGGCCGTTGAAGATGCCGGTTGGATGCCTGAGGACCGCGAAGCGCAGGAGCGGACCGGTGTTCTGATCGGTTCTGGTATTGGTGGGTTGAACTCAATCGCCGATACGGCGGTGATGATGGCCGACAAGGGTCCGCGTCGAGTGTCGCCATTTTTTGTGCCCGGTGCGTTGATCAACCTGATTTCTGGTCAGGTGTCGATTAGGTATGGGTTTCGCGGGCCTAACCATTCTGTTGTGACGGCCTGTTCGACAGGTGCGCATGCGATTGGTGATGCGTCCCGATTGATCCAGCATGGTGATGCGGATGTGATGATTGCCGGTGGTGCTGAGGCGGCTATTTGTGAATTGGGCATGGCCGGCTTTAATGCCTGTAAGGCATTGAGCACAAAGCATAATGATGATCCGACAGTGGCGAGTCGTCCGTGGGATGCGGATCGCGATGGGTTTGTCATGGGTGAGGGCGCGGGGATTGTTGTGCTTGAGGAGTATGAGCACGCTAAGGCGCGCGGTGCGAAGATTTACGCCGAAGTGCTGGGGTATGGTTTGAGTGGCGATGCGCACCATATTACGGCGCCGCCCCCTGATCACGAAGGGGCTGAGCGTGCGATGCGTGCAGCTTGCCGCAATGCCGGGATTGAGCCGAGCCAGATCAATTATGTCAATGCCCACGGTACATCGACGATGGCTGATACGATTGAATTGGGTGCTGTTGAGCGGTTGGTGGGGGATGCTGCCAAATCGTTGAAGATGTCTTCGACTAAGTCGATGACCGGGCATCTTTTGGGGGCTGCGGGTGCGATTGAGGCGATATTCTCGATCTTGGCTATTCGCGATCAGGTGGCTCCGCCTACCATCAACCTCGATACTTTGGATTGTGAGACGGTTGTCGATCTTTGCGCCAATGGGAAAGTTCCTGCGAAGATTGATGTGGCGTTGTCGAACTCCTTTGGTTTTGGCGGCACGAACGCTAGCGTTGTGTTTGGGAAACTGGACTGATGTGGCGTCATATTGCTGCGAATGCTTTTACGTTTTTGATTGTTGGCCTGTTTCTGATGGCTGGCGTCGTGGCGTGGGGCACGCGGCAATACAGTGCCGCTGGTCCATTGGATGCGGCGATATGCCTTGAGGTGCCGAGCGGCGGCACAATGCGCCGGTTGAGTGCTGATTTGGTTGAAAGGGACGCGATCTCTTCGGCCTTCATTTTTGAGACTGGTGCGGATTATACCGACAAATCTGGGTTGCTGAAGCAGGGGCGCTTTCGTGTCCCGGAGCAGGCTTCGATGGAGGAGATCATCGATATTGTGACTCGGGGTGGGCGCAATACCTGTGGCGCTGAGGTGATCTACCGTGTTGGTATTAACCGCACGATTGTGGATGTGCGTGAGCTTGATCCCGCAACGAATGAATTTATTGATCTGGCGAGCTTTCAAGCCGGAGAGGCCGAGGTGCCTGAAGCTTACACTGAAGTACGTGCCGATGGCGAAGCGACCTACCGCATTGTGATCGCTGAGGGTGCTACAAGCTGGCAGATTTTGAATGCCTTGGGCCAGATGGATATTCTGCAATCTGACATCACTGATGTACCCGCTGAGGGGTCTTTGGCCCCGCAGGATTATATTGTGCGAGAAGGGGATACGATTTCGTCTGTTTTGACCCGGATGCGCGATACGCAGGCCGCAATCATGACGACCGCTTGGGAAAATCGGGTGGAGGGTCTACCGCTGTTGTCCGCGGAAGAGGCGATGGTGTTGGCTAGTATTATCGAGAAAGAGACCAGCGTACCTGAAGAACGCAGACAGGTTGCAAGTGTTTTCGTGAACCGTTTGAACCGTGGTATGCGTCTGCAAACAGACCCGACAGTGATCTACGGTATCACCCGTGGCGAGGGTGTGCTGGGCCGTGGTCTGCGCCAAAGCGAGCTGCGCGGCGCGACCCCGTGGAACACTTATGTGATTGAGGGTTTGCCGCCGACGCCAATCGCCAACCCCGGCAAGGCCGCGATTGAAGCAGCACTGAACCCGGATACCACAGAGTATATTTTCTTTGTGGCTGACGGCACTGGCGGCCATGCGTTTGCAACCAATCTGGACGATCACAACCGCAATGTTGCGCGCTGGCGCGAGATAGAGGCCGAACGCGCGAGTGACGGGTAAGGTGTTGCTTTCGTTAATGAAAGCTTAATTATCCGCACTGGCGCGAGTATTGTCCAAATTGACTTTGGGCAGTGTCTGGCGTAGTTTACACATGCTAGAAGACCGGGATCAGTGAATGCGATCCTTGCCGCTCGACCGTAACGGAAGTTTCCTTACAGGTCTGAATTTTACAATGAATGAACAAAAAGATGCGGGGCTTAGTCCCGAATTCCTTGCTGCCGAAAGACTGGCTGAGGTTGATTTGCTATCACGCGATATTCGTAAGCTGCTGGAGCAAATGATTGCCGCTTTCAAGGCGGATGAGGATGTGGCCCTCAAAGACGTTCTGACCAAACTTAATCAATTACATGCGGCACACCTGCAGGTGGTGACCGCTGAGGAGCGTTTTCATGCAAAACTCGGAAGTGACCCAGATGAAGATGCCATCGACTATGACGCAGTCCGCTTTGATGTCGGGTGCCGACTTAATCGCCTCCGCCAAAGCCTCTTGGCAGACGGATTTCCTTGCGATGCTGACACCAGAGCAGCTTGTAACGCTGCCCTATCTGTTCGACTTCTGGGCGATGCCGCATCAGATTGAACCGAGCGGTGATTGGCGGACCTGGGTGATTTTGGGCGGTCGTGGTGCGGGGAAAACTCGTGCCGGTGCCGAATGGGTCCGCAAGATGGTGGAGGGCGCGTTGCCTCATGCGCCCGGTGCGGCCCGTCGTGTGGCCTTGGTCGGCGAAACCATGGATCAGGCCCGTGAGGTGATGGTGTTTGGTGACAGCGGGATTTTGTCTATCTGTCCCCCTGATCGCCGTCCTGAGTGGATTGCGGGTCGTCGCATGCTGGTTTGGCCGAACGGGGCCGAGGCGCAGGTGTTTTCGGCGCATGATCCGGATAGTTTGCGTGGTCCGCAATTTGATGCGGTTTGGGCGGATGAGTTGGCTAAGTGGCGCCGTGGCGACGAAGCGTGGGATATGTTGCAGTTTGCGCTGCGACTGGGCGATAGCCCGCGTGCTTGTGTCACCACCACGCCGCGCAAGTCGCAGATGCTGAGTGATTTATTGGAGCGGGATACGACTGTGGTGACCCATGCGGCGACGCAGGCGAACCGCGCGAATTTGGCAGATAGTTTTCTCAAAGAGATTGAGGGGCGCTACGGCGGCACGTCATTGGGGCGTCAGGAGATGGACGGCGTGATGCTGACCGAGGTCGAGGGCGCGCTGTGGACCTCTTCCGATCTTGCGCGGTGTCAGGTGGCTGAGGTTCCGGCCCTTGACCGGATTGTCGTGGCAATCGATCCGCCGGGAACGTCGCATGCGGGGTCTGATGAATGCGGGATCATTGTGGCCGGGGTGTCCATGAAGGGCGATGTGCATGATTGGCATGCTGTCGTGTTGGAAGATGCCAGTATGGCCGCTGCGCGTCCGACGGCTTGGGCAGAGGCTGCGATTGTGGCGATGCGCAGGCATGGGGCGGATCGTTTGGTGGCCGAGGTCAATCAGGGCGGTGACATGGTGGAGGCTGTCTTGCGCGGCGTTGATGCGATGGTGCCTTACCGGTCGGTGCATGCCAGCAAGGGCAAGGTCGCGCGGGCAGAGCCGATCGCGGCGCTTTATGAGCAAGGGCGCGTGAGCCATGTACGTGGGCTGTCAGAGCTAGAGGATCAGATGGCGCAGATGACCAGCCGTGGGTTTGACGGCAAGGGATCACCTGACCGTGTCGATGCCTTGGTCTGGGCCCTGTTTGATTTGATGATCGAACCTGCTGCAAAGTGGCGTAACCCCAGTATTCGTGGGCTTTGAGGGTGTTGCGCGTGCTGTCGCACGGTGCTGTCTCAATTTCCTAATCCCGCTGAGGCAAATTGTTTTTCGTGAACTGCAGATGGTCACCACCGGCCGGCACTAGGAGTTTTGAATGTTTGAATTTTTAAACCGTACCAAGCCAGATGCGGCACCTGTTGAGGCCAAGGCCTCGGCTACGGGTCGTGTGATGGCGATGTCTAGTGCCGGTCGTGTTGCCTGGTCGCCGCGCGATGTGGTGTCGCTGACGAAGGCTGGGTTCTCAGCTAACCCGATTGGGTTTCGTGCGGTGAAATTGATTGCGGAGGCGGCTGCGGCTTTGCCGGTGGTCGTGCAGGATGATGCGCGTCGCTATGAGGCGCATCCGGTGCAAGCGCTGTTGGCGCGTCCTAATGCGGGGCAGGGCCGGGCGGAACTGCTGGAGGCTTTGTTTGGCCAGCTGTTGTTGACCGGCAATGGCTATCTGGAGGCGGTCGCTGATGATGCGTTACCGGCTGAGATGCATGTGCTGCGCTCTGACCGGATGTCTGTTGTGCCCGGCGCCGATGGTTGGCCTGTGGGCTATGAGTATATGGTGAATGGGCGGAAGCATCGCTTCAACGTGAGCGAGGGCTTGAGCCCGATTTGCCATATCAAGAGCTTTCACCCCCAAGATGATCACTACGGGTTCTCGGCGCTTCAGGCGGCGGCCTCGGCCATTGATGTGCATAATGCGGCCTCGCGCTGGTCGAAGGCTTTGCTGGATAATGCGGCCCGTCCGTCTGGTGCGATTGTGTATCGCGGCGCGGATGGTCAGTCTTCGCTGAGCAATGATCAATATGATC
The DNA here is from genome assembly GCF_023015625.1 of Yoonia sp. F2084L. GTDB lineage: Bacteria > Pseudomonadota > Alphaproteobacteria > Rhodobacterales > Rhodobacteraceae > Yoonia. Next base: position 306,074 of record NZ_JALKAH010000001.1, read on the forward strand.
GGTTGTTATGCGAGATGGAGACGCAGCATCAGGGTGCCAAGAATGCGGGTCGTCCGATGTTGTTAGAGGGCGGGCTTGATTGGAAACCGATGGGGTTCTCGCCGTCTGACATGGAGTTTCAGAAGACCAAAGAGGCTGCCGCACGTGAGATTGCGATTGCCTTTGGGGTGCCGCCGATGCTGTTGGGTATTCCCGGTGACGCGACCTACGCCAACTATCAGGAAGCCAACCGCGCGTTTTATCGTTTGACGGTCTTGCCGCTGGCGACCCGTGTGATGTCTGCGATTGCTGTTTGGTTGTCGGATTATGCAGGGGAGGACGTGATGTTGCGCCCTGATCTGGATCAGATTTCCGCTTTATCGGCCGAACGGGATGCCCAGTGGCGCCGTGTGAGTGAGGCTGCGTTTTTGACGGATGCAGAGAAACGTTCGTTGCTTGGATTGCCAGCGCTGGAGGTGGGTGATGGATCCTAAAGTTATTGAAATGGATGGCAAGCCGCGCCGGGATACACCGCCGCCTGTATCTGATTTCTGGTTTGCGCAGGTCGATGTTCGCTTGGGTCGGATTGAGTTCATGGTGACCCGGCTGGAATGGCAGATATGGATGATTGTCTGTGGCTGTGCTGGTTTGTTGGTTTTTGAAATTGTTAAAGCGCTGAGTGGAGCTGCATCATGAATTTAGAACATAAGTTTTGTGCGCTTGGCACTGAGGTGACCGTTACAGACGGCACGGTGATCAGCGGATATGCGTCCCTGTTTGGTAAGTCTGATCAAGGCGGCGATACGGTTGAGAAGGGCGCTTATGGCGTATCACTTGCCAAAGGGCGCGGTGTGAAAATGTTGTGGCAGCATGACCCGGCCCAGCCGATTGGTGTGTGGGACGAGGTGCGTGAAGATGCCACCGGATTATGGGTCAAGGGACGGTTGCTGACAGATGTGGCTAAGGGCCGTGAGGCGGCGTCTTTGATTGCTGCCAAGGCGATTGATGGCCTGTCCATCGGCTACCGGACCGTGAAGGCCCGCAAGGACGACAAAGGCGGACGCCTTTTGTCTGAGCTGGAGCTTTGGGAGGTGTCTTTGGTGACGTTCCCGATGCTTCCTGATGCGCGTGTGGGGGCGAAGGGCGATGATCCGGCAGCCGCTGCAATGCGCGAGATGGCTGCGGCATTCGAGGGTGCGCGCCAAATGATGGCGCGGGACTGAGCCCGCCCGAGCAACGATCAAAGGATTGATTGATGAGTAAGACTGAGACCACGTCTCGGGCCGGGGAAGATATGTCTCCTGCCCAGTCTCTGAATACGGCGATTGCCGGGTTCATGAGCGATTTCAAAGACTTTTCCCACGGCGTGAATGCCAAACTTCAAAAACAGGATGACCGGATGAACAAGCTGGACAGAAAGACAATGATGACCTCGCGCACGGCACTTGCCCATGCGGCATCTGAGGATGCACCACACCAGAAAGCCTTTGCCGCTTATCTGCGCTCTGGCGATGATGATGGCTTGCGTGGCCTTGAGATGGAAGGCAAGGCAATGGGCACGGCAGTGGCTGCTGATGGCGGTTATCTGGTTGATCCACAGACTGCGGATACTATTCAAAGCACCTTGTCTTCGACCGCTTCGATCCGGTCTATTGCTGCGGTTGTGAACGTGGATGCGACCTCTTACGACGTGCTGGTTGACCATTCTGAGATGGGCGCCGGATGGGCCACTGAGGCCACCGCTGTTGGCGAAACGGATACGCCGAAGATTGAGCGTATTTCAATTCCTTTGCATGAACTCTCTGCATTGCCAAAAGCCTCGCAGCGTTTGTTGGATGACAGCGCGTTTGACATCGAAGGTTGGTTGGCTGGCCGGATTGCGGATAAGTTTGCCCGCTCTGAGGCAATGGCATTCATCAGCGGTGATGGCGTGGACAAGCCAACGGGTATGCTGACTTATCCAACTGTCGACAATGACAGCTGGGCCTGGGGCAGCCTTGGTTATGTACCATCTGAGACAGCCGGTGGCATCACCCGCGCTGATCCGATCATTGATCTGGTCTATTCGCTGGGTGCTGAGTATCGCGCCAATGCGACTTTCGTCATGAACTCCAAAACCGCTGGTCATATTCGCAAGCTTAAGGACAATGACGGTCGCTTTGTCTGGGTTGATGGCATTGCGATGGGTGAGCCTGCGCGTCTGATGGGTTACCGCGTGCTGATTGCTGAAGACATGCCGGATATTGACGACAATTCGCTGTCGATTGCCTTTGGTGATTTTAATGCAGGCTACACTGTGGCTGAGCGTCCTGATCTGCGTGTTCTGCGTGATCCGTTCTCTGCCAAACCGCATGTGTTGTTCTATGCCACCAAGCGCGTTGGTGGTGCTGTGAGCGATTTTGCGGCGATCAAATTGCTGAAATTCGCGGCCAGCTAAACGCTGAGTTCGTGAGTGGGGTGCTGCGTGTTTCACGCGGTGCCCAGCCCGGGCGCACATTGAGACAATCCTCGCATTGTCTAGCAGTTCCCTTCCGTCCGAGCAATGCGGGGGGCGGGTGCGCCCGGGGTCTGTCGCCCGATGTGGTATAAGATTTTTCGGAGTAATTCCATGATGTTAGTCGAAGAGACCACCGTGCCCATGTCGGCGCTTCCGGTCGCCGCGTTTAAAGACCATTTGCGCCTCGGGTCGGGTTTTTCCGACGATGGAGTTCAGGATGCCGTGCTGGAAAGCTATCTGCGTGCGGCGATGGCCGCGATTGAGGCCCGTACGGGTAAGGTCTTGATTGAGCGCGAGTTTAGCTGGACTTTGACCGCTTGGCGTGACGCCCGCCGCCAGCCACTGCCCGTGGCTCCGGTGAATGCCATCAGTGATGTGACGCTGTTGGATATGCAGGGGCAAGAGACGGTTGTGGATGCGGGTAGCTGGTATCTGGAGCCTGATATGCAGCGTCCGAGTTTGCAGCCGGCTGGTACGTGTTTGCCAGCGCTTGCGACAGGTGGATCAGTACGTATTGGTATGTTGGCGGGTTTTGGTCCCGAGTGGACTGATTTGCCGAGCGATCTGGCACAGGCGGTCATGCTGCTGGGCGCTCACTTTTATGAGTATCGCCATGATGTATCCCGTAGCACCCCTGCGATGCCGATTGGCGTGCTGGCTTTGATTGAAAGCTATCGCACCGTTCGTTTGTTCATGGGTGGCCGCGTATGACCGCGCCGCAATTGAATCGCTCGCTCGTGCTGGAGGCCCCGTTGAAGGTCGCTGACGGTGCCGGTGGCTATACCCGCGATTGGGAGCCTTTGGGCGTGGTGTGGGCCGAGGTGAAGGCCGGGTCTGGACGTGAGAAGGCCGAGACAGCGGCGACTTTTTCCCGTGTGCCTTACCGGATTACCGTCCGTGCGGCCCCTTACGGTGCGCCTTCGCGCCCCGTGGCAGGCCAACGCTTTCGCGATGGGGCGCGGGTGTTTGAGATTTACGCTGTGGCCGAAGCTGGCGTGCAGGCCGCCTATCTGACTTGCCATGCGCAAGAGGAGGTGGCCCCATGAGTTATGGTGTTGCGGCGGCCTTGCAACGGGCCGTGTTTCAGCGGTTGCGCGCGGATAGTGCCTTGGATGCTTTGGTGGGTGTGCACATCTACGATGCATTGCCCACGGGGGCTTTGCCGCCGCTTTATGTGGTGCTGGGGGCCGAGGATGTGCGGGACGCGTCCGACAAGACCGGAGCCGGGGCCTGGCATCAGTTTACGGTCACTGTCGTGACCCAAAGTGCAGGCTTTGCCACTGCCAAGGCGGCTGCTGCTGCGGTGAGTGATGCGCTGATTGATGCGCCATTGGCGCTGGATCGTGGATCGCTGGTTTCCTTGCATTTTCTGAAGGCCAAGGCCGCCCGCGTGGGCAGTGGTGCTGTCCGCCAGATCAACCTGATTTTTCGTGCCCGCGTGGCGGATGACACGTAACCAATCCAATTCTTGAGGAGTACGCCAGATGGCTGCACAAAATGGTAAGGACCTGTTGGTCAAAATTGATATGACCGGCGGCGGTATGTTTGAAACGGCTGCCGGGCTGCGCGCAACACGGATCAGTTTGAACGCTGAAACGGTGGATGTGACCAGTCTGGAAAGCACAGGAGGTTGGCGCGAGTTGCTGGGTGGGGCTGGTGTGAAGACCGCCGCGATCTCGGGCTCTGGCGTCTTCAAGGACGAGGCGACGGATGAACGTGCGCGCCAGATTTTCTTTGATGGGGAAACGCCTGATTTTCAGGTGATTGTCCCAGGGTTTGGCACGCTGCAAGGGCCATTTCAGATCACGTCTGTCGAGTACGCGGGATCGCATAATGGGGAGGCGACTTATGAGTTGTCGCTGGCTTCCGCTGGTGCGCTGACCTTTGTGGCGTTGATCTGATGGCGAACCCTTGGACTGGTGAAGTGGCGATTGTGATTGATGGGGTGTCCCATGATTGCAAGCTGACGCTGGGTGCCCTTGCTGAATTGGAAGCGGCCCTTGGTGAGGGGTCATTGGTTGATCTTATTCGCCGGTTTGAGGGAGCGGCTTTTTCGGGTGCTGATGTGATGGCTGTTGTTGTTGCGGGTTTGCGTGGTGGCGGATGGACGGGCACCGCAGCAGATCTGATGACGGCTGAGATTGCGGGTGGTCCGGTCGGTGCGGCGCAGGCTGCCGCGTTGATGCTGGCGCGTGCGTTTGCGGTGCCGGAATAGCCGATGGACTGGGCAGGTTTGATGCAGAAGGGGTTGCACCAGTTGCGCCTCACCCCCCGTGATTTCTGGGCGCTGACCCCGGCAGAGTTGCAGATCATATCGGGTGCGACCGGTGCGCAGGCCCCGATGCGCCGCTCGCAGTTTGATGCTCTGCTGCGCGATTTTCCTGATGACGTGAAGGATGAAGATGATGGATGACATCGACAAGATTGATGCGCTTGAAAGCGATGTAGGTGGGTTGGGAGACACGCTTGCTGATACCGCGGCAATGACGGCTGCATTTGAGGATCAGTTACGCTCTGTCCAGGGATCTTTGGGTGATACGACGCGTGACCTTGGCAATCTGCAACGCGGGTTTAGCCAAGGGTTGCGATCGGCTTTCGATGGGCTGGTCTTGGATGGTCAAAGCCTGACAGATGTGTTGGGTGGCTTAGCTGCGAAGATGGCTGACACGGCCTATGCGGCGGCGGTGAACCCGGTGACGAACCATCTTGGCGGGTTGCTGGCAGGTGGATTGAATTCAGCGATATCAGGCCTAATGCCCTTTGCTGATGGCGGGGCGTTTACCCAAGGCAGGGTTATGCCATTTGCCAAGGGCGGTGTTGTCAGCAGCCCCACAAGTTTTCCGATGCGCGGCGGCACTGGTCTTATGGGTGAAGCAGGCCCAGAGGCGATTATGCCGCTTGCCCGTGGTCCTGACGGCCGCTTGGGCGTGCGTGGCGCGGGCGGCGGGGCAGTCACAGTGAACATGAATATCACCACCCCGGATGTGCAGGGGTTCCAGCGCAGTCGCGGCCAGATCGCCGCACAGATGTCCCGTGTCTTGGGCCGTAGCGAACGCCATAGGTAGGAGCCGATATGACTTTCCATGATGTGAGATTCCCCGCGTCCTTAAGCTTTGGCGCGCTGGGTGGGCCGGAACGCCGGACCGAGATTGTGACGCTGGCGAATGGCTTTGAAGAGCGCAACACGCCATGGGCGCATGCTCGCCGTCGCTATGACGCGGGGATGGGGCTGCGGTCCTTGGACGATGTTGAAACGCTGATTGCTTTCTTTGAGGCCTGTCAGGGCCAGTTAATCGGCTTTCGTTGGAAGGATTGGAGCGACTATCAATCATGCCGCCCATCCTGTGCGGTTGACGCGTCCGATCAGTTGGTTGCCGTCGGTGATGAGGTGACTTCGGTGTTTCAGCTTTGCAAGACCTATCGGTCAGGCAATGCTGCCTATACCCGCCCGATTGCCAAGCCTGTGCCGGGCTCTGTCCGTGTTGAGGTGGGCGGTGATGCCTTTCAGCAAGGCGTTGATTACGCGGTGGATTACGACAGTGGCCTGCTGACCTTCACGAACCCACCCGACGCAGGTGCTGAGGTGCGTGCAGGGTTTGAATTTGACGTGCCCGTGCGCTTTGACACTGATGTGATCATGACCTCGGTTTCGAGCTTTCAGGCCGGCGAAGTGCCCAATGTGCCAGTCGTGGAGATCCGGCTATGACCCAGTCTGCTTTGTTGGATCACCTGGGAACCGGAACCACACATGTCTGTCATTGCTGGTCTGTCAGACGGCGGGACGGGAGAGTGTTGGGATTTACCGACCATGACCGCCCGCTGGTCTTTGACGGGATCACATTTACGCCCGAAACCGGGCTGAGCGCCCGTGCGGTGGCAAGTGCCACCGGATTGTCTGTTGATAATACCGAAGCTGTTGGTGTGCTAAGCGCCGATGCCATCACGGAACCGGATATCCTGGCGGGGCGCTATGATGGCGCAACGGTGCTGACCTGGCTGGTGTGTTGGGATGACGTGGCGATCCGGCAGTTGCGCTTTCGCGGGACATTGGGTGAGATTACGCGTGCGGCAGGTGGGTTTCAGGCAGAATTGCTTGGCTTAACGGAAGCGCTGAACCAACCGCAGGGGCGTTCATACCTGAAGAAATGCAATGCGATACTGGGTGACCAGCGCTGTCGCTTTGTGACGGATCACCCATCTTATGTGTTCGAGTATAATGTGACGGCACCGACCGACGGTCAGCGCTTTGCTGTGACGGGCAGCGACAGTTTTAATGCCGGTTGGTTTGAGGGTGGACAGCTTGAGGTTTTGAGCGGAGATGCTGTCGGTCTTAGCGGACTTATCAAGGCGGATGTCGGCGGCACAGATGACCGTCAGGTGACGCTTTGGGTGCCGATTTCAGCGCCAATTGCTGTTGGTGATCGTCTGCGATTAACAGCAGGTTGCGACAAGCGTGCCGAAACCTGCCGCGAGAAGTTTGACAACTTTCTCAACTTTCAGGGGTTTCCCGACATTCCTGGCGATGACTGGCTGGTGAGTGTACCACGCTCGGACAAGCCCAGTAGCGGCGGGAGCCGGAGCCGATGAGCGCGGATGTCGTTGCACTTGCCCGCGGTTGGATTGGCACGCCGTATTTGCATCAGGCCTCGGTCAAGGGTGTGGGATGCGACTGTCTTGGTTTGCTGCGGGGTGTCTGGCGCGAGGTTCACGGCGCAGAACCCGAGCAGATCCCGGCCTATACCGCTGATTGGTCAGAGCCGCAGGGGCAGGAGCTGTTAATGGATGCCGCATTGCGACATTTGCACCCTGTCGGGGATGCTCCGCTGGTTGCGGGGCAGGTGCTTTTGTTCCGTATGCGCAAAGGTGCCGTGGCCAAGCATGTGGGTATTTTGGCCTCTGCTGATGCCACCCCGAGTTTCATTCACGCCTATTCCGGTCACGGTGTGGTGCAAAGCCCGCTGTCTGCCCCTTGGCGCAGGCGTATTACGGCACGTTTTGCTTTTCAAAAAGGATAGTTTCTGATGGCGACAATTGCACTTTCTGCGGCTGGAATGGCGTTTGGTGGGTCGATTGGTGGCTCGATCCTGGGGCTGTCGATGGCTACGATTGGCCGTGCGGCTGGTGCCGCTATCGGGCGCCGCATTGATCAGCAACTGATGGGGTCCGGCAGTGAACCGGTTGAAACTGGGCGCATTGATCGCTTTCGGGTCACCGGCGCGAATGAGGGCGCCGACATCCAGCAAGTCTATGGCCGGATGCGTGTGGCCGGGCAGGTGATCTGGGCGTCGCAGTTTCAGGAAAACAGCGCAACATCAGGCGGGGGCAAGGGCAGTTCGTCTGCGCAGCCGACCACGACGACTTACTCCTATTCGGTCAGCCTTGCCGTTGCCCTTTGCGAAGGCGTAATCAGTCGTGTTGGACGGGTTTGGGCCGATGGCGAGGAGATCTCGCCTGAAAACCTGAATATGCGTGTTTATGCTGGAACGGCAGACCAACTCCCCGATCCAAAGATTGCGGTGCTTGAGGGGGCAGAGAATACGCCTGCCTATCGCGGAACTGCTTATGTTGTATTAGAAGACTTGGCCTTGGGCCAGTTTGGCAATCGTATCCCGCAATTGACATTTGAGGTGATGCGCGCGGCACCTGATGTGGGCATGGAGCTGGCGCAGAGGATTACCGGAACGGCGCTGATGACCGGGACCGGTGAGTATGCTTTGGCCACGTCGCAGGTGTACCAGTCTAAGGGATTTGGCAGCCGTTCGGCTGTCAATACGAACTCGCCCGTGGGCGGCAGTGATTTCACCGCGTCCATGGATGCGATGCAGGGTGATTTGCCTGCCTGTGGGTCCGTTGTTTTGCCGGTGGCATGGTTTGGTGATGATCTGCGCTGCGGCGACTGCACTGTCATGCCCAAAGTCACCCAAGGGGGTGCCGATGCCCCCGCGATGCCGTGGCGTGTCTCAAGCGTGCTACGCAGCGTTGCGGACACCGTGGCGCAGATTGATGATGCGCCCGCCTATGACGGTACGCCCGCTGATGCCGCTGTGATCGAGGCGATTACAGATTTGCATGCGCGAGGGCTTGAGACTGTATTCTACCCGCTGATGTTGATGGAACAGATCGAGGGCAATGCGTTGCCTGATCCATGGATCGACGTGCAGGGTCAGCCCATCCTGCCGTGGCGCGGCAGGGTTACGACGTCGCGTGCGCCGGGGGTTGATGGCACGCCAGACGGCACATCTGTAGCCGCTGCAGAGGTTGCCGCGTTTTTGGGGTCCGCAGCGATTGCGGATTTTTCGATTTCTGGCAGCGTTGTGAGCTACAACGGACCGACAGATTGGGGCTATCGCCGCTTTATTCTGCACTATGCCAATGTTTGTGCGGCAGCCGGGGGGGTCTCGGCCTTTTGCCTTGGATCGCAAATGGTCGGGCTGACGCAGGTGCGCGGGCCTGGTAACAGCTTTCCTTTTGTCGATGCGCTGCGGGCCCTGGCGGGCGACGTACGCACGATCCTTGGACCGGATTGCAAGATCAGCTATGCGGCGGATTGGACCGAATACCACGGCCACACCCCGACGGGCACGCAGGACAAGTTCTTTCATCTTGATCCGCTTTGGGCGGATCCCGACATCGACTTTGTGGCGATTGACAACTTCATGCCGCTGGCTGACTGGCGCGACACTGATGACCACTTGGATGCGCAGGCCGGGTCGATCTACAGCGCGGCCTATCTGAAAGGAAACGTCGCGGGTGGCGAAGGCTTTGACTGGTACTATACCACGCCAGAGGCGCGGGCCGCGCAGCGGCGGACAGCGATTACCGATCCACATGATGAGCCTTGGCTGTGGCAGCAAAAGGCATTTGCCGATTGGTGGCGCAATCCGCATCACCAGCGCGTTGGCGGGGTTCGCGATGTGACAGCAACGGCTTGGGTGCCAGAAAGCAAGCCGCTTTGGTTCACGACCCTTGGATGTCCTGCCATTGATAAAGCGGCCAATCGGCCCGGGCGGATCCTTGATCCGCGCTCTGACGATGCTGTGCTGCCCGATCAGTCGACTGGCAATCGTGATGACATGATGCAAATGCAGTATCTGACGGCCGTTTTTGAGCACTTTGTTGAAAGCCAGAACAACCCGATGTCATCCCAATACGCAGGGCGCATGCTTGCCACCGATCGAATGCACGTTTGGGGGTGGGACGCGCGGCCCTATCCATTCTGGCCCGGCAATCGCAGCCTTTGGGCTGATGGTAGTGACTATGCGCTGGGCCATTGGCTTAATGGTCGGGCGACGAACCGGTCTTTGGCATCGGTGGTTGCAGAGATTTGCGAGCGATCTGGTGTGCAGGATTATGATGTTTCCGCTCTATTTGGCGTCGTGCGTGGCTACACCGTGAACGACGCAGGGACTGGGCGTGCGGCATTGCAGCCTTTGATGCTGGCCTATGGTTTTGACGCTGTCGAACGTGATGGCGTTCTGGTGTTTCGCGGACGCACAGGGGCCGTCGACCACCAATTGACCGACGACACGCTTGCCTTAAATACGGAAAGTGATCAGTCGCTCGCGCTGACCCGTGCTGCCGCAGCCGAGATAACGGGTCGTGTTCAACTGGCCCACGTCCATGCGGATGGTGACTATGATGCGATCGCAGCCGAGATCGCCTTGCCTGATGAGGTGAGTTTCGCCACCACGCGGAGCGAGGTACCTTTGGTCCTGACCCGCGGCGAAGGTGAAAGAATCATCGCGCGTTGGCTGCAAGAGGCACGGATTGGCCGTGATACAGCCAGCTTTGCCGTGCCGCCGTCGCATCTGGATGTGGGTGCAGGCGATGTGGTGGAACTGGACACCAAGGGGCACAAAGGAACCTATCGGGTGGACCGGGTTGAGGACGCAGGCTTGCGCTTGATCGAAGCGACCCGGATTGAGCCTGAGGTTTACCGCCAGCAGATTATGCCGGAAGAAGCCGTGGTGATGCAGCCTTTTGTAGGACCGGTGCCTGCCGAATTGGTCTTCATGGATTTGCCCTTGTTGACCGGCGATGAATTACCGCATGCGCCCTATGTTGCCGTCTCTGGCCGTCCGTGGCCAGGCAGCATCGCGGTCTACGGAGCACCTCAGGATAGTGATTATGCCCTGCACCAGACCTTGAATGAGGCAGCGACGCTTGGCATGACGCAGACAGCTTTAGCCCGTGGACCTGTGGGTGTCTGGGACAGGCAAGCGGCGCTTGAAGTGGCCTTGGTCAACGGTGCTCTCAGCTCAGCGACCCAGGATGCTTTGCTCGCAGGCGCGAATACCATCGCGATTGGTGACGGTTCTGTGGACCAATGGGAAATCATGCAGTTCCAGAACGCACTGCCGATTTCTGAACGTGGTTATGCGTTGACGGGGTTCTTGCGTGGGCAGGCAGGGACAGGGGGAATGATGCCTGATGTTTGGCCTGTCGGATCGCGTGTCGTGTTGATGAATACGGTGCCCACGCAGATCGTTCTACCGACAGCATCGCGTGGTAACCAGCGACACTTCCGTTTTGGCCCGGCCAAACAGCCGATCACCGACCCAAGTTACCGTTATGAAGCCCACGCTTTTCAGGGCAACGGGTTGCGGCCTTATCCGGTGGTGCATTTGCGAACCAAGAGTATCGGCGGAGATCTCGGCGTGTCGTGGATCAGGTCAAGCCGCATTGATGGCGGTCTTTGGGCGGATGGTGAAATTCCACTTGGCGAGGATAGTGAGGCTTATGTGCTGCGCATCAGGCAAGGAGCGGCGATACGCCGTGAGGTGAATCTGACCAGCACCAACTGGACATATTCTGCCGCGGATCGGACAGCTGATGTTGGCAATACACCTTACGTGCTTGAGGTCGCACAACTCTCTGATCGTTTTGGCGCCGGGCCGTTTGTCGGCGTGCAGCTTTAGCCATGCGCCCAGTGCAACTAGCGGATATCGAGATGGCCGCCCGGGTCTTGCTGGCGCATGATCCGGGTGACCGGGTGGGCATTATGGTAGGCTTGCTGCGCAAGGCCGATATCGCTGATCGCTATCGTAAGAAGACTGGGAAGCGACACCGAAGCTTTGGGTGCGGCACGCTGATGTCTGCGGCAGCAGGTTACCGCCAAGCGGGGCGACCGGCGCAAATCGGTCCCGAAACCCTATCTGCATTGCGCGTCGTTATCGAAGGCCTTCTTGCGGACCGCAGTGATCAAGATCTGTGAAATGAACCATCACAGGTTTGTTCTTGGCTTAGCGGCCCAATCTGATCTAAAGATAGGGTCCTAACCAAGCGAGGTACGTGTGATGGCACATCCACAACCAAGTCTGACAGAAATTGACCCGGTCTGGCATCGCATCTGCGAAGAGGCTGAAACAGCCATTGCGGATGAGCCTTTGATGGGGGGCTTGATCCATGCGGGCGTATTGCACCACCGGTCGTTCGAAAGGGCGCTGGCCTACCGGATTTCGATGAAACTGGCATCGCCCGAGATGTCAGAGCAGATTTTGCGCGAGATTGCGGATCAGGCCTATGTCGCGGCGCCAGAACTGGTGTCAGCGGCTCGCGCCGATCTTGTGGCAATCTTTGACCGTGACCCGGCTTGCCATCGGTTCATGCAGCCACTGATCTTCTTCAAAGGTTTTCAAGCTGTGCAGGCCTACCGTCTTGCTCATTGGCTTTTGAACAATGATCGTCGTGATCTGGCCTATTTCATCCAGATGCGCACAAGCGAGATGTTTGGCGTTGATATTCATCCCGCTGCGCGTATAGGGCAGGGGATTATGATTGACCATGCGCACTCGATTGTTGTGGGCGAGACTGCGGTTGTGGGCGATAATGTCTCGATGCTGCACTCGGTCACGTTGGGCGGCACTGGCAAAGAAGACGATGATCGCCACCCCAAGATCGGCGATGGCGTGTTGATCGGTGCCGGTGCAAAAGTGCTGGGCAACATCAAGGTTGGGCATTGCAGCCGGATCGCTGCGGGGTCTGTGGTTCTGGAAGAGGTGCCACCAATGAAGACCGTCGCGGGGGTGCCAGCCAAGATTGTCGGTGAGGCAGGGTGTTCGCAGCCTTCGATCTCAATGGATCAGATACTGAAGACGTCGAAATAGCAAAACGGCGGCTCAGTGATGCGCCGCCGTCCTTCGTTTCTGAAACCGTTTTTACGCCAGCATCGTCATCGGGTTCTCAAGGTTATCTTTGATTGCATTCAACAGGTTTGCACCCAGTGCGCCATCAATGACCCGGTGATCGACCGACAGCGTGGTCGACATGACCGTGCCTACTGTCAGCTCTCCATCCGCGCCAACAATTGGTTTCTTCGCACCAGCACCTACCGCAAGGATCGCGGCATGTGGTGGGTTGATGATCGCATCGAAGTTATCAATGCCGAACATGCCGAGGTTGGAAATTGCAAAGCTGCCGCCTTGGAATTCATGGGGTGCGAGTTTGCGTTCGCGGGCACGCCCGGCAAGATCCTTCATTTCGGATGACAGCGCAGAGAGTGATTTCATCTCAGCGTCGCGCAGCACTGGCGTGAACAAGCCGCCCTCAATCGCCACGGCAACGGCGACATCGGACTTTTCAAACCGCAACGTGCGATCACCGGCCCAGACGGCATTGGCTTCCGGCACTTGCTGCAGGGCAAGGGCACAGGCCTTGATGATGAAGTCATTGACCGACAGTTTCACACCGCGCGGTTCAAGCTGCTTGTTCAACTGGCTGCGGAACTTGAGCAGTGCATCCAACTGGATGTCGCGGCGCAGGTAGAAGTGCGGCACGGATTGCTTGGCCTCTGTCAGACGCGCTGCAATCGTCTTGCGCATTCCGTCCAGTTTGACCTCTTCGAATGGACGATCGGCGTAGGTCTTGAGCACAACATCCGTGTCCGGACCAGCGGCCATTGTCGCGGTGGACGCTGCTGCTTTTGGCGCAGGGGCTGCGGCTTTGGGCGCGGCAGTTGCGTTCTCAACATCAGCTTTGACGATGCGACCGTGGGGACCAGAGCCTGAGATTGCTGTCAGGTCCAATCCCTTATCAGCGGCAATCCGACGTGCGAGTGGCGTGGCAAAGATGCGCGTGCCATCCTTTATAGGGGCTGTCGGCGCGGGCTTCTCGGCCGCTGGCGCGGCACTCTGCGCAGGGTCAGGTGAAGACGGCGCGGCAGCGGCGGATGAACCGGCAGAGATATCACCGATATCGTCAGCGCTTTCGCCATCTTCCAGCAACACGGCGATCACATCGTTGACCTTCACGCCTTCGGTGCCTTCAGGCACGACGATCTTGCCCATCACGCCTTCATCGACGGCTTCAAACTCCATCGTGGCTTTGTCGGTCTCGATCTCAGCCATGATATCACCAGAGGAGACAGTATCACCCTCTTTGACGTGCCATTTGGCTAGCGTGCCTTCCTCCATCGTGGGGGACAGGGCAGGCATCAGGATTTCTGTGGGCATCTTATTGACCTTTCAACTTTCCATTTTGCCAGTTGGCGTATCTGTAGGATTATCTATTTCGGCTTGGTACATTGCTCGAATCTCTGCCAGCGCGCCATCCACGGATGAGGCCTTGCCAACATGCACCAATGCGTTCGCAAAATGCTGTTCAAAATCGGCTAATATAATTCCCGCCCAACCAGGGTTCTGGAGTTGATTTGCATCAATCCGGACGTTCAGTGAGCCGTCTTCCTCGAAAAACGCAACCATTAGCGGGTTCTCCAGCTCAATTTTCTTTTTCTTGCCAAACATCTTACACCTCAGCGGTAGGTTACTTTTTTGCAGGCCTCGACGACTTCGTCGGCGGTCAGCAAAGCGTGTTTTTCAAGGTTGGCGGCGTATGGCATCGGAACATCCTTGCCTGTGCAGGTGATGACCGGGGCATCCAGATAATCAAATGCCTCTTGCATGATCACACCGCTGATATAGCCACCGACGCTGCCTTGCGGCCAGCCTTCCTCAACGGTCACGCAGCGGTTGGTTTTGCGGACAGAGGCAAGGATCGTCGCCGTATCCATGGGACGGAGCGTGCGCAGGTTGATCACTTCGGCATTGATGCCTTCTTCCGCCAGCTTTTCAGCAGCAGCCAACGCATAAGTCATCCCGATCCCAAAGCTAACGATGGTCACATCATCGCCGGAACGCTCGATCTTTGCTTTCCCAAAAGGAATGGTGAAATCATCCATCACCGGCACATCGAAAGACTTGCCGTAAAGGATCTCATTCTCAAGGAAGATCACCGGGTTGGGGTCGCGGATCGCGGTTTTCATCAGGCCCTTGGCGTCAGCAGCGGAGTAGGGCATCACGACCTTCAGACCGGGAATCTGCATGTACCAGGCGGCATAGTCCTGGCTGTGCTGTGCGCCGACGCGCGCCGCGGCACCGTTTGGACCACGAAACACCATGGGTGCGCCCATCTGACCACCAGACATATAAAGGGTCTTGGCTGCAGAGTTGATAATATGATCAATGGCTTGCATGGCGAAGTTGAATGTCATGAATTCAACGATTGGCTTGAGACCGCCAAAGGCCGCACCCACACCGATGCCAGCAAAACCATGCTCGGTAATTGGTGTGTCGATGACGCGCTTTGCGCCAAACTCATCCAACAGACCTTGGGAAATCTTGTAAGCACCTTGGTACTCAGCCACTTCCTCACCCATAAGGAAAACATCCTCATCGCGGCGCATCTCTTCGGCCATCGCATCGCGCAGGGCTTCACGCACTGTCGTTTGCTTGACCTCAACATCTGCGTCCCAATCCGGGGTCGCATCTGCAACGGGAGCGGCAGGGGCCGCAGCAGCAGGGGCTGTGGCGGGTGCCTCTTGCGCAGCGGCTGCGGGTGCAGCAGCAGGTGCGGCACCGGCGGCAGGTACATCTTCACCTTCTTCAACAAGGATCGCGATGACCTCGTTGACCTTCACACCTTCGGTGCCTTCGGCGATGACAATCTTGCCAACGATGCCTTCATCGACGGCTTCAAACTCCATCGTGGCTTTATCGGTTTCAATCTCGGCCATGATGTCGCCGGACGATACGGTGTCGCCCTCTTTGACAAGCCATTTGGCCAATGTGCCTTCTTCCATTGTGGGAGAAAGGGCGGGCATAAGAATTTCAACGGCCATGTCTTACGCCTCCACTTCTGCGTAAATATCTGTCCAAAGCTCGTCCAAAGCTGGCTCTGGGCTTTCTTTCGAAAACTCGGCGGCTTCGTTCACAATGGCTTTGATTTCCTTGTCGATGGCCTTGAGGTCATCGTCGGTGGCATGTTTGCCAGTCAGCAGCATATCGCGGATCTGCTCAATCGGGTCACGCTCGTCGCGCATTTTCTGCACTTCTTCGCGGGTGCGATACTTGGCCGGGTCCGACATGGAGTGGCCACGGTAACGATATGTTTTCACTTCCAGAATGTAGGGCCCTTTGCCTGCACGGCAGTGCGCAACCGCACGCTCGCCAGCTTCCTTGACCGCTAGAACGGACATACCATCTACTTCTTCACCCGGAATGCCGTAAGCCGCACCGCGCTCCCACAGGGAAGGTGATTTCGTGGAACGCTGAACCGATGTCCCCATCGCATATTGGTTGTTCTCAATAACAAAAACGACGGGCAAGTCCCAAAGCTCAGCCATGTTGTACGTCTCGTAAACCTGACCTTGGTTCGCAGCACCATCACCGAAGTAGGTGAAAGTCACGCGGTCATTGCCTTTGTACTTGTCGGCAAAAGCAAGACCCGCACCCAATGGCACTTGAGCGGCCACAATCCCGTGGCCCCCATAGAAATGCTTCTCTTTCGAGAACATATGCATGGAGCCGCCTTTACCCTTCGAAAAACCACCTTCGCGGCCCGTCAGTTCGGCCATAATCCCCTTGGGGTCCATGCCACAGGCCAGCATATGACCGTGGTCGCGGTAGGATGTGACGCGCTTGTCGCCTTCTTCGGCTGCGGCCTCAAGGCCCACAACAACCGCTTCCTGTCCGATATAAAGGTGGCAGAAGCCGCCGATCAGGCCCATGCCGTAAAGCTGGCCTGCTTTCTCTTCAAATCGCCGGATCAGCAGCATTTCACGGTAATGTCCCAGCAGTTCCTCGGCTGAGACGTTGGGTTTCGCGGCGGCCTTCTTGGGCGGCATGTGCTATCCTCCAGCGTGTTCTTAAGTAGTTTAGTATTAAACTATCTTTTAGACCATGTGCAGAAAAAATGCGAGTGTGAAAGTGACCTACCGTCAAGTGCTGCCGGAATAGCCGCGTTGCGTTTAGCGAATAACGATTTCGTCCGCACGGATCATGCCCAGCACATCGCGCGCTTGTTGATCCAGCAGGTCCAGATCAAGGAAGTTATCAGACAGGCGCGATGTCAGGTTTTCCATCTGCGCTACCTCTTCCTGCAAGGCGGCAAGCTCAACAGCCAGGGCGTCACCTTCGGCCTTCACTTCGATCCGTTTGAACAGGCCATAGTCGCCCTGCACGGCAGCGAACGTGAAATAAAGCCCCAGCATGATCATGCCAAGGAAGTAGAAAAGAGCGCCAAGCTGTGGACGGCTGCGTCGGATCATTGATCTGCCTCAAGTGCCACCTCTGACGGGCGACTTCAGTCAGAATCGCACATCTGATTCGGAAAGGGAATCCCCTAAATGCGAAAGGTCAGTTTATGTTGGATCGGACTAGAATACCCTGTGAGAATGTCAGCTTTGAGCCCAAACCGACTGGGAAGGAGCTACAAGTTTAACTCGTATTCGCACTATCTCTCCCAATTTTTTAGCTCACGGCGTACGCTACCAAGACTACCGCATTTTGGCGGACTGTGAGGGGAATATTTTGATTGATCACATGGGAATTACGGTTAGTGGCCTGGCGAAAAGTAAGGAATTTTATTCGAAGACTTTGGCGGCTCTCGGCTATGTCCTTGTAAATGACAGCTCTAGTTCTGTTAGCCTTGCCGTTAAGGATGGGTACGGAAAAAGTGCCGATCCAGCGGGTGATATTTGGCTTTCCATGGGAAAACCGATGGTTCCGCGCCCTCATTTCGCGTTTAGCGCAGCTTCGCGAATGGCTGTCGATGCCTTCTTTGCAGCAGGCGTTGCAGCGGGCGGAACGGATAACGGTGCTCCGCGCATTCGCTCCCAATATCATTCAAATTATTATGCAGCGTTTCTGCTTGATCCAGACGGATATAACATTGAGGCGGTCTGCCATTCAGCCTCAGATCAAGTGTGATTGGCCCTATCCTGTCAATTGCGCGGAGGCAGGCAGTCTCAAACGTCGCTTTGTCCCGCAAAGCAGGCAAGCGGCTCTAGGCCTTCCCGCGATAAATCTCCACCAGTTTCCCCAACATCGCCAGCGCATCACCGCGTTCCCGCTGGAACGAGTTCCGTCCGATGATCGACCCATTGCCGCCGCCGTCACGAATGGCGCGGGCGTCGTCATACACCGCATCCGCACCTTTCGCAGCACCGCCCGAGAACACCATCAAACGGCGTCCGTCAAAGGCGCTTTGTACGCAGTGACGCACGCGGGCCGCTTGGGTGGCGATGTCGATCTCTTGAGACTCATAGACCTTCTTGGCCTCTGGCAGGCTCAGGTGGTCCGTGCTCAGCTTGATCTTGATGATATGCGCGCCCAGCAACGCCGCGATCTGCGCGGCATAAGCGCCGATATCAATGGCTGTTTCGCCGTCCTTGTCCAAAGCCTCGCCGCGGGGATAGGACCAGATGACCGTTGCAATGCCTTTGGCCGCAGCCTCTTTTCGCATCTCGGCGATATCACCAAACATATTCAGTGCGGCAGAAGAACCGGGATAGACCGTAAAGCCAATCGCGGAACAGCCAAGGCGCAGCGCGTCATCAACGGATGCGGTGATCGCCTGCGTCTTTGGGGCCTCATTCGGGATCAGTGAATTGGCCGAATTCACTTTCAGGATTGTCGGGATTTGCCCTGCAAAGGTATCCGCGCCAGCTTCGAGCATACCCAAAGGCGCAGCATAGGCATTTAGCCCGGCATCAATCGCCAGTTGGTAATGGTAGTGCGGGTCATAGCCGGGGGCATTGGGCGCAAACGACCGGGCCGGTCCATGTTCAAACCCCTGATCGACGGGCAGGATGATCATCTTGCCGGTGCCGCCCAATTTCCCGTTCATCAGGATGCTGGCCAGTTTGGCCTTCACACCGGGTGTTTCACCTTCGTAATTGGCTAGGATCTTCTGAACGGTTCTGGTGGTTTTCATCACTGGCCCCTTTTGGCGTCACTACATCTTAAAGCAGCGATAGGGGGCGATTGGCCCGGTTGCAAATGTGTTAGCGCAACCGGGCGCGATGTTATCGCAAACAGTGCGTGTTTAGTTCTGCGTCAGGTAACGACCGGGTAGATCGGCGTTGATCCAGTCGGTGATTGCGCGCTGCTGCATTTCGGCGGCAACGGCGTTCCAGGCCTGCGCCACCGCCACGCCGCGTGCGCCAAACCGTGCGTCGATGATAAGGGCGAGTGCGGTGGTTGCAGTCAGCTTCGAAATATGGGCCATGGTTCACTCCTTTGAATATGAACAGTGTTCAATTTACAAGAGATTTGAAAAATGACGCTGCTTATGCGTCTATTGCTTGAAAGCATTGTTGATTAGCCGAGTGCTGCGACGCCGGGCAATTCCTTGCCTTCCATCCACTCCAGAAAGGCACCACCAGCGGTCGAGATATAGGTGAAATCATCTGCCGCACCGGCTTGGTTCAGGGCGGCAACCGTATCACCGCCGCCCGCGACCGAGATCAGCTTGCCCGCTTTGGACAGTTCGGCAGCCTTTGCAGCCGCTGCATTTGTCGCCGCATCAAAAGGTTCAATCTCGAAGGCACCAAGTGGGCCATTCCAGACCAGTGTCTTGGCACCTTCCAGAGTCTCGTTGATGTAGGCGACGGTCGCAGGTCCCGCATCAAGGATCATCGCATCAGCAGGGCAGGCGTCAGGGGCAAGCGTTTCGCTTTCGGCACCTGCTTTGAATTCGCGCGCAACGACAATGTCGCGCGGCAGGATGATTTCGCAACCTGCGGTCTCGGCCTTGCCAAGAATTTCGCGGGCTGTTTCGGCCAGATCATGCTCGCACAGTGATTTGCCCACGTCGATACCTTGGGCGGCCAGAAACGTATTCGCCATGCCGCCACCGATCACCAAATGATCGACTTTGCCGACCAAGTTACCGAGCAGGTCCAGCTTGGTCGAAACCTTCGCCCCACCCACAACCGCAACGACAGGGCGTTCGGGCGTGCCAAGCGCTTTTTCCAAAGCACCCAGTTCTTCGGCCATCAAACGGCCCGCACAGGCGGGCAGCAAGCGGGCAATCGCTTCGGTGCTGGCATGGGCACGATGCGCGGCGGAAAAGGCATCATTCACATAGATATCGCCAAGCGTCGCAAGACGTTTGGCGAAGCCTGCGTCGTTCTTTTCCTCGCCGGGATTGAAGCGCAGGTTTTCCAGCAACAAGACCTCGTCGCCTTCCATCTCGGCTACGGCATCACCGTAGTCGGAATTGACCCAAGTGACTGGCAGGCCCAGCACATCAGCGACGGCAGGGGCGATGTGTTCCAACGACATCTCGGGCACAACTTGCCCTTTCGGACGGCCAAAGTGGGCCATCAGGATGACCTTGCCGCCTTTTTCCTGAATGTCGTCTACCGTAGGTATGATCCGCTCAATCCGGGTTGTGTCTGTGACCACACCATCTTCGACAGGCACATTGATATCCACGCGGACCAGCGCGCGCTTGCCTGCGAAATCCATATCATCAAGTGTTTTCCAAGCCATTTTCGTGCTCCTGTCGGTATCTGATTTCAGACTGGTGTTGCGGCAATCGCGCGCCCGCGTCAACCGGACCGGCTTGGCAATCGTGCAATTGGGCCATATGTGAGGGACAAACGCGAAATCAAGGAGTGCCCAATGGCCGATATCACAGACCCCGAGAACACAATCATCATGACGCTGAAAGACGGCGACGTTGTTATTCAGTTGTTGCCAGACGTGGCACCTGCACATGTGGCACGTATGAAAGAGCTCGCACGCGCGGGCAAGTACGACAACGTCTGCTTTCACCGGGTGATTGACGGGTTCATGGCCCAGACGGGCGATGTGGCCAACGGCAATATGGAAGACAACTTCAACATCGGGCGCGCGGGCACGGGTGGGTCAGATCTGCCCGACCTGCCAGCTGAATTCTCAAAAATTCCACATGCGCGTGGGTCTATTGGGGCGGCACGTTCGCAGAACCCGAACTCGGCCAACAGCCAGTTTTTCATCAACTTCAAAGACAATGATTTCCTGAACGGCCAGTATACCGTCTATGGGCAGGTCATGTCCGGCATGGAGCACGTCGATGCCATCATGCGGGGCGAACCACCAATGAACCCTGATCGCATGATCAGCGTGAAAGTGGCTGCCGATGTATAAGCTGGCCGCAGTTTTGGCCGTGCTGGCAGCGCCTGCTTTGGGTGCCGGTCTTGAGATCGACATCGAAGGCGAAGCCAACGGTACAATCGTCATTGATCTGTTTGAAGAGACAGCACCGCTACACGTTGCGCAAATCACGGCGATTGCAGAAGCGGGAAGCTATAACGGTGTGGTCTTTCACCGGGTGATTGATGGCTTCATGGCGCAAACCGGCGACGTCCAAAACGGCGTGATGGGCGGTGATCTGTCGCGCGCGGGCACCGGTGGGTCCGCGTTTGACGATATCCCGGCTGAGTTTTCCGACATCCCGTTTGAACGCGGTGTTATCGGTATGGCGCGTGCACAGAACCCGAATTCAGCCAACAGCCAGTTCTTTATCATGTTCGAACCGGGGTATTTCCTGAATGGGCAGTACACCGTCGTCGGTGAGGTGACCGAAGGCATGGAACTGGTCGATCAGATCAAACGCGGGACCGGTGCCAATGGCGCCGTGATCGGCAAGCCTGACATGATGGCAGCGGTCCGCGTCACCGACTAACGAAACAGTCCGGCCCCCTCACATATCCGCGAGGGGGCTAGGCGCACGGCACGCAATCGGACACCCTGCACCAAATTGTAAGGAGTGACCAATGCGCCTGATCCCCACAATCGCTGCATTTTGCACGGCGGCCAGCATGTCAGTGGCCAGCCCAGAGTTCTGGTCGTTCGAGTGGCCGAACACGGACTTTGAAAACACCAGCATCGACAACTGGGTGGAAATCATGTCCGGCGGCCCGCCCAAAGACGGGATCCCTGCGATTGATGATCCTTCCTTTGTGGCTGTCGCGGACAAACCCAACCTGGAGCCGCGCGAACCTGTCATCACGCTAGAAATCGAAGGGGAGGTCCCACGTGCCTATCCAATCCGATATCTGACATGGCATGAGATCGTGAATGACGAGGTCGGGGGTATTCCTGTCGCCGTCACCTTCTGCCCGTTGTGCAATTCAGGCATCACCTTTGATCGCCGGGTCGCGCAAGGCACGCTGAGCTTTGGTGTCTCGGGCAAGCTGCGCAACTCTGACATGATCATGTACGACCGCGAAACCGAAAGCTGGTGGCAGCAGGCCATTGGCGAGGCAATCGTGGGTGATCTGACCGGGACCGAATTGGTCAGCCTGCCAAGCTGGATGGAAAGCTGGGAGGCGTTTTCGACCCGCAATCCCGATGGGCTGGTGATGACGCAGCCAGCGTTCAACCGCAACTATGGGGCCAATCCCTATGTGCGCTATGACAGTTCCAACCGTCCGTTTCTTTATTCAGGTGAAATGCCACCTCATGACATTCCAGCACTCGCCCGTGTGGTGCGCGTGGGCGATCAGGCCTGGCCGCTGACGCGATTGGCTGAGGAGGGTGAACTGACTGAAGCGGGGGTCATGTTCAGCTGGACGCAAGGGCAGGCCTCGGCTTTGGACACAGCAAGTATTGGCGCGGGAAAAGAGGTTGGCAACGTGCGGGTGCGTGACGCGGCGGGCAACGATCTGCCGCATGACGTCATGTTTGCCTTTGCCTTCCATGCGTTCTGGCCTGAAGGCGAGTGGATGATTGGCAACTAGCGCCTGTCTGTGTTGAGGGGGGTGATGCCTCCGGCGGAAGTTTGAAGAGACGAAGAAAGTCAGGGGTTTGGCTTGACACTCTGACCTTGCGCGCATGATCTGCGCGGATGGAAAAGAAATCACAAATTGATCTGTTCGGGGCGGTGGCACTAACCAGCTTTGCACTTTTGTTGGCGTTTAATCAGGTCGTGATCAAAGTCACCAATGGTGGGTTACAACCGGTCTTTTTTGCAGGTCTCCGGTCGGCCGGGGCGGTGCTGTGTATCTGGCTTTGGCTGCGCTGGCGCGGCATTCCTTTGCGGTTTGAGAAGGGAACGCGCCTTGCGGGTTTCACGATGGGCGGCATTTTCGCGTTCGAGTTTCTGTGCCTGTTCGTAGCTCTTGATCTGACAGCTGTGAGCCGTGCGAGCGTGATCTTTTACTCAATGCCCGTATGGCTCGCGATCATGGCGCATTTTGTGATTCCTGATGACCGGGTGACACCGATAAAGGCGCTGGGTCTGGGGCTTGCGCTGGCTGGTGTGGCGCTCGCGATCCTGTCTCGGGACGACGGGGCAGGGAGTTTCTGGGGCGATCTGGCGGCTGTTGGTGCCGCTGTGGGTTGGGCGTTGACTGCACTTTTGGCCAAGGCTTCGTCACTGTCGCGGGTCCGTCCCGAGATACAGTTGATGTGGCAGGTGGGGGTGTCTGCGCCGATCTTGCTGATTGCAGCGCTGTTCTTTGGGCCATTTATCCGCGACCTTGAACCCATCCATATTGCCGGGTTGGTCTTTCAGATCGTGGTCGTGGTCAGTGCCGGTTTTATCTTCTGGCTTTGGCTGTTGTCGATCTATCCCGCCTCTGGTGTCGCGTCGTTCAGTTTCCTGTCACCTGTGCTGGCGGTTGGCCTGGGCTGGCTTTTGCTGGGCGAGGACATCGGGCCAAGCTTGATCGCCGCGCTTGTCTTGGTCGCATTGGGTATCTTGTTGATCAATCGTCCGCTTAAGTCCCGCAAAATGTTCGCGTAACCTGTTCATCTTTGCTGGGCGCACGCGCGAAGTGTGTCGTTTCATCTGTCAGCGGTGCATAAGGCGATGTGACAGCCGCCAAAAGCGCATGGAAAGGCGCAAAATCGCCATTGCGTCCTGCAACGATCACCTCCTCAACACGGTGATTGCGCGGGATAATCTGCGGGTTCGCCTGCGCCATGAGGTTTTCTGCATCCTCTGGCCTTCGCAGATGCCAACGGTCGGCCCAAACATCAAACGCGTCGCGGTTGATGAATTGGTCACGTGACAAGCTGGTGAAGGTGTTCGTAAAATCCGCCCCATCTTTGGTCATCAGATCCAACAGATCGGTGATAAGCGCACGGTCATCTTCGACCGGGTTTGCGATGCCCAGCTTTGCGCCAAAAACCTTCAGCCATTCCGCCTCGTAGAGCGCGGGCATTCGGTGCACGGCTGCCGTGAACTCCTCAATCGCGGCCTCACGATCGGGCATCAGCGGGATCAATGCGGTGGCGAACTGCGCCATGTTCCACGCCCCAATGCCGGGCTGGTTGGAATAGGCGTAGCGCCCGTATTGGTCGATGGCGCTGAAGACGCTGTCAGGGTGGAAGCCGTCAATGAAAGCGCAAGGGCCATAGTCGATGGTTTCACCGGCAATTGACACGTTGTCGGTGTTCATCACACCGTGGATAAAACCCAGCCCCATCCACTTGGCGATCAGTTTCGCATAGCGCGCGATCACCAGATCAAGCAGTTCTGCTGGGCCATTCGCCTGTGGATAGTGCCGCGCGATCACATGATCGGTCAGTGCGTGCAACGCCATCGTGTCGCCACGGCTGGCAAAGAACTGGAACGTGCCGACACGGATATGGCTTTGGGCGACGCGGGCGATGACGGCACCGGGCAGCCGTTCTTCGCGGTAAACATCCTCACCCGTCGTGACCGCAGCCAATGCACGCGTTGTTGGCACGCCCATTGCATGCATCGCCTCGCTGATCAGATATTCGCGCATCACCGGACCAAGCCACGCGCGACCATCGCCGCTGCGCGAATAGGGGGTTGGGCCAGAACCCTTGAGCTGGACATCGCGGCGGATGCCGTCCGCATCAATCACCTCGCCCAAAAGCACCGCACGACCGTCGCCCAGTTGTGGGTTCCAGTTGCCAAATTGATGGCCCGCATAGACCTGCGCAAGCGGGGCTGCCCCATCGGGGATGTGATTGCCGGCAAAGACCTGCGCGGCATCCGGTGCGGACAAATCGGCCGGATCAATCCCAAGGATCGCCGCAAGATCAGCATTGGCTACGATCATCTGCGGCGCTTTCACCGGCGTGGGCAGTTGCGCCGTGTACATCTGCGACGGCAGTTGCGCGTAGGAGTTATCGAACGGGATACGCATTCTAAAGCCGGGCCAGACGGGCGGCGAGCAGCGCGTAAAAACCGGAGGCATCAACGTCTTTGATAAACATCGCATTGGCCGGGCGGTCCGTGACGCGCCACCAGTCTGCAACTGTCATGCCGAGGGTCAGCTCGCTCTCGGTTTCGATTTCCACATTGATATGGCGGCCCTCGAACAATTGTGGTTCAATCAGGTAGGCAATGGTGCAGGGATCGTGCAGGGGCGCACCCTCAGAGCCGTATTTTTCCATATCGAAGCGTTCAAAGAAATCGGTCCATGCGGCGACCATGTCGCCCACTTTGGTATGCATGGAGCGGAACGCGTCAATGCGGTTGCGGGTGGTCAGCGCCTTGTGGGTGACGTCAAGTGGCATGACCACCAAAGGAACACCTGCGCCAAAGACGATCTTGGCGGCGTCAGGGTCCACGTAGATATTGAACTCGGCCGTCGGGGTGATGTTGCCCACCTCGAAATAGGCTCCCCCCATCAGCACGATCTCTTGCACGCGTGCAACGATGTCAGGGGCACGCTCGAATGCGGTTGCGATGTTGGTCAATGGGCCGATGGGGCAGAGGGTGACTGTGCCACATGGTTCATTTCGCAACGTTTCGATAATAAAGTCGACAGCGTGCTGGTCCTGCAGGGGCATCGTCGGGTCGGCCATTTGCGGGCCATCAAGGCCCGTCTTGCCGTGCACATGTTCTGCCGTGACCAGTTTGCGTTTCATCGGTGCATCACAACCCGCAAAGACCTTCGTCTCTGGCTTGCCCGCCAGTTCACACACAATCCGCGCGTTTTTCTGGGTCAGCGGCAGGGGCACATTGCCTGCAACAGCTGTAATCCCCAGCACCTCGATATCTTCGGGCGACGCAAGGGCGAGCAGGATCGCCACCGCGTCGTCTTGGCCGGGGTCAGTGTCGATGATGATCTTGCGGGGGGGCATCGCTGTGTCCTGTTCTGCTCATCTCTAAAGTGGGCCGAAGACAGGATGGGGGCAAGGGGTCAGACGCGTCCTTGGTCCTTCAGACGCCGATAAAGTGGCTGTTCGGCGGGATCGCCCAACTCAAGCGCGAAGATATAGGCGTGGGTGAGAAAGAAACACGCCGCGTCAACGTCACGGGTCGCATCCGCGGCTTCGGTGTACAGCCCAACCAACGCTGCGCGATCATTGCGGGCATGTGCGTCAAGCAACCGGTCTTGGAGTACGGTCATGGACCCGTCAGATGCGCCGCGATCTCGCCAGCCACCCAATCATGGAAGCAATGGGTGGGACCGTCCATTGCTGGGCTGAAGCGGCCACCGTCAAAATCGGGCGCATGGCGACCCTTTTGCATGCCTTCAACAACAAAGATGTCCTCTTCAAATATCTCGCGCCATTGCGCGGTGTTCTTGTGGCGCAGAACGTCGTCTGTTTTCGGGGCGGCATAGTAAAGGTGAACATGCTCGCGCGTCGTGTCATGGGTCACGGGCTCAAGCACAATCACGAAAGCATGGTCGCGCTGCACGCCAAGCAACACGTTGGGATAAACGGTGATGTATTCGCCGCCCTCTGTCCATTTGTCATCAAGATCCGCAAAATCAGGGAAGACAGCGCCATCGTTGCCCGTTAACTGGCGATAGACAAGCGTGCCCTGGCCCGAAAACTTGCCCGGCTCGTTGATATTATAGTGATCCTCCAACCGCGAATAGCTGTTCAGTCCGGGATGTATCCAAGGTAGGTGATAGCTTTCACAATAATTCTCGACGGCGAGCTTCCAGTTGGTTTTCACCTCAAGGACAAAGGTGCTGTCAGCACCACCATGATGCAGCGGCTGATCAAAGTCGGACCAGCGGGCGATTAAATCAGCGTGGACCTCCTCAAAGGGGGCGGCGTTGCCGTCGATGTTGATAAAGACTGTGTCAAACCAGATATGGCTGCGGACCTCGATCAAGCCCAGCAGGGATTTGTCGATAGCCTCATGCGTATTATGACCGGGGCCGCCGACGTGGGGCGTGCTGACCAGCTTGCCATCGGTTGAATAGCACCACGAATGATAAGGGCAGCGGATCGCGCCTTCGATCTTCTTGGGCTCGGAAACAAGGATCATCCCCCGATGACGGCAGATGTTCTGAAACACGCGTACCTGACCCTGACGGTCGCGGACAAGCAGCAAGGGTATCCCAAGAAATTCAATAGGTTTCGCATCGCCGGGCTCGGGCACATCGGCAGCCACCGCCAGCCCGGCCCAATTGGCGCAAAGAACAGCGTCTTTCTCAAGCGCAAAGATACCGGGATCAGTATAATGGGCATTCGGCAAGCCATTGGCCTGTTCAATGGGTTTGCGGACCGCATCAAGCGTGTTCAGGATCATATCCTTGGCCATTACATCCCTCCTTATGCTTGGGCTTTCATACCATTGCAGGACGGCGCCGGTCCGGTTCGGGCGCGACAGCAGCTTTTCTCACAGCGACATGAAACGGGGGCATGGGCCGTTTTTTGCCACTCGCCCCAAAGTGGCTAGGAAAAGAATTGCCTGTTGCGCGATTGCCGCAAATTGTCAGCGTGCTTTTGCGCATCACTGACACAGAATTTGGCGCAAGAGCGCCGCAAACCTTCTCTTTTCTCGGCAGCTATGGAAAGGTTGGGAAAGGACGACCAATTGTTTCGGTGAAGGCAACAAAGCCTTCTTCATGTCCTGATAGGAGAACTAAAATGACACGTACACTTAAGCTGATCGCACCAATTGCTGTTCTGACCGCGCTGGCTGTTCCCGGCTTTGCCCAAGACGCCGCGATCGATATCAACGGCGACGGTATGTACAGCTATCCTGAGCTTCAGGCAGTGATGCCTGAGATGACTGAAGATGATTTCACAGTACTCGACACATCAGGCGACGGCCTGCTGGATGCAGACGAGATCACTGTTGCGACAGAAGCTGGCCTTCTGCCAGCCTAAAGAGTGGTGCGCGGCTCAGATCAGCCTCTGATCTGAGCCGCATTCCGCGTCCCTCGCGTCACGCCCCAATCGGGCGCGGGGGGCTGCCAAGAGCCCATTCAACACCTCCCGTTGAATGGGCTTTGTCACGGGTTTGTGACCGACAAAAAACGATCCCCGAAACGTTGAATTTGTAGGTTCCGCAGGCGGCTTTATCGCCCCGGCGGTCCACTCACAACCAATGTCCGAAAGGGGCTTGATATGACTTTCTTCAAAATTGGTTCATTGATGATTTTGGGTGCTGTTGCGCTCGGTGGTTGCGGTACGAACGATTACTCATTCGACAACCCTTCAAGCGCGGAAGGCATGACCTATCAGGAAATGCGCTTCGCTTATGACGATTTGAGCCCGGTCGAGTTTTCAATCATCGACACCAACAACGATTACGTTGTCGATGCCGATGAGGAAGGACGGATCGACATTACCATCGACGATGACTGACCAGCGCGCTTGCCCGTTCTGGCGTCAGTTGCCGCGCGATAGGGCAGCGACGCCGGTGCGGGCAATTTCCTGCAGGCCCAAAGGCTGCATCAGTTCGGCGAAAGCGTCGATCTTTTCGGATGTACCTGTGATCTCAAAAACGAATGATTCCAAGGTGCTATCAACCACATTTGCCCTGAAAATGTCAGCCAGACGGATTGCTTCAATCCGGTGATCGCCGGTGCCCTGAACCTTGAAAAGTGCCAGTTCGCGTTCGACAGACGGGCCTTCGACGGTCAGATCATTGACCTTATGCACATCAACAATGCGGCCTAGCTGGGCCTTGATCTGCACGATGATCTGCGGCGTGCCGGTGGTGACAATCGTGATGCGGCTGCGATGGCCCAGATGATCCACCTCGGCCACGGTCAGGCTGTCGATGTTATAGCCGCGCCCTGCGAAAAGCCCGATGACGCGGGCCAGAACACCCGGTTCGTTTTCGACCAGAACAGCCAGCGTGTGTTGTTCTTCCTTGTCCGAAAACGAAGGCCGTAGGTCGTATGCAGAGTGGCTGGTGGCGCCTTTTTTGATTTTGAGCGGTGACATGTGCTGTCCCTTTTAAGCGTAATTTTCGTTGTGCAGATGGTGTACAGCACCTGTACAGATGCTGTACGTACAGTGTGGCATTACACCATCACCGCGCCATCGGACTTGATCGCATTCGCCACGTCCGCGTTCTCGCCCAACAGCATCTCATTGTGCGGCTTGCCTGATGGGATCATCGGGAAACAGTTTTCATGCTTTTCGACGAGACAATCAAACAGGACGGGGCCGTCATGGTTCAGCATCTCCATGATCGCGTCGTCCAGATCATCGGGATCGGAGCAGATGATGCCCTTCGCGCCAAATGCCTCGGCCAGTTTCACGAAATCAGGCAGGCTTTCTGACCAGCTGGATGAATAACGCTCACCATGCAGCAGTTCCTGCCATTGGCGCACCATGCCCAGACGTTCGTTGTTCAGGATGAACTGTTTGACGGGCAGGCCGTATTGCATCGCCGTGCCCAGTTCCTGCATGTTCATCAACCATGATGCCTCGCCTGCGACGTTGATGACCAGCGCATCAGGGTGGCCCATCTGCACACCGATGGAAGCGGGGAAACCGTAGCCCATCGTGCCCAGACCCCCGGAGGTCATCCAGCGGTTGGGGTCTTCGAACCCGAGGTATTGCGCGGCCCACATCTGGTGTTGGCCGACTTCGGTACAGATGTAGCGGTCGTGCTTTTTGGTCAGCTCTTCCAGTCTGGACAGGGCGTATTGCGGTTTGATCACCTTGCCTTTTTGTTCAAACGCCAGACAGTCGACTTTCTTCCAGTCGTTGATCTGGTGCCACCATTTCTGGACATTCTCTTTATCCGTCTTGCGGCCGCGCGCCTTCCAGACATTCAACAAATCCTCAAGCACATGGGCCACGTCGCCCAGAATCGGGATATCGACCTTGATCACCTTGTTGATGGATGACGCGTCGATGTCGATATGTGCTTTGGTTGAACTGGGGCTGAAGGCATCCAGACGACCCGTGATACGGTCATCAAACCGCGCGCCGATGTTGATCATCAGATCACAGTCGTGCATCGCCATGTTGGCCTCGTACAACCCGTGCATACCAAGCATACCCAGCCAGTTTTCGCCGGATGCAGGATAGCAGCCCAGACCCATCAGCGTAGATGTGATCGGGAAACCGGTTGCGGCCACCAGCTCGCGCAGCAACTGTGACGCTGCGGGGCCAGAGTTGATCACGCCACCGCCGGTGTAGAACAAGGGTCGCTTGGCCGTTTCCATCGCCGCCGCCAGTTCGGCGATCATTTCCATGTCACCTTTGACCTGCGGGTTGTAGTGCGTCTCGACCTGCCGTGCCTCGGTGTATTTGCCGGTGGCGAATTGCACATCCTTTGGAATGTCGATCACAACAGGGCCCGGACGACCGGATGTGGCGATATGGAACGCCTCGTGCATCACGGACGCCAGCTTATCAGTCTCTTTGACCAGCCAGTTGTGCTTGGTACAGGGGCGGGTGATGCCCACGGTATCGCATTCCTGAAACGCATCAGAGCCGATCATGAAGGTCGGCACCTGACCGGTCAGCACAACAATCGGAATGCTGTCCATCAAGGCGTCCGTCAGACCGGTCACGGCATTGGTTGCACCGGGGCCGGATGTCACCAGAGCAACACCGGGTTTGCCCGTGGACCGCGCATAACCTTCGGCGGCATGCACGGCCCCTTGTTCATGGCGGACCAGCACATGCTTGATGCTGTTTTGCTGAAAAATCTCGTCATAGATCGGTAGGACGGCACCACCGGGGTATCCAAAGACCGTGTCCACGCCCTGATCAATCAGTGCTTGAACAACCATTCTTGCGCCCGTCATGGCTTTTGTCATCTGTCTCGCGTCCTATCGCTTCTCTTTGCCGTAGTCATAAAAAAACCCCCGAGTGTGTCGGGGGCGCATGGGATCGTTATGGTCTTACCGTTACCGGCCCATGCGCGTTTTTCTCACAATTAGTACGACGTGTGTCATTGGGGTTCCTTCTCGTGAACAGACACTAATCCGGGCGCTGAGGGGGGTCAACAGTCCGAATGGAGAAAATGTCGTTTGAGGGCGGTTTTTTGCAACTTTGTTTCGGCTGGTGAGGCTCGGCTCTGGTCAAAGACTGCAAGGCAGCCGTGACTGCCTTTACACCACTGAGCTTGAGCGCTTCATATTCTTGCTGTGCCGGGGCGTTGGTTTGACGGGCTTTTCGACCGCTCTGGGCTGACTGATCCAGGCAAAAATATAGGCGGCGATAAGAATAGTCGCCAGTATGCCCGCATAGACCGCAAGGATCTGGAGCATCGGCACGCTGAAATTCAACTGCGGCAGGTTTGCGATCGCCAGCGGTCCATACCAGGACACAAAAGATACAGCGCCGACCGTAATCAGTGCCAGTTTGCGTTGCAGCGGAATACCGTCCATCAGCATATGACCGGTTCGATTGGTAATGAAGGGGCTGATAAACCGGTGCACGAAAACCCCATTCAGCGTCAGAATGCAGACAATCACCACCTTGGCCCAGACCTTCTCATTCATCAGCAGGTCGGGATCATAAAACTGATAGAACAGCAGGAAGCCAATGCCGGTGATCCACATCATTATGATGCCCACGAGCACCAAATTAGCGCAAAAGTGAAAAATTTCGCATCCGTTCGTCGATACCCGGCGCATCATGAAAAAGCGCAATACGATAAGATCAAGAACCGTCGCAGCACCAAGCCCAAGCGCGAGCCCTGCGAAATGAAACAGCCGTAATATGCTTTTCGCCATTTGCTGTGGATCGCTGGACAGGGCGTTGACGATTTCGGTGAATTGCATTCGGCAGGCCTTAGAAAAATATTACAGTAAAGCACCCGCTTGCAATGGCACCGGATCAAATGGTGCTAGGCGAACACTTGGAAATGCAACTCATCACGCTGAAAAAATCTTGACACATTTCAACCATAATTTGATTATCAAATTTCTGTCAACGATTAACGTCGAGTTAAGCTATGCGGTTTTGTCTTCAAAGTCAGAGGCTTCATGGCGTTCGTGCATTTGCTCGGACGGTTCGCCCCAGGCACGATTGACCTTCTTGCCACGCAAGTAAGCCGGGCGCGCCATTACCGTATCGGCCCAACGATTGACATGTTCATAGGACGCGACATCAAGGAATTCTGCTGCCTCATAGACCTGCCCCTTGACCAAGGCGCCATACCAAGGTGCCGTCGCCATATCAGCGATGGAATAGGCATCGCCGCCCAGGTATTCGCAGTCCTCAAGTCTTTGATCTAGCACATCAAGTTGACGCTTGGCTTCCATTGCAAAGCGGTTGATCGGGTATTCGAACTTTTCCGGGGCATAGGCGTAGAAATGGCCAAAACCGCCACCCAGATAAGGGGCGGAGCCTTGCAACCAAAAGAGCCAGTTCAATGTCTCGGTCCGTGCTGTGATTTCTGTGGGCAGGAAGGCTCCGTATTTTTCGGCCAGATACAACAGGATTGCGCCGCTTTCGAACACGCGCACGCCGGTGTCTTTGTCAAACAGGGCAGGGATCTTGGAATTCGGATTCACATCGACAAACCCACTGCTGAACTGATCGCCTTCCTGAATGTTGATCAACCAAGCGTCGTATTCAGCGGCGTGACCGGCGGCCAACAGCTCTTCCAGCATCACGGTGACTTTCACACCGTTGGGTGTGGCGAGCGAATGAAGCTGCAAGGGATGCTTGCCAACGGGAAGGTCTTTGTCGTGGGTGGACCCCGCTATAGGTCTGTTAATACTTGCAAATTTTCCGCCGCTTTCGGTGTCCCATGTCCAGACTGCAGGCGGGGTATAAGCGGGGGTTTCAGACATTATTCTTCCGATCTTGATATGGTTACTGGTTGCAATGTGGGACGGATTGTCGCGGGAGCAAGGCTCAAGCCTGAAACAATCACACCTAAGTGAAACGATTTAGAGGACGCGCACATGTGCAAGACACGCGGGTCGATTTGCATTAGCCGCGATTTCGTCAACATTTTGCCTTTTTCCGCCTGATAGTGCACGCTTATTAATAAGTGATGCGAGTATGGTCTGTTGATAATACAACCCGGCGCAGCTGCGCTTTGATTTCAAAAAGGAAAAATCATGACGAAAGGTTCGACTAGCGTCGCTATGGCTGTGACCGCGGCTGCAGGCTTTATGACATTCGGGGCCACGCAGATTCAGGCACAGGAACAATGTACAAACTACACTGTCGTGCGAGGCGACACGCTGAGCCGGATCGCGTCGGCTGCCGATGTTGAAGGCGGTTTTCAGTTTTTGTTCAACGCCAACACCAACGTCCTGGAAAACCCCAACCTGCTTGAGGTTGGTCAAGTGCTGCGCATTCCGTGTGCCGATGGTTCGCTACCAGACGCCACAACGACGACGGCTTCTTCTGTTGTAAGACCCGCCACACCTGCGCCGACCACCTCGACCCCCAGCCGCCCGCTGCGCATTACAACGGGCACCGGGTATGCGCCGTTCACGGATGAAGACCTGCCCGGTGGCGGGATGATTACGCGAATGGTGGAGCGGTCCATGGAACTGGGTAACCCTGATCAGGAGTACAACCTGATTTTCATCAACGACTGGGGCTCACATCTGGAAACGCTGCTGCCGACAGGTGCCATTGATATGGCGTTCCCGTGGTTCCTGCCAAACTGTGATCTGGTTGATAACCTCTCTGAGGCCAGCGCATACCGCTGCACCGATTTCAACCACTCTGAGCCGTTTTACGAAATCCTGGTGGATTTCTTTACGCTTGCTGACAGCCCATATGCCTCAGCAACCAGCCATGCGGACCTGTTCGGCGCACGCATCTGCCGTCCCGAAGCATGGTTTACCTTTGATCTTGAGGCGGAAAGGTTGGTCGCGCCGAACATCACCTATGTGACCCCGGTGTCGCAGCAGGAGTGTGTACAGCTTTTGGCAAATGGCGAAGTTGACGTGATGACCTACGACACGCTGCCAGCAGAGGAAGACATTCGCGAGTCTGGTTTCGAAGACCGGATTACGAAGCTTGAACCGCTAAGTGGATCCGTGTCGTCGCATATCTTTGTGTCCAAGGACAATGCGTTCGCCAACGAGGCCTTGCCGATCATCAATGCCGGACTGGAAGAACTGCGGTTGTCGGGTGAATGGTTCAACATTGTGCGCGAAAGCATTCAGGAAACGGTTGAAAACTAGTCGCACTGCTTTATCGACAAACGACCCCGCGTCTCTTAAGGCGCGGGGTATTTTTATGTTTGGTCTGAATGGCGGCGAAGAGCCCATTTTGACCGATGTTGCAAAATGCACCGACCTCATCAGGCTATGAGACGCAGCCATCCAAAATCGACACATGCGCCTTGAGCCATCTACCCTCTTTTTTGAAGCCAGCCAAGCGTGCCGCTGGTTGGGCCAACCGGTTTATACTCGGCCCCGAGAGGTCCGGCAAAGCCCGCCTGCGCGATTGCTTCAAAAATGTAGTCATAGTTCACTTCGCCATGATCAGGCGCGCCCCTGTCGGGTACTGACGCGAACTGAATATGCCCGATCAGCGGCAGCAAGTCGTGCAACCGATGGGTCAGGTCGCCTTCGGTCAGTTGGACATGGTAGCAATCAAACATCAATTTGAGGTTTGGCACCGCCACCTCTTGAATAATGGCCTTTGCCTGTTGCGTTGTCCTGAGGAAATACCCTGGTGCATCGTAGCCATTCAGCGGCTCGATCAGGATCGTGATGTCATGTGCCTGCGCCAGTTTGGTTGCATAGCGCAGGTTCGCCACAAATGTATCGTGGGCGGTTTGACCTGCACCAGACCCTGCCATGACGTGAATGTTGGCAGCGTTGATTGCCACAGCATAGGCAAGTGCTTCGTCAATAGCGGCGCGCGCTTCTTGTATGCGGTCGGGTAGGGCAGACAGGCCATTGTCGCCTTTGTCAGGTTTCCCGCGTCGCGTGTTTAGTCCAAGCATTTCCAAGCCCGTTTCTTGCAATGCGGATAGCACGTCGCCTGAGGGGACATCATAAGGCCAATGGCATTCGACTGCGTCAAAACCGGCGGCTTTGGCCGCATGAATTGCATCAGGCAGAGTCAAATCCGACCAGAGAAACCCAAGGTTTGCCGAGAATTTTGTCAATCGTCCCACTCCACATCAAAACGGGTCACCACTTGGTTGACTTGCGCAGGCGTCAAGCCGTTTGGATGCATCCCGCGCGTCAGCATCGCAAGACGCGCTGTGTCTTCAAGTTCTTCTATTGCATTGCAGGCGGCCTCAACATCTTTGGCCGCAACAACCGGCCCGTGATTGGCCAGCATGACAGCACTGCGTTTTCCAGCAAGGCCGCGCACGGCCTGTCCCATAGCGGGGTCACCGGGCAGGAAGAACGGCAGCAATTGGACCTTACCCAGCTTCATGATCCCGTATGGCGTGAGCGGAGGCAGAAAATTATCCGGGTCTGCATCAGGCATCATCGACAGCGCAACCGAATGGCATGAATGCAAATGCACAACCGCACCCGCCGCACTGCGGGTGTCATAAAAGGCTGTGTGCAACGGCATTTCCTTGGTCGGCGGGTCACCATCCATAAATCTGCCAGCACGGTCGAAACGCGACAGACGCGCAGGGTCAAGACGGCCGAAACTTGTGCCGGTTGGCGATACAAGCAAACCACCGTCCGCAGTGCGGGCCGAGATATTGCCTGTTGATCCGCCTGTCAGACCACGATCGAACATGGATTTTGCAAGCAGACATATCTGTTCGCGCAAGGCGGCCTCAGTCATGATCACGCCCCAATACATTTGCAGCCTTGGCAAAGTAGTCCTCGGCGCCGAAGTTCCCTGACTTCAATGCGATCACCAAATTGTCCCCGCCGCGCAATGCGGGCACGCCGGGGTCGATTTCCGGTCCGATCTCAAGCGTCTTGAGTTGTAAACCTTCTACGATGGCACCGGATGTTTCGCCACCCGCGGTCAGGATTTTGCCAATACCTGCGTTCACTAATTGCTGCGCAAGCGTGGCAAAGAATGCTTCGAGTGCGGTGGCACTTTTTTCGCGACCAAATTGTGCCTGCACAGAGGCGACAGCTTGCGGATCAGCGGAACTATAAGCCAGTGGGACAGCTTCAGCCTGCAAAATCCAGTCTGTAACAGTCTGCGGCGTAAGGGCACCTGTGATGACGTCGCTTGCGTCAATTTCATACGCAGGATTGGTTTGGCGATGCAGCTTTATCTGCTGCCGTGTGGCAGTCGAACATGATCCTGAAAGCGCCACACATTTGCCCGGCTGCCCGCGCCAAAGCGTGGCCGTTTGCGCGATTTCGCCGCGCGCCACGAAATTGGCAGGCAGACCAAGTGCAACACCTGACCCACCCGTGACCAGCGGCAAATGATCAGCGGCCTTGCCAATCTCAATCAGGTCGGCATCACGCAGGGCATCGACAACGATCAGACGTTTGCCAGCAGCATGTTCACCTTCGAGCGCCGCTTTGATCGCCTTGGCACCATCAAAGACATCCTTCGCCGCGACATGACCGACGCTATGTTTCGTCTGCGGCGCAAGCCAGCGCCGTATGTCGGGATCAGTCATTGGCGTCAGCGGATGGTTTTGCATTCCGCTTTCGCTCAGCAGGGCGTCATTGACGAACAAATGCCCATTATAAAGTGACCTGCCCGTGCCCGGAAATGCGGGACACACGATGACCTTATGCGCCCCCAAAGCATCGGCCAAAGCATCGGCCACTGGCCCGATGTTGCCTTGTGGTGTCGAATCGAAGGTCGAGCAGTATTTAAAGAAGAATTGCGTGCACCCTTGTGCCTGAAGCCAGTGCAGTGCCTCAAGCGACTGTCGCACGGCCGCATCCGGATCAATCGACCGCGACTTGAGCGCGACAACGCCTGCCTCGACATGCGCAGCGGCAGGGCCGTTCGGAACGCCCACATATTGCACACAAGCCATGCCTTGTTTGGACAAGGTATTTGCTAAATCCGAAGACCCGGTGAAATCGTCCCCAATGCAACCCAAAAGCATTATGCACCTCCTGGCAAGGTTAGCCCTGCATTGCGCGCATAGACTTTGGCTATGGCTGCATCGTCTTCAGCCCCCAAACCTGATCCGGCTGCGGCAAGGAACTGCTGCATCGCGGCCGCCGTCAAGGGCGCGCCAAATCCAGCGGATTTCGCAATATCCAGAACAATGCCAAGGTCTTTGGGCCAAATGTTCACGGAAGAATGCGGCGTGTAGTCTCCATTGACAATATGCGGCGCGCGATTTTCCAGCATCCACGATGTGCCCGCACATTTACTGATGACTTCAACAAATGTTTGCGGAGACACACCTTGCGTCATCCCAAAGGTCATCGCCTCGGCCATTGCCGCGATATGGACACCGGCCAGCAGTTGATTGACGGCCTTCATTGCGGAACCGGCGCCAGCCGCGTCGCCAAGCCGAAACACTGTGGCTGCCGTTGCATCCAAAATGGGGGCCGCGGCCTTAAATGCCGCCGGCGTTCCAGCAGCCATGATGCTGAGCGCGCCGTCAGCTGCCTTTTGCGCCCCACCAGAGATCGGGGCGTCCAGATAAAGCAGATCCAAATCTGCGCATCTTGCTTCCATCTCACGTGCAAAGTCGGGTGCGACTGTTGCGCAGGCCACGACAATGGCACCCGGTTTCAGGGACGCCGCGATGCCTTTCGTGCCAAACAGCGCGTCTTCGGTTTGCGCTGCATTTAAGACAACAATTACAACCGCGTCGAGGGTCCCCGCGATCTGATCCAGTGCGTCTAACGCGCCGCCTTCTTGGTGGAACGCAGCAACCTGTTTCGGGCTCAGGTCATAGCCGTATGTTGTGTGCCCGGCCCGCAGTATGGATTGCGCCATACCAAAGCCCATGGACCCAAGTCCGATTACTGCCGTTTGCATGGCCATCACTGGGCTCCTTGTGATGTGGTAAGTGAGTGATTGGTCGTGTCGTGCGTGAGGGAATGGCGGTAGAGGTGGGTTGAATCCTTTCGATGGGACCTGACGCGCCAGACCATGTCCGAGGATGTGATAAACATATCGGTACCGGATGGTCCACCAAAGCACAGGTTGGACGTTTGGGCGGGCAGGCGGATTTTACCAAGACAATCGCCCGCATGATCGAGGCAATGGACACCATCCAACGCACTGGTCCAAATAAGACCGCCGTGATCTACCCGAAAGCCGTCAGGAACACCCGGCATAATCTCGGCAAAAACACGGCCATTCGACAAGGTCATGCCGCTTACATCAAAAACGCGAATGTGGTGCGGCAGATCATAGTCGATACCGGGAAAACTCGCACCGCGGATCGCACCGGAATCGGCCACATAAAGCTGTGTTTCATCAGGTGAGAACGCGAGGCCATTAGGCTTGTCAAAGTCGGTTGCAACGGCTGTCAATGTCCCGTCGGTGGCCGCGCAGAACACATAGCATCCGTCAATTTCACTTTCGGCAGGATACCCTTCGACGTCCGAGTTGATCCCGTAAGGTGGATCCGTGAACCAGATCGACCCATCAGACCGCACAACAACATCATTGGGTGAATTCAGCCGTTTACCTTGATAATGGTCGGCGATTACCTCGATTGCAGCGGCGTCCTCTGGATCGTGCCGCCGAATGACACGCCGCCCACCATGTTCGCACGATATCATATGACCTTGCATATCGCGGGTGTTCCCGTTCGCGAATTCACTGTTGGGCAGGGCGGTGGCAACACCCTGATCTTCACGCCACATCATCATCCGCTTGGCCGGGATGTCGTTGAAATATAGCCGGTCCCCCATCCAAACGGGGCCTTCCGTCCATGTCATCCCCTCCGCAATAAGTTCGGGGCGGTGGGTGGTGTCAATCAGGTCAAGGAAAGACGGATCAAAGCTTTCATAGCGAGCGTCCATGTCAATTGCCCTTTCTACGCAGTGTCTGAAGCAACAGCATGCTGATAATGATCACGCCAAATATGATGTTCCGCCATGCGTCCGATATTTGCATCACCGACAAAATAGAGGTCAATAGCGTGATAAACAGCACTCCTCCGACTGTTCCAATCAGGCTGCCGCGTCCGCCTAAAATCGAAGTGCCACCAATGACGACAGCGGCGATTGTCGGCAACAAGAATGGATCGCCCATAGATTGATAGGCCTGATTGGCGTATCCCGCCAGCATGATCCCGCCAAGGGCTGAACAAAGCCCGGCGATCGCGAAAGCCGCAAAAATCACGGATGGCGTTGAAACGCCTGATAGAAATGTCGCTTTTTCATTGTACCCGATGGCGGAAAGGTAGCGTCCGAAAGCTGACCTTTTCAAAATGAGAGCCATTATGCCGGTTACTGTCATCCAGACCAGAAACGCCACTGGGAACCCTGCCAAATTGCCAGTGGCCAACCAGGTCATTGTCACACTTGCTTCGCCCTTTGGATTGAAACCGCCTGTGTTCAACACCGCCACCCCAAGCAACATTGAATTCACTGCCAAGGTCCAGACCATCGACGGGATGCGCAAGATTGCCACGCCAACACCGTTGATAACCCCGACAAGGGCACCGAAAAGCAGCGCCATAGGGATGGCCGCGACGATGAATGCCGGGTCCCCGGAACCAGCCAGCGAGGTTGAAATGATGGCCGCTCCGCCGAGTACCCACGGCACGGAAAGATCAATATGGCCCAAAAGGATGACGATTGTCGCCCCAAGCGCCAAGACCCCCAGAAACGCCGCGATTTGCAACTGTTGTGCCAGATATTCGATACCCAAGATCTGCGGAAAGAAATAGCTCCCGCCTAAGATCAACAAGACTGTCCCGACATAGGGAAACAAGGCATCAATGCGCGGCAGGTTTTGCCTGATCGTATTCATTTCCCAAACACCTCCAGCCGGTTCTTGACCCGCAATACGCCGGCACCACCGATCGCGATCGCACCTGCGAGGATCAATCCTTCAATGAAGGGTTGCGCCAATGGCGGAAGGCCGGAAAAGAACATCAATGAACCGATGGTTTTCAGAATAAACGCACCGGCCATAGCCCCCGTCAACGTACCAACGCCGCCGCGCAATGCGACACCGCCCAAGACGACAGCAGCGATGGAATTCAGCGTATAATTGGGCCCAATCCCGGCGTCCCCCGTTGTGGTCACAAAGCTGAAGTAAAGACCCGCAAGACCGGCAAACAGACCGCCCATCGCGAAAGACGCCAGCCGGATCACCGGCACTGGCATTCCTGATTGAAATGCGGCCTGTTCAGAAGACCCGACTGCATAGAGCCCAAGGCCCAGACCTGTGCGGCGCAGCGGCACCCAGAACAAGCCAATCACAGCCGCGGCGATGATCAGTGCTGTCGGAATGCCCAAAACATCTAACGTAAATGCATCAGCAAGGTCATAGTCGATCCGGCCGCCGGGCGTTGGCCGCAGAAGCAATGCCAGGCCAGTAAACAAGGACGCCGTGGCAAGCGTTGCGACAATCGGTTGAATGCGGCCAAACACGACAAGCGCACCGTTGAAAAGTCCGCAGGCCACGCCAACCGCCAGCACCGCTGCGATCCCAAAGGCCATATCCAGTCCCGACCCGATCACCAGATAGGAAGCCACGCAATTCGTCAGCGCCATCACGGCCCCGACGGACAGATCAATGCCGCGGACGATCACCGCAAAAAACTGTGCAATCGCGGCCAACGCGAGGATCAGACACTGGTTAGCCCAGATCGTGACAACATAGGTATTTGCACCTGTCGGGTGTGTTGTCAGGTAAAGCGTGAGCAAGACCGCCAGCACCAGAATTGCGATGGCTTCGCGTTGATTGGCTTTCAGCAAATTACGCATGGGTGGACTGTGCGGTTTGCGCGGATGCAGGGATATTCAAGGACGCTGCAATAATTGCTTCTGCGGT
Organism: Yoonia sp. F2084L; assembly: GCF_023015625.1. Classification (GTDB taxonomy): domain Bacteria; phylum Pseudomonadota; class Alphaproteobacteria; order Rhodobacterales; family Rhodobacteraceae; genus Yoonia. The sequence goes on from NZ_JALKAH010000001.1 coordinate 346,811, forward strand.
GACGTCTTCGCCTGTCAGATGGCGCACAATACGCCCTTGATAGAAAACATGCGTCTCATCACACAGGTGGATCAGCTCTTCGTAGTCGGTTGAAACCAGCAGGATCGCCACACCGCTCTCGGCCAGCCGCCGCAACAGCGCATAGATTTGTGTTTTGGTTTTCACGTCAATGCCGCGCGTGGGGTCGGCAAGCAACATACAGCGCGGGCCCAGGGCCAACCATTTCGTCAAAGCCACCTTTTGCTGATTGCCACCCGATAGCTGGCTGACGGGTTGGTCCAGACTGTCGCACTTTAGTTCAAGGGCGTCCAAAAAGGGCCGGTAGATTGCAGGATCCGAGGCATTGATCCCATCCGTGCCAAGGGCGGCCAGTTCCAAATTTTGGGCGATACTTTGATCAAGAATGAGGCCTTCGGTTTTACGGTCCTCAGGAACCAATGCTATGCCCAGTTTTGGGTTCTTGGCATGCTTGGGATGATTGATTGCAACAGGTGTGCCACCCACAAGGCAGCGTCCTTCCGTACCCCGCAAAAGGCCAAACAGTCCTTGCAACACACTGCCTTGTCCTTGCCCATCCAGCCCGCCAAGGCCGGTGATCTGCCCCTTGCGCAAAACAATTGAGACATCCTTCAAAGTGTCCGCCCAACCAAAACCGTCAAGGCGCAACACTTCTTGTGCATGCGGGTCCGGCGCGGGCTTTGGCGGAAACAGGTCATCAATACGTTGGCCAACCATTTTGCTGATGATTTGCCCATAGCTGCAGGCCCCATTGTCGAACGTGTCAACATGTGTGCCATTGCGGAATATAGAAATGCGATCAGCAAGGCTTTCGATCTCATGAAACCTATGTGAGATGAACAAGACGCCCACACCCCGATCCCGTTCTGCGCGGATAAGCTGAAACACCTTTTCCACGACGGACGCATTCAGGGCAGAGGTTGCCTCATCCAAGATCAACAGCTTTGGATCACGGGTCAGAGCTTTGGCGATCTCGACTTGTTGCTGCTCGGCCAGCGAAAGATCAGCGACGCGGGTTTTCATCCCGATCGCGCCGCCATCTATCTGGGCCAAGATGTCTTGGGCGCGCCGCACAACACCGGTGTTGAGCCGCCCCAACCCGGTGCCAACCGCACCCAGCATCAGGTTTTCACGCACGCTGAGGTCGGGCACCAAGGACAGTTCCTGAAACATGCAAACCAGTCCGCGCGCCATCGCATCAGCGGGGCCCTTTAGTCGCATCGCAACGCTGTCGACTTCAATGTCACCGGACGTCGGCTGAATAACCCCGGCGACAAGCTTCATCAATGTTGATTTGCCGGCGCCGTTTTCGCCCAGCACCGCGTGGATTTCGCCACCAAAACAGGCGAAATCAACATCGGACAATGCCCGTGTTGCGCCGTAGACTTTGGAAACGCCGCGCAGGCGCACAATAGGGTGTTCAGGTCGAGACATCACAGGGCCGCCCGCTGTAAAAAGGGCGTTCCGGCAACGCGATGCTGCCGGAACAATTTCACCATTATCAGGTGTTGTCAGCAGATTGGCCAAGCAGCTCTTCTGGTGTGAAGGGTGCAAAGCAATCAGGGAAACCTGTCCCTGTGTTGAATGATTTTGGCAGATCAGGGAAGAAATTCACGCCCGCTTCAAGGTCTTCGGCATTTACCTGGGGGATTGGCAGGAACACGGTCTGTGGCAGTTCATTTCCTTGCAACAGCGCAACGGCCGCTTCAAGTGCGACAGCAGACATCGCAGGCGCCTGAGCCGCAGAAATGCCGGGAATGTCGAGTTCATCCATCAGCATGCGCACCCCATTCTCACCGTCCACGCCCATCGGCACGATCGGGTGTCCGGCGGCCTGCATCGCGTTGATGGTGCCCGCTGACCCATGTTGAGAGACAACAGCATCAAACTGGCCATGCGTCGCAAGCGCGTCCGCGACAACTTTCTGACTTGTGCCGGTGTCCCAGTTGCCAACAACCTCGACGATCTCAAGGCCCTCGACGTTCTCAAGCACGCTCATCATACCAAGACGACGATCACGGTCTGTGGCATTGCCGGGAAGCCCGTTCACCATCAAGATCTTGTCGGCCGTTCCGCCAAGTTCATCCATAACAGTCTGCGCCTTGAGCCGGCCCAGCTCGAGTTGGCTTTCATTGATCTGAACGACCTGATCTGTATCCAGAACGTTGTCGAATGGAACGAGAACAGTCCCTTGACGAGCCGCCCTGCGGATCACCGGCTCAAATGCGCTTGGGTTTACGGCGATGAACGTGATCGCATCATATCCCGCTGCAATAAAATTATCGATCGCTGCGATTTGCGCCGCGCTGTCGTTGCCTACGGATACAACTGTAAATTCTTCAATGTTCGCCGCGTTTTCGGGACGCGCAGCCCAAGCCTTTGAAGCCTGAATGGCCGCAATACGCCAGTCATTTCCGGCAAAGCCGTTCACGAAGGCCATTTTGTAAGGCCCGTCCTTGGCCTCGCCTTGGATTGTTGTACTGCCCGGTGCAGGTGCGAAGCATTCTGTGCGGTAAGTCTCTGCGGATGCTTGTGAAACGACAAAGGTCGCCAACGCGGTTCCCAGCATAAGATTTTTCATTTGGTCTCCTCCCAGAGGTTTTTTGGTATATGTTTACGTAAACATATGGTGCATGAAACATGTTTACGTAAACATATGTCAAGCGATTCTGTTGCCGGCGTACGATTATTTAGGAATGGAGACTGAATTTGGCTGACAGAAAAACAACCCGCCCGACGATGGATGATGTCGCGGAGCGCGCGGGTGTAAGTCAGATGACAGTCTCGCGGGTGATGAGCGGAAAAGGCTATATTTCAAGCAAAGTACGCGATCAGGTGAATGCGGCCGCTGCCGAGATTGGCTATGTGCAAAACCGGTTAGCGCGTGGACTGCGCTCTGAACAATCGTCGTTGATTGCTGTTGTGCTTCCCACGCTTGGCAACACCGTTTTTACAGAAGTCTTGCGCGGCATTACTGATGCTCTGACAGCACAGAGTTTTCGCCCGGTCTTTGGTTTGACCGAATATTGTGAAGATCGCGAATACAAATTAGTGCGCGATTTGCTGTCATGGCGCCCATCTGGCATCGTACTGGCTGGCTTGGAACATTCGGACCAAACCAGACAAGCGATTGCCGCATCCGGTGTGCAGGTCGCCGAAGTGATGGACATTGATGGGGCGGCGATTTCAACAGCATTCGGCTTTTCGCAAAGGGCTGCCGGACAGGTCACGGCACAGCATATGCTCGACAAGGGCCATCGCCGATTTGTCTATGCGGGCAGTCAAAGCGGGTCTGATCTACGGGCAGGCAAACGTCTTGAAGGGTTCCGGCAGGCCGTGCGCGACGCAGGCGGAACCATGGTGTCCGAAATCATCAGTGCGTTGCCTTCCTCAATGGTTGAGGGGCGTCGCATGACCGCCGAAATTCTGTCCGGCACCGACCGGCCAGACGCAATTTACTATTCCAATGACGATCTAGCCGCGGGCGGGATTATGCATTGCCTGGCCGAGGGGATCAGCATCCCAGATGACATTGCAATGGCAGGATTCAACGGGTTGCCTTACCTTGATGCCTTGCCAATCCAACTGACAACAATAAAGACACCCCGCTATGACATTGGCTTACAGGCAGGGCAACTTTTGGCAATGCAAGGCGAGGTTGGTCCAGGCACCGCGCCGAAATTAGTTGATTTGGGCTTTGAGTTGAGTGTTGGGCAAACTTGTTGAACGATCAAAGGTGGACCTGCCTTCTCTTTGCCCGTCACTGTGGTCATTTGCCAAATGTCTCTAAATCCCGGTGCCCTGCAGCACCCCATGCTCCAGCGCATAGCGCGTCAGACCGGCGGTTGAGCTGATCCCAAGCTTGCGTTTGATGTTCTTGCGGTGTGTCTCAACGGTGCGGACTGAAATGTTCAGCGTATTGGCGACATCCTTGTTGGATTGCCCTTGCGCGAGTTCCAGCAGGATCGTTTGTTCGCGGCTGGTCAGGGGTTCACGCCCATCGCTGATCTTGGGTTGCAATGATCCCTTCGCCCCTGTGCAAAGGTACTCACCACCGGCCATCACGGTCTGGATAGCCGTGTAAATCTCCTCGGTCGGCACGTCCTTGAGGATATAACCCCGCGCCCCGTGGCTGAGTGCGGTCGAGATGTACTCCGGGCTGTCATGCATCGACAGGATCACGATGCGCGTCTGGGGGCGTTCTTCGAGGATCATTTCGGTGGCGTTTAAACCCGACAGCCCCGGCATGTTCAGATCCAGCAGGATCACATCGGGCGCGAGTTCATTGACCCGGTCCACGGCCTCTTGCGCTTGGCCCAGCGTGCCGACGACGTCAATGTCATCATAGCTTTCAAGAAGGGACTGGATGCCTTCGGCAACCATCGGGTGATCATCAACGATCAAAACGCGGGTGGTCATGCGCTTTCCTTTATTGTGTTTTGCGGGCGTAGCATATGGCTGAGCGGGACCTGGGCTTCAATGACCGTGCCGGTTTTTCCGGTGCGGGCGGACAGCACTCGCAAGCTGCCGCCCAATTGTTCGATCCGTTCCTGCATGTTGCGCAGGCCCAGCCCCGCGCTGCGCCGCCTCTCTGGCCGCGGCCATGTCATGCCGACGCCGTCGTCTTTGATCCGCAGCATCGCCCCTTTGCGATGTCCCTTGAGCGCGATCTGGACGCTTTGCGCTTCGGCATGCCGTTCGATGTTGTTCAACGCCTCTTGTGCAATGCGGTAAAGGGCGATCCGCGCTTCCTGATCCAACCGGTTACGGAACACGACGGTTTCGAATTCGGTTTCAATCCCCGTGCGAGTCGAAAAATCATCGGTCAGCGCTTGCAGGGCAGGACCCAGCCCCAGATCATCCAGCACGCCGGGGCGCAGATCGCGGCTGATGCGGCGGACCTCCTGGATCGTGGACCCCAGCCCATCAATGCCCTTGTTCAGGCTGTCGCTCACGGCAGAGTCGCTGCCCAGTTTGCGGCGGGTAAGTTCCAGCGCATAGCGCACGCCCACCAGCATCTGACTGATCCCGTCATGCAGTTCACGCGCCACCCGACCGCGTTCTTCTTCCTGCGTATCAATGATCCGTTGGGTCAGCTGTTTCAGCTTGGCATCAGCCAGACGACGTTCGCGCAGGTTCAGCACCATCCCCGTCATAAAGACCCCGATCAAGGCGGTCACCGCGATGGCCACGATATAAAAGCTGGTCCGCCTGATCCGCGTTTGCACATCAGCGCGGGCGGCGGCCACGTTTTCAAGCACATCGTCGATGAAGACACCCGTGCCGATCGCCCACCGCCAATCCTGCAAACCATTGACGTAGACGATCATGCGCTCGGTCGCCCCGGTTGAAGGCTTGGGCCAGTCAAAGCTGTGATAGCCACCGCCCGTGCGGGCGATGCGGATCAACTCATCTGTGATGGGGGTGCCGTTGAGATCTTCCAACCCCGTCCAGTTCTTGCCAATCAGATAGGTCTGGCGCGGGGCGACAAGGTTGTTGCCGTCGTAATCAAAGACAAAGAAGTACCCATCCTGCCCATAGAGCATGGCGGCCAACTCGCGGCTGACAGCCAGTTTGGCGGCGTCATCATCCGGGGCCGCGCGACCATAGGTGTTGACCACCGCAGTACGCGCGATGGACAAATAGTTCTTCAGTTCGGCGCGTTTCGTTTCAATCAATTGGGTTTCCAGCGCCTGAATTTCACGCTCGGCCAGTTGGCGCGACTGGGCCGTGACCACAAGCGTGATCAAAAAGACCGCCACGATAAGGGGCAGTGTCGCCAGAAGAAAAACCTTCTGACCGTAGCTGATACTGATGATGTCACGCAGTCGCGTTAGCAGGCCGGTCATAACGTGATCGTTAGCCAAGAATCACCGACGAATCAAATGCGATCAGCGACGACCCGAATGTGATGAAGAACCTGTTAGCGCCTCAACAACAGGCGCGATTGGTCAAAAAATGTGACAAAAATATGTTTTCTACGCAGTACTACGTATTTCACCCGGGCAGGGGCCGCGCTAGGGTCCGGCCACGAAATCCAATCGTGCGCGTGGGAGTTACGCAGCACGCAAGATCAACAACTGGGAGGATACTCTATATGGATCGTCGTTCGTTTTTAAAGAATTCAGCACTTGGTGGTTCGGCCGCCGCAGCAACAGCACTGGCTGCACCTGCATACGCACAGGGAAACCGCACTCTGACGCTTGTGACAACATGGGGCCGTGGCCTTGCCGGTGTGCATGACGCAGCACAGCGCGCTGCTGACACAATCACAGCAATGTCCGGTGGCTCGCTCACTATTGACCTGAAAGCCGCTGGCGAATTGGTCGGTGCGTTTGAAGTCTTTGACGCGGTCACATCCGGTCAGGCAGATATGTATCACGGTGCGGACTACTACTTTGTTGGTCAGCACCCAGGCTATGCCTTCTTCACATCCGTACCTTTCGGCATGACGCCGCAGGAAATCTCGAACTGGTACTATCAGGGTGAAGGTCAGGCATTCCACGATGAGCTGGGCTCAATCTTTGGTCTGAAATCATTCCTTGCTGGTAACACAGGCCCGCAGGCCGGTGGCTGGTTCTCGAAAGAGATCAACGGTCCAGAGGACTTCCAAGGTCTGAAGTTCCGTATGCCGGGCCTTGGTGGTCAGGCATTGGGCAACATGGGTGCGTCCGTACAAAACCTGCCGGGTGCAGAAGTGTACCAAGCGCTGGCCTCTGGTGCGATTGACGGCACCGAGTGGATCGGCCCATGGGCAGACGAAAAAGCTGGTTTCCAGGAAATCACCAAGTTCTACTACACTGCCGGTATGCACGAGCCGGGTGCAGCCCTGTCGCTGGCCACAAACCTTGATGTGTGGGACAGCCTGAGCCCCGAGCACCAGAAGATCATCGAGATCGCATCTGGCGAAGCGCACCAGTGGAACCTGGCACAGTTCATGAACAACAACGGTGCAGCGCTGCAGCGTCTGCAGGCCGGTGGCGTTCAGGTTCTGGAATTCCCGGACAGCGTTTGGGACGCGATGGGTACTGCGGCCAAGACGACAATGGACCAGTACAACGGCGACGATATCTATGATCGTATCCGCGCGAGCTATAACGCCTCTATGGCGGCTTCTTCTGGCTGGATCACACAGTCCGAAGGCGCATACCGCGCACAGCGCGACCGTGTCATGGCCTAAGCCCACCTGCGGGCGGATCATGATTTTATGATCTAGATCAAAGTGAAGGCCCCATGCGACAGGCATAAGGGCCTTCACGACCAAGAGGTGCCGGGAGGGTGCCCAGACTAGCTTCCACGGAGGGGAATTCTCATGGGCTTAGGCGATGCATGGGGTGGAAACGCGATAGGGTGGTTCTTTGGGAACCTCATCGACGGATTCTACAACTTTTTCTACGCACTGCTGCACCCAAGTGAATGGCTGGCATGGTTGCCGACCATCAACGGGGCAATGGAAACCGAGCAGAAAGAGGCGCTGATGCGCTTTATCTACTACGGTGCCTCGGTTGAGTTTTTCTTCGTTGTCTTCGCGATATTTCTTGTCGTGACGATCTACGGTTTCATCAATAACCGCTTCATGTGGGGCTGCGTGCGCGGCCTTGAAGGCTTTGCCAATGTGGTCGGTCGCACCGCCGCTTGGGCCGGGCTTTTGATGGTGTTGCAACAGATCGTCATCATCTTCATGCAGCGCGTCTTTGCGGTGTCCGAGATCAGCATCGGCTTTGGCGTGACCGTGACCCACGATGTCAGTTGGTGGTCAGAGCAGCTCAAATTCTACAACGCGATGATCGTGACGCTTTGTGCGTCCTACACCTTTGTCCAAGGCGGGCACGTCCGCGTTGACCTTGTTTATTCCGCCATCAGCTACCGTGCCAAGCGCGTGATCGACATGATCGGAGCTATCGTGCTGATGGTGCCCGCGGCGATCCTGACGTGGCTTTACGGCTGGTTCTTCTTGTGGCGGCACCTTGTTGTGCCCAACCCATCGGCGTCTGACACGTTAGAGCGGTTGCTGACCAAGGCGCGCGCATTGCGCTGGAACGTCGAAACCATCGGTTTCTCGCCCAATGGCTTCAACGCCTACTTCCTGTTCAAGGTGCTGCTGGTGGTCTTCACCGCAATGATCCTGTTGCAGGCGGTTGCCTTCTTCTTCCGGTCCTACCTGGAATGGAAAGAAGGGCCTGAAAGCGAAGGCAAACACCTCGACAAAGACAAGATTGGCGATGAAACCGCCGAACTTGCCGCAAATATTCATTAAGCTAGGGCGGTAGATACATGCTTTTCGGAATAGATGGCATCGAAGTCGGTATCATTATCGTCTTTCTCACTTTGTTTGCGGGGATCCTGTCGGGTTTCCCTGTGGCGTTTGCAATCTCAGGCTCGGCCGTTATTTCATTTGCGATTATCGCAGCCCTCGATAGCTCTGGCCTGTTGATCCACGCAGCGGTTGATACCAATTCAGCCGAATACGCCGCGCTGATCGCAGAAGGGGTCCGACCGGACGCGATATCGGTCTTCCGCTTCCCGGAATTGCCGCGATACGAAGACGTGTTGTTCCCGCAAGGCTGGGAGATCGCGCTGGACCGCAATATCGGCTTTATGGTCAACCGGATGAACGAACGCGTTCTGGCGGGGCAATCCATTGAAACGCTGCTTGCCGTTGTCATGTTCGTGATGATGGGTATCGTGTTGGAACGGTCACGGATCGCGGATGAGTTGCTGACAACGATGGCCAAGGTCTTTGGCCCGCTGCCGGGTGGCTTGGCTGTATCCATCGTGATCGTGGGTGCGTTTCTTGCGGCCTCTACCGGTATCGTTGGTGCAACTGTTGTGACGATGGGCCTGCTGGCGCTGCCGACAATGCTCAAAAACGGCTATTCGCCGCAGCTTTCCACTGGTGTCATCGCGGCGTCTGGTACGCTGGGGCAGATCATTCCACCGTCCATCGTAATCGTGCTTTTGGGCACGCTTGCCGGGGACCTCTATTCAGCCGCGCAAGAAGAACGCGCGCAGCTTGCGGGATGCTCGGATGCGCTGACATATCTGGGCGAACCGGCTGTTGTGTCGGTTGGCACGCTCTTCCAGGCGGCCTTGCTGCCCGGCATTATGCTGGCGGTGCTTTATGCGGGCTACGCCTTCATCTTTGCGCTGATCAACCCATCCAAAGCCCCACCCGTGCAATTTGACGAAAGCACAGGCGGCGAGGTGATCACCCGCAACGATAGCTTCACATGGTTCCTTGCCGTGCCGGTTGGCATCATTGGCTTGGCGATTGGCATGGGGCAGACAAACCTTGTCGGCTCCCAGTCTGTGATCGTTGATAGCTTCACGGCCTCCGGTCAAACGGCATCCCTGCGCACGCGGGTCAGCGAAGACTGTGCGATAGCCATGCAAGAACTGCATGGTGAAGAAGCATGGCAGCAGGCGCTGGACGAACAGGCCGCAATTGAGGCCGCCGGTGGCGTGACCCAAGCGCGCGAGCTGTCACCAGAAGAGCGCGCTGAACGTGTCATGCAAAAGGTCGATGCAGCCGCACCGATTGGCACAGGGATTGCGATCTTTGCGGTCCTCATGGGCTTGACGCTGGCGATTGCACGGGGCGTCGCCCCAAGTGCGGACGCACGGCCATTGATCATTGGCGCGGCGGGTATCGGGCTGATGTTGCTGGTCGATATCATCCTGATTTCACCGCTGACCACGCCGGGGCAAACGACTTTGCTCATTGCAATTCCGTTGATCATCGCCTTTTTTGGATTGCGCTTTGCAGCCAAATTGCTGGCTGGCAACGAAATCCTTCGCGTGGTTTTCCCGCCGCTGGTTCTGATCGTGGCTGTGTTGGGTTCGATCCTGGGTGGTATCACCAACCCCACCCCGGCTGCGGCCCTGGGCGCAGGCGGTGCGATATTGCTTGCGACCTATCGCAAGCTACAAGACCAAGGGCGGTCAGGCCGTATGGTGTTGCTGACAACGGCGGCGATCGTTGTGATGCTGCTGATCGGGATCAATTTCGACATGCGCCTTGGGCAAGAGGTTGTGCTGTTGGAAAACCGGATTGCCTATCTGGTCGCCTTCGGCTGCTTCCTTTTTGCGCTGTTCGGTCTGCTTTGGTCCTGTTGGGTGCTGATATCAGGCGGGGTTCTAGCACCGGTTGTGCGCGAAACCGCGAAAGTGACGTCGATGGTGTTCACCATCCTGATCGGGTCGCAGCTTTTGAACCTTGTGCTGATCTCATTCGGGGGCGAGCATTATATCCAGCAGTTCCTGCGGTCCTTCGACAACGAATGGACCGTCTTCCTGCTTGTCATGCTGGTGCTGTTCATGCTGGGCTTCGTGCTTGATTTCCTTGAGATCATCTACATCGTCATCCCGATTGTCGGACCGGTCATCTATGGCGGCACGTTCGATCCCAAATGGGTCACGATCATGATCGCGGTGAATTTGCAGACCTCCTTCCTGACGCCACCCTTTGGCTTTGCGCTGTTCTATCTGCGCGGGGTTGCGCCCAAGTCGATCACGACGGGGCAGATTTATAAGGGGGTCATGCCATTCATCGGTATTCAGGTATTCGGATTGCTTCTGCTGGCTTTCTTCCCTGCTGTGGTCACGATTGTGCCGAACCTGCTGAACTAGGGCAGGGGCGTGTTACAAAAAAGGGTGGTGCTGATAGCGCCGCCCTTTTCAGTTGAAACCTGAAAAGCCTGTGTTCAGTTGCGCCCGTCCGGCAGATTAATCCGCGCGACTTGCTCGGCAATTGGATCGGTCGAGAGGGGGTGCACATCCGCGCTGTAGGACGCCGGATCACCCACTGGGTTCCACATCCCGTCACGGTAAACCTCAAGCCCCTTGAACTTGGCCTTATAGTCCATCTTCGGGCTGCCAGGGACCCAATAGCCCAGATAGACATAGGGCAGACCCAACTCGCGGGCGATGGCGATATGATCAAGGATCACGTAAGTGCCTAGCGACAGCTTGTCATTGGCCGGATCAAAGAACGAATAGACCATCGACAATCCGTCATCAAGGATATCGGTCAGGCATACGGCGGTCAGATCATCGGCTGTCGAATACTCAATCAGGCGGGACCGGATCGGGGTTTCCTCGACCATCGCTGCGAACTCGAACATATCCATATCAGCCATGCCGCCGGTTGCATGGCGACCATCAAGATATTCGCGGAACAATGCATATTGTTCCTCGGTTGCCCAAGGCGATGTCGCACGGCGATTCAAATGGGCGGCACGTTTGGCAACACGGCGCTGGCTGCGGCTGGGATCAAATTTCGACACGTCAATGCGGGCCGACATGCAGGCCGAACATTCGGCGCAAGACGGGCGGTAAAGTACATTCTGTGACCGACGAAACCCTTGTTTGGAAAGAGAATCGTTCAATTTCGTTGCCATGTCACCTTGCAATGCGGTGAACAATTTGCGCTCCATCCTGCCCTCAAGATAAGGGCAGGGTTGCGGGGCAGTTACATAGAACTGCGGGGCAATGGGCAGCGTGTGGCGCATAAGTCATCCGGTCAAATTCAAGAAAGCTTAACAATCTGTTCATCATCAGCCAAGCCCCTCGAATGTCGCATGCTTAATACGCTGAATTGATCGCCTCAGTGCCTAATAAATGGTCAGTCAGGCCCTGACCACGGGGGGTCACCAGCATCAGAACAACCGAGATCAGCTGCAGCGGGGCGACGGCGATGCTGATGGTGTAGCCCGCCGTATGGGCGAGTGCCAAACCAGAGGTCAACGGCGCACCGCGATGATCGCGAAAGCGGATGCCCATCAGGCGCATACCCCAGGTTGATGATCCACCTGCCAGCGTGAACCAGCGATAGATAAATCCGACGAAAAGCATCAGGGCCGGGAAGAAGAACAGCCCCGTAAATGCGGTGAACGGCAGGATCAGGGCGCAGAGCATCGCAATCAGGATGACATCAAAAACCCAGGCGATACCGCGTTTGATCGTGACACCGGCATAAAGCTGGGGATCAAAGTCACGGATTTCTGCGTAATCGGGCGACATGGTCATTTGGTTTCTCATTGATTGAAAAGAAGGGAAGGGTGGCCTGTTGGGGAAACAGGCCGCCCTATCTAGGCGAGCGTTTATGCAGTCGCTGGTCCGGTGTCGGTGTCATCAACGTCGGTCATCTTCTTTGCGCGATCGTCCATGAACTGGTCGAACTCTGCTTTGTCCTTGGCTTCGCGCAGACGCTTCAGGAAGGCCTCGAAGTTGTCTTGCTCTTCTTCCAGACGGCGCAGGGTTTCTGACTTGTATGCGTCAAACGCGCTGTTGCCAGAGGACTTGCCCATATGACGGGCGCGGGCGCGGGTCATGGATTTGCAGGAAGAATTGAACATGCGTTTGCTCCAGATCATATATGCAAGAAGGGCAAGGCCGATTGGCCAGACGAAGATAAAGCCGAGAACCATGGCGGCTATCCAGGCGCCTTTGCCACGCTCATCAAGCCAGGCTTCGGCACGGGCGAAAAACCCCGGTACGCGGTCCATAGCCATTGGGGACTGGGTTGTGGCGGTGTTCATGGTTAGGCTCCTTAACTATCTGTTTGCGGTTATGTGAATGTCTTTCACATCACAGATATCGTAGGAGCGGTGCTGATCTTCAAGGATAAATGTAAATGTTTTTTACATTTACTTTTATTATATAGTAAAATCAGTGGCTTGTGCGCCAGAAATTTTCTGAAGAACCTTTGGATTAATCGCAAAAATATGCCGCGGAGTGCCCGCAGCGGCGTATATCACATCAAATTCCGCCAATCTGGGATCAAAAAACGCCTCAATAGGGCTAAGATGACCGACAGGGGCCACACCGCCAATGGCAAAGCCCGTTTGCGCCCGGATCAGCGCCGCATTTGCCTTACCCAAAGCTTCACCTGCAACGGCGCTGGCTTTGACAGGCTCCACCTGATTGCCACCGGCGGTAACAAACAAAATGGCTTTGCCGCTGGATTGCCCGGCAAAGATCACTGATTTCGCGATCTGATCTAGCGCGCAACCCGCCGCATCTGCTGCCTGCTGTGCGGTCCGTGTTTCCGGGCCCAGTTCCAGTGGTGTAATATCAAGCCCGGCATCAGCCAGCGCTGCCATCACGCGTTTCAGACTTTTGCTCATAGTTATCCTGTCCTTTTTGGGTAGTCTACGGGCCCGATCCGCATTGACCAGAGGGCAAGTGCACCGCAGTGTGCGTGCATGTCTTTTACCGCGCGCCTGTCCCGTTCACCCACTCCTTACGATGCCGACAGGGCGGGCGACGTGCTGGCAGAATTTCTAGACCTCACGCCACCCATCGCCGACCTGATCGCAGGAACCGCCGGATGCAGCCCATACCTTGCGGATCTTTTGCGGCGCGAGGCAGCGTGGATTGTCCCGGCTCTTGATGACCCCGAAACTGCTATCGCTGATCTGCTGGCAGAAATACCGCAGACCGCATTGACGGATTTGCCCGGCTATCTGCGGTGCTGCAAGCGCCGTGTTGCCTTGCTTACGGGGCTGGCCGATCTGGGTGGGGTCTGGCCGCTGGAAACGGTGACGCAGTATCTGACAGATTTTGCCGATGCCGCAGTGCAGGCCGCGATCAGCCAATTGGTGGCAGCGGAGGTCGCGCGGGGAAAACTGCCCGCCGGGGGTGATCCGTCTGACGCGGGCGGGATGGTCGTGCTCGCCATGGGCAAAATGGGGGCGGGAGAGCTGAATTACTCTTCCGATATTGATCTGATCTGCCTGTTTGACGAAAGCCGTTTTGACCCCGACGACTATCATGATGTGCGCGCGGCCTTCATCCGCGTGACCCGCAAAATGACGGCGATCCTGTCGGATCAACGTGACGGCTATGTCTTTCGGACTGATCTGCGCTTGCGCCCCGACGCCTCGGTGACGCCGGTGTGTTTGTCGATGGAAGCAGCAGAACGGTACTACGAAAGCGTCGGGCGCACATGGGAACGGGCCGCATTCATCAAGGCGCGGGTCTGTGCGGGCGACAAAGCGGCCGGTACGCGATTTCTGGATACGCTGAAACCTTTCGTCTGGCGCAAACATCTGGATTTCGCCGCGATCCAGGACGCCCATGACATGCGTTTGAAAATCCGCAATCACAAGGGCCTGCACGGGCCACTGGTCCTTCAAGGGCACAACATCAAACTGGGGCGTGGCGGCATCCGCGAGATTGAGTTTTTCACCCAGACCCGACAATTGATCGCGGGCGGGCGGGACAAATCGCTGCGGGCGCGCGGCACGCATGCGGGCCTGCAAGCGCTGGCGGCTGCCGATTGGATCCCCCAGCAAACCGCCGAGAGCCTTTATGATCACTACCGTTACCACCGCGAGGTCGAACATCGGCTGCAAATGATCAACGATGCGCAAACCCAGACATTGCCCAGCGATGACGCGGGCTTTGCGCGTTTGGCGGCATTCATGGGATGCGATACAGCACAACTGCGCACTACTTTGGCCGATCGCATCGAAGATGTGCACACGCTGACTGAAGGATTTTTTGCCCCAGATGATCCCAGTGCCGACGATGCGCCAACCTGGGGGCAGGATGTCACGAACCGGTGGCACAGCTATCCCGCCCTGCGGTCTGCCCGAGCGACAGAGATTTTTGCGCGCATCACGCCAGAGATCATGGCGCGCCTGAAAGAAGCCGCAAAACCCGACGAAGCCTTGACCCAGTTTGACAGGTTTCTGGCGGGGCTACCTGCTGGCGTGCAGCTTTTTTCGCTGTTTGAGGCAAACCCTCAACTGACCCAACTGATCGTCGATATCTGTGCGACAGCACCTGCTTTGGCCCAACATCTGTCGCGCAATGCGGGCGTCTTGGATGCTGTGATTGGCGGTGCGTTCTTCGCTGATTGGCCGGGGACGGCGGCGTTACAGGCAGAGCTTGCGGCACTGTTGCAAGGGTACGATGACTACGAGGCGCAGCTTTTGGCAACCCGTCGCTGGGCCAAGGAATGGCACTTCCGGGTCGGTGTGCATTTTCTGCGCGGGTTGATCACAGCCGCGCAGACGGGCGTGCAATATGCAGATTTGGCGGAGGCGGTTGTCGCGGGGCTTTGGCCACATGTCGTGGCCGAATTTGCGCGCAAACATGGGCCCATGCCGGGCCGGGGGGCCACCGTCGTGGCGATGGGATCGCTTGGTGCACGTCGGCTGAACGCCATGTCTGATCTCGATTTGATCATGATCTATGATGCGCAAGGCCAAGAAGCCTCAGAAGGCCGACGTCCTTTGGCCACTCGCATGTATTTTGCGCGTCTAACGCAGGCTTTGGTCACAGCATTGACCGCACCGATGGCCGAAGGTCGGCTTTATGAAGTCGATATGCGGCTGCGTCCTTCGGGCCGTCAGGGGCCGGTGGCCACGTCTTGGACCGCTTTTCAGGACTATCAGCGCAATGAGGCGTGGACGTGGGAGCATCTGGCATTGACCCGCGCACGGCCGATTGCCGGGGATCAGGCGCTACAAGCAGAGGTCGAAGCGTTTCGGCAGGCGTTGATGCGGGAAAAGTCAGGCGGTGCCACGGTGTTGTCCGATGTAACGGATATGCGCCAAAGGATTGCCGCTGCCAAACCGGCGCAGGATGACTTTGATGCCAAAATTGGACCGGGGCGGTTGCAGGACATTGAGCTGTTTGCCCAGACCGTGGCGTTGCGCAGTGGCTCACCGCAAGGCGATGTGGCGGCACAACTGGCCGATGGTGTCGCGAATGGCTTGATTGATGCCGCTGATGCGCAGGCGCTGACGGACGCTGCGGCGCTCTTTTGGCAGTTGCAGGCATCACTGCGTTTGTTGGCAGATGGCGCCGCGGACATTGGACTTTTGGGCGAGGGAGCCATGCGTTTGATTTTGCGTGAAACAGGGTGCGACACGATCCAGACTTTGCAGGACCGATTGGTCACATCCCGGCAGCAGGCAGACATGCTGATCAGCACCGACTTGGGCGCGTCATGACGGGTGATGCTGTCTTTGACCCCAAGGGTCTGATCAGGGAAGCCTTCGCGATCGAGGATATTGGCGCGCCGGAGTGCCGCAGCATCTTTCTCGATTGGGCACTTGGACTGCCGGCGGGGCGAGACGCGCAAGATGAGGTGCGCGCGCTACTGGCGCATTATGGGCCGCTGCGTGCAGCAGATCACCCCATGGTGCAGACGTTGACTGCGGCCTTGGAAGACGCGCAACCAGCCCGCAGACGCGGTGGGCGAAACGGGAGGGTCCCCCCGGACCTCTAGCCTATAAACGGGATGAGCGTGATGGTGGAAAATTGCCCAAGATCAGGACCCATTGGTTTTACACCGTCACTGGCGTCATCACGAAATATCAGTGATTGCGTTGTGCGGGGCTATTGTTTTTGCCGGGCATGTCGCGCACGCCGCTTGCCCGTAGAAAAACTATGGCCGACGCAGCGCAAACCACTAATATTTCTGAAAACGCCGTCCTTCAGGTTTGATGGATTGGCCCCGTGGACATCACCGCAAAGCCTTGAAATAGAACCACTATTCTTGCGGCTTTGCGCCTCGCCACGGACCCAATCTGACAAACTGACGGCGCGAATTTAATGGATCCTGACCCTAAAACAGAACAACTATTCCTGCGGCTATGCGCCTCGCCGCAGGACCAGTCTGTCAAACGACAGTGCAAAATGTATGAGTCATCAAGCTAAAGGCGGGATGATAACCTGACTATTGATCGTGGGTTGTTAAAAATTCTCCCACATTGCCTCGGCGGTATTCCCTTTGGCCTTTGGTCGCGGCGGGGATGGGGGCGGTGACGTCTCAGCTTGATGGGTGTTGGCGATTGCATCCTCTAGCGTCGCCATCTGCGCGCTTTGGGGTGCGGAGGCGCGTGTGCCGCCAGACATTTGAAATTGACCTACCAGATCATGTAGTTTGCCAGTTTCCTGAACGAGCGCATCACCACGCGACATGGATTCCTGCACCATAGCTGCATTTTGCTGGGTTGCCTGATCAAGCTGGTTCACCCCGATGTTGATTTCCGACAGCCCGATTGATTGCTCTTCTGCGCTTGTCGCGATCTCGGTTGTCATCAAGGCAATGGCATCCACCTGCGTGATAACTTCTGACAACGCCTCGCCGGCATTTCCGACAAGTTGTGTGCCTTGCTGCACGTGATGGGTACTGTTGGCAATCAGTTCGGAAATCTCCTTCGCGGCCTCGGCGGAACGCTGGGCGAGAGCACGGACTTCTGATGCGACCACGGCAAAGCCTTTGCCTGACTCGCCCGCGCGTGCCGCCTCGACGCCGGCATTCAGAGCCAGCAGGTTTGTTTGAAATGCGATATCATCAATGACGCCGATGACTTGGGTGATTTGTTTGGATGATTCTTCAATTTCGTCCATCGCGCTCACGGCTTGGGCCACGATTTCACCGTTCTTAGTTGCCTCTGAACGCGCCTTTTTGACTGATGTATCCACCGATTTGGCATGTTCCGCAGCGGACCGAATACTGGCGGTCAGCTGATCCAGTGCAGCGGCGGTCTGTTCGAGTGTTGCCGCCTGATTCTCCGTGCGTTGCGACAGCTCCGATGTCGCGGCTTGCGTGGCTGCCGTGGTGCCACCGATATGTGCGGTTGTTGTAGCCACTTTGCTGAGAGTTTCCTGAAGTGCAGCAACGGTCTGATTAAAGTTGATCCGCAGCTGCTCATATTCCGGCGCGAATTCTTGTGCGATTTGCGTCGTCAGGTTGCCTTTTGCAAGTTCGGCAAGTTCGCTTTGCATCGTTTTGACGACCGCATCTTGTTCCATGCGCAGCTTTGCACGTTCCGCCGAGGCCTCGTTCCGTTCGATTTGCGCCGTTCGAAACACTGTCAAAGCGCGCGCCATGCGCCCTAACTCATGTTTGTGCTCGCTTCCCGTTATTGTGACGTCAAGATCACCTGCCGCAAGCCGATCGGTCGTATCTGCAAGCTGTTCTACCGATCGCGAAATCCAACGCGCGACCAACACTGAGGCAAGTACTGCCATAATGGCCGACAGAATACCGACTGTCGGGATGACGGTTTGAAGTCGGGACACGATTGAGGCCCCCATCGGGCCCAGTTCATGTTGTCGCGCCAGCAGGTCATCACCCAACGCATCAAAGCCGCTTTCAATCTCGGGGCCTAGCCGGTCCAACACATTTTCTTGCCATTGCGTAACGGATGCGGTGATTTGCGCAAACTGATTGATGGCGTCGCCGTAACCTGTACTTGCCGTCTGGAGTGCGGTGACCTGCTGTGCAAGGAGCCCCGTTGCCGTCAGTGATCGCAACGGGCTTAGCGTTCCTTCAAAATCCGCAAAGAGGCTATTGAATCTGTCAATGTCTTCGATCGTGCCCGACAAGGCAACTTGCTTGCTTTGCACAACCGCAGAAAGTGCAGTCTGCAATGTACGTCCTGCAGCGGCTACAAGCGGCGGATTCCCGTTCTGAACAGCCCTTTCGAAAACCAGATTGGCTGCTTCCTTGATCGCGATTGCCTGCGCTTGGTTGGCCTCCTGCAACACGGTCGCTTCACCCAGTTCGTCAGCCATGGACTGAAAACCGGTTTGGTATTCATCCGCAAGTCCGAACAGCCGCTCTAACTCTGCCTGACGCGCAGGTTCATCAGCGAAACCAGATGTCAGATCAGTGTTATCAAAAACTTCATTTATGTTTGAAGTCACCTGATCACGATCAACCGGGTCGGCTGTGGCGCGATATTTCAAGGCGGCGAGCCTTGCTTCTATGATGTCTTCTTGCCCGGCTGCGACAGCGTAGAATTGACGCGCTCTATCCCGGTACTCGGTATAGCCTTGACCAAGTTGTCCTACCGAGCGATGGGAAAACGCCGCCAGCCCCACGATCATCGCGGTCAGAATAAGAAAGCCTAATCCGACTCGCCTTGAAATTGGCCATGCGTCCAGCATTGCGCGCTCCCTCAGAGTTATCACCCCGAGGCTTACGGATGGAATGCTAATAGTTGATGAAAACTGGACAGTTTTAGCTGAGTTTGGCCGCTTCTGCCGCAAGCGCGGTGATTCCGGCCCAATCACCGGCCAAAACCTTGTCTTTGGGCGCCACCCAAGAGCCGCCGACGCACAACGTGTTGGACAACGCCAGATAGTCGCGCGCGTTTTTCAGGCTGACCCCGCCGGTCGGGCAGAATTTCACTTGTGGGATCGGTGCGCCAATCGCTTTTAGTGCAGCTGCGCCGCCATTGGCCTCGGCGGGGAAGAATTTTTGCACGGTATAGCCGCGTTCCAGCAGGCGCATCGCCTCTGATGCGGTGGCGGTGCCGGGCAGCAGGGGCAGGTCGTTGGCTTCGCAGGCGTCAAGCAACAGGTCGGTAGCCCCGGGGGAGACACCGAAAGTGGCCCCTGCGGCCTTGGCGTCTTCGACGTCTTTGGGGGTCAGCAGCGTGCCCGCGCCGACAACGCCACCCGGGACTGCCGCCATTTCGCGGATCGCATCCAGGGCCGCAGGCGTGCGCAATGTGACTTCAAGCGCGGGCAGGCCACCGGCGACCAATGCGCGGGCCAAGTCGGCGGCGATGCTTGCGTCATCGACGACAAGGACAGGCACCACAGGGGCCATAAGGCAGACTTTGGCGGCAGCGGTAGAGGCGTCTTGAGGGGTCATTTCGTGATCCTTGGGTGCGGTGCGCGGGGCCGATATTGGAGCCTCCGGCGGAAGTTTGATTGGACGAAGAAAGAGGTGGGGTCAGACGACGACACCTGCGCCTTCGGCTGCGAGGCCCACGTTTTGGCGGAAGACTTCAAAGAGTTCGCGTCCTACGCCTGTGCCATTGCCGGACAGGTCTGCAGTGGCGGGTGTGCGGGTCGACAAGTCCACGCCTTTGACTTCGATTGTGCCGGTGGTCGCATCCAGTCGGATGATATCACCGTCCCGGATTAGCGCGATGGGTCCGTGATCAGCGGCTTCCGGGCAAACGTGGATGGCGGATGGGACTTTGCCGGATGCACCGGACATCCGCCCGTCGGTGACAAGTGCGACCTTGAGGCCGCGATCCTGAAGGACGGCCAGTGTCGGGGTTAACCCGTGCAATTCCGGCATGCCATTGGATTTGGGCCCTTGGAAGCGCACGACGATGATCGTGTCTTCGGTCAACTCGCCAGCTTTGAATGCCTCTTTGACCGCATCTTGCGTGTGGAAGATGCGGGCAGGGGCCTCAACGATGTGCCGCTCTGGGGCGACGGCAGAGGTCTTAATGACGCCCCGACCAAGGTTGCCTGCCAGTTGTGTCAGGCCACCGGTGGCTTGGAACGGGTCGGATGCCGGGCGCAGGATCTTGTCATTCTGCGTCTCGCCTGCACCGGCCACATACTGCACGCGACCATCCGCGAGTTTGGGTTCCTGAGCATAGAGGTTCAGCCCGGCACCGGCGACGGTTTTGACGTCGTCATGCAAAAGACCGGCGTTCAGCAGTTCACCAATCATATAGCTCAGACCACCGGCAGCGTGGAAATGGTTCACATCTGCCAATCCGTTTGGATAAACCTTGGCCATCAGAGGGGTAACGGCGGACAGATCGCTGAAGTCCTCAAGATCGAGCATGATACCGGCTGCTTTCGCCATTGCGGGCAGGTGTATGACAAGGTTTGTGGACCCACCTGTCGCCATCAGGCCGACCAGACCGTTCACAAAGGCCTTTTCATCAAGGATATCGCAAACCGGGGTGTAGTCGTTGCCAAGGGCTGTGATTTCCAGCGCGCGTTCGGTTGCAGCGGTGGTTAGCGCATCGCGCAAGGGGGTTCCGGGATTGACGAAAGATGCACCCGGCAGGTGGAGCCCCATGAACTCCATCAGCATCTGGTTGCTGTTGGCGGTGCCGTAGAACGTGCAGGTGCCTGGGCCGTGGTAGCTGGCCATTTCGGCCTTCATCAGTTCTTCGCGGCCGACGTTGCCTTTGGCGAATTCCTGACGCACGCGGGCTTTTTCGTCATTGGGCAAGCCTGAAACCATCGGACCTGCGGGCATGAAGATGCCGGGGATATAGCCAAAGGTCGCGGCGGCCATGACCAGACCGGGCACGATCTTGTCGCAGACGCCGAGGTAGACAGCGCTATCAAACACGTTGTGCGACAGGCCAACACCGGCGGCCAATGCAATCACGTCGCGTGAAAAGAGCGACAGTTCCATGCCTGTCTGGCCTTGGGTAACACCATCACACATCGCTGGCACGCCACCTGCGACCTGGGCCGTACCGCCTGCGGCGCGGGCGGCTTTGCGGATCAAATCAGGGTAGGTCTCAAACGGTTGATGGGCCGAAAGCATGTCGTTGTAGGCGGTGATGATCCCGATATTGGGGGTGTGCCCATCGGTGAGTTTCGTCTTGTCGTCACCCATGGCGGCATAGGCGTGGGCCTGATTGCCGCAGGTCAGGTGCGACCGGCGCGGCCCTTCGGCGGCGGCGCGGGCCATCGTGTCCATATATTTCTTGCGCGGACCCTCAGAGCGGGCACGAATACGGTCAGTGACTTCGGCGATTTTGGGGTGGAGCGGCATGGCGTCCTCGGCTGGCTGTGCGTTGGCGCAATTGTATCATACACCGTTAGCGCTAACAAGTGGGCGAAATTGACATTTTTCCGCCGCATCAAAAGCGATCTTGGGATTTATTAACACCGCAACCGCGTGCTAGATACGCGTTGAAAAAGAAAGAGTTGGCTTACGATATGCATAGACGGACCTTTATTGCCTCAATCGCTCTGCTTGGTCTGGCGGGCTGTGGAAGCGCACTGACACCGCAAAGTGCACCGCGCCCTGTCATGGCACGGTCTTACGATCTGCGCGGGATGAACTTTGCGGCATTGCCTGATCTGGAGGTCTCTGAGAGTGAGCGGTTCTATCCGGCAGCGGATATCGTTTGGCGTGGTGATCCACCGGGGCCGCGGTTGCCGCAAATCGAACAGCTGTTTCAGGATGCAGCGGCCCGCAATCGGACCGTCCTGACAGGGGATGTGCCGATTGCCATAGATGTGACGCTGGTGCGGTTTCACGGGGTGACGAACCGGACGCGTTATACGGTGGGCGGTGTTTACAATATCGTCTTTGACCTGACCATCCGCGATGCGACCACCGGCGCCGTCATTGAACCGACCCGACGCGTCGTCGGCAATCTGGATGCACCCGGCGGCGAGCGTGCTGTTCGGTTAGAGGATGCAGGGCAAACACAAAAGGTCCGCGTCACTGATTTCCTGACGGGGTTGCTGCGCGCGCAATTGGTTTAGCAGCGGCCCTTTCCAGCAGCACCCAGAGCGGGTAGGAGGCGGGTATGACTGATATTTCCCCTCTCGCCGCCATGCCCATCGTTCGACTGATCCCCAAGGCCGAGGCCCGCGCCATTCGCCACGGCTTTCCTTGGGTCTATGCCAACGAGTTGGTGACTGACCGGCGCACGCGCAACCTGACCCCCGGCACGATTGCCCGGTTGGAAGACGCTAATAGGGTGCCGATGGGCACTGTCACGGTGAACCCCGCCTCCAAGATCATTTGCCGGATGCTGGATCAAGATCCTGATGCGGTGATTGATCAAAGCTGGTTTGCGGCGCGTCTTATGCGCGCTCTGGCGCATCGGGCGCGGCTCTATGATGCCCCGTATTATCGCTTGGTCCATGCCGAGGCTGATGGTCTGCCCGGCGTGATTATCGACCGCTTTGGTGATCTGGCGGTGATCCAGCCCAATGCGGCCTGGGCCGATATGCTGATCGGGCCCTTGGTTGCGGCACTGCAGGACGTCACGGGTGTGACGACCGTCGTGATGAATGGCACGGGGCGGGCGCGCACGTTAGAAGGGCTTGAAGAGAAAACCGAAGTACTGGTGGGCGATGCCCCTGACGGCCCGGTCCCTGTGCCGATGAATGGCGCTACCTATATGGCTGACGTGATGGGCGGGCAGAAAACCGGGCTGTTTTTTGATCAGCGCCCCAATCATGCATTTGCAGCGCGCTTGTCGAAAGGCGGGCGGGTGCTGGACATGTTTAGCCACGTGGGCGGCTTTGGCTTGGCCGCTTTGGCGGCTAACGCGGCATCCGTTTTGGCTGTGGATGGGTCGGCGCCAGCGTTGGCACTGGCCGAACAAGGTGCTGCTGCGATGAAGGTCTCGGACCGCTTTGCGACCCGTAAGGGTGATGCATTTGATGTGCTGACCGCCTTGGCCGAAGAAGGCGAGACCTTTGATGTAGTTGTCTGCGATCCGCCAGCATTTGCGCCCTCAAAGCCGACGCTTGAAGCAGGTTTGCGCGCTTATGAACGTATCGCACGGCTTGCGGCGCCCTTGGTTGCTGATGGCGGCTATCTGATTTTATGTTCATGCTCGCATGCCGCTGATTTGACGCGGTTCCGCAATGCCTGTGCACGCGGCATCGGACGCGGCGGGCGGCGCGGGCAGATTATTCAGACTGGCTTTGCCGGGCCTGATCATCCTTTGCTGCCGCATCTGGCCGAAAGTGGCTATCTGAAAGCGCTGACATTTCGCCTATGAGGGTGATGATCGACGCCTGTGTGCTGTATCCCACCGTGATGCGGGAGGTCGTGTTGGGCTGTGCCAAGGCAGGGTTGTTTGAAGCCCGCTGGTCTGCGCGTATCTTGGAAGAATGGGCCCGGGCGGCCGGTAAGTTGGGACCCGCAGAAGAGGTCTGGGCGCGCGGTGAAATTGCGGCGCTGGGTGCAGTGTTTCCGCAGGCGATGGTAACCTATGACGCTGCACAAGAGCGGCAGTTCTGGCTGCCGGACCCGGCGGATATTCATGTGCTGACGGCAGCAGTTGTGGGGTCATGCGACGGAATTCTGACCATGAACGCGAAGGATTTTCCCAGGAATATACTGGGAGACGAGGCGTTGCTGCGCTGGGATCCTGACGGGTTTGTGCGGCTTCTCTTGGACGAGGCCCCGGATCAGGTTCGGGGCGTGGCGGATGCCGTTTTGGCCGAAGCCAACCGGCTGTCAGAACAACCTTGGACAATGCGGGCGTTGATGAAGAAGGCGCGCATGCCACGGTTTGGCAAGGCCTTGGAGGCTTAGCGCATAACAATCGGCGCTGTGCCGTTTGAAAGATCAAGAGCCTCCGGCGGGAATTCATCAGGCAAGATGATGAACGGGGTCCGTACGCCTAGCCTACGTTCCACTTTGCTTCATTGGCCTCTATTGCGGCGATCCGTTGGGGTGTTTTGGGATGGCTCATCATCCAGGCGGGTGTCGTTGCACCCCGCGCGCCCGTCAGTGTTTCCAGCTTTTTGAACAGCGACTTTTGCGGTTCTGTCCCAATACCCGCTTTCACGAGCAGGGCAGAGGCATAGGCGTCTGCTTCAAACTCATCACTGCGCGACATACGCGCGGCAAGCAGGCTCATCAATGCGTTAGCAATCCACGGGCCCACCCCAGGGATAAAGCGGCTCAGGATCATTGCAAGCGCTGTGCGCATCGCGTTTTGACCCGAGAAATCAATCATGCGTCGGCGCGAATGACCCAAGGCCACATGGCCCATTTCATGCGCAATGACGGTGGCCATTTCTTCGGAACTGACTTCGCCCGCGCGATACTTGTTGAAAAACCCACGGGTGATAAAGATGCGCCCATCAGGGGCGGCCAGCCCGTTGACCGGTTCAATCTCATAGATATGCACCTTGATCCGGTCGATATCGAGCGCCTTGGCCATGCGGTCCATCAGAACCTTCAGGATCGGATCAGCCAGTTCGGTTGAATTGGTGTCAAGCTCGCGCTTGGTGCGCCAGACCGAGAAACGGTACATGGCCAGACCGTAAAGAACGGCAAGCAGGATGGGCATCAGCTTAATCATAACTGGGATATGGGTGTTGCTGGGTGTTTCTCAAGGTTTTGGGGCGGGTGCGCGTCCGAAAGTCACAACCGGGCCCCGCAGGGCGGGCCCATCTTGCCGCAGCAATTGCAAACTAGCGCCGGACAAACCCATCTGATGTCAGGTTCAGCATACCAAGATCAAACCCCATTTGCAAAAGCGTGCTTTGCCGAACATGGCTGCCAACGGCCTGCAATTGGGCGGCATTGCCTTCGCGCAACCCCTGTTCGACGGCACCATCAATTAAGATCATTCGGACCAGCATGTCGTCGGCGATCTGCTGAAGTCCCGCGCTTGAGTTCCGATTGCTCATCTGGCTACCTGCCAGCGTGCGGTGGATCTGTGTTTGCAGCCCGCGCACCTGTGCCCGGCTGGGGCGCCCGGATTGATGCACAGCCCCCCAATTGACGGCCCAAAAGGCTGTGACGACATCGCCAAGATCATCCATATCCAGCCCATAGGCGCGAAAGGTCTGCCGGGTTTCACCGAACATATCGCGCGTGGCAAAGACCTGTGCCAGTGCGGCACCTTCAGCGGCGTCTATTCTGCGGGCGCGATCAATGTAGGTTTTGACAACGCCGACCCTGACGGAATGATCAACCGTGTAGCGGATCGGGGTGTATTGTTGGGCCCTGTCGGCAGGGGCGACCCAGTCTTCGGTCTCTGTATTGCGACTGGCGATATTGGCGGATTTTCCTATTGCGGCGTTGACTGCGGCGGTGCCGGCGATGTTGGTCCCAGCCATGTTAGAACTGTTGAACATATCCATGTATTGGGCATGTGCAGGGGTTTGTGCGCTGGCAAAAATCACGGCTGCGGCAAGTAAGGTGTTGAAATTATTTAGGTTCATTTGGTTACCTCGACATACGATCAAACAATAAGGCCTTCAGGCTAATCCAGCGCAACATCAAGTAAACAGCTTTTGAAGCCGCTCTGATCGAAAGGCGCAATTTCGCCAATTTCTCAGGCGTGTCGAACACCGGTCCAAAGGGCCTGCTGAAGCTCTGGTGGTTGGTCCGGGAATAACTGGCGGGGCAAAGGCGTATTTCGAATGTGAACGCGTTATTTCTTGAAGGGATTAGATGATGCAATGGGGCAAGACGACATTGATTATCATGGCCATATTTGGCCTTGCAGCCTGCGACCCGACCGTCAGCAGAGGCATGAACCCAGAGGTTCATTTTTCTTCGACTGTCCCTGTTCTGTCGGAAAGTGAGGCCGCTTTCGCAGCGCCGCCAGGCGGATACGACAGATAGGGTCTTGCGCTGCGTGTTCAGCGCCCCAGCGTCTTCATCCCCGTTTCAATCCCGGCCAGGGTCATCGGAACCATACGATCCGTGCCAAAAATTTCTTGGATCATCTGGATTGACTGCGTGTAGGGCCAATAGCGTTCCTCCAGCGGATTGATCCACAGATGGTTGGGCCATTGATCGCGGGCGCGTTCCAGCCACGTTTGGCCTGCTTCTTCGTTCCAATGTTCATTTGCGCCGCCTTTGAAGGCGATTTCGTAGGGTGACATGCTGGCGTCACCTACAAAGATGCATTTGTAGTCGGGACCATAGGTGCGCAGCACGTCCCACGTGGGGGTCTGCGCGTTCCAGCGGCGGCGGTTGTCCTTCCAAACGCCTTCGTAAAGGCAGTTATGGAAGTAGAAGTATTCGAAGTGCTTGAATTCGGATTTGGCGGCGCTGAACAGTTCTTCCACCACTTTGATATGCGGGTCCATTGAGCCGCCGATATCAAGGAATAGTAGCACTTTGACAGCATTGCGCCGTTCGGGCCGTGTTTGCACATCCAAGTACCCATGTTCGGCGGTGGCCCGGATGGTGCCGTTGAGGTCTAACTCCTCATGCGCGCCGTCACGCGCCCAACGGCGCAGACGTTTCAGCGCGACTTTGATGTTGCGGGTGCCCAGTTCGACCGTGTCATCAAGGTTCTTGAACTCACGTTTGTCCCAGACCTTCACCGCGCGCTGGTGCCGGCTTTCCTTCTGGCCGATCCGCACGCCTTCGGGGTTGTAACCATAGGCGCCGAAAGGGGATGTGCCGGCGGTGCCGACCCATTTATTGCCACCCTGATGGCGGCCTTTCTGCTCTTCGAGCCGCTTTTTGAGCGTCTCCATCAGCTTGTCAAAGCCACCCAACGCCTCAATCTCGGCTTTCTCTGCATCGCTTAGGTGCTTTTCTGCCAGCTTTTCCAGCCATTCAGCGGGAATATCGACGGCGTTCATCACCGCTTCAGCGGGGATCGCATCCAGCCCTTCAAAGGTTGCCGCAAATGCGCGGTCGAACTTATCAAGGTGGCGTTCATCTTTGACCATGGTGGTGCGGGCCAGAAAGTAGAAGGCTTCGACATCATAGATAGCCAACCCCGCTTTCATGCCTTCCAGAAACGACAAGAACTCGCGCAGGCTGACGGGCACCCCGTTGCTGCGCAGATTGTCAAAGAAGGGCAGAAACATCGCGTCAGGTCAGGGCACGTTGCAGGAAGATCAGTATGAATATGCCGATCACACCGAAGATGATCGCAAAGACAGCCCCCCATTGCAGCATGTCCTTGCCTTTGCCGCCACGGGCCTTGGCACGCCATGCGCCAAATATTGCACCGATAATAAGACCAGAAAGAGGGATCATGTGGGCGGGCCTTTACAAGCTGGGCGGAATTTGCGGTACCAGTGACGCGATTTCATTAAGCCGGTCAATGACCTCATCGCGATTGCCAAAGCCATAAAGCGCCCATCCCAGACTGTCCAGACGCAGGGCCATCGCTTCCTCGGTATCGCCTTTGAGATCAAGGGCTTCGGCTTTGAACATCATTAGCAAGGACATCAGGGCGGCGTTTTCGTGGGTGCGGGCGATGTCGATGGCCGGATCGGTGATCGCAATCGTCGCCTCGGCATCGCGTGAGATCAGCGTGAATGCGGCCAGTTGCACCGCGATATGGGCGGAATGAATGTTCGTCACTGGGGTTTGCCCATAGGCGCGACCAGCGGCGTTGAAGGCACCCAAGGCCAGCGTTGCATCATTGCCAATTTGCAGGCGGCCATAGGCATAGTTTGCAAACCCTTCGCGCGGGCCGGTCCAGCCTTGTGACTGTCCGATGGCAATGGCACGGGCGGCGGCCTGACGGCGACGGTTTTCTGACACCCCATTGCCCAAGGCGGTTGTCATCGCGTCAATCCACCGACGCGACGTGGTCGATGGGATCTGCCCGCCACGCCGTTCACCGCGCGGGTTCAGGCGTGCCAGTAGGCGCGGCAGCCGTTCCGCCACTTGCTGTTCGGTCATGCCACTTTGCAGTTGCGGGGCGTAATAGGCGCGCAGGATCAGCATATCAAAGCCGGTCAACACCGCATGGATATTGTCGTCGTTGAAAACGGAGTCGGGCAGGCGGTACAGGTCATTCAGTGGCCCCAGCGCTTGCGCCAGTTCCTCGTGCAGGCAATCGCGGATTTCTTGTGGTGTCACGTCGGAGGGAATGAAAATCCCAACCTTCTCGCGCTGTCGCAGCGTCGCCCAATCCAGCGTGGGGGTGTTACGGGCCGCACGCAGTGCGCGCCAGCTTTGCACGCGGGGGACCACGAAACAGGCAGCATTGGGAGCGACACGTTGCAAAGTGCGGCTTGGCACCGCCTCAATCACGATGTTGGCGTCTTCTTCATCGGTGAAATTGATGTCGATGCGCGCTTCTGACCGCAACCTTTTCAACAAGTCTGACAGGTCATCGAGTGATGTCTGGCTCATCCGGCCTGTCACCCGCACACTGATCGGCCCTTCAAACCGGGTCAGCACAGGCAGGGCGCGCCCGCTTTCCATTCGAAACGCAAGATCCGTGAAATCCAGTGCGATCTCGGAATTGGGTCGGGTTGCCCGCCCAGGGCTTTCCCCGGCAAAGCGCTGCATTTCAGGAAATTCCAGCCGGATCGGGTCAGGCCCGGCCGGTGGTTGTGCACAGGCCGCCACAAAAGCCAATGCGAGGACAGCAAAATGCTTCATGCGGATCTCTGATACTTGATGAAGTTGGTTAGCTGACCCACGCGATCATAAAGCTGACGGCCCGTGTAATTGTCGTCCTGGGTCAGCCAGTAGACTGACGGTGCGCCCGCTGTATCTGCGGCTTCATAGACAGCCTCAATCAGTTTGCGCCCAATACCAGTGCCGCGCACCGCCGGGTCGGCATAAAGGTCTTGCAGATAACAGACGTTTTCAATGCGCCAGCCATGGCGATGAAACACATAGTGGACAAGACCGACAAGCTTGCCATCAACCTCGGCCACCAGCCCATGAAAGTCCTGTGGGTCATCGCCCAGAAGACGCGCAAAACTGCTGGTATAAACGGCCTCAGGTACGCTGGAGTTGTAGAATTCCAGATAGGCAGTCCAAAGCCTGCGCCAATCGGCTTCGTCTGCGGCACGCAAAGGGCGGATCGTTACGGGAGGAGTGGCGGTCATGCGTGTATGCTCGTGTTTTATGTTAGGTCAGACCATAGCTGTGTTTGCGCGCAGGACCAGTCAATTAGCTGTGGGGGCCATATGCAAACCACAATTGTAACTCAGAAACGATGCATGGTCCGTCTTTGTCTTGCAGGTCTTGCCTTTACCCTGGGTCTGGTCAGCCCGGCCATGGCGCAACCCTTCAGCAAAAGCATGGCCGAATGCGCCGGGATTTATGCCTTTGGGCGCGATTACGTTCAAAGTGATGATGTGGTGTATCTTCTGGAGTTTGGCCAAGCAAAGTGGATGAATGCTGCCATCATACAGGCGCAAGGCGAAGGGGTTTCGAACCCCGCGGCCCATGTCGATGCCGCAATGAAAGCGAAATACGATGAATGGCAAGGTCGCGGCGTGCTGGTGGTTCTGAGCGAAGATTTCGGCGACTGGCGCGACTACTGCCGCGCATTTGGGGCGGCACAGGGGATTGAGCTGAACCCGACCTCGCGCTGATCGCCTTTCGATGATTAAAAAGGGACGCTTGCACGGGCTTTCATAAATCCATAACTTTCAATCAATAGGAGAGTTGTGTGACCAGTATTCGCCACCGTGGCATCAAGGTGATCATCGACACGACAGAGGTCGCGGAACTTGAGATCGCGGGATATCAAATTACCGATGCTGATCTTGATCTTATCACTAAGAACCTCACGCAATCGACGTTTTCGCCACGTGATCGCGTGGTGGGGCCGGTGCGCATAAGGCTTTTGAAAGGGTATGATGTTATGTTCCTTGTTGGTCGCGAAGGAGCAAATGTCGTCATCACAATTGGGTCAATTCGCCCACCTGACCCGAATGAGCCAACCGAGGACGCATTGAAAAGACTGGGCATATTGGCTACGTTGCGAGGAGCAAGCGGAATATGAGCCAAAGGTCGCTAGGAAATGATAACGTCATGACACCAGATGCATTCATGGATTTATCACGTGATGCGCAGCTAAAGGCAGCGATCAACGGGCTTGCGCAAGCAACCGTGGGGCAAGCGCTGTTGTGTGATCAAAAGGACAAACTGACCACCGCGATAGGTGATCTTGAACGTTCGGTTGCGCGCAAGCGCAGTAAGGTCAAGCGCGAAACACTCGCCGCTTCTGCGCAAAGCAAGAGAAAGCCAGCCTACCGCTGACCCCGTGCCATAAACGCCAGCCGTTCAAACAAGTGCACGTCCTGTTCGTTTTTCAACAGCGCACCATGTAGTTTCGGCAAGGCATTGGCTCCATCACGTTTGAGGTCGTCTGCGGACAGATCCTCGGCCAGTAGCAGTTTGAGCCAATCCAGCACCTCGGAGGTTGATGGCTTTTTCTTCAAGCCAGCCGTTTCGCGCAACTCATAGAATTGCGTCAGTGCAGCTGTCAGCAACTGATCCTTGATGCCCGGATGATGCACCTCGACGATCTTGCGCATGGTTTCGACATCCGGGAACCGAATGTAGTGGAAAAAGCAGCGGCGCAGAAACGCGTCAGGCAGTTCTTTTTCGTTGTTGGAGGTGATGATGACGATAGGGCGATGGACAGCCTTGACTGTCTCGCCCGTCTCATAAACATGAAACTCCATCCGATCCAATTCCTGTAACAGATCGTTCGGGAATTCGATGTCGGCCTTGTCGATTTCATCAATCAACAGAACAACCTTGCCGTCTGCACCGAAGGCCTGCCACAGCTTGCCCTGTTTGATGTAGTTGGCTACGTCATGCACGCGCGCATCGCCTAACTGGCTGTCGCGTAATCGGCTGACTGCGTCATACTCATACAGCCCTTGCTGCGCCTTGGTTGTGGACTTGATATGCCACTCAATCATAGGCAGATTCAGCGACGCGCTCACCTGACGCGCCAGTTCGGTCTTGCCGGTGCCGGGTTCGCCCTTAACCAGTAGCGGACGCTCCAAAGTCACGGCCGCATTGACGGCCATCTTCAGATCGTCAGTGGCGACATATGTGTCGGTCCCGGTGAATTGCATGATCACAAACCCTTTGATTTTCATGCGCAACTTAGCAGGTCGGCAAGGATCATCAACACCCCGCGATTGGGACAAAAAGGGGGGGTGACAGCACGCAACCAAGGGAGTAAACCCGGCCCAAATTCGGGTGAGGGCAGCCGCATCTTTTGCTACGCGGTGACCAGAGTGAAAGGGATTGACGATGAAGGCCGAAGTGTTTCTTGCAGATGACTATCGCCCAGCTGACGACGAACCGTTTATGAACGAAAAGCAGACCGAGTATTTCCGCCGGAAATTGCTGAACTGGAAATCCGAACTGATGGAAGATAGCCGCGACACCGTCGCTGGCATGAAAGATCAAACCCGCAATATACCAGATGTTGCTGATCGCGCATCCGAAGAAACCGACCGGTCATTGGAACTGCGCACCCGTGATCGTCAGCGCAAGCTGGTCACGAAAATCGACGCGGCCTTGCGCCGGATCGACGAAGGCGAATACGGCTACTGCGAAAAAACCGGCGAGCCTATTTCGCTCAAACGTCTGGACGCACGCCCCATCGCCACGATGAGCCTTGAGGCGCAAGAGCGTCACGAGCGCCGCGAAAAGGTCCACCGGGACGACTGATATGGGCACCACCCAAGGCCGCGATATAGCCATCATCGGCGGCGGCATTGGTGGATTGACCGCAGCCCTTGCCTTTGCGCGCCATAACGCAAAAGTCACCGTTTACGAACAAGCGCCCGCACTGACAGAGGTTGGTGCCGGGCTGCAAATCACCCCCAATGGTGCGCGCGCCCTCAACGCGCTGGGCATTCACAACGACTTGGCCGCAGCAGGTGTGACCGCGCAGGCGGTGGTGCCGATGGATGTGGTGGCAAGTCGCGAGATCACCCGCTTTGACCTGACCGGCCAGACCCCGCCTTATCGGTTCTATCATCGCGCAGCACTGATCGACATTCTGGCGCGTGCCTGCGAAGCCGCCGGTGTCACAGTCAAGCTTGGTGCGCGAATTGCCGATTTGAACGCAGATGGCAGTTTCACAGCAGGTGGTGAGGTAATACGCCCCGCGATGACCATCGGCGCAGACGGGCTGCATTCTGTCGTGCGCGGGCTGATCAACAAACCCGCCAAACCGTTCTTCACCGGCCAGGTCGCGTGGCGCGCGGTGATCAAGTCCGACAAAGCAGATCCGGTTGCCCGCATCTGGATGGCACCCGGGCGGCATATGGTGACCTATCCGTTGTCTGGCGGGCGGCTGAATATCGTGGCAGTGCAAGAACGCAGCCAGTGGGCCGACGAAGGCTGGAACCACGCCGATGATCCCGGCAACCTGCGGATGGCGTTCGCAGATTGCGGGTGGGAGGTGAAGAGCATTCTTGGGGAGGTCGAGCAGGTGAACCTCTGGGGCCTGTTCCGGCATCCGGTTGCCGAAAAGTGGCACGCCGGATCCGTTGCGATCCTTGGCGATGCCGCCCATCCAACGCTGCCGTTTCTGGCGCAAGGGGCCAACCTCGCGATTGAGGATGCCTATGTTTTGGCGCGCTCATGTGATGAGGCCGCGTCACTGGACGCAGGCCTGCAAGACTACCAAAGCAAGCGACGCGCGCGGGTCGTGCGCGCGATTGAGGCGGCCAATAAGAACGCGAAAAACTACCACCTCAGTGGCGTGCAGCGCAGTGTCGCCCATACCGGATTGCGCGTGATGGGTAAGTTTGCGCCAAGCGCGTTTCTAAACAGGCTGGGCTGGCTTTACGATCACGATGTGACGGCGTGACCAACCGACTGCCCGCACTTGCTGGATTTCCATTTCATTAAACTGAACGCAAAAGTCGCCGTGTTTGCCGCAACAATGCCTCTAGATATCACGATTGTTTCCGGTTTGTGCCCCGTTTTCGGCAAAGTACAGCAGTAATCATAACTCATGGTCGTTGTTGATTTTCAGAAGTATGCGCAAAAACAAGCCACGCAGCCGCAGGCGGGCTTTGTGGCGAACGCAGATATGGTTCTGGCAATTTCGATCCGGTGCACGACCCTGTCGATGGCATTCAGGCGTCCTGTCGGTGCGGTCAATGATACTTTGAAAGTGGCTTCACGCCCATTGCTGACACGCGGTTAGCAGCCCGTAGGGCAGGCATGTAAGTCATTCATGTATCGACCCAAAGGCAACCCGTTAAACCCGGATCATTGTATGCCACGCAAGGGAGACATGCGACACTTGCGCTTCACCGCAGCGATCGCGTTGCATTGGACAGCATGCAAGCCGTGGTAAACCACCGGCTATCAATCGAGTGAAAATGTCCCGGTTGTCGCATAGTTTTTGCCCGACGCATTGCTACGGATGTTTCCGGCAAAAGCGCCTGCAAGGTCTGAACCATCAAAGCCAAAGGTTTTTGCGGCGAACGGCATGTTGCCTGTGAAATCGCCGCTTGTGATGTCCATACTTGCGACCACGCCATTCCCAGACGTACTGCCGGATACTGTGCCTGCGAAATCACCCGTGTCGCCGGCATTAACGGACCCGGTGAAAGAGCCACCTACCGATCCGTCTCCGAAGTTGGCGGTAACGGACATTGTGCCGCTCAACACACCCGAATCCCCGAAAGTGTTGCTGGCGCTATAGACCTGCCCGCCCCAGTTTCCAGAGTAGGTCGCGTTGCCGGTGGGTAGCTCTGAAATTGGTGTTTCGATACCAATAAAGCCGAAAGCACCGAAACCAGTGGTACCACTGGTTCCCGAGAAGCTGACAAGGTTATGCGTGGTATTTGATGAATTCACCTGAAGCACGTTGCTTGGCACATTGCCGAACTGCCCGCCGCCGGGTGTACTGATCGTAACGGGCAGGCTCTGCGTGCTTCCATCGACTGTTAAATACGCCGTGCTGCCGTCTGGGCTAAGCCGGACCTTTACAGACCGTAGGCGGGTGCTCACCGAAGTGGCAGAAACATCGAACTGGCTCATCACGCCGGTGACGCCGGTGGTTCCGATCGCATCGGTTGTCGTGTCGGTCGGCCCTGACGCATAAACCGGCGTATAGTTGATGGCGTCTTGAGCGCTGCCGCCAAGCCCGCCGGCACCGCTGCCGCCGCCACTACCGCCGCACGCGGAGAAAACGAAAAATGCATTCAAAACTATGATCGTCTTTGCCATCTTCATTTGCTTGGCTCGCCCTTTGGTTTCCACCTCATTACCCGGCCCCGAATTCAAGGCGGGAGCACGGCAATAAAGTGGCCATTACGGGACAACGATGCAGTAGGTTTGCGCGGGATATGGGTAGTGGCCGCCGTGTCGGAGTTACCAGTTGCGGCTGGCCAGATGCGTCACACGCTCCAACACGGTGTGTGATCGCCAATCCACCCGGTAAATCTCATCCTCGATCCTCATATAGACCCAACCATCGCTAACGATTGGCAGGCCATAATAGCGCGCGTTCATCAGCATTGAATACTGTCCGCGCTCCAGCACTTCACCGATCTCAACCGGACCGGGTGGGGGTGTCAGCGGTTGCGGGATGGCCACGCAATTTGTGCCAGCCACCGCAATGCGGCATTGCGCCTGCGCGAAGGTCGGCAGGCTGGCTGCGATGATGGCGGCACTGATGATGGTGCGGAACATGGGGGTGCGGGTCCAAAACACTGTTCAAGACAGTACCTTACCGCATCGCCGGGTCAGGCTGCAAGCTCGACCCAAACTGGGACGTGATCCGATGGTTTTTCTCGCGCGCGCAGGTCTTTCTCGATCCAGCAGTTATTGAGCAGATCAGCGCATTGCGGGGTCAGCAGGAAGTGGTCGATGCGGATGCCGTCGTTCTTGTCCCAAGCGCCAGCCTGATAATCCCAGAACGAATAATGCCCGGCACCCGCTTCGCGCGCGCGGAAGGCTTCGGTGAAGCCAAGGTTCAGAATGCGTCGGTAGGCGTCACGGCTTTCTTGCCGGAAAAGCGCATCATCGCGCCATGCATCCGGGCGGGCAGCATCTTCGGCTTGCGGAATAATGTTGTAGTCCCCGCACATTAGAGCGATTTCTTCATGTTCCAGAAGCTGTTGGGCGCGGGCACGCAGCCGCTCCATCCAGCGCAGCTTATAATCATACTTCGGCCCCGGTGCAGGGTTTCCGTTCGGCAGGTAAAGCCCGCAGATGCGCACTGCCTTTTCACCCACAACGGTTGCTTCGATATAGCGGGCCTCGATATCATCTTCGCCGTCGCGGCCAGCACCCTGTGCGCCGGGTAGGCCGCGGGTTACATCCTCAAGAGGCAATTTGGACAAGAGTGCCACACCGTTAAACCCCTTTTGGCCGTGGGTTTCAACGTTATAGCCTTTATCCTCGAACACCTCACGGGGGAAGCCTTCATCCACCGATTTGATCTCTTGCAGCACGGCGACATCGGGCTGTGCTTCGTCGATCCAATCGGTCAGCGCGCCAATCCGGGCTTTGACGCCGTTGATATTGAATGTCGCGATTTTCATGCTGTGGCTCCCTGATATGCTTTGGTTCTGCCGCAGCGGCGGGAACTACGCAAGGGGGTCGGGACACGACAACAGGTCTAGGTGGCACCGGATGCCACAGCCTCGGCGCGTATCCGGATTTCATCGTTCATCGCAGCAAAGCCCTGGGGGGCCTCTTTCATCATCGGCAGGCGCTTCATGAGCGGTGACATCAACCCCGAATAGGTTTCCACATTTTCCAGTTGGCAACCCTTTTCGGTGAGGTTGATCCTAAAATGATGTTCCCCATCAAAGACACCTTTGAAGCCGGTACGACCAACCCACGCAAAGTGATGCGGGCGGTCCAGTACGATAATCTCGGGCGTAAAGCTATATCCGGCTTGGCCCTTGGGTGTCAGTCGGAACGTGGGCTTCGCGCCAAGCACGACCGCGCCTTTTTCATAGTGTATCCAGGTTGACCAGTCTTTCCATTTGGCTACATTTGTCAGAACGTCAAAGACGATTTCGGGCGCAGCTTCAATCTCGGTGGTGGCTTGAACGGTAAACGCCATCACATTGAGAATGATGTTCCGCAGCCACAAGACGACGTCGCATTGGGGTTGTTGATCACAAACCGTGCTCCGATGAGTTCTTCGCTGAAATCAATCACGGCATCGGCCAGAAACGGCAGGGATACGCTGTCGATCACGACGGTTTCGCCTTGCTCAGATAGCACCAGATCGTCCTCTTTGGCCTCATCAAGGTCGATTTCGTATTGAAACCCCGAACATCCGCCGCCTTCGACAGCCACGCGCAATGCCTTGCCTTGGGCAGATGCGCCAATCTCGGCCAGTCTTTCAAAGGCGCGGGTAGTGACTTTGGGTGGGACGGTGAACATCTTGGGACCCTATCAGTTCTGCTATAGTTGCAATATAGGGTGTGTAGGCAAACGCGACAAGACAGGCAAATCACGATGGCAGCGCCATATGCAACTGACCCCGCAAATCCGCGGGGACGGCTTTATCCTGAAGAAGAAAGCGCCTTTCGGTCGCCATTTCAACGGGATCGGGACCGGATCATCCATGCATCTGCCTTTCGGCGGCTCAAGCATAAAACCCAAGTGTTTATTGAACATGAGGGCGATTACTTCCGTACGCGGCTGACCCATTCCATTGAGGTCGCACAGGTCGCGCGCACTGTGGCGGCATCTTTGGATTTGAACGTGGAGCTGACTGAGGCGGTCGCTTTGGCGCACGATCTTGGTCACACGCCCTTTGGGCATACGGGCGAAGAGGCGCTTGATGCGCTGATGCAGCCTTATGGTGGCTTTGATCACAATGCCCAAGCGCTGCACATCGTGACGAATTTGGAACGGCATTATGCCGAATGGGACGGGCTGAACCTGACGTGGGAAAGCCTTGAGGGGATCGCAAAGCATAATGGTCCGGTGACAGGCGATATCCCTTGGGCGCTGGCCGCCTATAACGCGCGGCATGATCTGGAATTGCACACCCATGCAAGCGCCGAAGCGCAGGCGGCGGCCCTGGCCGATGACATCGCCTATAACAATCACGATCTGCATGATGGGTTGCGAGCGGAGTTGTTCAGCACTGATGAGCTGGCCGAATTGCCGATCTTGTCGGACTGCTTTGCACGGGTTGATGCGAAATATCCTGACCTGAATTATTACCGCCGCCGCCACGAAGCCTTGCGCCGGTTTTTCGGCGTGCTGGTCGAAGATGTGATCAACGTCAGCCTTGCCAATTTGACGGAATACGCACCACAAAACGTGCAAGACGTCCGCGATGCCGGGCGGATGATGGTGCAGTTTTCGCCCGCACTTTGGACTGATCTGAAAGTCATTCGCCAGTTTCTGTTCGAACGGATGTACCGCGCCCCGGCCGTGGTTGAGATGCGGGTGGTTGTGACGCAAATGATCAATGATCTGTTTCCGTTCTTTATGGAGAACACCGATGAATTGCCAAAGCAATGGCGCAAGGATGTAGCCGATGCACCCGATAAGACGGCATTGGCGCGTATCGTCTCTGACTACATAGCGGGCATGACTGATCGCTTTGCCATTCAAGAGCATAAGCGGTTGATCGGGGGCGAAGACATTCCCGCAGGCGTGATCGACGGAAACTGAAGACCGCTTTGGGGCAAGAGTCTGCTTGCTCTGCGAGGTACGGGTGGTAAACCCCAATCAAACAACGCTTTTGGAAGAACGATGAACCTTTTTGCCGATATTCGCGCCTTGGTGCTGGATTGCCTTGACCAACTGGTTGCCGAAGGCACGCTGCCCGACGGCCTTGCTACCGCTGCTGTCTCAGTGGAACCTCCGCGCGACGCAAGCCACGGTGATATGGCTACGAATGCGGCGATGGTGTTGGCGAAGCCTGCCAAGATGAACCCGCGGGTCATTGCAGAGGCATTGGCGGCCAAACTGCTTAATGACCCGAAGGTGACAGTGGCAGAGGTCGCAGGACCCGGGTTTTTGAACATGCGGTTGGACCCGCAGGTTTGGCACGGCGTCGTGAAAGCGGCCTTGACTGATCCGACTTACGGTCAGTCTACGCTGGGGCAGGGCCAAAAGATGATGGTTGAGTACGTCTCGGCCAACCCCACCGGGCCTTTGCATGTGGGCCATACGCGGGGTGCCGTGTTTGGTGATGCGCTGGCGCGCCTGCTGGATTACGCGGGCTTTGACGTCACCAAGGAATACTACATCAACGATGGTGGCGCGCAGGTCGATGTGCTGGCTAGGTCAGTGTACTTGCGGTATCTTCAGGAACATGGCCAAGAAGTCGAGTTCCCTGAAGGCACTTATCCAGGTGAGTATTTGGTGGATGTCGGGAAGGCGCTGAAAGCCAAGGTTGGCGATGCGTTTGTTGATAAGGGCGAGCAGTTCTGGCTTGAGGAAATCCGCGAGTTCGCGACCGAGGCGATGATGGACTTGATCCGCGCCGATCTGGCGCAGCTTGGCGTTGTGATGGATAATTTCTATTCAGAAAAATCGCTCTATGGCACTGGTTTGATTGAAAAAGCGATAGCTGAACTTGACGCGAAAGGCTTGATCTACCGGGGTACGCTTGAGCCGCCAAAGGGCAAGATGCCCGAGGATTGGGAACCGCGCGAGCAGACGTTGTTTCGGTCCACCGCCCATGGCGACGACGTGGACCGGCCTGTGCAAAAGTCTGACGGTTCATGGACCTACTTCGCGCCCGATATCGCGTATCACTATGACAAGGTGCAGCGCGGCTTTGACCAGTTGATCGACGTCTTTGGCGCGGACCACGGTGGTTACGTCAAACGGATGAAGGCGGCTGTTTCTGCGCTGTCGGATGGCCGCGTGCCGCTGGATGTGAAGCTGACGCAACTGGTCAAGCTTTACAAAAACGGTGAGCCGTTCAAGATGTCCAAGCGGGCAGGGACCTTTGTGACCTTACGCGATGTCGTGGATCAGGTGGGCGCGAATGTCACCCGGTTCCACATGCTGACGCGCAAGAACGATGCACCGTTGGACTTTGATTTCGACAAAGTGCTTGAGCAGTCCAAGGACAACCCGGTTTTCTATGTGAACTACGCCTACGCGCGGGTGAATTCTGCCGTAGCAAAGGCCGCTGCATTCACCGATGTGTCTGACGCGACACTGGCAGATGTTGATCTGTCAGGGCTGACCCATGACGCGGAACTTAAGCTGATCAAAAAGCTCGCTGAATGGCCGCGTTTGGTCGAGATCGCAGCACGCGGGCATGAGCCGCACCGGATTGCCTTCTACCTCTACGACCTCGCCTCGGATTTCCACGCGCTTTACCATCAAGGCAGTGTGGATGAGGCGCTACGCTTTGTTCAAGAGGGTGACTCAGATACCACACAGGCGAAAATTGCCCTCATTCGGGCCGTAGCGATTGTTATTTTGCACGGTTTGAGTATTCTTGGGGTCACTCCGGCGGAAGAGATGCGCTAACGCACAGACTGCCGGATCGAGCAAACGATGACCCCGCAAAGGGGCGCGCGAGAGGCGAAGATGGCAGTATACGATCAGGGGTTTGCCCCGGCGGTGGGTGCACCGCGTGTTACCAATTTAGTGAATTTTGCAGGGGCCGCCTTGTCGCTGGCCTTGATGCTTGGCGTTGGCTTCTGGGGCTATAAACTGATTATCCGTGACGTCAGCGGTATCCCAGTGGTCCGTGCAATGGAAGGCGATATGCGGGTACTGCCGGATAATCCGGGTGGTGCCGTCGCTGATCATACCGGGCTTTCGGTGAATGAAGTTGCTGCTGTAGGCGAAGCAGGCGGTCCTGAGGACCGTTTGGTGCTGGCACCGCGCACGGCCGGTTTGGCGCAAGAGGACCTTGAGGCGCAGCCGATGGCCGACGCGACCCCTGAGGCTGTCGTCGCTGATGCGCCTGCCACCGTTGAAGCCCCCGTTGTTCAGGACGAGATCAGCGCGCTTGCTGCGCAATTGGCCGGGCTTGGCGCAGCATCAGCCGATGAGGAAACCGCGGTTGCGAATGTGATCCCGGCCAGCGTGCCCGGCGTTGCGACCTCTCTGCGTCCTGTCCTTCGCCCGGCGAACATACGCATTCCTGCGCCCGCTGCTGCCATAACCAGCGAAGTGGCTTTGACCACAACCACATTCCCCGCAGGCACCAATCTGGTGCAACTGGGTGCGTTTCCGACCCCCGTTTTGGCGGCCGCCGAGTGGGACCGCCTGCAAGCCCGCTTTGGCCAATTGATGGGCGAACGTGGCCGTGTCATTCAGGTCAGCAATCAAAGCAGCGCCACATGGTACCGTCTGCGCGCCAGCGGTTTTGCTGACCGCGCAGAAGCGCGCCGGCTTTGTGCAGCCCTTCAGGCTGAAGGCGCAGAATGTATCGCCGTCGTGGTGAACTAAGTGCCGATGAATGCCACGATTTTTGGCCCCGAGGGGCCGGAGATCACCCCGTGGGAACGTGGCTTTTTTCGTGAAATGCAGCCTTTGGGCTTTATCGTCTTTGCCCGCAACATCGATACCCCGGATCAGCTGCGCCGCCTGACGCATGACCTGCGCGAAAGCGTGCAGCGCGACGCGCCCATCCTGATTGATCAAGAGGGGGGCAGGGTGCAGCGGATGCGCGCACCGCATTGGCGCGAATACCTACCAGCCTTGGACCAGATGGACCGTGCCACCGACCCGCTGCGCGCCCATTGGATTCGCAATCGTTTGATTGCGGCCGAACTGCATGACGTCGGCATTGACGCCAACTGCGCGCCCTTGGCCGATATCGCCGAAGATGCCACGCATCCAGTGCTGAAGAACCGCCTATATGGTTATGACGTTGAAACGGTGGTCGCGGCATCGAAGGTCTGTGCCGATGCCCATCTCGAGGGCGGCGTGCTGCCCATCCTCAAACACATTCCCGGCTATGGCCGGGCGTCGGTCGACGGCCACAAAGATTTGCCGCGTGTCGATGCACCGCGCGCTGAACTGGATGCGTGGGATTTCGCACCTTTCGCGGCGCTTACTGATGTGCCGATGGGCATGACAGCGCATATTGTGTTCTCGGATATTGATGACAGCGCGCCCGCCACAACATCCGCGAAAATGATGGAAGTGATCCGAAAAGACATTGGTTTCGATGGTCTTTTGATGACGGATGATTTGTCGATGGAGGCGTTGTCCGGCACGGTTGCGGAGCGGGCAGCGGCCAGCATCGCGGCAGGTTGCGACATCATCCTGCATTGCAACGGGAAGCAGGAGGAAATGCAATCCGTGGCCGGCGCCGCCGGTGACATGACCCCGGCTGCAATAACCCGCGCAAATCGCGCTTTGGCCATGCGAAAAACCCCTGCAAAGATTGACATCCCTGCGCTAGAAGCGGAACTTACACGCCACTTAGGCTGAGGGCAGATGCAAGGCGAAGAGTTTCAAGAAGACACGGTAAGTGTCAGCGAGCGTGTTGCCGCTGAAGCTTTAATCGTGGACGTAGGCGCCTTTGAAGGCCCGCTTGATCTGTTGCTGACCCTGTCGCGCACGCAGAAAGTTGATCTGCGCCAGATTTCCATTCTCGCCTTGGCCGAACAGTATTTGGCCTTCGTTGAACAGGCCAAGCGGCTGCGGTTGGAATTGGCTGCCGACTATCTGGTCATGGCCGCCTGGCTGGCCTTCCTGAAGTCGCGGCTGCTGCTGCCCCCTGATCCGTCGGAAGAGGGGCCGTCTGGCGAAGAACTCGCTGCTCACCTCGCGTTCCAGCTTGAACGTCTGGAAGCGATGCGCAATTCAGCGGCCAAGCTGAT
The DNA here is from genome assembly GCF_023015625.1 of Yoonia sp. F2084L. Taxonomy (GTDB): domain Bacteria; phylum Pseudomonadota; class Alphaproteobacteria; order Rhodobacterales; family Rhodobacteraceae; genus Yoonia. The sequence continues at coordinate 388,775 of NZ_JALKAH010000001.1, forward strand.
GGCGCGGGATCAGTTGGGGCGTGATTTCTTTGCCCGTGGTATAACCGAAGATGTGCAGCGCGTGCGCCGTGTGACTTATACCGCAACGCTGCTGGATCTGATGCAAGGCTATGCGCGTATTCGCACGCGTGATGATTTCCGACCCTTCGTGATGGACCGACAGCATGTGATGACGATGGAGCAGGCTTTGGAAAGAATGCGCGGGCTGATCGGCTTTGCCGGCGACTGGACCGAGTTTGCGTCTTACCTGCCTGAGGGCTGGGATGCGGACCCGCAACGCCGCCGGTCAACGACAGCGGCCACCTTTGCGGCATCTTTGGAATTGGCCAAAGAAGGCAAAATAGAACTTCGGCAAGGTGAAATCTTCGCCCCCATCCAAATACGCAAGAAAGTCCCCGGTGATGAGTAAAACAGACGCACCCGCAAACGACAGCCTGTTCGAGGCGCCCCCCATGGGCGAACAGGAACGTATGGTCGAAGCGATCCTGTTTGCCACCGCCGATCCGGTGACCGTGACCGAACTGACCGGCCGCATGCCGCATGGATGTGACCCGGCCGAAGCGATTGCAAATCTGCGCAGACGCTATGAAGGGCGGGGGGTCAATGTGGTCAAGGTGGGTGATGCCTGGGCGATCCGCACGGCGGGCGATCTTGGGTTCCTGATGCAGAAAGAAACGGTCGAGACGCGCAAACTCAGCCGGGCCGCGATCGAAACCTTGGCCATTGTGGCCTATCACCAGCCGGTCACACGCGCCGAGATTGAGGAAATCCGGGGCGTCAGCGTCAGCCGCGGCACCGTCGATCAGTTGATTGAGCTTGAGTGGATCCGCTTTGGCAGGCGGAAGATGACGCCGGGTCGGCCTGTGACCTTTGTGGTCACGCAAGGATTTCTTGACCATTTCGGGCTAGAAAACGCCCGCGACTTGCCAGGGTTGAAAGAACTGCGGTCTGCTGGATTGCTGGAAAACCGTCCGCCGCCGGGGGTTGTCACCTTGGGCGAGCGCGAGGATGCCGATGAAGACGACGATCAGACCGAGCTGTTTGAAGATTAGGGCAGCAGCCTTATGTAAGGCCCAAGTGGCAGAGGAGATGTGGCGATGAACATGAACCGACTGATCAATATGGGCCTGCGGATGCTGATGAACAAAGGCATGAACAAGGGTATCGCGATGATGTCCAACCGGGGCAAACAGCCGGAAGACATGACCCCGGAGGAACGTGAGCAGGCGAAGGCGGCGCAGCAAACGGCGCACAAGGCGCAAAAGGGTATGCGGGCGGCACGGCGGTTTATGCGGTAGTCTGGCAGTTGGCTGCTTCGCGCGATAAAAGCTGCCGTTTGTGAGTGACCTTTGAAGGTCCGCTTGTCATAGCTCTGTGTTGGAGGAGGGCTTGAGCAATCTGAGCACTTGAGTCATCGCATCAAGCTCCTGCCCCGGGGGCAGTTCCTCGCGCAAGGTGCCATCGAGATAAAGACTGGCAAGCCCATGCGTCGCGCTCCATGCGAGAATGGCTTCCGGCGGTAAGGCGGTACCAGGCTCAATAGCAGTACCGGACCCCGACAACATGAGTGCCAGCCTCGCCATCTGCGCTTGATAGTGCTCATCGGTGCCGTTCAAGAGTTCTTCGCGGAATATCATGCGGAACTCGCCGGGATGCTCCATCGCGAATCTCAGATATGAAACACCAACATTGATGAAGGCGTGGCCACTACCGGCGGCCTCTGCAGTTGCTTCCAACGCGTCTGCCATGTGGCTTGCGGCGCGTGTCGCATAGGCGGTAAGCAGGTCCTTCTTGTCAGTGAAATGCCGAAAGGCTGCTGGATGACTGACACCCACGCGCCGCGCCGCGCCACGAATTGAGACGCTTTCGATGCCGTCTCCTTCAACCATTTCGCCTACCGCATCCAACAATGCCTCGCGCAGGTCGCCGTGATGGTAGGGGCGCTTCAGTTCAGGTTTGACCACAATGTTACCTCTGGAAACTTCTTGTCAGACTAGCTAACTTGCCTTATGTAACCGTTGGTAACAAAATACATCAGGAGTGTGAAGACATGGACAGCATGATTGGCCTTCGAATAATGTTCACGGGCGCTATTCTTGGCGCTGGTGTGGTCGGCGCGCTCACTCTTTTTGCGCCGCACGTGGCCGGCCGGTACGTTTTCTGCGGTGCAACTGTCGTCGATTCTTATCTGCGCATTCTTGGGGCCTTATGGCTTTCACTTGGGCTGGTGGCAGGATTGGGCCTTTTGCGACCGATGGATTTCCTGCCTGTCCTGTTGATTCAGGTCATCTACAAGTCTGCGTGGTTGGCCACTGTTGCTTATCCGGCCATCGTTCAAGGCAACAGAGACACGGGCCTCCTGTTTCTGGCGGGCTTGTTCACGATTTGGGTGGCAGCGTTGAGCCTCACTATTCCGTTTTCAAGGATAGTCGCTGGCTACTGATCTATCGTTGGTGCCGGAAGCTGCCTTTCAAGCCTCCTGCAATTTGGGTTCAAACCAAACATTCGCTCAGTTGCGCTACACAACATATCTGGGCCAGCGTCTGTCACCGACCTGACCTATCACCCCCGAAAATGCTTCGACAGCTTCAGCCCTTGCCCTTGGTAATTCGACTTGATCTCGCGTCCGTAAAGGGCCGCGGGCATCGCCGCCATGTGTTCATACACCAACCGCCCCACGACCTGCCCATGCTCCAAGACAAACGGCGCTTCGTGGCAGCGCACTTCCAATACGCCGCGTGAGCCTGATCCGCCTGCTTCGGCATAGCCAAAGCCGGGGTCGAAGAACCCTGCATAGTGCACCCGGAACTCACCCACCATCGCCAGATAAGGGGCCATTTCGGCGGCTTGCATGGGCGGGATCACAATCGCTTCGCGGCTGACCAGAATGTAGAACGCGCCGGGGTCAAGGATGATCCAGCCGTCTTTGGTGTGCACCTCTTCCCAGAACTCTGCCGGGTCATAGTGGTTCAGCTTGGACAGGTCCACGACGCCTGTGTGCGGCTTGGCGCGGTAGCCGACCAATGTGCCGTCGGTGGGTCTGAGGTCGACCGAAAACCCAAGGCCATCAGAGATCACGGGATCGCCAGACACGATCGGCGTTTGCGCGTGAAGCCCGCGCAGATCATCGTCTGACATCAAGGTCTTGCCTTGGCGAAAGATGATCTGGTTCAGCATCTGTCCCGGTTGGGCGACGACCGAGAAAGAGCGTGGGCAAATCTCCACATACAAAGGTCCGTCATAGCCTTCGGGGACGCGATCAAACTCGATCCCGTGGTCGGTGATGATGCGTGTTAACAAATCAAGACGACCGATAGAGGATTTTGCACTGGCGGCGGCTGTCATCCCTTTGGGCAGTGTCAGGCGCTCCATCAGGGGCACTACATAAACGCAACCTTTTTCCAGTACGGCGCCACCGTCCAGGTCTACCGCATGCATCTGAAGGTCAGCCAAACGCTCTTTCACGGTCCGCTCACGCCCGGCGAGAAAAGATGCCCGCACACGGTACGCCGTCTGCCCCAAACGCAGATCAAGCGACGCTGGTTGGATTTGACCATCTTCAATGGGCACATCAGCAGCAATACCGCCAGAGACGATCATATCGCGGATTTGATGGTCGGCGAGGACACCAGCGTTTGTCATTTAGGCTCTCCCATTTGGCTCCATTTGGATGCCAAAACGCCCGCCGAGCTATAGCTGCGGCGGGCGGTTATGATTGGTCGGGCTAGCAGGACTCGAACCTGCGACCTTCCGTCCCCCAGACGGACGCGCTACCAGGCTGCGCCATAGCCCGACTAGCGGTGTTCATACCCCAAAACCGTCCAAGGGCAAGCCCGAAAAGCATGTGTCAGCCGCGCATCCGAGTGCGGACGGCATCCAACCGCGCCAAGAGCGGAGCGATTTCGGCGGCATGGGCCTTTAGCGCCATTGCATCGCGCGGCATACGCCCGATCAGGCGCGGGGCCGCCGCTGGCAAGCCTTTGGGCGGTACGGGCAAATTGATCGGGAATTCAGGCGCGGCCGGTGTCCCGAAAGGCAGGGTCTCTTGTACAGGTGCCTCTTTCGTTTTCGGTTCAGGCTGGCGCACAGGTTTGGTCACAAGGGCAATCGCGGGGGGGACGACAGGCTGCTCTGGTGCGGGGTCCGACATGGACAGCCCAAGGGTGGCCACATGTTTGACGCCCTTTTCGCGCAACAGCTTTTGCGTGCCTTTGATGGTCAGCCCGTCTTCATGCAGCAGTTGTTTGATGCCACCCAGCAAATCCATATCAGTCGGGCGGTAGTAGCGCCGTCCGCCAGCCCCTTTGACAGGTTTGATCTGGCTGAACTTGCTTTCCCAAAATCGCAACACATGGGTTGGCGTATCAAGCCATTCGGCGACTTCGCTGATGGTGCGAAACGCGTCTTTCGCCTTTGCCATGACTTAGCGCTTGTTTCCGGCGGCCACACGATCCTTCATCAGATGCGATGGACGGAATGTCAGAACACGGCGGGGGTGGATTGGTACCTCTTCACCGGTTTTTGGGTTTCGTCCGACACGGGCCGCTTTTTCGCGTACCGAAAACGTGCCGAAGGATGAAATCTTGACGGTTTCGCCTTTGACGAGGCTGTCGGACACATGGGTCAACACGCTTTCAACAAGGTCCGCGCTATCATTGCGAGAAAGCCCGACCTGGCTGTGCACCGCATCCGCCAAATCCATCCGAGTCAAAGTCTTATCGGCCATAACATACCCTTTCACAATGTGCACAGACCATAGGCCCGCCGTAAATTCAGAGTCAATAACAACGGCTTGGCAATCGGCGTTAACCGCCCGTTTCCACCCATTACCAGCGGATCACGACCGCACCCCATGCCAAACCACCGCCAATCGCCTCTGTCACGACAAGATCGCCTTGCTTGATCTGCCCTTTGGCGACTCCCACAGACAGCGCAAGGGGAATCGATGCAGCGGATGTATTGCCGTGGTCCTGTACAGTGACAACAACCCGGTCCATGCCAACGCCAAGCTTTTTGGCGGTGGATTGGATGATCCGGATATTGGCCTGATGCGGCACGATCCAGTCCACGTCATCCGCGCCAAGTCCGACTTTGTCCAAGGCCGTATCGGCTGTTTTGGCCAATTTTTCGACCGCATGTCGGAAAAGCTCACTGCCTTTCATGCGCAACATACCGGTGTTTTGTGTTGAAACGCCGCCGTCGACGTACAGGAGGTCTTTGTAACGTCCGTCTGAATTCAGATCGACCGACAGGATGCCGCGGTCGCTGGTTTCCCCGGTGCCCTCTTCTGCCTCAAGGATCAGCGCCCCGGCACCATCCCCAAACAGCACGCAAGTTGCCCGGTCCGTCCAGTCCATGATCCGGCTGAAGGTTTCGGCACCAATGACAAGAACACGGTCAGCCTGACCAGATGCGATCAGCGCGTTGGCATTCGACAGGGCATAGACGAAACCGGCGCATACCGCTTGGACATCAAAAGCATAGCCTTTTGTGTTGCCAATCGCGCTTTGCACCATTGTTGCAGCCGACGGAAAGGTCAGATCAGAAGTGGACGTCGCCAACACAATGGCATCAATGTCTTCGCCATCCATACCAGCGTTCGCAAGTGCGGCTTTGGCTGCGTTTATCGCAAGATCAGAGGTGTTTTCGTCTTTGGCCGCAAAATGACGCCGTTCAATGCCAGAACGTGTCTTGATCCATTCGTCCGTAGTATCGAGTGTTTTTTCGAATTCTGCGTTGGGAACGACTCTCTTGGGCAGGTAATGACCAACCCCTTTGACCACTGCGCGACGCATCATGCCTATTTGCCTGTCTTGGTATTGAGACTGTCCGTCTCATTCTCTTGACCGGCATCTTGGGCAAGGGATGCCGCAGACGCAACCCTTGCAGCGAGTTTATCCGAAAATCCGCTTTGTGCGAGGCGGTAGGCCAGGTGCAGCGCCGCTGCAACGCCAGTGGCATCGGCTGAACCGTGGCTTTTGATGACCGTTTGGTTCAGTCCCAGAAAGACGCCGCCATTCACGCGGCGGGGGTCGATCCGCTTGCGCAGACTGTTCAATGATCCGCGTGCCAGCAAGGCGCCCATTGCGGACCAGGGCGTCTTTGTCAGCGCTCCACGCAGCAGCTCACTGATCAGGGTCGCTGTGCCTTCGCCGGTTTTCAGTGCGACATTGCCGGTAAAGCCGTCCGTCACAATCACATCGACTTTGTTCGATGGCAGATCGCCGCCTTCGACAAAGCCCACATATTCAAAGTCACCAATTACGGCAGCGTTTCCAATAAGTTCGTGGGCGACCTTCAATTCGGCGCGGCCTTTGTGTTCTTCGGTGCCGACGTTCAACAGACCGACACGCGGGCGGGCAATATCGAGGCCGTTGCGGGCGTAAGAGGCACCCATCAACGCATATGTCAGCAGGTCATCCTGATCGGCGCGTATATCGGCACCGGCGTCCAGCATCACATTAAAGCCGGATGGGTTACGCGACGGCCAGAGACAGGCGATAGCGGGGCGGTTCACGCCCTCGGCCTTGCGCAGGCGCAGCATCGACATGGCCATCAACCCGCCGGTATTGCCGCAGCTGACGGCAACGGCGGCTTGCCGCTCGCGGACCGCTTCGATCGCGGACCACATCGAGGTTTTCTTGCCGTTGCGCAGCACATGGCTGGGCTTATCGGTCATTTTGACAACTTCGGTGGCATCGTGGATCGTCACGCGATTGCCGATGCCATTCTTGGCAACAAGTGCCTCAAGCTCGGCCTTGGGGCCGTGCAATATGGCGCGCGCGCTACTTTCGTCGCCCAGAAACTTTGAAAGGCCCGCAACAACAGTTGCAGGCCCTTGATCTCCGCCCATTGCGTCAACAGAAAGCACGTCGGTGGCAGCATGTCCCTGCGTCGGAGCGGTGTCCGTCTGGGCTGATGTCATGCCAAGTACTTTCTAGTCGCTTTATGCAGCGTCGTCGTCGAGGTCGATTTCTGTGGTGTCAGCAATCACTTCGCGTGTCGCATAGTGGCCGCAGGATGGGCACACATGGTGTGGGCGCTTGAGCTCGCCACAATTGTCACACTCGTTGGGGTTTGCTGCGACCAATGAGTCGTGCGCGCGCCGGTTGTTGCGACGGGATTTGGATACTTTATTCTGCTGGACAGCCATGTCTCAACCCTATGATATAAAGGGCCTTGGGCCCAGATTTCTTTGCGTCTTTGGGGGTCCTACGCCATTGCGGCAGCCCTGTCGAGACACGATGTAAAAGAGGCCGCGAACATACTGCGATTCCCCCTTTGTGCAACCCTTTTTCACGCAGGGCGCAGGCTGCGCTATTTATCTTTATTTTCAAGGCTTTCGCGCAGCGCGCCAAGGCTCGCAAAGGGCTTTGCATCGTCATCTGTCATTGGTGTGACGCCGGGTTCGGTGAAAACGGCGTTCGATAAGTCGACACCATCCGCGCGCGGATAAAGCGGCAAGGCCAGCGCCAGTGCCTCCATCATGACCTGAACCAGATCAAGTGTTTCGGGCAGCGCCTCAACCGTGTCATCTTCGGGCATTTCGACCTCAGAGGCCTCAATCTCGGCGATCTCGGCGACGTAACTGCGTTTCACAGGTTCATCAATCCGGGTCGTGACAGGATCAAGGGTGACGACACAGTCCTGAACGACCGTTGCCCCCAGATCGGCCGTCAGTGTCCAATCCTGGCGGCCTTGCGGAGCAAGCGCCCCTATAAACCGCAGCTTTTTGACACCCACGATATCTAAGGCATCTGCAATGGCACGGCGCTCCTCGGCGGTGGGCATCAGTTCAAATTCGGTCGGTTTGCGCGTGGCGAGATCAGCCAAACGCATACGTGATTGGGGTAGTTGTGCCATTGCTGCTTTCGATTGTTGAACCGGGGCGGGGTGTGATGTATCGGGGATAAAAGGCGCGCGGCGCCATGGCAAGAGGGCAACGGGTATGCGGGCGATGACAGGCAAACTGCACAAAAGGGCAAAGGTTGCAGGATTTGTGTCCGTTGTTCTAATCGCCACCGGCTGCACCCAGATGAACCAGTTTCACGGGTTTATCCCCCCGTCCGAAGAATTGGCAACGCTGCAAGTCGGCGCCACATCCAAGGACGAGGTGATTGGCCTCTTCGGGCCGCCAATTTCTGAGCGGGCGTTGGAAAACAACACTATCTATTACGCCTCAAGCCAGTTTCGGTTCTTTGGGCCTTTCGCGCCCGAAGAGGTTGATCGACAGGTGCTCGCCATTGATTTCGACGCCAGCGACCGGCTGCGCAATATCTCACGCTACACTCTGGAAGACGGGCGGGTGGTCGTTCTGGATCGTCGTGTGACCGAAGACGGGATCAACGATGTGACCTTCCTTGGCCAGCTTTTGGGATCGTTCGGGCGTCTGGATGCCGGGCAATTGCTGGGTGAAGAGCCTTAAGCCTTGACGCGACGTGCGCGTTTTCTGCGAAAAGCAAGCATTGTTGTGCGGTTCAGATACCAGACAAAGTATCCCAAAGCGTTGGCCCGCGCCACCGTTTGCGGCTTCAATCCGCGCGACATGCGCGTCATTTGCCAGCCATAGTATTCCACCTGGCAAACGGTATTGATCAGTTTCACAAGCCAATTCGTGGCATTCATACCAAACCGCCCACGTCCGATCACCAGTCCATCTTCTGCGATGCCGACACTATCGCGTTTGCCGCTCAGCAGCTCAGCAACAGCATTCGGCTGCACACACAAAGGGCGCGCCAGCCCGATCATATCAATACCGTCCGTGGACAGGGCCTGTTCCATTGCGGCCAAACTGCGAAAACCACCCGTCACAGTGATGGGGACATTCACCGCCTTACGGACTTGGCGCGCGTAATCAAGAAAATAAGCTTCGCGCCTTCGCGTGCTTTCGCGCTTTTCTTCTTCAACACCGATCACAAAGCTCATTTGTTCGTATGTGCCGCCCGACAGCTCGATCATATCAATGCCGTCTTGCTCAAGCCATTTGGCGACCTGCGCACAGTCCTCAAGGTTGAATCCGCCCTTTTGGAAATCAGCTGAGTTCAGCTTTACTGCAACCGGAAAGTCCGGCCCAACCGCCGCGCGCGTCGCCGCATAGATCCGCCGCAGGAACCTTGCGCGGTTTTCCAGCGGTCCACCCCAGTCATCGGTGCGCCGGTTGATGAGAGGAGAAAGAAACTGGCTGATCAGATAGCCGTGCGCTGCATGGATCTGCACCCCGTCAAAGCCCGCCTTCTGAGCGATCTCTGCCGTTTTGGCGTAGCGCTTGATCGCGTCTTCAATGTCGTCCGTTGTCATGGCCCTGGGTCGGCCAAACAGGCCCAGAATCCTAAGCTTTTCTGCTGAAGGGGACAGTGGGCGCGTGTTCACCACAATAGGGCATTGACGGCCTGGATGGCTTATCTGCATCCAGATTTGACTGCCATCCGATTTCGCCGCATCCGCCCATTGTCGCAACGCATCCAGCGCGCTTTCGTCTTCAACCACAACATTTCCGGGGCGTTCCAGATAGCGCCTGTCCACCATCACGTTGCCGGTAACCTGCAACGCCATACCGCCCTTGGCCCAATGGTTATAAAGCTTTTGATGCCCGACCGTTGGTGCATCATGACGATCCGCAATCGCTTCAGTCATGGCACTTTTGCAGAAACGGTTCTTGAGGATCGCACCACAAGGAAGCTTAAGAGGCTGGGAAAGCACTGTCATGTTGCGCGACCTTACAGGGTCGGCCACGCTTCGCAATCGAATTGGTGATCGTATGTCGTGCTATTCCCCTTTTTATAAAGCTATGCTTCCGGTTCAAACTCCAGCGCGACCCCGTTGATGCAATAGCGCAAGCCTGTCGGTTGCGGGCCATCGGGAAACACGTGTCCCAGATGCGCGTCGCAGCGGTTGCAATGCACCTCGGTCCGCTTCATGAAAAAGCTGCGGTCAGTGGTTTCGCCGACCATTTCGGGATCGACAGGTTGATAGAAAGAAGGCCAACCTGTGCCGCTTTCAAACTTCGCCCCTTGATCAAACAAGGGCGCGCCGCAACAGACGCACATGTAAGTACCAGGCTCTTTTGGGAAATCCTCATGCGTACCGGCCCGTTCGGTGCCGTGTTTGCGCGTGACCTTATAGGCCATGTCAGAGAGTTGCGCGCGCCACTCGGCGTCTGATTTCACCACTTTGTCCATTCGTATAGGTTCCTTTTGTATTGTTGCTTGATAACGTAGGTCAGCGACGATGGTTCGCCAAGGTGAAGACTGATGACAATTCCGTTCCAAAAAGGGCGCTATGCGGCGCGGTTTGCTGCCGGGCCCGCCGATGTGATGGCGTGCCAGCGGCTGCGGCATCTGTGTTTCTTTGGCAGCACGGGGCGCGATCAGGACCGTTTCGATGCCCTTTGCCGTCATCTGATGGTTGAGGATCAGGGTGGGCGTTTGGTTGCCGCAGCGCGGGTGTTGGACATCCCGTCGGGCGCGCAGATCGCGACAAGCTATGCAGCACAATACTATGATCTTTCGGGGTTGGCCCGGACATCCGCCCCGATGATCGAAGTCGGTCGTTTTTGTGTGGCGGCCGATGTGTTGAATGCCGATGTGTTGCGGGTCGCATGGGCTGCGCTGACGCAGGTGGTGGATGCGCAGGGCATCGCTATGCTTTTTGGATGCAGCAGCTTTGCAGGAACCGATCCCGCGCCTTATGGCAAGGTCTTTGGGCGGCTTTCGGGCAAGCATTTGGGCCCACGCGATCAACGCCCTGGACCCAAGGCAAGGGATATCATCCGTTTTGCCGATATCGCGCGGCAGGGCACCAGCCCCATGCCGCCGCTTTTACGGACCTATCTTGCGATGGGCGGGTGGGTCAGTGACCACGCCGTCGTGGATCACACCATGAACACGCTGCATGTTTTCACCTGTCTTGATGTCGCATCCGTCCCACCAGCGCGTGCGGCAGCGCTCAGAGCCCTTGCGCAGGCCGCAACACTGCCATAGCAGGCGGATATGGCAAAAACACCGCTTCTCCAACTCTCTGATATCGCGCTGACCTTCGGCGGCGATCCTGTTTTCGACGATCTGTCGCTGGTCGTTCAACCCGGTGATCGCGTCGCGCTGGTCGGGCGCAATGGATCGGGAAAATCGACGTTAATGAAGGTCATGGCCGGGTTGGTTTTGCCCGATAGCGGCACGCGTGTCGCTGCCCCCGGCGTGCAGGTCGGTTATATGGAACAGGACCCGACAATGGCCGGTTTTGCGACCTTGGGCGATTATGCAGCCAGCGGGCTGGACATTGATGAAGCCTATAAGGTCGACATGGTGGCTGAAGGCCTCAAGTTCGACCCCGCAGGCGATGTGAATACCGCCTCTGGCGGTGAACGCAGGCGCGCGGCTTTGGCAAAACTGATGGCCGAAGCACCCGAATTGATGTTGCTGGACGAGCCGACGAACCATCTGGATATCGAGGCGATTTCTTGGCTTGAGAGTGAACTGAAAACGACCCGTGCCGGGTTCGTCCTGATCAGCCACGACCGCGCATTCCTGCGGGCTTTGACGCGCGCGACCTTATGGATTGATCGCGGGCAAGTGCGCCGGGCGGAACAGGGTTTTGAGCATTTCGAGGCATGGCGCGACAAGCTGTGGGAAGAAGAAGACCAGCAGCGCCACAAGCTGAACCGCAAGATCAAGGCCGAGGCGCGGTGGGCCGTCGAAGGTATTTCCGCCCGCCGTACCCGCAACCAGGGGCGTTTGCGGGCCTTGCAGGATTTACGCGCGGAAAAGGCCGGACAAATCAAACGCCAAGGCACGGCTGCAATGGCATTCGATGGGGGCTCAAGTTCAGGCAAGAAGGTGGTCGAGGCTTTTGGGCTGACCAAGGCATTTGACGGCAAGCAAATTGTGCAAGGTTTGGACCTCACGGTGCAACGCGGGGATCGCATTGCGTTTGTGGGGCCAAATGGCGTCGGAAAGACAACATTAATCAATATGTTATTAGGTAAAGTTGAACCTGATAGCGGGTTAGTCAAACTGGGCACGAAACTCGACATCGCGGTCTTTGATCAAAGCCGTGCAGCATTGAACGAAGACATGACACTTTGGGAAAACCTTGCCAATGATCCTGAGCTGGGGGTGTCCGGCAAGTCAGATCAGATCATGGTGCGCGGCACGCCGAAGCATGTTGTGGGCTACCTGAAGGAATTCCTGTTCGTTGAGGCACAAGCGCGCGCGCCCGTGCGGTCTTTGTCGGGTGGCGAAAAAGCCAGGCTGTTGCTGGCACGCCTGATGGCGCGGGAAAGCAACCTTTTGGTGTTGGACGAACCGACCAACGATCTGGACATCGAAACGCTGGACTTGTTGCAGGATATTCTGGGGGATTATGACGGCACGGTGCTGCTGGTCAGTCACGACCGGGACTTCCTTGACCGGGTCGCGACGACAACGATTGCGATGGAAGGCAACGGGCAGGCGGTCGTTTATGCGGGCGGTTGGTCTGATTATCGCGCGCAACGCGGTGGCGATTTTCTTGAGGCGAAAGAGGCCAGCAAGCCTTTGGCCAAAAAGCAAAAAGCTGCTGAAAAGAAAGCCTCCAGCGGTTTGTCCTTTACCGAAAAACACCGGCTGGAGGAACTGCCCGGCGTGATTGACAAGATCACAGCCGAGATCACGAAACTGGAAGAACTGCTTGCCGATCCCGCGTTGTTCACAACGCAACCAGTGAAGTTTCAAAAGGCAACAGACGCACTTGTGGCACGGCAAGCGGCACTGGCTGAAGCAGAGGAAGAATGGTTGATGCTGGAAGAGAAAGCGGGCTAGCTTTGGCGGACCCACGAAAAGGAAATCGCCCATGTGTTTTGTAAAGCCCATCGCTCTGGCCGCTACGCTGCTTTTAGCGGCCTGCACCCCAAAACCGGTCAGTGGCAGCGCTGACAGCGGCGTCAGGCTTTTGCAGGTCGGTATGACACAGCAAGACGTCGCGGCGATCTTGGGCGATAGCCCGCTTGCCACCTGGACATCTGACGCGCCAGACCAGCAATGCACGTCCTATGTGTACGATGAGACGATTGGCGCGAAATACGTGCATGTCATCTACAAAGATGGTCGGCTTGTCACTGCCACCGATCGCCATAAAGCCCCCTGTTAAGGGTCATGGCATCCTGAGCGCCCCATCCAACCGGATCGTCGTTCCGTTCAGATAGTCACATTCCACAATGAAGCGCGCCAGTGCTGCGAACTCTGCCGGATCGCCCAGGCGGGCAGGGTAGACGACATCCTTTGCCAGCCCGGCCATGACCTCTTCGCCCAAGCCTTCCAACATCGGTGTGCGGAAGATACCCGGTGCGATGGCCATCACACGGATGCCATTGCGGGCCAGATCACGCGCCATTGGCAAGGACAGACCTGCGATGCCGGCCTTGGATGCAGCATAAGCCGTCTGACCCTTTTGCCCATCAAAGGCCGCTACCGAAGCAGTATTGATGATGACGCCGCCTTTCGCCATGCGGGCGGCGGCAAGTCGTGCCACGTTGAAAGTACCGTTGAGGTTGATGTCCACCGTGCGGGTAAAGCTGTCTTGGCGATGCGGTCCATCACGCCCCAGCGTCTTTTCGGCCGTGGCGATGCCGGCGCAATTGATCGCCACGTTGATGTCGCCTGCCTGATTCAGACCCGCCGCAACGCTGGCCTCATCCGTGACATCGACTTGCGCGAAACTGGCACCTAAGCGGTCTGCAAAGTCAGCACCGGCAGGATCACGATCAAAGATCGTAACCGTGGCTCCAGCTTTAGCAAAAGCCGTGGCCGTGGCGGCCCCAAGACCTGAGGCACCTCCTGTTATGACCGCGATTGCTTTGTTAATCTGCATTGTAATCCGTCCCCTTTTTCTCGGCCCGTTTCACCTGATCCCAAAGCGCATCCATTTCAGCCAGATCGCTGTCGGCAGGGGACTTCCCCTTGACCTTCAACGCATCTTCCACGGCGGCAAACCGGCGCGTGAATTTCGCGTTGGTGCCACGCAAAGCGGCTTCCGGATCAATATCGAGATGGCGGGCAAGGTTGGCCACCACAAACAGCAGATCGCCGAATTCATCCTCAACCTGCGTTTGGGTCATTGTCTCACGCGCCTCGACCAATTCGCCTGCTTCCTCGATTATCTTGTCGATCACATGGCCTGTGTCGGGCCAGTCAAACCCCACGCGCGCTGCGCGTTTTTGCAGTTTCACCGCGCGGGTCAGGGCAGGGAGTCCGACAGCGACCCCGTCCAGCGTGCGGGTCTGTTCCTTGCCAGCACGTTCTGCCGCTTTGATCTTTTCCCAGTCCGCAGTTTGCTGTTCTGCTGATTTGTCACGCGATTCGTCGCCAAAGACATGCGGGTGCCGCGCGACCATCTTGTCGCTGATGGCACGCACCACACTGTCAAAACTGAAGTGCCCGGCTTCGGTCCCCATCTGCGTATGATAGACCGTCTGCAACAGCAGATCGCCCAACTCGCCTTCCAAATCGTCCCAGTCGCTGCGTGCGATGGCATCGGCGACCTCATAGGCCTCTTCGATGGTGTAGGGGGCGATGGTGTCAAAATCCTGTTCAATATCCCATGGGCAGCCTGTGTCAGGGTCGCGCAAACGGCGCATGATTTCGAGCAGGCGCGGCATACCGCCGTAGGGATCGTGGATCAGCGTGTCATCAGGCATTGCGCGCGGCCTCTTGTTGCGGTCAACTGAAACTCTAAGCACACCAAAGCCGGAGCGCCAGACATGCCCGTGATCAACCGCATTGCCGACTATGCCGATGATATGACCGCATGGCGCAGGCATTTGCATGCGCATCCCGAATTGCAGTTCGAGTGTCATGAAACGGCGGCTTTCGTGGTGGAACGTTTGCGCGAGTTCGGGGTGGATGAGATCCATGAAGGGATCGCGACATCCGGTGTGATCGCGATCATCAATGGCAAATCCGCCGGGCCGACCATCGCTCTGCGCGCCGATATGGATGCGCTGCCGATGGAAGAGATCACGGGGCTTGATTATGCCTCGACTGTGCCGGGCAAGATGCATGCCTGTGGGCATGACGGGCATACAACGATGCTGTTGGGGGCTGCCCGCTATCTGGCCGAAACCCGCAATTTTGCAGGTCGCGTTGCGCTGATTTTTCAGCCCGCCGAAGAAGGCGGTGGCGGTGCGCAGGTGATGGTCCAAGAGGGTGTCTTGGATCGCTTTGACATCAAAGAAGTATACGCGTTACACAACGCCCCCGGCACGCCGGTCGGGGCTTTCTATACGACACCGGGGCCAATTATGGCGGCGGTTGATACATTTCATATTCATATCAAAGGCGAGGGTGGTCATGGTGCCATGCCTCATGAAACCGCAGACCCGATCGTGGCTGCCGTGGGCATGGTCAATGCAATCCAGACCATTGTCAGCCGCAATCACTTTGCCCACGATGATCTGGTGGTTTCGGTGACGCAAATCCATACCGGGTCCGCTGACAACATTATCCCCGAAAAAGCCTATGTGAACGGCACCGTGCGCACCTTTGCCAAGGATACACAGGATATGGTGAAAAAGCGGCTTGCCGAAGTTGTGGCAGGTCATGCCGCCGCCTATAACGTGACCGCCACGCTGACCTATGAAGAAGGCTATCCGGCCACGGTGAATGACCCTGACAAAGTGACCTTTGCCGCGGATGTTGCGCGCGAAGTCTCTGCAAAAGTAGATGCCGCCCACCAGCGCGAGATGGGGGCCGAGGATTTTGCCTATATGCTGGAACAGCGGCCCGGTGCCTATCTGTTTGTCGGGAATGGTGACACGGCGGGGCTGCATCATCCGGCCTATGATTTCGACGATGCAGCGGCATCTGTCGGGGCATCGTTCTTTGCGAGATTGATAGAGCGTGCCTTGCCCGCAGGATGATCAAAATTCCAGAATTTTGATGGCCTTCGGCGAAAGTTTGATTGGACGAAGAAAGAGGTGGGGCAGTGACACTTGATAAGGCAAAAGAGGCGGTGGATGGGGCGTTTACGGCCAAGGATCGCCGGGGATTGGCCTATGAGAACGCCTTTGGTGGCGCGACTTCGTTTTTGCGGCGGACCTATACCAAGGATTTGGCGGGTTTTGATCTGGCGGTGACTGGCGTGCCTTTCGATCAAGCCGTCACTCATCGCCCCGGCACGCGCTTTGGGCCACGTGCCATCCGCGAAGCATCCAGCCTACAGCCCTTTGATCCGCCTTATGGGTGGGACGGGTTTGATCCGCTGAGCGAGTTTGCCATCGCTGACTATGGAGATATGGCCTTTGACTATGCTGATGTGCCGGGGGTGCCGGACCTATTGCAGGCACATATTGCCGGGATTTTGGCGCAGGGATGCGGGACGATCACATTGGGTGGCGATCACTTTATTACCTTGCCGATTTTACGTGCTTATGCAGAGAAATATGGACCTTTGTCCGTGGTTCAGTTTGACGCCCATTCCGATCTTTGGCCAGACGATGACATGGCCCGGATTGATCATGGTACGATGATGTACAAGGCCGTGAAGCTGGGCATTGTGGATGTCAGCCGCTCTATCCAGATTGGTATTCGGACGGAATGTGAGGATTATCTGGGGATGCCTTACATTGACGCCCGCACTTGCCACGAAAAGGGCAGCGCTTGGGTCGCCGACCAGATCAAGGCGCGGGTGGCTGATCATCCGACTTATGTGACGTTCGACATTGATGCGCTTGATCCGGCCTTTGCGCCCGGCACCGGCACGCCTGTTTGGGGTGGGCTGGCGTCATGGCAGGCAGCTGCGATGCTGCGTGATATGGCTGGGATCAATGTGGTGGGGGGCGATGTGGTTGAGGTGTCGCCACCTTATGACACCACAGGGGCCACCGCGATTGCAGGGGCGCATGTCGCGATGGAACTGTGTTGTCTGGCGCTCTGGAACAAAAGGAAAAAGTGATGCCAAATCAACCGATCTCCGGCAATGATCTGGCGCGGTTTTCCGGACCACAGTCTTTCATGCGCTTGCCCGAGGTTGCGACGGCGGAAAGGCTGGATGTGGGCTTTATTGGTATCCCAATGGATATCGGTACGTCGTGGCGGTCGGGCACAAGGATGGGGCCCAAGCAGCTACGTGAGCAATCGGCGATGATCCGGCCTTACAATATTCAGACGGGGGCAGCCCCCTTTGATGCATTGCAATGCGCTGACCTTGGGGATGTTGCGATAAATACGTTTTCGCTCAGCGATAGTATTCGCATTATAACAGAGACTTACGCGGCGCACCTTAAGCATGATTTTATCCCTATGACCCTTGGCGGTGATCACACTCTGACCTTGCCGGTGCTGCGTGCGGTCGCGGCAAAGCATGGCCCGCTGGCGCTGGTCCATGTTGATGCCCATGCCGATGTGAACGATGAGATGTTTGGCGAGCGTGAAACCCACGGGACCGTGTTCCGTCGCGCCTATGAGGAAGGGATTATCACCGCTGACAAGGTGTTTCAGATTGGCCTGCGTGGTACCGGATATACGGCGGATGACTTTACCGAAGCCGCGGGATGGGGGTTCAACCAGTATCTGGCGCCGGATCTATGGCACAAGTCTCTGTCCCCATTAGCTGCTGATATCAAAGCGAAAATTGGCGATCATCCATGCTATATTACATATGATATCGACAGCCTTGATCCGGCTTATGCGCCGGGCACCGGGACACCCGAGATTGGCGGCCTGACGACGCCGCAAGCGATGGAGCTGATCCGGGGTTTGCGCGGTCTCAACATTGTAGGCTGCGATCTGGTTGAAGTCTCGCCGCCGTATGATACGTCGGGCAATACGGCGCTGACAGGGGCGAATTTGATGTTTGAAATGCTCTCAATCCTGCCCGGTGTGCCGTATAGATAGCCGATACAGCATGCACACAACAGTTGGAGAACCACTTTGCGCATATTGATCATCGTTGCAGTCCTGATCCTTGGGTTGATGGCCTATGTCCGTTTTGCGCCGACCGACACAGCGCTTTGGCATAAGATGCCGGATGCCGCCGCACCGGGTGATGTGACCGAAGAAGGTGGCTTCCGGGCCGTTCGTCGTATCACCGCCCCCGCAGCAGAGGTTTTGGCCGCTGTCGAACAACGTGCTTTGGCCACACCGCGCACCAGATTGGTGGCAGGCAGCGTGGCGGAGGGGATGATCACATTTCAAACCCGCTCGCGGCTTTGGGGTTTTCCTGATCATACAACCGTGGCGGTACAAGGCGATTTGCTGGTCATTTACGGACGCTTACGCTTTGGCAGGTCGGATATGGGCGTCAATCGTGCGCGCATTGCCGGGTGGTTAGAGACGCTTGGCCCCTTGACCGCACCGCTTTGATCAGCCAATGCGGACAAATGATCGCACCAGACAAAATAGCGCAGCTGATTGACCGCTTCCAGTTTCTTGAGGCGAAGATGGCGGATGGCAATGCCGGGAATGAGATCGCGGCGCTGGGAAAGGAATACGCCGAACTACGCCCTGTGGTTGAAACGGTCACGGCCTATAAGGACCTTGTGACCCAGATCGCGGATGCCGAAGCGATGCTTGCCGATCCAGAGATGAAGGAATTGGCCGAGGCTGAACTGCCCGATCTGAAGGCCGCCTTGGAAGCGTCAGAGCATGAGGTGCAACTGGCCCTTCTGCCCAAGGATGCGGCTGATCGCCGTCCAGCGCTTTTGGAGATTCGTCCTGGTACCGGTGGGGATGAGGCAGGTCTTTTCGCGGCTGATCTGTTGCGGATGTATCAGCGCTATTCTGAGGCCCAGGGCTGGCGGTTTGAAATCCTCGAAGAAAGCCTGAGTGAGTTGGGCGGCGTTAAAGAGGTTGTCGCCCGCATTGTCGGTGAGGGCGTCTTTGCTAAGCTGAAATATGAAAGCGGCGTGCACCGGGTGCAGCGCGTGCCCGAGACGGAAAGCGGTGGCCGTATACACACGTCTGCTGCCACTGTGGCTGTGCTGCCAGAGGCCGAAGACGTTGATATTGAGATCAACGCGAATGATCTGCGGATTGATACGATGCGCGCGTCCGGGTCCGGTGGGCAGCATGTCAACACAACCGACAGCGCCGTGCGGATTTTGCATATTCCGACAGGCATGATCGTGGTCAGTTCCGAGAAGTCTCAGCACCGCAACCGCGAGATTGCGATGCAGGTGCTTAAGACACGGCTCTTTGATCTGGAACGGCAGCGTGTGGACAATGAACGCTCTGCTGATCGCAAAAGCCAAGTCGGATCGGGGGATCGGTCTGAGCGGATCAGGACCTATAACTTCCCACAAGGCCGCATGACGGATCATCGGATTAACCTCACGCTCTATTCGCTGGGTCAGGTCATGCAAGGCGATCTGGATGAGGTGATCAACGCCTTGCAGGCCGATGCGCAGGCGACACTGCTGGCGGAAATGGGCGCGTGAGTGACGTTGCCTACGGCATCAATGCATTGCGAGTGTTGTTGGCCAAAGAATTAGGTGATGATTGGCCCAACACAATCCCGGACCCGGCGCGAGAAGCGCGCACTTTGCTCGCTCATAAGATGGGTGTGGCGCGCCAAGACCTGACCTTGATGATGCAAGAGCCTTTGGATGAAGACCTCCTCGATGATGCCCTTGATGACGCTTGCGATCGTCTGAGAGGCGTCCCGATGAGCCATGTTTTGGGATATCGGGAGTTTTTTGGTCGGAAGTTTAGTGTCGACAATCGCGTGCTAGACCCGCGACCAGAAACTGAAATTCTAATCATTGAGGCGCTCTCAGAAGAGTATTTTGAGGTGCTTGACTTAGGTACAGGCAGTGGCGTCATTGCCATTACGTTGGCTGGAGAAAGACCCAATTCCACGGTCATTGCCACCGATGTATCTTCTGCCGCGTTGGAAGTGGCAGCGGAGAATGCCGCTGCTTTGGGAGTTGTCGCTCGCATGCATTTCGAATGCTCCAATTGGTATAGCGCAGTAGGTGGAACCTATGACCTTATCGTATCCAATCCGCCCTATATTGCAGCTGAAGAGATGGACGCGCTCCAACCTGAAGTGCGCGATCACGAACCTCGCATCGCTCTGACAGATGAAGCTGACGGTCTGACTGCCTACCGCGCGATCACTGCGGGTGCCCCGGATCACCTGATGCCCGGTGGCCGTCTGATTGTCGAAATCGGCCCAACGCAGGCGCAAGCGGTGTCCCAGATGATGCGTGATGCCGGTTTGCAGCAGATTCGCGTGATCCCTGACCTTGATGGCCGCGACCGGGTGGTAGAGGCTCGCAAACCCTAGTTTTGGGCCATGACACGCCGATCATGCGCAAAATGGCGCCTTTTTCGCAATTTAGTCTTGTCTTGAAGTCGTCCACATGCTTATTCATGGGCCATCGGATGGGACGAGGCTCACCACTGACCTCCCCCCGATTAGTCGCCAAACATTGCAAGGCCCATAGATTTGAAGCGCGCGAGATAGCGCGACATGGGCAAGCGCAACGACAGCCAAAGGCTTGAAAGCACTTACATGAGATCATCGAAGTCACGGTCGCGGAATAAAAACCGCAATAACCGGCCCACGGGCGGAAACATCATCAATCGGGTTTTTGACAGCTCGGGCCCTGACGGTAAGGTGCGCGGCACCCCGCAGCAGATTATTGAAAAATACAACCAGCTCCACCGCGATGCCTTTTTGTCGGGCGACCGGGTGGATGCGGAAAACTTTGCGCAACACGCCGAGCACTATACACGGCTGCTGGCCGAAGCGCAGCGCGAGGTTGATGCTAAACGCGAAGAGCAGGAAGAACAAAACCGCCAGCGGCAGGCAGAGCGTGATCGTGAGCGTCAGGAGCGTTTGAAAGCGCAAGAGGCCGCAGCGAACGATCCCTCCAGCATGGATCAGCCCGAGGCGGCGCCGTCTGGTGATGATGCAGATAGCGGATTGGTTGAAACGCCCGAAGAAAAGCCGCGCCGCCCGCGCAGGCCGCGCAAACCCCGGCCAAACCCTGATGAGGGGCCAAAAGAAGGCAATGCGCCTGAGGCCGCTGAATGACAGCAAAGCCCTCCGATTTCGGGGGGTTTTTTGTTGGTCGGTGGGGATGTCTCCGACGGAAGTTTGACTGGACGAAGAAAGTCAGAGGTCAGTTTTTGTGTAGCTGACGTGCGAGCGCGCAAAACGCCTCAAGCCCGACTTGTTCTGCCCGCTCGGTCGGTTTGATCCCGGCGGCGATCAGGTGGTCTTCGATATCAGGGCTGACG
This sequence comes from Yoonia sp. F2084L, assembly GCF_023015625.1. Lineage (GTDB taxonomy): Bacteria > Pseudomonadota > Alphaproteobacteria > Rhodobacterales > Rhodobacteraceae > Yoonia. Next base: position 409,990 of record NZ_JALKAH010000001.1, read on the forward strand.
GATTTGAGCGCTGAGCGCAGCATCTTGCGGCGTTGGTTGAAGGCGGCGGCGACCACTTTGTTCAGCGTGCCAGCGTCTGCGGGATAACGCGGGGCCGGTAGCGCCGTCAGGTGAACGACGGCTGAGTTGACCTTGGGCGGAGGGCTGAAGGCCTCTGGCGGCAGGTCCATCACGATTTTCGCGTCAGTGCGCCATTGGGCCAGTAAGGCGAGCCGCCCATAGGTCTTGGACCCTGGCGCGGCCACGATCCGTTGCGCGACTTCGCGCTGGAACATCAGCGTCAGGCTTTCCCAAAAGGGTGGCCATTCCGGTGGCGTCAGCCAGCGCACCAGCAGTTCGGTACCCACGTTATAGGGCAGGTTCGCCGCGATCTTGATCGGTTGGCTGAGGTGTTCAAGCGGATTGACCGTCAGCGCATCACCGTTGATTGCCTGCAACCGATCGGGGTAGGCGGCCGCGATTTCTGCGAGTGCGGGCATGCAGCGGGGGTCTTTTTCTATGGCGAGTACCTTGCGTGCGCCTTCGGCCAGCAGACCACGGGTCAGCCCACCCGGACCGGGGCCGATTTCAAGCACGTCAGCTGCTGTCAGATCACCTGCGAGCCTTGCGATCTTCGCTGTGAGGTTCAGGTCCAGCAGAAAGTTTTGCCCCAGCGATTTCTTCGCTGCCAGATCATGCGTCGCGATCACGTCGCGCAAGGGCGGCAGGTCGTCAATCACGGGCGTCAGCCATTTTGGCGGCCATGCGGATGGCGGCGATCATGGATGTAGCGTCGGCCACACCTTTGCCTGCGATGTCAAAAGCGGTGCCGTGGTCGGGTGATGTGCGGATGAAGGGCAGGCCAAGTGTCACGTTCACGCCGCCTGAGAAGTCGAGCGTCTTGATCGGGATCAGCGCTTGGTCGTGGTACATGCAGATGGCCACGTCGTAGTTCTTGCGTGCGCCCGCATGGAACATTGTGTCTGCTGAAAGAGGCCCGGTGATGTCCATCCCTTGCGCGCGCAGAGCACTGAGGACGGGGGTGATCATCTCGATCTCTTCATTTCCCATCTTGCCGTCTTCGCCAGCGTGAGGGTTCAGCCCGGCGACGGCGATACGCGGTTTAGCGATGCCAAAATCGCGGCGCAAGGCGGCATGGGTGATCAACAGCGTATCTGTCAGCAGGCTGGCTGTCAGAGTGTTGCGCACCTCTGCCAGCGGGATATGGATCGTTGTCGGCACAACCCGCAGCGCATCGCAGGCCAGCATCATCACGACCTGATCGGTGCCAGCCAGTGCCGCAAGATATTCAGTGTGACCGGGATAGGCAAAGTCCGCCCCATCAATCAGTGCTGCCTTGTGAATAGGGGCGGTGCAGACCGCGCGTGCTGCCCCTGACTGGACCAAAGCGACCGCATCGGCGATGGCCGCAATCACGCCTTTTGCATGTGCCGGGTCGGGTTGCCCCGGCGTGGCCGGCCCACCAAAATCGCGGGCCAAGACCGTCAGTTTGAAAGGATGAATATCCGCAGGGTCGGTTGCCGGGTGATAGGGCGTGCCGCGTGGCAGATGCTGCGGATCACCCAGCCAGATTAGCGGGATTTCGGACTTAAGCACCTCCCAAGCAGCCACCGCGATCTCTGGTCCGATGCCCGCGGGTTCGCCGCAACTGATCGCGATGGGTTGCATCACGGGCGAATGATGGCCGAGGCGCGCAGATCTTCCAGCAGCGCATCAGCCAATGCCGTCAGCCGCTGGCTGCGGATCTGGTTGCGCACCACGTCAGGGTCGATATTGCCCGTACCGGCATTGTTGCGTGCGCAAAGCATCAGGAAGACCAGGGTTTGCCCATTGTCGCGGGTCAGGTTGTAAGAGACCTCGCCGGGATCAAGGCGGGCCAGTTCGAGTGCGACGTCGTTGGAAATCTCGGATGGTGCCAAGGTTTGCCTGTCGAGCACTTCCGCGGGTTGATTGCGGGCGACGCCGTAAAGGTCATCACAGGTATCGACGCTGTCGCGGACATCTGCCGCCAGATTGAGGCCAGCCTCACTGCGTCCACCGGGCAGGTAGTAGGCTGCATATTCGATGCTGACAGGGGGCTGGACAGGCAGCAGTGCCTCGCGGGTGCCACGTAACTGGAAAAGTGCGATCCCATTGGGGATTTCAATCGGGTCGGTCACTTCACCGCGGTCCAGATCAAGGATAATCGCCCGAATTTGCGGCGGATAGTTTTCAATGGGCAGCCAACCCAGACGCCCGCCGTTTTCGCGCGAGGGCAAAGCCGACACCTGCCGCGCGGCGGCCTCAAAATCTGCAAAGGACCGCATCCGCGAGATTTGATCAGCGGCGTTGCGTGCGGCTGCGGCACGCTCTGGCGGGGCTGCGATAATGATCTCGTTCAGTAAGACCTCAAGTCGTGATGGGGCGGCGCCTCGCTGTGCAATAGCGCGTTCGATGTCAGCCTCTGTGATCGTCACCTGACCGCGAAAACGCGCGCGCACAAAGTTTCGCCACATCACACCAACGCTGATGAAATCACGCAATGTGTTGATGTCAACGCCGCTTTGGGCCAGCACCTGCGTGAACTGCGGCAAGGTCAGATTGGCGCGTCCTGCAAAGGCTTCCAACTCCCGCTGGAGGTCTTCTTCTGAGATACTGATACCAAACCGATCCATTTCCTGTTGTTTGAGCCGATCTTCGATCAAGGCGGTGCGCGCGGTTGCATTCAAATCGCCCGGCGTGCGAAACGCTTCGAGCAGGCGGATGCGCTGCGTGAGTTCATACTGTGTGATCACCCGATCATCGACCGTGATCACGGGTGTCACTTGCCCTTGTGCCGTAGCACTGGCGCCAATTGTCATAAAGACTGCTGCAATCACCGCCAGTATGTGACCTTTACGCATCCGAATACTCATCATTCGTTTCAATTTCCGCATCCTGTCGCGATGCCACCCGCTGAGCGGCCCGTAGAAAAGCCGCCGATAGAGCCGCTTAACCCAAATGTTGTCGATGGTTCAACCGTACTGGAAGACGTAAACCTGCGCGAGGCCGAAACGTCCACAGTCACGCATTCGTTTTGCCACTGTAGGCCAAGTCCCGCGTCTACAGCCCGGTCGGCGGCTACGTCATACCGACCGTCCAATTCAAATGTCCAAGCGTCGCTAAGGCCAACTGCCGCGTCAATCGTCCACTCCGATATGGTGCCATCGCGGTCTTCGGCGATGTCGGGGCCAAACCAGATGTAGTTGGCCCCCAAAGAGATGCGGTCGTTTCGCCATGCTACACGGCTGTCGGCAACCGTAAGCCCGTTGCGATCGTCCCATAAGGTCCGCGTATCAAACAAAAACCCCCCCGGAGCCGTCAGTTGCCCTGCAACCAACCAGTCCGACTGCAGCCCATCAAGGCCAGAGGTGGCGGTGAACCCGCTTTGCACCTCTTGCCGGATCACGCGGCCAAAGCTGAACGTTGATGTCACGCCGCGCGCGCCTGCGCGGGTCCAGGTCAGCCCGGCCGCGACCTGCGCGCCGGTCTCAACAGCGTCTTCACCTGCAAAGCGCGACAGTGCCAAAAGGTTGGCGCGGTCCAGTTCGGTGCGAATACTGTCTTCATTGGGCGGTGTGCCGCCAAAGCTTTCGGCCCAACTCAGGCTGATGGTCGGCTCAATCAGATGAGACGTGCCGTTCGATCCGACCCGCCCCAAAGGCCAGCGCAACGTGACCCCGGCCCTTGGAACAACACGCAGATCGTTTTCGGCGAAGGCCGTGTCGTCAGCAATCAGGTAGAGATCGGTTTGCACTCCGGTCTGCGCCTCGGCGACAAAGCCCAAGGGCAGCACCCAGTCATTCGACCACATCGCGTCAACACCCGTCCGCATCACGTCCCGGCCTGCGTCGCCATCAACATCGCTGTAGCGGTAGGCCAGATCAAAGCTGGTTTCATAACTCAGCAGGCCGCCGAAGTCTGGTCGATAGCTGGATTGATAGCTCAGATCAGCGATAATTGGCGGCAGAGAGGCGTTGGATTCGTCGTCGCGCAGGGTTTGGTAGTAGATCAGCCGTGCCTGATAGAGCGTATCGTCCGTCACGCGCAGCAGTTGAACCGCGCTGTCGAGCCGGTCCTTGTTCGCATATCCGTAGTCCAGCAGATAGGCGGGATCGCTGACGGCCTCGATATCAAAGAAAAGCTGATAGTCGTTACCCAGTGCAAAATTACCATCCGCAAAGAGATACGACCGACGTTTTGTCAGCAACGTATCGTCGCTGACAGCCCCTTCGACCGTCAGATCACCGTTCACAAAGGCTTGCCTATACCGAAACTCAAGCGTTGAGGTTTCTTGCGAGACATAGGGCGTTAGGGTGATGTCGCGGTAATCCCCCAGCGTGATAAAATAGGGCAGTTTTAGGCCAAACCCCAGTTGCGTGGTATTGCGCTGTTCAGGGATCAGCAGGCCAGTGGCGCGCTCTAGCGTGGGATCGGGCAGGCGCATGCGGGGTAGCCACAGCAGCGGGATGCCGCGGACCCGAAAGGTTGCGTTGGAAAAGTAAAGTTGGCGTTCTTGCGTGTCATGGACGACGCGTTCGGCCCTTATTTCCCACAAAGGTGGGCCTGTTCCGCAGACGCGGCATGATGTAGCAGAGGTTTTGTATAGCTGTGAATACCGCCCGTCGCGGCGGTCGATCTGGTTGGCCGCCAGTTGCAATTGCTGGTCAAGAACGATGCGCGCACCTTGCAGGATGCCATTTTCCAGGCGCGGGTCCAACGTGGCGCTATCGGCGGTCAGTATCGTGCCATCAGGCGTTGTGATAAAGATCGGACCAGTGATGCGCAGCGTATCGCTGGGTTGGTCAAAGATAATCTGGCTTGCGGTCAACCGACTACCATCAAACAAAACCTCGATGTTGCCGGTGGCGATCAGCTGATCCTCACCATTGAGTTCCACACTATCGGCCACCAGTGTGGCGGCGTTTTGCGCCACGGCCAGACCGGGCAAGCACATCAGCAGCATCACCAAGAGGGCGCGCATCACCCGTCCTCGTTGTGCAAAAGAAACCCCATCGACAGGCCGATGGCCGCGAAAGGCGGCGCCCAGGCGGCCAGCAGAACCGGCAGTTGGCCGTTTTCGCCGAGCACTTGGGCGAAGTTGCGAATGAAATAGATCACAAAGGCCAGAAGGATCGCGAACATCACCATCATGCCGGTGCGCCCGCCGCGCTGGTGGCGCAGCGTAAAGCTGGCCCCGATCATCACCATCGAGACCAGAAAAACCGGCATGGCGAGTTCCGTATGGAACCACACCTGGTGGCGTTGCGCGGAAAAGCCTGCTGTCTTCAAGCGATCAATGAAGGCCGGAAGCTCCCATATTGGGATAGAAGACGGCGTGCCGAAACTGTCGCGGATTTGGTCCGGTGTCAGCGAAGATGGGATCGACATCTCAGCTTGCACTACGGCGGCGGCTTCTGGTGTGGCGACCCCGATCAGCTGCCATGATTTCGCATCGCGCAGGACCCATGCCCCTGTCACGAGCTCTGCTTCGGCAGCGTTGACCCGTTGACGCGGCCCGCCATCGGGTTCGAATGTCAAAAAGGTCACATCCGTCAGCTTGGTGCCGTCAAGGTTTGCGCTTTGCGCGCGGATGACCGTCTGACCTTCTGTATTGCCTTGGCGCAGCCAAAGGCCAGAGGACCCGATCGACAGCACCGAACTGTTGCCGCGCAGGGCATCGCTGCGCGCCTCAAATTCCTTGGATGTCCCCGCGACAATCGGGTTCAGAATGGCCACGGCCAACAGACCGATCATCAGTGCCACGGCAAGTGGTGCCAGCAATGCCTTCAAGGCCGACCGGCCAGCGGCGCGCGTCACAACCATCTCGGATGACCGGGAAAGGCTGAGGAATAACGCGATCGTGGCGAGGATCATGATCAGCGGCAGGATCGCATAGATCCCTTGCGGGATATTCAGAAGGCTGAGCACCAGAATATCAACAAAGGTGGCCTCTGTGCTGGCAAAGCGGCGCAGTTGATCAACCAGATCAATGAACAACATGATCATGAAAAAGACCGCGGCGACCCCCAGAAATGTCATCAGAAAGCGCCATGCAAAATACCGGTGCAGGATCATAGTGCGGCACCTTCTTTGACCCTGCGCTTGAACAGATACGGGCGTCCGGCCCAGAACAGCAGAAACCAGATCATCACGAAGCCAACAAAGCTTTGCAGATAGGTGACCATCCAAAGCTGCGGGTCAGTGCGCGCGATGCGTATCCCGGTTGTTTCCACGGCCTTGACGACGATGATCAGAAAGATTGCGCCCACGATTTGTTTCCACACCCCAAAGCGGCTGTAGCCTCCGACCATCAGGGCAGAGAACCCCAGCAAGGCGGCAACGATACCAAGGATAGATTGGCTAAAGCGATCATGCCCGCGCGCGATAAGCCGGGCGGCATCGCGCCGGGTTTCGGCCTCAAGTTCCGGGGTGGGGTTCAATAACTCCCAAGTGGACAGATGTGCGTCCCTTCGGCCTCGCGTGCTGGTTTCGCCGATCAGATTGCTGATATTATAGGCGAAATCTGCAAAGGACGTTGTGAACAGCCGTTGATCCGGGCCGCGCAGGGTCTGGACCATGCCGTTGATCATGACCAGTTGTGTCGTTGCATTCTCGCGCACAAGGAAGGCCTTGGCGGCGGTGTAGGTGATCTGTTCATCTTCACTGCGCGTGTCGGACAAAAAGATGTCAAGCAATTCGCCCGCCGGGGTAATCTCGCGGATGTAGAATGTGACTCCGTTGACCGGTTCAATGAACTGGCCTTCGGTTAAAAGCCGTGCGGTGACGTTCTGGGCGATTTCTGTCTGCCGCACTTCCAGACGCGCGCTGCTCATCGGGACCAGAAAATGCATCAGGACCGACATCATCAAGGCGACGATCACGCCGAAATAAAAGACCGGGCGGGCCAGCCGGAAGGGCGAATATCCTGCGGCCTGCACGACGGTCAGCTCTGATTCCGTGGACATGCGGTTGGTGACGTAAACCGCCGCCGCAAAGGCTGCCAATGGCAAGGCAAGCCGCATCACGGACGGTAAGGAAAGCGCCGTGAACTCAAGGAAAACGCCGGCCGATTGCCCGTCTGCAATCAATTGGTCGAACAGCACTACCGCCCGGTTGATCCAATAAACCAACACCAGCACAAGGCTGAAAAAGCCAAACAGCACCATCAGTTGCGACAGCATATATCTGTCAAATCGCGCCAATGCTTTGTCCTTTATGGTGGCTGCCTGCCTGATTGCGGGCAAACTAGCCTATCGCTGCGACGGACCCAACAGCTAACTGGTCATTGCAGGGGTGCCGGGCTACGTATTGCACAAACCAAATAGCATCCTGAGGAGTAACCATGACGATACCCGCCGAAATCCAGTTCAAAGAGGTCGATCTTGATGCGGTGGCAGATGCCCCCGGGAAGGTGGTGGTCTTTATCGACGCGGACGGAAAACTGGATGCAGGCGCGCGCAAGGTGAACACGCTGACCCGCAAGGCTTTGACGCGGTTTATCGAGAGTGACGCTTTTGAAAAGATGAGTGCCGGTGATGTCGGCTCATTAGGATATCCGGGTGGTTTGGCCGCCGCTGCGGTCTGCGTGGTCAAGCTTGGTCGCAGGCCAAGCAGCCAAGAGGCGCGCAAGGCCGGTGCGCAACTGGCTAAGCAACAAGGGGATCATGATCTGCTGGTGATCGCCGGGATGATTGCACGGGCGGATGAAATTGCTCTTGGACTGGCGCTGCGTGGGTATAAGTTTGACGTTCATAAGACAGCTGACAGCAAACCTGCGGCGGCGATCACCTTTATGGTGTCCAAGCCCGAAGCGGTCGCAAAGTCTGCCGCGCCGATGGCGGCTATTGCCGAAGGCGTGTTTTTCACCCGTGATCTGACCAATGAACCGGCCAATGTGTTGACCACTGATGATTTCGCGGCCCGCTTGGCGGCGATGCAGGAACTAGGGTTGGATGTTGAAATCCTTGAAGAGGATGAACTGGCCAAACTGGGCATGCGAACGCTTTTGAGCGTTGGTCAAGGCTCGGTCAGCCCGTCCAAGGTTGTTGTGATGTCGTGGAACGGTGGCGGTAAGGAAGCGCCCTTTGCGCTGGTCGGTAAAGGTGTGGTGTTTGATACCGGTGGCATCAGCCTGAAACCGCCCGCTGGCATGGAAGACATGACGATGGATATGGGCGGTGCTGGCGTTGTGGCAGGGGTCATGCGCACGCTGGCACTACGCAAGGCCAAAGCAAATGTCGTGGGCCTTGTTGGCTTGGTAGAAAACATGCCGTCGGGCAATGCGACCCGCCCCGGCGATGTGGTAAAATCCATGAAGGGTGACACGGTCGAGATCATCAACACGGACGCCGAAGGCCGTTTGGTGCTGGCCGATGTGCTATGGTACGCGCAAGAACGGTTCAAACCGGTTGGCATGATCAATCTTGCGACCTTAACTGGTGCCATTTTGGTCGCTTTGGGACATGAAAATGCCGGGCTGTTTTCGAACTCTGACGAATTGAGCGACGCATTTTTGAAAGCCGCCGCATCTGAAGGCGAAGGCGCGTGGCGGATGCCAATGGCGCCTGCTTATGATGATCTGCTGAAATCGCGCATTGCGGATATGAAGAATGTGGGTGGGCGCATGGCGGGCTCAATCACGGCAGCGCAATTCTTGCAGCGTTTTGTAAAGGACGATGTGCCTTGGGCGCATTTGGATATCGCAGGGACCGCAAGCGTGAAGAAAGAGACAGCGCTGGCACCCGCAGGGGCAACAGGCTGGGGTGTTATGGCACTGAACCGCTTGATTGCCGACAAATACGAAAGCTGATCCATGGGTGCTGCGTTCTTTTATCACCTCACTGACAGCCCGCTTGAGGCGACTTTGCCAATGCTTGTGGGTAAAGCGCGCGGTGCGGGCTGGCGTGTTCTGGTGCGCGGAAAGGATGCAGATCTGCTGAAACGGCTGGACGACGTTTTGTGGCAAGGGCCTGACGATGGGTTCGTGCCACATGGTTTGGCCGGAGGGCCGCATGACGCCGATCAGCCCGTGCTGCTGGGCGATGTGTCCAGTGATGGTTTTGGTTGCCTGATGAGCGTGGCAGGTGCCGATGTGACTGCGGATGAAGTGGGTGCGCTAGAGCGAATCTGTATTTTGTTTGATGGTCATGATGTTGCCGCATTGGAGCATGCGCGCAGGCAGTGGAAGGTGCTGACAGACGCGGGGTGTGCTGCCCAGTATTGGGCGCAAGAAGGTGGGCGTTGGACGAAGAAGGCTGAGAAGTAAGGTGGATCATGATCCACCTTACCTGCAGCACATTTTGACCTAGAACTGAAAACTTGAATCGAAGTCTTCGGGCAGTTCCGCAGGCTGCGGCGCACAGGCGCTCAGAACCAAGAAGAGTGCGATTGCCCTGATCATCGGTTCAGCACCAGTTGACCATCTGCAATTTCGATCCTGTCATAAAGGCCAAGATAGGTCATCCCCAGCAGGGAGCTGTCCATCGCGCCGGCATTGACGACTGCCGGGATGTTGCGATCTTCAATTCCGCCAAGCGTGACAAGGCTGAGTGTCACGGGCGCTGTGCGCACGACGCCATTGGCGGTAAAGGCCGACCCTGTGAAATCGAGATCGAGAATATCGAATCCGAGGCGGACGGCGTCATCTTGCGACAAGACAACCTGGCTCGCACCTGTATCGACAACAAAACGGACGGGTTTATTGTTGATTTCAAGGGTCAGATGATAATGGCCATCATTGCCGCGCGGCACGGCGACGGTGCGGTCGTCAATAATCGCCTGGCGCGGGTTCACATCACCGCTGATGTCCTCCCACAGCCCATAGGCCCCGATGACGCCAATAAAGATCAGCGCCCAGATCGCGGCTTGTTGTGTCATTTTGCCCATATTGCTGCGCCCGGCCACAATGGCAGAGCCGGCAATGGCGGCCCCCAGAAGGACCAGATAGGTCAGTTGCATGATTTGATCTGTGCTCATGGCATGAATATAGGCATTAACCGCCGATCCCAAAACCCCGCAGGCCATCAAGCACGAACTGCACGGCCAGCGCGGCCAGCAGCATGCCCAACACGCGGGTCACGATGTTCAGTCCGGTTTTGCCCAAAACGCGCTCAATCGCCGGAGCGGCGAGGAAGGCCAGAAGCACGATCATGAGAACGGCGATGATGACGCCTGCAATGGCCCCCATGTCGGCGGCCCCTTGTGCTTCACCAGCCAGCAGGATCACCGTTGTGATGGCCCCGGGCCCGACGATCAATGGCAGCGAAAGAGGGAACACGGATGGGTCATCGTGGTGTTCTGCCTGGCCTTCGGCGGCATTGTCTTCGCGGCGGGCTTGGCGGCGCTGAAACAGCATGTCGAGCGCTGTCAGAAATAGCAGGATGCCGCCTGCGATACGGAATGCATCCATGGAGATACCAATGAACCCGAGCACCGCTTCGCCCAAGAACAGGAAAACCATCATCAGGCTGCTGGCGACAAAGAACGCCCGGATTGCGATGGCGCGTCTTTGGGCCGCGTTCATGCCTTGGGTCAGCGCGATGAAGACAGGTGCCAGACCCGGTGGGTCGATAATGATAAACAGCGTGGTGAAGGCTGCGATGAGTGCAGGGATTTCGGTCATGTTATTCTGTCTGACAGAGGCTTGCAGGGTGTTGCAAGCTCTGGTTGCCTCCGGCGGAAGTTTGATTGGACGAAGAAAGTCAGGGGGTCAGGTTTTTTCAGCCTTTTCGAGTTTTTCAAGGGCCGCCATCCACATGGCCTCAGCCCGTTCCAACCCGTCCATGACTTCTGCGTATTTCTTGTTCCAGGTTGCCAGCTCGCCTGCTTTGCCGTCCTCATAAAGCACAGGATCGGCGAGTTTTTTGGCGAGCTTATCGCGCATATCGTTGATCTTTTTGACCCGCTCTTCGTTTTTGCGCACGTCGGAACGCAGCGCCATAATCGCCTCGCGTGAAGGTCTGGCGACTTTTGCAGGCTTGGGTTTGTCCTTTTCGCCGGGTTTTTCCGGTGTCAGCAGCATTTTCCGGTAAGTTTGCAGGTCTTCGTCGTAAGGTTTGACATGGCCGTCTTTGACCAACCAAAGCCGGTCGGCAACCATGCTTAAGAGGTGCATATCGTGGCTGACAAGGATGACCGCACCGGAATAGGCGGTCAATGCTTCAACCAGTGCTTCGCGGCTTTCGATATCGAGGTGGTTTGTCGGCTCGTCGAGGATCAGCAGGTGCGGCGCGGGCAGGGTGGCCAGCAACAGCGACAGGCGCGCCTTTTGTCCACCAGACAGACGCCCGACCTCGGTGTCGGCTTGGTCTGCGCCAAGGCCGAAACTGGCAAGCCGTGCGCGCAGCTTGGCTTGGCCTTCGTGCGCGCGTTCGCGCATCAGGTGATCAAGTGGTGTTTCATCAATGTAGAGTTCGTCCACTTGGTGTTGGGCGAAAAAGCCGATCCGCAGTTTGTTGGATGTCACCATTTTGCCGCTGGCGATGGCCAGACGGTCGGACAGCATTTTGGATAGCGTAGATTTTCCTTCACCGTTGCGGCCCAAGAGCGCAATGCGGTCATCCTGGTCGATCCGCAGGTTCAGGTCGCGCAGGATGATGGTTTCACCGTAACCCACGGACGCGCCTTCAGTGGCGATGATGGGGGGGGAGAGTTCTTCGGGCCTGGGGAAGGTGAAAACAGTGCGTGCCGCGTCTTCGGGCGCACGGATTGTTTCCATCTTCTCAAGCGCCTTGACACGTGATTGCGCTTGCTTTGCCTTCGATGCCTTGGCTTTGAACCTGTCCACAAAGGCTTGCAGGTGTTCGCGCTTGGCGTCTTGCTTTTTGGCTGCTGACGCCAGCAAAGCCCGCTTTTGCGCGCGTTGCTTGGCAAACATATCGTAGGTGCCTGTGTAGTAGATCAGCCCTTTGTCTTCGAGGTGCAGGATGCCGCCCACCGAGCGGTTCAAAAGCTCGCGGTCATGGCTGACGATCAGTACGGTGTGGGGGTATTTGACCAGATAAGCCTCAAGCCAAAGTGCGCCTTCAAGGTCGAGGTAGTTTGTCGGTTCGTCCAGCAAGAGCAGGTCGGGTTCCGAGAAGAGGACGGCGGCCAATGCCACACGCATCCGCCAGCCGCCCGAAAAGGCAGAGCAAGGCATTTGTTGTTCTGCATGCGTAAAACCAAGACCACGCAGGATGGTCGCGGCTCGCGCTTCGGCGGACCACGCTTCGATATCTGCCAGCCGGGTTTGCACCTCGGCGATGCGTGCGGGGTCCGTGGCGGTTTCCGCCTCGGCCAGCAATGCCTCGCGTTCGGTGTCGGCGCGCAGGACGGTGTTGATCAACGACACTTCGTTGCCGGGCACTTCCTGGCTGACGCCACCGATTTTCCAACCTCTTGGAATACTGACAGAGCCGGTGTCCAGCACCATCTCGCCTCGGATCACCCGAAAGAGCGTGGTCTTGCCAGAGCCATTGCGGCCGACAAGCCCGACCTTGTGGCCGGTGGGAATAGTAACTGTCGCGTGTTCGACCAGCGTGCGGCCTTCGACGGAGTAGGTGATGTCTGAAATCTTGAGCATGAGGCGGCTATGATTGATCCTTTGTGCGGGGTCAATTGGGTGTTTGGCTAGCGCATTGGTTTGGGTGTGTTTAAGCACGCGGGGGATGGACAGTGCCCGCACCACATTTATCGCGACTTTGGTGGTGATCGCGACCGGAACCCTGTGGGGGTTCTATTGGATGCCGGTACGCAAGATTGCAGAGCTTGGGCTGACGGGCGCCTGGGGCACTTTGGCGATTGTGGCGGCGGCTGCGATGCTGTTGGCCCCGCTGGGGTGGCGTGGACGGCGGGCGTTGATGGCATCGCATCCGATTGCGCTGGCGTCTGTTGCCTTGGGTGGCTTGGCCTTTCTGCTGTATTCGGTTGGTTTCCTTTATGGGCGTGTGGCGATCATCGTGATCCTGTTCTTTCTGACACCGGTGTGGAGCACGCTGATCGGGCGTTATCTGATGGGGTGGCCGATCTCGCGGTTGCGTGTCTTGGCGTTGGTCGTGGGCGTGGCAGGGCTTGCGATTATGCTGGGCGGGGATGGTGCGTTGCCGATCCCGCGTGGCTTAGGCGACTGGTTTGGGCTGACATCAGGGTTGTTGTGGGCCGTGGCGACCGTGGGCATTCGCGTCAAGGCGACCGCAGGGCCGGGTGAGACGGCCTTTGTCTTTGCGGCGGGGGCTGTGCTGGGTGGCTTGATCATTGCGCCACTGTTGGAGCCTGCGCCGAACGTGGGCAGTTTTGCTGATCCCGTGCAACTGGCGTTTTGGGTGTGTCTGACCGGCGCGCTTTGGTGGGCTATGTCGATGGGCGGATTGATGTGGGCCGCGACCAAACTGGACCCTGCGCGCGTTGGCATCTTGTTGATGGCAGAGGTCCTGATTGCGTCTGTCACGGCGGCCCTTATCGCAGGTGAAACGCTGTCCACATCTGAAGTCATCGGCGGTCTTTTGGTCGTGGTGGCGGGCGTGTTTGAGATTTGGCCAGAGCGCGAACGCAGTTAGTGCTACCTCTGCGACAAAACGCGCATTAGAACTGGCTTATGACCGCAAGCCAAACAGCCAGCGCGAACCGCAATGTCGCCCTTTATCCGTGGTTCAAGCTGTTTCGCAGTTTGATGTTCACGCAGGCGGTTTGGTTTCTCTATTTTCAGACCACACTGACCCCGGCCCAAGCGATCATGCTTTATGCGATTGGTGATTTGGCGACGACGGTGCTTGAGGTGCCGTCGGGCTATGCCTCTGACCGGATCGGGCGGCGGTTTACGCTGCTTTTGGCGGGCATTTGTAGCGCCACGGGGGCGCTATTGCTGGGACTTGCAGATAGCTTTGCTGTCTTTGTGCTGGCACAAGTTGTGCTGGGGGCAGGCGGGGCGTTCATATCCGGGACCGACAGTGCGTTCTTGTATGAATCGTTGTCTGCTGCCGGACGAGAGGCGGAAACCGAGGCGCAAGAACTGAAAGCATGGCGGTTTTCGTTTACTGCGCTGGCTCTTTCTGCGGCGACGGGCGGGGCAATCGCGCTCTATTCCTACAGTGCGACATTCGTCCTGACGGCGGTTTGCATGGCCGCGTCATTCGTCATTTCGTTGCAGTTTCGCGATCAGCATGGCGGGGCAGTGAGGCCGCAAGCCGGTGAGGTCGTGCGCTTTGGATCGCTGCGCACCGCGCTGAAAACTCCGGTGTTGATCTGGCTCTTTGCACTAAGCGTGCTGATGTATGTATTCAGCCATATCCCTTATGTTTTCGGGCAGCCGTTTATTCAGGATGCGCTGAATACTGTGGGACTGAGGCAGGAGGCCCCCTGGATCAGTGGGATCGTAACCACGACGATGATGATCATCTCGGTGATTGCGTCTCTGTTTGCCAAAACGCTGCGGGACCGGATCGGGCTGATAGCGATCCTTCTGTTGGCTTTTGGGATGCAGATTGCCCTGTCGGGTGTTCTTGCGTTGACGAATGCGCCGATTGTGATCGCGATCTTGCTGCTGCGCATGGTGCCTGACGCGTTCTCGCGGCCCTTTATTGTCGCGCGTATTCAGCCGGAATTGAACGATGACGCGCGGGCCACCTATCTGTCGTTGCAAAGCCTTGGTGGACGCATTCTTTTTGCGACTACGCTGTTTTTGGCCTCTGCATCGACGGAGCAGACGGGCGATATGGCTTTCGCCGACATCCAGTTCATCTTGGGCAGTTATGTCGTGGTGGGTATCATTTGCCTGTCAGCGCTCGCCATCTTTGCCCGAGGCTTGCCAATCAACGCGAAAACCTGACAGCATTTCACGGCTTTTCATGGCCAGATGTGCGTGGTAGGGCGCAGCCATCACTGCATCGGGACGCGTCCCGTCCTTAAAACCAAGAGGCTACACATGGCTATCCAGCGTACTTTTTCCATCATCAAACCCGACGCCACAAAGCGTAACCTGACCGGCCAGATCGCCGCTAAATTCGAAGAAGCAGGTCTGCGCATCGTGGCCTCCAAGCGGATCCAGCTGACACTTGCGCAAGCGCAGCAGTTCTACGGCGTCCATTCTGAGCGCCCGTTCTTTGACGAGCTTTGCGAATTCATGATCTCTGAGCCGATTGTTGTTCAGGTTCTCGAAGGCGAAGACGCGATTGCAAAGAACCGCGAAGTCATGGGTGCAACAAACCCGGCAGACGCCGCACCGGGCACGATCCGCAAGGAATTCGCGCTGTCCATCGGCGAGAATTCAGTCCACGGATCCGACGCACCAGAAACAGCCGCCGAAGAGATCGCGTTCTTCTTTTCCGGGCTTGAGCTGGTCGGTTAAGCCAGAAGGTTGGGTTGCTCCCAATCAACCGATTTCGAAGCCGTCCGCACCGTTTTGGCGCGGGCGGCTTTTTTGTTAAGATTGCGCTCTAAGCTGCGGTAATTGCGGATGTTTGCATTATAGATGACGTCGAAAATGTCACCGATGACCGGCACGGTGCCGACGAAAAAGTCAAGCAGCGTGTTCAGCGTCATATAAGCCAGCGTGCCGGGAGATGCACCCAGCTTGCGCGCCTCATTAATCAGCCAGAGCGATGGTAAGGCGGTCAAGGCATCACCCACAACAGGGACCAGACCGACGATGTTATCCAGACCCACCGAGATATTGGTGCGGGGGATGTAGAATAACGCGTCCATGCGCCACGCGACTTTGCGCAGGCGTGCGAGTTCAAGATCAATGTTTTGCTCTATGTTCATACCATTAACATACACGATTCGAGGGCATATGTGAAGGGTGTTTACTTTGAGGAGCGTGAGGTCTGCCTTTCCCAACGCTCGAAGGAGAAAGATGTCAGGCCTGCGGGATAAGATAAACTTGGCGACAATCGAAGTTCGGCCGGTTTTTAGAACATGTAACAAATGGCAGGTTTGAGTCCAAAGTGGCCATATTTGTGTGGCAGGGCAAATGGCTGCTTTGCGACTTGCAAGTTGAGAGCCAAAGGACAGATATCATCCGAATGTTTTTGTTCCAATTGGCGGCCAAGCGCCGTTTTTGGCATCTTCGACGAGTTGATCACTTACCCTTTCGATGCTGTTACCATCAAAGTTTCTGGGAGGGTGGTTCACAAGCCAATTTGTGCCGCAGACCTTGCAGCGCGATATGTAGCGCCAATCGAGTTCATCGGACGGTTTAAAGCTGGTATCCTGGGTGGCGACGAATTGATCGTAATTCCAGTGTACAAAATCGTCACGGCGAAGATCGCTTCTAAAAACTCTAATGGTATCGAAGTTTCGCGCTGACTCGCATTCGCACTGCTTGTTGACCGCCAAGTTCGACCAAAGCTCCTTTCGACATTGCCGAACAGCTTCAGGGTCCGAAAAATCGCAGCTGATCAAGCGAAGATAGACGTGGCCATCTACTACGGATTCAAGTTCCTCGTCCGAATACAGCCACGCCTCAAACAATTGCAGTTCAGCTTCGCCTCTGGCGAATTTCCAAAGGTGCTTTTGCTGTACTGTGTTCATTGCACATCTCTCCGCTAGATGATTACTTGGGTGCGCACCTCGTTGCTTAAAAAGACTACGAATAAACAAAGGGTGCATTCAAGCCGTAACCGAAGCGGACCAGCGATGTAACTGAAACGAAGGTCCGCTCCGTCCGCTTAACCGCCGTTTCAATCCACGCTATAGATCAACCTCAACCACACCAATCTGGTTCAAGAACCGTTCCAGTTCTGATCGGTTCTTATCAAAACTGCCCGCTTTGATCGTGTCGAAACGCTTGCGCAGGGCCTTCTTTTCGTCGCCCTTGCAGTCGTTCCAGGGCCGCCCTTGGAGCGCCATGTGCAACACGTAGTAGCCAATGAAATGGGGTTTTGATCCGCCTTCCAGCATCTTGGCATAGGCGGCATCAGCGCCAAGCGCGCGCAACTCTTCCGCAGTATGGATGCCTACGGATTTCAACGAAGCCTCGAACGCTGGCCCGATGTTTTTGATGGAAGTCAGTTCTGCCATAGCCCGATTTTACGGAACTGCAGAAAAAAGGCCAGTGAGGTCAGTGGCGGATCGGGGAGGGCGATCCTGCGGCAGCGGCCTCACCGGCCAAAGATGTCTCGTAAACCTTAGATACTCGCGAAATCTGTATAAACGGGTGTCTGCGGTTTGGTTTGCACCTGCGGTGCCGGTTGCGCGGGTTTAGGCGCTGCAGGCGCGGGTGGGGTATTTGGTGTTCCTGTGGCCATCTGTCTGGTCCTTTAGCCTGATCGTGACTTTACACTACTGAACGTAGTCGCAATCTGACGAGAGGGCTGTGCCCTCAACATGCTTGTGACGTGACAAAAATGTGACCAATGGGTCGGGTTTTAGGATTTTCCGCGCCGGGGGGCAGCATTGCCACCTTTGCCTAAGCCCTTGCGAGGTTTGGCTTTTCCGCCCGGAGGTACGAACCGTTTTGAGGTATCTTTGGCGTTACCGGCGGGTTTCCCGCCCGACTTGCTGCCCCCCGGTTTGCGCGGCTTTGTGTCAGAGTTGTAACCTGATTTGCCCTTTCCGGCGGGTTTTTTCCCATCGGATTTGGCTTTGTAGGGCGGCTTGCCGCGCTTTTCGACCAATGCATCACCGTGATCGCGGCGCTCTGGCTTATGGCGTGGTTTGCGGGCTTTGTGGTCGTCAGCGGCACCGGGGATCGGTTGAATGGCCGCGACGTTATCTTGCTGCGAGGGCGGCGGTGGGGCCTGATCACGCGGCACGTGCCGTTTGGGTTTGTCGCCATAATCGCGCTTGGGCTTGCCGCCTTGTTTGGGCCGATCATTGTAGTCATTTTTTGTTTTGCGCGGTCCGCGTTCACCCAGTTGCGGCACGCCATCCAGTGCTTTCAGCGTCCCTTGGTTTTCCAACTTCATGTCGCTGCCGACGGATTTGAGGAAACCCGCGACGGCAGGTTCGGAAATCTCGATGAAGGTCTCGTTCGGCTGAATGCGGATCGCGCCAATTTCGTTTTTCGTGATCCCACCTGCCTTGCAGATCATCGGCAGCAGCCAACGTGCCTCGGCCTTGCCTTCGCGGCCGATATCGACGCTGAACCATTTGGACGGACCAAAGGACTTGTGCTCGCGTGGTGGGCTGTCGCTGCGCGCGCCGCGTTCTTTGCTTTGCGGGCCGTCTTTATAGTCGCTCAGGTGTTCGGGGGCGGATTGCTTGCCGGCGTAAAGGCGCAAGTAGGCGGCAGCGATTTTCTCGGGGCTGTGTTCAGCCAGAAGACGCGTCGCGAATTCCTGTTCGGCGTCGTTGAAGTCTTCGGACCAGACCGGATCCTGCAAAAGACGCTCTTCATCTTTGGCTTTGATCTCATCAGCCGTGGGTGGCGTGGCCCAAGTGGCGTCCAGCTTGCCCCAAGTCAGCAGGTTTTGCGCGCGGCGCTTCATTTTGGCTGGCGCGATCATCGCGGAAATACCCTTACGGCCCGCGCGCCCGGTGCGCCCCGAACGGTGCAGCAGCGTTTCGGCGTTTGTCGGCAACTCTGCGTGGATCACCAGTTCAAGGTTTGGCAGGTCGATGCCGCGTGCGGCAACATCCGTGGCCACACAGACCCGCGCACGCCCGTCGCGCATGGCTTGCAGGGCGTGGCTCCGTTCCGCCTGTGACAGTTCGCCTGATAGCGCCACGGTTGCGAAACCCCGATTGGCAAGGCGGGTGGTCAAGCGGGTGACTGAGGCACGGGTGTTGCAGAACACGATGGCATTTGGCGCATCGTAGAACCGCAGCAGGTTGATGATCGCCGCGTCGATGTCGTGGTTGGCGACGCTGAGCGCGCGGTATTCGATATCTGCGTGTTGGCTTTCTTTGGCGGTTGTGGCCACGCGCACTGCGTCTTTTTGGTAGGACTTCGCCAGCTTCGCGATGGCAGCAGGGACGGTGGCCGAAAACATCAGCGTGCGGCGCGTCTCTGGCGCTTCGCCAAGGATGAATTCAAGATCTTCGCGGAAGCCAAGGTCAAGCATCTCATCCGCTTCGTCAAGAACGATGGCGCGGATGTCGGACATATCAAGGCTGCCGCGCATGATATGGTCTTTCAGGCGGCCCGGTGTTGCGACAACGATATGCGCACCGCGGTCCAAGGCGCGGCGTTCGTCGCGCATGTCCATGCCACCCACGCAAGACGCCATCGTCACACCGGCAGGCGCGTACAGCCACTGAAGTTCGCGTTTGACCTGCAAGGCCAATTCGCGCGTTGGTGCAATCACCAAAGCCAGCGGGCGGCCAGCAGGGCCGAATGTGCCATCCTCAGCCAGGATCGTGGGGCCGATGGCCAGACCAAAGCCAACGGTTTTGCCAGACCCTGTTTGGGCCGAGACCAACAAGTCTTGCCCTTCCAAGGCCGCTTCCGTGACGGCGACCTGCACGGGGGTGAGGTCGGTATAGCCTTGTTTGGCGAGGGCATCGGCGAGGGTCGTGATCATAGCAATGGGCTTTCTGGCGGCGTCAGACCTGCGCCCTACGCCTGTGCAGGTGCTTTGTATAGAGGAAATAGCATTTGCCGCGACGTCTGCGGTGCTGTCACATTGCCTTAGTTGCTGGTGTTTTCCCGCGCGTGCTGTGTCAGTTGAAGGAAGGGCGGCAGCCAGCTTTCGCGCCGATCCGTCCAGATTTCATAGGTCGGGGTAAAGACGTCCGTTTGGTCGAGCGCGCCAAGGTGCAGTTCAATCTCGTCGTCGCTGCGCGCAAAGACCGATGATCCGCAAGTAGGGCAAAAGTGGCGCCCTTCGTACTGCCGGGTTTCGCCTGATATTTGCACGGCCTCTTGCGGGAAAATTGCAGCGGCAAAGAACAGCGCGCCGTGATGTTTGCGGCAATCCATACAGTGACACAGGCCGACACGTTTCGGGACGCCAGAGGCACTAAAACTGACTTTCCCACACAGACAGCCCCCGGTTACTTGCGTCATGCTCGTGCGTCCCTACGTCGTTTCTTGTGCAAACCAAACGTCTATACGGGCTTTGAGGGCTTCCCGGATCGGCGCAGCGTCTTTGCTGACTTTTGGTCAGAAAGGCGCGTTGACCATCAATGCGCGACATCTCCAGCCGTTTTACTTGCGGGAAGGGCGCGATGGGGCGATGGGTTTTTCCTCGTCCTCCTGCAAGAACTCATCCAGTGTGCTGAGGACATCTGCGAAAGCATCCTCTTCCGCAGGTTCTTGCGGTTGAGGTTCCGGCGCGATGGAAAGCTCCTCAGCGTCTTCGATATGCGTATCGTCCGGCGCTGTCACTTCTTCGGCATCGTCGATCAAAAGCCGTGATTTGACCCGCTGGGGCCCGCGTGAGCGTTCGGCCAGCAAGGCGCGCGCGCGTACTTCTGCACGGCGGACGCGGACGGCTGTCAGAAACCCTTCTTGCAGGGTCTGTGACGACGACCCAAGGATGCCGCTGATCTCGTTGATGATATTTTCGTCCTTTGTGCGTTGCTCATCGGCCAATGCAAGATCGGCTAATTCACCTGCAACGCGTTCAAGATAGTCCTCTGCCATCGTTATCGCGTGTTTTCTGTCAGGCGGCGACGGACATAGGTGCGCACTGTGTCGATCATCGGGTCCATATGCGGGTCTTCAAAGAAGTGCCCGGCGCCCGCCATTTCATCATGGGTGATTGTGATGCCCTTTTGCTCGTGCAGCTTATTCACGAGGTTTACGGTATCGGCAGGCGGTGCCACCCGGTCGTTCGAGCCGTTGATGATCAGACCAGACGACGGGCAGGGGGCCAGGAAGCTGAAGTCGTACATATTCGCCGGTGGGCTGACCGAGATAAAGCCCGTGATTTCGGGCCTGCGCATCAAAAGCTGCATGCCGATCCATGCGCCGAAAGAAAAGCCAGCGACCCAGCAGTGCTTGGCGTTGTTGTTCATGGATTGCAGGTAGTCGAGTGCTGATGCTGCATCAGACAGTTCGCCCACGCCCTGATCGTACTCGCCTTGGCTGCGGCCCACGCCCCGGAAGTTGAAGCGCAGCACGGTGAAGCCCATGTTATAAAAAGCATAGTGCAGATTATAGACGACCCGGTTGTTCATCGTCCCGCCGAACTGGGGATGCGGGTGCAGTACGATTGCGATCGGTGCGTCCCGGTCCTTTTGCGGGTGATAGCGGCCTTCAAGGCGACCTTCTGGTCCGGGAAAGATGACTTCGGGCATGCGTATTTCCGTTACTGCTACAGGTGGTGCGTGCATTCTTGACGAAAATGCTCGGACACCTTAGAAAGATTCTAAACTAGGGCTATTGGCCATAATTGTCGTGGTCCCGGTGAAGTAATGATGCTGCACCGCGCCGTCAATGAAATTGCGCGCGCCTGTCGGGGGAAAGCCAATGAAATTAAGCACCAAGGGCCGCTATGCGATGGTCGCTTTGGCTGATCTGGCGCTTCAGACGGATAATGCGCTGGTCAACCTGACCGAGATTTCCAAGCGGCAGGACATCTCATTGCCCTATCTGGAGCAGCTTTTTGTCAAACTGCGCCGGGCAGGGTTGGTCGATTCTGTACGTGGTCCGGGTGGTGGTTACCGTCTGGCGCGGCCCGCATCCGATATTCGCGTGTCCGAGATTTTGGGTGCTGTGGATGAGACGGTGTCGGCGATGCACAAAGGCGCAGGGGCGTCGGGTGCGGCCTCTGGATCACGTGCCCAGTCGATGACCAACCGGTTGTGGGAGGGGTTGAGCGCCCATGTCTATGTGTTTTTGCATCAGGCCCGTCTGTCGGATGTGGTGAGCAATGAATTAGCGCCGTGCCCGGCGGTGCCTGCCTTGTTCGAAGTGGTTGATGAAGCGTCGTAAAGGGGCATCGCCATTGTCACTCGGACCAATGGCGTTCTAATGGCGATCCCCGTCGCTGCGCTCCTCCCCCGAGGTATTTTGGAACATGAGAAGAGATGAGAGCCTATCTGGATCATAATGCGACCACGCCTTTGCGGGCGGAAGCGCGCGCGGCAATGATTGCGGCGATGGATGTCGTGGGCAATCCGTCGTCTGTGCATGCTGAAGGGCGCGCGGCGAAGGGGATTGTTGAAACAGCGCGGGCGCAGATTGCGGAGGCTGTCGGGGCCTCTGGTGCGGATGTGGTGTTCACATCCGGTGCGACCGAGGCTGCGGCGCTGGCCTTGGCGGAGCGTGGTTTGAAGGCCGCACTGATCGAGCATGATGCGGTGCATGCCTGGGTTGATCCTTGCTTGCCGGTTGTCGATGGCGCTGTGCAGGTGGATGATCCGGCAGGGTCAACGGTGCAACTGGCGAATTCAGAAACGGGTATCGTGCAGGCTTTGCCACAAGGATTGGCGGTCAGTGATATCACGCAAGGATTTGGCAAAGTCCCCTTTGCTTTTTCATGGTCTGGCGTCGGGATGGTGTTCCTGTCTGCCCATAAATTCGGCGGCCCGAAAGGTGTCGGTGCGCTGATCTTTCCGCAAGGGACAGATGTTGCAGCGCAAATCAAAGGCGGCGGGCAGGAAATGGGCCGCCGCTCTGGTACTGAAAACGTGGTTGCGATTGCCGGAATGGGTGCTGCTGTGGCTGCCGCTCAGGCCGATTTGGCGACTGGAAAATGGGATCGGGTTGCCAAACTTAGAAATATTCTAGAAACAGCCATTGAGGCCGCCGAAAAGAGTACTATTTTTGTCGGGAAAGGGTTGGACCGTTTGCCGAACACCAGCTGTTTTGCCTCACCGGGGTGGAAGGGTGAGACGCAGGTGATGGCGATGGATCTGGCGGGTTTTGCGGTTTCGGCAGGCTCTGCCTGTTCGAGTGGCAAGGTCAAAACCAGCCGCGTCTTGCAGGCGCTGGGACTGAACGATGAGGTGGCGTCAAGTGCGATACGTGTGTCGCTGGGCGTTGATACGACAGAAGAAGAGGTTATGCGCTTTGTGCAGGCCTGGAGCGAAAAACGGGCGCGACGTCGCGCTGCTTGAGAGGATGGATAAATGACAGCTTTGGATACCGTTGAGGTCAAAGAAGGCGTTGATCAGGAGACCGTGGACGCGGTCAAGGAACTCTCAGGTCCATATAAGCATGGTTGGGCAACCGATATCGAGATGGAATATGCGCCCAAAGGCGTGAACACAGATATCGTCCGCCTGATTTCCAAAAAGAACAAAGAACCCGAGTGGATGACCGACTGGCGCCTGTCAGCGTTTGAGCGTTGGGGCAAGATGAACGAGCCGAAGTGGGCGATGGTCAACTATCCCGACATCGACTTTCAGGACATCTATTACTATGCGCGCCCCAAGAGCATGGAAGAAAAGCCGAAGTCGCTGGACGACGTCGACCCCAAGCTGCTGGCAACTTATGCAAAGCTGGGTATCCCGTTGAAAGAGCAGGCTATCTTGGCTGGCGTTGAGGGTGCCGAGGATATGCCGGCAGAAGGCCGCAAAGTGGCTGTGGATGCGGTGTTTGACAGTGTGTCTGTCGGCACGACCTTTCAGGCTGAGCTTAAGAAGGCGGGCGTGATTTTCTGCTCGATTTCTGAGGCGATTGAAAACCATCCCGAACTGGTGAAGAAATATCTGGGCACCGTTGTGCCGCCATCAGACAATTTTTATGCAACGCTCAACTCGGCTGTGTTTTCAGACGGTTCTTTTGTGTACATCCCACCGGGTGTGCGTTGCCCGATGGAACTGAGCACATATTTCCGCATCAATGCTGAAAACACAGGTCAGTTTGAGCGCACGCTGATCATTGCCGACAAAGGGTCATATGTGTCCTACCTTGAGGGCTGTACTGCGCCAAAGCGTGATGTGGCCCAACTGCACGCAGCGGTCGTTGAAATCATCATCGAGGAAGATGCCGAGGTGAAGTATTCAACCGTCCAGAACTGGTATCCCGGTGACGAGGAAGGCAATGGCGGTATTTACAACTTTGTGACCAAGCGCGCGGATTGCCGCGGCGACCGGTCCAAGGTGATGTGGACGCAAGTTGAAACGGGTTCGGCTGTGACCTGGAAGTATCCAAGTTGCATTCTGCGCGGTGACGACAGCCAGGGTGAGTTCTATTCCATTGCGATTGCCAACAACATGCAACAGGCCGACACCGGCACGAAGATGGTGCATTTGGGCAAGAACACCAAGTCGCGGATCGTGTCCAAAGGTATCAGCGCCGGTAAGGCACAGAACACCTATCGCGGCCTTGTTTCCATGCACCCGAAGGCCAAGTCTTCGCGCAATTATACCCAATGCGACAGCTTGCTGATCGGCGATAAATGCGGGGCGCATACTGTGCCGTATATCGAGGTGAAGAATAACTCTTCCCGGGTGGAACATGAGGCGACCACATCAAAGGTCGACGATGATCAACTGTTCTACTGCCGCTCACGCGGGATGGACGAGGAAGAGGCGGTCGCCTTGGTCGTGAACGGGTTCTGTAAGGAAGTGCTGCAAGCATTG
Source organism: Yoonia sp. F2084L (assembly GCF_023015625.1). GTDB lineage: Bacteria > Pseudomonadota > Alphaproteobacteria > Rhodobacterales > Rhodobacteraceae > Yoonia. The sequence goes on from NZ_JALKAH010000001.1 coordinate 434,404, forward strand.
CCGATGGAGTTTGCGATGGAAGCACAGGCGCTTGTTGCGATCTCGCTTGAAGGTTCGGTGGGCTAAGGCCTACCGCCCGACTGGTGAAAAAGGACCAATCGTTGAACCAAGCTAATAAATATCCGCAGGATTCTGCGCTGCGCGCATCGGTGTTGTCTGATGGTGACGCTAGGCCAAAGTGGTAGGAGGTCTGGAAATGAACATTTTTGCCATGTCCGCCACAGTCGGGCCTTACGATGTCACGGCGCAGCCCATTTGTTGCCCAAGTTCTGTGTCAAAACACACAGAAGGGTTAACGCATGGGACTTTGGCGAATGGCTGCGCGCAAATACGACATCAACGACTTCAACGCACGCGTGAAGAACATCAAAAGCCCGCGGAACAATTCGTATTACGATCCCGACTTGGGCATGCACATCCCCAAGCGCGTCACGCGCGACAAAATCAAAAAGTCCAACGAAGAACCTTCTTTGATGGGCAAGATGCTTGTTTCCATGATCGTAGGTGGGCTGGCGTTGATGTTCGCCCAAGTGGTGCGCATCAGGGTCTTTGGTCTGACAAATCCCAGCGATGTGGTTTTCTATCTCGAGATTTTCGTGACCTTCTGGGCGATGATCATGCTGGCTGCTGTTCTGGACCGGCGCAAGCTGGGCGAACGTTTGGCGCAGATCGTTGGCGTCGCCGTCATGATGACTGCCGGACACAATATCATTTGGCGCTGGCCCGATCAGATGGCGGTGATTTATACCGAAGCCCACGTCGAACAGGTGATGGAAGCGACCACGCAGCATTCCGTCGTGTATCGCGGCACCGTCTACGGCCTGTAACCCCAACCAATCATAGCGGCAATTGCTCCGGCGGACCTATCCGCACGGGGATACTTTGCGTTGTCGCGCGCACTTATCTTTAGGAGAGTAATATGCTGGAAATCAAAGGCCTAGAGGTCAAACTTGAAGAAGAAGACAAGCAAATCCTCAAGGGTGTTGATCTGAAGATCGAGCCCGGTTCGGTACATGCCATTATGGGTCCGAACGGATCGGGTAAGTCGACATTGTCATATGTTTTGTCCGGTAAGGACGGATATGAGGTGACTGCTGGCTCTGCTCATCTTGAAGGCGCGGACCTGCTTGATATGGAACCAGAGGATCGTGCTGCGAACGGATTATTCCTCGCCTTCCAATATCCGGTAGAGATTCCCGGCGTCGGCAACATGACCTTTTTGCGCACGGCTGTGAACGCGCAGCGCAAGGCGCGCGGCGAGGAAGAGCTCAGCGCCGGGGACTTCCTGAAAGAGGTGCGTGCGAAAGCCAAGGACCTGAAGATTGACGCTGATATGCTCAAGCGTCCGGTCAACGTTGGATTCTCAGGCGGTGAGAAAAAGCGCAATGAAATCCTCCAGATGGCAATGCTGGAGCCCAAGATGTGCATCCTCGACGAGACGGACTCGGGTCTGGACGTTGACGCGATGAAACTGGTGTCAGAGGGGGTGAATGCGCTGCGCTCCGAAGGACGGTCGTTCCTTGTGATCACGCATTACCAGCGTTTGCTGGACCACATCAAACCTGACGTCGTGCATATCATGGCCGATGGGCGCATTGTGAAAACAGGCGGTCCCGAACTCGCACTTGAAGTCGAAAACAACGGTTATGCTGACATTCTGGCAGAGGTGGCCTGATGGCGCTTGCAAAGCTGAAAATTGATACGACAGAGGCCCGGTTGGCTGATGTGGATGTTCCGCAAGGGGCCGCCTGGGGCAATGCCGCGCGGGCCGATGCCATGGCGCGCGTGCGCCAGATGGGTCTGCCGACTAAGCGCGATGAGTATTGGAAGTATACGGATCCCACTTCGCTGACGGCTGTAAATGCATCTGAGGCGGCTCTTTTTGTGAACGATGAAGGTCCGTTGTTTGCGGATGTCGACCGGATCAAGATCGTCTTTGTTGATGGCATTTTTGACGCGGATGCATCCGATAACCTGATCGGTGAAGGCGTTGAAGTCGAGCGTTTGGCCGATGCGATGGCCACCGACATTCACTGGGCCAAGGATTTGTACGGTGTGCTTGAGGCGCGAGGCCAAAACCCGGTTGAGCGCCCCCTTGCGGCATTGAATACCGCCCTCGCAACCGATGGTGTTGTCATTCGCGTCACCGGTAAGGCCGCCAAGCCAATCAATTTCATCTATCTGCACAAGGATGTGTCATCCGATGCGATCCTGCATAACCTTGTAAAGGTTGAAGCGGGCGCAGAGCTGACGCTGCTCGAAACCGGTCCCGCTGCGGCGCGGTTTTCAAAGCAGCTTGAGGTCGAAGTGGCCGAAGGTGGCACGTTTCATCACGTCCGTGCGCAAGGGCGCGATCATGAACGTCGCGCTGTAACCCATTGTTTTGCAAGGCTTGCGGCAAATTCAACCTTCAAGTCATTCACCTTGACGTTCAATGGTGTGCTGACGCGCAATGAATGCATATTGGAAATCGTTGGCGATGATGCGGTGGCTCATGTTGCGGGCATTTGCGTCGGCGATGGCAAGGACTTTCACCATGACGACACTGTCTTTGTGACGCATGACGCACTGAATGGCGAAAGCCGTCAGGTGTTCAAGAAGGTGCTGCGCAACGGTGCGACTGGCGTTTTCCAAGGCAAGATCCTGGTGAAGGAAGGCGCGCAAAAGACCGATGGCTATCAGATCAGCCAGTCGCTTTTGCTGGATGAAGACAGCCAGTTCCTTGCCAAGCCCGAGCTTGAGATTTACGCCGATGATGTGGCCTGTTCGCATGGCTCTACTTCGGGTGCGATTGATGAAACCGCCTTGTTTTATTTGCGGTCGCGTGGCGTGTCGCATGATGATGCGCGCAATCTGCTGACGCTGTCGTTCCTGGCTGAAGCTTTGGAAGAGATCGAAGACGAAGGATTGGCAGAAGACTTGCGGGCCCGGCTTGAAGGCTGGCTTACGCGGCACAGGTAATGCCCGTCACAAACGACATACTGCGCACATGGCGCAGGCCGCGTGCCGTGATGCGCGATCTGTTGGATCAGGGTCGCCGCGAGGATCGGGCGATCATGTTCCTGATGGTCAGCTGTGTTTTGATCTTTGTGGCGCAATGGCCCCGCTTGCGCCGCGTGGCCGATGGGTATGAGCCGTCACCATGGCCACCGGAAATGAACTTTGAAGGGATGATGACCTATACGTTTTTCAGCGCGGTCATCATCCTGCCGTTGTTCATGTACGGTGTCGCGGCGCTGTCTCATCTGATTGCAAAATTGTTTGGCGGCAAAGGCAGTTGGTTCGGTGCTCGTCTGGCGCTTTTCTGGACGTTGTTGGCGATGTCGCCACTGTTTTTATTCTACGGGCTGGTGCGTGGTTTGATCGGTCCCGGGACGCAGGCCGCATTGGTCGGTGGTGTTGGTGCGGTTGTTTTTCTTTTCATATGGGTTCAAAGCTTGCGCGAGGCCGAAAGCAGATCATGACAGTAGATTTTCAAACATGGCTGCGTGCCGTCTGGACCAGCATCATGGAGCCGTCAGACAGCGCGCGCAAAGCGATCGACATGAACGTCCCACGCGAAGCGCTGTGGACAGCGCTTGCGTTGATCGCCGTGCTGAACGTGATTCTGCTGGCGTTGCTGCAGATGCTGTCACCTGCACCGGGCGCGTTTGATCAGCAAGGGATCGTGCTGTCGCCCTTTGGGTTCGTGACAATCATCGGGGTGTTTTTGCTCTTCTTTGTTTTTGGAACCTATTACGCTGGCCAGATGATGGGGGGTGTTGGCACCCTGGCGGCGACACTTGCGATTATCGTTTGGTTTCAGTCGATTAGCCTGACGCTAGAGGTGATCCAACTGGTGCTGGTCCTGATCAGCCCCGCTATTGCTGGTATCTTCGGGCTGTTGTCGCTTGGTGCCCTTTTGTGGTGCTTCATCAACTTTGTGAATGTTTTGCATGGGTTTCAGAACCTCGGCAAGGCGGTTGTGGCCATCGTTTTGGCTTTGATCGGAACGGGCCTGGTGGCGGGTATCATCCTAGCTGTCTTGGGCGTTGGTGCCGCAGGAGGAATGTCATGACCTATGATATCGCAAAGATACGTGCTGATTTTCCGATCCTGTCCCGCGAGGTGAATGGCAAACCGCTGGTCTATCTGGATAACGGTGCATCCGCACAGAAACCGCAGGTCGTCATAGACGCAGTCACCCGCGGTTATGCCGAAGAATACGCCAATGTGCATCGCGGTCTGCATTATCTCAGCAATCTGTCCACCGAACGCTATGAAGGCGTGCGCGGCATCATCGCGCGTTTTCTGAATGCGCCGTCCGAGGATGATATCATCATCAATTCCGGCACCACCGAAGGCATCAATATGGTCGCCTATGGCTGGGCCATGCCACGTATGGAAGCCGGTGATGAAATCGTCCTGTCGATCATGGAACACCACGCCAATATCGTGCCTTGGCACTTTCTGCGCGAACGGCAGGGTGTTGTGATCAAATGGGTCGATGTGGATGCGAACGGCGATCTGGACCCACAGAAGGTCATTGATGCGATAGGGCCCAAGACCAAGCTGGTCGCGATCACGCATATGTCAAACGTGCTTGGCACTGTTGTGGATGTGAAAGCGATCACCGCAGGTGCACATGCCAAAGGTGTGCCTGTACTGGTTGATGGCAGTCAATCTGCCGTGCATATGCCGGTTGATCTGACCGATATTGATTGTGATTTCTATGCGATTACCGGGCACAAGCTTTACGGCCCGTCGGGGTCGGGGGCGATTTACGTCGCCAAGGATCGCATGGCCGAGATGCGCCCCTTTATGGGCGGCGGCGATATGATCCGCGATGTAACGCGTGATGAGGTCACGTGGAATGATCCGCCCATGAAGTTTGAGGCAGGCACGCCGGGTATCGTCCAGACCATCGGGCTTGGCGTCGCACTTGAATATATGATGGACGTTGGCATGGATCAGATTGCCGCCCATGAGCAGGGCCTGCGCGACTATGCCCGCGACCGCTTGGATGGGTTGAACTGGCTGAATGTGCAGGGGCAGTCGGCCACCAAAGGTGCGATCTTCTCATTCAAGATGCAAGGTGCCGCACATGCGCATGACATCTCAACCGTGCTGGATAAAAAGGGCGTGGCGGTACGTGCCGGCACCCATTGTGCGATGCCGTTGATGGAGCATATGGGCGTTGGGGCGACGTGTCGCGCGTCATTTGGGATGTACAACACAACTGATGAAGTGGATGTGCTGATCGACGCGCTGGAGCTTTGTCACGATCTTTTTGCGTAAGTTCGCGCAATACCGTTGCGACGGGCAGGGTGCGCAGTTATAGACAGTCCAGAACGCACCCGTAGCTCAGCTGGATAGAGCGCTGCCCTCCGAAGGCAGAGGCCAGAGGTTCGAATCCTCTCGGGTGCGCCATTTCCCTGAACAGAATGCAGTTATGCAGCTTGCCAAATGTCGGTTGCAGACGATTGACTGTCTCTTTGCGTTTGACTTGGTTCGTACCACATCGCTTAGTGTCCTGCGACAACGGCCTATCGCATTGCGCCGTACGAAAGGGAAACTATGACCGAAACAAAACTGAATTACATCGCGGGCGACTGGGTCGCAGGGTCTGCCGAGATCACGAACATCAATCCCTCAGATTTGTCCGATGTGGTCGGCATCTTCGCGCAGGCCAGTGGTGATCAGTTGGAAACGGCATTGGATGCTGCCCGGCATGCCCAGGCAGAGTGGGCAGCATACGGGCTTGAGCGTAAGCAGAACGTGCTGATGGCCATCGGAAATGAATTGATGGCCCGCGCCGAAGAGTTGGGCACGCTACTGAGCCGCGAGGAAGGCAAACCGCTGGCCGAAGGCAAAGGCGAGGTGTTTCGCGCAGGCCAGTTTTTCACCTATTTCGCGGCTGAGGTTTTGCGTCAGATCGGCGATACCGCCGATAGCACCCGCGACGGGATCGAGGTTGATGTGCGCCGCGAACCTGTCGGTGTGGTCGCGATTATCAGCCCTTGGAATTTTCCCACTGCCACCGCAAGTTGGAAGATCGCGCCCGCTTTGGCCTTTGGTAACGCGGTTTTGTGGAAGCCCGCGAACGTGACGCCGGCCTCGGCGGTCGCCTTGACAGAAATCATCGCGCGGCAGGACATCCCCAAGGGGCTGTTCAACCTTGTGATGGGTGCGGGCCGTGATGTGGGCCAACGTCTTGTGGAAAGCCCCAAGGTGAATGCGATTTCCTTCACGGGGTCTGTACCTGTGGGTAAGGGAATTGCTGCGGCTGCGATCCAGAACCTGACCAAGGTGCAGATGGAAATGGGATCGAAAAACGCGCTCGCCGTCATGGATGATGCGGATATTGATCTGGCTGTCACACTTGCCCTTGGGGGCGCATTTGGCGGCACCGGACAGAAATGCACGGCGTCTTCGCGTTTGGTCGTTCATCAGGCGGTGCATGATGCCTTTGTTGCGAAACTGGTGGCTGGGGCTAAGGCAATGAAAGTCGGACATGCCTTGGCCGAAGGAACGCAGATCGGACCAGTCGTCAGCGAACAGCAGTTGAATGAAAACCTTGCCTATGTCGCGAAAGGGCAGGCGGAGGGTGCTGAGCTTGCTTGTGGCGGTGGACGCGTTAGTCGCGACACCGATGGGTATTTCATGTCACCCGGTGTGTTCCTGAACACCACCAACGACATGACCATCAACCGCGAAGAGATGTTCGCGCCTTTGGCCGCCGTGATCAAAGTGGGCAGCTATGACGAGGCCCTGCATGTCGTCAACGACACGCGTTTTGGGCTGACATCCGGTATCGTGACCAAAAGCCTCGCGCGCGCTACGCACTTCCGCCGCAATGCGCGGACCGGTTGTGTGATGGTGAACTTGGCCACCGCAGGCACGGATTATCATGTGCCGTTTGGCGGTCGGGGTGACAGCTCTTACGGTCCCCGCGAGCAGGGCGCTTATGCGGCAGAGTTCTATACCACCGTCAAAACCGCTTACATTTCGTCCGGCAGCCCGGAGTAGACCATGTACCGCATTGATGGTCTGCAATACGCCAATTGGTCTGAAAAGATCTTTCGCCAGATGCGGATGGGTGGTGTCGATGCGGTGCATGTCACCATCGCCTATCATGAGAATTTTCGCGAGACGGTGCTGAACATCGAACAGTGGAACCGCTGGTTTGAGCAGTTTCCCGATCTGATTTTCCACGGCGAGTGGGCCGACGACGTCGAAAAGGCGCGCCAAACGGGCCGCACCGCGATTTTCTTTGGGTTTCAGAACCCCAGCCCCATTGAGGATGATATCGGGTTGGTCGAAGTCCTGCACAAGTTGGGCGCGCGGTTCATGCAGTTGAGCTATAACAACCAATCTCTGCTCGCCACGGGCTGTTACGAGGCCGAAGACCCTGGCATCACCCGCATGGGCCGTCAGGTGATCAAGGAAATGAACCGCGTCGGCATGGTCGTGGATATGAGCCATTCTGCGGATCGCTCCACGATTGAAGCGGCCGATATCTCAGAGCGTCCGATTGCGATCACCCATGCCAATCTGCACAAGTGGCAGCCTGCGTTGCGTAACAAGCGTGATGATGTGGTACGTGCCGTCACGCAGAATGGGGGGATGATGGGGTTTTCGCTTTATCCGCATCATTTGAAGGGGAAATCTGACTGCACTGTTGAAAGCTTCTGCGAGATGATCGGGCATGCGGCGGACGGGTTTGGGACCGCGCATTTCGGGATCGGGTCCGATCTTTGCCAAGATCAGCCTGACAGCGTTGTGGAATGGATGCGTGTCGGGCGCTGGACCAAAGAGGTCGACTATGGCGAAGGTTCTGCTGCGGCACCGGGTTTCCCGCCGATGCCTGCATGGTTTGGCGACAACCGCGACTTTGGCAATATCGAAGCGGGGCTACGGGCTGTCGGGTTTGACGATGCTGAAGTTGCCGGCCTGATGGGCGGCAATTGGCATCGGTTCTTTGCCGACAGCTTTACGCCCCGTTGATCAAAGACCAAGTGCGGCCAGCTTATCGGTTTGCCGCTTTGCCAGCGTATCCACCTCTGATTTGGTTGCTGCCGTCAAAACCCCACCGGGTTTGCGCACGGTGTCATGGGCTATCACGCCGCGCTGCGCCAGCGTGTATTTGCGGATCGCGAGCCCAAGGCCCGGCTGCGCCTCGTAACGCACCATGGGCATATAGGCGTCAAAGATATCGCGGGCGCGGTCCAGATCGCCGGACCGATATGCCGTGACAACCTGGGCCATCATCTCGGGGTAGGCAAAGCCGGTCATGGCCCCGTCCGCGCCGCGCAGCATCTCCTCTAACAGATAAAGCCCGCCATTACCGCAGAGGATCGAGATGCGGCGCGCACCGGCACCCGATGCAGCACGCAACGCGCTGATCTTTTCCAGACCCGGCCAGTCTTCGTGTTTCAGCATCACGCATGTGGGGCAGTCCGCCACGATTTGCAGGATCGCGGATGTCGGGATGACCACGTTGGTGACCAGTGGGAAGTCTTGCAAAACGAAAGGCGCGTCGCCCAGAACTTCGGCCGTGTTGTGGTAGTAGGTGATGATCTGTGCGTCGGTTTTCAGGCTGCCGGGCGGGGCGACCATGACGCCTGCCGCACCCATATCCATCGCGGCATCCGATAGCGTTTTCATTGCGGCAAAGCCGGGGGCAGAGACGCCAACGACGATCGGGACCGAACTGCGCGCCGTGACGCGTTTGACGACCGCGACGGATTCCTCCGCCGTCAGCTTGCCTGCTTCGCCCATCATCCCAAGGATCGTCAGGCCCGTCGCGCCCTTTTCGATGTAGAAATCCACCATCCGGTCGACGCTGTCCCAATCAATCGCACCATCGGGCAGAAACGGGGTGACGGCGATGGTAAAGACCCCTTGGGCGGTTTCATCAAGCATCGGATGTTCCTTTATGGCTAAGGTTCAGGGCGATGTGGCCCATCGCCATTGCAACAGCGGCTTGGCAGGGTTCCACCACAGGAAGTCCCAATTTGTCCTCAAGCGTGCGGCGATATTGGGCCATTCCGGCACAACCCATGATCAGCACATCCGCGCCATCGGTATCTCGCAGTCGCTTGCCAACCGTGATCATCGCGGCCAGACTTTGCTCAGGATCAGACAGGTCAGCCACGCCTAGCCCCAGCGCGCGATCACCCGCAAGGCGGTTCGACACGCCCATCGCGCCGAAAGCGCGCAGATGGCGCGGAATTGAGGCGGGCAGGATCGCGATCACGCCAAAGCGCTGTCCAAGAGTAAGGGCCGTCATGACCGCAGCCTCTTGAATGCCAATGACGGGCAGGGTGGTTTGATCCCGCAAGGCGTGAAGACCCGGATCACCAAAGCAGGCGATAACATAGCCCGCCGCGTCTTTTTGCGCTGCCGCCAGTTTGAGCATGGGGGCGATTGTCAGGTCGGCCTGACGCTGACTTTCGATGCCGGGCGGGCCTTCGGCCAGTGTCAGACAACGAATGGGCGTGCCGAATTTACGCAAGGGGTCAACGGCGGCTTTGATGCCATTCGTGACGGTCTGCGAAGAATTGGGATTGATGACGATCAATGTATCGCGTTTCATGCACCGTCTCGCGTGGCTGATTGGATTTCGATTTGGTAACCTTCGGGGTCATTGAAGACAAAAGCGCGGATCCCGATCTCATCGTTGATAAAGAGGTCCGAGAGCGCGTCGAGCTTTTTGTCCTGCGCATAGGCATACCACGCATCCACATCCGGCACCCGGATACAGAACTGAACGGGTTTGACGGCATGCCATTTATTCATGCCTTTGCTTTCATCGACCAGACCGATGTGCGCGCCGGGGCAGATGCGGTAGATCTTGCACCAGCCTTGGTCAATGGCCAGCGGAAGACCAAGGATATCTTCGTAAAAGTGCATCGCGCGCGGCAGATCACGGTAGTAGAAAAACGTGATGGCAAGCTGGTTGAGGGCGTCAGGGCGGGGCATCTTGGTCCTTAGCTTTGAGGTGGCGTTGGGGTGACGGCAAGCGTGGGGCGGTTGATCTTTTGGCCCGTGCCGGGTGTGCCTTTGAATGCGCCGTTTTGAACGATATGCGCGCCGCGTAGCCAGACATCAGTGGGGTAGCCTTTGATTGTACGGCCAACCCAAGGATTGTAGCCAACGTTGTCGTGCAGGTCGTTTTCGGCATAAGTTACGGTTTTTTCCGGGTCCCAGAGCGTAATGTCTGCATGCATTCCCGGGGCCAACGTACCTTTCTTCGGCAGCCCATAAATCTCAGCGGGGGCGGCGGATGTGAGGCGCGCAAAGCCCTCTGGCCCGCCGCGACCTTTGCTGACCATGGCATCAAACATCAAGGGCAGGCGGGTTTCCAAGCCCGGCAGACCGTTGGCGATTTCGTGGAAACCTGCGTGCGGTCCGGCGGACAGTTTGCCGCTTTCGTCAAAGCGGTAAGGCGCGTGATCGGAAGATACCAGTTGCACGTCGCCTGCGTGCAAAGCATCCCATAGTGCTTCTTGATCCGCCACATGCCTTTGCGGTGGCGAACACATCCATTTTCCACCCTCCAGCCCCGGTTGGCGCAGGATGTCTTCGGTCATGAACAGGTAATGCGGGCAGGTTTCGGCCCAGACCGGCGCGCCACGGACCCGCGCCGCACGGACCGCGGCGGCCCCTTGGGTGGTTGAGACGTGGAAGATCATCACCGGTTGTCCAAGATATTCGGCAAAGCGGCATATGCGCTCAATCGCTTCAATCTCCGCCATGCGCGGATGCGAGGCCGCGTGGTGATGTGGGGCGGTTTTGCCTGCGGCGATCAGCGCAGATTTCGCCTGTGCGATGATGGCGTCGGTTTCCGCGTGCACACAGACCAACGCGCCATGCGCCCGCGAGGTCGACATGACGCCAAGGATTTCTGCGTCAGAGAGTTGGATGTTGTAGGTCGTAAAGACTTTGATCGAGCGGTTTCCGGCGGTGATCAGCGCGCCGAGGTCAGCCTTAAAGTCCGCAACGCCTGTATCGGTCACGGTCATATGAAACGCATAGTCGATCATCGCGCCATGTGCCGCGCGAGCGCTGTAATCGGCGACCGTATCTGCCAGCCTTTCGCCTTTGGCCTGTGCGGCAAAGGAAATCACGCTGGTTGTGCCACCCATCGCGGCAGAGCGTGTCGCGGTTTCAAACGTATCAGCGTTCATTACGCCCATGCCGGACATTTGTTCGATATGGGTATGAGGATCGACGCCGCCGGGCATCACATATTTGCCCTGCGCATCGACTGTCGCCTTGGCCGGGCCGAGTTCTACGCCGATCGCTGCAATCTCTTCGCCGCGCACCGCCAAATCGCCTGAAACAACCCCCTCGGGCGTTACGATCTGGCCGCGTGTGATCACCAGATCAAATGGGTCAGACATGATGGCGGCTCCTTGTGGTTGGTCCGATCATGTTGCCCTTCGGATGGTCCGTTTCGCAAGTGTTTAGCTGCTGCTGCGTTTGCTTTTCAGATCACGGACCGATGCGCGCCCGATCATATGCGCGCCAATGGGCGAGGTGAGCATCAAAAAAACAATCGTGGCGATAACCCGTGCGGTCACTTCTGTTTCTTGCAGATAAATCGCACCACCGATCAAGATCAGGCTACTGCCCAAGACACCGGCCTTGGTCGAAGCGTGCATGCGCGTCAGAACATCGGGCAGGCGGATGACGCCAATAGCCGCGATCAGTGCAAAGAAGCCACCCAGAAGCAAAAACACAGAGATGATGATATTGATCATTCTTCTGGTCCTCCACCTCTGGCCTCGCGCCGTTCGGCAAAGCGGGCAAGTGCGACCGTCGCAAGAAACCCGACAAGCGCCAGAACGAGAGCCACATCAAGCAAGGCATAAACCCCGGTTGCCACGGCCGCCACACCGCACACGGCGATGATTGAGATCGTCATCATATCAAGGGCGACAACCCGGTCGGCAAGGGTCGGACCTTTTGCCAACCGAACGAAAGCGACAGCCAGCGACAGCATGACCATTACAAAGGTCACATAAATGGACCAATCCAGAAATTCAGCAGACGTCATTCTTCGAACACCTCTTTGACCATGCGTTCCATACCGGACTTTAAGCTGTGGATTACCTCTTCCGGATCGTCTGCAAACATCGCATGAACGATCAGTGTTTTGCGGTCCGGCGTCACATCAAGGCTGAGCGTGCCGGGGGTGAGCGAGATCAGGTTCGTGACCAACAGGATTTCGATGTCCGATTTCACATCAAGCGGCATTTCGAGGATCGCGGGGTTGCTGTGATCCTTGGGTGTCAGCACGTCATAGGCGACGCGGACGCTGGAAATGCAGAGATCATAGAGGAAAAACAACACCAGCCGCACGATGCGATAAGCCCGCAGATAGTATCCGCTGGGGCCTCCGAATAGCGGTTGCGCAATCCACAGTGTCGCAAAGCCGATGACAAAGCCGAACGACAATTGCATCAGCGTGAAACTGCCCCAAAGGCCCGCCCAGATCACGGCAAGCAGCAGGTTGAGAAGAAACAGGTTCATGGTGTCTCTCCTAACACAGCAGCAATATAAGGCGAAGGATCAAGCAGTTGTGCGGTGGTACGTTCGGCAAAAACCACAAAGGGTTCAGGGTTCAGGCCGATAATAATCGTCAGCACCGCAAGGCCCGCAACGGGGATCAGTTGTGCGGCTTTGTTGGGTAGGGTCTTAAGCTCTGGTTCAATGCCCTCAGGGTGCGGTTTCCAGAACGCCTCGGCCCAGATTTTGGTCATGGAATAGATTGTCATCAGGCCCACGGCCAGCGCAATGAAGGCGACGAACCACATCTCAAGGTCCAACGTTGCCTTGACGATGATGTATTTGGCCCAGAAACCCGAAAGCGGTGGAAAACCGGCCAGTGAGAATGCCGGGATCAGGAACAGGATCGCAAGGAAGGGTGCTGATTTGTAAAGACCGCCGATCTGGTAAACCTCGGTGCCGCCGGTCAGTCGCTTGGCGATACCTGCGATCAGGAACAGGTTCGCTTTCACGATGATGTGGTGCACCAGATAGAACACCGCACCGACCAGCGCGAGCGGTGTCATCAATGCCAGTCCTAGGATCATGTAGCCGATTTGGCTGATGATGTGGAACGACAGGATTTTGCGGAAATCAGACTGCGCTGCCGCACCCAAAACGCCAATGACCATCGTAAAACAAGCGACCCAAAGCAGGACCGTATGCGTGAACCCGATGTCGTGGTCAAAGACCATCGTGAACATGCGGATCAGGGCGTAGACGCCAACCTTCGTCAGCAGCCCTGCAAAGACCGCTGAGACGGCAAAGCTCGGCGTGTGATAGGCCGCAGGCAGCCAGAAGAAGAGAGGGAAGACAGCCGCTTTCACCCCGAAGGCCACCATGAACATCATCGCGACGACCGTCAGCAGCCCTTGGTTTTCGACCTCTTCGACCTTCAGCGCTAGGTCAGCAAAGTTAAGCGTGCCTGTCATGCCGTAAAGCAGTCCGATGCCTGTCAAAAACAGGATCGTCGAGATCAGGTTGAGTGCGACGTATTTCACGCCGCCGTCGATCTGCTCTTTCCCGCCATTCAGGATCAGCAGGCCGAAGGACGCGATCAGCATGACCTCAAACCAGACGTAAAGGTTGAAGAGGTCACCAGTGAGGAATGCACCCGTCACACCGGCCAGCAGAATCTGGAACAAGGCGTGATAGCCCAGTTTCGCCTGCCGTTCCGTAATGTCGCCCAAAGCATAGATGGCCACGGCAAAGCCTGTGATCGCAGTGATCAGAACCATGACTGCCGACAACAGGTCCGCGACCAGCGTGATCCCGAAAGGGGCGGGCCAATTGCCCATCTGTCCGGCGATCACGCCTGCATCCAGAACGACCACCATCAGAGCAATGGACGCAATCAGGCCCAGCCCCGATCCGATGATCGACACCCACGCGCCCAAGGGCGAGGACCGCAGCAGATAAGCGATGATCGACGCCACAAAGGGAATGACCAACGGAAGGGTGAGATACCAGCTCATTTTGATTAGTTTTCTTTAGGTTCGGCGACGCGCATCTCGTCGGTATTCAGGGTGCCAAGGCTTTGATAAGCGCGAAAGGCAAGGATGAGAGCAAAGGCGAACAGGCCAAAGCCGATAACGATGGCGGTCAGCACCAGCGCCTGGGGCAGGGCGTTTGCGACCACACCGACGGGGGCATCCATGCCGTCAGGCACCAAGGGCGGTGCGCCCGGTGTCAGACGACCGGCGACAAAGATCGTCAGGTTCGCGGCGTTCGATAGCAGGATCAGCCCAAAGAGAAACCGCAGCAGATTGCGCGCTAGCATCAGATAGACAGCCGAGGCGACCAGAATGCCGATGAGGACAGACAGGATTTGCTCCATCAGACGGCCTCCTCCAATGAAAAGGCGATCGATAGGATCGCCCCGAGGACCACGAGATAAACGCCGATATCGAAGACCAGCACCGTGGACAGCGGGATGCCCTTGCTATCCTCAGTTTCGCCAATGAACAACCATTGCCCGGTAAACAGCGCGTCGCCCCAAAAGGCGGCCATGACCCCCGCAAGCAGCGCGATCCCCAGGCCTGCGCCCGCAATACTGCCGGGATCAAACCGAAGCGCTTTGCGTGCGTCAGCCGTACCACAGGCGATGGCATAGACAACGAACCCGGTCGCTGCGATCAGTCCGCCGATAAACCCGCCACCGGGGGCGTTGTGCCCGCGCAACAACATATAGGCCGAGAAAACCAGCAGCAGCACCGCTTGCAGCCGCGCGCCTGCGATCAGTATGATGGAGTTCATGGCTTTTCCTCCTCAGGCTTACTTTTCAGCAATGCAAAGATGCTGATGGCGGCGATCAGAACGACCGCGATTTCGCCGAAAGTATCCAGCGCGCGGAAGTCGACGAGGATCACGTTGACGATGTTCTGACCGAATGCTTCTGGCCAGCTGGCGGTTTCAAAGAAGGTTGTCAGTTCACGATCAATCGGGCCGGTGGTGACCTTCAGCAGGATAATCGTGGTCACGACGCCCAAACCAATCGCGATGATCGCATCAAGCCAGCGTTTGCGAAGCGGTTCGGGCGTCAGCACCGGCAGTTTCAAAGCGGCCGCTGCGAATAAGACGACAACCAGCGTTTCCACCAGCAACTGCGTGATCGCCACATCCGGTGCACTATACAGGATAAAGATCATCGCCATCCCGATCCCAACCACGCCAAGACCTGCAATCGCGGTGATGCGCGAGTTCGTCATCAGCGTGAGTACGGCCCCAAGCAGCACCAGAACGAAGACCAGCCAGTCCCACAGTTCAACTTGCGGGATGCCCATCGCCGGGATGCCGGTGCTGCGGAACCATAGGGTGACCGCAAGGACAGCCAGTGCCGTACCAAAGGTCACAACCATATAGTGATATAGAACCCCGGTCTGGATTCTGCGCGTCAGCGCCTTAGAACCTGAAGCAATCCCAGCCATCAGCTTGTCCCAGCCGTTATCAAAGCTGGGTCCGCGTGTTGTCAGCCCGATCAGGAAAGTACGCAACGGCTGCTTAAAGGCGTAGATGGTAAAGCCCAGAACAAAGGTCGCGATACTCAGGAACAAAGGCAGGTTGACGCCCGCCCAAAGCTTAAGCTCTTTGGCGGGTTCAGCATTGCCAATGATTGCTGCCACCGTCGGATTGACCAGCGTGGTCGCGAGCGTTTCGGGGAAGATGCCGAAGAAAGCGCCCAAGATGGCCAGCACGACGGGGCCGACCAGCATGGGCCAGGGGGCCTCTTTCACGCCCGGAATGGGCTCGCCTGATCGGCTCCAGAAGGGGCGGAAAGATACGATACCCGCGATGGCGACCATCAAAGCGCTTGAGATCAAAACAGCACCGGCCACAAAGATAGGTTCGGATGCAACCGCAATGGCACCTGCGTATTTCAATTCTTTCCCGATAAAGCCCAGGAAGGGCGGGAAACCGGCCATTGAGAAGGCAGCAATCGCTGCTGCTGTCGCCGTGATCGGCAGCGCGCGTGCCAAGCCAAACAGACTGTTCGCATCACGGGTTCCCGTTTGCGCGTCCAGAATGCCGACGACAAGGAACAACGCCGCCTTGTAGAGTGAGTGCACAACAAGGAATGTAGCGGCCGCTGTGATCGTATACCCGCTCTCGTTACCCAGCAGCAGGGTCAGCGCACCAAGCGCCATCAGGGTGGTGTACGCCAAAGCAAGTTTCAGGTCGGTTTGGCGCAGTGCCATAACAGACGCGAACACCATCGTGATGGCGCCAAAGATGGTCAGCGTCCAAAGCCAGAAATCCGTGCCCGCCAGCGACGGATGCGTGCGCGCCATCAGATAGACGCCTGCTTTCACCATTGTCGCAGAGTGCAGATAGGCGCTGACCGGGGTGGGGGCCGCCATCGCGTTGGGCAGCCAGAAATGGAAGGGCATCTGTGCGGACTTAGTGAATGCACCGGCCAAAACCAAAAGCGCGATCGGCAGATACATGACGCTGTCTTTCAACACGCCGTCCATCGCGTTGATTTCGGACATCTCAAACGTGCCGGCGGTCGTGCCGATCAGGATAATACCTGCCAGCAGGGCCAAACCGCCGATGCCGGTCATCATCAATGCTTGCAAGGCCGAACGGCGTGCTTTCACGGTGTCATGGCTGAACCCGATCAACAAATATGACGTAATCGTTGTCAGCTCCCAAAAAACGAATAGGGCCAGCAGGTTATCGGATATAACTAATCCGATCATCGCCAGCATGAAGCTGGTCAAGTAAAGCGAAAACCGCGCCTGATGGACGTGCCCGGCCAGATAGCGCGCAGAATACAGCATCACCAGCGCGCCAATGCCCGTGATCAAAAGTGCAAAGGTCAGGCTAAGCCCGTCAATATATATGCTGACGTTGACCCCAAGGCTGGGCACCCACTCCCAGACAAATCGCAGTGTATCACCGCCCCCGATGACAGGGATCATCTGCGCGAACCATACAAACAGGCTGCCAGCAACAACGACAGGAAGAAGGCCAGCGAGTGTCATCCAGCGGGTAGGCGTTGAAGTATCCAATTTGGTATTCCGGTCAGCAAATAGTTGATGCGTTTAAGTGAGGTAGCGCCTTAGGTCGTTGAAGCAACAGACCCTTGCGGACCGGGTGGTTTTACAGCGATCACCGAACACCGGGCCTGATTCAAGATGACCTGAAACGTGCTTTCCTCTTGCGGTTTTGGGCCATCGTGCCCGAAGTCGGCCCCCACAACGATGGTGTCGATATGATTGCCTGAGACGTATTCCATCACAGCTTCGATGTCTAGTGTGTTGATATCCTGTATATTTGCGCCATCGACATCGGACATAGCATCGTCATCAAGGCGCGCCACCTCGAGAGCATGGCGCAAATTCACGATATGCAGATTGGCGCTGTCGATTTTGGCAAGGCTAGAGGCAAGTTGCGTGACCATTGTGTTCACCGCCGACTGCGCTGGCGTTTGCGGTCCGGCATCGACAGCGATCAGCACTTCGCGGGCGGCTGCCGCATCGGTATCTTTGATCAGCCACACAGAACAGGGGCTTGCATGCAATAACTCCACTTGATTGCTTTGGACAAGCAGTTCGACCATTGCACCGCGCCCATTCAGTGTTGCGAGCAGAAGGTCATAATTGGCGGTCTTAATATGCCGGATAAGTTCAGAGCGATCTGAACCGTTCAGCAGCATGATGTCCGTTTCCACACCAGCATCACGCAGCATGCCTGCAAGGTCATTTAATCTGCTCTCATGATACGTGCGCAATTGACCAGTGTTCGTGACCGTGCGTCCTTGGTGGATTGACGCCACGAGCCGATCAATCTCTTCCGGAGAGGGCGTCACAACGCCAAGCAATGTGACCTTAGCCAGATTTGCCTTTGCCATGCGCAGCGCGCGCAAAAGGGCAGGCCGACTGTCACTTTCCTCGTCGCATAGTACGAGGATATCTTTGAACCGTTGCATTTTGTCCCCCGGACCGTACCGATCAGTGCCGACGCACAAACAGATACGGGCGCAGCATTTTTGTATTTACCCTGCGACTGGATGTAGCACCTCTTTTACTATAGTGAAGGCAATGAAGTTGTAACTTTTGATAGGAAATACCTATCGACTAGAGGTGCCATGACGAAATTGCCAAGCTTGCGCCAGCTGCGCTATCTCGTGGCGCTGTCCGAGGCGCGCCATTTCCGCAAAGCGGCCGAGGCGATGGGGATCAGTCAGCCGTCGCTAAGCTTGCAGATTGGCAATCTGGAAGACCTGCTTGGCGCTCGGCTTGTCGAGCGGGGGCGCGGCCCGGTGACGCTCACGCCTGAAGGGCGCGAGGTTGTGGCGCGTGCCGCCCGCGTCGTCGATGAGGTGCGCGGCATTGCTGATCTTACGGCGTCGTTGCAAACGGGGCTGGCGGGCACAATTCGACTTGGCACGACACCAACGATTGGTCCTTATCTGATGCCTTTCGTGGTGGAACGGCTTCACGCCAGATACCCTGATTTGCGGCTCTACATTCGCGAAGTTGTGCCACGCGACCTGCGCGGTGGGCTTTTGGAGGGCAGTCTAGATGTGATCCTCACGCAATTGCCCGAAGGCGGGGCCGATTTGACGACGCAGCGCTTGTTTCGCGAACCTTTGGTGCTTGCCATGCCCGATGATCACGCGCTTGCCCAAAAGGCCGCAGTGACCGAGGCCGATCTGGCTGATTTGAATGTCCTGTCGTTAGGGCCCGACTACGCGATGCACGCCCAAATCGCAGCGCTTTGTCATCAACACGGCGGATTGATCGCGCGTGATTATGAAGGCACCAGCCTTGATGCGATCCGTCAGATGGTGGGTATGGGAATGGGCGTGGCGTTCCTGCCGCGGCTTTATGCGCGGTCTGAAATTGATAGCCGGTCCAGCAACGTCACTGTACGCCCGTTCCGGCGCAGTACTGTGACGCGATCAATTGGGTTGGTCTGGCGTAGTGCGGCGGGGGCGGGGATGTTTGAACGATTGTCCGATGTGATCAAAGATGCGGCGCGGGCACACCTGCAGACGGGGACATCGCCAGTGATCCTTGATTGATTTTGGATTGTTTAGCCGCGCCAGCTGCGCACTTGACCACAATCCATATGCACGAAATTCGACCGGCTGTAGCGACCAACACCACCAGCGCGACAGGCAAGAGCCGCATTCGCCATTTGGGCAGTTGTGCGGCCTGTCAGACGCAAATCAGCGGCCTGACCACGTATGTGCAGCGAATTGCGTGCGACGCCACCGCTGCGAGAGCGGAGCATTTGATTTGTTTGCGGTGACCGGTAACCAGAGAGCAAAAGATATGGCTCGGTCGTGTCCATCAGGTTCAATGCGGCCGACATGATATCTATTGTCCGAAGATCCATCTGGATCGCTTCACCTGTGCGCCAGTCGCGCATGTGCATGTTGATTTCGCGCACAGCTTCGGCGATATATTCGCCTTCGATCCAGTAGATCGTCTGCAACTTCTCACCGGTGCGGCCAGAGTGCATGCCGATGCGGCGGATGTCGCCAGCACCACGCAGAAAGCCTGCAGCGTTTGAATATGTTGGCGCGGCGGCAACGGCTGTTGCGGCGAATGCACCCAATAGTCCACGACGGGTTAATCCCGAGGAGTTCGTCTGTTTCATGTGTTTGCGCCTGTCCCGTAGCCCAACTGATGTGGCCGCTTCAGCGACCCGTTTTGCCCAATATCTCCCCAGATGTCATGTATATGGCACAATTCGAATCGGGGACCAAGAGGGTGTTTAAGCAATTTGGCTTAACAAGTGGGAAATCGCCGACTTTTTGCGCAGATGTGGCTTTGATGATTCTATACCACACGTATTGGCTGCATCTGGGCAACACGCTTTGATTGCTTTTGCACCTCGCGCTTTTGTCAATAGACACCTGTCTGGGTAGGGATAAGCATACTGTAAAGTAACAAAAGTCTGCCATATCATTGTTCAATAATTCTTTGAGGAGATCCTAGAAAGATGTCTGCTTACCGAGTTCGCTCGCGTCCACTCGCCCATATACTTGGCGCTGTGATGGCCATGTTTGTTTTCCTGATCACTGCGCCGCAATCACAAGCGCAGGTGACTGACTTCCGTCAGGCTGTTGCCCAAGCTGCTGCAAATGATCCTGATCTTGTCAGCTTTTATCGCGAGCGTGGTTTCAATGGTATTTGGAGTACGAGTGGCGATCGCAATCGCCGCAATGCTCTGTTCGCGGCTTTCAATGCAGCCGCTGATCACGGGCTGCCCGCCGATCTTTATGATGCCAATGGGTTGATGGCGCAATTGCAGGCCGCATCTACCCCGCAAGAACAAGGTCGGCTTGAGGTCGAACTGTCACGCAAGTTCCTTGACTACGCGCGCGACGTGCAGACTGGTCTTCTGATCCCGTCGCGGATTGATCCTGCGATCCATCGTCAGGTGCCTTTGCGGTCGCGTCTGGGTACTTTGCGTGCTTTTGAACAATCGAACCCGGCGGCTTTCATGCGTGCGTTGCCACCAAGCGCGCCCGAATACACCCGCCTGATGGCCGAAAAGATGCGCATTGAGCGCTTGCTGGCTGATGGCGGCTGGGGTGCTCAAGTGCCGGGCCGCAAGTATGAGCGCGGCGACAGTGGTGCGGGTGTTGTCGCTTTACGCAATCGCCTGATCACGATGGGTTTCCTGCCGCGCACAAATACGCAAACCTATGACGACAGCATCTTTGGCGCGGTGCAGCGGTTCCAGCAGGCGCACGGTCTGGCCATTGATGGCACGGCTGGTCCCGGCACGCTGGAGGAAATCAACGTCCAGCCGGAACAGCGGTTGCGGTCCATTATTGTTGCAATGGAACGCGAGCGTTGGATCAACCGCCCACGTGGCGAGCGCCATATCTGGGTCAACATCACAGATTTCACCGCCAAGATCATCGACAACGGGGTCGAGACATTTTCAACCCGGTCAGTTGTGGGTGCGCGTGACCGCGACCGCGTGACGCCTGAGTTTTCCGATGTCATGGAATTCATGGTGATCAATCCCAGCTGGTATGTCCCACGCTCCATTATCACGAAGGAATATCTGCCGCAGTTGCGCAATAACCCACGCGCTGTCCGTAATCTGGTGATCACCGATAGCCGGGGCCGCGTTGTGGATCGCAGCACAGCAGATTTCAGCGGCTACACCGAGGCGAATTTTCCGTATTCGATGCGCGAACCCCCAAGTCAGGGTAACGCGTTGGGTCTGGTGAAGTTCATGTTCCCGAACCGCTATAATATCTATCTGCACGACACACCCGCCAAAAGCCTGTTTGGCCGCGAAACCCGCGCCTACAGCCATGGTTGCGTGCGCCTGGCGGATCCGTTTGACTTTGCCTATGCGCTGTTGGCCGCACAGGTCGGCAACCCTCAAGAGGTATTTCAAGGACACTTGCGGTCTGGTCGTGAACGCCGTGTCGATCTTGAGGCACCGGTACCGGTGCACTTGGTCTATCGCACAGCGACAGTGCCTGCCGATGGCCGCGTGCAGTATCGCCGCGACGTTTATGGCCGTGACGGACGTATCTGGAATGCGCTGTCACGCGAAGGGGTGGCTCTTCGCGCAGTTCGCGGGTAAATCTGGCCTCGGAATATAGCTCCGGGGACAGAATGGCACATTCGGTTAAGGAAATCGCAGCGGCGTTGGGGGCAGAGGCTTTCGGCGCCGTTGATCTTTTGATGGATAGTGCAGCAGAGCCTGCGGCGGCTGGCCCACGCGACCTCGCACTCGCGATGACGCCGGCTTATGAGAATGCTCTGGCGCAAGGTCAGGCCCGTGCGGCTGTCGTTTGGCCCGGTGCGGATTGGCAGGCCTTGGGTCTGGAGGCGGCAATCATCGCACCGCGGGCACGTCTTGCTATGTCGGGGCTGACGCAATTGTTGGACCAACCATTGCCGGGAAGCGGCATTTCGCAGTTTGCCGCCATTGATCCAAGTGCGCAGATTGGCGCGAATGCTGTCATTGGTGCGTTCAGTGTTATCGGTGCTGGTGCCGTCATCGGTGACGAATGTTGGATTGGGGATCATGTCACTATCGCCGCAGGCGTCAAAGTCGGCTCTGGCTGCACCTTGCATGCCGGTGTGCGTTTACAGCGGCACGTCACGCTTGGACATGGCGTTTGCCTGCATCCGAATGTTGTGGTGGGCGGCGACGGGTTTTCCTTTGTCACCGCCGAACCCTCAAACGTTGAAAAAGCACGCGAAACATTGGGCGAGGTCGACATGCAACCCCCCACTGATCCGACATGGTACCGCATCCATTCGCTGGGCGGTGTGAGCATCGGTGATGATGTTGAGATCGGTGCCAATTCCTGCATCGACGCAGGTACAATCCGCGCAACCCGCATCGGCCAAGGGACCAAGATAGACAGCCTTGTGCAAGTGGGCCACAACGTCATTGTCGGTGAACATTGTCTGCTGTGCGCCCAAGCCGGTGTCGCCGGGTCCACCGTGATCGGGGACCGGGTTGTTGTGGGCGGTAAGGCCGGTGTCGCGGATAATCTGATTGTAGGTGATGACGTGGTGTTGGGCGGCGCTGCCGTGGTTTTGTCAAATGTGCCCAAGGGGCGCATGATGATGGGCTATCCTGCCACCAAGATGAAAACACATATCGAGGGCTATAAGGCCTTGCGCCGTCTGCCGCGTGTCTTACGTGATCTTGCAAAGCGTTAATCGCCCGTTTCAAAGAGTGGCAAGAGTGACTACATCCGCGTCAAGCAACGAAGGCACCGTCAAATGAGCATCAAAGAACAGGTCATCGCGATCATTGCCGAGCAAGCTATGCTGGAGCCGGGCGATATCGCCATGGACAACACACTGGAGGATGTGGGCATCGACAGTCTTGGGCTGGTTGAAAGCATCTTTGCGATTGAAGAAAGCTTTGACATCACCGTTCCCTTCAACGCCAACGATCCCGCTGCGGGCGATTTCGATATCTCTTCTGTTGCCGCTATCGTGGCGGCTGTTGAAAAGCTCAAAGCAGAGCAGGCCAAGTAAATGAACCGCGTGGTGATTACCGGGGCAGGGACGATCAACCCGCTTGGCGCTGATGTGGCCACCACCTTTGCCGCGATGCGCGAAGGGCGCTGCGGGATTGGCCCGCTTGAAATTGACGACGTGGATCGGTTGTCGATCCAGATTGGCGGCCAGATCAAAGACTATGATGAGGCCACGCATTTCAACCGCCAGCAAATCGCCCTTTATGATCGGTTCACGCAATTCACGTTACTGGCCGCCCGCGAAGCGATTGGACAGTCGGGGCTGACCTTTTCAGGTGCATTGGCGGATCAATCCGGTGTGGTTCTGGGTACCTCTGGGGGGGGGTTGAACACCCAGGATGAAAACTACCGCGCTGTCTACGAGGCCGGCAAGAACCGCGTGCACCCCTTTATCGTGCCCAAGCTAATGAACAACGCAGCCGCCAGCCACGTGTCGATGGAATGGAACCTGCGCGGCCCGTCATTTACCGTGGCCACCGCCTGCGCGTCGTCCAATCACGCGATGGGGCAGGCATTCAACATGGTGCGTTGCGGCATGGCCAAGGTCATGGTCACTGGCGGATCAGAGGCGATGTTGTGCTTTGGCGGGATCAAAGCATGGGAAGGGCTGCGCGTGATGTCGCGCGATGCTTGCCGTCCGTTTTCCGCCACCCGCAACGGTATGGTCCAAGGCGAAGGCGCCGGTGTCTATGTCTTTGAGGATTACGCGCACGCCAAAGCACGCGGCGCGGAGATACTGTGCGAGGTCGCGGGCTTTGCGATGACGTCTGATGCCTCTGACATCGTGATGCCATCCAAGCAAGGGGCGGCGCGCGCCATCGCAGGGGCCATCAAGGATGCGCGACTGAACAAAGAGGACGTCGGCTATATCAACGCACATGGCACCGGCACAGCGGCCAATGACAAGACAGAATGCGCAGCCGTTGCTGATGTCTTTGGCGCGCATGCAGATAAGCTGATGATGTCATCCACCAAATCCATGCATGGGCATCTGATCGGGGGCACGGGTGCGGTTGAGCTTTTGGCCTGCATCATGGCGCTGAAAGACGGCATCGTCGCACCCACAATCGGCTATCAGGAACCTGACCCGGAATGCGCGCTGGATGTGGTGCCAAACGTGGCGCGGGACGCACAGGTCAATGTCGCCCTGTCAAACGCCTTTGCATTTGGCGGTTTGAACGCCGTGATTGCGCTGCGCAAGCATTAAGCGCAGCGCGCCGTAGTTATTCTTGTGTCGCTTGATCAGAGCTGTCGAACCCGGCAGTAAACCCAGTGAGAGAAACCGTCAGCACGACCTCTTCTGTTGGCGCAGCGGCGGGGACCAATCGCACCGATGCATTCGCACCGCGCTTGAATTCATCCACTTCTTCCTGGGTGAAACCCAGACGTGCAACACAGCCCGCACGGTTGCAGAATGTGAACGGATAGCGGCGCGGGTTCGCCCCATCGACGGAAATGGTCAGCTGCTGGGTCAGCAGTGTTTCAAGTGGCACCACGATCGTCGCGCCAGCAACGGCGCGTTGGCCTTCGGGCAGGCGGAACATATTAAATTCGGCCACGGCCACGCCGTCATTATTGCTGAGCAGCTGATAAAGGTTGCAGGGATCGCGCGATCCCTCATCGGCCTTGATGCAACGTAGCGCCCAATCACCAAATTCTTCGCGCACGTAGGGCTCACCGACCTTGGGCCCAAGCGGTTCGCCTAAGGCCAGATCGTTTGGTGTTGCGTCCGCCGCAGGGGCTGCGTCTTCGGCGGGTGCTGCCTCGGTCGTGGTCTCTTGGGCCGCGACAACGCTGCCGTGCGCCAACAGGGCGGCAAGAAAAACGGATTTCAGGATACTGCGCATAGGTCTTTTCCTTATTTCTTTTCCGGCGACTTAACATGCGGCTGGCGGGCTGTCAGCGCCAAAAACATCTGGTTTGGCTGTCTTCCGCTCACATTTTCGAAGGCCCGGACGTGAAGAAGGGCCCCCGAAAGGACCCTGCTTCTTTTTCTCCCTGCCGGACTTGGCCGACTAATTGTTGGGCAAGCTACGCAAAGCAAAACTAAGCGTCAACCGGAAACTTTTGACATCTTGGTGATGCATGCACCTGCTGTCAGCGCAGAAAAAAACCGTGCCCAAAGGCACGGCAAGTCTAACAGGGAGGAAGTATGGCAATCCGCAGAAGACCTGCGAACAGCCGCGCTTTGTTGTGGCATGAATTGGTTAACAATGTATTTTGCTTGGAAAATATAAGCAGGGAACGGTACTTATGTCTGAGAACATCTTTATTGGCGGCGGCGGCGACGCGTACGGCGCAGCGCAGAACCTTTTGCTTGATAAGGCGAACCGCCACGGGCTGATTGCAGGGGCTACCGGCACGGGTAAGACCGTGACCTTGCAGATCATGGCCGAGGGGTTTTCTGCCGCAGGTGTGCCGGTGTTCTTGTCTGACGTGAAGGGTGATCTTTCGGGTCTTGCTGTCAGCGGTTCACCTGATTTCAAACTGCACGAGCCGTTTATGTCGCGCGCCGAGACGATTGGCCTTGATCTGCAATACGATAGTTTTCCGGTCACCTTCTGGGACCTTTTTGGTGAAAAAGGCCATCCGATCCGCGCCACTGTGGCCGAGATGGGTCCGTTGTTGCTTTCGCGGCTGATGGACCTGACAGATGTGCAGGAAGGTGTGTTGAACGTGGCCTTCCGCGTGGCCGATGAAGAAGCTCTGCCGCTGTTGGACCTTAAAGACCTGCAGGCCTTGCTGGTTTGGGTCGGGCAGAACGCGAAGGCGCTGTCATTGCGCTATGGCAATGTGGCGTCATCGTCCATCGGGGCGATCCAGCGGCAGTTGCTTGTGCTTGAAAACCAAGGTGGCACGGCTCTGTTTGGTGAACCTGCAATGGACCTCGCTGACATGATGCGCACAAAAGACGGGCGCGGTGAGATCAATATCCTGGCCGCAGATCAACTGATGGGCAGCCCACGGCTCTACGCGACATTCCTGTTGTGGCTTCTGTCGGAACTGTTTGAAGAACTGCCCGAGGTGGGCAACCCTGACAAACCCAAACTGGTCTTCTTCTTTGATGAGGCGCACCTGCTGTTTGACGACGCGCCCAAGGCGCTGGTCGATAAGGTTGAACAGGTCGCCCGCCTGATCCGCTCGAAGGGGGTGGGGGTTTACTTCGTCACGCAGAACCCGGGCGATATTCCTGACGACGTGCTGGGCCAGTTGGGCAACCGGGTACAACACGCTTTGCGGGCGTTTACCGCCAAGGATCGTAAGGAGTTGAAAACCGCCGCTGAAACATACCGTGACAACCCCGCGTTCGACACAGCTGAGGCCATTCAACAGGTGGGTACAGGCGAGGCCGTGACCTCATTTCTTGATCGCAAGGGCATTCCGCAAGTTGTGGAACGGACTTTGATCCGTCCGCCAGCGTCGCAACTAGGTCCGATTGACGGGCCCACGCGCCAGGCGATCATGCAGGCGTCTGACATGGCCGGGAAGTACGACAAAACCCTGGACCGTGACAGTGCGTTTGAAATGCTGTCCAAGCGGGCCGAGGCTGCTGAAAAGGCCGCTGCCGAAGCTGAGGCCGAAGAAGAGCGGCTTGAACAGAAAGAGCGCGAATTCAAAGCGGCGCGGCGCTATGAAGGCGGGCGCAGCGCGCGTCGTACAACCACCGCCCGCACGTCCAATGGCGGCGGGTTTGGCGGTGCCTTGGCCTCTGTCGTGGTGAAAGAGCTCAAAGGCACCACCGGTCGCAGGTTGGTGCGCGGCATCTTGGGCAGCTTTTTCAAAGGCCGCTGAGCCGCGCTGTGATCATTCACCTAGGGCAATACCCTCGCGACGCGGGTCCGCGCCACCTTGCAAGGTGTCCCCGATGCTGATGGCGTGCAGGCCGGATGTCAGACCTCGGATGTTCGTCTCATATCCCAGTGCTTGCAGCGGTTCCTCAAACGCTACCGCATCGGTGCCTTCCTCAAGATCGTAGGTGCCAAAACGGTTGACCAGATGCGGCATCGAAACCGCAGCTTGCACGTCCATATCCCACGCCAAATGCGCCATGATGGTTTTGGCCACATAACCGATGATACGGCTGCCGCCCGGGCTGCCAACGACCAACACGGGTGCACCGCCTTCGGTTACGATCGTTGGCGACATGGATGACCGCGGTCGTTTGCCCGGCTCAACCCGGTTTGCGATGGGATAGCCATCGGCATGTGTGGCAAAGGAAAAGTCGGTCAGCTCATTGTTCAACAAAAAGCCGCGCACAAAAAGCCGGGACCCAAAGCCGTTTTCAATCGTTGTCGTCATCGACAGCGCGTTGCCGTCGCCATCCACGATTGAGATATGCGAGGTCGACGGAAATTCGATGCTGACATCATCGCCCCAAAGCTGGGCGTGATCCCATTCAGGGTTGCCGGGGCTGACCTCGGCAAGTGCATTTGTCTCAGCTTCGATCAAAGCGGCGCGTTCGCTCAGATAGGTCGGATCAACCAGCCCTTCGGTCGGCATGGGCACAAAGTCGCTATCGGCCATGTAGCGACCCCGGTCCGCGAAGGCGAGGCGCGATGCGTCGCCGATCAAACGCCAAACATCCGCATCTGCCGGATCATCAAAGGCAAGATTGTCCATCATGCCCAAAATCTGCCCCACAGTCAGCGCCCCTGATGAGGGCGGTCCCATGCCGCAGACTTCGTAGCTGAGGAAATCGACGCAGATCGGCGGACGCGCGACCACATCATAAAGCGCCAAGTCCAGGGTTGAGAGGACACCGGGGTTGCCGTCCGCATTGCGCACAGTTGCCACGATGTCTTCGGCAATAGGGCCTGTGTAGAAGGCATCAGTGCCGTGCTGCGCGATCTGGCGTAGTGTGTCAGCATAGGCGGGGTTTTGCAGGGTTTGGCCTTCTGCCAACGGTGTGCCACCGGGAAAGAAATAGGCCGCTGTTGCCGGGAAGCGTTGCAAACGCTCGGCATCATTGGCGATTGAAGTCGCCATGCGTGGCGATACGGCAAAGCCGTCTTCGGCCAGCGTGATGGCGGGTTCAAGCAGATCACCCCAGTTACTGCGGCCCCACAAACGATGCGCTTCTTCCATCAGTTTTGGCGTGCCGGGTGTGCCAACGGACAGACCGCCAACAACGGCATCAAAGAACCCAAGCCGCTCGCCGTTTTCATCCTGAAACAAGGTGGGCGTTGCAGCAAGCGGGGCGGTTTCGCGTCCGTCCAGCGTGGTGATTTCGCCCGAGGCGGCATCGTACCAGACAAGAAACGCACCACCGCCCAAACCGGACGACTGGGGTTCAACCAGCCCAAGCACGGCCTGCACGGCAACCATCGCATCGGCGGCGGTGCCACCATTAGCCAACACTTCAGCACCAGCTTCAACCGCCAGCGGGTTGGCGGCGGCGATCATCCAGTCATCGGCAACAACCGGTTCACCGGCCTCTTTTGTGGCCAGCGCGCTTTGCGCGGCATCAGAGAGATTGGCAAAGGCGGACACGCCGGTGTCTGCCTCTGGTTCAACGGCGTCAGCCGCTTGTTGGGCAAAACCCGGTGAAACCAGAAAAACCGTAAACACACATGATGAGAGAAAATGGCGCAGCAGCATGGTTGTCCTCATTTGGTTAGGAATGAGGCAAGAGTTGACCTAACGTCAGGCGATAGCAAGCCCTAAAGCTTGCGAATTTTCAGGGTGGCAAGGCGATTTTCGTCCTTGGTCAGCACTTCAAACCGGAAGCCGTGGAAGGAAAAAACCTGACCTTCAATCGGGATCATCTGCGCCTCATGGATCACCAGACCCGCGACAGTGTTCGCCTCATCATCGGGCAGGTTCCAATCGTGGGCGCGGTTCAGGTCGCGGATCGTCATCACACCATCAACGATATATGCACCGTCAGAGGTTGCCTCGATTTGCTTTTCTTCGTGGGTGTCGAATTCATCGGCGATTTCGCCGACGATTTCCTCAAGAATATCCTCAAGCGTGATCAGACCCTGTAGGGCACCATATTCGTCAACCACCAGCGCAAAGTGCGTCTTGCGCTTAAGAAAGTTGCGCATCTGGTCGTCAAGCGTTGTGGTTTCGGGAATAAAATAGGGCGGCATCGCCACTTTGGTCACGTCAAAGGCCGCAAGCCCCTGCGCGTTTTCCGTACCTCCGCCAAGCAGTTTGTACATCGCCCGCAGCAGGTCCTTGGAGTGGATCATGCCAACAATGTTTTCCTGCTCATCGCGGTAAAGCGGCAGGCGGGTGTGCGGGCTTTGCAAGATCTGGGCCAAAATGTCCTGCGGGGGCAGTGCGGCATTCACCATTTCAATACCTGAACGGTGCAACATGATCTCTTCCACGGTGCGTTCGTTCAGATCAAGCGCGCCAAGGATACGGTCACGGTCTTCTTTTTCCACGATGCCTTCGGAGTGGCCCAACGACAGAGCGCCAGCGATTTCTTCGCGGACGGCCAGAATGTTGCTGTCAGGATCGGTGCGGACGCCAAAGACAAACAAGACACCCCGCACCAGATAGCGCACGGCGGCCACGATGGGTGAGAACATAACCACCACCAACCCAATTGGGCGCGCGACCCTGGAAGCCACCGTTTCAGGGTAGGTGATTGCAAGGGTCTTTGGCAGCACTTCGGCAAAGATCAGAACAAGAAGCGTCATGATCAGCGTGGCCGCAGCGACCCCGTTTTGGCCAAAGAGTTTGGTCAGAACGGCGGTAGCCAGCGACGTGGCAAGGATATTCACCACGTTATTGCCCAGCAGCACCGACCCGATCAGCCGTTCATTGTCTTCGGTCACCGTCAGCGCACGATCCGCCCCTTTGGATCCCTTGTCAGCAGCTGAGCGCAGCTTGCCCCGCGACGCGGCGGTCAGGGCCGTTTCAGAGCCCGAAAAGAAGGCCGAGAGAACAAGAAGAATTAAAATAGAGCCAGCCGTAACCCAAAAGGCGGCGTCGAGAGGTGCGGTTTCCATCAGGTGCTTTCAAGCAAAATCATATGCGTTATGTAGGGTCTGCGCGTCAGCTTCAAGGTTTGGCTGCTTTCGCGAGGGGATGATGGTCCAGCACCAGCTCTTTCAGGCGTGCGTCGAGTACATGTGTATAAATCTCGGTGGTGGCCACATCAGCGTGGCCCAGCATGGTTTGGATCGACCGCAGATCAGCGCCACCTGCCAGCAGATGCGTCGCGAAAGCGTGGCGTAGGGTATGGGGTGTGACCTTGGCAGGGGATACGCCAGCAGCGACCGCAAACTCTTTGATCAACCCAAAGAACCTATGCCGCGTCAGATGGCCGGATTTGCCCCGCGATGGGAACAGAAACCTGGACGGTGGCGTGCCATCTTTGCGGGCATCGTCTTGCGCGGCATCGCGCGCTGTCAGATAGGTGGCTAATGCATCGCGTGCGGGCGGGGATAGCGGAACAAGGCGTTCTTTCCCGCCCTTGCCGCGTACCAGCAGCATCCTTGGATCACCCCTTGCCGCTGAAACGGGCAGGCTGACCAGCTCAGTCACACGCATACCGGTGGCATAAAGCAGTTCCATCAGGCAGGCGTTGCGCAGCGCTTCGCGTTTGGTGGTGCGTGCAGCCTCCAGCAGTCGGTCAACTTCGGCAATCGACAGGGTTTTCGGCAAGCGCTGTTCGCGGCCCGGCCCCTTGATCTGGATCGCCGGGTTGTCATCGCGCCAGCCTTCTTCAAAGGCAAAACGATACAGCTGTTTGATCGCTGACAGGCGGCGCGCGCGGGTGGATTTCGCCAATCCTTCCGCTTCGCAATCAATCAGATAGCTTTCGACATGGTCGCGTGTGGCGCTGTTGAAATGGAGCGACTTTGGCGTCAGCCAGCCCGCGAAATTCTGCAAATCCCGGGCATAGGCCAATTGGGTATTGGTCGCGGCATCCAACTCGGCCGCTTGCGCCTCTAGAAACACCTGCACCCAGCGGGCCATCGGTTGATCGGTTTGGGTCATGTGGCCCGGTCCAGGATCATCAATTGCAATGCCGCGCGCCGTGCTACGTCTTCCAACCCGACGGAGCGGAACAGCGCCAGCGCATCGGTGACTGATCGCAAATCGCCTTCCGCACCTGCGTCGAACAGTGCGATGGCACGCAACAGCGCCTCGCCCAGTTTGCCGTCATCGACCAACTGTTGCAGTTCGGCAGGCGGTGGCGTGCTGTCAAAGGCCTCTTGAATAGCCAGGGTGCGCGGCGAGGTAGCGGGCAGATTTTGCGGTGTTCCGCGTGCAATGCCTATTAGGAAGGGATCAAACCCGGCGTCTGCTGTCTCCGCAGCAATGGCCACGGCCTCATAATCGGGTGATAGTAGGCCGACCTCAAAGGCGATCACCGCAGCCGCACCCGACAATGGCAGTTTTTGCAATTCGGCGCCGTAAAGCTTGGCAAACTGGATCTCGGCGCGCGCTTGGCGCATCGCGGCCCATGCATCGGGCAATGTGCGTGCCACGCTCACCGGATCGCGCGCTGTCATCGCGACATCAAAGCGCTGGATCGCTTCGGCCCGGTCCCAGATACCACCTGATGCAGCGGGCGTGCGGGCGGTGTAGTTCTGGATCAGGACGTTTTCGGACACAGCGCCATGGCGGGCCAATCGTTCTGTCGCCTCAAGCTGTGATTTCCATGCAGCCGTCGATTGTAAATCAGCATGGGAAAACGCAAGTGGCAGGTTGGCGGTGATCAGCGGTTCGCCAATCGCCGCATGCATACGGAATGTCAGTGGGCTGACACGGGCCGGGGGGGTGAGTGGTGGTTCGCCTTCAAATAGTTCGGGGTCCAGAAAGCGGGCCAGCAGCGCCTCTTCCTGTTCGGTGATGTCACGCAGCACACGGTGAGTGTTCAAGGTAAGGGCCGCCGCGGCCCAGTCGCCGTTACGGGCCAGACAAAAGATGCGGGCGGCGAATGTGGGTGCGATAGACGGCGTGTCGCGCATCGCTTCGCATGCGGTATCCTCAGTCCCGGTCAGCAGGGCCACGTCAAACCAACGCCGAAACAAAGGACCCGTGTCAGGAGCGGCTTGCTCAATCAAGGACTGCGCCGGTTCCAATGCGCCCAAATCAAGCAACTTATCAACACGCGCCAGGAACAGCGCGCCGGCGCCATCGGCATCAAGTGGTGGTTCAGCTTCGGCGAGCATCAAAACCTTGAGAAAATCCTGAATGGCGGGCAGCGCATCAACACGTTCAGCGCGCACCAGATCGACTAGAACAGCCTCTTTGCTAGATGACCAGATAGTGGGCGGCAGGCCCGTCACCTCGGACGGCAGCAGGCCAAAGGGATCCTTTGACGGTCGATCAAGCGGCGTGACTGTGACATTGGGGGATGTAGCATCGCCCACAGCAGGGGTTTCGAACAGCGGTGCAGTTTCCACGCTACGCGAAAGCCAGTCGATGGCCGAAAGCGGCTCTCCCTGTGCGGCACTTTGCGATGGCAGGGCGGACCCGGCCAGACAGAGTGCTGCTGTCAGTGCCTTAGTTTGTTTCCAGCGTAACAGGGCGTGTTACCTCTTGTGAGGGGGCGGCAAAATCGCCTGGGAAAAACAACGGACCAACGTAGGCATAGGCCACAAGACCCACCCCCGCGAGAATGATCAAAAACAATAGCGCTTTGATTAACCGCCACATGACTTGGCCCCAATATGTCTGTTCTGCCTCAATATGTGGGTTCTTGCCCACTTGTTGAAGGGATTATATATGGCCTTTCGCGCAAGATCACGGCATTCATTCATTAATTTTTACGTTCGGCACAGCTTGGCCGAGATAAAAGGCGACTTTGCATGGCCGACGGGCAGCAATATCAGTTGAAACGGACCGTTGTGCTGGTGGGTATGATGGGCTCGGGCAAGACCGCGATTGGGCGGGCCTTGGCCACGGCGCTGGATGTTCCTTTCGTTGACAGTGATGCGGCCATTGAAGAGGCCGCCGCCGCCACGATTGCCGAGATTTTCGAACGCGACGGCGAGGCGTTTTTTCGCAAACGCGAGGCTGAGGTGTTGCGCAGGCTGTTGTCCGGTCCACCCGGAATTGTGTCCACCGGGGGTGGGGCGTTCTTGTCGGCAGATAACCGCGATGCGATTGCCCAAATGGGTGTGGCCGTTTGGCTGGATGCAGACCTTGATATCCTGTGGGATCGCGTGCGCCATAAAGACACGCGGCCCTTGCTGCGCACGGCTGACCCCAAGGCGACACTGACGGCGATCTATAATGAACGCACCCCGATCTACAGCCTTGCCGGGCTGAAGATTACCGTGAAGCACAACGCCAGCATCGAACAAACCATGCAATCGGCACGTGCTGCGTTGGCAAGCCGCCCTGATATTCTGGAGACCATGTAGATGACCGCAAAAGTTCACGTTGATCTGCCGGGGCGCGCCTATGACATCCTGATCGGACCGGGGGTTTTGGATCAGGCGGGCGCGCAGATCGCGGCGATGGATGGACGCCGTCATGTGTGTATCTTGACGGATGAGAACGTCGCGCACCTGCATTTGGGACAGCTACAGGCGGTTTTGTCGGACGCCGGGCTTACATCCGAGGCGTTGGCATTGCCGCCCGGTGAAGCCACGAAATCCTGGGCGCAGCTAGAGCGATCGGTTGAGTGGTTGCTGTCCCAGAAAGTCGAACGCGGTGATGTGGTTGTGGCCTTTGGTGGTGGTGTCATTGGTGATTTGGCAGGCTTTGCGGCAGCGATCTTGCGGCGTGGCGTGCGCTTTGTGCAAATTCCAACCTCGCTTCTCGCGCAGGTCGATAGCTCTGTTGGGGGCAAGACCGGGATCAATTCACCGAGCGGTAAGAACCTGATTGGCGCGTTTCATCAGCCAAGCCTGGTTCTGGCCGATACAGCTTTGCTGGGCACGCTGACCGCGCGTGATTTTCTGACGGGCTATGGCGAGGTTGTAAAATATGGGTTGCTGGGCGACGCCGCGTTCTTCGACTGGTTGGAAGCTGAAGGGCCAGCACTGGCAGCGGGCGATATGGATGCCCGCGTGCGTGCTGTGACCCGGTCCTGTCAGATGAAAGCCGACATCGTGCAGCGCGATGAGACCGAGCAGGGGGATCGCGCGCTTTTGAACCTTGGCCATACGTTTTGTCACGCGCTGGAGGCCGCAACCGGGTATTCCGACCGGCTGTTGCATGGCGAGGGCGTCGCGATTGGCTGTGCGCTGGCGTTTGAACTCTCGGCCCGCATGGGGCTGTGTAGCCAAGAAGACCCAAGCCGCGTGCGCGCGCATCTGCGCGATATGGGCATGAAGATCGATATCCGCGATATTCCGGGCGATTTGCCCGATGCCGCCGGGCTGATTGAGTTGATGGCGCAGGATAAAAAGGTGCTGGATGGAAAGTTGCGGTTCATACTGGCGCGCAGGATTGGCGATGCGTTTATTACGTCTGACGTGCCGCGTGATACCGTGCTGGGCGTACTGGAAGATGCACTGCGCAGGTCTTAGGGCCGTCTGATCACCATTGCAGTTTTGTCTTCGGCGCGAAACCCGACCGCTTCATAGAAACCCGCCGCACCCCGCTTGTTGCCGGTCATCAGCATGATCTTGAACGCATCTGCCGCCCAAGCTTGGGCGATGGCATATTGCATCAACTTCTTGCCGATACCGCGCTTGCGATGGGTGGCAGTTGTAACGACGTTTTCGACCAATCCGTAAGGCCGTGCATCCCAAGTAACATTCGGCAACAGATGCAACGTCAGCATCGCGACCAGTCCTGTACCCTCAAAAGCGCCGTAGATCGTTGTGCCCGGATGCCGCAGCACCGTACGGAACGCTTCCGCGTCATGCGATTTCGGGCCGAAGGTCAGCGCATTATAAAGCGCTAGTGCCGCCGACGCATCGGTCTGTCCCAAAGGGCGCAGCTCGATGTCATCTGTCACGCCGGCCCGTCGCTGTCATCGCCGTTCAGTTTTATGCCATGCACTTTGGCAAATTGCAGGAACAATGGGACTTCGATCAGCGCAAAGGACACGATGGTAAAAATGAACCAGTTCGTGTCGAACAACAGTAGATTAAAGCGGATGTCGGACCCCCAGAACAGCGCGCCTGCAACGGTTAACGCAATCGTCGACAGAATCATATCAACCGCCATCATGCGGTTGAGCGTCTTTTGTTCCATGCTGGGAAAAATGCCAAGATAGGCGACCCCCAGAATGACGCCGACAAGGATCAAAATCTGAACTTCGGGCGCGAATTGCATGTTTTTAGAACGGGATTTCGTCGTCCATGTCGCTGCCGCCACCGCCGCCAGATGGAGCACCGCCGCTGCCACCGCCGCCATAACCATCGGATGAGCCGCCACCGTATCCGCCGCTGGATGATCCGCCGCCGTAATTACCGCCGCCGCCACCACCGCCACCGCCGTCGCTGCGGCCATCAAGCATTGTTAGCGTGCCGTCGTAGCCGTTCAGCACAACTTCGGTCGAATAACGATCCTGACCGGACTGATCCTGCCATTTGCGAGTTTGCAGCTTGCCTTCGATATAAACCTTGGAGCCTTTTTTTAGATACTGCTCAGCGATACGCACAAGACCTTCCTGAAAGATCGCAACAGTGTGCCATTCAGTTTTTTCGCGCCGCTCACCGGTGTTTTTGTCTTTCCAGTTTTCAGAGGTCGCGATGCGCAGATTGGCAACCTTGCCGCCGTTCTGGAACGTCCGCACTTCGGGGTCAGCCCCCAGATTACCGATAAGGATAACTTTGTTCACTGATCCGGCCATACTGGCACCTCCGACGATTCTGCTTTGCCGCTTCTGCGGCACCCGACACATGGCGTAACAAGGTTAACGGCAGGTTTCTAGGGGTTTAGCTTGGCCGTTGGCCACAAAAGGACTAAGTATGCGGGATCGAAATGCGAAAGCTGCTCTTGTGACCCGACTGATCCTCATAATTTGCCTGACCACGGTGCTTTCAGCGCCGCCTTCTGTCGCGCAAGAACAGGTTTCAACGATGTCACGATCCGGGCTGCTGCAAAGCCAAACCTCTGTTTTGGATGGCCGCGCGGCTGAGCAATATGAAAATTCTGTTCGGTTGCTGCCACCACGCGCTGAGGGGTTCGCGATCGCGCCGACGTATGCCGGGGGTTACACCGGACCCTACATGCGCTTGGCCCAATCGGCGGCGACCAAACATGGTGTCCCGGTGGGGTTGTTCCTACGATTGGTTGAGCAGGAAAGCGGCTGGAACGCCACGGCACGGTCCGTGAAGGGCGCGCTGGGACTGGCACAGTTGATGCCTGCCACGGCGCAGGCGTTGGGGGTTGATCCACTGGATCCTGTGCAGAATCTGGAAGGCGGCGCGCGGTATTTGCGTGCACAGTTCGAGACGTTTGGATCATGGCCTTTAGCGCTGGCAGCCTATAACGCGGGGCCGGGGGCTGTAACGCGCCATGGCGGTGTGCCGCCGTTTGCCGAAACCCAGAATTACGTGCAGGTGATTTGGGGGCAATAGTGGCCCTTGCCGAAGGCTTTGCAGCCTCCGGCGCAGGTCTGAAGCCTATTCTGCCGCAATCTGGATCACAGGTTCCATATCAGCGAGGTCTGCATCGCTGAGGTGGCATTTGATCTGGTGACCCTCGGCCAGCATCCGGACCGGTGGGACTTCCTTTTCGCAAAGCCCGCCTGCGACCTTTGATTTCCAGTTGCACCGTGTCTGGAACGGACAACCGCTGGGCGGGTTCATCGCGGATGGGATGTCACCTTCCAGCACGATGTGCTTTTTCTTAACGCGGGTGTCGGCGATTGGCACGGCTGACAGCAGCGCCTCTGTGTACGGGTGATAGGGGGGCGAGAACACCTGATCGGTGCTACCCAATTCGACCACATGACCCAGATACATGACCATCACGCGGTCCGACAGATAGCGCACGATAGACAGATCATGGCTGATGAACAGCAGTGTCGTCTTATGCTCACGCTGAATTTCCATCAGCAGATCGGTGACCGCAGCCTGCACTGACACATCAAGCGCCGAGACCGGTTCATCCGCCACAACAATCCGCGCATCACCTGCAAAGGCCCGGGCAATACCGACGCGTTGCTTTTGACCACCTGAGAGTTGGCGCGGCATTCGGTCGGCGAAGGCGCGGGGTAGTTTCACCAGATCAAGCAGGTTGAGCATCCGCTCGCGTCGCTCTGCATCATTGTTGCCGATGCCAAAGATTTCCAGCGCACGCATGATTTGGCGCCCGACCGTCATGGATGGATTGAGTGTATCAAAGGGGTTCTGAAACACCATCTGGATATCCGCGATCGTCTTGGTGTCGCGCTTTTCGATCGGGATGTTGCCAATGGATTTATTGTCGAGCAGGATTTCTCCTTCGGTCGCTGTTTCCAGCCCCATCAGCACCTTGGCAAACGTGGATTTGCCGCAGCCGGATTCGCCCACTATCGCCAGCGTTTCGCTTTCACGTGCTTCAAAGCTGAGGGTTTCATTGGCTTTCACGACCTTCTTGTCGCCACCGCCGAAGAGTGCGTTTGCTGCAACCTCATAGTATTTCTTGAGGTTGTCCATTTTCAGGACAACTTGCCCCGGTTCGGGCTTTTCGGTTTGCGGGCCTACGTCAATAGGGGCCTGCCAGTCAATTTCCTTGAATTTCAGGCAGCGCGACTGGTGGCGGTCATTGCCGGGGACGGGTTCCATCGGGATGAAACCTGCATCACAGCGCCCGGCCTCGAAATAATCGCAGCGCGGGCCGAAGTTGCAGCCATTGGGCCGTTCATGCGGCAAGGGAAAGTTGCCCGGAATAGCAATCAGGGGCCGCGCGTTCTTGTCTGCGCCGGGCAGGGGGATCGAACGGAACAGCGCCTGTGTGTAGGGGTGCTGCATTTCGTCAAAGACGTCTTCGATGCTGCCGCGTTCCACCGCTTCGCCCGAATACATCACGCAAATGCGGTCGCAGGTTTCCAGCACAAGCCCAAGGTTGTGGCTGATGAACAGCATGGAGGTGCCGTATTTCTTGCCAAGGTCCTTGACCAGTTCCACAACCGCGGCCTCCACCGTCACGTCAAGCGCAGTTGTCGGTTCATCAAGGATGAGCAAGGACGGTTTCGACATCAGCGCCATCGCGATGACGATCCGCTGCTGCTGACCACCCGATAGCTGATGCGGATAGCTTTGCAGCATCCGTTCCGGGTCGGGCAGCTTTACGTCTGTGACGACTTCCAGCGCGCGGGCGTAGGCCTCTTTCTCGCCCACGCCTTCGTGGATCATCGGCACTTCCATTAGCTGTTTACCGATTTTCATGGCCGGGTTCAGGGACGCCATAGGTTCCTGGTAGATCATCGCGATTTCAGAGCCGCGAATGTCACGCAGTTCCTCTGGACTCATTTCATTGAGTTCACGGCCTTTAAACTTGATCGAGCCGCCGACGATGCGCCCGTTCACGCCAAGATCTTGCATGACCCCCAAAGCGACGGTGGATTTGCCGCAACCGGATTCGCCCACAAGGCCAAGCGCCTCACCGGGCATGACGGTGGCTGAAAAATCCATCACCGCAGGGATTTCACGCAGGCGGGTGAAGAAGGAAATCGAAAGCTTGTCGATCTCAAGGATTGGTTGATCAGTCATGATTAGTCCTTCAAGCTTTCTTCACGCAGACCGTCGGCCAGCAGGTTGAGGCCCAAGACAAGGCTCAAGAGTGCAGCCGCCGGTGGCAGGGCAGGGTGTGCAAAAATCAACAAAAGCTTACGGCCCTCATTGATGGTCGATCCCCAGTCAGGGCTTTCAGACGAAAGACCCAAGCCGAAGAAGCCCAAGGTACCCAAAAGGATGGTGGTGTAACCGATCCGCAGGCAGAAATCGACGATTAGCGGACCGCGTGCGTTCGGCAGGATTTCCCACAGCATGATGTACCAGGCACCTTCCCCACGGGTTTGCGCGGCGGCGACATAGTCGCGCGTGCGCAGGTCCAGCGTCAGGCCTCGGACGATACGGAACACGGTGGGTGCATTCACGAAGACCACCGAGACAAAGACCACAAGGATCGAGATATCAAAGAGGTCCATCCATGCAGGTAGGAAGTCGATCACTGTGCCTTTTTGGTTGATGACCGACAGATAAAGCCAACCCAAGATACCCAGGACCGGGATCAGAATAGCATTCCGTTTCGCCGGTTGCGTGTAGTAGCGCGAGTTCAGCAGCACGCCAAAAAAAATCAGCGGGAAGATGAACAGGAACGCGGCCATATAGGATGGGATACCTGTTTCGACGATCTCTGGCGTGACCAGCAGGTAGAACAGTAAGATCACGGGGAAAGCCAGGATCAGGTTGGCAACGAACGACAGGAACGTATCCAATTTGCCGCCGTAGAAACCCGCAGGCAGGCCCAGCGTGATCCCGACCATAAACGCAAAGATCGTGGCCAGTGGCGCAATGGCGATGACAAAGACAGACCCTTGGACCACGCGGCTAAAGATATCCCGCGCAAGGTTGTCGCCACCCAGCAGGTAGTGCGGAATCGCGCCCGTGGTGCCTTCTGGAACAGGGACACCGGGGCCCTTGTTCTTGAGGCCGGACACCTGAGACAGGTAATCATGGGTCGCGATCATGTCGAACATGCCGACAAAAAGTGCTGTGAACACCCAGAACATCACCAGACCAAAGCCGATCATGCCGACTGTGCTGTCAAAGAGTTTTCCGTAGAGGCCCAGCTTGCGCTTATAGACGATTGAAAGGGTGAAAAGCGCGATGAGTGACACCCAAACCGGCAGGAACCGTTTGGACACTTCGCCGACGATCCCGGCTGATCCATAAGGCATGACCTGTGGCACGACGATATAGGCGACCACAATCGCCAGCACGCCAAGAAAAGCGTATTTCACGCCGGTTTCAGCCAGCCCCAAAGGGCCAGTGGTTGCCGCTATCGTGCCGTCAGGATTGGATTGCAGCGTTTGTGCCGGGGCAAAGAACCCCAGAATGAGTTGCGCGACGATCGCTACGGCCAGTAACGCCAGCAGAACCATAAGCGCAGGGTTGAGGATGGTGCCGAGGCTGCCTGTCCATGTGAGAGCTTCCATGTCCTGTCCTCCTTTATGAAATGCGAATGCGTGGGTTCAGGAACACATAGCCGATGTCGGATATCAGCTGTGTGATCAGGACCACGAAGACGGAAACGATGGAAACACCCAGCAACAGCTCGATGTCGTTATTGCCAGCGGCCTGCACCAGCACCCAGCCAAAGCCCTTGTAGTTAAACAAGGTCTCGACGATGACGACGCCGTTCAGCAGCCAGGGGAATTGCAGCATGATCACCGTGAAAGGGGCGATCAGTGCGTTGCGCAGGGCGTGTTTGAGGACGATCTTGGGAAAGCTGACACCCTTGAGCCGGGCAGTGCGGATGTATTGGGCTGTCATGACCTCGGTCATCGACGCCCGCGTCATCCGCGCAATATAGCCCATGCCATAAAGTGCAATGGTAATGACAGGCAGGAAGAAGTTTTCAAACGTCGCATCTTCCATCGCGCTGGTGGCGGTGCCTTTGAACCATTGCATCCCAAAGGTCGCGGTCGCAAAGACCGAGATGAAGACAACACCGGATACATATTCAGGCGTCGCCGTGGACACGATGGACACTGTGGAAAGGCTGCGGTCTGTGCGTGATCCTTCACGCATGCCGGCCAGGACGCCAAGGATCAGCGCGCCGGGGACCATGACCACCATCACCCAGAACATCAATTTGCCGGTCAGGCCAAGGCGGGTGGCGACAATGGTGCCGACCTCATCCTTAAATACTGTCGAATAGCCCCAGTCGCCTTGCAGGATGCCGCAGAAGGTCGAGGCATCCTCAACTGCGACACCGGGTCCGGCGCATCTTGCGCGCGTCTCTCCGTCAGAGCCTTCAATGACGTAACCGGGTAAAACCCCTAACCATTGGCCGTATTTCACTGGCAAGGCTTGGCTGTAACCTCGGTTGTCAAGCCAGCTGACCACAGCGTCGTCCGACATGCGGGCGTTGCCTTGGGTTTTGGCAAGTTTTTCAAGGTTCGGTGCAAGGTTCGTCAGCCAGAACACAATGAATGTCAGGCAGAGTGCCGTGAGGAGCATGACCCCAAGGCGGCGCAGAATAAACAATCCCATAAAGGTATGAGCCCCTGTTGGTGAGCAGCGTCAGGACTTTGCCCGACTTGACGTAAATTGTGGCCCCGATTTGCCGGTGGTCCACATGTGATCGAAAAAGGGCCGCCCCAGCGGTGGGACGGCCCTGATCGGTTTAGGCTGCGAATGCCACCTTATACATCTGCGGCAGGTATGCGATATTCATATCCCAACCGACGATGCCAGGCTTGGAGTGACGGTAAAGCGAACGCCAGTAGGGCTGGATCGTCACACCTTCGTCGGTCATGATCGCCTGCAGCTTGGCCATCACTTCGCGGCGTGCATCTGCATCCGCGATTGAGTTGGCTTCGGCCAGAAGTGCATCAAACTCGGCATTTGCAAAGCCGCTTTCGTTCCATGCTTCGCCGGAACGATAAGCCAGACCAAGGATCTGGGTGTCCAGAGGACGGTGGTTCCAGTTGGTGGAAGAGAACGGATACTTCGTCCAGTCGTTCCAGAAGGTCGAGCCCGGAATGATTGTCCGCTTCACGTTGAAGCCAGCATCACGCAACTGGGCTGCGACAGCATCAGTTGTGTTCTTACGCCAGTCATCGTCGATGGACACGATTTCCATCTCAAAGTCCTGCATGCCTGCTTCTGTTAGCAGGGCAAGTGCGCCTTCTGGGTCGTATGGCATACCGGGAACGTCCGCCCATGCAGGGTGCATTGGGCCAACGTGCTGGTTGCGCGCAACGGCACCAAGGTTGGAATAGCCCAACTCAAGGCAGACCGCGTTATCAACGGCCATGGCAATCGCCTGACGGACGCGCTTGTCTGCATATGGTGTGATGCCATCCACTTCGGCCAACTGGTTTGGACGGATCGCAATGGTTGCACCCGATGCGACTTCAGAGCGTTCCCAGCCGATGCCTTCGACGATTTCGACAAAGTCGCCGACAGTTTCGTAGAACATATCCACTTCGTCAGCGGCGGCCGCAGCAACCCATGCGGATGGGTCTGTGCCGTAGTCGATGTATTCGATGCGGTCGAGGAATGCGCCTTTGCCTTCGGCATAGCCCCACCACTCAAAACCTTCGTTGCGGACCAGCACGCCTTTGACACCCACTTCAAGGCTTTCTGGCAGGTAAGGACCGGTGCCGA
This sequence comes from Yoonia sp. F2084L, assembly GCF_023015625.1. Taxonomy (GTDB): domain Bacteria; phylum Pseudomonadota; class Alphaproteobacteria; order Rhodobacterales; family Rhodobacteraceae; genus Yoonia. The sequence continues at coordinate 476,620 of NZ_JALKAH010000001.1, forward strand.
CAGGGTTGCCGACCATGTTTTCGGCATCAAAGTCAGCAGGTACGATTGCGGCAGGATAATCCGCCATACCCGCGATCAGCGAGATATCTGAACCCGGCAGGTTCAGGCGCACTGTCAGGTCGTCAACAACCTCGATACCGCCTTCAACGGCTGTGCCTGTGGCTTCGTCGACCAAGATCGCAAAACGGCCGGCCATTGAGTTGCCTTCAAAGTTCTTGTCGCACCAGCCTTCGATATTGCGAGCAACATCTGCGGCGGTAAAGTCGCTGCCGTCGTTCCATTTCACACCCGGACGGACGTTCAACGTGTAAACGGTTGCGTCGTCGTTCACTTCCCAGCTGCTGAGCAACATTGGCGCAAAGGAACCGTCGTTGTTGTATTCAACAAGGTATTCCAGCCAGCCGTGTGAGAAATAGGCGATCTGCGTCCAGTCGTATGTGCGCGGATCTTTCAGCGCGCGCACTTCCATTTGCATGCGGACCGTACCGCCTTGCTGTGCGTGCCCGGCGGCTTGCGCGGGGGCAGCGGCACCGATCAGCCCGTAGGCTGCGGTCGCTGTCACACCAAGCGCGGTTGTGCGTGCGAGGAATTCGCGGCGATCAATTTTGCCGGCCTTTTCTTCCTCTGCGTACATCAACGCCGCTGGATGGATTGATTTTTGTGAGTGCGTCATTCGTTTCTCCCTGTGACACATTATTATTCTTGCCGGGAAACCGAACTGACGCATGATCGTCCATCACTCGTCTATACAGTATCCCGCCCGAACGCCATTCGGCACAATTTTTCATCACAGGTCAACCGGACCTTTGGGAAATCATGTAACAATTACGACAGGTAACCTGCACAAAAACGACATTTCGGGATATGCGTTCAAACCGCTTTGATGCTGCGTCGCGGCATTGCGATGTCGCTATATTCGGGCAGTACCGCCTTTTGCACGCCGAAATTCGGATGGGGTTTGCCCTGCTTTTTCCTGAAAACTGCGCGTGAAATAGGCAGGTGATTGAAACCCCAGCGTTTGCGCAATCTCTTGAATGGGCTTGGCGGTATCGCGCAGCAGGACGCATGCCTCAAAGTGGATGCGATCGTTCAGTAAAGACAGGGCAGAACGGTTACAGGTTTTGCGGCAACTCCGCGTCAGATGCGTTGGTGTTACCCCCAAAGCGGCCGCATAACTGGCCACGCTGCGATCAGATTGAAAGTCCTGTGCGATCATCGTGGTATAGCGCGCGATCAGCTTGGCCGCGGCGCTGTTGCGACGTGCGTCAACTGTGGCCGGGTCGCGTTGGCGCAATTGCCGCTCAACAAAGATCGTCAGTAGCCCGAGGTGACAATTCGCCGCGCGCAGGTCGCCTTGGGGTTGAAGCTCTTTTTCAATCGCTTCGATCAGCGTGACCAGCTCTTTTTGCGGCACCACATCCAACAGCCGCAGGTGAAACGGTGAATCAGGCCAACCGTCCGCGTCAGGCAGGGTAAGCATCTGGCCAAATACCGTTGGCCCAACTTCGATGCCGTACATCGTGTGGGGTGGTACGTAGATCAGATTGTTGGGCCCATAGCCGTTCGTCAGCCCGGCAACGGTCACCCGCCCTTGACCTTTGGTGATGTGGATCAGGCGTCCGTGCGCATGGCTGCGCATCGCCTCGGTCCGCCATCGCGATGCGGGTCCAGCATAGCTAATTGTGGCCAGCGCAAGCGCCGGAGGGACAGGTGTCATCATGCTCATCAACTTTGCCTCAATGTTGATTTTTGACAAGTCTGCGCAGAATTGCCTTTGACATCAATCCACTGGATGATTCGCAAAGCGCAGTGTTGCAGATAAGTCAGGGCTGTCGGCGGCAATATGATGCCATGTTTTATGCCGTGCGCGGAACCACGTGCGCTGACGTTTGGCGTATTGGCGCGAGGCAGTGATAGCGGCTTCGCGTGCCTGGGGCAAGGTCAGCTCACCCCGCAAGTGCGCGATCAGCTCGGGCGCTCCGATCGCCTTTGAGGATAGATGATCCGGGTTCCAGGCAGGAAGCATGGCGCGCGCCTCACCCAACGCCCCATGCTCCAGCATCATGTCAAACCGGCGGGCAATCCGATCATTCAACCAGTCCTTTGGTGCATCGAGCGTGATGCAAATGGCGGCGTCTGTAGGCAGCAACGGGGGCGGTGTCTCGTCTTGCCAGGCTGCCAGCGACTTGCCTGTGCTTTGCAAAACCTCCCATGCGCGCTGTACCCGCATCCGGTTTTGCATGTCGATACGTGCCGCCGTCGCGGCATCGAGTTCTGCTCGCAGTTGGTCTAGCGACATCTCATTTGCGTAATCGCGCATGGCAGGCGGTGTCGGCGGTATCTCTGCCAACCCCTGTGTGAGCGCGTTGAAGTAAAGCCCCGTACCACCGACAATGATTGGTCGTTCATCGCCCGACAGGAACGGTTTCACCTCGCGCAACCAATGCCCGACGGAATAAAATGCGTCAAAAGGCACGTGGCCATAAAGTGCGTGGGGCGCCTTTGCCAAGTCGTCACTATCAGGCCGCGCGGTCAGAATGCGCCAGCCGTCAAACACTTGCAGCGCATCTGCATTCACGATCACACCGCCTTGCGACCGGGCGATCTGTAGCGCCAGCGCGGATTTGCCCGATGCGGTTGGACCCGCAATCAGGACAGGCGTTTGCGGCGTGATGATGACGCGCGGCATCGGATGCGCGATTAGCGCAAGACAGCAAAGCCACCTTCGTTATATTCGGGTGCTCCGTCGCCAAGGCTGAGGTCGGCGTCGCCTGCGATCGCCTCAATCGTATCTGTACCGTTGAGAAAATTACCCTCCAACGCCACATTCGCGGCAAAGGAATTGCCGCCATTTGATAGGGCTCCGGTCATTGCCATGTCAAAATGGTTATCGCCGCCTGTCACATTGCGGTCGATCACACCATTGCCGGTCAAGGTGCCGACATAGTCGCCATCTGTGCTGTGGATGAAATTACCGGCGGTGCCGGATACGGTATTGGTATCAAAGGCCACATCCAGCTGTAATTGGCCAATCATGCGATCGGTGGTGCCGGTCTGTGAGGCGATGATCGCACCTTTGTAGGCGACACTGCCTGTTGCGGTGGCACCGAAGTCTGTTGCGGTGGAAATGTTGCCTGCATTGACCAAAGCGCCGTCCGTATTCACCAATGCCGCCGTTTGCGCCGAAAACGCGCTGTTAATATCGGCGAAAGTGGCAAAGGTGGGATCGAACGCGAAAGGCTCGGATACTTCTTCGCATGCGGCAAGGCCGATGACGCCAAGACCAAGGGCGATTTTTGTGACTGCTACGTTCATTTTTTTGTCCTTCTTGCAGGTGCGACCCTGACGTGCTGTGCCCGGCCAAAGGTCTGATAAAGCGTGAGAAAAACTCTGGCACTGGTCACTGCGGGCACCATAAGTCGCATCGCGTTGATGGGTCAACGTCGCGATCGGCGTTTTGTCGCGACTGTGCCATTGAACCTATGCCCGTTTTCCGACATTTTGCGCGGAAATCAGACAGAAGGTGGGATACGCCATGAGCGATACGGGAAAAACGGCATATAAACGTGTGATGCTTAAGATCTCGGGTGAGGCGCTGATGGGCGATACTTCATTCGGTCTGCATCCCCCAACGGTGCAGCGCGTCGCACGCGAAGTGAAGTCCGTGCATGATCTGGGTGTCGAGATTTGCATGGTCATCGGCGGCGGCAACATCTTTCGCGGGTTGCAAGGCTCGGCGCAGGGCATGGAGCGGACAACCGCTGACTATATGGGGATGCTGGCCACGGTGATGAACGCGCTGGCGATGCAGTCTGCCTTGGAGGAACTGGGTATTCACACCCGCGTCATTTCAGCCATCACAATGAACGAGGTGGCCGAGCCCTACATTCGCCGCCGCGCCGTCCGCCACCTAGAGAAGAAGCGGGTTTGCATTTTTGCCGCCGGAACGGGCAATCCATATTTCACCACCGATACGGCCGCGACATTGCGCGCCAGTGAAATGAACTGCGAGGCGATCTTTAAAGGCACCAAGGTTGATGGTGTCTACGATAAAGACCCCGCAAAACACGATGATGCGGTGCGCTATGAACAGGTGTCTTATGACGAAGTGCTGCAAAAGCATCTGGGGGTGATGGATGCCAGCGCCATTGCTTTGGCGCGCGACAATGACCTGCCGATTATCGTGTTTTCTTTGGATGAACCGGGTGGTTTCAAGGGTATTCTGGCCGGTGAGGGCACCTACACCATCGTGAAAGATTAGGCCGGGTGCCGACACCGCACTTGACTGGTCGGTCAAAGGTCTGCGCTTTAACTGCACAAAATGGTCAGATTTGCCTGACTATACAACTCCATCCCTTTGGCATAAAACGATGAAAACCCGGGCAAAGCCCGACGAGGAAGAGCACCGCAAGATATGTCTGACGATTTTGAACTTGATACCGATGATCTGACCCGCCGTATGGAAGGCGCTGTTGCAAACCTGCGTGTTGAACTTGCGTCTTTGCGCACAGGCCGTGCGTCCGGCTCTATGCTGGAACCGGTCATGGTCGATGCTTATGGTTCCATGACTCCGATCAATCAGGTCGGCACTGTCAATGTGCCGGAACCGCGGATGGTAACCATCAATGTTTGGGATAAAGGCTTGGTCGGCAAGGTTGAAAAAGCCATTCGTGAGAGTGGTTTGGGGATCAATCCTCAACTCAACGGTACGATTATCATGTTGCCCATCCCAGAGCTGAATGAAGAGCGCCGCCGCGAGCTAACCAAAGTTGCTGGCCAATACGGCGAAAGCGCACGGGTTTCAATTCGCAACTTGCGCCGCGATGGTATGGACCAGATCAAGAAGGCCAAAGCAGATGGGTTGTCTGAGGACGACCAGAAGTTCTGGGAAGCTGCTGTGCAAGAAGTCACAGACGCGCATATCAAAATCGTTGATGAAACTGTCGAGACGAAACAAGCCGAGATCATGCAGGTTTAATCCCGAACCGCGAACCAAAAGGGGGCCACCATGCCCAAGGATGCAAACGCCAAGACTGCCCCCGCCCATGTCGCGATTATCATGGATGGCAATGGCCGTTGGGCCCAGAAACGTGGTCGCCCGCGGCTTTTTGGTCATCATGCGGGCGCGCGCCGGGTTCGTGAAATCGTGGCGGCTTGTCCTGATCTGGGTGTGAAATACCTGACGATCTTTGCTTTCTCGACTGAAAACTGGAAACGGACCCAGACCGAGGTTGCCGGTCTGATGACGCTGTTTCGCAGATATCTTGAGCGTGAAGCCAAAGAGCTTTTTGAAAGCGGCGTTTGCGTACGGTTCATTGGCGACCGCGTACGCCTTGACGATAAGCTGGTGTCTTTGATGGATGAGTTGGAGTTGCGCACGGCAGACAATGATCGTGTGCATCTGACAGTCGCGCTGAACTACGGTGGTCGGGATGAGGTGACGCGCGCAGCCAAGCGTCTGGCATTTGAGGTAGAGCAGGGTCGTTTGACCCACAAAGATGTGGATGCGGAAACGCTTGCGCGTTTTCTCGATACTCATGTGCTGCCCGACCCGGATCTGGTGATCCGCACCAGTGGTGAGGCGCGCATTTCCAATTTTCTGCTCTGGCAATCGGCCTATGCCGAATATGAATTCCTGGACACACTGTGGCCTGACTTCAGTGCTGCGGAATTTGCGAAGGTCCTGGACGGCTATGGTCAGCGCGACCGCCGCTTTGGAGCTGTCCGAGCCTGATAATGAACACCCCCGCACCACCACCTGCCGCCAAATGGGATGATCTGACAGTCCGCCTGATTTCCAGTGCGGCGATGGTTTTTGTCGGTGCGATTGGTGTGATCCTTGGCGGGGTCTGGTTCCAGATGCTGGTGGTGTTTGTCACCGCCGTCATGGTTTGGGAACTGTGGATGATGATCCGCCCCAAAGAGCCGACCAAAGGGATGCTTTTGGCCGCTTTGGTGGCTTCGATTATGTCGGGGCAACTGGTTGAGAATAACCCTTGGGGCCTGCTTTTGTTCTTGGTGGTCCCGCTGATCGGTGTCACCCAGCTAAAAACGGAAATCAAAACCTTTTTCATCTTCGCTTTGGGCATTCAACTGGCGGGTTGGGGTCTTGTGCATTTCCGCATGGATTACGGGTTTTTCTGGCTGCTGTGGCTGATGTCGGTCGTGATCGTCACGGATATCTTCGGGTATTTTGCTGGGAAGTCCTTTGGCGGCCCGAAATTCTGGCCCAAGATCAGCCCCAAGAAAACATGGAGCGGAACCGTTGCGGGTTGGCTGGGCGCTGCTTTGGTTGGGTTTATCTTTACGCTTTTCACCAATGCGGGCGTTTGGCTTATCGTGATCTCAATGGTGCTCAGCTTTGCGGGCCAGATGGGTGATATTGCCGAAAGCGCACTGAAGCGCCGGATGGGCGTCAAGGATAGCTCCACGCTGATCCCGGGGCATGGCGGTCTGTTTGATCGCTTTGATGCGCTGTTGGGTGCGTCGCTGTTCCTGATTGTTGTCGCCGATATTGTCGATGTGCCCGGGGTCGTTTGGTGAGACGGATCACGGTGTTTGGCGCGACAGGGTCGGTGGGGCAAAGTGCGCTTGATCTGATTGCACGTGATGCGGATGCTTACGATGTTGTTGCCCTGACGGGCGGGCGTAATCTGGTGCAGCTGGCCGCAGATGCACGGCGGTTGCGCGCTGATCTGGCGGTGACCTGTTATCCTGAATGTTACAGTGAATTGAAAGACTTGCTGAGCGATACCGATATTGAGGTCGCCGCTGGCCCTGATGCGATTGCACAGGCGGCGGCGCGGCCGGTGGATTGGGCGTTATCGGCGATTGTTGGGGCTGCTGGGTTGGTTCCGGGGCTTGAGGCGCTGTCGCATGGCACGACGTTGGCGCTTGCGAACAAGGAGTCGCTGGTGACTGCTGGTCCACTGCTTTTGGGCCGTGCCAAAGCGCATGGTGCGACCGTGCTGCCAGTGGATAGCGAACATTCTGCGGTGTTTCAGGCGCTGGTGGGCGAACATATGGCTGCGGTTGAGCGTGTGATTATCACCGCAAGCGGTGGCGCATTCCGTGATTGGCCAATTGAAAAGTTGGCAACCGCGACTTTGGCCGAAGCGTCCAGCCATCCGAATTGGGATATGGGTCAGCGGATTACGATTGATAGCGCGTCGATGTTCAATAAAGCGATGGAGCTTATTGAAACCAAAGAGTTTTTTAACGTCTCACCCGATATGATTGAGGTGCTGGTGCATCGCGAAAGTCTGATTCACGCGATGGTCGGCTTTAACGATGGGGCACTGATGGCGCATGTGGGTCCGCCTGATATGCGGCACGCGATTGGCTATGCGTTGCATTGGCCGGAACGCAAGGCGCTGCCGGTCGAACGGCTTGATCTGGCCAAGATTGGCAGCCTGACATTTGAAGCGCCTGATGATGCGCGCTACCCCGCACTTGGGATTGCCAAGCGCGTGATGAAAGAGGGCGGGCTGTCGGGGGCTGTCTTCAATGCTGCGAAAGAACGCGCCTTGGACGGATTTATCGCGGGCGACATCGGGTTTTTGGATATGTCGCGGGTCGTTTCCGCGACGTTGGACAAAATGTCATCACAAACTGGGCTGCAAAACGCTGCGATTACCCTAGATAATGTATTAGAGACAGACCGGCTGGCGCGTATCTATGCCGCCGAAACCTTTAGCCAATTGGGATAACACTTTGGATCTGATGCAATTTGTGCCGATGTTCGGCAACTTCGCCTTCATGATTGTGGCCTTTGTGGTGGCGTTATCCATCATCGTCGCGATCCACGAATACGGGCATTACATCGTCGGGCGCTGGTGTGGCATCCATGCGGATGTGTTCTCGCTCGGCTTTGGGCCGGTGATTTACAGCCGGGTGGATCAGCGCGGCACCAAGTGGCAGGTCGCGGCTTTGCCTTTGGGTGGCTACGTAAAGTTCATGGGCGACGCGAATGCGGCCAGTGTCGGCAGCGATGGCGAAGTGGCCGAAGTTGATATGCGCCGCACGATGCTGGGCGCGCCTTTGTGGGCGCGCACGGCGACTGTTGCGGCGGGGCCAATTTTCAACTTCATCCTTGCCATCGCGATTTTCGCAGGCTCGATCATGTATCAGGGTCGTTCGGCTGATCCGCTGACATTCGGCGAATTGCGCCCGCTGCCGCCAAGCTTCGCAACCGAACTGCGCGAAGACGACGTTATGGTTGCGGTTGAAGGTATCATCTTCAACGACCCAGAGCGGGCAGAATCGATCGCTGATCTGGTGCCGGTACAAGAGCGGCTGACCTACACCGTGCTGCGCGATGGCGATCAGATAGACGTCGAGGGGCCATATTACTTTCCTGCTTCTGTTCTCAGTGTCAGCCCACGCTCTGCTGCTGATGATGCTGATATCAAGATCAATGACGTGATCACAGCGGTTGATGGCACACCGATTTACGCATTCTCACAGGTGCAAGAGATCGTTTTGGCTGCGGATGGTGCTGATCTGCAGTTCAGCATTTGGCGTGATGGCGGCAGGCTTGAAAAAACCATTGCACCGCGCCGCGTGGACCTGCCCACGCCTGAGGGTGGCTTTGAAACCCGCTGGCTGATCGGGATCACTGGCACGATATTCTTTAATGAAAAAACCGAAAGCGTCGGCGTGTTTGAGGCTGTGGGTTTGGGCGCTGAAGGTCTTTGGAATACGGTCACGACATCGCTATCGGCCATGCAACATATTTTGTTTGGCCAGATCTCGACTTGCAACCTGTCTGGCCCTGTTGGGATCGCTGAAACCAGTGGATCAATGGCAGAGCAAGGCGCGCAAAGCTTTATCTGGTTCATCGGTGCACTGTCGGCTGCCGTGGGCCTGATCAATCTTTTCCCAATCCCGGTGCTGGATGGCGGACACCTTGTTTTTTATGCCTATGAGGCCGTTTCACGCCGCAAGCCAAGCGACCGCGCCGTACAGGTCTTTATGTTTGTGGGGTTGTCTCTGATCCTGTCGCTGATGATGTTTACGATCCTGAACGACACCATCCTCTGCCCCTAGGAACACGATCACGCCAGATGCCAAAATGACATGCTTGTCGTTTTGACATCTCCCATCATTGTCGGTACTCCGAAGGAAACAATGAACTGGGCACGGGCGGTCGTTATGAAGACAGGTTTGAGGTGCGTCTTGGCGCAATTTAGTGCAGCGGTGCGATTGGTCTGGATGGCGTTTTGCATCGTCGTTCTAACGTCAGGTGTGGCAAGTGCGCAAAGCGTTGCTTTCAGCACAATCGAAGTCGAAGGCAACCAACGTGTCGCGGATGGTACGATCCTGACCTTTGGCGGGTTGCAGCCCGGCACGCGTCTTTCGACCGCCGAGTTGAACACAGCAGGGCAAAATATCCGCGCATCGGGTCTGTTTGAAACCGTTGATCTGCTACCCCAAGGCAACCGTTTGCTGGTACGGGTCGTCGAATACCCCACAGTCAATCGGATCAATATCGAAGGCAACGCGCGGCTACGTGATGCGCAACTGCTGCAAGTGGTTCAATCACAGCCTCGCCGGGTGTTTACGCCCGAACAAGCAGAGGCTGATACCGCCGCGATCACGCAGGCTTACGCGCAGCAGGGCCGCATCAACGCAACGGTCACTCCGCGCATTATCCCGCTCTCTGAAAATCGCGTTGATCTGGTGTTTGAGGTCGTGGAATCGGCCGTCACCGAGGTTGAACGTATTTCGTTTCTAGGCAACCGCACCTATTCCGAGCGTCGCCTGCGCCGTGTGCTTGAGACCAAGCAAGCCGGTATATTCCGCTTTCTGGTGGGTCGGGATACCTATTCGCCTGAACGTGTGGCACGGGACCGCGAAGTCTTGACTGACTTCTACCAGTCCCGCGGGTATCTTGACTTTGTCATCCAGAATGTTGACGTGTCCCTGACACGTGAACGAGACGCATACCTTGTGACATATAACTTGCGGGAAGGGCAGCGGTTCGCCTTTGGTGAGGTCACGGTTTCAAGCGAAATCACTGGCGTGGATGCGGCCGATTTTCGTGATAGCGTGCGTGTGCGCGCCGGTGCGACATACTCTCCTGTGCCGATTGACAGCGACATTAACCGGATAGAGCGGCTTGCCGTCCAGCGTGGTCTGAACTTTGTGCAGGTCGAACCGCGCACAACCCGTAACCCTCGCGATCAAACCATTGATATCGAGTATGTGTTGGTCTCAGGCGAACGCGTTTTTGTGGAACGGATCGACATCGAGGGCAATGGCACAACGCTTGACCGTGTTATCCGCAATCAGTTTCGCACGGTTGAGGGCGACCCGCTGAACCCGCGTGAAATTCGTGCAAGCGCGCGCCGTATTCGCGGGCTTGGTTTCTTTGAATCTGTTGCGGTCGATACCCGCGCCGGATCGTCCCCGAGTCAGGCCGTGATTGATGTTGATATCGTGGAAGGGCCGACCGGCACGCTGACGTTTGGCGCCAACTTTAACACCGACACAGGTCCCAGTTTGCTGGCCGCCTACCGGCAAAGCAACTTCCAAGGGCGCGGCCAACGTCTGGATTTTGATATATCGACCGCCGAAACCAATCGCAGGTTCAGTTTCGGCTTCACCGAACCACAATTGCTGGGCCGCAATCTGCGTGGCTCGATTGATTTGTCGTATAGCACGACGGACAATGAAAACGCGCTTTATGACACCGAGACCCTGCGCATCAGCCCCGCGATGAGCTTTCCGGTAAGTGATGCAGGGCGTCTGCGTTTGTTCTACGCACTTGAATATACCGACCTGAATGACGTCTCTGATCTTGCCAGTGTCATCATCCAGAACGAAGGTGACGCAGGCGGCATTTGGACCAACGCACTTGGGTATTCCTACAGCTTTGACAATCGGCGCACAGGGCTGAACCCCAACGCGGGGATTGTTTTGCGGTTCGGGCAGGAATTTGGCTTTGGCGATACGCAATTCATCAAGACCACAGCACTCGCCGGTGCAGAGACAAGCATTCTGAACGAAGAAGTTACATTGCGCGCTACGCTTGAAGGCGGACTGCTGAGCTATCAGGATGGCGACAGCCGCGTGACAGATCGCTTTTTCCTCGGCAGCCGTTTGATGCGCGGGTTTGATCCAGGCGGCATCGGACCTCGCGATGATTTGACGGATGATGCTTTGGGTGGCAACTCTTTTGCCGTTCTGCGCCTTGAGACAGAGTTCCCGCTTGGGCTGCCAAGTGAATACGGCATCACCGGTGGGGCTTTTATCGACTATGGCTCTGTCTGGGACGTGGGGGAAACATTTGGCGAAGACGTGATTTCGAATGATTTTATCGGCCGTTCGGTCGCTGGTCTGTCGATCTTTTGGACGACGCCGCTTGGCCCACTTCGGTTCAACTTTACCGAACCCTTGAACGTGCAGGACCGTGATAAAACGCGAAACTTCGATTTGACGATCTCGACGAGCTTTTAAATGGGACTATTGCGGGCCTTTATCATGTGGCTGGTGCTGGCGCTTCCCGTGTCAGCCCAGCAATCTGGTCCGCCGATCCTGATTGTCGATCAGGAACGCTTGTTTGTTGAAACGCTTTATGGTCGCAGGTTATCGGCGGAACTGTCAGAGCAAGCCATAGAGCTGCAAGCCGAGAATGATCGCATCGTCGAATCGCTGACCAACGAAGAACGCAGCCTGACCATCCGTCGCCCCAACATGAGCCCCGAGGAATTTCGCGCCGAAGCCGAGGCATTCGACACCAAAGTCCAAGAGGTACGCCGCGTGCGTGACGCCAAGAATGTTGAGCTGCAGGTCGCCACAGCCGAGGCCCGTTCGCGGTTTGAACAGCGTGTGCAAGGGATTGTGGCGAACATTATGCTGGAACGCGGTGCGGTGATGGTCATGGAAGAACGCAATATCATCCTTTCGGTGCGTGCCGCAGATATCACGGATGATGCGATTGTGCGCATTGATGCAGAATTGGGAACGGGCGGAGAGTAAGCGGCGCTTGCCCGGGTACTGCGGCCTTGTTAATCATGATCCCAAGGCGTCCAATGGGCCCCACCAAAAAGAAGATAAGGAGCCGCCCGGAATGACCGAAGCCGTCACAACCGCCGACATTCAACTGATCCAGAAAATTCTACCACATCGTTATCCGTTTTTGCTGGTCGACAAGGTGCATAGCATCAATGGGACCACATCTGCGGTGGGCATCAAGAATGTCACGATGAACGAGCCGCATTTCCAAGGGCATTTTCCGGGCAATCCCATCATGCCGGGTGTCACGATTGTCGAGGCAATGGCGCAGACCACGGCTGTGATGGTTGGTGCGTCACTGGGGCTGACTGACGGCAATCTACTGGTGTATTTCATGGCGATTGATGGCTGCAAATTCCGCCGCAAGGTTGTGCCGGGGGATGTGCTTGAAATGCATGTCGAAACCACACGCGGCAAACCCGGTGGAAAGGTCTGGCGCTTTAAAGGCGTGGCAACCGTTGATGGCGAAATGGCCGCCGAGGCCGAGTTCACGGCGATGATGGACATGCAAGGCTGATGGGGGTTCATCCTTCTTGCGTGATTGCTGAGGGCGCGCAAATTGGCGCGGACTGCGTGATTGGTCCGTTTTGTGTGATTGGGCCAGACGTTGTGCTTGGCGACCGGGTTGAACTGAAAAGCCATGTGGTGATTGATGGTGATACCCATATCGGTGCGGACACGGTCATTTTCTCATTCGCGGTAATTGGTGAAATCCCGCAGGATCTTAAGTTTGATGGCGAAAAGTCCCGCCTGCGCATTGGTGCCCGTAACCGCATCCGCGAACACGTCACGATGAACACCGGCACAGCGAACGGTGGCGGTGAGACTCGCATCGGTGACGATGGGCTGTTCATGGCAGGCTGTCACATCGCCCATGACGCGCAAATCGGCGACCGGGTGATTGTGGTGAATTCCTCTGCCGTGGCCGGCCACTGTATCATCGAGGACGATGTGATCATCGGTGGGCTTTGCGGTGTGCATCAGTTTGTCCGCATCGGGCAGGGGGCCATTATTGGCGCTGTGACGATGGTGACCAAGGATGTGGTGCCACATGGTCTGGTGCAGGGTCCGCGCGGTGCGTTGGACGGGCTTAATCTGGTTGGGTTGAAACGCAAAGGCGTGGACCGTGCGGATATCACAGCGATGCGCGCCGCATTCCAGATGCTTAAGGATGGTGAAGGCACGTTTCAGGATCGTGCGCATCGTTTGGCCGAAGAAAACGACAGCCCCTATGTGCAGCAGATGGTGGCGTTTATCCTTGGTGACACCGACCGCAACTTCCTGACGCCGGGCTGATGCTTGCACTGATTGCCGGCACCGGTGATCTGCCGCCCGCGCTTGTCGCGCGTTTGCCTGTGCGGCCTTTGATTTGCGCGATGGATGGGTTTCGGCCGGCGATCACCCCTGACCTGACGTTTCGGATCGAACAACTGGGCAGCTTTCTTGCGGATTTGACCGCGCGTGGCGTCACCGAAGTCTGCATGGCCGGGGCTGTCACACGCCCCCCCATTGATCCCAGTGCTATTGACAATGCGACAAAGCCATTGGTGCCACGGATCATGCAGGCAATTGCACAAGGTGATGACGGTGCCTTGCGCGCAATCATCGCGATATTTGAAGAGGCTGGCCTGACGGTGCGTGCCGCCCACGCGATTGCCCCTGATTTGCTGCCGGATTCCGGTGTGCTTAGCCGCAAGCCCGTGACAATCGACAACCGACAGGATGCGGTGACGGCCGAGCAAACGATCGCAGAGATGGGCCGCGCCGATCTGGGGCAGGCGTGTCTGGTGCGCAACGGCCGCGTGTTGGCGCGCGAAGGGCAGGCCGGGACCGATGCGATGCTGGGGCAGTTTGCACCCACCGATGATCCTTTGTGGAGCGCGGTTGACGGGTTTGGCGCTGTGCTGGGCAGTGCCGCTGAGTGGCTGAGTGGCGCAGATGGTGAGCCGACGGACGCACGCGGTGCGATCCTGTTCAAAGCGCCCAAGCCGGATCAGGACCGCCGGGCGGATCTGCCTGTGATCGGACCCCAGACCGCCAAGGGTGCTGTTGCTGCGGGGTTGGCCGGAATTGTGATTGAACATGACGGTGTGATGGTTCTTGGCTTGGATGAGCTGTTAGTAACCCTTGATAGGGCTGGCCTCTTTCTCTGGGTGCGTCCCAAGGGGGGTGCATGAAGGTCTTTGTGATTGCCGGTGAAGCCTCGGGCGACAAGCTGGGGGCCGCTTTGATGGCGGGGCTGAAGACCTTGCGCCCGGATATGGCGTTTGATGGTGTCGGCGGGCCGTTGATGCAGGCCGAAGGGTTGGACAGCCGTTTTGCGATGGAAGAGCTCAGCGTGATGGGCTTGGCCGAGATTTTGCCAAAGTATCGTGCGCTCAAGGCCCGGATCAGGCAGATGGCCGATGCGATCCTTGCGACAAAGCCGGATGTCTTGATCACCATCGACAGCCCGGATTTTTGCTTGCGTGTCGCACGGTTGGTGAAAGCCGCCAGCGATATCCGCACGGTGCATTACGTGGCACCGACGGTCTGGGCATGGCGGCCAAAGCGGGCGGAAAAGATGGCACGCCACATTGATCATGTGCTGGCACTGTTTCCGTTTGAACCGCCTTTGATGCAGGCCGCCGGTATGGCCTGCGATTTTGTCGGGCATCCGGTGGTGGCAGAACCCGTGGCGACCGATGCGGAGGCTGCGGCTTTGGGCGAGGGGACTGTCGTACTGGTCCTGCCCGGTAGCCGCAAAGGCGAAGTGTCGCGGCTAGCGGATCGGTTTGGTGAGGCGGTGGCGAAGATTGCAGCGGCGGTACCAGACGCGCAATTCGTCATTCCCACAACGCGCGGTGTGCATGATCTGGTGCAAACACGGGTCGCGGCTTGGTCGGTGCCTGTTACAGTGCTTGCGCCGGGATCTTCTGATAAGGCGGCATGGTTCAAGCGGGCTGATGTGGCGCTTGCCGCCTCTGGCACCGTGTCACTGGAGTTGGCGGCAAGCGGGACACCCATGGTGATCGCCTATGATATGGCATGGCTGTCGCGGATCATCATTAGCAGAATGCTGATGGTGGATACGGTCACCTTGGTAAACCTTGTCAGTGACACGCGCGTGGTGCCGGAATTCATAGGTGCGGCCTGCCAGCCGGGGCCGATAGCGGATGCTGTCCTTGATGTTCTCGCAAATCCAGATGCGCAAAAGGCCGCAATGGCCCTGACGATGGACCGGCTGGGGCAGGGAGGTGAGCCGCCGGGGCTACGTGCGGCGCTTGCGGTGTTGGACCGTCTTGAACAGCCGCCCGTCTAGGACCAGCAACCCCAAGGCCAATATACCAAATCCGATATAGGCGCGCAGTGGCAAGGCTTCGCCAAGCACGACCGCGCCCAGAACAATCGCGACAGGTGCGACCAGCAACGTGCACAGCATCAGATTGCCGCTGCCTGCCATCGCGAGCACGCGGTAGTAAAGCATATAGGCAATCGCCGTGGCGACGATGGCGTAATAGCTGATCGCGGCCCAGGTCTGAGGCTGCAATGACAGGCTGATCGGGCCTTCAACGAACCACGCGGCAGGGATGGTCATCAGGCTTGCGCCTGTCAGCATGCCTACGGCGGCGACCTGTGGTTTCAGATGCCCCAGTTTCTTGCGCGCCCAGACGCCCGCCAGCGCATAGCTTATCGTGCCGCCAATGACGGCCAACTGCCCTAGTGAGCGGATGTCGAAGTCTTTGAACGCGGCCAGACCAATGGCGGTTGAAACGCCGATAAAGCCAAGCGTCACGCCGACTGCCTTGCGCGCCGTCAGGCGTTCGTCCGCGAAAAAAATCGCGGCGGCAATAACGCCAAAGATCGCCGTGGCTGCGTTCAGGATTGAGGTCAGGCCGGTTTCGATATGCAGTTGTCCCCATGCCATCAGGCTGAAGGGGATCACGTTGTTCAGCAATCCCATGACAAGGAAAGCGCCCCAGACACGCAGGTCAGTGGGCGCAGATAGGCGGCGGACCAAGACGTAGGTCCAGAGGATCACCATTGCCCAGCCTGTGCGGTGCGCGACAGCCGTCAGCGGCCCGATTTCGTCAAGCGCTATGCGTATGGATAGAAAAGATGCGCCCCAGATCAGCGAGAGCATCAACAGTTCAGCCCAAGCGCGAGGCGATATGGTTTTCTGGACGGGTGCCATAGGGCGACATGATCGGTTTGGCGCGATCTACGCAACCCGGATCATGCGAGAGGGCAAAGAAAAAGCCCCGCCGAAATGGGCGGGGCTTCGTTGAACAGAGTTTTGGACTGAACTTTAGAAGTTGAAACCAATCTTGAAGCCAACCGCGATTGCGGTGTTGTCTTCCATTTCAGCAATGGCTGTGTCGACACCTAGAGGTGTATCCAACTCAGGGCGTGCGTCACCAACAACAATGTAGCGGACACCACCAGACAAAGTGATGTTATCGTCAACTTTGTACTGGCCACCCAAACCAATGGAGTAGTTACCATTGGTTGGTGCGAGCGGAGAAACCAAATCATCCTCACCTTCAGTATCCAGTGTGGCGCTCAACGAGGCAGAGAAAACATCACTAAATCTGCGACCAACCCCCAGTGTATATGTGAAACCGTCCTCAATATCCGTGATGGATACAGGAAGCGGGTCAGGTTGGACTTTGACGACGCTGTATTCTGCCCAACGCACCGATCCAAACACAAGGGTGTCCGCTGCGATACCAGTCTGAAAATCAAGATTGACCGCTTGCGGGGTTGTCACCTTGGTCTCGCTTTCAACAACACCGCCGACCGTTGCATCGAATTCATGCTCGATCTCAGAGATGTAAGTCAGCGCAACACGCAACGCGATATCTGGCCGCTCATAAGCACCACCAATTGTGTAGCCAAACGCCAGACTGTCTTCCAGCTCAACTGTCGTTGCACTAGATGGCAAAGTAATATCTGCGCTGACATTCTGTGCACGAATGCCGCCGTGCACGCTAAAGTTCTCGTCAAGTTTATACCTTGCCAGACCAGTCAGCGCGATTGCGTTCAATTCTGCGGCGGTTGGTTGTAGTAGACCCGGGGTATCGGATGGGTAGTCAATATTCGCGCCATAGGGTTCATCGACGATAATTGCAAATGACCACTGATCGTTGATGTCGGTCTTATAACCCAAGCTAAACTGCGAATAATCATCCGCGACGTCGCCAATGGAGCCACTTGGTTGGCCAAGCGGTGCTAGGTCAATTGCGTCGCCGGTCACTTCCGGCATGACATAGCCAAAGCTGAATTCGGCATAGTTGCCTTCTTCAAAGATAATGCCAACTGGTTGCCCGGACCGGTCGAGTCCGACTGCGTGTGCCAGGCTCGTTGTCATCAGCAGTGCTGCGCCTGCCGTTGTTAGGTTTTTCATGTCCTCATCCCTGTCATGAATAAATTATGTGCTGTCCACCCTATGGAGTGCGTAAGGTTTACGTCAATTAATGACGCCGCGTCAGTTTCAATCCGCTCCGCTGCGTCACAAAATTGCAATAACACTTGTTAACATTTCGTTTTGTTTCGCTGGCTTTGCTGCAGGTCAGGTCTTAGCGCTCTTGTTCGCCTGCGTGATATTGATGTAATTGGCCGCAAAAATCAGGGCCGCTCCGGCAAAGATCCAGACCTCGATGGGTTCGTCATAGATTAACATGCCCACGACCGCGATCGTGGGTAGTCGCACAAAGTCGATCGGCATCACGATGCTGGCCGGTGCGATGCTGAGCGCTTTGGTCAGGCAGAAATGGGCCAGCAGTCCGGCGCAACCAATCAGGATGACCCAAGGCAGGGCCGCCTGCGATGGCACCGCGATGTCGCCGTCGATCCCGGCACAGATCAGCCCGAAGACTGCTTGCATAACGGTCAGATAAAACAGGATCGTGGTGATGTTTTCTGTCTGCGTCAGCTTTCGCGTAAAGATCGCCGTCAGCGCAAAGAAGACCGCACAGCTTGCCGCCGCGACAAGACCGGCGTTGATGTTGCTGGGGTCTGGTCGCGCCACCATCAAGATGCCAACAAAGCCAAGCCCTGCGCAGAACAGGCCGATGGACGTCAGCCGTTCTTTCAGCAACAGCGGCGATAACAGGATCACCCAGATCGGTGTGGTGAATTCTAAAGCAAAAACCTGTGCCAAGGGGATGGTGGTGATGGCGTAAAACCACAGATTTTGCCCGGTAAAATGGCAGATGTTGCGTGTCGTATGCAGGCCCAGCCTGTTTGCGCTGATCTTTCTCAACGTCCCCACGTAGCTGGCCACACCAATCACAATTGCGATGCCTGTCAGGCTGCGAAACAGCATGATCTCGAAGGTATCAAGCTCAATACTGACCGTCCGCCCGGCAACGGCCATCAGCGTGAAAGAACAGATAGCGCCGATCATCCAAAGTGCGGCTTGCAAGGTGGTATTCATCAGCGCAGTTGTCATTGCCGCGCGGCGCTTTGCAACCCCTGCAATGATATGATTGGCTGGTGCAAAGCGATGGAGCAAGGCGATGCGGTTGATCATAACGTTTACGATGGTGGCACAAATGGCGTTAGCCGATTCTGTTACGAACTTGTCCGTTGTTGCCAAAGCCGCTTTTGACCGCATGCCAACCGTGCAACGGGTTGATCAGATGGCCGGGCAATGCGGCGCGGATAGCAGCGTGGACCCACGCGTGACCTATTGCACGACCGCCAACCGCATTTTGGTGGCCGATGGTTTCTGGAATACCCCGCAAGCGCCCTATCTGGTCGCGCATGCTTATGGCCATGCGGTACAGGTCCAGCATGGGGTTGCCGATTTTGCTTTGCGCGAAATTCGCAACCGCCGATCCGAAGAAACGATGTTGCGGGGGCTGGTCGAACGGCAGGTGGATTGCATTGCCGGGTTCCTGCTGGCGCGCGCGGATCTGGGCGATGTCGCGCCCACCGCGCTTTTTGCAGACGATCCTTTGGACCGCATCCACTGGGGGCGTGACCCCTTGCGGTTGAGTCCGCAGGTCAGCGGTGATCTTGCCGCAAGAGCCGAATGGGTGGCTATCGGTCAAGCCGGTGATCTGGCAGCCTGTTCCCCCGGAGAGTTTACTGCCGACTTGCTGATGGATGCCTTACGTCCGTAGCGCAAAGACATTGCCCTGCAGGGCGTCTGGTGTCGTAAGCGGTTGGCCGTTTTCGTCGCTGAGGTGAAAGCCCGCTTCGGTCAGCAGCGCAAAAACCGCTTGCTTGTCACGCGCAACCTCAACCATCACCGCACGCACCTGGGGAAGCGTTCTGAGTGCCCCACGCAGCACAGCCAGTTCGGCACCTTCGACGTCAATCTTCAGAATATCGGGTGTGCATCCGTGGCGCAGCGCATAGTTGTCCAATGTGACCGTCCGCACGGCACGCGCCCGTATTTGCATTCTGGCGTGCTGTGATGCTGCCAGATCGCTGCCTTGCGCAAAACCCTGATCAAGTGAGTTCATGAAACCGCCAAGATTTTCTTCATAGAATGTCGCCTTGCCATCGCGGTCGCTGACAGCGGCGTCGATATGCACGCAGTTATCAAAGCGGCGGATGTTTTGGCGTAAGAAAGGCTTGTTTTGTGTGCCGGGCTCGAAAACATGAACAGCACCGGTATGACCCGTTTGTTTGGCAAAAAACTGCGCGACAAAACCGATGTGGCCGCCGACTTCGAATACCGTGTCACCGGGCCGCGTCAGTCGTTTGAGCCGCTGCATGGTGGCAGCCTCGCGCGAGCGTCCGTAGAACCAGTACCCTTTATGCGTGTAGCTTAGAAGGTCAAAGCGCACCCCGGCGTAAGGGTTCTTGATGGACATCCGCCAATCGCACAGGCGCAACAGTGGCAAAGCCAGCGCGCGTAGTGTTTTGTTGCCAGCAAGGCCAGCGCGCAGACGGGGTGTCGGGATATGGGAAAGGGAAGGTTGCATAAGAAGCGTACTCGCAAAAAACAATTCCCATACAACTTATAGGCGAATGTATTTACAAATAGTTAATTTATTCTTGTGTTAACTTAACGCGGGCTGGGCTGATCATTCCCACTCAATCGTTCCGGGCGGTTTGCTGGTGATGTCATAGGTTACCCGATTGATGCCCTGCACTTCGTTGATGATCCGCGTCGCAGTTTCGCCAAGGAACTCGTGGCTGAACGGATAGTAATCCGCCGTCATCCCATCAACCGATGTCACAGCACGCAATGCGCAGGCAAAGTCATAAGTCCGCCCATCGCCCATCACCCCAACGGTGCGTACCGGCAGGATCGCACAGAACGCTTGCCAGATGTCATCATAAAGCCCGTGCTTGCGGATCTGGTCGATATAGACAGCGTCCGCTTTACGCAGAATTTCCAGTTTCTCGCGCGTGATCTCTCCGGGGCAGCGAATGGCTAGGCCGGGACCAGGGAAAGGGTGGCGTCCAATAAAGGATTTGGGCAAGCCCAGTTCGACACCCAAGGCGCGCACTTCGTCTTTAAACAACTCGCGCAGCGGTTCGACCAGTTTCAGGCCCATCTTTTCAGGCAGGCCACCGACGTTGTGGTGGCTTTTGATGGTCACGGAAGGACCGCCGGAAAAGCTCACGCTTTCAATGACATCGGGGTAAAGCGTGCCTTGCGCAAGGAATGCGGCATCTTCGATCTGGTCGGCGTATTTCTGGAACACGTCGATGAACAGTCTACCGATGATCTTGCGCTTGGTTTCGGGGTCGGATTGGCCCTCAAGCTCGCCCAGGAACAACTCGCTTTCGTCGGCGTGGATCACCTTGAGGTTCATGTGATCGCGGAACATGCCAACGACCTCTTCGGCCTCGTTCAGGCGCAGCAAACCGTGGTCGACGAAAACGCAAGTCAGCTGGTCACCGATAGCTTCATGCAGCAGAGCTGCGGCGACAGAGGAATCAACACCGCCAGAGAGGGCGCAAATCACATGGGCATTGCCCACCTGTTCTTTGATCGCCTCAATGGCCTGCTCGCGGTAGGCACCCATCGTCCAATCACCGGTGAAACCAGCGATACGCACGAAGTTCTCATAAAGTTTCGCACCGTTGGGCGTGTGGTGCACCTCGGGGTGGAATTGCACGGCATAGAAGTTACGCGCGACGTCCGCAGTGATGGCATAAGGCGCGTTGGGTGACGTGCCATATACCTCAAAACCCGGAGCGATTTCAGAGACATGGTCGCCATGGCTCATCCAGACCTGCTCTTTATCGGTCGCGAACCAGCCGTCAAGCAACGACAGCTTTCCATTTGGCGTGACGAAGGCGCGGCCAAACTCGGCTGTGCCATGTCCGGTGGTCACTTTGCCGCCCAACTGCTCCATCATCGTCTGCTGGCCGTAACAAATGCCCAGCACGGGAACGCCAAGGTCGAAAACGGACTGCGGTGCACGGGGTGATCCAATGCGGGTGACGCTATCGGGGCCACCGGACAGGATTACCGCCTTGGGCGCGAAATCGACTAAAAACGCGTCATCGACGTTCTGATAGGGATGAATTTCGCAATAGACGCTGAGTTCGCGCAGGCGGCGGGCGATCAACTGGGTGACCTGGCTGCCGAAATCAATGATGAGCAGGCGTTCGTGGGTGCTTTTTTCCATGCCGCGTGGGTAATCGCAGGGCCCGATTTGTGCAAGAGGGGCCGCGATATTCGAAAGTGGAAATCTGTGTTATGCTGTCTTCATTGTTTAAGGAGATTTATGAATGCAGATTTTTGAACACACGCTCGCCCGCGTGGCTGTCTGGAACCTTGCTGGTTTTGGCGGGATAAATATCGACCGGATGAAGCGTCAGGCCGAAGGATTGGCTTTGCTGGATGCAGAATTGGTGACCTTGGTTGAAGTGAACCCGGTCAGTTATATTGATGCGTTGGCCGCTGAAATCGGCACCTATGGGCTGCATTATGATACAACAATCATTCCCCAGCCCGGCAATTTGCATATTGGGTTCCTTCACAAGAAAGGCGTCGAGGTGAAAAACGCGACGCTGGTGCCGGGATCAGAGGGGGCCTATGCCGCCGGCCGCCGTGCCGTGTCTGTTGATGTGAAAATGGGCAAGTTCTCGGCGCATTTGCTGGGGGTTCATCTGAAATCAGGGCGCGATAAGCCGGAACAAAAGCTGCGCGACACGCAGTGCATCGCGATTGGGAATTACCTGACAAACCTG
Source organism: Yoonia sp. F2084L (assembly GCF_023015625.1). Classification (GTDB taxonomy): domain Bacteria; phylum Pseudomonadota; class Alphaproteobacteria; order Rhodobacterales; family Rhodobacteraceae; genus Yoonia. The sequence continues at coordinate 498,784 of NZ_JALKAH010000001.1, forward strand.
CGCAACACCCCCGGTTTCAAGCGCAAGACGCTGTTGTTGATGGGCGATTTCAACATGATCCCCGGACAGGATGTCAGCAATTTTCACCATCTTGGCGGCGATGATCTGATGGATTTCGTGTCCTCTTGGGATTTGCAGGATCGGTTTAGCCATATCCTTGATAAAGGTCGCGCGAACCTGCTGGACGGGTTTGCCGTGTCACGCACTTTTGCCACCGACTATGTGCGTGGCTCTTTGCGTTTGTTCCCAATGCATTGGACAATGGATATGGGGCGCGAACGGTTCAAGGATGAGGTGTCCGATCACTTGCCGTTTGTCGCCAGTTTCAAGGTCTACTGACGACACATGTCGTTTTCGCGTCTCAGGGGCCGCTTCTTTGGTAAGGCGCGGCTGGTTGGGGTTGTAATAAACGTCAAGCAGTCAGCTACCTCAAGGGAGACGGATCATGACGGATGCACCAGCCAAAGCAGGACGCCGCGCGCGCGGTGGCGGTGGTGCAGCGCGCCGGGCCGAGCGGACGGCGGTCAGTGTCGAGACGGCCAAGTATATAGAGCGTAACATCCCGAACTATGAAGTCCTGACCGAAGAAGCGCTGGACGTTATCGAGGCGAATGCCGAAACCGTGCTGGCAGAGATCGGCGTGAATTTTGTCGATAACCCAGAGGCGCTGGAGCGTTGGAAAGCGGCAGGTGCCGAGGTTGATGGCGAACGTGTCCGCATCCCGCGTGGTTTGGCGCGCAAGCTATGCGCGACGGCACCTTCTGAGTATACCCAGCACGCACGCAATCCAGAACGGAACGTGGTTGTAGGTGGCAAGAACCTTGTGCTCGCACCCGTCTATGGGCCCCCGTTTGTGCGTGATGCCGTAGGCGGCCGCCGCTATGCGACGATGGATGACTTCGAAAAATTCGTGAAGCTAGGGTATATGTCGAAGTGGCTACACCACTCCGGCGGCACGGTTTGCGAACCGACTGATGTGGCAGTGAACAAGCGCCACCTTGATATGCTGCTGGCCCATATGGTCTATAGCGATAAACCGTTTATGGGGTCGGTTACCGAACCCAGCCGCGCGCAGGATAGCATTGAGATGTGCGAGATTCTGTTCGGTAAGGAATTCGTGCGGGACAACACCGTGATGACATCGCTGATCAACATCAACTCGCCCCTGACATTCGACAGCATCATGATGGGCGCGTTGGAAGTCTTTGCGAAAAATAACCAAGCCTCGATCATCAGCCCCTTCATCGTGGGCGGGGCGATGGCGCCGGTTTCTGTTGCAGGGACACTGACGCAGGTTCTGGCCGAAGTGTTGGCGGGCGTGGCCTATAGCCAGATCATCCGCCCCGGATCACCGGTAGTGATGGGCACCTTTGTGACGTCTATCGATATGAACTCTGGCGCGCCAACCTTTGGCACACCAGAAGCCAGCCATATCACCTACGGGGCAGGGCAGCTGGCCCGCCGTTTGAACCTGCCTTATCGGTCCGCCGGATCGTTCTGCGGGTCCAAACTGCCGGATGCGCAGGCGGCCTATGAGACGGCCAACAGCCTGAACATGGGGCTGCTGTCGGGTGTCAACTTTATGTTGCATAGTTGTGGTTGGCTTGAAGGGGGTCTTGTTGCATCCTTTGAAAAGTTTGTCATGGATGCCGACATGCTGGGCACGCTGCACCACTTTGCGCGCGGCGTGGATATGTCCGAGAACGGGCAGGCGATGGAGGCCATCGCAGAGGTGGGGCCGGGCGGCCACTATCTTGGGTGCGAACATACGCAGGCGAATTTCAAAACAGCGTTCTGGCGGTCAGACTTGTTTGATTACAAACCGTTTGAAACCTGGGACGAAGAAGGCGCCCGCGATACGCAAACGCTGGCGACCGCGCGGGTGGCAAAGCTGCTGGAGACCTACCAGCAGCCCAAGCTTGACCCGGAGGTCGAGGCAAAGCTCCGCGCCTATGTGGCCGATAAGAAAGCCAGCATGCCGGACGCGTTCACCTAAAACTCATACCAATTGCGGGGCCGTGGCGCGCATCAACTGCGCCTCACCCAGTATTGCGATCAGAACGTCAACATGGCGCGCAGGCCGATAGTTGGCCGACTGATCGGTGCGCAAGGCGTCAATCTCGGCTTCAATATCAAGCAATTGCATGATCGCGTGACCATGCCGGGGCAGGGTGTCGGACTGCAGAATGCGCCGCAAATGTATGCTGCGGCGATAGTCATCAACGCCAAAACGGGCGGCGCGGGCCAGCAGGGTTGGGCGGCTCAGGGTGGCAATACGCGTGTGTAGATCAAGCATGTGTCAATGTTCCATTACATCAGTAAGAGTCGACACAACATGACACAACCCAGACGGGTGTTGCGGAATCGCCATGAGATAAGAACGCTCTGGTTAGACTTGTTTATCTTTTGGAAAGAATGGTTGACGGGCAAATTGTACGGTTAACTACTAAGTAACTATGCACGCTCCGGTAGTATTTCGTCATGTCGTGGGGGGATGTGAAGGCTGCCTGATGCGTTCGGTTATTTCGGCAAAAGGATGAGTTACTATGACAGCACCACAAGGGCGAACTGCTTCGCCTGATCTCCCACGTTGGGTTCCGGATGCAGCCCGCCACTATCTTGTTCACACAGAAACTGGCCTTTCGATACGCGCACTTGCGCGGGCCAGCGACTGTCACCCGTCAACGGTTCTGCGGCAGGTACGTCGTTTTGAAGGACGCCGCGATGATCCGCTGATTGATGCGGCATTGCGGGCGTTGTCTGCGCAGGTCTCTGCGCGCGATATTTTAAAAAAGGGGAATATGAAGACCATGAATATGCAGTGCGTAAAGAGTGAAATTCACCAGCCAGCCGGCTTGACACAAACGCGGATTGACCAGGAAGCAAAGCGGATATTGCGCCGTTTATGCGAACAAGGTGCCGTGTTGGCTGTCGCCCGCGAAATGGAAACAGCCGTGGTGGTGCGTGTCACGCCTGAGGGCGAGCAGGTGCGCACCGGTGTTGTGGAACGCGAGATCGCGCAGGCGATGGCATTGAAAGACTGGATCACATGCCCCGAACCGGACGGGCGCATTGCACGCTATTTCATCACAAATACTGGCCGCGCAGCCTTGCGCCGCCTGACGGCCGAGGACGAAAACCGGGCCAGCGGCTTTGCCGAGCGCAGCCTTGATGCGGATGGTGATGCCGGTTGGGACATTGCCGCAATCGAAGGTGGCAATCGTCCCACCTACCGCGCTTATGCCACCGAAAGCCCATTGGTGGGGTTGTCCCGTCGCAAGGATCGCGATGGCAAACCGTTTCTGCCCCGCGATCTGGTCGCCGTGGGCGAGCGCTTGCGCGAAGACTATGAATTGGTCGAGGTTGGCATGAGCGCCAATGACGGATGGGAAGGTTTCATGGCGGGCGAAACGCTGGATGCCGTGAAAGACGGACCCAAAGGGGCCGTTGCAGCACATGGCCGGATAAAGGATGCTTTGGCCGAACTGGGGCCAGGCTTGGGTGATGTGGTGCTACGGTGCTGCTGTTTGCTGGAAGGGTTAGAACAGACAGAAAAGAAAATGGGCTGGTCGGCGCGGTCCGGCAAGATCGTGTTGCGGATCGCCTTGCAGCGGCTCAAACGCCACTATGAAGAAACGCAAGGACGCTATGGGCCGATGATCGGGTAAACGCGCGGCCATGCACGGGGTGCAGTCCCGTCATGCGCTAACCCCAGAACATTGGACAAATGCGGGGGGCGACGTTAGGTAACTGGCAACAAGACCGGAGCCTGATATGCCCACACGCGATCTGAAAATTCCTGCACAGCGCCACCCTGAAAAGCAGCGCCGCCCGGATGCACCCCAGCCGAAGAAACCGGATTGGATCAGGGTAAAAGCGCCGGTGTCGGAAGGATATAAGAAAACCCGCGATATCATGCGCGACAATAAATTGGTCACGGTCTGCGAAGAGGCAGGCTGTCCCAACGTCGGCGAATGCTGGTCACAAGGCCATGCGACAATGATGATCATGGGCGAGGTTTGCACGCGGGCCTGCACCTTCTGCAACATCGCGACGGGCAAACCGCCAGAGGCGTTGGATGTGTTTGAACCGGGCCGCGTGGCGGATGCGGTGAAAAAACTGGGCCTGAAGCATGTCGTTATCACATCCGTGGACCGCGATGATATCGAGGATGGCGGGGCAGAGCACTTTGCCCAGACCATTCGCGCGGTACGACGCCAGTCGCCCGATACGACCATCGAAATCCTGACACCTGATTTTATTCGCTGTGATCCCAAAGTATTAGAGGTCGTTGTTGAAGCCCGTCCTGACGTGTTCAATCACAATCTTGAAACCGTACCGGGCCTTTATCCAGAGGTGCGCCCGGGGGCGCGTTACTTCCATTCATTGCGTCTTTTGCAGCGAGTGAAAGAGCTTGATCCGACAATGTTTACAAAATCCGGCATCATGGTGGGATTGGGCGAGGACAAACAGGCCGTCACCCAAGTCATGGAAGACATGCGGGCCGCTGACATCGACTTTCTGACGATTGGTCAGTACCTGCAACCAACGCCAAAGCACCATAAGGTGGATCGGTTTGTGACCCCGGAAGAGTTCAAGACCTATGAAAAGGCGGCCTATAACAAGGGCTTCCTGATGGTCTCGGCGACACCGTTGACCCGATCATCTTACCATGCCGGTGATGATTTCGCACAGCTGCGTGCGGCGCGCCAAAAGAAGCTGGGGCTGGCCTAGCGTCCGCGCCGCAGATCGTTCGGCGTCAACCACTCTGGCCATCCCCAGAGTCGTTCAATGCCGAATAAAACAAGGCAAACCAGCAAAATGCCCGCCACAAATCTGATCTTTGCAGGTGAGGGTGGGTTTTGCGCCCATCGCTTTGCCCTGAGAAGCCAGCGCGGGTTCATGCCTTTTCAACAAATCGGACTTTGCCGATAAAGCCCAGGTTCCGGTTGCGCTGCGCAAAATCAATCCCGTAGCCCACGACAAACTCATCAGGGATTTCAAAGCCGGTCCAATCGGCCTTCAAATCCACTTCGCGCCGCGCAGGTTTATCCAGCAAAGCGATGGTTTTCATGCGTGCAGGTTTGCGCGACCCCAGAAACTTGGTGACATGGGCAAGGGTGTGACCTGTATCGACGATATCTTCGACAATCAGCACATCACGCCCTTCGATCTGGCCGCGTAAGTCTTTGAGAATGCGCACTTCTCGTGTGCTTTCCATGCCGTCCCCGTAAGATGACGCCTCAAGAAAATCGACCTCGACGGGCAGGTCCAGTTCACGCACCAGATCGGCAATAAACACGAAGGATCCGCGCAACAGGCCAACAACGACAAGTTTGTCGGTATCGGCGAACTCAGTGCGGATCTCTCTTGCCAAATCTTCGATCCGGGCGGCAATGGCTTTGGCGCTGATCATTTCGTCGATCACGTAGTCTTGGTGCGGCATAGGGGCCTCAGTTTGGGGAAATGGGTTGATTTTCACCGCCAAGTTTACGACATCCTGTGCCGAAGTCACCCGTGAAAGCCCCGGTATGCCAAGTCATTTTGAGACCAAGTTTCTACCTTATACAGCCCAGCAAATGTATGACCTTGTGGCAGATGTGGCGAACTACCCGAAATTTCTACCGTGGACGGCAGCAGCCCGTGTGCGCAGTGTCACGGACAAAGGTGATCACGCTGAAATGCTGGCCGATTTGGTGATATCCTTCAAAGTGTTCCGCGAAAAATTTGGCAGCCGTGTCACACTTTGGCCGGAGGCCATGAAGATCGACACAGAGTATCTGGATGGGCCGATCCGGCATCTGGAAAGCCAATGGAACTTCAAGGATGTGGAAGGCGGATGCGAGGTATCATTCGAGGTTGATTTCGAATTCCGCAGCCGTTTGTTGCAAGGGGCTGCGGGGATGTTCTTTAACGAAGCGATGCAGCGGGTGGTGCGGTCGTTCGAGCGGCGGGCAAACGAACTTTATGCATAAGCATTCACGCCGCATCCGGTCACTGTCGCCGGAGCCTCCGGCGGGGTCTTTCAGGCAAGATGATAATATATGGCCTTCCCCGAAGCGTGGTTTGCCGGGGGAAGGCGCATCGGTTTTAGCTGTTGAACTCGTAGGCGCGTTCACCATGAACAGCGAGGTCCAAACCTGTGGTCTCGGTCTCATCATCCACCCGCAACGACGTCACCGCCTTGCAGATAAAGATCAGCGCGATGGTGACAACAATCGTGTAGATGCCGACAATCACAAGGCCACCCAACTGCGCCGCCCAAGTGCCCGCCCCGAAGACGGCGATCATGATGGTGCCAAAGATGCCACCGACGCCGTGTACCGCGAAGACATCCAATGTGTCGTCAATCTTGAACGTGGTGCGGATCAGATTGACCGCCTCTTGGCACAGGATGCCCGCGACAGAGCCGATGATCAGCGCTTCAACCGGGCCAACAAAGCCGGACGCTGGCGTGATCGACGCCAGACCCGCGATTGTGCCTGTCACCATACCAACGAGGGATGCTTTGCCGAACTTCACGCGTTCCCACAACGCCCAAGTCAGCGAAGCGGCAGCGGCAGAGATATGTGTGACCGTAATCGCCATTGCCGCCCCGCCATCAGCCGCCAGTTGTGATCCACCGTTAAAGCCGAACCAGCCAACCCACAGCATTGCGGCACCAATCATGACCATGCCGGGGTTATGGGGTGGTTTCGATGGATCGCGACGCGATCCAAGGAAGATCGCAAGGATGAGTGCCGCAAGACCTGCGGTTTCATGCACAACGATCCCACCTGCAAAGTCGCGCACGCCCACAACACCAAAGATACCGCCATCCGCAAGCATGCCACCGCCCCATACCCAGTGAACGACTGGCGCATAGCACAGCAGCATCCACAAAGAAGAGAACAGCAGCACAAAGCCAAACCCGATCCGTTCGACGTAAGCACCGACGATCAGGGCAGGGGTGATGATCGCAAAGGTCATCTGGAATGCAAAGAACAACACCTCGGGCAGGGTGCCTGACAGCGTGTCAGCGGTGATCCCCGACAGAAACATCTTGTCCAAGCCGCCCCAATACCCGCTGGTCCCGGACCCAAATGCGATGGAATAGCCAAAGGCAAACCACAGCAGGCTCATCAAACAGGCGATGGCGTAGCAGTGCATGAACACGCTCAGCACGTTGCGTGCGCGCACCAACCCGCCGTAAAACAGCGCCAGTCCCGGCAGTGTCATGAATAAAACAAGCGCCGTGGCCACGATGATCCACGCAGTATCCGCTCCGTTCATTGTCCCCTCCTTCAGGTCTTTTTGTGAAGGGCGTTAGGGCGGATTTGGGCTGCTTGTTAAATGTGCAAACGCAACAGGGATGGCTGAAAATGAGGGCGATTTGCGATGTGCTTAATAATTCAGCGAAAAATACCGTAGATGTCTACGAATTGCGCGTCATTGAATCGACGGCTTTCAAAAATAGCGCAAGCCCATGATCCCGCGCCGCAGCGCGTACCGCATCACGGCCCAGCGCCCCGAACTCGACCGTTTCCGTGGTGACAGTTGCGCCTGTTGCAAGGCCAAAACACACCCGACCTTCGGGCTTATGGTCTGACCCGCCTGGCCCAGCGATGCCGGTGATGGCCACAGCGATGTCAGCGTCGGAGTTGCGCAGCGCGCCTGCCGCCATTTCTGCCGCGACCTGTTCGGATACCGCACCATAAGCATCAAGCGTGGTCGACTGAACGCCCAGCATCTGCATTTTGGCGGCATTGGTGTAAGTCACGAATGCTCGGTCAAAGATCGCGGAACTTCCCGGCACATCGGTGATTGCAGCGCTAAGCATGCCGCCGGTGCAGCTTTCTGCGGTAGCAAGCATGACGGCCTTAGCTTTCGCCTTATTCAGAAGGGTTTTTGCATTCATATCAGCACGATGTGATACAGTACGGCGAGCAGGGCAACGCCGATGGCTGCAAAGACCCCCGCGATGACATCATCCAGCATCACACCTGTGGGTCCATGCAGCCGGTCTGCCCAACCAACCGGCCCCCATTTGGTGATATCAAAAAGCCGGAACAAGGCGAAGGCGGCGATCCAGCCGGGCCAAAGAGCGAGGATATCAACATCCTGCCGGGCGGCGCCGAAAGCGAGCGGTAATAGCGCGATCCACTGGCCGCAGACCTCATCAATCACGATCTCTGAGGGGTCGTGATTGTCCTTGCCTTTGGTTTCGATACCCGTCGCCCAGACGCCGAAAGCGTAGGACAAGACGATCCCACCGATGAGCCCCCAAGGGCCAAAGAGCGTGTAAACCAGCCAACCGGCGGGCAGGGCGGCCAGTGACCCCCATGTGCCGGGGGCCGGCCTTATGTGGCCCACGTAAAAGAAGGTGGCGATCAGATGCGTCATGCTTTGATCAACGTCACTGTGGCGAGAGAGGCAATGCCTTCTTCGCGGCCGGTAAAGCCCAGTTTTTCAGACGTCGTCGCTTTGACGCTAATTCGGTCGCTTTCAAGGCCCATATACGCGCCCATCACGGCTTTCATGGCGTCCTGATGCGGGCCGATCTTGGGGTGCTCGCAAACCAGCGTGCAGTCGACGTTGCTGATACCGAAGCCCTCGGATTGGGCAAGGTCCACCGCATGCTTGAGGAAGATATGGCTTTCTGCCCCTTTCCACTGAGGATCGGAGGGTGGGAAGTGTTGGCCAATGTCGCCTTTGCCCAGCGCGCCATAAATCGCATCCGTCACCGCATGCATACCGACATCGGCGTCAGAATGCCCCAGCAGGCTGCTTGTGTGGGGGATTTGCACGCCGCAAAGCCACACATGATCGCCCGGCCCAAAACGGTGCACATCATAGCCATTGCCTACGCGGATATCCATTGTGTGTCCCATCAGTTTGGCGGCCCGGGCAAAATCCGCGGGCGACGTGATTTTTATATTGTCTTCATCGCCCGCCACGACAGCAACGTCCAGTCCCGCTGCACGCGCCACTGCAACATCATCGGTTTCTTGCCCGGTGCTGGCTGCATGCGCGGCGACGAGCGGCGCGAGGTGGAAGCCTTGCGGGGTTTGGGCGCGAAAAAGGCCCTCACGATCCTGCACACCACCGACCGTCCCGGCCGTTCCTTGCCAAAGTGTGTCGGTCACCGCAACGGCAGGGGCGGCCCCTGTGTGCGTCTTAAGCGCATCAAGCACCCGATCAATCAGCGCAGTGCTTACCAAGGGGCGGGCCGCGTCGTGGATCAGAACAGTGACGACCCCGTCGGCGACCGCATTCAGCCCCGCCTGCACCGATGCCGCGCGGGTTGCGCCGCCAGCAACTACGGTTGCTGCTGGCTCGCGCGGCCAAAGATCGGTTTCGATATCATCAGGGTGCAGTACCAGAATAAGCTGCGTGATTGCAGGGTGTGCCGCAAAACGCGTCATCGCGTGGGCCGCCACGGGCAAGCCGCCAAGTGCTTGCCATTGTTTAGGAATATCACCACCAGCGCGTGTTCCACGCCCGGCGGCGACAATGATCGCCGCTGTTGTCATTTCGGGTCCGTTGTCATTTGTCACAGGTGTAGGGTGCCGCGCGGCGCGACGCAATTCGTCAGTTTATCGGGCATACTGCACAATAATTAGGCAAATGCTGATTAATCGGGAGTGAAACCCCGGTGTTTCGTTGAGACAGGGATGGTTTGGCCCTAAATCATTGAGAGCGCATAACAGTTAAGCGAACGATTATTCCTTTGGCACAAACCGAATCCTTGGTTCTTGACGATGTGGTTTTGACGCCACCGGTCGCACTTGCCCCTTTGGCCGGCATCACAGACCTGCCGTTTCGGCAGTTGGTGGCGTCGTTTGGCGCGGGCTGGGTTGTCAGCGAAATGGTCGCAAGTCAGGAAATGGTGCAAGCCAAACCGGGCGTGCGCGAACGGGCCGAACTTGGCTATGATCAGGCCGGGACAGCGGTGCAGATCGCCGGACGCGAGGCCTATTGGATGGCAGAGGCCGCGCGCATGGCTGCCGGCAACGGTGCCGCGATCATCGACATCAATATGGGCTGCCCTGCCAAGAAGGTGACGAACGGCTATTCCGGCTCTGCTTTGTTGCGCACGCCTGATCACGCGCTAAGCCTGATTGAAGCGGTTGTTGATGCCGTTGATGTGCCAGTGACGCTGAAAACACGGCTTGGTTGGGATGATGACAGCCTAAACGCTGCGGATGTGGCGAAACGGGCTGAGGATGCGGGTATCAAGCTGGTCACGATCCACGGACGCACCCGTTGTCAGTTCTACAAAGGTTCGGCTGATTGGGCCGCGATCCATCGGATCAAGGATGCGGTGACCATACCCGTCATCGCGAATGGCGACATCGTGGATGCAAAAACGGCGCGGCAGGCCTTGGCACTGTCAGGCGCTGATGGCGTTATGATCGGTCGCGGCGCGCAAGGGCGGCCTTGGGTGCTGGCGCAGGTGTCAGCGGCATTGCATGGCACCGCCGCCCCGATGATCCCGCAAGGGGCAGGACTTATCGACATGGTTTGCCTCCATTATGAGGCGATGCTGTCTTTTTACGGGGCCGAATTGGGCCGCAAAGTGTCGCGCAAGCATCTGGGTTGGTACATGGATGATGCGGGCACAGGGCCTGCACTGCGCAAAGCGATCCTGACACACGCCAACCCGCGGGACGTTCTGCGGGACCTGCCTGACGCTTTGAACATGCAGGTGGCGGCATGATTTTGGGACAGGCGCTTTGGTCATCCTTGCCGGTGCCGTCCCTGATGCTGGACGGCGACGACGTCATCACCATGAGCAATCCGGCGGCAGAGAGCTTTCTGAACCTGTCGTCCAAGGCGTTGGTCGGCGAAAAGCTGTGGGAAAAGGTTATGATTGATGCGCCGTTGGAGGCGCCGTTCAGCCGCGCGCGTGAAAACCGCACGTCGCTTTTCGTGAATGACGTCGATGTCGGCAGCGGTGAACGCGCGCCGATGTTGTGCAACATCCAGTTTGCGCCGTTGCAGGGCACAGATGACACGATGATCGTGATGATCAGCCCGCGCGAGATTGCAAGCCGGATCAACCAGAACCACTCGTCAGGCAAAGCCGCGAAGTCCGCGATCGGCATGGCCGAAATGCTGGCGCATGAGATCAAGAACCCGCTGGCGGGGATTACAGGGGCGGCCCAATTGTTGTCGATGGGGCTAAGCCCGGATGATCAGGAAATGACTGATTTGATCGTCGAGGAAAGCCGCCGGATCGTCAAACTGCTTGAGCAGGTCGAGCAATTCGGCAATCTGCGCAAACCAGTGCTGAAGCCGGTCAATATCCACGATATCCTTGACCGCGCGCGCCAATCTGCGGCCGTGGGCTTTGGTGCGCATATGCTGTTTGTCGAAGACTATGATCCGTCCTTGCCGCAAACGCTGGCAGACGGTGATCAGCTATTGCAGGTGTTCCTCAACCTTTTGAAGAATGCGTCCGAGGCCAGCAAAGATGCTGGAACAATCCGCTTGCACACGTTCTATGACACGTCTCTCAGGGTTCATCGCTCGGACGGAACGCATGCGCGTCTGCCTTTGCAGGTTGAGATTATTGATGATGGTCCCGGCCTGCCGCGCGAGATCGCAGACGACATTTTCGAACCCTTCGTGTCAGGCAAGGAAAATGGCACCGGGCTCGGATTGGCCTTGGTGTCCAAGCTGATCGGCGATGCCGGGGGCTGGATATCAGTGGACAGTGTACCGGGACGCACGGTGTTTCGACTGTCACTGCCGGTCGTGCCGAAAGACTATGAAACAGGAGAAGATTGATGGACGGGACCGTACTTGTTGCCGATGATGACCGCACGATCCGAACGGTATTGACCCAGGCGCTGACCCGTGCCGGGTGCAAGGTGCATGCCACATCTTCGCTTGTGACGCTGATGCGTTGGGTGGATGAGGGCAAGGGCGATCTTGTTATCTCTGATGTGGTTATGCCGGACGGGAACGGGCTTGAACAGTTGCCAAGCATCGCCGAGGCGCGCCCCGGTTTGCCTGTGATCGTGATTTCCGCGCAAAACACGATCATGACGGCCATTCAGGCCGCAGAAGCCGACGCGTACGACTACCTTCCCAAGCCATTTGATTTACCTGATCTGATGAAACGTGCGGCGCGCGCGCTTGAGGTGAAACGCCGGGCACCGGTCACACGGACCCCGGATATCAATGCGACAGAGCAGGGTGGTGATCTGCCGCTTGTCGGGCGCACCCCTGTGATGCAATCACTCTATCGTTTGGTTGCGCGGGTCATGAATACGCAATTGCCGGTATTGATCACGGGTGAAAGCGGCACAGGCAAATCGCTGATCGCACGCGCTGTCCATGACTTTTCGGATCGGCGCAGTTTGCCGTTTATCGTGGTTTCAGCGCCCGATCTGGAAGGGATGGACGGACCCTCAACCGTGCTAAGCCGTGCCAAGGGCGGGTCGATCCTGTTTGATGAGGTCAGTGATCTGTCCGAGCAGGCGCAGGCGCGGATCGTGCGGATGCTTGATAGTCTTGGTGACAATGCGCCGCGCATCATGGCGACGTCACAATCTGATCTGATGGCGCGGATGGAAGACGGTGAGTTCCGCGAAGATCTGTTTTACCGGCTGGGCGGCGTGACGGTTGATGTGCCGTCTTTGCGCGAACGCGTCGATGATATTCCGCTGTTGGCCGCGCACTTCCTGGCGCGGGCCGAACGAGAGGGCGCACCATTGCGCCGCTTTGGTGATGCGGCCCTTGATCTGGTGCGTGCCTACAGCTGGCCGGGCAACGTGCGGCAGTTGGAAAATGCGGTGCGTCGTCTGGTCTTTACCGCCGCGGAAGAAGAAATCACGCGACCTGAGGTCGAAATGGTGCTGGGCAATCAGCCCGCGATTGAGCCTTTGCGATCCGGTGGCGAGGGCGAAAAACTCAGCGCCAGCGTTGGCAAGCACCTGCGCCGTTACTTTGATCTGCACGGGGGTGTTTTGCCACCGCCGGGCCTCTATAATCGAATCCTCAAAGAGGTTGAGGGCCCATTGATCGAAATTGCACTGGATGCGACAGGTGGAAATCAGGCGAAATGCGCTGATTTACTTGGGATAAATCGCAATACGCTGCGCAAGAAGATCACAGACCTCGATATCCGCGTGACACGCCGCCGTAAGTTGATGTAAAACCGCAACAGAACCGTGGCACTGCTACGTCAGCGTAGCAGAAAAACCACAGCGATTGGCGGTATCGTGAGGGCAACCTCACCACAATAACAGGGCTTTGCGCGTGCGGCGTACCCTCATGGGACTAGATGTAACGCGATTGAACCGCTGGTTTCGCCAGCGGCATGTGCAAAGTGCGTTCACGATGGGCCTTGTGTTGGCCGCACCTGTGCTGGCGTTGCTGACTTATATCGTGGTCGGTCCGTTGGATCGGGGCGCATCATCGACATCACTGCGTTTGGTTCTGCTGATGGACCTGATCTATGTCCTGATCGTGGCGGCGTTGGTGATGCGGCTTGTGGCGCGAATGGTCTCAGCGCGCCGGGCCAAATCTGCCGGATCACAGCTTAGCCTGCGCCTGACGGGTGTTTTTGCACTATCAGCCTTGGTGCCAATCGTTCTGGTCGCAGTGTTCTCGGTCACGCTGATCTCAATCGCACTGGATGGTTTGTTTTCAGAACCGGTAGGGAATGTTCTGCGGACCTCACTGACGACAGCACAGGCCTATGAAGAGGAACACCGGCGCGAACTGACGCGCGACGGGCGCAGTTTGGCCAGCTTTTTGAACCGGCAACGGCAGGCCAATCTGTTCATGGATGATGGTGAGTTGCGCCGGGTGTTGGGCGGCGTGCAGGCGCGGATTGAACGCGGCCTGACCGAGGCCTTTGTGATCGACGGGTTGGGAACGATTGCGGCCCGCGGGCTCAGGTCATATGAATTTGGATATGAACGACCGTCGCCCGCGGATTTCACGCGGGCGGAACAAAACGGTCTGGCGATCATTCAGGACTTTGCCAACAACGAATTTCGCGCACTGATCCCTTTGACGGCGTTTCGGGATCGTTACCTTTATGTGACGCGTCCGGTGGATGGTAACGTGTTGTCTTTGTTGGATGACACCACCGAAACAGTGGCGCAGTATGAGGAGTTGCAAAATGAACGCGGGCAACTTCTGTTTCAATTTGGCCTGCTTTACCTTGGCTTTGCGGTTGTCTTGATCCTTGGTGCCATCTGGGGCGGGTTATGGTTTGCTGAACGGCTGTCGCGCCCCGTGGGGCGCTTGGTTTCGGCCTCGCAGCGTGTCGGCTCTGGCGATCTGGATGTGCGTGTGATCGAGGACGATGGCGAAGATGAGATTTCGCAACTCGGTCATTACTTTAACCAGATGACCAGCCGCCTGAAAGGGCAGCGTGATCAGCTGATTGAAACCAACAAGGCAACCGAGCGGCGCGGGCGCCTGTTTGACTCTGTGCTTTCCTCCGTGACGTCGGGCGTTGTCGGGCTTGATGCCGGGGGGCGCGTGACCTTTGTGAACCCATCAGCCCGTGGTTTGCTGTCTGTCGGCGCACACCCCGAAGAAACCGCTATTTCGGTCGCAATCCCAGAGTTTGCAGATCTCTTTGGTAAGGTCTGCGAATCTGACAATGAAAGTGTGCAGGAACAGATTAATCTGATCCGCAAAGGCCAGCAGGAAAGTTTGCTGGTGCGTATGGCGCAACGCCGCAACGTGGATGGGACGCTGGAAGGCTATGTTGTCGCCTTTGATGATGTGACCGATCTGGTCAGCGCGCAACGGATGGCCGCATGGGGTGATGTGGCGCGCCGGATCGCGCATGAGATCAAGAACCCGCTGACCCCGATCCAATTGTCGGCAGAAAGGATCAAGCGCAAGTTTCACTCTCAGGTGGGGCATGACTCTGATAAGCTTGAACAGATGACGGATGTTATTGTACGTCAAACCAATGACTTACGCCGCATTGTTGATGAGTTTTCCAAGTTCGCGCGGATGCCCGAACCAGAGCTGCACCTGAATGATCTGACGCAACTGGTGCATGACGCGCTGTCATTGCAGATCGTCGGTCAGCCCGAGGTGCATTTCGCCGCTAGCATCCCTGATGAAGCCGTGTTGGTGGATATGGATGACACGATGATTGGGCAGGCTTTGACCAATCTGTTAAAGAACGCGGGCGAGGCGACGGAAACCTATATCAAACGTCACGCGCCAGAGGGTTACCGGCCCGAAATCCAACTGCGTCTGTCTTATGATCCACAAAGCGTGACGATTAAAATCTCGGACAATGGGATTGGCTTGCCTGAGGACCGCGCGCGGTTGTTTGAGCCGTATGTCACAACACGTGGCGAAGGGACCGGCCTTGGCCTGCCCATCGTCAAGAAAATTGTCGAAGAACACGGCGGTACGCTCATCCTGACCGATGCCGCCCCTTTCGCAGGCTACGACCACGCCGGGGCCTGCGCCATCATCCAATTGCCTGCCGCGACGCAAGCCGCCCGGGCACCAAAAATTCCAGCATGAGGTAACACATGGGCGATATTCTGATCACAGACGATGAACGCGACATCCGCGAACTCATCTCGGAAATCCTGATAGATGAAGGGTTTACGACCCGGCTTGCCGGCACATCTGACGAATGCATGGCGCAGATCGCGGCAGAGCAGCCCGCGCTGATGATCCTGGATATTTGGCTGAAAGACAGCAATATGGACGGGATTGATATCCTCAAATCCGTGAAGCGCGATCACCCTGATGTGCCGATTGTCATTATCTCGGGCCACGGCAACATTGAAATTGCCGTCGCCGCGATCAAGCAGGGTGCTTACGATTTCATCGAAAAGCCGTTCAACATTGACCAATTGCTGGTGGTTATCCGGCGCGCGATGGAAACCTCGCGCCTGCGCCGCGAGAATGTTGAGTTGAAACGTGGTGAAACCCATAGCGCCGAGATGCTGGGCGACAGTGCAGCCTTTCGCATGTTGAAATCACAGCTTGATAAGGTCACGAAATCCAATGGCCGGGTCATGCTGACCGGTCCCGCCGGGGCGGGCAAGGAAATCTCTGCGCGTTATATTCATGCCAATTCAAACCGCGCCTCGGCCCCGTTTGTAACGGTCAACTCGGCCTCGATTGAGCCTGACCGCATGGAAGAAGTGCTGTTTGGCCGCGAAGATAGCGGGCGCGGCGTTGAACCGGGCTTGCTGGAAGAGGCAAATGGCGGGATCGTCTATTTCGATGAAATCGCGGATATGCCTCTGGGCACACAATCCAAGATCCTGCGTGTGCTGGTTGAACAACGGTTTCAACGCGTGGGCGGCGGTGACAAAATTCAGGTTGATCTGCGCGTGATTTCCAGCACCAACCGTGACCTGCCCGCCGCGATTGAGGCCGGGACATTCCGCGAAGAACTGTATCACCGTCTGAACGTTGTGCCGATTGCCGTGCCTTCTTTGGAAGAGCGGCGCGAGGATATCCCGTTGCTGGCAGAGCACTTCATCGAGGCCTGCAATAAGGCGCAGGGTCTGCCGTTGCGCAAACTGGCCGAAGATGCGCGCGCCTTGCTGCAAACGATGCTGTGGCCGGGCAATGTGCGTCAGTTGAAAAACGTTGTCGAACGCGTTCTTATTCTTGGCGAAAATAGCGGTGATATCACCGCAAAAGAGCTGCCAACCAGTGAAGAAGGTGGCGGTGAAGAAGGCCGTATCGTCTTGGCGGGTGGGCTTGCAACTTTGCCGCTGCGCGAGGCGCGCGAGCTATTTGAACGTGAGTATCTGCTGACCCAGATTAACCGCTTTGGTGGAAACATCAGCCGGACGGCATCATTTGTGGGCATGGAACGCTCGGCCTTGCACCGCAAACTGAAATCACTGGGGGTCGTCACCACCAATAAGGCAGGCGGACGTGTCGCTTATGTCGAGGACGACGTCGAATGAAGGTCATTATCTGTGGCGCAGGGCAGGTTGGTTGGCAAATCGCCCGCCATTTGTCGGGCGAAAACAACGATGTGACCGTCGTTGACAACAACCCTGAACTGGTGCGCCGCGCAACGGACACACTGGATGTTCAGGGGGTTGCCGGCAATGCCAGCTATCCCGATGTGCTGGACCGCGCCGGGGCGTCAGATGCCGATATGGTCATCGCTGCGACCTACTCGGACGAGGTCAATATGGTCACCTGCCAGGTGGCACATTCGGTTTTTTCAGTTCAACGCAAGATCGCGCGTCTTCGGGCGCAGAACTATCTCGATCCGGCATATGCGGACCTGTATCGCCGCAATCATTTGCCGATTGACGTCGTGATTTCGCCCGAGCGCGAGGTGGCAGAGGCAGCTTTGCAACGGCTTGCGGCCCCGGCGGCTTTTGACACAGAGAGTTTTCTGGAGGGGCGTGCGCAGCTTTTGGGCATCACCATTGATGAACACTGCCCAGTGATCAACACGCCGCTGCGCCAACTGACGGACCTCTTTTCGACCCTGCGCGCGGTTGTCGTTGGTATCCGCCGGGAAGGCGCGCTTTTTGTGCCTTCTGCCGGCGACCAAATTTTCCCGCAGGACGAATGTTACATCTTTACCGATAATCAAGATATGACGCGCACGTTGGAGATTTTCGGTAAAACGCAATCAAAACAAGAACGTATTGTTATCATTGGTGGCGGCAATGTCGGCCTTGGCGTGGCACAGGCGTTGGAGGCGCGCACAGAACGCGTGCGCGTCAAGATGATCGAAAACCGCCGTGAATGCGCCGAACGTGCGGCTGATGCGCTTGACCGTACGATTGTGCTGAATGGCGACGGTCTGGACAGCGCGCTGCTTGAAGAGGCGAATATCGCGACAGCAGATGCGGTTCTGGTCGTCACCGACGACGACAAGACGAATTTGCTGGCCGCGGTCCGCGCCAAGGAAATGGGCTGTCCGATGGCGATTTCTTTGATCAACGATCCCACGTTGATCCCCCTGATGGGCCCGCTGAATATTGATGCCTACATCAACCCGCGTGCAACAACCGTCAGTTCGATCCTGCGCCATATCCGGCATGGCCGGGTCCGTGGTGTCTATTCGATTGGCGACGCTGAGGCCGAAGTCATCGAAGCGCAGGTGCTGGGCACTTCGCCGATCGCAGGCCAGAAAGTGAAAGACATCGATTTCCCCGAAGGCGTTTTGATCGGCGCGGTCATGCAGCAGGGCAAAATCGTGCGCCCAACAGGTGAGACGCGTATCGAGGAGGGCAATGTGATTGCAATCTTTGCAATGTCCGATGACGTGCCCGAAGTGGAACGCCTATTGCAGGTCTCGATAGACTTCTTCTGATGGGTTGGATCGTCCGCCTGCCATTCTTTGTGATCCTGATGGGTCTGGGCGCGATTGCGATGATCGTGCCTGCGACGCATGCGGCGGTCATGGAGGATTTCATGACAATGCGGGTCTTCTTTTACGGATTCATCCTGTTTTCGATCCTGACGTTGATGATTGGCTTGGCAACCGCAGGGTATGAACCTCGCAGTGTCGCGCGCAGCCAGTTGGTGGCACTATTGGCGGCCTTCAGTGCTTTGCCCATCATGTTCGCAATCCCGTTTCATGCGGCGGTTGGTAACACGACGTTCCTGAACGCCTGGTTTGAAATGGTGTCCAGTTTCACCACCACAGGGGCTACGGTCTATGACACGGCAGGGCGATTAACCCCGTCGCAGCACCTTTGGCGCGGGCTTGTAGGGTGGCTGGGCGGACTGCTGGTTTGGGTGACGGCGGTGTCGATCTTTGCGCCGATGAACCTTGGCGGATTTGAGGTGCGCGCGACCGGCAATGCAGGCAAAGGGGCGGCAGGTCGGTTTTCTCAGATCGCGCATATTGCCGATCCGTCCGAGCGTTTGGTGCGCTACACGCTGACACTCACGCCGATTTATGTTGGGCTTACGGGGCTGTTGTGGATCGGCCTCGTGATTGCAGGCGAATTTCCCTACATCGCGCTGGTTCATGCGATGTCCACGTTGTCGACATCGGGCATTTCACCGATTGGCGGGCTATATTTTGCCGCTTCGCGGTTCTGGGGTGAGGTGCTGATTTTTTGTTTCTTCGTCTTTGCCCTGTCACGGTTGACCTTCAGCCGTGGTTTGATTGGTGAACGCGACCAAGGATTGCGCCGCGACCCTGAATTCATCACTGCACTGGTCCTTATTGGAACCGTGACATCAGCGCTTTTCCTGCGCCACTTTATCGGTGCTGCCGACGGGGTCGAACCTGCAAACCTGCAAGAAAGTGCGGCAGCCTTGTGGGGCGCGCTGTTCACGGTGACATCTTTTCTGACGACCACAGGGTTCGAGTCCCATTTTTGGGATGGTGCTGCGGAATGGTCTGGGCTGACCACACCGGGCCTTTTCCTGATTGGCATGGCCCTCATCGGCGGCGGCGTTGCCACCACGGCAGGCGGGGTGAAGCTGTTGCGTATCTACGCGCTCTATCGGCACGGCGAACGCGAGCAGGAACGTCTGCTGCATCCGTCCTCAATTGGTGGCGGGGGCAAGGATGCGCGGCGGATCCGTAAGCAGGGGGCCTATATCTCTTGGGTGTTTTTCATGCTGTTCGCTCTCAGCATTGCCGCTGTCATGTTGATGCTGTCCCTGACCGGCGTACAGTTCGAAACCTCGATGGTATTGGCGGTATCAGCGCTTTCAACAACTGGGCCGTTGGCAGCGGTAGCGGCAGAAACGCCGATTGCCTATTCAGGGATTCCAGATGCCGCCAAGGTCATTTTAGCCTTTGCAATGGTGTTGGGGCGGCTTGAAACACTGGCGATTATCGCGCTCTTCAATCCGGAAATCTGGCAGCGCTAAGCACCTCATTTGAATTGTGTTTTTGGGGTGGAAAGTCCTGATCACCCACGACATACTGTTTCACAATAACTCTGGGGGGCCGGACTGCGGCCGTAAGAACAAGAAAAAGGGTGTCGCAATGGCCGCCGATAAAGCAAATTTGCAAGATGCATTTCTCAATCATGTCCGTAAGACAAAAGTTCCGGTGACGATTTTCTTGGTAAATGGTGTGAAGCTGCAAGGTGTGATCACCTGGTTTGACAGCTTCTGCGTGCTTTTGCGCCGTGATGGTCAATCGCAGCTTGTGTACAAAAGCGCGATCTCAACCATCATGCCAGCACAGCCCATCAGCCTTTATGAAGGCGAAGAGTAGTATTGCTTGAACACGACCGCCCCATTACGCGGGCCTGGGTGCTGCACCCTGATCTGAAGTCTGACTATGGACGCCGTGCGGCAGAGCCTGCATTGGAAGAAGGCGTGGCCTTGGCCGCGGCCTTGCCGGATTTGCAGGTTGTCGGTGCTGATGTCGTGCGTTTGCCGCGTATTCATCCCGGCAAACTGTTTGGCAAAGGCAAGATTGCAGAACTCAAACAGGTGTTTCACGACGCAGAGGTCGAACTGGTTTTGATCGACGGTCCTGTCACTCCCGTGCAGCAACGCAACCTTGAGAAAGAGTGGGGCGTAAAACTGCTGGATCGTACCGGGCTGATTTTAGAGATTTTCAGCGACCGAGCGCGCACATCGGAAGGTGTGTTGCAGGTTGAGATGGCAGCACTGTCCTATCAGCGCACCCGGCTGGTGCGGGCCTGGACCCACCTTGAACGGCAGCGTGGTGGATTGGGCTTTGTCGGTGGCCCGGGTGAGACCCAGATCGAGGCTGACCGCCGGGCGATTGACGAACAACTCAATCGGTTGCGTAAACAACTGGCAAAGGTCGTCAAAACCCGCGAATTGCACCGCGCGTCCCGCGCCAAGGTGCCGTTCCCGATTGTCGCTTTGGTGGGCTACACGAATGCCGGCAAGTCAACGCTGTTTAACCGCCTGACGGGCGCAAAGGTCTTTGCCAAAGACATGCTGTTCGCGACCCTCGATCCGACAATGCGCAAGATCGTTCTGCCCACGGGTGATGAAATCATCATGTCTGACACGGTCGGTTTTATCAGTGATCTGCCAACCGAACTGGTCGCGGCCTTCCGTGCGACATTGGAAGAGGTGCTGGACGCCGATCTGATCGTCCATGTGCGCGACATCAGCCATCCACAAACCGAAGAACAGGCGCAGGATGTGCATGCGATCTTAGCCAGCCTTGGTGTCGCCGAAGAAGCGCCGATTATCGAGGTTTGGAACAAAACGGACCTGTTAGAAGGCGACGATCGCGACGCGGTGCTCACACAGGCGGCCCGCATGGACGATCTATTTGCGGTTTCTGCGATCACGGGCGAGGGGATGGAGCCGCTCTTGGCCGCGATCCCAGATAAGCTGAAAGACCCGCGGACAGAGGAGCAACTGACGCTGAAATACGCAGAAGGACGCAAACGCGCGTGGCTCTTTGATGCGGGGATCGTGACCGAAGAGGCGCAGACCGAGACAGGCTATGACCTGACGGTGTTCTGGACGAAGCTGCAGAAAGAGCGGTTCAGGCGGTTGTAGATCGTAAGGTCGGCTGAGCGGACGAAGCTGCCTTCTGGCTTGCCCAATCTAATGGCTCCTTCGTGAAAACGGCTTAAGCAAATTTGAAGACTGCCCCAAGTTGGATTTTCGATGCAGACCGCCTGCGTTTCGCTTATGTGGTTTAGCATAGATAATCTGAGAAGAGGCAGACGGGCATGACAAAGGGCAACAGAACGGCAATCGTTACTGGCGGGCTTTCGGGCATGGGGCTGGCGATTGCACGTCGCCTGGCGAAAGACGCCACGACTGTTATTGTGGGTGCGCGTAGTGCTGCGGATACTGCGCATGTGCGCGACATCCTTGGGGCTGATCACACGAACATTCATGCAGCCGCTTTGGATGTGCGATCCAGCGAAAGTGTTGACGCGTTCGTGGCCGATGTCGCAGCGACCCACGGCAGCGTTGACATTTTGATCAACGCAGCAGGTGTGTACGACGAGGCGGCGATCATCGATCATCCCGACAAGGTTTGGGACGATCATATCGACACCAATCTCAGCGGGTCCTTTCGCACCATCCGCGCAGTGATGCCACATATGAAGCGCGCAGGCTGGGGCCGGATCGTCAACATTGCGTCTGTCGCAGCCCACAACGGGATGGCGAATAACGCGGCCTATTGCACATCCAAGGCGGGACTCTTGGGGTTGGGCCGATGTGTCAGCCTTGAGGGTGCCGCACACGGGATTACCTGCGTTTCAATCAGCCCGACATGGGTAGAAACCGAAATGCTACGGCGGTTCATTGACGCGGATATGGCATCGACAGGTCAAAGCCTTGATGCGGTGCGCGCCGAGTATGCCAAATCAAATCCGCAAAACCAGCTTGTGCAGCCCACCGAGGTCGCAGAACTGGCTGCGTTTTTGGTCAGTGATGCGGCCCGCGCGTTGACGATGGAAGACTTTCAAATCAACGCAGGCGCGCTTTGGTAGTCCAATCCGCGCCGCGCCAGAAGCATGTCGCTGTCACTAATGGCGCTGTAGGGGCGATCAGATATGCGGGCCCAAGCATCGCGGGCAGCGGTGTTAATAAATGACGCATCGGCCTGCAAGGTTTCGGGAAAACTAGCAATGACATTTGCGATGCCGGGATCAAGATCGACTTTGGCCAACCAATCGCGCACCGGCAATGCATCTGCGTCATTGGGCGTGATAAGCGTATCTGCCATCAGGTTATAAATCGGGCAATCTGTTGCCGCGATAGGGCCAAGCAGAAACGCCGCGGCGGCGGTGACGTCGGTCATCGGAAACGTCAGCGATTGCGGCATGTGACCGGCCTGCAAAGAGGCCTCCATGATGATTTCATAAATGTCACGCGGGTTCGGGGCGTCCAGATCATAAAGCGACGGCAGCCGCACAATCGCAGCGGGAATGCCCGAGGCGCGGATCGCTGTTTCTGCCGCAATTTTCGCGGCACCATAGCCTGTGATCTCGTCCCACGGCGATGCAGGTGTCTCAGGCCACGGTCCGCCACGATCCGGAAAAACCGAACTGGACGAGGTGAACCGCAGGTCGGCACTTGCATCGCGACAGAATTGCAAAACGGTGTCCATGCCGCGCGCCGACCAATCCAGCATTTCTTTGCGCCCAATAGCGAGGTTGACCATCGCGGCACAATGGATGACCTGTGTGACAGAGGCCGCCAATGCTTTGATCGGGGACGCATCAAGGCCGAAGTCGGGCGCATCCAAGGTGCCGGGGACCATCACGTAACGATCGCTGGCGATCCCATGGGTCACTGCGACTTCGTCCAGCCGATCACGCGCGCCCCGGTTTTTGTCACGGACAAGACAATAGATCACCTCGCCTTCAGGCAGATCACGGGCCGCTTGGGCAAGAACTTGACCACCCAGAAACCCTGTCGCTCCGGTCAGCAAAATGCCGGGGCGGTCAAAGGTGTCGGTGGGTGCAGGCGTGTCGGCTTCTTGGGTCATTAACTGGTCAAGTCTATGCAACGGCACATTCATGGCCAATTCAAAGTCGATGGGTCGTCTGTAAGCCTTTTCCAGCTCAAGCATCAGGGTGACGCACATCAAGCTATCACCTCCCTGATCATGAAAGCTCAGCGCGGGATCAATCTGTGACGGCACGCATCCCATCGCGGTCGCAGCGGTCGCAATCACGGCGTCTTCGGCGGCATTTTCAAACTCGGCGTCATCTATGACGACGGGCAGCGCGCGCATATTTGCCTTGCCAGAGACAGGATGCAGGGGCAGCGCATCCATTTGCACCAAAAACGACGGCACACAATAAGCAGGCAACACCTCGCGCAATTCAGCGGCGAAGTCGGGCGGTATGCGATTTGTGCCCGCAGTCAGTCCCCATTTATTCGCATTCGCCTGTGCCTGACTGGCATCGGCGGCATAGTAGAAGATCAGGCTTTGGCCACGCGTCCCGACATCCGCCACCCAAGGTGCGGCACTGGAAAAGGCCAGTTTGTCGCGCAAGGTGTCGGTCAGTTCCCGTGTTTGGATCGAAAACCCACGGAGTTTGAGCATATGGGCAATGCGCCCTTCGATATGCAGCGCGCCTGTGTCATCGACCCAAGCCTGATCGCCAGTATCATAAAGCCGTGTTTTGCGTCCTTCGATGGTAAGTTCGCGAAACCGTAAACGCGTTTCTTCTGGGCGATTGATATACCCGCGCCCCAGCATCCTCGGCCCTTCAAAATGCAGTTGGCCGGATGTGCCGATGGGGCACGGTGTATCCGTTTCATCCAGAATGATCGCCCGCAAGTGTTCCATCGGGACACCGACGGATACAGGGGCATCGCCCGCGGGTTCAGTTAATTGCGACATGCAGACATCGTGGGTTTCGCAGATGCTATAGAGGTTCCACAATGCAGTGCCCGGCAACTTCGCAAGCGATGTCGTGATCAGATCGTCGCCCACGACCTCTCCGTTCAGAACAACGCGGCTTAGCGGCAGGAGCGCGGCCTTTTGTGTGTCAAGCGCTGTGAGAAACGTGTTGAAGAACGACGGCGTAAACAGCATTTCATCGACGTTGTGTTCGATCAGAAAATCCGCCAACTCACCTGGACTGAACAGCGTGCTGGCATCAGGAAACCACAATTCGGCCCCTTTGCGCAGCGGGCGAAACATTTCCCAAATCGCGAAAACATAGATTCCCACGCGCATGTCCCGATGGTAGGGCGTAAATTCGTCGCGCCATTCATAAGACAGAAACGCTGCGTCCTGGGCCACGGGAATGCATTTGGGCCGCCCTGTCGTGCCAGAGGTTGCCACCAGATAGATAGGGTCATCAGGGGACACATGGGCTGCACAAAGCGGTTCGGTAAATGCAGCATCCCCTTGCAACAGACCCCTGGCATCGACGATTTTACAATCGCCCGGTAAATGGCGAGCGGCGACATCTTGGCACGCAACCACGAGACTGACCTGCAATTCGGAAATGATATTGTGCAGCACCATTTGCGGCATAGCAGGATCTAAATGCACAAAAGGCCGCCCCCGGATGACACAGGCCACGGCGCTTGCGGCCATTGCCACCCCGGGTGATCCAAAAACACCCACGATCTGCGGTGTCTCTAAATGCTGTCCAAGATCTTGGACATAGGCTCCAAGCCTGCCGTAGGATATTGTACGGCTCTGGTCAGACAACGCAGGCGCATCATTGAATGCGTCAATAGCACGGACAAGATCATCGGCGACTGTTTGAGATGAGGTCATGGCAACTGTCCCTTTTGCCTTAAAGCAACTAACAAAATTGATCCAAAATGAAACCGTGTTCTCATGACTTTTTTGCACAAGCCAAATAGAAATGCCTCGTATCGACGATTTGTGCGACCATGTAACCAAAGCGGTCGTTTATGACCTGCGCGGTAGCCGCAACACGCATGCAGCACAACAAACTGGGTGTGGCACTGGCAAATAACCTGGCCCGCATTGCGTGGAGCGTCCTCAACTCGGGCAAAGACTTCGATTGGAATGAAAAGGAACTAGCGACTGCGATCTGATCACAGCCGCACACGATGTTCGTAAACCTCAAATGCATGGAACGGAATAAGGCGCACCCAAAGTCTGAGAGCCCAGATGGTCATTATAGATCAGGTCACTAATGAGACAGCGGCGCGTGCGTACTCCCAACAGGGCCACGGCAAAACACTTAGGGTCATGACCCATTAAATTCACACCATCAGCGGCATTTTCACTTCATCTCTGCGGCTTCCTCAAGACGTGCAATTGAACTCTTGCGAACAGCAGCCGGTACATACATTCGGGCTCAAAGCAGTCATTGATCTAACGGCCTCAACACCGTCACCCCCACTGCCGCTGCCCGCGCCAGATCAGGATCAAGCGACATCGGGATATACTCGCCCCGTCGCCACAGCTCGCCCAGGTTATCATAGTGCCGTGAAAGCGGGTGCCCGGATTGTCCGGTGGATGTGATGAAGACCGAACTGTCGGGGTCTGCAAAGTCATAGACCCCCCGAAACCCCGCCGCATGGACGTTGTGGAACGGGTTGGGGTCCATGCCGGATGTCTTGGCCCGTTGCAGCGTATGGTCGCCGCCGCTGGTGGATTGGCGGATGTTGACCACCCATTCCAAGATGGGCGTGTTGCCCAATACCGGGTGATCATGGGTCGCGACATGGGCATCGCCCCAGCGCACGGCCTCAACTGCTTCACCGTGGTTTTCCGCGATCCAAAGCAGGGCGTCGTCAAGCGATTGCCGGGCGATGTCGGTGCAGGTTTCGACAGGGGCGGACTGGATCACATCGCACCAGACGCTGGCCCCGTCTATATCGCGAAACACCCTTTCGATGAAAACCGGATCGACATGGGTAAACTCGGCGGCCAAGGGCCCCAGCTCATCCCGGATCAGCCGTTGCTGGAACGCGCGGGCCCAGGCCGAATAGATCAGCGGTTCGGGTAGGTGTTCGTTCATTTCGCCGTTCCATGCCGACAGCAGGTTCAGCGCGATCTGACGCCGACGCTGAGGGGTCCCGTCAGGTGCGGCATCGCCGGTGAACCACAGATCAGCCCCCATCAGCGTCGACAGGGTACGGGCGGCAAAGCTGACCGTGTCCTGCTGGGCTTCGATAAAGCTGTCGCGGGTGTGCACCTCGCGCGCTTGCATCAGACGCCGCCAGCGGTTGATCCTTTGGGTGTCACCCCAGTTGTAGCTGACGTGGCGCGGAAAGGGTCGGTCGACTGTTTTATTGTTCGTATTGCCGATGATGCCTCCGGGCGGATCAAGGAATTCGGGATTTTCCGCATAAGGAAAGCGGCCTTGCCAGCGGTTTTCCGGCAGGTAGCCAAAGGCGGGCAGGCGGCCCTGGCTTTGGTGATTGGCGTCGCGTGCGGGCAATGCGCCGATCGTTTTCATCGCGATCCTGTTGCTGTCGGCAAGGGTCAGGTTCAGAGCGGGTGCGATGAAATCCTGCCCTGCCGTGATGGCCTCTTCCACGCTGCGGCTGTGGGTGATTGAGAAGGCCGCCGACATGGATGTGTCGCGATCCGACAGGGCCGTCCAAGACAGTGCCGTCACATGGCCCGGCGGTGTGATCGTGCCAAGGTCATATTGCCCGCGCGGCAGCACCGGGCCGTTGGCCGTCCAGCGCAGGCGCAGGGTCACGGCTGACCCATCTTTGACGTTGATGATACTGTCGCGGGTTGTGAAAGGGGCCCAGCCGTTTGGGCTGCGGTATTGCGCGGTGTCGTCGGGGTTGACCTCTTCGATCATGATGTCCTGATCATCAACATAGGCGCTGGTCAGCCCCCAACCGACCGCGTCACTGCGTCCTGTCAGCACCACAGGCATGCCGGGGATCGTGCCGCCGATGATGCCGCCGCTGTCCAGCTCAAGTCGTGCAAGATACCAGATCGACGGGGCCGTCAGTCCCAGATGCGGATCATTGGCCAACAGCGTGGATCCTGTGGCCGAACGTGTCGCACTTGCCGCCCATGCGTTCGAGGCACCCGCAAGCGCGGCCGGCTTGACAGGCGATAGCGGATCATAGGCAAGCCGCATGTTGGGGGTATACTCCGGAACGCCGGGCACCAGGCTTGCATATTCGGGCAATGCTGCCACGCCCGTGGTTGGATCATCTGGCAAGATGTCTTGCAGCCGATCATTTTCCAGCAGAAGCGATGTACGTGCCCGCAGCACTTCGCTTTCAAGGCCGCTGGTCAGATCCAGCGCCATCAGTTTCAGGATGGCTATGGAGTCGGCTGCCTGCCACGGCGCGATAGGATGGTTGAACAGCCACATTTCCGGCGCGCCGCGTCCCAACGCGCCTTTGTTCACTTCTGCCAACCATGCGTTCACACCACGTGCATAGGCGGATAGATAGCCCTTAGCCTCTTCGGTTTGCGCGTTTTGCGAGGAGACAGATAGTGTGTAGATGTCCAACCTGCGCATCAGTTCGTCAATGCCAACAGTGCGTTCGCCGAACAGCTCTGACAGCCGCCCTTGGGCTGTGCGCCGCAACATCGTCATTTGCCACAACCGGTCTTGGGCATGGGCATAGCCAAGCGCGAAATAGACGTCGTTGTTGGTGTCTCCGAAAATATGCGGAACGTTGGCGTTGTCGCGCACGATCTCGACCGGTGCGGTAATGCCCGCGACCTCGCTATCGGCGCTATAGTCGGGCAGGGACCGCGAGGCAAAGTAATAGGCCAGCGCAATCGCTGCCACGCAAAGCACAATCAAGCCAGAGGCAAGCCGGATAAGCCAGCGAAAGATCAGCGCCATAGGGTCCTCGGGATGTTGGGTCTGCCCCGTTTTAGCAGGGCAGACAGTAAGGACAAGCTAGCGTTCAGGTATTAGCCCGCGCGGGCTGAAGCGCAGCACGAGCAGCAAGACCACGCCCATTGTCAACAACCGCATATGTGCTGCAGAATCGATCATCCGATCTTTCAGCGCGCTGCCATCTTCTAACCCCATGCTCAGGATGTTCATCAGCCCAAGGCCAAGCGGTTCAACCTGCACCCAAAGCCACCAAATCAGCATGCCACCCAGCACCGCACCAAAGTTGTTGCCTGATCCACCGACAATCACCATCACCCAGATAAGGAACGTAAACCGCAGCGGCTGATAGGTGCCGGGGGTCAATTGCCCGTCCAGCGTGGTCATCATTGCACCCGCAATGCCGCAGATAGCAGAGCCGAGGATGAAGATTTGCAGGTGCCGTCCTTTGACGTCCTTGCCCATTGCCTCAGCCGCAGTTTCATTATCGCGGATCGCACGCATCATCCGACCCCAAGGGCTTTGCAGCGCTTTTTGGGCCAGCCAAAGCAAGATCAGCAGCACGATTGTGAACAGGATCGCATAACCCATTTTGGTGTAGAGTGTTGAGGCTGTAACGGGGTCCAGTCCCAAACTTGCCGCGCGTTCCACGAAACCGGGGTCTTGTTGAAGGTCAATCTCATACGGGACAGGGCGATCAAGGCCGATGACGTTTTTGACGCCGCGCGCCAGCCAGTCTTCGTTTTTCAAAACAGCGATAATGATTTCGGCAATACCCAGCGTGGCAATGGCCAGATAGTCAGACCGCAGGCCAAGCGCGGTCTTGCCGATGACCCAAGCTGCCCCGGCAGCCAGCAGGCCACCCACAGGCCAGCTGAGCAGGATCGGCAGGTTCAGACCGCCCAAGTTGCCGCTGACGGCGGGGTTCACCGCCTCAACCGCGACTTTGCCGGGATCAAACACGGCGCGGTACAGAAAGAAGCCCCCAACAAGGATCACCAATGTGGCGATTGTCTTGGTCCGACCCTCAAGCCGCTTTTGCGCTTGGACGGCCGCAACGACCGTCAATGCGCCCAGCACAAGGCCTGCCATGATGCGCAGGCCGCCAGCTTGCCATGCCTCTGGCACAGGTTCGGTTGAAACCAGCACGGCGGCCAGTCCCCCCAAGGCCACAAAGCCCATGACCCCGATGTTAAACAGCCCTGCAAAACCCCATTGCAGGTTAACCCCCAGCGCCATGATGGCCGAAATCAACCCCATGTTCAGGATCAGCAAGGCCGAGTTCCAACCTTGGATCATACCCGTCCCGATCAGCAGGACAGCGACTAGGCCGAACAGCGCGGTATCTCTGACTGTGGTGCTCATACGGATTGCCCCTTGAATAGGCCGGTAGGCTTGAACAGCAGCACGATGATCAAGATCGCAAAGCTGACGGCGAATTTATAGTCGGTGGACAGAAGCTGAACGAGGCCATCAGGCTCCAGACTTTCCGGCATGAGGTAGACCAGCACTTTCTTCCACGCATAGGTGATGGTGACTTCGCTGAAGGCGATGACAAAGCCACCCGCGATAGCGCCCAACGGGTTGCCAAGACCACCGACGATGGCGGCAGCAAAGATGGGTAGCAGCAGTTGGAAATAGGTGAACGCCTTGAAGGATTTATCGAGGCCGTAGAGGACGCCCGCGGTGGTGGCGAGGGCCGCGACGATCATCCACGTGACCTTGACCACCCAATCGGGGTTGATGCCAGAAAGCAGCGCGAGGTCTTCGTTGTCCGAGAACGCGCGCATGGATTTGCCGGTGCGCGTTTTGTTGAGGAACCAG
The DNA here is from genome assembly GCF_023015625.1 of Yoonia sp. F2084L. GTDB lineage: Bacteria > Pseudomonadota > Alphaproteobacteria > Rhodobacterales > Rhodobacteraceae > Yoonia. The sequence continues at coordinate 528,768 of NZ_JALKAH010000001.1, forward strand.
AACAAAAGCGCCATGACGATGAAGGCCACGACGACCGTAATCGCTTGCGTCGTCTTGATCGCCAACCCTTCGTCCAGTCCGGTCATCTCGCGGAATTCGCGGGCCGTGATGATAAACCGCTCACCATCGGCAAAGCGGATATCGCGCACACCGATGATGAAACGGACGACGCCGTTCATCACGAACATCACACCCATCGACACGATCACAAGGATCACTGGCGACGCCTTTTGTTCGCGGTAGAATTTGTAGACGGCCCAATCGGTGCCCAAGAGCAGCAGGATGGTCGCGCCGATCCCAAAGGGCAGGGCGAGCAGGGCGGTCGGTAGCGGACCGAAGGTGATCCCCATGCCGATAAAGGCCGTGGTGAACAGGATCGTAATCGCGGTGCCAAAGGCCATTGTGTCGCCGTGGGCGAAGTTCGAAAACCGCAGGATGCCGTAGATCATCGTGACACCCAGCGCACCGATGGCCAGCTGTGCACCGTAGGCAAGGCCCGGAACAAAAACAAAATTCGCAAAGGCGACGACGGCGTTGAGGAAGTCCATGTTCAGAGATCACCCTTAGAAATCAACAGATTGTTCATTGCAGTGCTTTGCGAGTGCCGGTTGGGCGCTTGTCCGCGCCGACCGCCCATCTGCACGGTTGTGACCCGTCGGCGCTCCGGTTCGTTATTGTATGTGGTGAAAGCAAACTGCGTGCTGTCGCCGCTGAACCCGGCGGGGATGCCGGACAGAGGACAGATCACATTCTGCGCCTTCGTGCGTGATGCGGCGACGGCCAAGGAAGCGGTTGCAAGGCGTGTTTCAAGAAAAGCCACTAGAACAATCCCTTACAAGCACCGTTGAAAACCACGCGTTCGGTGGTTGCCGTTTCATAGTCAGTGTATTTGTGTGGTATATTCACCGATGTCACCGTGACGGTATCGGGCAATTGTGCAGGGACAACTGTCACTGATGCCCGGCCCTTGTTCGCGAAAATCATTGGGCCCTGCACATGGATCGTATAGGTCACATCACCGCTGCGCATTTCGTCTAGGTCGGTCGGTTCAGTGATCCATTGTGCGGGGATTGCCACGCCATTCACCAAAATCTGAGTGTTGTTATCGGGCGACCAATCCAGAACCATCTGCGTGTCTTCAGAGGCGAGCGTGCAGCGCTCAGACCACGCGGCAGTAGCCAAGCAGATCATAACGGCGGACGCCGCAAACCGGGTGAGAGGTTGCGATAAAAGCATCATCCGCCCAAGAAACTCCGCCGGACTTGTTCGTCGGCCAGCAGTTCTTTCCCGGTGCCGGTGTGCGCATTGCGCCCTTGCACCAGAACATAGGCTTTGTCAGCGATTTCAAGCGCTTGCCGGGCGTTCTGTTCGACCATCAGGATTGGGATACCTGTGCGGGCAACCTCAATAATCCGGTCAAAGAGTTCGTCCATCACGATGGGTGACACACCGGCCGTCGGCTCGTCCAGCATCAGCACTTTGGGTTGTGTCATCAGCGCGCGACCCACCGCAACCTGTTGACGTTGACCGCCCGATAGCTCACCTGCCGCCTGATGACGCTTTTCTTTCAGGATCGGAAACAGGTCGTAGACCTGTGCCATCGTATCGCGGAAGTCGTCGCGACGGATAAACGCCCCCATTTCAAGGTTCTCTTCAACCGTCATCGAGGTAAAGATGTTTGAGGTTTGCGGCACAAACCCCATCCCCTTCACGACGCGCTGTTGCGGGGAAAGGTGGGTGATATCCTCTCCATCCAGCCGCACAGCCCCTTCGTTGACGTTCAACATGCCAAATACGGCTTTCATCGCCGTGGATTTGCCAGCCCCATTGGGGCCGACAATCACGGCGATTTCGCCTTTTTCGGCAGCAATCGTACAGCCATGCAGGATATCGGGGCCTTTGCCATAACCACCGGTCATGGCGTCCCCGATCAAAAACGGTTCACTCACGGATTGATATACTCTTCCAGGAAGGGCGCGTAGGTCGTCAGCGTGTCGCGCATCAGCGCTTGCTCTGCGATGTCCGCGTGGTTGACGTAGATGTAATAGAAGGTCGCAGCCGAGCCGAGGATGGCCCCGATCAACAGAATAATGAAGGTTTTCATGTCGCACTTACCTTGTCTTTGTTTTTCAACCCGGTGCCGAGGTAGGCCTCGATCACCTGCTCATTGGCCTTGATTTCATCCAAGGTCCCTTCGGCCAAAACGTGGCCTTCCGCCATACAAATCACTGGGTCACACAGGCGGCCGATAAAATCCATGTCGTGTTCGATGACGACGAATGTGTAGTTGCGTTCTTTATTCAGGCGAATGATGGCATCGCCGATTGTGTTCAGCAGAGTGCGGTTCACACCTGCGCCGACCTCATCCAAGAAGACGATTTTGGCGTCGACCATCATGGTCCGTCCCAGTTCGAGCAGCTTTTTCTGTCCGCCGGACAGGTTGCCTGCTTTTTCTTCCTTCAAATGATCAATGGTCAGAAATTCGATGACTTCATCTGCCTTGGCCTGCAAAGCGCGCTCTTCATCAGCGATCCGCTTGCGGCCAAACCATGTGTTCCACAGCGTCTCGCCCGATTGTCCACCGGGAACCATCATCAGGTTTTCGCGCACCGTCATGGAGGAGAATTCATGCGCGATCTGGAAGGTCCGCAGCAACCCTTTGTGAAACAGCTCATGTGGGGGCAGGCCGGTGATATCTTCGCCCATCATCGTCACACGCCCGGAGGTAGGTTTAAGAACGCCCGCGATCACATTGAAAAGTGTTGTTTTTCCAGCGCCATTTGGGCCGATCAAACCGGTGATTGTGCCTTGCTCAATGGTCATGGACGCCCCATCGACGGCACGGAAGCCCCCAAAGGTTTTGACCACATCTTCAACGACAATCATGTCTTATCCCCTTGCGCACGTCTGATACGTGTCTTGTTTTGCAAAACGGCGCGGGGAAAACCCGCGCCGTTCCGTTGTTAACTGATCCGATTAACGGTAGTTGATTGTGGAATAGACGCCATCGGCGAATTCGATTTCCTGATAGTTCCCCGCGCTTTCGCCGGGTCCGATCAGTTCCACCGCAGAAGCACCGACATAGTCGATGTCGAAACCAGCCGCGACCAGTGTCAGGCCTTCGGCCAACTGACCGGGCATGATCTGAATGCCGGGTGCGTTGGCAACATCAAAGACGTGGTCTTTGAAATCAGCCGAATCTTTGGATTCTGCCGCCTGCATCGCCAGCATGATCAGTGCCGCCGCGTCATAGCTTTCAGGTGAGAACGCGCCTGTGCCGTCAAAACCGGCCGCTGCGGCCAGTTCAACGAACATGCCAGCACCTGCATTATCGGTGCCCGGGTATGCGCCAAAGGAGCCGTTCAATTCAGCACCGAAGTTGTCGTTGAGCACTGCACCGACCATGCCATCTGGCAGGTAGAATGTGTCGAACGCACCGCTATCAAGGCTAGAGCGGATGATGCCAGAGCCACCTTGGTCAACGTAGCCTGCAACAACCAGAACTTCGCCACCAGCAGATGCCAGCGCACCTACTTCAGCAGAATAATCTGCTTTGCCGTCTTCGTGGGCCGCAGAGATTGTGACTGTGCCGCCAGCTGCTTCGAATTCAGCCTGGAACGCATCGGCAAGACCCTTGCCGTAGTCGTTGTTTGTGTATGTCAAAGCCACTTCGTTCACACCACGATCCTGTAGGATCTCTGTGATGATGACACCCTGACGCGCGTCAGATGGGGCTGTACGGAAGAACAGACCGTCGTCATCTGCTGTGGACAGACCGGGGGATGTTGCGGATGGCGAAATCATCGCAACGCCGTTGGGACGCGCTACGTTTTGCAAGATCGCACCTGTCACGCCGGAACAGTCAGCGCCCATGATGGCATCAACTTCGTCGGATGTGACCAGACGTTCAGCCGCAGCCGTTGCTGCACCTGCGTCAATACATGTGCTGTCACCGCGTACGGATGTCACAGTTGCACCGCCCAGCAGCGCGCCGCTGTCGGTGACTTCCTGCATGGCCAGTTCAGCACCGGCCCCCATTGCGGGTGTGATGGACTCAAGCGGGCCAGTAAAGCCCAGAATGACGCCGATTTTGACTTCTTCGGTGTGGCCTGCAGCGAATGCGCCGCCAGCCATCATTGCGACAGCAGATGTCGCCATAATTAGTTTTTTCATTTTTTCCGTCTCCCTAGTGGATGTCTTTATCCTGCCGCGCAGATTAGCAGGACGTTTCCAAAAGGAAAGTCGGAACGAAAGGTCAATTCGCCTTTCAGCCGACGTTCCAAAGGCGGATTCACTTTATCGTTCTTAAGCGCGGTAAAATAGGCGGTTTTAGGGGCTATTGATCCGAGATCGTCATCTCAACGGCGTCCCAATTTTGCGCCAACAGGTCTTCATCCGTGATCCAAAGCTGCAACACGCCGGTGCTGCCCCACGTCCAGTTTAACAACTGATCTGAATGAAACTGCATTAGCATGTGATGGTGCGTATGCCCGGCGGGGGCGCCTGACAGCCTTGAACCAAGACCGAACATCTGGTGCCAACGTCCTTTGGACGCCAACCGATATTTGGCGTCGATGTCATCACGGACTTTTTCAGGCAAAGTGCCATAGATATCTGGTGCAGCGTTTGCAGCGGCCAGCAATGTGGCTTGCGCGGCTTCTTCAACGCTGAGCAACTCACCTGGGGTGTTCTTATAGAAAGGCTCAAACACTGCTTTCTGCGCAGTTGTTCCTTTGACGCGATCAAAGTAGCGATGCAGTTGTTCCGCATCAGCCACCGACATCTTTTCCCACGGCTCGCGCGTGACAGCCCAGATGCTGACCTCATCGACAAATTGGGAAAAGGCTGTCTCTTGGCTGGTCAGAACATCAAGGCTGGCTTGGTGATGCCCGCCGAAGTCCTGCAACCGCTTGCGCGTGTCGTGGATCGTTTGGGGCACGTCATCGCGTGCGGTGCGCAGGGAATTGGTAAAACGATGCGCGGTGTCCCAGAAGTAGGGCCGCGCAAAGTCCGGCAATTTATCACGATAGTTCATTGGCGACAGATGCGTATCGGTTTGTAGCGGTAGCAGGTCCGCCACGATTTCATGGGCGTCATCGTCCTTGTTCTGATCGGCCATGGGCAGCAGGATCACGTCAACCGGCCAACGCGGAAAGGTATTTGGCGCGCCATCACGGGCGTGTCCCTTAACATGCAATCCCCATTCGGGGCCGGCATAGATCGGTTGCAAGTCCTGCGGTGGTTCCGTGGCAGTATTGCCGATCTGCGGCAGATGCAGCACTTTTGATTGCCGGGGGCCATCGGTTGTTGTTGTCATGAAAAAGGCCATGGCACCGGTGCGCGGCATGCCCTCTGGCAAGATGGGATCAGGAATTGTGGACAGATCAATCTGTCCCAGATGATGCATCGCTCGGCCAAAGTCATCGCGGGGCCAAGGTGTATCGCTCAGTGTCGGCAGCCCGCCCAGCCAGCTGACGCCGGCGTAGTCTACGTCAATCTCAGCGCGCATCTGGCGCACAAAAGCGATCCCAGAGGTGCGGATGAATGATTGCCCGCGCAGGTCTTTGGCATCAATGCTAGCCGCCATGCGGTCGATATCGTCGGCGCTGAGCGGGGAAAGATCATGCTCTTCGATGATCGTGTCGATGCGCTGGCGAAAATCTTCGCCGGTTTTCACACCGTCCAACCGGGCGAACACCATATAAAGCTGGTCTTCTGTCGGGCCGACGACGGGAAGGTCGTCAAGATGTTCATCGCGCGGATCGGTAGTCGGGGCGTTTGCTGCCGTCTGCGCAGTCGCGCGTCGGAAGACACCCAAACGGACGGCGCCCAGTATCGCGATCGCCAACCCGAACAGCGCTAAGGCGGCGAGCGCGATATCTTGTGTCAGATACCCGTAGACCGCAACACCGATCGCCACAAGAACGAACCCTGCAACGACCCGCTGCACCACTTTAAGCATGATTGCCCCCAATCAAACTGACAAACGCGCCGCATGACTGCCGCGTTCTCTGTAGGGCGTTGTATCATAATGCGACCGATAGCATTTAGAAAAATGCGACGGTGACGCAAAACCGCACGCCAAGGCCACATTGATCACGGTCATGTCTGTCTGCATCAGCAGATTGCGCGCCTTTTGCAGACGCAGTTCCATGTAGTACCTCTTGGGGCTGCGCGACAGGTAGCGCCGGAACAACCGCTCAAGCTGGCGTGTGGACATGCCGACATCTTTGGCCAAAATCGCGGGGCTGATGGGTTCTTCGATGTTCTGTTCCATCATCTGAATGACGCGGCTTAGCTTGGGGTGGCGCACGCCGATCCGGGTCGGGATAGACAGGCGCTGTGTGTCCTGATCGGTGCGGATCGCGGAATAGATCAGAATATCTGCGACCGCATTGGCAAGGTCTTCCCCGTGGTCATCCGCGATCAATTTGATCATCAGATCAATAGAGGCCGTGCCGCCTGCGGTGGTGATCCGGTTTCCATCGACCACGAAAACCGATTTGGTCAATTCGACCTCTTCAAACTCTTCAGCAAAGCTGTCCTGGTTTTCCCAGTGGATTGTCGCTTTCTTGCCGTCCAGTAATCCGGCCTTCGCCATCGTGAAGCCAGCGGTGCAAAGCCCCGCAATTGTCACGCCGCGGCGCGCTTCGCGCCTGATCCAATTCAGCGTCCGTTTCGTTGTTGCCTGCTGAACATCGACACCGCCGCACAACATGATGGTATCGTCGCGATCAAGTTCGGCCAATGCGCTGTCGACCCGAAAAACGCAGCCGTTTGAGCAGGTGGCCTCATCCCCGTTTTCCGACATGATCTTCCATTTGTATAGTTCTTTGCCCGCAGTGCGATTGGCAATGCGCAAGCTTTCCAATGCCGCTGCAAAACAAAGCATGGTAAAGTTGTCCATCAGTACGAAAACAAACCGTCGCGGCTTTCCGGCGTGGTCGACTTCTACAATTTGTGGTTCGATTGACATCGCCTTGATCCGTGGTCACCTATTGCCGAAGAACCACATCAGGTTTGTAAACCGCGTTCAAGAGAGAAAGCATGTCTTACGACATGTATTGTCGCATACAGTCTTGGGCATTTTCCGATTGGCCTGCCCAGCACTGCACGTTATATGCAACCACTGATATCGCTAACTTACCCGCAAGATGGAGCAAGATGATGACTGACTGGCAAAAATCTGACTGGCGCAAAAAGCCCCGGGTCCAGATGCCTGAGTATACCGACGAAAGCGCATTGAACGCTGTCGAAGGTCGTCTTGCCAGCTATCCACCGTTAGTTTTTGCTGGTGAAGCACGTCGGTTGAAGTCGGAACTAGCCGCGGTCAGCCGCGGCGAGGCGTTCTTGCTGCAAGGTGGCGATTGTGCCGAAAGCTTTGCTGAATTCAGCGCAGATGGCATCCGCGACACGTTCAAAGTCATGCTGCAAATGGCGATGGTTTTGACCTATGGTGCCAAGGTGCCTGTGGTGAAGGTGGGCCGTATGGCAGGCCAGATGGCCAAGCCGCGTTCGGCACCGACAGAAACCGTCAATGGTGTGGAATTGCCAAGCTACCGTGGTGATATCATCAACGGATTTGATTTTACCCCTGACAGCCGCATCCCTGACCCTGAGCGGATGAGCCAGGCCTACATGCAGGCCGCTGCGACCCTGAACCTGCTGCGCGCGTTTTCCACCGGTGGTTTTGCGAATGTGCATGAGGTGCACAAATGGACGCTTGGCTTCACCGACAGCAACGAAGTGCAAAAGTACAGCGATATGGCCGAGCGGATCAGCGACACGCTTGATTTCATGGAGGCCGCTGGTCTGACCACCGAAACCAACCACGAATTGCAAACGGTTGATTTCTACACCAGCCACGAGGCGCTGTTGCTGGAGTATGAAGAGGCACTTTGCCGCTTGGATTCTACTTCGGGCAAATGGCTTGCAGGCTCTGGTCATATGATCTGGATCGGCGACCGTACGCGTCAGCCTGACGGTGCGCATGTCGAATTCTGCAAGGGCGTGCAGAACCCGATTGGTCTGAAATGCGGTCCTTCGATGACCAGTGGCCACCTGAAGGCGCTGATGGCGTCCTTGAACCCTGAAAATGAAGCGGGTCGTCTGACTTTGATTGCGCGTTTCGGGGCAGGGTCCGTTGGTGAGCATCTGCCACGTCTGATCAAGGCGGTTGCGGAAGAGGGTGCTAACGTCGTTTGGACCTGTGATGCGATGCATGGCAACACGATAAAATCTTCGACCGGCTATAAGACCCGTCCGTTTGAAAGCGTGCTGCGCGAGGTCAAAGAATTCTTCGCGATCCATAACGCCGAAGGGACTGTTCCCGGTGGCGTGCACTTTGAGATGACAGGTAAAGACGTAACCGAATGCACCGGCGGGGTGCGTGCTGTCACAGATGAGGATCTGTCCAGCCGCTACCACACTGCTTGCGACCCGCGTTTGAACGCATCGCAGTCACTGGAACTTGCTTTCCTTGTGGCCGAAGAACTGTCAGCGCGACGCGCCACAATCCGTCAGGCCAAGGCGGGCTGATCACCCGTTATTGACGACAAGCTTCAAAGCCGGGCGCGCTGTGTCCGGCTTTTCCATTGGGGCCGGTCCGCGCGGGATCAACTGACTGGTGGCAAGTTGCACGCCGATGGGTTCGTGTCGGATACGCGCGCTGTCTTCAATCATGAAACGCCGAGGGCGTGTGCCGGAATGCGGCCCAGTCACGAGTGCACCCAGAACCCGCGTCGGTTGATCGGCACTATCACGCATCGGCAACAAAAGCATTGTGCCGTGCAATACAGGTCGCATCAGCGTGCCCGGTGACACAAGTGGGATGCTGATGATCGCAGGCCCGATGAATGCGGCCTCAAGCAGGTCTTGCACCTGTTCGCGTGCCTCGGGCAGGAAAACGGTGCTGACGGGCATGCCGCGTGCATCCATTTTCAACAGATCATGCAGCTTTTGGCCTGCAACGCGAAATCGGGCTGTACCGGGGGCGACCCGTTGCAGAATGAAGGCGTAAGGCAACGCATCATCAAGCTTGCTGGGTGCAATGTCATTGCGGGCCGGAAGACGTTGTGCGTGGCGCAGTGTTTGCCAGTACTGTTCAAGGTTTTGCAAAATGGGGTCACTTTGACCGGGCATCTGGTTCTGTCTGCGCTCTTTTGAATACTCGTTAATGTCCATGACGTGTTCCTCGTGACCAGTCCCAAGCATTTTGGGAAAATTGTTTTCATCGTTTAACGAATCTTTAACAAAGTCTTGGCCGTTAACCATTTAACAAAGTGTTAAGTGGTTAATGGGATCGGCTGCGACCTCTTGCCCCAACTGGCAGAATTCCTTTAGGTGCAGTCAGTATAAATGACAGGCAGCACAGCATGACCCATTCAATGACAGCATTTGCAAGCCGCACTGGCACCGGTGATGGCGCATCGTGGAGCTGGGAAATGCGCGGTGTAAACGCGCGCGGACTGGACCTGCGATTGCGGATGCCCGAAGGGATCGACGGGTTGGAACCCGCTGTGCGCGGCGCACTGACCAAGGCTTTGGCGCGCGGCAATGTCACCGTGAACCTGCGTTTGCAGCGCGATGAGGCAGGCGGCGGCGTGAAGGTCGATGAGGCCTATCTTGATGAAGTTCTCAAAGCGCTCGATCTTGTGCAGGAACGTGCCTTTGCGATGGGCGTGACACTGGGGCAGCCCACCGCAGCAGATGTTTTGACCCAACGCGGTGTCATGGTCGCAGCCACGGCAGAGGATGACGATGGAGCACTGGCTGCGGCCTTGATGGCCGATGTCGCCCCTTTAGTTGCCGATTTTGTTGAAATGCGTGCCCATGAGGGTGCCGCATTGGCGAAGGTCATCAGCGCTCAGCTTGATCAGATCGCGCAATTGACCGACGCGGCTGCCGTTGCCGCCGAGGCCCGCGCGCCCCAGGTGAAGGAAAATCTGACGACCGCCTTGCGCCGTGTGATGGACGATGTGGCCGAGATTGAAGAGGGCCGGGTTGCGCAAGAACTGGCCTTGCTGGCGGTGAAATCCGATGTGACCGAAGAGATTGACCGGCTCAAGGCCCATGTTGCGGCAGCGCGTGCCCTTATGGCTGAGAAAAAGCCCGCAGGCCGAAAACTGGACTTTCTGGCACAAGAATTTAACCGTGAGGCGAATACACTATGTGCCAAAGCGCAGGCAAGCGCGCTGACGGCCATCGGCCTTGACCTGAAAGCTGTGATCGACCAGATGCGCGAACAAATTCAGAATGTGGAGTAACGCCATGACCCGCCGCGGCCTTTTGATTATCCTGTCGTCGCCATCCGGTGCGGGCAAGTCTACATTGGCTGGGCGTCTGCGCGCATGGGATGAAACGCTGCAATTCTCAGTCTCTGCCACCACACGCGCACCGCGCGAGGGCGAGGTGGATGGCAAAGACTATTACTTTGTGTCCGTTTCGGCGTTTCAGGATCAAGTTGCAAACGCGGGTATGCTGGAACACGCAAGGGTCTTTGGGAACTATTACGGCTCGCCCAAAGCGCCCGTGCAGACCGCCATCGAAAGTGGTCGCGATGTGCTGTTTGACATCGATTGGCAAGGCGCGCAGCAGATCAGCAACTCTGCCTTGCAAGAGCATGTTCTGTCCATCTTCATCCTGCCGCCGTCAATTGCAGAGCTGCATCGCCGCCTAGTCAGCCGAGGACAGGATGCGGCTGATGTCATCGAAGGGCGGATGCAGAAAAGCTGGGATGAGATCAGCCATTGGGACGGTTATGACTACGTGCTGGTCAACGACGACCTGGACAACACAGAGGCGCAGCTCAAAACAATCATTAGCGCTGAACGTTTGCGCCGCTCACAGCAACCGCAACTGGTCGACCATGTGCGCAGCCTGCAATCGCAATTTGGAGAGCGGACATGAGTGTTTATGCCCTTGGTGATGTCACCCCTGCTGTCGCAGATGATGCCTGGGTCGCACCCGGTTGCTATGTGATCGGTGATATCACGCTTGAGGCCAAAGCATCGGTTTGGTTTGGCAGCACGCTGCGTGGCGACAATGAGCGGATCACAATTGGTGCCGGCAGCAATGTACAGGAAAACTGCGTTCTACATACCGATATGGGGTTTCCGCTGACCGTCGGCGCGGGGTGCACTATTGGGCATAAGGCCATGCTGCATGGTTGCGTGATTGGCGAAAACACCTTGATCGGGATGGGCGCTACCGTTCTGAATGGTGCCATGATCGGCAAAAACTGTCTGATCGGGGCAGGCGCATTGATTACCGAAGGCAAAGTCATCCCGGACGGGTCGTTGGTCATGGGTGTGCCGGGCAAGGTGATCCGGCAGCTTGATGAAAGCGCAATAGACGGTTTGCGCCTGTCGGCACTGCATTATCAGGAAAATGCCGCGCGCTTCCGCAGCGATTTGAAAGCCGTCTAATTAGCCGTCATTGGCAACCGGCGACATCATCAAAAGGTCGAAATCAACCTCGGGTGCATGGTTGCGCACCTCGGCACGGATCATGTCGGCGTTCGGGATATTGCTTGTGATCGCCCGGTAGCAGCCACGATATCCCAAGGCATGAAGCCGGTCAGCCATTTCGACGACATCAAAATCATCTGCCATGAGCGGCGAGAGGATGATGTCGGGGTTGATGAAGTCTAACAATTCCTGCGTTAGATGTTCGAATTCGGTGAATTCGAACACGTCTGTCTTGACCGGTGGCCGCCCTTCCGCAGTCCATCGCGCAATGTTACCGACAACCAATGTCACATCAGCAATCGCCTGCTTTTCGCTCGCGTTGGGCTGGATCGCGTGCTGCTGGGCTTCATGAGCCATTTTTTGCCAATTCCTCATTAACGACTTGATTTCAGCAAATATGATCCCGTTCGGTTCCGAGGCAACAGATGCATGTTATAAAACTGTTACGACAGGCGAGACATTTTGTCCCAGGCTTTCACAGCTTGTTGAAATCACTTAGATAAAAAAAATGAAAACAGAAGACATCGCAGCAGTTATTGACGCTTTTCCGATACCTGTATTGCTCATTGGGCCAGATGAACGTGTGCGCGCAGCCAATCAACCGGTTGACGTGATTCTAGGTACGGACCTGATTGGCAAGCACTATATTACTGCCTTGCGGCAGCCCGCTGTGATTGCGGCGATAGCCGAAGTGCGCGCAACCCAAAGCCGAAAAGCTGTGCGCTACACCGCGCGCACAGGAGCCAAAGACAGTGTATTCAGAGTAAGTGTGGCCTCGGCTGACGGTGATATCGTCCTGACATTCGAAGATCAAACCGCCGCAGAGGATGCAGGCCAAATGCGCCGCGATTTTGTGGCCAACGTGAGCCATGAATTGCGCACGCCCTTAACGGCCCTTCTTGGGTTCATTGAAACGCTCAGTGGGGCAGCACGCGATGATCCTGCCGCCCGCGATCGCTTTCTTGGCATCATGTCCCATGAGGCGAACCGCATGACCCGGCTGGTTGATGATCTGATGTCGCTTTCGCGTGTGGAAGAGGATGAGCGTGTGCGCCCGCGTGAACACGTTGATCTGGGTGCGCTGTTGTCCTCGGTGATTAAGGGGCTTGAACCGCAAGCCGAAAAGGCAGGTGTCGCCGTCAGTCTTGATCTGATCGGTGTTGATGAAATGGTGCCCGGCGATGCGGGCCAACTGGTGCAGGTCTTTACCAATCTGGTCGAAAACGGGATCAAATACGGGGCGAGCGGTGGTATCGTTTCAGTGACGCTTATGCCGCGCGCGATGCATCCACGGGTCCGAGGTGAAGCGGTGCAAATCTGCGTCGCAGATCAGGGTGACGGGATCGCTGAACATCACATCGCACGGCTGACGGAACGGTTTTACCGGGTCGACAATCACCGCTCTCGCGAAGTGGGTGGTACGGGGTTGGGCCTTGCCATCGTCAAGCATATCATCAACCGGCACAGAGGCCGATTGCTGATCGAAAGCCACGAAGGGCAGGGCACAAAAGTATCGGTATTTTTGCCCACCGGTGCAGCGTCATAAAACTTTTACATAAGTGTCACAAAAGGTTCGGGCAGCAGGCTTAGAGAGGCTGCAATGGTGGCGCGGTTCGCGCGTCATCGGTGTTTGACTGACAGGAGTGATTTGATGTCGATCATGAAGCTGACCGCGACAACCGCGGCAATTGCCCTTACTGCCACATCCGTCTTTGCCCGTGACAACGTCCAGGTTGCCGGGTCGTCTACCGTGCTGCCCTATGCCTCAATCGTCGCCGAGGTTTTTGGTGAAAACTTTGATTTTCCAACACCCGTTGTCGAATCTGGCGGATCATCCGCTGGCCTGAAGCGGTTCTGTGAAGGTGTTGGCGCCAACACAATTGATATCGCAAACGCGTCCCGCGCGATCCGTCCCGGTGAAGTCGAAGTCTGTGCCGCAAATGGCGTTAGCGACATCATCGAAGTACGCATCGGTTATGACGGCATCGTCTTTGCATCCGACATCAACGGCAATTCCTTCGAATTTACGCCAACAGATTGGTACAAGGCGCTGGCCAACGAGCACTTCATCGACGGTGCGTTGGTTGCCAATACCTTTGAGACTTGGGATCAAGTGAACCCGGAGTTCCCCGCCCAGCCGATCCAAGCTTTCATTCCCGGCACCAAGCACGGCACACGTGAAGTGTTTGAAGAGAAGGTCATCCTTGCTGGTTGTGAAGAAGGCGGGTTTTTCCAGGCCATGCTGGACGCCGGCGTTGATGAAGACACAGCCGAACAAAAGTGTATGGCGATCCGTACAGACGGTCGTTCCGTCGATATCGACGGTGACTACACCGAAACACTCGCCCGGATTGAAGCCGACACAAACGGTATCGGTGTCTTTGGCCTGTCGTTCTATGAGAACAACACAGACAAGCTGCAGGTCGCGACGATGAACGGTGTTGTCCCGACAACCGAAAGCATTGCTGCGGCTGACTATCCTGTATCCCGTCCGCTGTATTTCTACATCAAGGCAGCGCATATCGGCGTGATCCCCGGGCTGAAGGAATTCGCGGAATTCTTCGTCTCTGACGACATTGCGGGCCCGGATGGTCCGTTGGCCGAATACGGTCTGGTGTCCGATCCTGAGCTGATGAAGGTGCAGGAAACCGTATCGCAAGAAATGGTGATGGGTTCCGGCTCTTAATCGCGACAATACCGGCTGGGGCGTCTGCGGGCGCCCCGGTCCCTCTTTGATGATGGAAAACATCCCATGCAATCGCTGACGACCCCGCTTCTTTTTGTTCTTGCGCTGGCCGTCGTTGGCTATTTTATCGCCAAGTCGCGGGCCTTGCATGTCGCGGGTGGCGACATTCGCACGCTGGTTTCACTGCCTAAGCAACATGCGCTGAACACGGTCCTTTCCACGGCCATACCTGCCTTTGGTGCGGTTTTGATGTTGGCACTTTATAGCCGCATCACAGGCACGACACCCGGCTGGTTCTTTTCTTTGGTGGTTCTTGGCCTCGGTATAACCGGCTTTGCCTTGTCGCTGATCGGGATCAAGACGCAGACCCGCGCACGCACCTATGCCGAGCGTTGGATCATGGGGCTTTTGATCTTTTCCTCGACCATCGCGATCATGACAACCGTGGGCATTGTCTTTTCGATGCTGTTCGAGACCTTCAACTTCTTCGGCCAATACGACTGGCGCGATTTCTTTTTCTCGACGACATGGTCCCCCAATTTTCGTGGTAATTCTGATCTTGGCATCATCCCGCTTTTGTGGGGCACGCTGTATGTCAGCTTCATCGCGCTGATCTTTGCGGTGCCGATTGGCCTGTTTGCCGCGATTTATCTGTCTGAATATGCGGGCCCACGATTGCGTGCGGTTGCCAAGCCCGCGATTGAGGTTCTGGCTGGTATTCCCACCATCGTTTATGGCCTTTTCGCGCTGATCACAGTCGGCCCGCTCCTGCGCGACGTGTTTGCAGAGCCGATGGGGCTGGGGCAAAGCGCGTCATCAGTGATGACTGCGGGTCTTGTCATGGGGATCATGCTGATCCCCTTCGTAAGCTCGCTTTCCGACGATATCATCAATGCAGTGCCGCAAGCGATGCGTGATGGCTCGCTTGGCTTGGGTGCGACCCATTCTGAAACCATCCGTCAAGTTGTCCTGCCAGCGGCTTTGCCGGGCATCGTCGGGGCCATTCTGTTGGCTGCATCCCGCGCCATTGGTGAAACAATGATTGTGGTTTTGGGGGCAGGGGCCGCGGCCCGCCTGTCACTGAACCCGTTTGAGGCGATGACGACGGTGACGGTCAAGATCGTCAGCCAACTGACGGGTGATACCGACTTTGCCAGCCCTGAGACGCTGGTGGCCTTTGCCCTTGGACTGACGCTCTTTGTGATCACCCTCGGTTTGAACGTCTTCGCGCTTTATATCGTGCGCAGATATCGGGAGCAGTACGAATGAAAAACTCGCTTCTTGTCAGTGACGCGCGCACCAAAAAGCGCAATGCTGCCGAAGCCCGGTTCAAGGCTTATGGTCTGAGCGCCATTGTTGTCGCGATGCTGGCCTTGGCCGTGCTGCTGACCTCGGTTCTGACCAACGGTTTAAGCTCGTTCCAGCAGACCTTTATCGCGCTGCCGATTGAACTGTCAGAAGACCGTGTCGACAAACAAGGCAACCGTGACCCGGCTGAAATGGCCAAAACCACGACGATTGGCTACGCACCGCTGTTGCGCGCCGCGATTGTGGCCGAAGTCGAAAGGCAAGGGCTGACAACCGCGCTTTCGGACAAGGACCTTGGCGAGCTGATTTCGAAAGAGGCCGCAGCAACAGTACGCGACCGCGTCCTTGCGAACCCGGATTTGGTGGGGCAGACCGTGACCTTTGATCTGCTCGCATCCGGTCGCATTGATGGCTATTTCAAAGGCCGCGTCACGATGGAAAGTGCGGCACTGGATGGCAACACCTCGCCCGAGGCGCTGATGATCGCGCAATCCCTGGCCGATGCTGGCGTCATAGACACCAAGTTCAACTGGAACTTCTTTACCGCACCGGACGCATCCGTGCAGCGGCCAGAGGCGGCGGGGCTTGGTGTTGCTATCCTTGGGTCGCTTTACATGATGCTGGTCGTGCTGTTTCTGGCGCTGCCGATTGGCGTTGCGTCGTCGATCTATCTCGAAGAATTCGCACCCAAGAACCGGATCACCGACATTATCGAGGTCAACATCTCGAACCTCGCGGCGGTGCCGTCGATTGTTTACGGCATTCTGGGCCTCGCGATTTTCATCAACTTCATGGAATTCAACCAATCATCGCCCTTGGTTGGTGGTCTGGTGCTGACGCTGATGACCTTGCCCACGATTATCATCTCGACCCGAGCCGCGCTGAAATCCGTGCCGCCGTCGATCCGCGACGCAGCATTGGGTGTGGGCGCGTCTAAAATGCAGTCGGTTTTTCATCACGTGCTGCCCTTGGCGGCACCGGGTATCCTGACAGGGACGATTATCGGCTTGGCACAGGCCTTGGGCGAAACGGCCCCACTGTTGTTGATTGGCATGGTGGCTTTTGTGCGCGAGTATCCTGCGGCCTATACGCCAGAGGCAGGGTTGTTTGGTGAGGCATCAACAGCGCTGCCCGTGCAAGTATTTAACTGGACCCAACGCTCTGACCCGGCCTTTGTGGAACGCGCGTCAGGTGCGATCATTACATTGCTGGTGTTTTTGCTTATCATGAACGCGGTCGCGATCTATCTGCGTCGCCGCTTTGAACGGCGCTGGTAGGAGGGCTGACAAATGGAAGATATGGCACAAATGGATCGCGCAATGAGTACGCAACACGACATCAAGATCTCGGCCAAGGGCGTGCAGGTCTATTATGGGGACAACCACGCGATCAAGGACGTGAATGTTGAAATTGACGACAAAACGGTGACGGCCTTTATTGGTCCATCAGGCTGTGGCAAGTCCACATTTCTACGTTGTATCAATCGGATGAACGACACAATTGATATTGCACGGGTCGTCGGTGACATTCGCATTGATGGCGAAGATATCTATGACCCCAAGGTCGACCCAGTACAACTGCGTGCCAAGGTCGGCATGGTGTTTCAAAAACCAAACCCGTTCCCCAAGTCGATCTATGACAATGTCGCCTATGGCCCTAAAATCCACGGCCTCGCGCGCAACAAGGCGGATCTGGACGAGATAGTTGAAAAGTCCCTGCGCAAAGCAGCGCTTTGGAACGAAGCCAAGGATCGGTTGGATTCGCCTGGCACCGGGCTTTCTGGTGGTCAGCAGCAGCGGCTTTGTATTGCGCGCGCCATTGCGACGGCCCCGGAAGTGTTGCTGATGGACGAACCCTGTTCGGCGCTTGACCCGATTGCCACCGCGCAAGTCGAGGAACTGATCGACGAATTGCGTCAAAGCTACTCGGTGGTGATCGTCACCCACTCTATGCAGCAGGCGGCGCGCGTCAGCCAGAAAACGGCATTCTTTCACCTTGGCAACCTTGTGGAATACGACGATACCGACAAGATTTTTACCAACCCGCACGACCCGCGCACGGAAAGCTATATTTCCGGCCGGATCGGGTAAGGAGCAGCAAGAATGAACGAACATATTTCGTCAGCCTACGACCGCGATCTAGAGGGCATCACGACCTTGATCATGCGGATGGGTGGCCTTGTGGAAGAGGCAATCATGAAGGCGGCCAAGTCGCTTGCTGACCGCGATGTCGAACTGGCCGAAGAAGTCCGTAAAAGTGACAAAGTGATCGACGCGCTTGAAATCCAGATCAACGAAGAGGCCGCGCGCACCATTGCGCTACGTGCGCCTGTTTCCAAGGACTTACGCTCTGTTCTTACAGTGCTGCGGCTGGCAGCGTCGTTAGAACGGATCGGCGACTACGCCAAGAATATCGCCAAACGGACGAGCGTAGTGGTTGAAATGAACCCCGTGATCGGGTCTGACGTTGCTCTGCGCCGGATGGCGCGCGAAGTAGAGCGCATGTTAAAGGACACGCTTGATTCCTACGTGCGCGGTGACGCGGAACTGGCCGAGGACGTCCGCCAGCGCGATCAGGAAGTGGATCAGATGTATAATGCGCTGTTCCGGGAATTCCTGACCTTCATGATGGAAGACCCGCGCAATATTACGGCCTGCATGCACCTGCATTTTATGGCCAAAAACATCGAGCGGATGGGTGATCTGACGACCAATATGGCCGAGCAGGTGATCTATCTGGTCACAGGTGAAATGCCCGATGAAGCCCGCCCCAAGGGTGACAAGACGGCATATGTGACAGACTCGAGCTAAGACAATGGCCCAACAACCCCATGTTTTGATTGTTGAAGACGAGGCCGCGCAGCGGGAAGTTCTCGCCTACAACCTAGAGGCCGAAGGTTTTCGCGTCAGCCGCGCCGAAAACGGGGATGAGGGGCTTCTTTGTGTTGATGAAGATGCGCCGGATGTGATCGTCTTGGACTGGATGATGCCCAATCTGTCGGGCATTGAAGTGTGCCGCCGTTTGAAAATCAAACCAGAGACGCGCGGCATCCCGATCATCATGCTGTCAGCCCGGTCTGAGGAAGTGGATAAGGTGCGCGGGCTTGAAACCGGCGCAGACGATTATGTCGTCAAACCATACTCAGTTTCTGAACTGATGGCCCGCGTGCGTACCCAGTTGCGTCGTGTTCGCCCGGCAACTGTCGGGCAGGTGCTGACCTATGATGATATCGTCCTTGATGCTGAAACGCATCGGGTCACACGCGATGACAACCCCTTGAAACTTGGCCCGACCGAGTTTCGCCTGCTTTCTACATTCATGGAAAAACCAGGCCGTGTTTGGTCGCGCGATATGCTGCTGGACCGGGTGTGGGGGCGCGATATCTATGTCGATACGCGGACGGTGGATGTGCATGTGGGACGTCTGCGCAAGGTGCTGACACAGCATGGCGGCAGCGACCCCGTGCGGACGGTGCGTGGGGCAGGGTATGCGTTGGGTTAACGCTTTTGCAAAAGTGCTTACCGTGTCGTTAGGCTAAGTGACTGGATTGCGCAGCGAGGGTCTTAATCTCCGATGCGCAATCCTCGACTGTTATTTTTTAAAGATGTGAATGTGGTTGCCGCGGCTATCAAGCGATGCGCAAGCCGCTAAGTGACAACGCATATCAGGATACAGGGTATCCTTAACCTAATATAACGCAGATATATTCGCTGCTACTATTGGAATGGCAAATCATCTCACCTTCATCACCCGCATCATCAGACCCGTCGGCGAAAGACGTTGATGGTATGCTAAGCGTTCCACATATGAACAAGAGCGTGCATAGTTTTTTCATTTGAAATCCTTTCGTGTTTTGTGAATGTAAACTGAAAATACTCTATACAATCCGTAACATACGGGGGTTCATGACGTCAGACATCAGATTTTGAACAGGACAGGCGAGAGTATGCCGATACCGCCACGCCCTGACAAAGCCAATTTCAGAAGCCGTCGACCACAGATAAAGTGGTTTTTAGGTTGGACCCGTAAGTTTTACTTAGGGCATGCACGCGGCCCGAATAGCATTGGTGACGATCAGCTCATGGTCTGAATATCTACGTTATAGATATTAGATCCTCAGGCTATGTTACAACCGTTGGACTTAAGTCCCCCATGGCCCATGATGCCCACTGCCGCCATCAACCCGCGCAAACCCATGTGCACCAAAGAAATCACGCTGGCCCTGAATCATATTCGCGGTGCCGCGAGCTGTGCGCATCGCGTCGAAATACGCCAGACCCGATGACAGCGCGGGCAGGGCCATGCCATGCAAGGCCGCCTGCGCCACGACTTGACGCAGCGCGCCATGGGATTTTTTCAACATGCCGGCAAAGCGGGGCGCCATCATCAAATTGCGATCGGGATCGTCGCGCAGTGCCGTCGCCATATCATCAAGCATGTCTGAACGGATGATGCAGCCTTGCCGCCATACTTCGGCAATGGCGGGCAATGGCAGCGCCCAACCGAATTCTTCTGACGCTTTTTCGATCATGCCAAACCCTTGCGCATAGCAGAGGATTTTTCCCGCGATCAGTGCTTCTTCCAGCGTTGCCAGCGGCAGGACATCATGTGCGATATGACGTGGGGCCGCACCAAATAGCGCCTCACCTGCGGCGCGGGCCTCACGCTGTGACGACAAGTTGCGTGCGACAACAGCCGCTTCGATTGCCGGAACGGGGGCCGCCAGATGCTGCGCCTCGATCACGGTCCACCGACCCGTTCCCTTTTGGCCCGCGGCATCGACGATGACATCAAGCATCGGTTTTCCGGTTTCAGGATCGGTCGCACCAGCCACTTTGCCGGATATTTCTATCAGATAGCTGCGCAGCGGACCTTTGTCCCAGCTTGCAAAAGTGTCAGCGATTGCCTTGTTATCAAGGCCCAGACCATCGCGCATGATCCCGTAGACCTCGGCGATCATCTGCATGTCGGCGTATTCGATACCGTTATGGACCGCCTTGACGAAGTGTCCTGCGCCTTCTTCGCCCATCCATGTCGCACAGGCTTTGCCCTTATGCTTGGCGGCAATTGCCGTGAGGATATGCGCAACCCGGTCCCAGTACGTCCGTTTGCCGCCACCCATGATGGATGGCCCAAAGCGCGCGCCTTCTTCACCACCCGAAACACCGATACCAAGGAATGGCATATCACCCGCCTCGGCCACGCGCCGGTTTGTGTCATGGAAATTGGCGTTGCCTGCGTCGATGATAATGTCGTCTGCGTCCAGCAGTGGACGCAGCGCCGCGATCTGATCATCGACAGCTTGGCCCGCAGGGACCATCAGGATGATCGCGCGGGGCGATTTGATGCTGGCAACGAGGTCTTCGAGTGTTTCAGTTGGGGTAACCCGCTTGGCCAGCGCCCCCGCATCTTTATGAAATGCCTTGGTCCTTGCAGTGGTCCGGTTCCAGACCGCAATATCAAACCCGTTGTCTGCAATGTTCAGCGCGAGGGCAGCCCCCATCGTTCCAAGGCCGATCAGCCCAATCTGTGCAGTGCTCATGTTGTGGGGGTCCTTTTGCCTGGCATTGTGATGGTCATATAGGCATGCCGCAGGCGATTGTCAGGTCACCATCTGCGGCTGCAGATACTGTGCTGCGATAAAGACGACGTACCCCAGCATCATAACGATCCCCACCGGTTTGGTGATCCTACCAACAACCAGCATCCAGACCGCGAATAGGACAGCGACAGCGACGGTCACCCAAAGTTCCATACCCAACAGAACGGGGTCCACATCCAAGGGTTTGATCACTGCAGTCAGTGCGATAATTGAGAGGATGTTAAACGTGTTTGAGCCGATGATGTTGCCCAAGATCAGTCCCACCGATTGCTTGCGTGCCGCCGCAATACAAGTGGACAGCTCTGGCAGGGACGTGCCGAATGCGACGACAGTCATACCGATCACTGCTTCGGGGACGCCGATGGCCGTACCGGTTTGCACAGCCCCTTTGACCAGAAGTTCGGACCCTACGGCAAGGGCGGCCAAGCCCCCCAGCAAGACAATAACGGCACCCTTCATTGTGGTAATCCCGAGGGTTTCTTCATCATCGTCATCTTCTTCAAGCACAATGCTATCGGTCTTGTATTGGTAGACAACGAAGGTCACCAAAATGGCAAACATGATCAGGCCGAAAATCTGACTGAAGCTGTCCGTAAGCATGCCGTAGACCATGATGGCGGTTGCCAGCAGCATCATGGCGAGGTCTTTCATCAGATGCTTGGGATCGGCTGTCACTTTGAAGATGAAAGCGGTCGCACCTAACACCAGCAGGATATTGGCGACGTTTGATCCCAGCACATTGCCCAGCGAGATGCCGGGGTATCCCTGCAAGTTGGCGTTTACGGATGTGAAAAGCTCCGGCACCGATGTGCCGAAGGATACGATCGTGGCCCCGATAAACAGCGGCGACAAGCCTGTGCGTTCAGCCACGAAGACGGCGGCGTCAACGGTCCAATCCCCACCTTTGATCAGCAAATAAAGGCCAAATGCCATAGCACCCGCAGCCAAGACAAACAGCTCGTAGGTGGTGAGTTCAATCAACGTGTATTTCCTGATTGGTGGTCATTGTCGCCAAGGCTTGCAGGCCGGGATACTGCATTTTGTAACGAAGTGTAATAGCCTTTGTTTGCGCTACAATTTGACCGTGCCTGTCCCGACATTTATGCCCTCCCGTCTTATTGTCCGGCTCTATGTAGCGCTGGGTCGGCGGGTTTAAAGGTGCGGTGCGAAAACGCAAAAAAGGAGCGCCGGTGTTGCGGCGCTCCCTCTAACGTCAAACGTCATTTTGTTATTGTGCTGCCACTTTCGGTCGCGTCATCTGGGCGATGAAGTACAGGCTGACAGCACCGGCGATGCCGATTAGGTCAGATACCCAACCGCCCTCGATCATGAAAAGTGCAACCAACAGCAGACCAATCCGTATCGGCCAAGCCGCCCGGTCACCAACCCACCAGCCTTGAACGCCAGACGATAGCAGGAAGACCCCAAAGACTGCTGTGATCCCGGCCCGGATCACTTCGAACCACGTGCCGTCCATCAGGATTGCGCCGTTGTAGAAGAACATGAACGGCACGATGAAGGCCGAGATACCGATCTTGAACGACGCCACGGATGTCGCCATCGGGTTCGCCCCTGATATGCCAGCGGCGGCATAACTGGCCAAGGCCACAGGTGGCGTCATGGCCGAGACAACCGCGAAGTAGAACACAAAGAAGTGCGCAGTCAGCATCGGGATACCCAGTTGGACAAGGCCCGGTGCGACAACCGATGCCGCAACTGCGTAGGCAGCAGTTGTTGGCATCCCCATACCCAACAGGATCGCGATGCACATGGCAAAGAACAAGGCCAGTAGCTGGTTTGCCTCGGCGATATTCAGCAACACAGAAGAGAACCGGGCGCCGACACCTGTAAGTGAGATCACACCAACGATGATACCCGCGCAGGCACAAACTGCGATAATCTGGATCGACATGATCCCCGCCAGCTCAAACGCTTTGGTAACGGAACGGATACCCATGCGGTAGGGTGTGAACCAACTGACCACAGCCGCCGAAGCCGTTGCCAAAGTCCCCGCACGGATCACCGAGTAGCCCATGAAAAGTGCTGCAATCAGAATGATAATCGGCAGGAACAAAAAGACGCGGCGGACCATGTCTTTCAGCTTGGGTAGCTCATCTTCGCGCATGCCGCGCATGCCCAGCTTGGCAGCTTCAAAATCCACCATGAAGTAGATTGATACGAAATAGAGGACCGCAGGGATAATCGCGGCAATCGCAATGTCCGTGTAAGGAATGCCCGTGATCTCAGCCATGATGAACGCACCGGCCCCCATGATCGGTGGCATGATCTGTCCACCGGTGGAGGCAGCAGCTTCAACCGCGCCTGCCGTCGTTGGCTTGTAGCCAACCTTTTTCATCAAAGGGATGGTCAGCGAACCTGTGGCCACCACGTTACCCGCAGACGTGCCGTTGATCATGCCCATCAGCCCGGAAGCAAAGATTGCTACCTTGGCCGGACCGCCGCGCGCGCGTCCGGCGCAGGCGAAGGCGAAGTTGACGAAGTAATCGCCAACTTTTGAGGCCTGAAGGAAGGCTGCGAAGATGATGAACAGGATAATATAGGTTGAGGACACAGCGGTCGTTGGCCCAAGAATACCCGCGTCTGTATAGACTTGGCTGAAGAAGCGCTGCCACGTGATATCAGGCGCGTTCAAGAACCCGGGCAGCATGTCACCGACGAAGACATATGTCAGGAAAACGCCAGCAATGATAATCAACGCCAGGCCAGCCACGCGGCGGGTCAACTCCATGATCAGTGCAGAGCCAGCGACGGCAGCGATGCTCATCCCAATAGGGGCAAACTGCGTGCCGGTTGAGTTGCGCATCAGCGTGCCAAAGATGGTGATCAGATAAACGGCTACCGCGATACCGCAAACGCTAAGAACCAGATCAGCAGGGGCGATTGTGCCACGCACACGCGCCCGGATCCAACCCAGTACAATCCCGGCGACGGTCGCGATGATCAGCGGATAGCCGTAGTGATAAATCTCGGCCGAACGGATGCCTGCGTCCATCCCGTTCCACATGACGCCATCGCGGATTTGTGCAGCGAAACCAAAGGCGGTGTAGCAGGCATAGAGTGCCGGAAGCAGTGCGAGATAAGCAAGATAGTCAAGCGGGCTGTGCTTGTCGGCCTCTTCATCGGGAAAGGCGCGGGCAGAATAAAGTGTGAAGCCGAGGATCAACGCACCGGCGATATGGACGATACGGAAGTTCCAGGTTTCCATTGGGAAAACCGGCAGGAATGGAATATCAATCCCGGTCCAACCACGGATTGACCAACCATTCAATGCAGCCATGTGGAACAGCGCATAAACGGCTGACATGCCAGCAATGACCAAATACGTCCGCCCGGTAAAGATGCGCCGGTTATGCTCAACCGGTTCTTCGTCGACACCGTCGGCCAGTACGGGGCCTTCGGTTTGGTCGTCTAATGTCTTGTCGGTTGTCATGGTAGTGTCCTCGCATGCCTACAGACGCGCCATTCTGGACGGCGAGCGTGCATCAATCGTGTCGGAAAAATCAAGGGTGTTGAGGCCGCGCGCATGACGCGACCTCACTGACCACGGCTTAGTTGCCGAAGATCTGGTCGGCAGGGATATCTGCGCCTGCGTTCTCGATGAACCATTCAGCCGCACCGGCGTGCCACGGCAAAACGCCTGCGTTCTTGTCCCAGTTTTCTGGCAGGGTGGAACGTGCTGCACGGTGAATGTTCACCATACGCTCGTTGTCGGACATGACCACGTCGACGGCTGCTTTCACAAAGGATGCGGGCAGATCACAGTTTGCGATTGCAAAGTTCCACATGGATACGGACCGCGCGTCGCTTTCCAGCGTTGTGTACGTGTCAGCTGCAATATCAAAAGATGCCACTGGGAAGGCTGCCTGAATTTGGGCCTGCTCTTCTTCTGTAAATTCGATGATGTTCACATCCGTCTGGACTTCCAGCTGGGATACAGCAGGCACCGGCACACCAGCCGCAAAGGCGATCACGTCCAGCAGGCCATCCTGCAACTGACCACCAAGGTCGTTCCAGCCACCGTTGCGACGCTCAAAGTTGACGCCAAGCTCTTCCATCATCCGTGGGAAGTATGTGTCGGATGTGGACCCGGCAGGGCCAAAGCCGATGCGCGCGCCATCAGGGATATCTGCGATGGTTGTGATGCCGGATGAGGCCAAAGCCGTGACCGAAAACGGCGTCTGATACATCGGGAACATCGCACATGCGTTGGTCATTTGCAGACCGGGTGCGATTGGGTTTGTACCGGCGATGGATTCAGCTGCCGGACCCATTGTTGTCATACCGAACTGTGCGTCACCTGTGTGCACAAGCGCCATGTTCTGCATCGGGCCGCCTGTGACTTCGCCGCCGCCTGTCAGGCCCAGCTCTTCTGCGACGAGGTTCGCCCAGCCGGAACCATAGGCGAAGTAAGTGCCACCTTGGGATGCTGTGCCAACGGTAAAGCTTTCTGGCCAATCGGCTGTGTGGCCGTCGGCGAATACTGTTGTGGCCGTCAGGGCCGTTGTCGCGATAAGTGCTGCGAGTTTCATATGGGTCGTCCTCCACTGGTTATTTGCTGATCCCTCCCGGATCAGGTCGTGACGTAATGCACTATGAATGCAGTTAGGCCGGATGCAACGCACTTCCACCGACCCCGGCTCTCAAGACAAGTGGCGTTCACACGTGTTTGCGATAACAGGCGGTATTTACGTCGGCAAATGGGTCGCAAAGGGAACAAACCACGCAAAGTGTGGGTCGAAAAGGGGACAGATCAGGCGTTGCTGTCGGCGTCTGCCTTGGAAATCCCATGTCTTTGCATCTTTTCGTAAAGCGCTTTGCGCGACAGCCCCAAGGCTTCGTAGGTATTTTTTAGGCTGCCACCCTGTGCCATGAGGGCCGCAAGGATCAGTGATTTTTCGTGTTCCGCCATTTTCTCGGCCAATGTCAGCGCCTCCGCATCTGAGGTGGGTTCGTTCGATGGGTTCAGCCCCAATACGAAACGATCCGCTGCATTGCGCAGTTCACGCACGTTGCCCGGCCAGTCCTGCGTTGCCATCTGCGAGAGTAGTGCCGCGGGCACTTCGGCCATTTGTTTGGAGTACCGCGCGGCGGCTTGGGCCGCGAGATTGAGAAACAGCGACGGGATATCGTCGCGCCGTGCGGTCAGTGGTGGCACATGCAAAGTCACCACGTTCAGCCGGTAAAGCAGATCGGCACGAAAGCGTCCCTCTGCAACCGCTGCGGCAAGGTCAGTTTTTGCGGCGGCAATGATGCGAATGTCGAGGGCAACCGGATCATTCGCCCCAAGTCGCGTGATTTGCCGCTCTTGGATCGCATGCAGCAGTTTGGCCTGCACACCCACCGGCAGGCTATCGATCTCATCAAGAAAAACGGTGCCTTGGCGCGCGAATTCGAATTTGCCGAAACGTGCGCGCATCGCGCCGGGAAACGCGCCTGCCTCATGCCCGAAAAGCTCGCTCTCGACCAGATCGACGGGCAGGGCGGCGCAGTTGATATGTACGAAAGGGTGCGGGCCACGCGCCGAAAGGTCGTGCAGTGCGTGTGCCGTCACATCTTTGCCAACGCCGGTATCGCCTGTGATCAGTACATCGGCATCGGTCGCAGCAATTGTGCGCACCTCTTTACGCAAGGCCACCATCGCATCGGACCGGCCAATAAGCCGCGCCTCCAATTTGTCGCGGCCACCGACCTCGCGCTTTAGCGCGCGGTTCTCAATCGTCAGGCGGCGCTTGTCCAAGGCGCGTTGGATTGTGGAGACCAAACGAGAAGGAGCAAATGGCTTTTCGATAAAGTCATAGGCCCCTTCGCGCATTGATGCGACAGCAAGGTTCACATCACCATGACCCGTCACCAGGATAACCGGGAATTCCGGATCAATCTCCAGTGCCTTGCGCATCAGCCAAAGCCCGTCATTGCCGGGCATCCGAATATCGGTGACCAAGACGCCGGGAAAGCCGCGGCTGATCTGGGCCAGTGCCAATTCGGCCTTGTCGAGGATGGTGGCAGGAATATCTGCCAGCATCAGCGTTTGAGTGGTCGCATGCCGCAGTTCTTCTTCATCATCAACGAACAGGACGGTTTGCTTCATTGAGCCGCAACCTCAACCGGCGTGGCGGGTTGCAATGCCACAGAGAAGATTGCACCGCCGTCAGGGTGGTTGGTGGCAGACAGCGTGCCACCAAAGTCGCTGACGATATTGTAGGAAATCGACAATCCAAGCCCGAGGCCCTTGCCCGGCGCTTTGGTTGTAAAGAACGGATCAAAGATGTTGGCAACCCGCGCGGGCGCGATGCCGGGTCCAGTATCGCGGACCCGCAATGTCGTGCCATCAATGTCGATCCTGACAACGGGCTTGGCCTGATCCTCCATCGCATCCAATGCGTTATTGATCAGGTTCACGATCACCTGTTGCAGGCGGACATGACCGCCAGTGACCCAGACTTCCGTTTTGGGTGGCGTATAGGCAATTTCGCCACCCTCGGAGGCCAGACGCATTTCAATCACAGCCAGAGCATCCTGCACCACGGCGTTCAACAGCAACGGACCGGTGGCCTGTTGCGGGCGCCGAGCGAAGTTGCGCAGGTGTGATGAAATCGTCGCCATCCGGTCTGCCATTTTTGAAATCCGGGCGATATTGTCTTGCGCCTCAGACAAGCGGTCACGTTCCAAAAACGCAGTGGCATTGTCGGCATAGGATTTCACCGCTGCCAGCGGTTGATTGAATTCATGGCTCAGTGCGGCGGACATTTGTCCCAATGCAGAAAGCTTGCCCGCCTGGATCAAATCGGTCTGGGTTTGGCGCAAGTCGCCCAATGCCGTCTCTAAGTCTTGTGTGCGCTCGGCAACCGCCACTTCCAATCGGCGTTTGGCATCCTGTTCCTTTGCGAATGCCTCATCCTGACGGGCTTGTTTCAGAAAATAGGCCAGCAATGCAGCAAGGATCAGACCTGCCGACAGACCTGCAATCAACAACGTGTTGAGCGCATTCAGCGTCGCGGGCCGCCGTGGTGACAGCGCGGACATGGTCCAGTCCAGATCAGGCAGGTGCTGCGATGTCAGCACGAAGCTCTCACGCGATGTGCCTTCGACATACACGCTTTGGGCATCCGCATTCAGCGGTGTGGATGTGATGGGCAGCAGGTCAATCCGGTCAATCGGGTATTGCAGGTTTTGCGCAATCAGACGCAGGGTTGCGTCACTCAGTGGTCGGATCGCTCGAAAATGCCAGTCAGGACGCGAGGACATAAAGACAAAGTCGTTGCGGTCGGTGACCATGAACTCGCTGTTGGCCCCGCGCCAGATGCTTTCAAAGGCCGCGACATTAAACTTGATCGCCAGCACACCGATGATGCGTTCGCCATCTTCTACGGGGGCCGCATAGAAATACCCACGCTCACCCGTCGTTGTCCCATAGACAGAAAAGCTCGACAGGTCGCCATTCAGTGCTTGGGTGAAATAGGACTGATAATTAAAGTTGCGCCCAAGATAGCTGCCAGGATCGCGGTAAGACGCTGCGGCAATCGTGAGCCCTGAGATGTCCATCAAATAGACGTCGGTTGCTTTTACCGTGGCGGCGGTTTGGCGCAGGTCCTCGTTCACGGCGGCGATGCGGCCAGCATCATTGGGGTTATTCAGCAAGCCGACCAATGGTGCGCGTTCGGCGATCAGCGCGGGCAGGGGGGCATATCGTTCAACCGTCGCACGCAAGCCTTCCACAGCGAGCTTCAGCGGTACGGCGTCTTGGGCTGCCTGTTGACGCATATAATGACGTTCGAGCGCCGGAAACGACAAAGCGCCCAGCAGCACGGTCACGATCGCAATCGTGGCGACAAGTCGGATGATGCGGCGGCGCGGCAAACTCATCCGTCAAGTATGGAGCAGAGGTCTGAGGATGCACAATCGTAATTTTGTGTTGGCATGTCTGAGGGCGGCCGTATCACCAGCAAACAAGAAAAAAATGCAACCGGTTGCAAAAAAATGAATCGCCGCTAAAGTGGTTGACGCCACAGGAGGGACTTCTGCATCCAATGTTGCCAATTGGACTAAACCACATGACGGTGCCAAACGCGTCGATGGACAAGCTTTTGGATATAGCGAAGGCTTTGGGTTGCGTCGGTGTGGAATTGCGCAACGATTTGGAGCGGCCGCTTTTTGATGGCGAAACCGCCGCAGGCGTTTCACAAAGAATGATCGCCAAAGGCCAACGCCTGCTCGCTTTGGCTGAGGTGAAGGCCTTCAATGTCGAGACCTTGGAGAAGTGCGATGCAGCAGAGGCATTGATCGTGACCGCGGCTGCCAGTGGGGCTGAGGCAGTGGCGCTGATCCCCGCAGTCGCAAAAGACCAACTGGATCGCGCAGATCAACGTGATGCGTTGCGCGCCCCCTTGCAGGCTTTGCAACCGATTTTAGAAAACCACGCGATATGTGGTCTGATCGAGCCTTTGGGTTTTGCCTGTAGCACACTGCGCTTCAAAGAAGATGTCGTCCGTGTTTTGGATGAAATGAACCGCCCTGCCTGTTTTGGCATCGTGCATGATACGTTCCATCACCATGTGGCCGGTGAGACGGCGATCTATGCAGATCTGACAGTTATCGTGCATATCTCTGGCGTCACCGACACTGCACCAACCGCTGATCAGATGACCGATGCGCATCGCGTATTGGTGGATGCCGACGACCGGCTTGATAACATTGGCCAACTGCGAAGCCTGTGCGCTGCTGGCTATACCGGCCCAGCCTCGTTTGAGGCTTTCGCCCCCGAAATTCACGACATGAAAGACCCGACCGCTGCTTTGGCTGGGTCAATCGCATTCATCGCATCGCAACTTGCCGAAGTGACGGCAGGGGCGGCGTGATGAACCAATCGCCTCAACAGAGGTCCCGGTTGTAGTATTGCGTGTGCCGGGCACGTTCCTTGGGAGGAAAACAATGAAGAAGATCCTTTTGGCCGCTGGCCTTTCAACGCTCATGATGGGCACAACTGCGATGGCAGAACTGCAAATCGGTGTGTCCGTTGCACGTTTCGACGACAACGGTCTGACCGTGATGCGCAATGGCATGACAGCCTTTGACGAGGCAAACGACGAAGTCAGCCTGCAAATGGAAGACGCAACCGATGATGTGGCCAAGCAGTTGGACCAGATCAACAATTTCATCGCATCGGGCGTTGACGCGATCATCGTGAACGCCGTTGACACCAACGCAACCGAGGCGATGTCGAATGCTGCTGCCGCTGCTGGCGTGCCACTGGTTTACGTCAACCGTCAGCCGGTGAACATGGACACATTGCCGGACGGTCAGGCGTTCGTTGCATCCAACGAAATCGAATCCGGTACATTGGCTGCATTCCAGATGTGTCGTCAGCTGCGTGCTGAAGGCAAAGCGGGTGGCGCACAGGCCTATGTTCTGGTTGGTCAGCTGTCGAACCAGGCGGCTGTGCAGCGCACAAAGGACTTTCACGACGTCATCGGCATGGACATGTGTAACTTCATCACCATCATTGATGAACAGACAGCCAATTGGTCCCGCGACGAAGCGAACGACCTGATGACAAACTGGTTGTCTTCAGGCGACGAATTCGACGCGGTCTTTGGCAACAACGACGAGATGGCACTGGGTGCGATTCAAGCGATGAAAGCGGCAGGCATTTCCATGGACGACGTGGTCGTCGGTGGTGTTGATGCAACATCCGACGCGCTGCTGGCGATGTCTGCGGGCGATATGGACGTCACAGTGTTCCAAGACCTTGCCGGTCAGGGTGCGGGATCAATTGAGACAGCAATGGCGTTGGTCAAGGGCGAAGAAGTCGACAAAACAGTCTTCATCCCCTTCAAGCTGGTCACACCAGAAAACCTGTCTGAATTCCAGTAAGTTGCTGACAATAAGCTAAAGTTACGGGGCAGCCTATGTTGCCCCGTATCTCAAACTGCACCAAAAGGGAGCTGGCAGATGTCAGACGCAAGCGAAGGCACAGGCGGCCTTACATTCGATAAATCAAAGCGCAGCTGGCCGAATGAGCTGAACGTCTTTGGCGCGCTGATCCTGATCATCGTCATCTTTGAAATCCTCGGTGCGATCTTCATGCAGCAAAGCCTGCTGTTTGATACCCGCGACCGCTTTGACA
The DNA here is from genome assembly GCF_023015625.1 of Yoonia sp. F2084L. Classification (GTDB taxonomy): domain Bacteria; phylum Pseudomonadota; class Alphaproteobacteria; order Rhodobacterales; family Rhodobacteraceae; genus Yoonia. Next base: position 559,976 of record NZ_JALKAH010000001.1, read on the forward strand.
GCATTTTTAACGAAGCGCGTTTGCGGATCATTATTATTCAAGTCGCCATTATCGGTATTCTGGCCCTTGGCGTGACCCAAGTCATCATCACCGCCGGCATTGATCTGTCATCCGGATCGGTCGTTGGTGCGACCGCCATGATCGCGATGAGCTTTGCGCAGGTCGCCGAAGTGAACGGCGCGATGAACCCCAAAGCGATCTTTGGTCCCTCTTTTCTTGATCTGCCTGTGGTGATCCCCGTTATTGTCGGTCTTGCGGTGGGCACGCTGGCAGGGTTCATCAACGGATTGCTTGTGGCCTACGCCCGTATTCCCCCCTTTATCGCGACCCTTGGTATGATGCTGTTTGCGCGTGGCGTCGCACAGTGGTGGTCACTGGGCAACCCGGTGTCCTTTCCGACCGAGGGTTATGCCAAGATCGGCGCAGGCATGATGCCGGTGATCATCTTTTTGTCGCTGGCCGTCTTGTTCCATTTCATCATGAACTACACGGTGTACGGCAAACATACCTACGCCATCGGATCGAACGAGGCCGCCGCGCGCATGTCCGGCATCAACGTGCCGCGTCATCTGATGCTGGTCTACATGATCGCAGGGGGCCTCGCAGGTTTGGCGGCTGTCATCCTGACGTCTAAAAACCTGACCGCGCAATCTGGCATGGGCCTGTCTTACGAACTTGAAGCAATCGCGATGGCCGTGATCGGCGGCGTGTCTCTGTTTGGTGGGCGCGGGTCGATTATTGGCACGGTGATTGGCGCGCTGATCATCGGTGTGATTACCTCTGGCTTCACTTTCTTGCGCCTTGGTGCATTCTATCAGGAAATGGTGCTGGGTATGATTATTGTCGGTGCTGTTGCGCTGGATCAATGGCAACAACAACGCGCCGCTGCGCGGGCATAAGGGAGGGTCCGAGACATGTCAGATATCATTCTGGAAACCAAAGGGCTGACCAAACACTATGGTGGTGTGCACGCGCTTGAAGACGCGGACTTTCAACTGCAACGTGGCGAACATGTGGCGATCATGGGCGATAACGGGGCTGGGAAATCCACTTTTGTGCGCCAGATTACCGGCGTCGAACAACGCACCCGAGGTGAGGTGATTTTTGATGGTCAGCCGGTGTCCTTTGCTGGACCCTTGGATGCGCGTGAAGCCGGGATTGAAACTGTGTTTCAGACATTGGCGCTGGCCGATGATCTGAACGTGCCGGATAATCTTTTCTTGGGTCGCGAAAAAACCAAGTTCGATTGGTTGGGCCCATTCCGCCTGCTGGACTACAAAGCGATGCGCGAAGACACGATGGCGGGTTTGGTAAAGACGGGTGTAAAGATCCCAAACATCAAAAACACCATCGCCAATATGTCGGGTGGTCAGCGCCAATGTGTTGCCATCGCACGCACCGCGACCTTTGCCAGCAAACTGACGATCATGGACGAACCGACAGCGGCCTTGGGTGTGCAGGAAACGGCACAGGTGGAAAATATCATCCGCACGCTGAAATCACAGGGTGAAAGCCTGATCCTTGTGTCGCACAACATGCGCCAAGTCTTCGATCTGGTGGACCGGATCATCGTGTTCCGCCGGGGTCGGATTGTCGCCAACCTGAACAAAGAAGATACCGACGGCAACGACGTTGTGTCCTATATCACAGGTGCGAAAACCGGGGCGGAGTATGAAGGTGCCGCCTGACAAACCGCGCGCAAAGCTCTTTGATCTGGAAGTGCCCTTCTTTTTACCGATGTACCGGCGTGTCCTCGCGGTTGTTGTGCCGATTTTGTGGGCATTGTTCGAGTTCTCGAACAGCGCATACTTCTGGGGCTTGATCTTTATGGGACTAGGCGGCATCGCTGCATGGCGGTTTATGAATGCCGATTGGGAGGCCGTAGCGGCACAAGCTGAAGAGGATGCCAAAGGGGGCAAGTAGCGTGGCAGTGACGCTCAAAGAAGTTGCGGAACGTGCGGGGGTATCCCGTTCTGCTGTGTCGCGCACCTATACAGAAGGCGCGTCCGTTTCCGAAAAAACGCGCGCCAAGGTCGAAAAGGCCGCAGATGCTTTGGGCTATAGCCCTAATGCGCTTGCATCGTCTTTGACGACGGGGCGGACCAAGTTGATTGGGCTGGTGTCCAACAACTTTCACAATCCGATTTTCCTAGAGGTTTTCGATCTTTTCACCAAAGGTTTGCAATCACGCGGCTTGCGACCTTTGTTGGTTAATCTGACTGATGAAGTGAACCCCGAAAATTCGATCCGCATGCTGCGCGCCTATTCTGTCGATGGCGTGATCGTGGCGTCGTCGACATTGCCCGCAACTTTTGCCGAAGGGTTCAAAGAGGCGGGCGTCCCGGTTGTCCATTCGTTTGGCAGGCAGTCACCCAGCCCAAAGGTAAACGTCTTGGGTATCGACAACATTGAAGCCGGTCGCATGGCCGCGCAAACGCTGATTGATCGCGGATACAAGCGCATCGCGTTTTTGGGAGGGCCAAAATCGGCAACCTCAACGCAGGATCGCTTCGCGGGGTTTGCTGAGGTTGTGAATGCCTCAGATGTGGAGATGACCGTCAGCTATGCCAGCAACTATTCCTTTGATGCGGGGCGAACAGAGATGCAGCACCTGCTGCAATCCAGCCCGGCTGAGGCCTATTTTTGTGGTGATGATGTGCTGTCCATCGGAGCGTTGTCGGCCATCAAAGATGCAGATATGAATGTCCCGCAAGATGTTGGTATCATTGGACTAAACGACATGGAAATGGCGGGATGGGCCAACATCAACCTCACCACGATCCGCAACCCGATCAAGCAGATCATCGCATCGTCGATTGAGCTGATCGAAGCGTCCCTGAAGGACGACAACCGCTACCCGGAGGCGCGGTTGTTTGCTTGTACGATTGTGGAAAGGGGCACTTTGCGTCCTTTGCCGTAAGGTGGATTTTGATCCACCTTACCTGAACATCGGTGGGCGCGCGTCCAGCCACTTGCCCTCTGCTTTGCCAGACTCAGCCACCGCATAGACAGCCGCCATCGACCGCAACCCATCCTCGGCACGGGGGTATAGATTGGCCGCCGGATCCATAGTCCGGCCTTCTTTGCGTGCAGAAATCGCCTCGGCCAGATCGGTGTAGATATTGGCGAAAGCGAGCGGCATCCCTTCGGCGTGCCCGATGGTCACGCGGGTGGTCCGGTCCGCCTCTGGCGAAAGGTTCGCCTCGCCGCGTTCGATGATTTGCAACCGCTCGCCCAAGGGCATGTAGTACAGTTGGCTGGGGTGCTCTTGCGACCAACGCAGGCCGCCGGTTTCACCAAAGACCTGAATGCCCAGACCATGCTGACGCCCAATCGCGATTGAGCTGGTCCAGAGCCGCCCAACGGCCCCGCCATCCATGCGGAAGTTCACCATCGCGTCGTCTTCCAGCGTCCGTACATCAATGCAAGACACTGTATCTGCTGACAATTTCGTCACTTCCTGACCCGCCACAAAGCTCGCCATATGCATCGCGTGGATACCGCAATCGGCGAACTGTGCAGACACACCAGCCTGTGCCGGATCATAGCGCCAGCGCACGCGGGGGTTATCGGCATCAGTCGCATCCGCGTGGTGGCCGTGGGCGAATTCGGCGTTGACCAGACGGACCTTGCCGATGTCGCCGCGCGCGATCATCGCTTTCATATGGCGGACCAGCGAATAGCCGGTGTAGCCGTAGTTCACCGCGCAGATATTGCCGGTTTTCTTGGCGATCTCGACAATCTCTTCGCCTTCTTCGACGGTCATCGTCATGGGCTTTTCACACAGGACGTGAAAGCCGTTTTCCAAGAACGCTTTAGTGATTTCAAAATGGGTGGAATTGGGTGTCGCGACGGTGACCAGATCAACCCGGTCGTCGCGCTTTTTCTCGCCTTCCAGCATGTCTTCCCAGCCGCCATAGGCGCGGTCGCCAAGCCCAAGGCGTTGGCCATAATCAATGCCGTACTCCGGCCGGTGATCCAGCGCACCTGCGCTGAATTCAAACAGGCTATCGAGCCCTGCACCAAGCCTATGTGCCGGTCCAATTTGGCTGCCTTCACCGCCGCCGATCATGCCCCATTTGAGTTTTGTCATGGCGTTTGTCTTTCGATACGTAGGGCTTAAAAGCCGATTGATTCAAGATACTTACGGTTGCTCTCAGCGTCCTCTAACGGCGTGCCGGGCATGGACGGATCGCAGTCTTGTTCGACAGTGCACCAGCCTTCGAAACCGGCATCCAGCAGCACTTGGCGCACGGCAGGGAAATCAACATCACCCTGACCGAGGTTGCAGAAGATGCCCTTACCGCAGGCTTCATAAAAATCGGTACGCTTGGCGACGACATCGGCTTTGACCACGGGGTCAATATCCTTGAAATGCATATAGCTGATCCGGTCGATGTGTCGTTTCATGAACGCGACAGGATCGTAACCTGCGTAGGAATGGTGGCCTGTATCGAAGCAGATTTTCAGGATACCTTCATCCACCTCATCCAACAGCCGTTCCAGCTCAGGTTCAAAGTCGATGAACCCCGCAGCATGGGCATGCATGCCCACAGTCAGACCATATTCCTCGGCCCCCATCTTGGCGATGGTCGCGATGCGGTCGCGGAAGGCGGTCCATTCGGCGGTGTCCATTTGTTCGGCTTCATCGGCGCGCCCTGCGGTGGGTGCACGGCGCGGTGAGATGCTGTCGATCAGCACAAGGTGCTGCGCGCCATGGGCGACGAGCGCCTTGCAGGTGCGCACGGAGGCGTCCATGACCTCGTCCCATTTGGCCGCATCATGGAACGGGCGGAAAACAACGCCGCCGATGATGTTCAGGTCGTTCTTGGCCAACTCATCGCGCAAGATCGCGGGGTCTTCGGGCATGTAGCCGATGGGCCCCAGTTCGATCCCTTTGTAGCCCGCACCCGCACATTGGCTAAGTACCGATTGCCATGTGGGGTAGGCGGGGTCAGAGGCGAATTCGATGCCCCAAGAACAGGGCGCGTTGCCGATTTTGATGGTCATGACATGGCTTTCATTTTTGGGCTTTCTTTAGAAGTCGGAAACGGATTGCCAGCTGCGCGCGGCGGATGAGGCGTGACAGGCGGCGACGATCTGGTTCACCTCCATCCCGTCGCGGAACGTGGGCCAGATGTTTTGGCCCGTATGGATTGCGGTCAGGAAATCCTTGGCCTCAATGATGATCTGATCCTGATAACCAGTGCCGTGGCCGGGACCCAGACAAAAGGGTTTGTAATCAGGGTGTTCGGGGCCGGTCAGGATCTTGGTGAACCCGCGCTGTGCGGTCGGCCCTGTGATTTTGTAAAGATGCACGGCATTTTGGTCTTCGCCGTCGAAGTAGATCGCACCTTTGGTGCCTGTGATTTCGTATTTGTAGCCCATCTTGCGGCCCGTTGCGACGCGGCTGACGTAGATATTGCCCAAAACGCCCGACGCAAAACGGCACATGATTTGCGCATGGTCGTCATTGGTCACGGTCCCGCCGGGGCGTTCGGGGATCACAGTTTCAACCTCTGCAATCAGCTCCGTAATCGGCCCCATCAGCCGCAGCGCACAGTTGATCGGATGCGGGGCGAGGTCGCCCATGCAGCCGTTCGCCTGCCCCTGGCTGCGCCATGTGGCAGGCTCATCTGGGTCGGCCATGAAATCTTCGGTATGTTCGCCGCGAAAGCCAGTGATCTCGCCGATTTCGCCGGCCTCCAGCATCTGACGCACGAATTGCGAGGCGGGGGTGCGGATGTAGTTAAAGCCGGACATGTTGATCTGCCCGGATTTTTCTGCCGCCGCCACCATCGCGCGGCTGTCGGCGACATCGACGCCAAGGGGTTTTTCACAGAAGACAGGTTTGTTCAGGGCAAAGGCTGCTTCTGCAATTTCCCGGTGCGTGGATTGGGGTGAGGCGATGACGATAGCCTCGACCCGTGGGTCGTTTACCAATGCTTGCCAATCTGCGGTGCCGCGCGCAAAGCCATAGGCAGCACGATACTTCTCAGCCGATGCAGAGTTGGTTGCGCAGACCATCTCCAACCGTGGTCGCAGGGCCGTGTCGAAAATCGCACCCACGGCGGAATGCGCCACGGCATGCGCTTTGCCCATGTAGCCGCCGCCAACAATGCCGATGCCGATCTCTGTCACGGATGTCCCTCCCAAAAACCGGTTGCAACCGGTTGCAATTTTGGTATCGTTCTTTTAGGTCGCAGGTCAATAAGCAATCGTGACCAAAGCACAATTCGTGCGCATTGCCGGGGGGAACATCATGGGGCAAGCACCCGAAACTGTCACACTGACCACAGCGCAGGCGATCATTCGTTACCTATCAAACCAATGGATCGTCGCCAATGGCGTCGAGACGCGGGTGTGTGGTGGTGGCTTTGGTATTTTCGGGCATGGCAATGTGACCTGTCTGGGTGAGGCGCTTTATGAACACCGCGCGGAACTGCCGCTTTATCGTGGGCAGAACGAGCAGGGGATGGGGTTTGCGGCTGCGGGCTATGCCAAGGCGTATAAACGGCAGCGGTTCATGTTTTGCACGGCGTCGGCGGGGCCGGGGACCGCGAACCTGTTGACAGCGGCGGCACTCGCCCATGCCAACCGTTTGCCGATGCTGATGCTGTGCGGTGATGCGTTTCTGACGCGTCTGCCTGACCCTGTGTTGCAGCAGTTGGAGCATTTCGGCAATCCGACCTTTGGCGTGAATGACGCCTTCAAGGCGGTCAGCCGTTTCTGGGACCGGATCACGCATCCCGCACAGGTGATCCAGTCGCTGCCTGCCGCCTTGGCCACGATGCTGGACCCGGCTGACTGCGGGCCTGCGTTCGTCGGCTTGCCGCAGGATGTGCAGGGGTGGACCTATGACTATCCTGTTAGCTTCTTTGAAAAGCGCGTGCACCGTGTACGCCGTCAGGCACCTGATGAGTTTGAAGTCGCGCAGGCTGTCGCCATGCTGAAAGACGCCAAGCGACCGATGATCATTGCAGGCGGTGGTGTTCAATACTCTGCCGCAGTCGCTGAATTGACCACCTTTGCCGAGGCGACGGGCATCCCTGTCGTCGAAACGATCGCGGGACGGGCGAATATGGTGCATGACCATCCGCTGAATATCGGGCCGATTGGTGTGACGGGCTCGGATTCGGCCAACACAATCGCGGAAGAGGCGGATGTGATCCTGGCCGTGGGGACGCGGTTGCAGGACTTTACGACCGGGTCTTGGACCGCTTTTGCCCATGACGCCAAGATCATTGGTCTGAATGCCGCGCGCCATGATGCGGCCAAGCATCTATCGACGACTGTGGTGGGCGATGCCCGGTTGGGGCTGGTGGCTTTGACGGCTGACTTGGCCGGTCACCAAGCACCGGAGGGTTGGACGGCGAAAGCGCAGCAAGAGCGCGTCAGATGGAATGATTACGTGGCCGAGAATACCCGTGTGGGCAACGGCCCTGCGTCCTATGCGCAGGCCATCGGCGAAGTGAACCGCCTATGTGATCCGCGCGACCGTGTCGTTGCGGCAGCAGGTGGTTTGCCTGCGGAAGTGACCGCGAACTGGAAAACCCTTGATATCGGCACCGTTGACGTCGAATTTGGGTTCTCTTGTATGGGATATGAGATTGCGGGTGGTTGGGGTGCGCGCATCGCGCAGGCTCAGATGGAACCGGAGCAGGATACGATCGTCTTTACCGGGGATGGGTCGTATTTGTTGATGAACTCCGACATATATTCTTCTGTTTTGACTGAGAAAAAGCTAATTATCCTTTTGTTGGATAACGGTGGTTTTGCCGTCATCAACAAGCTGCAAAACAACACCGGCAACGAAAGTTTCAACAACCTGATCGTGGATACGCCGACTGCGACTGCAAAGGTGGGCGTTGATTTTGAGGCGCATGCAAAGTCGATGGGGGCAGATGCGGAAACGGTCAGTTCGCCGACAGAGCTTGAGGCCGCTTTCATGCGCGCAAAGGCCGCCACCAACACCTACGTCATCTGCATGAAGGTCGATCCCTATGAGGGTTGGACGACTGAGGGTCATGCCTGGTGGGAAGTCGGCACACCGCACATCACGAAGTCTGAGAAGGTCCATGATGCCCATGTTGATTGGGAAAGCAGCCGTGGCAAACAGCGGAAGGGTGTTTGATGCTTCGGTTTACGCTTGAAACAGTCGATCCCGACAAGATCGCGCATGAGCTGATGCATGGCAAAGGCGCTGTGCTGCTGTCCGGTTTGTTCTCGGATATGCAAATCGCCGAGGCGCGTCAGATCATTCACCAGCATTCGGCTGAGGCTGACACTGTGACCCATTTCCAAGGGCAAGCGGAAGAGGACGGCGCATTGCATCTGCAACGCCGTGTGTGGAACTTGCTGGCCAAGGGTGATGTGTTTGCGGATATGGCCGCTCACCCACTTATTATGCAGGTCCTGCGCAGGTTTTTGGGAACCGAGTTCATCATGGGCTCGATCGCGGCCAATCGTATTCTGCCCGGCGGACCGGGGCAGGAGCCGCATGTCGATTATCCTTATTGGGATATGTACAAGGCTGAAACGCATCCCATTGGGCTGAACGCGTCATTCCCGATGAACGCGCAGGTGTCCATATTGCTGGACCCGTTCACCGAAGAAACGGGTGCGACAGCCTATATGCCGGGGTCGCAAAAGGAACTGCGCTATCCCACTGAAGCGGATGATTTCTATGGAAAATGCGAGCGTATGTTGGGCGAACCCGGTGATGTTGCTTTGTTCTTTGGGGCCGCTTGGCACTGTGCGATGCCTAATACGTCACAGATCGACCGCAGTGCCGTCTTGATCAACTACGCCCCAAAATGGCTGACCCCGATTGAAGAAATGCATGCGGCATTGCCGGAAGGGTTCTTGGACGAGGCATCGGACGATTTGCGGCAGCTGATGGGGTTGAAATATCCACATCCGCAGGCGTTTGATCAGGCAGCAGCCCAAAACACGATTGGCCGCAAATGAGCAAGTTACTGGATGGGATCAAAGCGAATAACTTTGTCGTCTTAGGGCGGGCAGGCATTGATCTTTATACCGATCCGGGCGTCGCGACCGAGGATGCCGAAACCGTCACCGTAGGTCTTGGTGGATCATCCGCCAATATCGCCGCTGGCATTTGCAAGCTGGGTGGGCAGGCGTCTTTGGTCACGCGCGTGTCCGATGACAGCATCGGCAGCTACTGTATCGGGCAATTGAAGCGCTACGGCGTCGGCACTGAATATGTCACGCCAGTGGGCGGCGAATACCGCAACTCATTGGCGTTCTATGAAAGCCGCGTGGAAGGGCATCGCAATGTGATCTACCGCAACGCTGCGGCTGATTTTCAGATGGATGCCGGTAATGTGGCTGCCGTGGACTATGGCAAGTTCGGCGCGCTGATTACGGCAGGCACTGTTTTTGCGGCGGAACCTTCACGCTCGGCTACCTTTGACGCATTTGGGCGCGCCCAGATCGCTGGTTTGCCCATCATCTTTGATGTGGACTACCGCCCGTATTCCTGGCCTTCGCCAGAAGTTGCCGCAGATGTCCTGAGCCGTGCTGCGGCGCAATCAGACATGATTGTGGGCAACGACGAAGAGTTCGGCTTTATGGCCGGGGGCATCGACAAGGGCCTCGCCAAGGCCAAAGCGCTCGCCGAAGACACTGCCACAATCGTCGTCTATAAGATGGGCGAGAAGGGGGCTGTGACCTTCGCCAATGGCGAAGAAATCCACACAGGCATCTGGCCGGTGGAGGCGCTGAAGCCTACAGGGGCAGGGGATAGCTTTATGGCGGGCATGGTGACCGGGCTCGCCGAAGGGCAAAGCCTGCATGACGCGATCCTGCGTGGTTCTGCCTGTGCGTCCATCACCGTGTCACGCCCCGGCTGCGCACCTGCGATGGCCAACACGCCAACATTGACGAAATTCATGACCGATCACCCCGGCCCGACTGACGCTTAAAGGAATAGAGCCATGCACATTGCCCCATTTGACAACCAGAACAAACCGATCGTCGATGTGGATGATCCGACCGTGCCGCTGAACTATTTCAACATCGTCAAGCTGAAGAGGGGGCAGGCGTTCGAATACACTGTGCCGGGGTATGAAACCTGTATCGCACCTGCGACAGGGACCGTTGATATTGATATCGAAGGGTTCAAGGCGGATGGCATCGGCAATCGCGTCGAAGACGTTTGGGATGGCGAACCGGAAGGCGTATATGTGCCCGTCGGTGCAAAAGCGACGATGGTTTGTACGTCTGATGCGGCAGAGGTTTTTGTCTGCGGTGCGCGTTACGATAAAGTGCTGGATCCTTTTGCCGTTCGCGCGGATGAGTTAGACTTGGTGCAATACGGGTCCGACGACACGAAAACCCACCGCAAGATCAAGCATATTCTGGGCACCAAGTATCACGGCAAGGTCGGTCGCCTACTGGTGTCTGAGTTGTTTACCGTAGGCGAGGGTGGCTGGTCGGGCTTTCCGTCGCACAAGCATGACACCGATCGTCTGCCTGATGAGACGCGGCATGATGAGACCTATAACTTCCGCTTCAAGCCGAACCACGGATCAGGCGTGCAGATGCTCCAGCGCGAAGACGGCAAGGCAGGGGACGCCTATCACATCGTTGATGGCTCCACGATTTGTCTGGATAGCGGGTATCACCCCTGCGCGGTGCTGCCGGGTTACCAGATGTATTATTTCACCATTCTGGGCGGGCTGTCGCAGCGTAGTTTGATCCAGTACTTCCAGCCGAGCCATGCCTATCAGATTGAAACGATCCCGGGCATCAAAGACATGATCGCCAAGTTCAAATGACCTTGGTGACCCTGAAAGATGTGCTGCAACCGGCGTTGCAGGGCGGGCATGCCGTGGGCGGTTTGGTCTGCTTGGGTTGGGAAGATATGCGCGCCTATGTGGCCGCAGCCGAGGCCGAGAATTGCCCCGTGATCCTGCAAGCGGGGCCGGGGTGCCGGGCGCATACGCCTTTACCCGTCCTGGGCCGCATGTTTCGGCACTTGGCAGAAGAGGCATCCGTGCCAGTCGTGGCGCATCTGGACCATGGCTATACCTACGATGAATGTTCCGAGGCGTTGGATTCAGGCTTTACCTCATTGATGTTCGACGGGTCGCGCAAACCGTTTGCAGACAACATTAAAGAAACACTTCAAATTGCTGAAATGGCGCATAATTCAGGTATTTCTTGCGAGGGAGAAATTGGGTTTGTCGGCTACTCAGGTGGCGAACAATCGGCCGGTACTGATCCAGCAGAGGCTGCACAGTTTGCGGCCGAGACCGGTGTGGATGCGATGGCGATTTCCGTTGGTAACGTTCACCTGCAGCAAGACAAACAGGGTGGGCTGGATGAGCCGCGAATTGCAGCGATCCAAGCGGTAACATCGGTGCCTTTGGTCATTCACGGCGGATCTGGTGTGCCTGTCGCACAGCGTAAGGCATTGGCAAAGAACACAAATATCTGCAAGTTCAACATTGGCACCGAACTGCGGATGGCCTTTGGCGCTGCGATGCGTGAGGCTGTAAACAGCGACCCGGACCGGTTTGACCGGGTCAGTATCCTGAAGGAAACACATGATCCCGTGATGGCCGCAGCCCGAACGGTGCTGCGCAATTTGAAAGGCTAGGGCGTTGATTAACATTGGTATTTTGGGCTGTGGGCGCATTGGGCAAGTGCATGGTGCGACGTTGAGTGGCATGATAAACGCACGCGCCGCTGCCGTGGCAGACGCGATGCCTGAGGCGGCGGCGGCGCTAGCCGCTGTGACGGGTGCCAAGGTCATGGATGCGGACGCCATGATCAACGATCCGGGCATCGACGCTGTGATCATCGGTACGCCAACCACAACGCACTATGACTTGATCCATGCGGCAGCCGCAGCAGGCAAAGCGATCTTTTGCGAAAAGCCGATTGATCTGTCGGTCGCGCGTATCCACGATTGCCTGACTGTGGTCGAGAAGGCGGGCGTGCCGTTCATGACGGCCTTTAACCGGCGGTTTGACCCAAACTTTGCCTATCTACAAGGCCAGATAGAGGCGCAAGTCATTGGGAATGTTGAACTTGTCACCATCCTGTCACGCGATCCAGCGCCGCCGCCGATTGGTTATATCAAAACTTCGGGCGGTATTTTTCGGGATATGATGATCCACGATCTGGATATGGCGCGGTTCTTGCTGGGCGAAGAGCCGGTGGAACTGACGGCAACGGCGTCTTGTTTGGTTGATCCTGAAATCGGGCAAGCAGGTGACTTTGATACCGCTGTCGTGACGTTGAAGACGGCATCGGGGAAGCTCTGCCAGATATCGAACTCGCGCCGCGCGACCTATGGTTATGATCAGCGGATCGAAGCGCACGGCAGCACGGGGATGTTGCGCGCTGACAATATGCTTGAAAACACCGTTGAACTGTCCAACGGCCAGGGGATGCGTAAATCGCCCACGCAGCCGTTTTTTCTGGAACGTTATGCGGCGGCGTACAGGGCGGAGATGGCACATTTTGTGGCTGCTCTGGAAAGCGGTGCGACTGTGACGCCAACGGGTGAGGATGGTTTGAAAGCGCAAATACTCGCCGATGCGGCCGACGCGGCAGCGCGTGATGGACAGGCCAAGCCATTGCCCGTGTAGCGAGGCACGGCAGCGGGTCGTGGTGTGGTAGCCACGCAGAACCATCTTCCTACGATGTTATGAAAAGACGCATAATTGGTATTATGTTATATATCTATGCTAACCAATACGACGTAGTGTCACTCAGTCAAACGTAACTTCCCGTTTGTGGGTCACGGGCACAGGTGCGTTTTCCGCGGCAATACCGTGTTTTTTCAGTTGCTGCCCGACATAGCTGTCTGGTGGGCATAGCCCATCGAACCGATTGGCGGCGAGCTTTTTGATGGGCGCCCACATGTGGATCGTGACGCTGTCTTTTGTCAGATATGCGAGTGTCTTGCCGGGTCTTTTCAGCAAGATGCGCCGTTCTGGAAACGGCACTGGGTAAAGCACGTCGACGCTTTTGGCGTGTGAAACTTCGCCAGTTTCTTGTCCGAATGCTGTGATCGCCAGCGGTCCCCAAATCCCCCAAGGCAGCTCAGTCACATCCATTGGGTTGCCAGCCGCAAACCTTGCCTGCATTTCGGCCTGAAACCGACGCGGCACCCATGCGGGCCGCGGATGAAAATCTTCCATGAAATCCAGCATCTTATGTAGCAGCTTTGAGTCAGGTGGCAGCCGCAGTACAGCGCCGTTCAGCCGCCACGATTGCGGATCGCGATAGACTTCAAAGCCAAAGAGATATGGATCATCGAAGACCAGCGGTTTGAGACAGTACACGTCCGTATCGACATAGATGATATCGGGCATGGCCTTGATCATGTGAAACCGGAATAAGTCAGAGAACAGCGCCACGCTTTGCGTGCGTTCATGCAGGATGAAATGCTCTGTATCGACGATCTCGCGTCCGTCACAGACTTTCACGCCGTCTGGTACGTTTTTGACGGTGCCATATGTGAACAGCAAAACCTCATGACCATGTGCGATAAAAGACTTGAGACAAAGCTGTTCAAGCCACGTCAATGACCCGCCAATCCAAAGTGCGCCGATCGTTGGAAGTTTGGCCATGAGAGCTCCGTTCAGACAGCTTTTATCGCTTTTGGAAAGCCACTGCGGTAATGTCAAGCGACACGGGCTGCGGGCGTTGCAGGCACCTGCCCTTGTTGATGTATCATGCTAGCGTTCGGCGCTGAGACCCAGTTTGATCGCCATGTCCGGGTCGCTTGCCAGCACAGCATCACGTGCATCCGATATTCTTTTGCGATGAAACGCGATGCTTTGTTCATGTAATTGCGCCGCGAATGGGTGTCGCGTCTTTAGATCGGATAAGGCGCCCCTCAGGGTAGATACATGACGTTGGATTGATGTGTCGGACGTGTCATTGGCGTTGAACATGTCGAAGTATGAGAAATCTATTCGTTCCTGATCGGCGCTGTTGGCTGTGCCCCGATACCGTTTCATCAAGAATGCCTCTGACGACTTGATCATATAGTGGTTCATTGAGACGAGTTGGTCGCCGTAGCTTTCCTCAAAAAACCGCCAGCCTTGGGTCAGATACCTTGAGGGCATGGGTTCTCCCGATCCGTTGACCCAATTGCACGGGCGCAAACCGTCGCGAAATCGTGGCTTCAGGCGCGGTCGGTGAATGCTGGGACGGGCGACGAATTTCGGACGAAACAGCGTTTTGAAGGCTGTGTATCGCTGAATTCTGTGAACGCCCTGAGGTGCTGCCTGATCAAATTGAGCGATCACCGGCTCATCGACAAATGCGTTGATCTGGCTGTTTCCAAACACCCGCCAGACGGCCGAGATCAGGTCGGGTTGCCCCTGCCCCATGTCGGCGATCGCTGCAAAAAGCGCAGTCATCGTGCCGTCGCCTGCATGGATATTCAGAAACTCATCTGCGTCAGCGATCAGCACCCAGTCAGCATTTTGCACATCATCCAGCTGCCACGCGCGTTGGTAAGCCCGATTTTGCGGGTCCGCATGCGTACCTGCGGGCTGACCTGAGTTTTCGATATGCGTGATCTCACCCACGGTGTCGAGATAATCGAGCATTTGCCGCGTGCCGTCGCTGCTGTCATTTGACGCGATCACGATCTGGTCGAAGCCGATGAGTTTATAGTAGCAAATCCATTCGAGCAGATAGGGTCCTTCATCCTTGACCGTGCCGACAAGCGTGCATTGGGGGGCTTTGGTCATCAGGCGCTCTCTCAAAGATGTTGCGTTTGTAGCAGTATCGGACAAATCAACTGTCGCACAAGACGAGCGCGCGTGTTGTGTGCTTTTCGCAGAGGTCGTTTTATGCGAATGCTGCCCCAAAGCAAACGCGTTGAGGAAAGAAGACCACCGGATGCAGCACCCTGCCCCGCAGCCCTTTCATACATCTGATCGTGTCAAAGCGACCTTCCTGACCGGTGAAGACCCACGTTTGGTCGTGTCATTTACCGGTATCGGAAAACCAGAGACCCGCGCGCAGGATGAAGAATTCGTGGGCTATGGCACGCAAGGCGGGCGCAATCATGTGTTGTTCGTCGCGGATACACTGCGCAGTTGGTACAATGATCCGGGCATTTTCGATGAAATTGTGGCCGTGGTTGAACGGTATCGCGCAGCACATGGAATTGCCGAGACGGTGACGTTCGGCAACTCAATGGGCGGTCATGGTGCGGTTCTTTTTGCCAAGGCGCTGGGTGCGACCTGTTGTTTTTCAATCTCGGCCCAGTATTCGGCTGACCCCGCGGTCGTGCCCGAAGAAACACGCTGGCAAGAATACCGCGACAAGATCGCAAGTTTTACCACGCCTCCACTTGCGGACGCGATTACACCAGAGTGTTTGTATTTTATCCTGCATGGTGGTGGTGATCTGGAACGGCCACATTGGTCACGGTTTCCAAAGGGCCCCAACATCCATCACTACTTGGTGGCGAAAGCCGGCCATGCGGTTGGTCGCAGGTTGAAGTCAGGGAAGCTGATGGGCGTGGCCACGCGCTATGCGATTGCAGGCCGTCCACGGGCCTTTCGCGAGGCTTTGCAAGAACCACTGGATTTGCATCGGCCGGTTTGACACAAACGGCTGGATGCAAATGTCGCCATGTACCCCCGACGACAAGATAAGGAACAGGCCGATTTCGCAACAAGACATTCAGCGTATCAAGTTGCTTCGTGACTTGGTGAAACCACAGCGACTCACGCGGATCGTTGATGTTGGTGCAAGTCCCATTAACCCTGCCCCCTATGATATGCTGCTTGACGCAGGATTGGCCGAGGTCACAGGGTTTGAGCCGCAGCCCGACCCTTTTGAAGACTTGCAAAACAATCCTATCCCAAACCGAACCGTTCTGCCTTATGCGGTTGGGAATGGCGAAGATGGGATCCTGAATGTTTGTAGGGCCAGCGGTTTTACATCCCTGCTGAAAGCGAATGAGGATTTTTTAACATATGCCGGGCGATGGCGCGCAATGATGCGTGTAGTAGAACATATCCCGGTTCAAACCCAACGCTTGATGACATTGTTGAAATTCAAGATTTTGATATGCTCAAGATAGATATTCAAGGGGGTGAACAAAACGTCTTTGAAAATGGCCTGACCAAGTTGAGCAATGCAATCGTGGTTTATTCCGAAGTCGCGTTTGTTCCGCTTTATAAAGATCAACCACTGCTGGATGCGCAGATGCAAACGCTGCGACCGCTTGGGTTTGACCTGCACAAGTTTGTATCACTCAGCCAGATCATGTTGCACACAACGCTTTCAGCGCATCTCAGACCGCGCGGTCATCGCAATCAATCCGTTGATGGCGACGCCGTTTTTATCCGCAATCTGCTGGATTTACGCGCGCTCTCAGATGAACGCCTGAAGCACCTTGCACTACTGTCCGACGCCGTTTTCCACAGCCATGATCTCACCTTGAAGCTGCTTGAGATGCTTCAAGACCCTCTAAGCATTCCGGACGCAGGCATTTCGGAATATATCGCTCTTTTGCCTGATAGGGTTGACTGACCCTAGCGGATAGTCAGTTCATCGACTTTTTGCGGTGACAAAAATGCGCGGCTTATCTTGATGAAATCCTCTAGCGCCTTGGCCTCAATCGACCTGATCGTTTGAATCTCGCGCAAGTCTTCGACGATGCGCCTGATGCGGCTGAGCCGATCAAGTGATACCGGCACCATGACATCGTTTTTATTGTTGCGCCGCCAAAACTTGGAGTTCAGATGATAGCGCTGCGTCTCGCGCCCCATGCCATCGCCACGATTGTTTTTCATCAAAAAGACGTCCTCGGATCGTATCGCATAGTGAAAAATACAGGCGTTGTCCCAAGTGAAAAGTTCGGGCGGTGTTCGGCGGAACCGTGCATGGCGTGGATGGAATAGCGACGCGGTGGGCATGGGTTCGCCACGCGTATTGACCAGACTGACGTCCGGGGCGTTGGGTGCCTTGGGCATATGATCGGTTGCACGCTGAAAGCGTGATGGCTGGAAAAGTGATTTATGCACCGTAAAGCTTGGCCGCAGGACCGCAGCCGATTGCATGCAATTTTCTGTCACCAAACCGCCAGCCCAGCGTTTGTTACCCGCATCACCAAACGGGCGCCAGGCAAGTGCGATGCAATCAGCGTCACCCGTGGCGGCAATAAGATCAGCCACCTGCCCTTTCCCCACATCAATGTTGAGGAACTCATCGGAGTCGCAGTGCAGCAGGTAATCCACGTCGCCTATAACGGGCAGTTCAAAAACCTGCTCCATCCCTTTGATTTGGGGCGACTCTTCGGGCCCCAACGTGCTTCTGATATGGATGAAATCAGGATCAGATGCTGCGATCTGGTCACAAATGGTGTCGGTCCCATCTGTGCAGTCATTGGTCACGATGATGATCGTGCGAAAGCCACACAAACGCTGGTGCGCGATCCACTCAAGCACAAAGATCGCTTCGTTGCGCATACAAGAGGCGACGGCAAAGTGCATCTGCGATCCCATTCAACTGTTCGCAACAGCTTATGTCATTATGCTGTTTCACAGCCAATGGATAATTGCGACGAAGTAGGTCCCTGCCCCGGTATGAGCATGTCGCGCGCGCCTTGCCTAGCGCTTATGCACCACCAAGACCTGATCGCGGCGTTGCTTTTGATAGCGTACCTGAAAGACAAAACAGCCGGACATTTGATCGCGGAGCGCATCAAACTCAGCGCCAACCGATGGGTCGCTATGCGTAAACGCCCGATCTTGCAGGTAGGATTGAAACAGCGCGGCGGTTTTCGTGATACCACTTTGTTCATAAGGTGGCGGCTGCCAGCGCAAATCTTCAATAATATATAGCCCACCTGAACGCAGCTTTGGAAACAGGGTCAGAAAAGCGTTCTGTTGGTGGTGGGAGGCATGCGACGCGTCATCTATGATGATGTCGAGGTCGGACAGGTCTTTTGTTGCGGCCTCAATGTTGGGGCGGGTGTCCATATCACAGCGCAGGAATGAAAACCGCTCATGCTCAAACCATGAAAAGTCAGAGATATCCAAGCCAATGATCTGTGCTTTTGTAAAGTATTCCAACCACATACGGATCGAAGGTAAATCCTTTGTCTCGCGGTCTGCTGTGATCCCATGCTCAGGCCCGCCGATCAGCAAACCCATTTCCATGAACGTGATGGGACGATCCACGAAGGGCTGAAACAGCATGTGATACAGCTCAGTGTATCTGTGCTTTGTTGAACCTTTGTCAGATCCATATTTATCGGCAAGATCGGTCAGGTTCATCATGAGCTATCTCTTTAGGGGCTGTTGGGGCGCGTTGTCCCAACGCACAGCATAGTCGCCCTGCTGGACATTTTGCACCTTTTCGATGGCGTTTGCGTTGGGCGGTTTTTGGATGACGTAATAAAGATACCAGCGGCCTTGCATGTCACGTCCGCGAAACCGCGATCCAGCTTTGCCTGTGTCTGCAACCTGGATTGTGGGGGTCGCTGGGTTGATGGGGACAGCATCGCAGGTGTGAACAATGCACCGCCGCGTATCTTGCCAGTACCGCCAGACAAGCTCGGGGCTGAATTGGTAAAAGCCATGCCCGGCCCATCCGGTCATTCCGTTGACAGATATGAAAATGCCATCGTCCTTGAGCATGTGAAAGACATTGTCGAGCGCTTGGGGTGTGTTGAAAACATGCTCAATCGTACCGCCATCGACGATGACATCGAATTTTCCGCGTAACGCTTTGGGAAGCGGTTCGTTCAAGTCGTGGGTGTAATCGCATGCCTCATAGTCCGAATAATCCATGGACTTCATCGCGGGATACCCGATCTGCGCAAAAAACGTCTCGGAAAATCCGTCATCCTGCTGATAATGACTAAGATCAGTTGGAAGATCAGCGGCTTGCAGCGCCTGCCGAAAATAGCGTCGCCCGTTAGGTCCGATGTGCATGCCCTGTCGGCCCAGCATCACGCCTGAAGACTTGTTAGCTACCAACCCTGCGGTTTCGATGAGTTTAATGCCAAATGCGTTGTCAATTCCCAAATCACCGGCGTCCTTCTTGCAGCGTCATGCGTTTGCCTATCATGGTGCAGAGGTCTATCCTAGCATGACGACAGCAATTTTTGGGCCTTGAAATGTGTAGGACAGCAGTGCCACACAGCATGCAGGATTGCTGTTGATGACAACGGCTTACGGGACGTATTCACCGCATGACCACTGAAGACGACGGGCCAGAAACGCCGGACGCCGACACAGGCGGTGTGCTAGCGCAGATCACGCAGCCATTGTGGTTTCCTGAACTTGCCCCCGGCGGCGATGGTGAAGGCTTTTTTGAAAAGACATCGCGCCATTCGATGATGTTTGTGCGCCGCGTGCGCCCCATTCTGTTTGTGTCTTTCGACAATCTTTCAAACGTCAATGACCGCAGTGCGGAACGCGGGCCCTGGGCCTATAAGTTTGCGCAAGAGTTGGCGGTTTCGCATTTGGGTGTCATGGCGCACGGCAAGCTGTGGTACCGGGATGCAGACTTGATCGCCCGTATGGAAAAACTGCGGGATGAAGGGTTCTTTGCGCAGTTTGACCGTGTTGTCCTAAGCGGGTCATCCATGGGTGCTTTTGCGGCTCTTGCATTTTCCGTACTGGCCCCCGGCGCGCATGTGCTGGCGTTCAACCCGCAGTCCACGCTTGATCCCGACCTTGTTCCTTGGGAAGAGCGGTATTGGATCGGCCGCCGTCAGGATTGGTCGCTGCCTTTCAGCGATGCGAAAGACACCTTGGCAACGGCGGCCCGTGTCAGCGTGTTCTATGATCCATATTTTGAACCGGACCGGAAGCATTTTGAACGGATCGCAGGGCCCAATGTGACGGGGTACAAATGCTGGTACTCCAACCACAAATCCGCGGTTTTCCTGCGGAAGATCGAGGCCCTGAAGCCTATTATGACTGCCGGTGTGCTCGACACGCTGACAGAGGCCGAATTCTACAAGCTCTATCGCCGCAGGCGTGAATTGCGCTGGTATGCCGGGGCTTTAGAGGGCTATTTTCTGGATCAAGAGCGCCTGTCTATGGCGAAACGCACCCGCCTGAACTTTCGCCGCCTCAAGCGTGAACGTCTGGCGGAAGAACAGGTAAACGATGGCTGATCCCACCTATACAATTGTCACGACAATGAAGAATGAAGGGCCGTTCATTCTGGAATGGATCGCCTATCACCGGTCTATCGGATTCACCGGCTTTACCGTTTTCACCAACGACTGCGACGATGGCACCGACAAGATCATCATGCGACTTGAGGAGTTGGGCGTTGCAACGCATGTGCCCAATGTCCTCAAACCCGGTCAAAGCCCCCAGCGCAAAGCGCTAAGGCGGTCGCAATGGCATGCGGAAACACAGGCGTCTGATTGGCTCATGTCGGCGGATGTCGATGAGTTCCTGATGATCCGCGCCGGTGACGGCCACCTTAGCGACCTGATGGATAAAGTCGGCGATGTGGATGCCGTATCCTTTTGTTGGAAACTATTCGGTCACGGTCAAAACGACGGGTATGAACCCGGTTTCGTGACAGAGCAATTTCGATGGGCTGCGCCGGAAAACATGTTCCCAAGTGTGCAATCGTCGGGGATCAAGACCCTTGTACGCAACAACGAGAAATTCGTGCGCATCCGCATTCACCGCCCGCTGGTTGCCGAGGATGCTGAAGACCTGCGCTGGGTCGATGGTGGTGGTCAGCCCATGCCGCCGGTTTACCGCAAATCGCGGTGGTCGGCGCATAAGGATTTTTCACACCAATACGCCCGGCTCCACCACTATGCGGTGCGTTCCGTTGATAGTTTTCTGGTCAAACGGGACCGGGGCCGGACCAACCATATCAACACCGATCAGGGGTTGGAGTATTGGCGCGCGATGAACACGAATTTTGAATATGATGAAACGATCTTACCCCGTTTGCCAGCGGCCAAGCGTGTCTACGACGACCTGATCGCTGATCCGGTTCTGGCCGATCTGCATGTGCAAGCCTGCGATTGGCATGTTGCAAAGATCAAGGAACTGAAGGCGCGCGAAGGATGGCCTGCCTTTCGTGATGCGATTTTGGCGATTGATCCCGGCGCATCATGGCGAGATCAAAAGCAACATGACTGAACCCTACACAGTCCTGCATGGTGGTTTTCACAAAACGGCTTCGACGTTTCTGCAAAAATCGCTCCAGCGCAACAAGGGAAAGCTGGCCAAATCAGGCGTCCATTACGTGCCCCATCGTCACATGCGCAAACAGTACACGGTGCCATGCCAGCAAAACGCCTATCAGGCGATCGGGATCAGACGCCGCACTGTGGTTGAAGACGCGCAATTGCGCCAAATTGCATCCGATTTCTTTGAACCTGTGACGTCAGACCCGCCGCAACGCCTTGTCTTGTCTGACGAAAACCTCGCGGGGCACTGCGGCAACTGTGTGAAGACAGGGCAGCTTTACCGCTACCGCGATCCTTTTGTCGCGTCATTTGCCCGCAACATTCCCTACCCCGTCCGCGAAGTCTATCTTGCGGTGCGCAGCTATGCGGATTTCTTCGCGGGCGCTTATGTTGAGTATTTCCGGTCTCTGCAGGAAGACAGTTCGCATGTGACCACATCCCGCATGATGTGCACGCGGGTCTTTAACCATATGCCGGGCTGGAACGGCGCGATCAGTGTCATCATTAAGCGGTTTCCTGATGCGCGTATTTTTGTCTGGCAGTTTGAAGATTTCATCAAGCACAAGGATATGGCCCCGATGTTGCTGCAAAAGCTGGTCGGTGACAGCGTGGATGTGCAGACGTTCAAAGCACCCCAAGGCGATAGCCAGCGCGAGTCTGCCTCGGGGCGCGCGATGGAACAGCTTGAGCTGATGGCTCTGGTTGATGGGCTGCCGGATATGGTTGCGGCACGCCAGAAAGTGCAAAACCGGTTTCCCCGCAATAAGGAAAACGGCCGTTTTGACCCGTGGCACCCATGGGAACGCGCGCATCTTGACCGGCTCTATATAAAAGATATTGCAAGACTGCGCACAAATAGCGCTGTCACACTGTTGGATCCTTCTGTTATGAAACGGTAGAGTACCGGTGTTCCGTTCAAATATGAGCACAATCAAGGTACGGAAACTATTTTGACCAAATAGTAAAAACTGTTAGAGACAACCTATGAGCTGCTCCATCCTCATCCTTAACGGGCCAAACCTGAACCTGCTGGGCACCCGCCAGCCCGAGGTTTACGGACCGACGACGCTCGCTGATATTGAGGCGATGTGCAACGCTAAGGCGCAAGCTCTCGGGATTGATGTCGTTTTTGCGCAGAGCAACCACGAGGGCGCGCTTGTTGATATGCTGCATGCTGCACGCGGCGTGCATGCCGGTATCGTACTGAATGCGGGTGCATATACACATACATCTGTGGCGCTGATGGATGCGATTTCCAGCATCACGGTCCCGGTGATCGAGTTGCATTTGTCCAACATTCACGCCCGCGAGGCGTTTCGCCAGACATCCTACATCGCCCCGGTTGCCGTGGGTCAAATCTGCGGGTTTGGTGCTGCGGGCTATCCCCTCGCGATGGACGCAATCCTGTCGTATATCGGAGAGGCCCAATGACGGCCCTTGTGATACAACTTGATAAACTAACGAACGCACGCACGGTCGAAGAGCTGTGGGATGTACATACCCGTCAGATGGCGACCTATGGGTTTGATCGGTTGATGTATGGGTTTACACGGTATCGCACATCAAGCGGGTTGGGTGATCCGCAGGATTGGGTGCTTCTATCGACGCAAAGCCCTGAATATATGAAGGTTTTCTTTGACGAAGGCCTTTATTACCACGCCCCGATGCTGCAATGGGCACTGGCCAACAACGGTGCTTGTAGCTGGCGCTGGATGATGGATATGAACCGGATTGAAAACCTGACCGCAAGCGAGCGGCGGGTCATGGAATTCAACAAATCCATGGATGTGACAGCGGGCTATACGGTCAGTTTCCGCTCGATTTCGGAACGGACCAAAGGTGCCATTGCGCTGACCGCCAAAGCAGGTCTGTCGCAGGATGCGGTGGAACAGACTTGGGCCAAGCATGGTGAGGAAATCATCGTGATGAACAACGTCATGCACCTTAAGCTACTCACCCTGCCCTATTCGGGTGAGCGAAGCCTGACCAAGCGGCAGCGCGAAGTGCTACAATGGGTTGGCGATGGCAAGACAACGCAGGATATCGCATTGCTGTTGGGGCTGACGTCGGCAACGGTTGAAAAGCACCTACGCCTCGCACGCGAGGCTTTGGATGTGGAAACAACCGCGCAGGCCGTGCTGAAAGCGGCGTTCTACAATCAGATGTTCGTCGTCGACACCGAAGTCGTCTAGCGAAATCTTATTGCGTCTGACGCAAGGGCAAAAATCACTAAAATGCGCAAAGGGTCAGGTTTCCCTGACTTTCTGACCATCCGGTAAAATGTCACTCTATAGAAGTTCCGTGAGTGGTGGCCTTAGGCCTGGGAACGTGGGGTCATAAACCTTGATATTTCAAGGCTCTGTGATCTTTTCCGGGTAACCGGATGCTGACGTGGCGGGTTTGCCCGTTCACGTCAGCGCTAACGATCAGTGTCGGATCCTCGTCCCGAAATTGGACCGGCACATAAATCGTTGCGGCACCGCCTGTCTTCCATATGCGGTGCCGCGCTTTTCTCCCCAGAAAGGCGAAACGGCCCGCGCGCGCAACGCGGGCCGTTTTGCGGCGTTATGCGACTTCGATAAATTCGAAAAGTTCGTAACGCGTTACACCGTTGTCAAAAATTGCCTCGCGGCTCTCGATTGCGCCGTCCAGATCAATGCGAAAAACGAAACAGCCCGCCGGGCGCGCCGACGGGCTGTTTAACGTGCATTTGCAAGCGATTTAGCCGTTCAGCTTAGCCACCTCTGCTGCAAAGTCTTCTTCGACTTTCTCGATGCCTTCGCCGACTTCAAGGCGAACAAAACCGGTGATTTCCACACCCGCTTCGGTTGCCGCCTGGGCGACTGTCACGTCAGGGTTCACGACGAACTGTTGGTTCAGCAATGTGACTTCAGCCATGTATTTTTTCATACGGCCAACGATCATCTTCTCGATCACGGCTTCTGGCTTGCCGCTTTCGCGGGCGATATCCATCTGTACCTGCTTTTCTTTCTCGACCACAGCCGCATCAAGATCAGCTTCGGACAAAGACGCAGGGTTGGCAGCCGCGATGTGCATCGCGGCCTGACGGCCAAATGCTTCGTTATCGCCGTTCATTGCGACCAGAACGCCGATGCTGCCCATGCCGGGTGCCGCTGCATTGTGCACGTAGTTGACGACACTGCCGCCCTCAAGCGCTGCCATGCGGCGCACGGACATGTTTTCGCCGATCACGGCAACCGCGTCTGTCACTGTCTGTTCGACAGTTTTGCCGCCCATGTCAGTAGCTTTCAATTCATCAATGTTGGACGTGCCCAAAGCGACCTGTGCGATGCCGGAAACCATCTTTTGGAAATCAGCGTTCTTGCCGACAAAGTCAGTTTCAGAGTTCACTTCAACAGCGATCCCTTTGCCACCAGACACAGCAACGGCAACAAGGCCTTCTGCGGCTGTACGACCGGATTTCTTTGCAGCTTTCGCCAGACCCTTGGTGCGCAGCCAGTCAACCGCAGCTTCCATGTTGCCGTCGTTTTCTGTCAGCGCCTTTTTGGCGTCCATCATGCCTGCGCCTGTGCTGTCGCGCAGCTCTTTCACCATTGCAGCGGTGATTGCCATGTTACTTCTCCTTTGGAGGTATAATTGGGGTGTCGGGCGGGGCGCGTGTCCCCTACCCTGCATTCTTGTGACGCTTACTCAGCGGTGGCTTCGGCTGGTGCCTCTGCTGGTGCTTCTTCAGCAACAACGTCTTCGACCAGTTCTTCCATCTCGCCCATGTCGATACCAGCGGCACCCATCTGTGCTGTCATACCGTCAAGTGCGGCGCGTGCAGCCAAGTCAGTGTACAGCGCAATGGCGCGTGCGGCGTCGTCGTTGCCGGGGATGACATAGTCAACGCCTGCAGGTGAACAGTTGGTATCGACAATCGCCACAACCGGGATGCCCAGCTTGTTGGCTTCTGCGATGGCCAGGTCTTCTTTGTTGCAGTCGATGACGAACAGCAGATCAGGCACACCGCCCATTTCGCGGATGCCGCCCAAAGATGCTTGCAGTTTGCCTTGCTCACGTTCCATGCCCAGACGCTCTTTCTTGGTCAGACCAGCAAAACCGTTTGCGGAGGCTTCGTCGATCGCCTTCAAACGGTTGATGGACTGCGAAACTGTTTGCCAGTTTGTCAGCGTGCCACCCAACCAGCGGTGGTTCATGTAGAACTGCGCGGATTTCTCTGCGGCTTCCATGATCGGCTTGGCTGCCTGACGCTTGGTGCCGACGAACAGCACGCGGCCGCCTTTAGCGACTGTGTCACGCACAACCTGCAGCGCCTGATCCAACATTGGAACAGTCTGTGTCAGATCCATGATGTGGATGCCGTTGCGCGAGCCGTAAATGTATTGATCCATCTTTGGGTTCCAGCGCGCTGTCTGGTGGCCAAAGTGTACGCCTGCTTCAAGCAGCTGACGCATGGAGAACTCGGGTAGAGCCATGTCGTTTTCCTTTTCCGGTTTCAAGCCTCAGCGGGGGATCAGCGTCTTGCCAACCGGTGGATCCTTTGGGATGTCTCCCCATTGGACCCGCCCCCGCCTGCGGGATTTAGTAGCCGCCTCTTAGCGGGGGTTGATGCGTCGCGCAAGCCTAGGAGGTTTCTTTTTATCATTGTCTGGCTTTGCCATTGTATAAACCGCTACTATTCCGTGACGTTAACTATGTAACGATCAGTACACCTGTGTTGGTAATGAGGAACTTGGTTATGCATTCACGGTTTTTTCTGGGAACCGCGCTTGGATTGTCAATGATGGCCGTACAGGCATTTGGACAAGACGCACAAACCTACATTGTGACGACAAATGCGGACAGTGGCGCAGGTAGCTTGCGCGCCGCATTGGACGCAGCAAGCGCAGCAAACACGTCTGCCCGTATCTTGGTGGCTGTCGAAGGTGATATCGCGATTGCATCAAGCCTGACATACAGTGGCACGCAACCGCTTGATATCGCGGGCAATAGCAACCTGATCCACACAGACCTAAACGTCACGTTGCTGTCTGTGCCCAATGGTGCCGATCTTGTTGTGACCAACCTCGCGTTTCGTGGTCCCGGTGGGTTTAGCGTTGAAAACCGGGGCGATCTTGATGGCCCCGCCGGTAAGGGGATCGCCATCGCCGTGCCGACCGACAGGACCGGCGATGTCACCTTGGCTTTGACCAATGTGAGGGTGTCCGACGTTGCAGGGCACGGAGTTCACTTGTCTGACTGTTCTATTGCCGATGATTGCGGCAATGGGTCAGCCGCTGGGTTGGATATCACGCTCACCAATGTTGTGATCGAAAATGTAGGGCATGGCCGTTTTGATGCAGATGGGTTTCGTGCGGATGAGCGTGGCGCGGGCAGCATCATGTTTCGCGCAACAGGGTCTGATTTCAAAAGCGCTGGCGCGGATGGTGTCGAACTTGACGAAGGTGATCATGGCGACGTTAGCGCATTGATCAGCAATGCCAGCTTTATCGACAACGGGAACTATTGCGATCCAGCTGTCTTTGGCAGGTTCTTGCCTGCGAAGGTCGAAGATGAGTTTAAGAATGATGAAATGGCTCAGGATGCCATTCCCGGTCCTGTTACCAATGCCCCTGACAACCGGTGCATCGAGCGCGAAGTCGTTCTTTATCGCAGTGGGTTCGTCGCAGAATACGCCTTTGGGATTGATCTGGATGATGGTATTGATCTGGATGAAGCGGGTGCAGGGTCTATCGTGACATCTATGTTGAATGTCATAATTTCAGGCAATCGTGACGAAGGCGTCGACTGGGATGAAGACGGCCCCGGTGATATCAACGCAACCTTTGTCAAAACCGAAGCTTTCGACAATATCGACGATGGCTATAAGATGTCCGAAGCTGGCACAGGCAGTATCTTTGGTATGGTTGATATGGCAAGCGCGGTTACAAATGGCGGAAAAGGTTTTGTTTTTGAAGAAGAAAACAGTGGCAACGTCGTGGTCACTGTCACGCGAACCCGCACCTCTCAGAACGATGACGGTGATGATACCGGCCTAGAGGTTGTTCAGGACGACAGTGGCACTGGTCTTCTGACTGTCACGGATTCCCAGATTGCGGACGGCATTGATGCGGCAGGTGTCATCGTCAATTAGATGCGCGGCATATGACCTTAGGGTCAGGACCCTAAAGGAATGATCGTTCTATAAACCAATAAAGGCCCACCACCGCGATTGCGCATGAAGATGGGACCGCCACAAGGCGGCGGTACGCATCTTGTTGATCACGAAACTGGATTGCGGCGATGGACAGGACAAACACGCCAGCCAAGGGGCCCGCAAACAGCCAAACGGGGTTTTCCAAGGCCGCCACAAGAGCCGCTGGATTAAGCGCGATCAGGGCAAGTGCGGCAATAAGCAGAACGCTGTAAAGGGCAAACCCCTGCCCCACTTCGTTCGCGCCACGGTCGATACGCAAGACCTGCCAGACGCATAGGAACATAACCGCGATAACGGCCAACTGCCCCACCTCAACGCCCACGTTAAAGCCGATGAGTGCGGCCACAAAGGTTTCGTCCGGCAGGCCAAACTCGGCCAGTACTGACGCAAAACCCAACCCGTGTAACAGGCCGAAGATGAAAATCACGAAAGGCCGCCAGGGGCTGATCCCTTTCATAAAGATGTTTTCAATCGCGACATAGGCGATGGACAAGGCGATCAGCGGTTCCACGATGTCGATGAAGGCGATCCCAAATGTGCCTTGGGTGAAGTCGTCCATGAATGCGGTGTAGCCCAAAGCCGCCAGCGCCAAGGTGATCGTATGTGCGACCGTGAAAAGCGAAACCTGCAAGATCAGCGGACGCAACCGCGCCGCCAGAAAGAACAAGCCCAGCACAAACAGGATGTGATCCAGCCCTTTAGGCACAATGTGGTCAAAACCGACAGGGATATAGTCCACAAAGGTTTCCCATCCGGTCGCCTGACCACCGCCCGCCAGCGGGATCGGATCGGATAGCGCACCCGCCTCAAGGTAGCCATCGTAGGGTGCCGGCACATCCATCTGCCGCAAGACAAGAACACCGAATTCTGATGCCCACCCCATCTGAACGGTCTCTGCACCAGAGGGAAGCGGTGCCGAGAATGCCAAAACAGAAGCGCGCACAACCTCGACATCGCCGACAGGATCAACATCAATGCGGGTCAGCGTTGGCACCAAGGGAGCCCCATCGGCCGTCAGTGTAATGCCTTGCGCCATCTGGGGCCAGAACGCCTCAAACCGGGCGGCAAGCACGTCAGGCGCCAGCGCCCGCAATTCATCATAGGTGGCTGCCTGCGCGCTTTCATTGGTGTCGGACGTCTCGGTCAGGTCAATGCCTGCAATGAAGCTTTCAACGTTAGCGCGAATTTCAAACGTCACCTGTCCGTCAACCACGCGCATGTCGCCAATCGACGGGATCACCTCATGCGCTTGCGCCGGTGACAGTGTCGTGAACCAAACCAGCAGTGCGCTTGACAACATCCGCAGAAAAGCCACCCTTGTGGCAGTCAAAAAGGAAATCCCCATGCGCATTTTCGCCCTCGTTTTCAGTTTGTTTGCTGCACCGGTTGCGGCGCATGAATTCTGGATTGAGCCACTTGAATATCAGGTTCCAGCGGAAACTACCTTGGAGGCCAACATTGTCAATGGGCAGGAATTTGCGGGCGCGAAACTGGCTTATCTGCCGCAGCGCTTTGTGAACTTTGTGCTGTTTGCAGGGGATGCATCCGCGCGGGTTGAAGGCCGCCCCGGTGATACACCTGCCTTGCAGCAAAACCCCGTTGCCGAAGGGCTGAACATTGCCGCCTATCAGGCGAACAATGCGACCGTCGATTATGAGAATTGGGAGAAATTCCAGAATTTTATTGATCACAAGGATTTTGGTGACGTCCTCAGCCTGCATGAAGGCCGCGGCCTGTCGGTGAACGGTTTCAAAGAGGTGTATTCTCGCCACGCCAAGACACTTTTTGGTGTCGGCAACAGCGCCGGTGCTGACCGCCGCGTCGGGTTGGAGACCGAGATTGTGGCTTTAACAAACCCCTACACAGATGATGTATCAGGCGGTTTCAGCGTGCAGGTCTATTACCGCAATGATGTGCGCGCAGATACACAGGTAGAGGTGTTTGAAAAGGCACCCAATGGCCTGGTTGCCATCTCATTGCACCGCACAAACAGCGACGGCATCGCCACCTTTCCTGTCCGGCCCGGTTACCGTTACATGGCCGACGCCGTTGTCCTGCGCGAACCTAGTGCGGCTTTGGCTGAACGCACCGGAGCGGTGTGGGAAACGCTTTGGGCCAATCTGACCTTCGCGGTGCCCGAGTAACTCTTGCTCTCGCGCCGCTGCTCGGTCAGAACGCGGGTATGACAAAGACCCCTGATATCCTGTGCATTGGTTCCGTCCTGTGGGACGTGATCGGGCGTGCGGCCAGCCATATGCGGGTCGGATCGGATGTGCCGGGACGGATCACCCGCCTGCCGGGCGGTGTTGCCATGAACATCGCGATGACGCTGCGCCGCTTTGGCATGACCCCTGCTCTGCTGACCACCATCGGCCGTGACGCCGAAGGTGACGAACTGATTGGTGAAGCGATGCGGATGGGTATGATCTGTGATTATGTCTATCGGTCCGATGATTTGCCCACCGATGTCTATATGGCTATCGAAGGTGCCAACGGGCTGGTGGCCGCGATTGCCGATGCCCATTCGCTTGAGGCCGCAGGAGAGAAGATTTTGCGTGCGCTTGCCAATGGGACTTTGGGGTCAGAGGCTGCCCCCTTTGCAGGACCTGTCGCGTTGGACGGCAATCTGACCGAAGAGTTGTTACAGACCATCGCGACCTCGCCGCTTTTTGCCGCCGCTGATTTGCGGGTGGCCCCCGCCTCTCCCGGTAAGGCAGAGCGGCTGTTGGTACTGTTGGGCCATCCATCTGCGACCCTTTATGTGAACCTCGAAGAGGCAGGCCTGTTGTGTCAGACGACGTTTCACGACTCAGCTTCTGCCACCGCCGCATTGATCGCGCGCGGTGCATACCGCGTGCTTGTCACAGATGGCGGGAAATCTGCGTCTGAAGGCACCGCAGGCGACATCATCACACAAACCCCGCCTGCCGTCATGGTGACACGCGTCACCGGGGCCGGTGATACCTTCATGGCCGCCCATATCGCATCAGAGGCACAAGGCATGGACCGCGACGCGGCATTGGCCCGCGCCCTGAACGCCGCTGCAACCTATGTGTCCGGAGAAACCCCTTTATGATCCCCATCACCTATAGCGCCGACGTCAGTGCGGCGCGCGCCGCAGGCGAGGCCGTCGTCGCCCTGGAAAGCACGATCATTACGCATGGGATGCCTTTCCCGCAAAACGTTGAAACCGCAAGGTTGGTTGAAACGGATGTACGTGATGCAGGGGCTGTTCCGGCGACCATTGCCGTGCTGGATGGTGCATTGCATGTGGGGCTAGAGGGCGATGAACTCGACGCTTTGGGTCAGGCGCAAAACGTGGCAAAGCTTTCGCGCGCTGATATTGCCGCCTGCATCGCGACCGGCGGAACCGGTGCCACCACTGTTGCAGCCACAATGATCGCGGCGCATTTGGCCGGCATCAATGTCTTCGCCACCGGCGGGATTGGTGGTGTGCATCGCGGAGCGCAAGACAGCTTTGATATTTCTGCCGATTTGCAGGAACTGGCACAAACGCCAGTCACGGTCGTGGGGGCCGGAGCGAAAGCCATTCTGGATCTGCCAAAGACCTTTGAGGTGCTTGAAACGCTGGGCGTGCCGGTGATTGCCTATGGGCAGGACGCTTTACCGGCGTTTTGGTCTGCGACATCGGATATGGTGGCCCCGCTCCGGATGGATACGCCCGAAGATATCGCGAAAGCTCAGCAGACCCGCACCGCGATGGGATTGAAGGGCGGGCAGCTGGTCGCAAACCCAATCCCTCATGCGGCGGAAATTCCGGCGGATGTGCTCGCGCCCATTATTACCCAAGCGTTGACTGAAGCCGACGCGCAGGGCGTCAGCGCCAAGGCGGTTACCCCGTTTCTGCTGGGGCGCATTTTTGAACTGACCGATGGGCGCTCTTTGACGGCAAACATAGCCCTTGTGCGCAACAATGCGCGCCTGGCTGCCCAAATAGCCATCGCGATGGTGAAATAGGGGCACAACGGACCCAAGGCTGCTTGCTGTCGTGCAAACCAGCACATAGATGTGCATTAACGTGATTTTGAGAAGATTGTGATGCTTGATCCACAGGCCGACGACACAAAACGGCGCAGCAAGCCCGGTATCATCGCGCGGATGCGTGGTAATTTTCTGGCAGGTCTGATTATCGTCGCCCCTATCGGGCTGACGATTTGGCTGATCTGGACGGTTGTAGGTTGGGTCGATAGCTGGGTCTGGCCGTTTATTCCTGACGCCTATCAACCAGCAGCATTGCTGAATGGCCTTTTGGGGCGCGA
Source organism: Yoonia sp. F2084L (assembly GCF_023015625.1). GTDB lineage: Bacteria > Pseudomonadota > Alphaproteobacteria > Rhodobacterales > Rhodobacteraceae > Yoonia. The sequence goes on from NZ_JALKAH010000001.1 coordinate 591,627, forward strand.
GGCGGACAACCTGATCGAAGTGAACGTGCGCGGCGTCGGCGTCGTGATATTCCTTGTCTTCACGATGCTCGTTGGTTGGATTGGTAAGGGCCTGATTGGGCGGTCTTTTCTGGGTATTGGTGAACGGCTGGTCGACCGGACACCGGTCGTGCGCTCGATCTATAACGCCGCCAAGCAAATCGCCGAGACGGTGTTTTCTCAGCGTGAGACGTCATTTGATAAGGCATGCCTTGTGGAATATCCGCGCAAGGGGATTTGGGCGATTGCCTTTATCTCGATCAATGCCAAAGGCGAGATTGACGCCAAGCTGAGCGATGGCGAACCCTTTGTGACCGTCTTTCTGCCGACAACCCCAAACCCGACATCGGGTTTCTTGTTGTTCCTGCCACAACGCGACGTGAAACCCTTGGATATGACGGTTGAGGATGCAGCCAAACTCGTGATTTCTGCCGGTCTTGTTTATCCCAACGGCAAAGACGCCGTTGAGGTCGAAAACCCGACTGCATAATCCATGCTTATTCCTGCACTGACTGGTTTTTCGACCTCTGCTGCGTTTATTTTGGCGATCGGTCCCCAAAACACATTCATCTTGCGGCAAGGGCTGGCGCGATCGCATGTCTTTTGGCTGTGCTTATTCTGTGCGGTCTCAGACGCTATTCTGATTACGGCCGGTGTCGCAGGCTTTGGCGTGATCGTCGGGCTTTTCCCGTCGCTGCCCGTGATCATGACATGGGGCGGTGCGGCGTTCTTGTTTGTGTATGGTGTGATGCGGTTCTACGCGGCATGGATCAACAAATATGAAGTAGAAATCGCGGGAAAATCAGTTGGGCTATGGGCGGCCATTATGACATGCGCGGCGTTCACTTGGCTTAACCCGCATGTGTATCTTGATACGCTTGTGTTGCTTGGGGCGATTTCGACAGAATTCCCCGAACCGTCGCAAAAGATAGCCTTCGCACTTGGTGCGATCCTGCCATCATTCCTGTTTTTTTTCAGCCTCGGCTATGGCGCGCGCTTGTTGGCCCCCGTCATGCAATCTGCGCAAGCATGGCGCGTCTTGGACGTGTTGATCGGGGTTCTGATGTGGGGCTTGGCCGCCAAGTTACTTAGTTAAACATCTCGGTCAGATTGACCGAGCTACGTTTGCCAAGGTCCTTCTTATGATCCTTCAGGAACGTGTCCGCCGCTGCCTCGCCTGCTTCTTTCAGCCGGGCCAGGATAACTGGTGTCGGGATCGTCTTGGTCGCGACATTCAGATCATTCATCAAAGCGTCATCCGCGATCATATGGACAAGCACGTTTTTCATCGTGCCGGGCTTGATGGATCCATCGGCCAACAGGCGTTTAACAAAATCAATGGCGCGTAGCTCGCGCAACAGCGAGCTGTTAAAGCTGATTTCATTCACCCGGTTCTCAATAGACTGGGTGTCAATGGGCAGCTCTTCACGGTACAATGGATTGATATTCACAATAAGAAGATCGTCCGGCAAGTCATTGGCAAACAATGGATAAAGTGCGGGATTGCCTGTATATCCGCCATCCCAAAACGCCTCTACATTGCCAGTTTTCGGGTCTTCAAACTCCACCGCTTGAAACAGGCTGGGCAAACAGGCCGAGGCCATGATGACCTCTGGCATGATCTCATCACCGGTAAAGACCCGGATTTTGCCAGATCGCACGTTCGTGGCACAGATATGCAGTTCCGGCCCGTCGGTCGCGCAAACTGCGTCATAGTGGAACTTGGCAACGATTTTGGCCAATGGGTTTTGCATCGCTGGGCCATAGACATAGGGCGAAAACATACGCGTGGTCATGTCAAAGGCGGTGTATGCAGGCGAGTACTTCAGCGCCTTGGCCCACAGTTCAGCCGTTGGTGAGGCTGCTCCGATCCATGGTGCGAACATCGGATCTGTCACAGCCCCAACTTCTTTCCATAACCATTCAAGGTTCGCAATCGCCCCTTCGCGGCCGTTTGCCACCCACCCGGATTTGAGCGCGGCAGCGTTCAGTGCACCAGCAGAGGTGCCAGAGATCGCCGCAATCTCGATATCGTCCTCATGCAGCAAGCGGCAAAGCGCACCCCAGGTAAATGCGCCATGCGCCCCACCCCCCTGCAATGCGAGGTTGATTTTTTTCATAGCGCGGTCCAGCCGCCATCGACGCTGATGGTTGTGCCGGTGATCTGTGCTGCGGCATCAGACGCCAAAAACGCAACCGTTCCGCCAAGTTGCTCTACGGTCGCGAATTCCTTTGACGGCTGACGTTCCAGCATGACGTTCTTGATGACGTCTTCACGGGACATATTGTATTCTTTCATCGTGTCGGGGATCTGCGCCTCGACCAGTGGGGTCAGCACATACCCGGGGCAGACGGCATTGCAGGTGATCGGCTCTTGGGCTGTTTCCAGACCGATGGTTTTTGTTAGACCAACGATGCCATGTTTTGCCGCGACATAGGCGGATTTGTAAGGTGACGCGGTCAGCCCGTGAGCGGATGCGATATTGATGATGCGGCCGTAGCCTTTTTCACGCATTCCGGTAATGGCTGCAGCGGTTGTATGAAAAGCAGAGCTAAGGTTGATCGCGATAATCGCGTCCCATTTGCTCGCAGGAAATTCCTGCACCGGGGCGACGTGCTGGATGCCTGCGTTGTTTACCAAGATATCACATCCACCGGCGGCCACGATCAGGCGACGACAGTCGTCACCTTTGGACATATCGGCAGACACATATTTGGCCTCAACTCCTGTCACATCGGCGATTTCAGCGGCAAGCGCGTGATCCTCTTCGGTGTCGGTGAACGAATTCAGCACCACATTTGCCCCAGCTTTCGCCAGTTCGCGGGCAACCCCTAGGCCAATCCCTGAGTTTGATCCGGTGATGACGGCTGTTTTTCCTGCGAGTGACATATCTTTGCTCCGATTCTCTGCGTTGCGACTCACCTTATATGCTGCAACTGCGAATGCCAGACGACGGGCACAATCGCCCATAAAAAAACGCCCGCACAAGGCGGGCGTAAAGTTATTGAGGCAGGTTTCATACAGGCAAGAAACCTATCGAGCAGTGCCATACTTATAAGCAATCCCTCGCGCGCCTCCAAGCTAAAAGTTTGAAAAGGTTGATAACCCTGATTACGATCCCCGCATAACAAAGAACGAAGCAGCAGGAGGCACCTGAAAATGACTGGTCTATTCGGCAAAATAACGCGTATCGCGTCCACCGCCCTGATATTGGGGGTTGCCGGACAGATTGCTGCGGCTGAACCCCAACATGGCATAGCTATGTATGGTGAACCTGCCTTACCACCTGATTTTGTGTCCCTCCCCTATGCGAACCCTGATGCGCCCAAGGGCGGTCAGATCGTGACGGCAGAGGTCGGTAGCTTTGACAGCCTCAACCCGTTCATCCGCAAAGGATCGGTTCCGTGGCAGCTAAGATTTTTCCTTGGCGAAAGCTTTATGGGCCGTTCATTGGACGAACCGTTCTCGCTTTACGGTGTTCTGGCCGAATCGGTCGAGACAGGCCCAAACCGTGAATGGGTGGAATTCACCTTGCGTGAAGGTGCTGCATTCTCTGATGGCAGCCCCGTCACCATCGAGGACGTGATGTGGTCGTACGAGACTTTGGGCACCGTTGGCCATCCGCGGTACCTTGGGTACTGGTCAAAGGTCGAAAGCCTTGAACAAGTCGGCGACCGCACCGTGCGCTTCACCTTCAATGTCGAAGACCGCGAGCTTGCCTTGCTTGCCGGCCTCCGCCCGATCCTCAAAAAGGCCCAGTGGGACGGTGTGGACTTCGCTGAAAGCACGACAGAAATCGTGCCGATCACCTCGGCCCCCTACATCATCGACGATTTTGAGCCGGGCCGCTTTGTATCGCTGCGCCGCAATCCTGACTATTGGGGCGCAGACGTGCCGTTCCGGGTTGGGACGGCGAACCTTGATGAAGTGAGGCTGGAGTTTTTCGGCGACGAAACCGCCGCCTTTGAGGCGTTCAAAATCGGTGAGGTGAATGCAACGCGTGAATTCAACGTCGTGCGCTGGGATACCCGCTATGATTTTCCTGCCGTGCAAAGCGGTGATATCGTGAAAGAGGAAATCGCCCATCAGCGCCCTTCCGGCATGACCGGTTTTGCGATGAATACGCGCCGCGATCATTTGGCCGATTGGCGCGTGCGCGATGCGCTGATCCATGCTTTCAACTTTGAATTCATCAACGAAACGATGACTGGATCGGCCCAACCACGCATCACCTCTTATTGGTCAAATTCCCCCTTGGGCATGGACAATGGTCCCGCAACCGGTCGTGTGGCCGAATTCCTGGCCCCTTTCGCGGATGATCTGATCCCAGGCACCATTGAAGGCTACGCCCTGCCCGTCAGCGACGGATCAGAACGCAACCGCGCGGGTAGCGCTGCCGCCTTCGAGATGTTCGAGGCTGCGGGCTGGACCATTCAGGATGGTGCAATGCGTGACGCTGATGGCAATGATTTCGCGCTTGAGATTCTGCTTGATCAAGGCGCCACCGAGATGCAGTCGATCATTGATCTTTATACGGAATCCCTTGCGCGCATCGGCATCACCGCCGTCATGACAGTCGCCGACAGCGCACAGTTTAAGGAACGTACAGACGCCTTTGATTTCGACATGGTTTATTATCGGCGCGGACTGTCCCTGTCGCCGGGCAATGAGCAGTATAATTACTACGGCTCTGAGAACGCCAATGAGGTTGGGGGCCGCAATCTGATGGGTGTGCAGTCAGCAGCTGCGGACGCGATGATCGGCCGGTTGCTGACGTCGGAAAGCCAGGATGACTTTGTCGCCGCTGTCAAAGCACTGGACCGCGTACTAACCGCTGGCCGCTATGTCATTCCGATTTACCAGTGGAATATCAGCAGAATTGCGCAAGCCAAGGAACTCAAGCACCCAGAGTATATCCCGATCTTTGGTGACTGGCCGGGTTGGCAACCGGATGTCTGGTGGTACGAAGAGTAATCCCGTCAGGCTTCGCTTTGTCATAGACCCGTTACACAACGGGTCTAGGCGTGCCCGAACCACCAAAGGCCCAAGACCATGACACAATCCCAAAAACTACTTGCCGAAGGCTTGGGCACGGCTTTTCTTTTAGTCGGCGTTGTTGGATCAGGGATCATGGGGGCCGCATTGGCTGATGGGAACGTGGCGATTGCGCTGCTTGCGAACGCTATCGCCACGGGCTGCATTCTTTATGTGATCATTATGACGCTGGGCCCCGTTTCAGGGGCGCATTTCAACCCTGCGGTCACACTGGCTTTCTTACTACGCGGGGAAATCAACGTTGCAGATGCCATTCCCTACGTCATCGTGCAGATCATCGGTGGCATCCTTGGGGTTTGGGCTGCGCATGTGATGTTTGACCTCAGCATCTTGCAAGCTTCTACCACGGATCGCGCAGGGGTGGCGCAATGGTTCTCCGAGGTGCTGGCAACCTTTGGTTTGCTCTTTGTGATTTTTGGTGGCCTTAAAAGCCGCCCGGATGCGGTGCCGACTTTGGTGGCACTCTACATCACCGGTGCCTATTGGTTCACATCATCCACCAGTTTTGCCAATCCGGCGGTGACCATCGCACGCGGGTTCAGTGATACCTTTGCCGGTATTAACCCGGCCCATATCCCGATGTTCATTGGAATGCAGATTGTCGGGGTCGGTGTGGCCGCGCTGGTGCTGCCGCGGCTCTTTTCCAAGGACTAGCTAAGAGATGTCACCCAGAGGATGGTGGCATCCTCAGCACTGATCGACACCACGTTATGCCCCATCGCGGCATCATAATAGGCGCTGTCGCCGCGTTTGAGTTCAACCGGTTCGTAGAATTCCGTATACAGCCGGATTTGACCGGTCAGTACATAAAGAAATTCCTCACCGTCATGGCGCACCCAGCCGTCAAAATCTTCAATGTTGCGGGCGCGAACGCGGGTGCGGTAGGGCAGCATCTTCTTGGTTGTCAGCGTTTCGGCCAAGAGCGCATGTTCATAGGTCGTTGTGACCTTCGCGGCCTCTTCGCCGTTGCGGGTGACGGCCATGCGCCCATTCACCTGGCCTTTGGAAGGCGGCGTGAAAAGCTGCGGAACAGAAATCTCCAGCCCGACCGCAAGCTTTTTGAGCGCATCATAGGTTGGCGACATCTGCCCGTTTTCGATCTTGGACAAGGTAGACCGCGCAAGGCCCGCCTGTTGTGCCGCCTGTTCCAGCGTCCATTCGCGTGCTTTGCGCAACTCGCGCACGCGTGCACCAAGGTCAAGCGGTTGCGCGACGCTGCTTTCGCCACTTTCGCGGGCAATGCGGATCAGGTTATCGGGGTTGGTTTCAGCCATGTCCCGTTCATAGTCAGCCGCCTGCGATCTTGCAACCGGACCGGTGCGGCGCTAGCGATGGACCATGTTGTCACTTGTACAATCAGACGCGTTTCCCCCTGCCCCTGATGATTTCAATATGGCGGCGTATTTGTTGACTCATGCGGATGGGTTGAGTGACAAAACGGCGCTTCATATTATGGAAGCCGGGGGCGGCAGTGACAGCTTCGATTATCGGTTTCTGAAACGCGCTGTTCTTGGCACTGCCACCGGTTTGCTTTCTTTGGTGAAACCGGGTGAGCGGGTTGTCTTGCAGCTTGGGAATACGCCAGAGTTTCCGATCGCTTTTCTGGGGGCTATCGCGGCTGGAATCATCCCTGTTTCATTATCGAATATGCTGTCTGAACGCGAATACTTAGACGTCGTAAACACAATCCAACCTGCGTTGGAAATCCGGGCAGCTGGGGCACCGCAAACGCCCCGCAGTACACTACCTTTGGCAGCTTTGCGCGGGTTCTGGACATTGCCTCAGGCCGATTTCGCCTACGGTGACCCGAACCGCCCCGCCTATATCATCTACACCTCTGGCACGAGCGGGCGACCCACCCCTGTGGTCCACGCGCATCGTGCGATCTGGGCGCGCCGGATGATGTGGGATGGCTGGTACGGTTTGCGGGAAAATGACCGGCTGATGCATGCAGGCGCGTTCAACTGGACCTATACGTTGGGGACCGGATTGCTGGACCCATGGGCCATCGGCGCGACCGCCTTGATCCCTGATCAAGATGTCACTGCGGACCAATTGCCCGCCCTGATGGAGCGGTTCAAAGCGACGCTTTTCGCCGCCGCACCGGGGGTGTATCGCAGGCTGTTGCGCGCAGATATGCCGCCCTTGCCACACCTGCGCCATGGCCTTTCAGCGGGCGAGAAGATGTCACCGCACGATCACGCGACGTGGGAGCAAAAGACGGGTACGGTGGTCTATGAGGCTTTCGGCATGTCTGAATGTTCGACCTTTATTTCCGGATCGCCCCAGATGCCCACTCCCAAACACGCTGCGGGATTTGTCCAACCGGGTCGCAAGGTTGCACTTCTCGGACCGGACGGTCCCGTTTTGCGTGGCGAAATCGGTAACATCGCGATCCACAAGGATGATCCCGGTCTTATGCTTGGCTATCTTGATCAATCAAAAGAAACCGCTGCACGCTATCAAGGCGATTGGTTCATTACGGGTGATCTGGCCAAAATGGACGACGTAGGGGCCATCACCTACGCTGGTCGCGCCGACGACATGATGAACGCAGGCGGCTACCGCGTCAGCCCCATTGAAGTCGAAGAAGCGCTGACCGCATACCCTGCCCTGACCGAAGCCGCAACCTGCGCTGTGCAAATCCGCACGGATGTTTGGGTGATTGCGGGGTTTTACGTGGCCACAGACGTGATAGACGAAGAGGACCTACGCAATTTCTTGGCGAAGCGGCTGGCACCCTACAAAATGCCGCGCCTTTTCATCGCCTGCGACACGCTTCCACGCGGGGCCAACAACAAACTTTTGCGCCGCCAATTGCGCAACGAATGGGAGACCGCACATGGTCAAGCTTGATATCATCTCTGACCCGATCTGCCCGTGGTGCTATATCGGCAAAGCCAATCTGGACAAGGCGTTAGAACAGTTCCCCGATCACCCCTTTACGATCGAATGGCACCCATTTCAGCTGAACCCGGATATGCCCGCCGAGGGGATGGACCGCCGCGCCTATCTTGAGGGTAAGTTTGGCGGCAAGGCGGGTGCTGTAAAAGCCTATGCCCCTGTCGTTGAAAGTGCCGAGAAGTCGGGCGCGCATATCAACTTTGATGCGATCAAGAAGACACCAAACACTATTGATGCACACCGCCTGATCCATTGGGCCGGGATCGAGCAGCGCCAGTCTTTCGTCGTTGATCTGCTGTTCAAAGCCTATTTCATGGATGGGCGCGATATTGGCGACCACGAAGTGCTGGCCGATATCGCTGATACGGCCGAAATGGACGCTGCGATGGTCACCAAGCTGCTCGCCTCTGATTCAGACACTGACGACATTCGCGCCCGCGACAAGCATAGCCGCGAAATGGGTGTGAATTCGGTCCCGACATTCATTGTCGCAGGACAACATGCAGTACCCGGCGCACAACCACCTGAGATGTGGGTTGGCGTGATCAAGGACATCATGGAACAGATCGCAGCGGCGGAATGACAACCAAACCGCTGGGCCAAGGCGAATTTATTGCGCTGATGGCGATGGTGGCCGCAACGGTGGCCTTTTCAATTGACGCGATGCTGCCTGCCCTGCCCCAGATGGGGCAGGCTCTGACGCCCGGTGATCTGAACCGTGCGCAGTTGATTATCACCAGCTTTGTGTTGGGCATGGGGGTTGGCACGCTCTTTACCGGGCCGCTGTCAGATGCCTATGGGCGCAAGTCGGTGATGATTGGCGGTGCGGTCGTTTATGTCATCGCTTGTGTGGTTGCATGGCAGGCCCAAACACTTGAGGTCATGCTGGCGGCACGGCTGGTGCAGGGTCTTGGGGCGGCAGGCCCGCGCGTGGTGTCCATGGCGCTGATCCGCGACCTTTATGCAGGGCCGGAAATGGCGCGTATCCTGTCATTTGTAATGATTGTCTTTGCGTTGGTTCCGGCACTCGCCCCGACGATCGGCTACTATATCGTCGCGGCATTCGGTTGGCCTGCGATCTTTGTCGCTTTCATGATCTTCACGGTACTGACAACAGTTTGGCTTTTGATACGCCAGCCGGAAACACTGACAGAGGAAAATCGCCGTCCGCTCAGCGTCGCCGCCTTGTGGCGTGCCACGGTCGAGATGTTTTCGCATCCGACGGCGCGCCTGTCGATCCTGATCCAGACGCTCACCTTCGGCATGCTTTTCAGTATTCTGTCAGCCACCCAACAGGTGTTTGATGTGACTTATGGTCAAGGTGATGTCTTTCACCTTTGGTTTGGCGGTATCGCGATTGTGGCGGCATCATCAGGGTTTCTGAATGCGCGGCTGGTCGTGCGTTTGGGGATGCGGGCGATCATCAAGGCGATGTACACAGCGCAGATCGCCATCACCCTTTTGCTGATTATTATCCTGGCCGCGGGAAGCCCATGGGGCCTTGGCTTTCCGGCATATGTCCTTTGGGTGACGGCGAATTTCTTTCAGGCCGGTCTGACCATCGGTAACCTGAACGCACTGGGGATGGAGGAAATGGGCCATATCGCGGGCCTTGCCGCGTCGGTCATCGCAGCGGTGGCGACGATTGGCGCGGTAATTCTCGCGGTCCCTATAGCGTTGCAATTTGACGGCACGCCGATGCCAATGGCGATTGGCACGCTGATGATGGCGTCGGTGGCCTTGTGGTTGACGACAATGATCAAGCGCCCCGGCGAGGCCTAGCTCGTCTTTGCCTTCTTTTCTTCCGCCAGCTTTTGCGCCAAATCGCGGGCGATGTTGAACGCACCTTGGATCTTGTCGCGTTCCTTTGCCCAATCGCGGCGCACGACGATCTTGTTATCCTTGACCTTGGCAAGTCCCTTTTGCGCCTCGATAAAGTCGACCAACCCTTTGGGCGAGGCGAATTTATCGTTGTGGAATTGGATCGTGGCCCCTTTGGGCCCGGCGTCAAGCTTGGCAATGCCTGCGCGTTTGCACATCGCCTTGATCCTTACAACAAGCATCAGGGTGTTCACTTCGCGTGGCAGCTTGCCAAAGCGGTCGATCAGTTCGGCAGCAAAACCTTCAAGCTCTACCTTCGTCGTCAGTTCAGACAAGCGGCGGTAGAGGCCCAAACGCACATCCAGATCAGGCACGTAATCATCGGGGATCAGAACCGGCACGCCCAGATTGATCTGCGGCGCCCAATGCCCGTCATCAATAATGCCTTCGGCCTGACCCGACCGGATGGCGGCGATCTGATCTTCCAGCATTTGCTGGTACAACTCGTAGCCAACCTCGCGCATTTGCCCCGATTGTTCCTCGCCCAGCAGGTTGCCCGCGCCGCGAATATCAAGGTCCTGGCTGGCCAGCGTAAAGCCCGCCCCCAGTGTATCAATTGATCCCAACACGCGCAGGCGTTTCTGCGCAGTATCGGTCAGTTTCTGGCGTGGCTTCGTCGTCAGATAGGCATAGGCGCGGGTCTTGGACCGGCCCACCCTGCCCCTGATCTGATAAAGCTGGCTGAGCCCGAACATATCCGCGCGCCAGACGACCATTGTATTGGCTGTCGGAATATCCAGCCCGCTTTCTACAATTGTTGTCGCCAGCAGCACGTCATATTTGCCGTCATAAAAGGCGTTCATCCGGTCATCAAGTTCACCCGCTGCCATTTGCCCGGTCGCGGAAATGAACGTTACCTCCGGCACTTCGCGTTTGAGAAAATCTTCCATCTCGGCCATGTCGGAAATGCGTGGAACGACCAAGAATGACTGGCCACCGCGATAATGTTCGCGCAACAGTGCCTCGCGCACAGTAATGGTGTCGAATTCGCTGACATAGGTGCGGATCGCAAGACGGTCGATCGGAGGCGTGCCGATGATCGACAGGTCACGGACGCCGGACAGCGACAGTTGCAACGTGCGTGGGATCGGCGTCGCCGTCAGCGTCAGCACATGGACATCAGTGCGTAATTGCTTCAGCCGTTCTTTGTGCTGAACACCAAATTTCTGTTCTTCATCAATAACTAACAGGCCAAGGTTCTTAAAACGCACGCCTTTCGCCAGCAGCGCATGTGTGCCAACGACGATATCAACGGTGCCTTTGGTGATCCCGTCACGCGTCAGGTTGGCGTCTTTCGTAGATACAAATCGTGACAGTGGCCGCACATTGACCGGGAAGCCGCGAAAGCGCTCGGCGAAGCTTTGATAGTGTTGCCGCGCCAAAAGCGTCGTTGGCGCGATGATGGCCACCTGAACCCCGCTAAGCGCCGCAACAAACGCCGCCCGGATTGCCACTTCGGTCTTGCCAAAGCCCACGTCGCCACAGATCAGACGATCCATGGGTTTGCCGGACCCCAGATCGGTCAGAACATCCTCAATCGCAGTAAGTTGGTCATCGGTTTCAACGTAAGGAAAGCGCGCCAGAAACTGATCCCAAAGCCCATCTGGTGGGTCCAAGGCAGGTGCCGTGCGCAATTCGCGCTCTGCGGCGACCCGGATCAGGCGTTCCGCAATCTGGCGGATGCGTTCCTTAAGTTTGGCTTTCTTCGCCTGCCATGCGCCGCCGCCCAGCTTATCCAAAAGCCCGGTTTCATGCCCGTATTTGGACAGCAGTTCGATATTCTCAACAGGCAGGTAAAGCTTTGAATCTTCTGCATATTCCAGCAGGAGGCATTCATGCGCAGCGCCCAAGGCAGTCACCACTTCCATGCCAGTGTAGCGCCCTACACCATGATCAACGTGCACCACAAGATCACCTGGGCTAAGGCTGTTGGCCTCGCTGAGAAAGTTTTCGGCGCGCCGTTTGCGCTTGGTCTGCCGGATCAGACGGTCACCCAGCACGTCCTGTTCTGAAATCACCGTCAGGCCGGGGGCTTCAAACCCGTGGTCCAGCGCCCAAACGGCAAGATGCACGCCACGTTTTCCGATCCGGCTGAAATCCTTGATCGCGACTGTCTCAGTGATCCCCTCGTCCGCAATCAGCCCTTCAAGCCGTTCTCTTGCCCCTTCAGAGTATGAGGCAATCACGACCGGACCATCGGCCATTTTTGCCGTCACATGGTCCGCCAGAGCACTGAAAAGGCTGATGTGTTCTTGCTGACGCTCGGGTGAGAAATTGCGTCCGATACGTCCACCTGCATCAATGACGTTGACACCAGTGGCCTGTTTGAGTGGCGAGAGCTGTATCACGCGGCGGTCCGCAACCGCCGCTTCCCATGCGGCATCATCAAGATAAAGCAGCTGTGCCGGGGCCGGTTTGTAGACACTGTCCATACGCCCCTTTTGAGAGAGAGCATGCATCCGGGTGCCATATTGGTCTGCGATGCTGTCCCAGCGTGCGACACGCATCGGGGTCATCTGATCATCCAAAGTGACCGTTGCATTGGGCAAGTAATCAAAAAGCGTTTCCAGATCGTCCTGAAAGAAGCCCAACCAATGCTCGACGCCAGCATGTTTGCGACCAGCGGAGACGGCCTCATACAGCGGATCGTCCGTGCCGGCGGCCCCGAATTCAAGCCGGTAATTCTGGCGGAAACGTGTGATTGCGGCATCATCCAGTATCACCTCTGACACAGGCGCCAGTTCCACTTCGGTCAGCTTCTCTGTGGTGCGCTGCGTCGCCGGATCAAAGCGCCGCGCGCCATCAAGTACATCGCCAAAAAGATCCAGCCGAACGGGACCAGATTGCCCCGGCGGGTAGATGTCAATGATACCGCCACGGATCGCATAATCGCCCGGCTCCATCACTGTTGGGCTTTGCGTAAAGCCCATGCGCACCAGAAAATGACGCAGCGCCTCTTCATCCATGCGGTTGCCGACAGCGGCCTTGAACGCAGCTTCGCGCAAAAGACTGCGGGCTGGCACGCGCTGTGTTACCGCAGACAGGGATGTCAACAGAATGAACTGTTCTGGCATGCCATGCACAAGACCAGCCAGCGTAGCCATGCGCGCCGCAGAGATATCTGTGTTGGGCGAAACGCGATCATAAGGCAGACAATCCCACGCCGGAAACACAAAGACAGGCGTCTGCGGTGCAAAGAACGTCAAAGCCGCCTGCATTGCCGCCAGACGTTTGTCATCGCGGGCGACATGTATGACGGGCGCGCCTTTGCCAAGCTCGGCCAGAATGAGTTGGGCGTCATAGCCTTCGGGCGCGCCGCTGACTGTCAGGTGTTTGGGATCAGACATGCCGGTGACCTACCCCGCGCGCATGTGGTGTCAACCGGTTAGAAGAACACAGATGCGGAAATCGCCATATACATGCCATACATCGCGGTGAAGAACAGCGAAATCATTGCCACCACCTGTGTCCAGACGCGGACAACAAAGAGCCTGCGCACAAGGTCTGCCCCGTGCAAAGGCGCGTCGTGCAATTGATGCGCCAGTCGCATATTGATAATGACGACCAAAGTAAGCGGGGCGGCCAGTATAAAAATGCCCTGCGCCAGCTCCAGCCGATAGAAAAAACTGAGAACGCCAAGCACCGTCAGCGCAAACCCAATCAAACCGGTCAACGCCAGACCAAAGGTGGCGTTCGTCGCAACGATGCGCCGGACATTGATATCAACCAGCCCTTCTAGGTCTGCCAATGGCTGCGGCGCGCATTTGCGTGCCCGGAGAAGCACATCGAAGGGCACGCCAATCAACCAGTTGCTGGCCACGGCCCATGTGACGACGACTGCGAGCCAGTACCACACGCTGGTAAACGTATTCAGCGCGATAAGCCGCGTTATTGCATCGGTCCAGTCCAAGCTGCTCATTCCATTGGTGATTGTTTTCTTGTTCGGAACCTAGCGTGACGGATCGGGCTTGCCCAGCCTTGTGATGGCGCAAAATCCATGTCACCAAGAAATCTATCCTCAAAAGGCCTGTTATGATGAAACCGACCCTTGCCCCTTTCCCCGCCACGCGTCTGCGCCGGATGCGCCAAAGCCCCGCAATGCGTGCCTTAGCCCGACAAAACACACTGACCGTGGATGATCTGATCTGGCCGGTCTTTGTGATGGATGGCAAGGACGATGAGACCCCTGTCGCGTCAATGCCGGGTGTCGTGCGCCGCACTGTTGATCGTGTCGCAAAGGCTGCAAAGGAAGCGCAAGCCCTTGGCATTCCTGCAATCTGCATCTTTCCCTACACCGGGATGGAGGCGCGGACTGAGGATTGCGCAATGGCATGGGACCCAAACAACCTGACCAACCAAGCGATCCGCGCGATCAAGGATGCAGCCCCCGATATCGCGGTCATGACCGATATCGCGTTGGACCCCTACAACATCAACGGACACGACGGATTTGTCGAAAATGGCGAGATCGTGAATGACCGCACTGTTGCGGCACTCGTCAAGATGGCGCTGGCGCAGGCCGATGCGGGCGCTGATGTCCTTGGACCCTCTGACATGATGGACGGGCGCATTGGCGCGATCCGCACCGCACTTGAGGCCGAAGGGCATCAGAACGTCGCGATCCTGAGCTACACAGCGAAATATGCCTCCAGCTTTTACGGCCCGTTCCGCGATGCGGTCGGGGCCTCATCGGCGCTGACGGGCGACAAGAACACCTATCAAATGGACCCCGGCAATAGCGACGAGGCCTTGCGCCTGGTCGAACGCGACCTGCGTGAAGGGGCTGATATGATCATGGTCAAACCGGGCATGCCGTATCTGGATATATGCCGCCGCGTCAAAGACGCCTTTGGCGTGCCTACTTATGCCTATCAGGTCAGTGGTGAATACGCGATGTTGCAGGCGGCTGCCCAAAACGGCTGGCTGGACGGTGAAAAGGTGATGATGGAAAGCCTGCTGGCGTTTAAGCGTGCCGGCTGTGATGGCATCCTGACCTATTTTGCGCCAGCTGCGGCGCGAGTTTTGAATGGCTGATCGGCAAGGCGAGGTGTTATGAGCACACTTGCTGATTGTGTATCCGGCTCTTGGTCTCCGACGATCGGCGACCCGACGCTGGTTGGCTGGTTTACCGTTTTCTTCTATCTCTTTGCCGGGATTTTGTCGGCGGTCCTTTTTGCGCGCCAGTCCGGTCGGCAGCGCGCGTTCTGGCTGATCCTTGCGACCCTGCTTTTGCTTCTTGCAATCAACAAGCAACTTGATCTGCAATCGGCGTTGACCGCGACGGGGCGTTGCCTTTCGCAGGCGCAAGGCTGGTATGAGCAGCGGCGCACAATCCAGCTTGTTTTCATACTCGCAGTTGTGGGTATCAGCTTTGTTTTGGCGGTTGTCGTATCGTGGATGATGCGACGCGAACTTCGCTATATCTGGTTGGCCTTGACTGGGCTTGGCTTCTTGCTTGCATTTGTTGTGATCCGGGCTGCGGGCTTTCACCATTTCGACCGTTTGATAGGATCACAAATCGGGAGTGTTCGCGTGAACTGGTTTCTGGAGCTCGGTGGTATTGCGTTGATCATCGCCAACGCGGCTTATCTGCTTTTGCAAAAACGTCGCGACTAGCCTGGGTGCTTGAGTTGCCGGATTGTGAAGCCTTCCTACGTGACAGCGCGCATGCTCTGGCCTATAGTTGCACCATAAAAGGCGGCAAACGTCTTATCACAGGCAAATAGGCGGATATATCATGAAGAGTTTTTCAAGGCGCAGCTTTGCGTTGGGTGCTTTGGCAGCCACGTCACTGGCAGCATGCGGCAATGGGATCGGTGGTGGTGGCGCGGCCACGATTGATGCGCGTGTCGATAGCACGCTGAACGAAATGCACGCGCAGTTTCCCGGCACGCGTGACCTTGCCGCGCGGTCCGCAGGCGTGCTTGTCATGCCACTGATCACCGAAGTCGGTCTTGGGCTTGGCGGATCATATGGGCGTGGGGCGTTGCGCGTGGGTCCTTCGACGGTTGACTACTATGCAGCGGCATCAGGCAGTGCGGGCTTGCAGATCGGTGCGCAGCAATTCAGTCACGTGCTGTTCTTTATGACCCCCGAAGCATTGTTGGAATTCCGTCAATCTCCGGGCTGGGCTGCGGGTGCCGACATTGAATATGCGATCAGCGAACGTAGTGAAATGCTGCGGGCCGAGACGACGACCTCGCTCTCTCCGGTGATTGCTGTGGTCTTTGGCCAGACCGGCCTGCGCCTTGGCGCGACACTGGAAGGCACCAAGTACACGCGCATCATTCCTTAAGCGCGCAGCTTTGTTCCGGCGGGGTCAAACGGTGGCTCCGCCAGAACCACACCGCGATGTGGTTGGCCTAGGATCATGACATCGACGGCGGTTCCCGGGGCTATGCCTTTGAGGTAGCCAAGGGCAAGTGATTTTTCGACGCTATAGCCGTAGGTACCGGATGTAACCCGTCCGACGGGCGTGCCATCGGGTAGGAAAATGGGTTCGCCGCCGGTTGCGTCGGCTTGATCAATTTCCAGCACCTCAATCAACGACAAGACCTCCCTTGCAGGATTATCTTTGATCTTTAGGTAACCGTCTTTATTCAGGAAATCCTTCTCCAGCTTGATCAGGCGATCCAATCCAACCTCTTGCGGCCAGTATTCGGGCGAATACTCACGGCCCCAACTGCCGTACCCCTTTTCGATGCGCAGCGACATCAGCGCGCGCGACCCGACAGGGCCTGCATCGACCGCTTTGCCTGCCTCCAGCAAGGCTTCGTACAGCCGCAGCTGATCCGCTTCTTCGCAATGCAGTTCCCACCCCAGATCGCCTGTGAAGGAGACACGCAGGGCCACTACTTCCACACCAGCAACTGTGATGCGCTGTGAGCGCATGAAGGGGAACGCCTCGGTGCTCAGATCCGCATTTGTCAGCCGCGCCAGCAGCGCCCGCGATTGCGGCCCGGCCACGTTGAAGCCGCACATCGTATCGGTGCGGCTTTCGAATGTGGTGCCTTCGGGCAACGGCACTTCTTTCCAGAAACGCTGGTGATAACGTTCCGCCGCACCGCCCCCGATGATCATGAATTCATCCTCGGCCAGTCGGGTTACGGTAAAGTCGCCTGCAATGCCGCCATTCACGCCGATCAGCGGTGTCAGGCAAGACCGTCCAACCGCTTTTGGCATGTTGTTGGCGAAAACCGCGTTCAGCCAGTCGGCGGCACCGGGACCGTGCACGACGTATTTCGCAAAGTTGGAAATATCAATGATACCAGCGGTTTGGCGCAGCATCTTCGCCTCTTGCCCGACCGGTTCGAACCAGTTTTGGCGGGTGAAACCATTGGTGTCTTCGATGCCGGGGCGATCAGCAAACCAAAGCGGATGCTCCCATCCGTAGTTCATGCCAAAAACAGCGCCCATGCTTTTTTGCAGGTCATAGATTGGTCGTGTGCGCACCGGTCGCCCCGCAGCCCGCTCTTCATTGGGAAAGTGGATCGCGAAGCGTTTGGCATATTGGTCGCCCACGCGCGCCCTGGTAAATTTCGCATCCGCCCACGGGCCAAAGCGCGCCACGTCCCATGCGAACATATCGTAGTCGCTTTCGCCGTTGATGATCCATTGCGCGGCCATCAGGCCCATGCCGCCCGATTGGCTGAAGCCGGGAATGATTCCGTTGCAGCAGAAGTAGTTGCGCAAATCCGGGTGCGGGCCGTAGAGGACATTGCTGTCAGGTGACCAGATCATCGGACCGTTGATGACCCGCTTGATCCCCGCCTCGCCCACTGCGGGCACCCGGTCAATCGCGCGCATCATGTTGTCTTCGATCCGTTCCAGATCATCGGCGAACAGCTCGTGTCCAAAACCTTGTGGTGTGCCATCTTCGGCCCAGAAGCGGACGTCTTTTTCGTAGGCACCCACCAGCAGCCCCTGCCCCTCTTGGCGCAGGTAGTATTCGCCGTCGCGGTCTGCGATCGAAGGCAAGCGGCGGTCCATCGCTGCGATCTCTGCAATGGTTTCGGTGACGAAATACTGGTGTTCGGTCGGCAAAAGCGGCAATGCGATGCCCGCCAACTTTGCCACCTCGCGCCCCCAAAGCCCTGCGGCATTGATGACCCATTCGGTCTTGATGTTCCCCTTCGGCGTCTCAACGATCCAAGTGCCGTCAGGCTGCGGCACCGTCGCTGTGACCGGGGTAAAGCGGTAGATTTCAGCGCCACGCTGCCGTGCGCCAATCGCATAGGCGTTGGTCACGCCTGATGGGTCCACATTGCCGCCATCGGGTTCATACATAATGCAGCGAATGCCGTCATAATCGACCAAAGGATGCAGGCGTTCAGCCTCAGCCCGGTCTACCTCATAGAAGTTCATCCCGTAAAACTTGGCCTTTGCAGCCTGCAACCGTAGCTGATGCTCGCGCTCTTCGGTTTGCGCGAGATAAAGCGAACCGGGCTGAAACACCCCGCAGGATTGCCCCGTTTCCTCTTCCAGTGCGTTGTAAAGGTTCATCGTATAGTGCTGAATGCGGCTGATGTTCGTGCTGTCATGCAGCCCGTGGATATTGGCCGCCGCATGCCATGTGGACCCGGATGTCAGTTCGTCCCTTTCCAGCAGAACTACATCCGTCCACCCCAGTTTCGCCAGATGGTAGAGGATGGAACAGCCGATCACGCCGCCTCCAATCACGACGGCTTGGGCATGGGTGCGCATCTGGCAAAACCTTTCGTTTGATGACGCCTTCACCGTCTGCAATGGTGCAGCGATGTGATCGCCATTCACCGACATGTCATGTCGTATTCTGAACCGCTTGCCGGTTTTTCCGCGCCATAGTGACCGTAGGCCAAGACAGGAGAGCACCCATGAAAACCACCAGCCAAGTCGTAATTATCGGAGGCGGTGTCGTAGGCGCATCGGTGCTGTATCACCTGACCAAGCTGGGTTGGTCTGACGTGATGTTGGTGGAACGGTCAGAACTGACATCGGGGTCCACATGGCACGCGGCGGGCGGGTTTCATACGCTGAATGGCGATACGAATATGGCCGCTTTGCAGGGCTATACCATCAAGCTGTACCGCGAGCTGGAAGAGATCACCGGCATGTCTTGTGGGCTACACCACGTGGGCGGCGTGACCTTGGCGGACAATCAGGACCGGTTCGATATGCTGGTCGCCGAACGGGCCAAGCACCGTTATATGGGACTTGAGACCGAGATCGTTGGCCCCGAAGAGATTGCAAAGATCGCGCCGATTACGAACCTCGATGGGATTGTCGGCGGACTTTATGACCCGCTGGACGGGCATCTGGACCCGTCCGGCACGACGCACGCTTATGCCAAGGCCGCGCGCATGGGCGGTGCCACCATTGAACTGCACACGAAGGTGATCGAGACGAACCAGCGCGCCGATGGGACGTGGGATGTGGTGACTGATAAGGGCACGATCCACGCTGAACACGTCGTGAATGCGGCTGGCCTTTGGGCGCGCGAAGTGGCGGCGATGGCGGGCTCTTACGTCCCGCTGCATCCGATGGAGCACCAGTATATCGTCACCGATGACCTGCCCGAGATTTACGAGCGTGACGCCGAGCATCCGCATGTCATGGACCCCGCTGGCGAAAGCTATCTGCGCCAAGAAGGGCGCGGGTTGTGCATCGGATTTTACGAACAGCCATGCAAGCCTTGGGCGGTGGACGGCACACCGTGGGATTTCGGGCATGAGCTGCTGCCTGACAATCTGGATAAGATCACCGATTCCATTGAATTTGCCTATAAACGCTTTCCTGTTTTGGAACGTGCGGGTGTCAAATCCGTGATCCATGGCCCCTTCACGTTTGCGCCCGATGGCAACCCTCTGGTCGGTCCGGTTCCGGGCTTACGCAACTATTGGTCCGCCTGTGGTGTCATGGCGGGCTTCAGCCAAGGGGGCGGCGTTGGCCTGATGCTGGCGCAATGGATGACGACGGGCGAATGCGAGCGTGATGTGACCGCGATGGATGTGGGCCGCTATGGCAAGTGGATTACGCCCGGCTACACCCGGCCCAAGGTGATAGAGAATTACCAGAACCGCTTTTCCGTCAGCTACCCGAATGAGGAACTGCCTGCCGCCCGCCCCCATCGCACCACCCCGATGTATGATATCTTTAGCGATCTGGGGGCTGTTTGGGGGCATCAATTTGGGCTGGAAGTCGCTAATTACTTCACCCAAGGCGATGAGCCGGGTTATGAAACACCCACCTTCCGCCGTTCTGATGCATTCGCTGCCACCGCGCGCGAGGTGAAGGCCGTGCGCAATGGCGTGGGCATTAATGAGGTGCAAAACTTTGGCAAATTCAGCGTCACCGGCACGGGTGCGCGCGCATGGCTTGACCGCATTATGGCAGGGCGCATTCCGCAGCCGGGGCGCATGTCACTGACGCCGATGTTGTCGCCCAAGGGGCGGCTTTGGGGGGATTTCACTGTGTCCTGCCTGTCTGAAACGGACTTCCAGATCACGGCAAGTTATGGTGCGCAGGACATCCATCATCGCTGGTTCATCCAAAACGCGAGCGCTGATGCACATGTCGAAAACATCTCGGACCGGCGGACCGGGTTTCAGATTGCGGGACCGAAGGCGCGCGATTTGCTGGCTGCTTGCACGCGTGATGATGTTGTGGGCATCAGGTTCATGGACGTGCGCCGCATGACCATCGGTCAGGTTGCCTGCATCGTGCAGCGCGTCAGCTACACCGGCGATCTAGGCTATGAGATTTACTGCGACCCGATGGACCAGCGGCAATTGTGGTGGACGTTGTGGCAAGCGGGGCAGCCGAGTGGGATTACACCCTTTGGGATGCGGGCGATGATGTCACTGCGGCTGGATCGGTTTTTCGGGTCGTGGCTATCAGAGTTTTCGCCTGATTACACGGCCGCCGAAACCGGTATGGACCGCTTTATCAGCTTCAAGAAAAACACCGATTTCATCGGCCGTGCCATGGCTGAGGCGGAGCGAACCAATCCCCCTGCCCGCACGTCCGTGGTGTTCGAGGTGGATGCGGATGACGCCGATGTGGTCGCTTATGAGCCCGTTTTCATCGACGGCACCGTGCAGGGGTTTTGCACGTCCGGTGGATATTCGCACCACGCGGGCAAATCCATTGCACTGGCGCTGGTGCCGCGGGCTTTGGCCACTGATGATCTGGAAGCCGAGATTGAGATCATGGGGCAACTGCGCAAAGCCAAACGCATCACAACGCCACTGATTGATCCAGATGGCACTGCGATGCGCGGATGATCCCCATCCTGATCCTTGCCGCAGGTCAATCATCGCGCATGGGTGGGCGGGATAAGCTGCTTGAGGTTATCGGAGGTGAGCCTTTGCTGCATCGCCAAACCCGTCTGGCCGCCGCTACCGGCCATCCGGTCTATGTCGCCTTGCCCGATGCAAGACATCCGCGCGCCCGCGTGATTGCAGACCTGCCTGCGACGCTTCTGTCCGTTCCCGAGGCGGCTGAGGGTATGTCCGGCACGATGCGCGGCGCGGTCGCACAACTGCCGCAGGCACCGGCGTTCATGGTGGTTCTGGCTGATCTTGTTACCTTGGAACCGGCCGACATGATTGCCATTTTCAACGCACGTGACGCGCATCCTGATCACGTCATTTGGCGGGGTGCCACGGCAGAGGGTAAACCGGGTCATCCGATTATTTTCGATGCCAGCCTCAGGGCCGCTTTTGCTGAACTACAAGGTGATGGCGGCGGCGAAGACCTTGTCAAACCGTTACACCACAGGACCTATCTGCATAAACTGCCGGGTCAACGCGCACGATTTGACCTTGATACACCAGAAGACTGGGCGGCCTGGCGCAAGTCTAACCCGTGAAAAGAAGCTTTGCTTCACGCTTGTTCAGGGTTTGCCGCGCGGCACCATAAGCGGCTACACCCTCGGGCGTTTCAAGGTCCGGGAACAGTTGAAACAACTCTTCGCGCTGATCGGCATCAAATCCCTTGAGGTTGAAGTCCGCAGGTTGAAAGCTTTCACTCCAGGCGCCATCGGCCAGAACAATTTCGTGATTGGCGCACATGAAATGGATGTAGGTGATGTAGGGTTGATTGGATAACTCAACCCCGTCCATCGCCAGCATATGCTTGGCGCTGATCAGCACCTCGGATTGCCCAAAGTACAGTTCTGCGTAGTTTGAAACGATCAGCATCCGGTGGCTGGGCGAGACAAGCATATCGCGCTCTGGCAGCCCGTCACCGATGGCGCGTGCCTTAATCAGGATCGGCCGCAGTTGTGGCACGGCTTTCAATTGGGTGTGGTCCAGACGCTTTTGCGCGATCCATGAGATTGGTTGAATACCATTATCGCGGGTCAGAACACGGTCCCCGACCTTCAGCTTTTCAACGGCAACTTCGCCGTTTGGGGTCGCAATCCGGGTGCCGGGCGTAAAGCACGGGACAACGCTGTCAATGTCGGACAACGCCAGTTTGTCGCCATTTGCAAAACTGACGTGCCCTGCATCCGGGTCATCACCGTCGATGGTGATGAAATCAACATCCGCCCCAATCAGGCTAAGCACTGCCGCGCGCTTATGGTCAGCCTTTTGGGGCTGATTTTCGTTTTGCGCATTTGTTAGCTGTCTCTTTGGCAACGCTTCTTTCCAACTCTCACCGCGGTCTTGCACCCGGTAGCACTATTTACCCAAACGACTGCCCATAGCCTTATCATATATCCGCGTTAAACTTGCGATGATTTGCCCATACAGGCCGCATATCGAACGGAAAAACGGATTTCACTCCACAGTAGCGCGTGTTTTTCAAGCAGTGCATTATTTTGCAAGCGGAAAGCTGCTTTATATACACCTTTTGCTTTGCTTTCATTGTGATCGCACCGCAATGAGGCCAAATGCCGCCCATTTGGTGACTGGACGGGACATATATCGCGGTTTTTCTGAGGACTGTGCGAAAGGTTTGAAGCGCAAACCTTTGGTGCCGATGGAGAGACTCGAACTCTCACGATATTGCTATCGGGGGATTTTGAATCCCCTGCGTCTACCATTCCGCCACATCGGCAACAGCGCATCTGTTACTGTGCAACCCCGGGCGCGTCAATCGCGATTTACTACAAACGGTTCGTTGAAAACGTATCGCAATCAGCAAGGTTGCCGCTTTCCAATCCGCGGCGGAACCAACGCTGTCGTTGCTCGCTTGTGCCATGGGTGAATGTATGTGGTTGCACGCGCTGACCGGCGTTGCGTTGTAGGGTGTCGTCGCCGATCTGTGCTGCAGCGTTCATCGCCTCTGCGACATCACCTTGTTCAAGGCTGCCAAACTTTTGCTGCGCCCCACGGGCCCAAATGCCCGCAAAGCAATCGGCCTGTAGTTCAACCCGTACCGACATTGCATTGCTATCTGCTTCGCTCATTTGCGCGCGAAGCTGATTGACCTGACCCAGAATACCCAATTCGTTTTGAACATGGTGCGCCACTTCATGCGCGACCACATAGGCGGCAGCAAAATCTCCACGAGCGCCAAGCCTGTTTTCGAGCGTGGTGAAGAATTCAGTATCAAGGAACGCCTTACGCTCTGGCGGACAATAAAACGGCCCCGTCGCAGCAGAGGCACCTCCACAGGCCGAACGCGTTTGCCCTTTGAACAAGACCAGCGTTGGTGCCTGATAAGGCTCGCCCACCTGACGGGCGAAAACATCGGCCCAGACTTCTTCTGTATCGGCCAGCGTGACGGATACAAACTGGGCCGCGCGTTCGTCCGCGGGGGTCACTTCGGTTGATTGGCTGCTTTGGACGTCGCTGCTGCCCAGATCGACGAATTGGCTGGTATCGACACCAAAATATAGTCCCGCCAGCAGGATCAGCACACCGGCGATGCCGCCGATACCCCCTACTTTGCGCGTCCCGCCACGCCGCCGCCGGTCTTCGATATTGCTGCTGCCGCGTCTGCCCTGCCACTTCATGTCTCGCCCTCACCAAAATATTGCCTCAGTTTAAGCGCAACAGGCCGCAACACAAGCTTGACCATGGGCGCATCACATGGCCTAAGCAGCCCCAACAAAGAAGGCAGAGCATGTTACGCAGGCTGTACGACTGGACCATTTCGCTGGCGCAATCGCCGCACGCCTTGTGGGCGCTGGCGATCGTGTCATTTGTCGAATCGTCGTTCTTTCCGATCCCACCAGATGTTTTGATGATCCCGATGATTATCGCACGGCCCACACGGGCATTCCTGATTGCAGGCGTTGCAACGGTGGCCTCGGTCGCGGGCGCACTCTTGGGTTATTATATCGGGGCTTCACTGATGGAGACAGTCGGCCAGCCGATCCTTGAGGTCTATGGCAAGGCGGACAGTTTCGAAGAGATGTCAGCTGTGTTCAACGAATACGGCGCATGGGCCGTGGTGGTGGCCGGCGTGACCTTCCTACCGTTCAAGGTGATTACGATAGCCTCGGGCGTAACCGGCCTGCCGTTATCGGTGTTTATCATCTCGTCCATTTTTGCGCGGGCGCTGCGGTTTTTCCTTGTCGCGGCGTTGCTGTGGAAATTCGGCGCACCAATACGCGATTTCATTGAAAAGCGGCTTGGCTTGATGTTCATAATGTTTTGCGTGCTGCTTATCGGCGGATTTGCTATGATCGGATTGTTATGACCCGGAATTTGATGATCACACTGTCTGCGGGTGGGTCTGCCGCACTTTTGGCCGGGGCCTATCTGTTTCAGGCCTTGGGCTATCCCCCATGTGCGATGTGTCTTTGGCAGCGGTGGCCGCATGTTGCTGCGATTTTGATTGGCCTTTTGGCCCTGCGGATCAAAGGGCCGCTATTGCCCGTCTTTGGCGCGATCGCGGCGGCTACCACCGCTGGCATTGGCGTGTTTCACACGGGCGTTGAGCGTGGTTGGTGGGAAGGTCCAAGCAGTTGCACAGGTGGCAGCAGCCTTGAAGGTCTTAGCGGCGCTGATCTGCTGACGATCACAGGTCCGCGTGTAGTGATGTGCGATCAGGTGAGTTGGGAGCTGTTTTCGCTCTCAATGGCCAGCTGGAACGCGATAGCGTCCTTTGGTGTGATGATCGGGTGGATCATCGCCGTACGTCTTAGCGCCGGGTCGACAACAGCAAGTTCGTCTCGGACCGTGTGACGCCGTCCAACCGACGGATCGCAAACAACACCTGGTCAAACTGTTCCAGCGTTTTGGTTCCGATCTCTGCTATCAAATCCCACGTGCCGTTGGTCGAATGAACCGCTTGAACTTCGGGCATGCGTTGCAGTTGCTTCATCGTCTTTTCAGCACCGCGCCCCGCAATCTCTAGCATCATCAGCCCGCGCACCGCATCTGGCCGCACGTCTGACCGCGTAAGCACAGTGAAACCTGCAATCTCGCCGCCTTGCACCAGTTTATCAAGGCGTACGCGCACGGTACTTCGGGTTACGCCCAATTGCGCGGCAAGTTCTGACAATGACGCGCGCCCATTGCGTTTGAGCGCCGCGATCAAGTGACCGTCCAATTCGTCCATCAATATCATCCGTTTCGGGCAATCCATGATCATTTTGCACAATTTGACGGCTTAACCCACCCCCTGTTTTGCACAAGACTGCGCCCATGACACAAAAACACTGCATACTCGTGGGCGCACCTGTCGATTGTGGCAAACGCCGCCAAGGCTGCCTGATGGGCCCCGACGCTTACCGCACCGCCGGGATCGCCGAGGCGATTACCAAACTGGGACATACGGTTGAGGATTTGGGCAACCTTGCGCCCAAGGATGTCACCGTCGCTGAGCCCGCAAACCCGCTCGTGCACAAGCTGGCTGAGAACGTTGGGTGGGCACATACACTGATGGCCGCTGCACAAGACACCGCAAAACGCGGTATGCCGATCTTTCTGGGCGGCGATCATGCGCTGGCTGCGGGCACCGTTGCTGGAATGGCGGCTCACGCGCAAAAGGAAGGGCGTCCTTTCTTTGCCCTCTGGCTGGATGCGCATAGTGATATCCACACACCTGACACCACCGACAGCGGAAATTTGCACGGCACGCCGGTGGGTTATGTCACCGGACGCGATGGGTTTGAAGCCTTCCCACCCCTGCCCGCCAAGGTTGCCACACAGAATATCTGCATGATTGGCCTGCGTTCCGTGGATGCCGCAGAGCATGCGATCTTGTCGGATGCCGACGTCATGCTGGTTGATATGCGCCGGATTGACGAAGAAGGCATCAGCGCCCCGTTGAAAGCTTTCCTTGACCGTGTTGAGGCTGAAGACGGTATGCTCCACGTCTCGCTCGACGTCGATTTCCTTGACCCGTCCATCGCCCCTGCCGTTGGCACAACTGTTCCTGGCGGTGCGACTGTGCGCGAAGGGCATCTGGTGATGGAGATCCTGTCGGATAGTGATCTGGTCACCTCTCTCGACCTCGTTGAACTCAACCCCTTCCTCGATGATCGCGGCAAGACCGCGAACCTCATGGTCGACCTGACCGCCTCACTCCTCGGTCGCCGCGTGTTTGACCGCCCAACAAGGGACAAGCAATGAGCCTGAAAGCATCCAAACTGGCCATGGTGCCGTTCGTCAGCGTCGATAACATGATGCGGCTGGTACACCATATCGGGATTGAGTCGTTTCTGGCTGATTTGGCCCGCGAGATCGAAGCGGACTTTACGCGGTGGGAATTGTTCGACAAAACCCCCCGCGTTGGCAGTCATTCGGATGTGGGTGTGATTGAGTTGATGCCAACCTCAGACGGCGAACTCTACGGGTTCAAATACGTCAACGGCCACCCCAAGAACATGAAAGAGGGCCTGCAAACGGTCACGGCTTTTGGTGTGCTGTCTGACGTGGACAGCGGTTATCCGATCCTGTTCTCCGAAATGACTATCCTGACCGCTCTGCGCACAGGCGCGATGTCAGCCGTGGCAACCAAGCATCTCGCCGCGCCTGACGCCAAAACGATGGCAATGATTGGCAATGGCGCACAGTCGGAATTCCAGTGTCTGGCGATCAAAGCCGTCTGCGGAATTGAAAACATCCGCCTTTATGACATCGACAGTGCCGCGACCGAAAAATGCATGAAGAACCTTGCAGGATTGGGCTTTCAGATCACCCCATGCAGCACGCCGGAAGAGGCGATTGAGGGTGCAGATGTGATCACCGTCGCCACTGCTGACAAAGACATGCAAACGATCCTAACCGACAACATGGTCGGTGCTGGCGTCCACATCAACGCGATTGGCGGCGACTGTCCGGGCAAGACCGAGTTGCACCGCGATATCGTCGCACGTTCATCGGTTTTCGTCGAATACCCGCCGCAAACCCGGATCGAAGGGGAAATTCAGCAGATGCCAGAGGATCACCCGGTGACAGAGCTGTGGCAGGTCATCACAGGCGCGCAGACCGGGCGTCAGTCAGCCAGTGAAGTCACCCTGTTTGATGGTGTCGGCTTTGCGATCGAGGATTTCAGCGCGCTGCGCTATGTGCACCAAAAGATCAAAGAGACACCGTTTTACATCGACCTCGACCTGATCGCGGACCCTGATGATCCGCGTGATCTGTTTGGTATGATCAAGCGCGCACGGTAAGCGGAAGTCGGTGCCTAATTGTAGTTAAATTCGCCTGTCACATTGCGCCATTCGCCGGGGCTGATCATCTTGCGGTGCACAAAGCGCACCGAATGCAGCGGACCGTCTAACTCTTCGCGCCAAAAGCTTATAAAATTCAAAAGCTTATCGTGATCAGGCGCAAGGTCGTAATCTTGCCAGACAAAGGTATTCAGCACATGTGGATAATCTGGCATGTGGTAAAACATTTCCGCGGTGGTCAACCCATAGCCTTTCAGCATCAATTCGGTTTCTGATTGCATCGTTTCTCTTTCACTGCTGCGATACTGTCACCCATGATTACATTGTCTTATTTTATGTCAACAAAAACAGTATATTAGCAATGTATATCATTGGCTGCTAACGTGGCTCTGCATCCATCGTTGCACCCTACATCAAGTGTCTGATAGAGTGTTTACAACCAAATATAGCAGTCAAGAATTCAACAGGCGGATCACGTGAGCGACACCCCAGAAACACCTGAAAACGATGAAGAAATGCCGCCAATGCGCCCTGCGTATGACGGCCCTTCCGTTACAATCGAACACGAGCTGAAAACCAGCTACCTTGATTACGCAATGAGCGTCATCGTGTCGCGCGCCATTCCCGACCTGCGTGATGGGCTGAAACCGGTGCACCGCCGCATTCTCTATGCGATGCATGGCACGAACAACACACCGGACAAACCTTACCGCAAATCCTCGCGCCCTGTGGCCGAAACGATGGGTAAGTATCACCCTCATGGCGATAGCGCGATTTATGACGCTTTGGTGCGCATGGCGCAGGATTTTTCCATGTCGCTGGTGCTGCTGGATGGTCAGGGCAACTTTGGGTCCATGGACGGCGACCGTGCTGCGGCCTACCGTTACACCGAGGTTCGCATGGACCAGCCTGCGGTTTATCTGCTGGCCGACATCGACAAAGACACCGTTGATTTTCAGGATAACTACGACGGCAAGGACCGCGAACCCACGGTTCTGCCTGCCCGCTATCCCAATATGCTGGTTAATGGCGCTGGCGGTATTGCGGTGGGTATGGCCACCAACATTCCACCGCATAATCTGGGCGAAGTTGTGGATGCCACGCTGGCCCTGATCGACAGCCCCGATATGTCGATTGAAGAGCTGATCGAATACATCCCTGCCCCCGATTTCCCCACTGGCGGGATCATTCTGGGCCGCTCTGGTGCGCGCAAGGCTTATCTTGAAGGACGCGGTTCCGTCATCGTCCGTGCGAAAACGGCCGTCGAGGAAATCCGCAAGGATCGCTATGCGATTGTAATCAATGAGATTCCCTATCAGGTGAATAAGGCCGCGATGATCGACAAGATCGCTGAGGCCGCGCGCGATAAGAAGATCGATGGCATCGCCCATGTGCAGGACGAATCCGACCGCAATGGTGTGCGTGTCGTCGTTGAACTCAAGCGTGATGCGACGGCTGAGGTGGTTCTGAACCAACTTTTCCGCTTTACCCCGATGCAAACCTATTTTGGCTGTAACATGCTGGCGCTGAACGGCGGCAAGCCCGAACAGCTGACATTGCGCGCTTTCCTGACCGCATTTGTAGACTTCCGCGAAGAGGTTGTCGCCCGCCGCACCGCGTTTGAACTGCGCAAAGCGCGCGAGCGGTCGCATCTTTTGTGTGGTCTGGCTGTCGCCGTCACGAATATCGACGAAGTGGTCGCCACGATCCGGTCGTCCGCCGATGCAGCAACCGCGCGCGAAAAGCTGATGACGCGCCGCTGGCCAGCCGAGGCGATCCTGGAATATATCAAGCTGATTGACGATCCGACCCATCCGGCCAATGAAGATGGCACATATAACCTGTCCGAAGCCCAAGCGCGCGCGATCCTTGAGTTGCGCTTGCAGCGTCTGACGCAGATTGGTGTGAAAGAGGTCACAGACGAACTGCAGGAATTGGCCGGCAAGATACGGGAATATCTTGATATTCTGTCTTCTCGCGAACGCATCATGCAGATCATCCGCGATGAATTGACAGAAGTTCGTGACCTTTTCGCCGTCCCCCGCCGCACCGAGATTGTCGACTGGTCCGGCGACATGGAAGACGAAGACCTGATCGAAAAAGAGGACATGGTCGTAACCGTGACCTCTGGCGGCTACATAAAACGCACCGCACTTGCCGATTTCCGCGCGCAGCGGCGTGGTGGTAAGGGGCTGTCATCGATGGCGACCAAAGAAGAGGACGTGGTCACCACCCTCTTTGTGGCCAATACACATACGCCGCTTTTGTTCTTCACGACTGACGGAATGGTCTATAAGCTGAAAACATGGCGCCTGCCGCTGGGCAGCCGCACGGCAAAAGGCAAGGCGATCGTGAATATCCTGCCCATTCCGCAGGGTGTTTCCATTGCCGCCATCATGCCGGTCGACCGCCCCGAGGAAGAGTGGGATGACCTGCAAGTGGTCTTCGCGACCTCTGCCGGCACGGTGCGCCGCAACAAACTGTCAGATTTTGCCAACGTTATGCGAAATGGCAAGATTGCGATGAAGTTTGAAGATGAACACGCCGACACAACGCTGATCAATGCGCGGATCGCATCCAATGATGACGATGTGATGTTGGTCACGGACTCAGGCCGCGCAATCCGCTTCCCTGCGACCGACGTGCGCGTGTTCAATTCGCGCAGTTCGGTTGGTGTGCGCGGGATCAGACTGCAAGGTAACGATAAAGTTGTCTCCATGTCGATCATTCGCCACTTCAAGGCTGATGCCGAAGAACGGGCCGCCTATCTGAAAATGCGCCGCGCGATGGCCGGTCTCGCAGATGAAGCCGAGAATGAAGACGATGAAGACGTTACCGCCGGGGCGATCAGCCAAGAACGCTATGCGGAAATGTCGGCGGCAGAAAACCTGATCCTGACGATTTCGGCCAAAGGCTCTGGTAAGCTGTCGTCCAGCCATGACTATCCCGTGCGGGGACGTGGCGGCATGGGTGTCGCTGCCATGGATAAGGCGATGCGCGGCGGACCACTGGTGACGTCCTTCCCGGTCGAATTGTCAGATCAAATCATGCTGGTGACATCCACCGGCCAGTCTATCCGCGTCCCGATCGAAGGAATTTCCTTCCGCTCACGCGGGGCCGGTGGCGTAAAGGTCTTTGATACAGGCAAAGGCGAAACAGTTGTCAGCGTTGCGTGGATTGCTGACCAAGGAGACGAAGAAGACACTGTGGAAGAGTAACAGGCCTTCCACACAAAAAGGGTCAAAAAGGCCTAAAATAAGGGTGCCCAGCACTCCAACATAAACAAATGAGGTATCGAGATGTTAAAGAAATTGCTTCTATCGACGGCATTGGTCGCGGGCTTTGGCACGACCGGGTTTGCCCAAGGGTTCAGCGGTGCGGAACTCGGGATTGAATATCGTGACGTGACGGATGTTGATGGTTTTGGCAGCACGACGTATTTTGGCTCTGCCGAATTTGACGCATTTTATGGCGTTTCAGTTGCGGTCGATGCCACAACATATGACTTTGAGCTGGGCCCATCGGGTGTCGCCAATCTGACCACTCACGTCTTTTACCAAGTGAACCCATCAACCGCCGTTGGCTTCTTTGCCGGCGCTGACTTTGCTGATGGGGACAGCAGCAGCATGATTGGTGCCGAGTTCAAATATGATTTCGGCTTTGGTGATGCTGAAGGCTACTTTGGCAGTGCCGGAGACGGCATTGGCCGGGATCTGACGATTTATGGTCTGGGCGGAACATATGGCATCGCGGACGGCTTTGATTTTGCCGTGAACCTTGATGCCTACACTGGCGACGGCTTTTCAGCCGCGGCGCTTGAAATCGGCGGTTTTTACACATTGCCACAAGGACCGAAGTTCGGCGCAACGATTGGTTTGCTTGATATCGAAGAGCCGACTGGCGATTCAGAAGAAACCACTTTTGGCATTCAAGCCAGCATCGCGCTTGGACCAAATGGCGGTACGACCTTTGGCAGGCGCAGCGCGAACGAAGCAGTCAAGGCCAGCCCGCCCTCGCCATAAATATCAACAAAACATCCCGCTGTAACAGCGGGGTGTTCTGTAAAAATATGGTAAGTTGTGACGCCAAAAGTACAGTTTGGATATTTTGGATTTTGGTCATTTGCGTTTTGCGCAACCTCAGGGTTAATGGCGGTGGGTGGTTTTTTTGAGATGGGTAATAGGATGATATATAAGAGCATTTTGACCGCGTTCATCGTGGCAACGACGGCAACACCTCTGATGGCGCAAGGCATCTCTGGCATTTCCGTCGAATGGGGTTCGACCGTCTTGACGGAAGATGATCGCGACTTTGGTATGGGTGACCTGAAAGGGACCGCTGAAGTCAGCCTAGGCACGCAATTTGCCCTTGGCGCGAGCCTTGGGATCTATGCTTTCACTGGCGATGATATCCCGTTTGATGACGGCGAGTTGGATACAACCAGCTTTACACTTCACGGCCTGTATCTGCCCTCTCCTGACACTGCGTTCGGGCTTTTTGTGACATCGGAATCAGCTGATTATCTGGATGATCCGGTCAACGCCATCGGGGTGGAGTTTGGCGCGCTGACACAAACATCCAAGTTTGATGTCTACTACGGCATCACTGATTTGGAATTTGGCGATGACGAATATACATTCGGCGGCTTTAGTGCCGAGTTTGGAAGCGGCCAGGGATGGAATGGCGGCTTTACATATGACGCATTTTCACCGGTTCTGATTAGCGTCATCGAAACTGGTTCAATCATCGAAGGCCGCCGCACCAACTATGCATTCCATGCCGGTTATGACTTCAGCAACGGGGTCGGTATCACTGCATCCATTGGACGCATCGGACTTTCCGGCGAAGAGGACGACGTTGAAATCGTTGCCCAAGATCCGCAATCGTACTTCGGACTGCGCGTTGACTATAACTTCGGCCCCAAAGGCGGAACATTTACGGATAACCGGACATTTCTTGGTATCTTCTAAGCAACCCGACGCTATCGTAATTTTAAGACCCGCGGCATGTTGCTGCGGGTCTTTTCTTTTGGCCTCGCCCGGATTAGATCGACAGCATGCAACAGACATTGAACATCATTGGCGGCGGTATGGCCGGATCTGAGGCGGCCTGGCAGGCAGCAAACGCCGGGCTAAAGGTCGTGATCCATGAAATGCGGCCCAAGGTGGAAACCTTCGCGCATCGCACCGGGAACCTGGGCGAAATGGTATGCTCGAACTCTTTCCGGTCTGACGACCATGAGCAGAACGCCGTAGGTTTGCTGCATTGGGAAATGATGCAAGCGAATGGTTTGATCATGCAGACAGCCTACCGTCATCGGCTGCCGGCGGGTGGTGCTTTGGCAGTGGATCGTGATCCGTTTGCGGAAAGTGTGACTGCGGCGCTCAAGGCGCATCCAAACATCACGGTGTCTTATGACGAAGTGACGGAACTGCCGCGCGAAGGGCAATGGATTGTGGCAACTGGCCCGCTGACATCAGGTGCTTTAGCGGCGGCCATTCAGGCGGAAACCAGTGCCGAGGCGCTTGCCTTTTTTGATGCCATCGCCCCCATTGTCTATCATGACAGCATCAATATGGATACCGCATGGATGCAATCACGCTATGACAAAGGCGAGACTGAGGAAGAGCGAACCGCCTACTTGAACTGTCCGATGACCAAGGACCAGTATGAAGCGTTCATTGATGCCCTTCTAGCCGCCGACAAGACCGAGTTCAAAGAAGGCGAAACGGCCGGGTACTTTGACGGTTGTTTGCCGATTGAGGTGATGGCGGAGCGTGGCCGCGAAACCCTGCGCTTTGGTCCAATGAAGCCTGTTGGTTTGACCAACGCCAACGATCCCACCAACAAACCCTATGCGGTCGTGCAACTGCGCCGCGATAATGCGTTGGGTACGCTTTACAATATCGTCGGCTTTCAGACAAAGATGAAGTATGGCGCACAGAAGGCTGTTTTTAAAACAATACCTGGTTTGGAGGATGCGGAGTTTGCGCGCCTTGGTGGCATCCATCGCAATACGTTCATTAACTCACCCACGCTGCTTGACGATCAGATGCGCCTGCGTAGTCGCCCCAATATCCGCTTTGCTGGGCAAATCACTGGTGTTGAAGGCTATGTCGAAAGTGCTGCAATGGGACTGTTGGCAGGCCGTATGGCCGTGGCAGAGATGACAGGCCAAACGCTGAACCCGGTGCCAAATATGACGGCAATGGGCGCGCTTGTCACGCATATCACAGGCGGCGCTGAGGCGAAGACTTTTCAGCCGATGAACGTGAACTTTGGCCTGTTCCCCCCACTTGAGGGCGTCAAAAGCGGACGGCGCAACCGTAAGGATCGCTACAAAGCCTACACGGACCGCGCCAAAGCCGAATGGCAGGCCTGGCTTGGGC
Source organism: Yoonia sp. F2084L (assembly GCF_023015625.1). GTDB lineage: Bacteria > Pseudomonadota > Alphaproteobacteria > Rhodobacterales > Rhodobacteraceae > Yoonia. Next base: position 625,429 of record NZ_JALKAH010000001.1, read on the forward strand.
AGTCAGCACTGGACGCCGCCTGACGCCTGCTTCTAGATTGAGCGTATGACCAAGAAAAAGGAAGTCCTGCGCCCGTCCCTTTGGACCCCGCGCCCTGTCGATGAAACCATCGCTGTCTACGCTGACTGGGCGGAAAACTATGATGCGGAGGTTTCAGCACGCGGCTATCGCACCCCGGATCGGTTGGCGGCAGCATTGGCTGATCACGCGGCTTTGGACCAAGTGGTGCTGGATTTCGGATGTGGAACAGGCATCGGCGGTGCCGCGTTGCGCCGTGCTGGTTTTGAAACAATCGACGGCACCGATGTCACCGCAGAAATGCTTGAAAAAGCCGCATCGCGGGGGATTTACCGCAAAACCTGGCACAGCGCGCCTGACGATATGGGGTTTGCGGCTGGTACCTATCCGATCATCGCAGCCGTTGGTGTGATCAGCCTTGGGGCTGCTCCGGCGGGCGTTCTGGCCCCTCTCGTCGCGCAACTGGCTGCGGGTGGTTTACTGGGCCTGTCTTTCAACGATCCCACATTGGCCGATCCATCATACGCCGATGCATTGCAGGCAGAGGTCACACAAGGCCATGCCGAGGTGATCTTTCGCGAGCATGGTCCGCATCTGGATGATGTCGACATGGGCGCGGACGTTATCATACTGCGCCGCCTGTGATCACACGGTTTGCACCATCGCCCACGGGGCCGCTGCACTTGGGGCATGCGTACTCAGCGATGCTGGCGCATGACATGGCGATGGACGCAAACGGCACGTTCCTTTTGCGTATCGAGGATATTGATCAATCACGCGCACGGCCCGAATGGGAGGCGCAGATTTATGACGACCTGCGCTGGTTGGGGCTGTGGTGGCCGGAACCCGTGATGCGACAATCCGAACGACAGGCGGCTTATGAAACAGCGCTGGACCGTCTTTGGAACGATGTGTTGCTTTACCCGTGCCATTGTTCACGACGGGACATCGAAACAGCCGCCAGCGCACCACAGGAAGGTGCCACGATGGGACCCGATGGGATCGTTTATCCGGGCACCTGCGCTGGCAGCGTTGACCCTTATGACCCCGGTCCGCGTCCCAATGACGTGCCGCTGCGACTTGATATGACCAAAGCAACACGGTTGGTGTGTAAACATCGCGTCGTACCCGACGCGCCTTGGACCCATGTGCTTGGCTTTGAAGAAATGCTTCATGGCAAAAGGCGCATGATCACCGTAACCCAAGAGGAAATGCTGCGGTCAATCGGCGACGTGGTTCTATCGCGGCGTGATATGGGAACGTCATATCATCTTAGCGTGGTTGTCGATGATGCGGCGCAAGGGATAACAGATGTGGTGCGTGGTTCGGACCTGTTTGATGCAACGCCAATTCACGTTACCCTGCAAAAGCTGCTTGGTTTGCCTACCCCGCGGTATCATCATCACCGCTTGATCCGCGACGACAACGGCAAAAGGCTGGCAAAACGGGATGATGCGCGTGCCTTGTCAAAGTTTCGCGCTGAGGGCGCAACACCAAATGATATCAGGCGCTTAGTAGGGCTTACGGAAGTTTGACGACTTCAACTTCGTCGCCGCCTTGCACTTCGGTGTAAAAGCAGGTGCGCCGTCCGGTGTGGCACGCGGCCCCGGTTTGATTGACCGTGACCAGCAGGCAATCACGGTCACAATCCACACGGAAATTGACCAACTCTTGCGTATGACCGCTTGTCGCGCCTTTGATCCAGAACTCTTGCCGGGATCGCGACCAATATGTCACGCGGCCCGTTTGCAATGTCTGTGCAACCGCCTCCGCGTTCATCCACGCCATCATCAGCACTTCACCTGTTGTGGCATCCTGTGCGATGGCGGGGATAAGGCCTGCATCGTTATAGCGCAGTGTCGCGGGGTCAAACGGCATGTCGAAAACCTTTGCAAGCGGGTCGGTCGGCACTATCTAATGAAGGGCAAGCAAAAGGGCAACGCGATGTCGGCGGAAAACGATCTGATCAAACTCTACTCCGGGCGCATTCTGGCGCTGGCTGCTGACATGCCGCGCACGACACGGTTGGATCATCCGACCGCGACAGCCAAGAAACGTGCGCCCTTATGCGGGTCCACCGTTACGGTCGATGTGAACATCACCGATGGTGTAATCACCGACTATGGGCAGGATGTGAAAGCTTGCGCCTTGGGACAGGCAGCGGCGGCTGTTGTTGGCAAAAGCGTTGTGGGACTGACCCTGGAACAGGTTCAAGCCGGGCGCGATGCGCTTTATGCGATGTTGAAGTCAGACGGGCCTGTGCCGCCTGCCCCGTTCAGCGATCTTGAGGTTCTGCAACCGGCCAAAGACTACAAGAACCGTCACGCATCCATCATGCTGGCCTTTGATGCCACGCTGGATGCATTGCACACCCAACCGGCCTCTGCATAAAAAAACCGCCGCACATCCGGGAAGATGGCGGCGGCAGGTTTGAAACGATCCAGCCCGATCCAGTGTTCCTTGGGGAGAGGCAAAACCCCCGCATGGGACGTCAGACAGGCAGGTCATCAATCATTGCATTCTTGGGACAGGGCAATGTGATGGACCGGGCCGGGATCGTCCGGCAGGTCAGATCAGCCCGGGCAAGGCCAATCCAACAATCAGCATGACCATCAAAGCAGCTACGCCCAAAGCATCGGCGATAATCGTGTCGCGAGAACGCGCGATTACTGATTTAATCTCTTCTGCCATGATCGTGTTCCTTTAATGTTCTGTTGCCACTTTGTTCTCATATCGTTAACGCCGTGTAAAGAACTTTTGTGGAACATTTGAGAACATTTTGTGACGATAAAGGCTAACCCACTGATATCAAACGGATCGCCTTATCCTGTTCCATCAGCCAAAGCAGTGTTCTGGCGGCCTTCCCACGGTCTGTTTCCAGCTTTGGGTCTTCATTCAGCAGCGCGCGCGCATCTGTTTGGGCAACAGCCATCTGCCCTGCCTGCCGTTCCAGATCAGCTATCCGAAAGCGCGGGATGCCTGATTGGGCGGTGCCGATCACATCACCTGCGCCGCGCATTGCAAGATCTTCTTCGGATATGCGAAAGCCATCTTCTGTCTCACGCATGATCTCTAACCTTTGTCGGCTGGTTTCGCCTAAAGGAGCCTGGTAGATCAACAAACAAGTCGAGGCCGCAGCGCCACGCCCGACCCTGCCCCGTAGCTGGTGCAGTTGTGCAAGACCAAATCGCTCGGCGTGTTCGATCATCATGATCGACGCATTGGGCACGTTTACACCTACCTCAATGACCGTCGTCGCCACCAGAACTTTGGTTTCTCCCGCAACAAATCGTGCCATCGCGGCGTCTTTTTCGGCCGATGGCATTTGACCGTGGACCAATCCAACCACGCCTTCACCCAAGGTAGCACGCAATCGTTTAAACCGCTCTTCGGCGGCGGTCAGATCAATCACTTCGCTTTCTTCCACCAAAGGACAAACCCAATAGGCCTGCCTGCCGTCCGCGACCGCTTTACGCAGTTTTTCAATCACCTCATTCATGCGGGTGGCCGACACCAGTGCGGTTTGCACCGGGGTGCGACCAGGCGGCTTTTCATCAAGAACAGACACATCCATATCGCCATATTGCGCAAGGGCGAGAGAACGCGGGATGGGTGTTGCCGTCATCACCAGCACATCAACCGCCTGTCCCTTCGCCCCCAGCTCCATGCGTTGGGACACACCAAAGCGATGTTGTTCGTCAATCACTGCAAGGCGTAGGTCATTGAAAACGATATCCTTTTGAAACACGGCATGGGTGCCGACAAGAATGTTGATCTTTCCGTCAGCAAGCGCCTTCAGCTTTGCGGCACGGGCAGACCCCTTATCGCGCCCTGTCAGGATTTCCAGAACAACGCCAGCACTTTGCGCCAAAGGCTGCAAGCCCTCCAGATGCTGCCGCGCCAAAATCTCGGTCGGGGCCATCATCACGCCCTGCCCGCCCGCTTCGACCACATCAAGCAACGCCATCAGCGCCACCAAAGTTTTACCCGAGCCGACATCACCTTGCAGCAGCCGGTTCATCCGTAATGGCGTGGCCAGATCCGCCGCTATTTCGCTAAACGCCCGTTGTTGCGCGCCAGTTGGCTTGTAAGGCAAGGCGGCCAAAACCTTGTCGGACAATACGCCCGTTGCAACCGAAGCGATCCCCTTGGACCTGCGCGTGGCTGCCCGCGCCAATGCCAATGTCAGTTGATGCGCCAATAGTTCATCATAGGCTAAACGTTCCCGTGCGGGCGCATGTGGCGATAAATCAGAGGTTGCTTGCGGGGTATGGACCAGCCGCATCGCCGCCGCCCAGGCAGGCCACTTCTCTCTTGCTTTCAAGGCCGGATCAATCCATTCCGGCAAATCCGGCATCATTGCCATCGCAGAGCGCGTGGCCTTCCACATCGTTTTCTGGGTGATCCCGGCATGCAACGGATACACCGGTTCAAATGTGGGAATATCCTCAGCCTCGGCCACCGGAAGTACATGATCTGGGTGCACAATCTGCGCGATCCCATCGAAAATCTCAACCTTGCCGGACACGATACGCTTTTGTCCTGTCGGCAAAAGCCGCTGCAAATAATCACCGCGGGCATGGAAAAACACGAGTTGAAAAGAGGTTTCTGCATCCTCAACATGAACACGATATGGGCGCCCACGGGTGCGCGGCGGATGGTGTTCACCAACGATCACCTCGACCGTTGCGACACTGGGTGCGACAACCTCGCGGATGCTGGCGCGGCGATGCCGATCCACGCCCGACAGGGGCAGCGTCATCAAAACGTCCAGCGGTTTTGCGATCCCGACCCCATCAAGCGTTTGTGCCGTTTTCGGCCCGATGCCGTCCAGCTGCGTCAGCGCACCAAAGAGCGGGAAAAGGACCTCTGGCCGCCCACTCATGCGTCGCCGATCAGGGCAAGCCAGGCGTCTTCATCCATCGTTTCAACGCCTAGATCTGCGGCCTTCTTTGCTTTGGACCCGGCACCGGGGCCCGCAACCAGAATATCCGTTTTTGCACTGACGGACCCTGACACTTTCGCGCCAAGGCTTTCCGCGCGCGCCTTGGCTTCCGCGCGTGTCATACGCTCCAATGTGCCGGTGAAGACCACCGTTTTGCCTGCAACGGGGCTATCAGTCGCTCGGATTTCAGCATCTTGAACGCTCAGTTGCGCAATCAACCGGTCAATCGACGCACGTTCCGCCTCTTGCTGCATCGTCGTGACAACCGACGTCGCCATCACATCACCAACGCCGTCGATGCCAGTCAGGTCATCCCATATCGCGCCTTCGCCGATCCGGGCTGTCGTCATGGCCTGTTCGAACGCTGCCCAAGAGGTGTAGTGACCCGCCAAAAGTGCTGCACTGTTTTCGCCGACATGGCGTATGCCCAGCGAAAAAATAACCCGCGCCAGGCCGATACTGCGCTTTTCATCAATTGCATCAAAAAGGTTCGCGGCACTTTTCTCGCCCCAGCCTTCGCGGTTCTTCAGTTGTTGCAGCCCTTCGCCGAACCGTTCACGCAAAGTGAAGATATCCGCTGGCGTCGCAATCCAACCATCCGCATAAAACTGCTCAACCTGTTTTGCGCCAAGCCCTTCGATATCGAAGGCGGCGCGCGAGACAAAATGCTTCAGTTTTTCAACGGCTTGGGCAGGGCAGATGATACCGCCTGTACAGCGGCGGACCGCGTCGCCCTCTTCACGGATCGCATCAGAGCCGCATTCCGGGCATTTGGTTGGTAGCGCATAGGGCGTCGCATCAGCGGGTCGGCGGGCGAGGTCAACGTCCTTGATTTTCGGGATGACATCTCCCGCACGGTAGACCTGCACCCAATCGCCCACGCGAATGTCGCGCCCTTCGCGGATTGGCGCACCATTGCCGTCGCGGCCGGCGATATAGTCTTCGTTGTGCAATGTCGCGTTGGAAACCACGACGCCCCCGACGGTCACAGGACGCAGGCGCGCTACAGGCGATAATGCACCGGTGCGCCCCACCTGAATGTCGATCGCCTCCAACGTCGTCCACGCCAGTTCTGCGGGAAACTTATGGGCGATTGCCCAACGTGGTGTTGTGGACCGAAACCCAAGCCTGCGCTGTAAACTCAGGTCATCCACCTTGTAGACAACCCCATCAATGTCATAGCCGAGGTCCGCGCGTTGCGCTTCGATCATCTTGTAGTGGCTGATCATTTCCGTCGGTCCATCGCAGGTCTGCGTCAGTGGGTTCGTTGAAAATCCAAAGGCCGCCAGTCGCGCGATCGCACCTGATTGTGTTTCGGCAAGCGGCGCAGAGAGATCGCCCCAAGCATATGCAAAAAACCGCAAAGGGCGTGATTTCGTGATTTCGGCATCCAACTGGCGCAGTGATCCGGCGGCTGCATTACGCGGATTGGCAAATGTCTTGCCACCATTTTCGCTTTGCCGCGCGTTGAGTGCAGCAAAATCTGCGTGGCTCATGTAAACTTCACCGCGGACTTCCAAAACATCAGGTGCGTCTGAAATTTCATGTGGAATATCGGCAATGGTGCGGGCGTTAGCCGTCACATTCTCGCCTGTTTCGCCATCACCCCGTGTGGCGGCTTGGATCAGTTTGCCGTTCTCATAACGCAGCGACAAAGACAGGCCGTCGATTTTTGGCTCAGCGGTGTAGGCAAGCGATGTATCGGCAGCCCATCCAAGATATTTACGGATACGCTGATCAAACTCAACCACGTCATCATCATCGAATGCATTTCCAAGCGACAGCATACGCACCACGTGCTGCACCTTGCCAAAACCTTCGGCAATGGCCCCACCAACAAGGTCGCTTGGGCTGTCGTCCCGCTTGAGTTCAGGAAATTGCGCTTCAATAGCTGCATTTCGCCGTTTCAGCGCATCATAGGTCGCATCACTGATGTCAGGTGCATCGTCACGATGATAGGCGGTGTTCGCCTTGATCAATTGCTGTGAAAGCCACGCAAGCTCGGCCGCCGCCTGTTCAGGCGAAAGAGTTGCCGCGTCGATATCGCCAGATGTCGGCTGTTTCAGTTCTGTTCTTTCAGCCACGTTGGCCCCCGCATTCTGACGCCCCGCTTTCTGGGGTTTCACGTCATAATTATGCGGGCTGTTGCGCGGCGTCCAGCGTCGAGTTGCGGCCGGACGCATCGCACATCACATGGTTCCGTCTGACCAATCAGGCGTTTACAGCGATCTTTTCGGGCACCGTCACGGGTTCGGGATCGCGCAACACATAGCCACGCCCCCACACGGTTTCGATATAGTTGTCGCCCGTTGTTGCCTCGCTTAGTTTTTTGCGCAACTTACAGATGAAGACATCAATGATCTTCAGTTCGGGTTCGTCCATGCCGCCATAAAGATGGTTGAGAAACATCTCTTTCGTTAGGGTTGTTCCCTTTCGCAGGCTGAGCAGTTCGAGCATTTGGTACTCTTTGCCCGTCAAATGAACCGTGCTGCCTTCGACCTCAACCGTCTTGGCGTCCAGGTTCACGGCGATCTGCCCGGTCTTGATGATTGACTGCGCATGGCCTTTCGACCGTCGGATAATCGCATGAATACGCGCCACGAGTTCTTCGCGGTGGAAGGGTTTTGTCAGATAGTCATCTGCGCCAAAACCAAAGCCTTTTAGCTTGCTTTCTGTCCCATCGTCCCCTGAGAGGATCAATATAGGCGTATCAATACGGCTAAGACGCAACTGTCGCAGCACCTCGTGACCGTTCATATCGGGCAGGTTCAGATCCAGCAGGATCAGATCGTAATCATACAGCTTCGCCAGGTCGATCCCTTCTTCGCCCATATCCGTTGCATAGACATTCAGGTTAGCATGGGTCAGCATCAGTTCGATGCTTTTGGACGTTGTTGGGTCATCTTCAACCAGCAAAACTCGCATAGTACTACTCCGCTCTGAGTTCGGTGCAGTTAACCTAAACCAATAAAGGTTAACCACACGTTACCACCCCCGTACTATGTCGCACTTCTACCTAGGGTTGTCTATAGCGTTGCAAAGATGTAGCGCGCAATGCAGCTTCACCGTGTAAATCAACGGCTGTTTCCCACTCTGAGAACTCTTCATCGGACAAAGCATAACGCTCCAACGCGTCTTTACGCAGAATCAGCCCTGCCGAGACCGCGCGTACGACCGCCGCTTTGCGCGACGCAACCCAGCGCCGTGTTTTCTGACATGGCAGATCAGCACGTGTCATAATGGACCCATCCGCCAAGGTCACAGACCTTGGCCCTTCGACTTTTCGTAAGTACATGTTTTGCACCCCTTTCTTACACTCCACGGATATTTATGCCCCCGAGGGTTTAATGAGAGGTATAAGGCCCCCTTGAGAGTGCCTCGCATTTTCCTATATTTCATCGCGAAACCTTCCTTATTGGATTGACCCATGTCGCTTGATTCGCCGCTGAACTCGCTTGGCTTTGCAAAACCACCTGCGCAAACGCGCGTTGTTGTTGCCATGTCCGGCGGCGTGGACAGCTCTGTTGTGGCAGCAAAGCTGGCAGAAGAAGGTTACGATGTGGTTGGCGTAACCTTGCAACTTTATGACCATGGGGCCGCGCTGGCCAAAAAAGGGGCTTGCTGCGCTGGCCGCGATATCCACGATGCCCGCCGTGTGGCCGAGGAAATGGGGTTTCCCCATTACGTGCTGGATTATGAAAACACCTTCCGCGAAGCAGTCATGGATGAATTTGCCGACAGCTATCTCGGCGGCGCGACACCCGTTCCCTGCATCCGCTGCAATGAGCGGGTGAAATTCAAGGACCTTTTGGAAACCGCCAAGGACCTTGATGCCGACTGCATGGCCACCGGTCACTATATTCAACGCAAGATGGGCTTGGACGGAGCCGAGCTACATTCCGCCGCAGACCCGACCAAGGATCAAAGTTATTTCCTGTTCTCAACCACGCAAGAACAGCTGGATTACTTGCGCTTTCCGCTGGGCCACCACGCATCCAAAGAAGAGACACGCGCGCTCGCCGGCAAATACGGTCTCAGCGTCGCTGATAAGCCCGATAGTCAGGATATCTGCTTTGTGCCCAATGGCGACTACGCCGCGGTGATTGAAAAACTGCGCCCTGGTGCCGCCGCGCCCGGTGATATCGTCGATACCGAAGGCCGCGTGTTGGGCACGCATAAGGGTGTGATCCACTATACGATCGGTCAGCGCCGTGGGCTGGGCATCGGTGGGCTGGCTGATCCGCTTTATGTGGTCAAGCTGGATGTGGATGCCAAACAGGTGGTTGTTGGACCAAAGGACCTGTTGGCAACGCGCCGGGTTCCGATCCGCGAAATTAACTGGATTGGTGGTGGCAACCTGATGGACATCGGCGAACGCCAGATTGCGGTGCGGGTCCGTTCGACGCGCCCGCCAACCGATGCTGTGTTACGACCGATCTCTGACACAGAGGCAGAGGTGGAACTGCTGGTGGCCGAACAAGGCGTGTCACCCGGGCAGGCCTGCGTGTTCTACGACCCTGAAAGCAGCCGCGTTTTGGGCGGCGGTTGGATCTGGCGGGGCGCATAAGCGCTTTGCAACGAAAGGTCACATGTCTGTGTGGCCTCTAGCTTTTGCAGGCTCAGTTGCCCCATCTGGGATCAACGCAACAAAACACTGATCCTGGAGACTTGACCCATGACATTCACACGTCGTCACTTTTTCACCCTCGCCTTGGCCGTTCCTGCCGCCGCAGCACTGGCACCCCGCGCTATGGCCGCAACGCCAGAGGTCTACAACAACGACGGAGTCGCGGTTGATGGCTCGGATGTGGTGGCCTACTTCACCGAAGGCGCACCGGTTGCGGGCGACGCGGCCATCACCCATGACTATATGGGCGTGACATGGCGTTTCTCATCCGAGGCGAACCGCGATGCGTTTGCCGCCGATCCAGAGGCTTACGCCCCAAAATACGGCGGGTACTGTGCCTTTGCCGTCAGCCAAGGTTATACTGCATCAACAGTGCCGGAGGCGTGGACAATCGTCGAAGACAAACTTTACCTGAATTTCTCGACCAGTGTGCGCCGCCGTTGGGAGCGCGACATTCCCGGGCACATCATGGCCGCTGACGCCAACTGGCCCGGCGTTCTCAGCTAAGCAGATAGATCGCAGCAAGCTGGCGAATTTCTGTCAGCTTGCTGTCGGACACAGGCCTATTCTAAGGTCGCGCCAGTCCGCTTGTGGATAAGGCCTGCCAATGCTGACATCTTTTGCCGATGATATATGGATTGCGGACGGAAGTGACCTGAGTGTCATGGGTTTCACGTACCCGACGCGCTGCGCGGTGATGCGATTGCAGAGGGGTGACCTGCTGGTATGGTCACCTATAGCGCTGCATGATGTGCTCAAAGCACAGATTGATGCGCTTGGCACTGTTAGCCACCTGATAGCACCGAACATGTTTCATCACATGTTTCTAAGCGAATGGCAGGCCGCCTATCCCAAAGCACGGCTTTACGGGCTTTCTGGCCTGCATTCAAAACGGTCTGATTTGCGGTTCAACGGGGTGCTGGGTGACGACCCGGACGCTGCGTGGGCCAATCAGATCGACCAGATTGTTTTAAACAACAACCTCACTGACGAGGTGGTGTTCTTTCACCAGCTCAGCCGGACGGTGATCTTCACCGACCTCATTCAACAATTTTCAACCGGTTTTCACACCGGCTGGCGCGGCGTGATTGCCCGGCTCGATCTGATGGTGGGTGATATCCCCAATGTGCCGCGTAAATTTCGGCTCGGATTTCGCAATAAAGCCAAAGCGCGCGCCTCTGTCGAAAAAGTGTTGGATTGGCCGATTGAACGGGTCTTGCTGGCACATGGTACGCCAGTTACGGCGGACGGCCATGCGGTGCTGAAACGCACTTTCCACTGGTTGATCGGGTAAGTGCCGCAAAAACCACTGGAAAACGCGGATATCAGCAGCTACCCACGCTTTATGATTTATCCTTCCGCATCAGAATGGCGCAACGCCCCGCAGAAACGTGTTTTGCTCTTTGCTATGTCCGGTTTGGGCAAGACATACCTGTCGAACATGCTGCGCAGCACGGGCGACTGGTTTCATTATTCCATCGATTACCGGATCGGCACGCGGTATATGGGCGAGCTGATTGCCGACAACGCCAAACGCGAGGCCATGAAAGTACCTTTCCTGCGGGATCTTCTGCGCAGCGACAGCATCTATATCGGCTCGAACATCTCATTCAACGACCTGCGCCCGATGTCGTCCTATCTGGGCAAGCCGGGTGATGAGGCGTTGGGCGGCCTGCCGTGGGACGAATACACCCGCCGTCAGGACCAGTTTCAACAGGCCGAAATTGCGGCGCTGCATGACACGGGCCATTTCATCGAACGCTCCAGCAGGCTTTATCAATACCCCCACTTTGTCTGCGACACAGGCGGGTCGATCTGTGAATGGGTCGATGTGGATGACCCCGCTGATCCAATCATGACAGATCTGGCATCCAAAACGCTCATGGTCTGGATCGAAGGCACGGACGCCCATACTGCCGAACTGATCCGCAGGTTTGATCGCGAACCCAAGCCGATGTCCTATGACCCGACATTCCTGCTGGCCACTTGGAATGCCTATCTGGCAGAATTCAACGTGGCCCCTGACAAGGTGAACCCCGACGATTTCATCCGCTGGGCCTTTGCCAAGGCGCTGGCGCATCGTCAGCCACGCTACAAAGCGATGGCGGACAAATGGGGCCTTACCGTGCCGCAACAGGCCGTTGAGCAGGTCAAAGATACGGAGGGCTTTGTCGGCATGATCGCCGACGCCCTTGAGATGCGCAGCTAAGCCGCCTATCTCTGCCCTCCTATCAGGATCAAAATCATGCCGATTAAACTGCCCGCCGCCCTGCCCGCCTATAACGTTCTGTCGAACGAAGGCGTCATGGTGCTTGATGAAGATACAGCCGCCCGTCAGGATATCCGCCCGTTGCGGATCGCTTTGCTGAACCTGATGCCCAAGAAGATCCAGACCGAAAACCAGTTCGCGCGTCTGATCGGGGCGACGCCATTGCAGATTGAACTTTCATTGGTGCGGATGTCCGAGCATCAGACCAAAAATACCGCGGCTGAGCATATGGAAGAATTCTATCGCCCGTTCTCGGACGTGAAAGACGAGAAATTTGACGGGCTGATCATCACAGGCGCCCCGATTGAACATTTGCCCTTTGAGGACGTCACCTATTGGCAAGAGCTCACGCAGGTCTTTGATTGGACCCAGACCCACGTGCATTCGACCTTTGGCGTTTGCTGGGGTGGGATGGCGATGATCAACTACTTCCACGGTGTCAAAAAACACATGCTGGATCACAAGGCCTTTGGCTGTTTCCGGCACCGGAACACTGCGCCCGCGTCGCCCTACCTGCGCGGCTTCTCTGACGATTGCGTGATCCCGGTCAGCCGCTGGACCGAGATGCGGCAGGATGAGATCGACGCCGCGGGCGGGCTGACCACATTAATCACCAGCGACGAAGCAGGCCCCGCACTCGTTGAAGATAAGGCGCATCGCGCGCTCTATATCTTCAACCACTTTGAATATGACAGCGGCACGCTCAAGCAGGAATATGACCGCGACATCAGCAATGGTACGCCGATTAACGTGCCGATGAACTACTATCCGGGCGATGACCCAACGGAACAGCCGCAGAACAGGTGGCGAAGCCACGCACACCTTCTATATGGAAACTGGATAAACGAAATCTACCAGACCACACATTTTGAGTTGGACAGAATTGGCACTTAAGACGCTCACTGTTGTTATCGGACTTGGCGCGTTGGCGACCGGGCTGACAGCGCAATATCGCGCGTCTCAGGCCGAGACCGCCTTTCCCCCACTTGGGCAATTTGTCGAAGTGACCGGTGGTCAGGTGCACTATGTCCAACAAGGCACGGGGCCGCATTTGATCCTTTTGCATGGGGCCGGTGGTAATCTGCGCGAGTTCACCTTTGATTTGATGGGGCGCTTGTCGGACCGCTACACTGTCACCGCATTTGACCGCCCTGGTTTGGGCTATACTGACCGGGTGCCCGGCGTTGCCAAAGGCTTGACCGCGACCGAAGGCGACAGCCCGCAAGCACAAGCGGCAATGCTGCGAGAGGCTGCCGAAAGGATCGGCATCACCGATCCAATCGTTGCAGGCCACAGCTTTGGCGGCATCGTGTCTTACGCCTGGGCGGTTGCCGGACTGGACGAAGACAGCCCGGTGAATGCCAAAGCCGTCGTTTCATTTGCAGGTGTCACCATGCCATGGCCGGGTGATCTCGACCGGTACTATCAGATCAACGGCAGCGCGTTTGGCGGTGTTGTCACGATCCCTGCGATATCGGCTTTTGTGCCACCCTCATTGGTGGATAGCAGTATTCAGGCTACTTTTGCCCCACAAAGCCCGCCGGATGGCTATGCGGACTACATCGGTGCCGGCCTGACCCTGCGACCGGATAGCATGCGCGCAAACGCCCGTCAGGTGAATACCTCGCGCCCGCATGTGGTGACGCTGTCACAACGCTATCCCGAACTGACCCTCCCGATTGAGATCGTGCATGGTGAAGAAGACAAGACGGTCCCCATTCATATTCACGCCGAAGAAATTGAAAAAATCGTGCCACAGGTCAACACGGTGCGTCTGCCGGGCGTTGGTCACATGCCCCATCACGCCGACCCCGAAGCGGCCGTGGCGGCGATTAACCGTGCCGCACAAAGGGCCGGCATTTAGTCCGCAAGCATATCAATTGCGCTTTTTGCCAATAGCCCCCATATGTTGTGTAAGACGTTCGGGAGAGTTTTCATGAATTTACCATTTGATGGTGGGATCAGCCACTATTTTAAGGAAGACGCTCCCGAGGACGTGCGTGCAGCAGTAAAGGCCGCAGGCAAGGCCGATATCCTCAATGCTGATTATCCTTATGACCACCGCTGGAAGCGTAGCGAATACGAAGAAGCCTTGGCTGCCCTTCAGATCGAACTGGTGCGCATGCAGTCTTGGGCGCGTGACACAGGGCAACGGATTGCAGTTGTGTTTGAAGGCCGTGATGCCGCCGGAAAAGGCGGCACAATCAAACGATTACGCGAGAATCTTAATCCTCGCGGGGCGAAGCTGGTAGCACTTTCCAAACCCACGGATGTAGAGGCAGCCCAGTGGTATTTCCAACGCTACATCGCGCACCTGCCCGCGAAGGGTGAAATCACCATTTTTGACCGCAGTTGGTACAACCGTGGCGTGGTCGAGCATGTTTTCGGGTTTTGCACGCCTGATCAACGTGCCCGTTGGTTTGCACAAACCCCCGAATTCGAGGATATGCTGGTCAACGAAGGGATCAAGTTGATCAAGATCTGGTTGAATGTCGGCCGCGCAACGCAGCTGAAACGGTTCTTGGACCGCGAGAAAGACCCGCTGAAGCAATGGAAGCTAAGCTGGATTGACGTCGATGGCCTTGCCAAATGGGATGAATACACCGGCGCGATTGGCGAAACGCTGGAACGCACGCATACTGACGTGGCACCTTGGACGATTGTACGCTCTGACGACAAACGTCGCGCCCGCGTACAGGTTATCCGTCATGTGCTGAGCCAGCTTGATTACAACCCTCACGACAAAGCCGCGCTCGCCCCGCTTGATGACAAAGTCGTAGGAGGCCCCGACCTCTGGCATGCCTAAACGCGGTTATCATCACGGCAATCTGCGCGAAGCGCTGATTAACGGCTGCCTGACGCTGATTGAAAAGCGCGGACCGACCGGGTTTACCCTGTCCGAAGCCGCGCGCGAGGCTGGCGTAACCCCTGCCGCCGTTTACCGCCATTTCGAAGGGCGCGAAGACCTGATCGCTGCCGCCGCCCATCAAGGCTATGAGATGTTTGGCGACCTGATGGAGCATGCTTATGGCGGTGGTCAGCCATCTGCACTTGCAGCTTTCGAATCTACTGGTCGCGCCTATCTGGCTTTCGCGCGCAAATACCCCGGTTACTACATTGCCATGTTCGAATCCGGTATTTCGATCAACCGCACCCCGGAACTGAACGCCGTCGCCACCCGCGCCATGGGTGTGCTTGAAAAAGCCGCGGAAGAGCTCAGCCAGCATATACCAGCTGACAAACGCCCTCCGCCGCAGATGTTCAGCGCCCATATCTGGGCGATGAGCCACGGTGTGGTCGAACTCTTCGCCCGCTCTAACCCTGGCACGCAAAGCCCCTTCCCCCCCGAGGACCTGCTGGAATCCGGGATTGGCATTTACCTGCGTGGCCTTGGCCTGATCGCACCGGATACATAAAGGCAGATTATGGACAGCAGATTTGCGGTGTTCTTCTTTATTCTGGGCGGCACCGATACCTACCTCAACGATTGTCCGGCCGACTGCTTTTCGCAATCCCTAGCGCCCGAGCGTGTGCATGTCCAATATGGCGACACCTATTTTCAGGAAGACGATATCGGTGAAGAGCTTTTCATCAGCTACGACCTGCCCAAGCGCTATGGGGCGATACAGCCGACGGTCGGTGCAAGCCTGACGACAGACAACGATTTTTGGCTGGGTGCCGGCGGCAAATGGTCAACCGAACGCATCAGCGACAGCCCTATCTTTATCGAACTTTCATTGATACCCGGCCTTTACTTGCGTGGTGAAGGCCCTGACCTTGGATTTCCCGTGCAATGGCGCGGATCGCTTGGGGCTGGCGTAAACTTTGGGGATACGGGCAGCCTGTCGGTGTTCTTCGATCATCGGTCCAATGCCAATGCCACCGAGGTCAATCCGGGGATTGAGACGCTCGGCGTGAGACTGTCCTACCAACTGCCCTAGGGTCAGCAGATCAGCCTAACGGATATCATTCATCTCCAAAACATTGCCATGATCGTGGGTCAGCGCGCCACATTTTCGCACCTTTTGACATTCTAGATGGCGGCTACTGCATGGGGTTTTCAAGAACGGCATGCGGCACAGGTTAATGAGTTGTAGGAGTATATCGAAAATGAAATTTCTAAAAATGACAACCGCCGCGTGCGTATTGACTGCGGCACCCGCGTTCGCAACCGAGTGGACGTTGGATCCGGCGACATCATCTGTATCCTTTGGGTCCATCAAGAACGATTATATCGGAGAGTCGCATGTGTTTTCGCGGCTTTCAGGATCAGTTGGCAGCGATGGCACAGTCAACGTCGATATCGACCTGTCATCGGTCAACACAAACATCGACATTCGCAACGAAAGAATGGGCGCGCATGTCTTCAACGGAGCGTCAACCGCTGGCCTTTCTGCACAAATTGATATGGCCGCGTTGGAAGGGCTTGCCCCCGGCGAGAGCATGACACTGGCGGTCGATGGTGACCTTAGCTTGATGGGGCAAGATGTCCCGGTCTTTCTGGATATGTTCATTCTGCGGGTCAGCGACAATCAAGTGATGGCAAGCACAAACACAGCCACGTACCTCAGCACCGAGGAACTTGGCGTTGATGCCGGTATTGATGTCCTTCAAGGTCTGGCCAGCTTGGATTCAATCACACGCGTGACACCTGTCACTTTGCGGTTCATGTTCAACGCGATGTAAATCAAAAAGGGCGCTCCAATCGAGCGCCCTTTTTCGTTCTGTTCTGATAGCAGCGATTAACGCTTGGAGAACTGGAAGCTCTTACGGGCTTTCGCCTTACCGTACTTCTTACGCTCAACCACACGGCTGTCGCGTGTCAGGAAGCCAGCGGCTTTCAATGCTGCACGCAGTGTCGGATCGTAAAGTTGCAACGCCTTTGACACACCGTGCTTGACCGCACCAGCCTGACCAGACAGGCCACCGCCGGCAACTGTTGCCATCACGTCGAACTGATCGACAACACCGGCAACCTGAAACGGCTGACGCAGGATCATCTGCAAAACAGGACGCGCGAAATATGTGTCCATGTCCTTGCCGTTCACGACGACTTTGCCGGAACCCGGCTTGATCCAAACGCGGGCAACCGCATCTTTCCGCTTACCAGTTGCATATGACCGGCCCAGTTCATCACGCACAGGCTCACGTGTGATAGCAGTTTCAACCACAGCCTCTGGTGCAGCTTCGACACCTTCAGCGACTTGGCCCAGCTCTTCGAGCGAGTTTACTTGATCGGCCATTATGAGGTCCTCGTATTCTTTTTGTTCATGGACGCAACGTCCAGAACTTCGGGCTTTTGGGCTTCCATGCCATGCTCTGTGCCTGCGAAAACGCGCAGGTGAGTCATTTGCTGGCGGGACAGCTTGCCACCGGGCAGCATGCGCTGCACGGCTTTCATGACAACACGCTCGGGGTTTTTGCCCTCAAGAATGTCAGCCTTGGTTTTTTCTTTGATCCCACCGGGGTGACCAGTGTGCCAGTAGTACTTTTCTTCACGCTTTTTGCCGGTCATCTGGATTTTTTCGCAGTTGATGACGATCACGTTGTCGCCCATATCCATGTGCGGCGTGAAGGAAGGTTTGTGCTTGCCGCGCAAGCGCATCGCGATGATCGACGCAAGACGACCCAGAACAACGCCTTCAGCGTCAATCAGGATCCATTTCTTGTCGATATCCGCAGGAGTTGCGGTAAAGGTTTTCATATTACACCAAAAGTTTGGGGTGGTTTGCACCACGTGTCATTCGATTGGGGCGTTATAAAGGGGTGCACGACACAGTCAAGCGGTGTGAGAGCGTATAATATAAGCAAAAACAATATGTTACAAATTAGGTATTATTATACCCCATCAGCTTTCCATTATCGCCACAGGATTCCCAAGCAAGGCATTCATATCATCAAGCGCTTGTAGATAACGCGGCTCTGCCACGCAGGTTGTCGCCGCCAGACGCACCGCATTCGGGGCCCGTTGGTCCGACAAAACGAATTCATCCGCCGGTCGCACCGATATCCCCTTGCGCTCGCAAGCCAAGGCAAAGCTAGACGCCCGCCAGCCTTGCGGCAGTTGCAACCACAAGAACGGCGCATCTTCGCGCCAACGCAGGTCCCATCCACCCAGCCGGTTCACCGCCAGCCGGACGCGTTCTGCTGTATGTGCAATCACCTTATCCTTTACGCGACCCGCATCGCCAGACGCCATCAGATCAGAACAAACATCCAACATCGGCTGGGCTATCCCATGAAAAGAGCTTTGGGCGACCTGCCGCAACTCTTTATACCTGTTCACTGGCGTGACCGCATAGCCAAAGCGCAACGCCCCACTGACCCCCTTGGTCAGGGATGAAATGAAATACGATTGCCTTGGTAGGATCGCCCGATAGGCAGGCACCTCTGTCGGCGCGATGCTGTGGCAATCATCCTCGATAATTGTCAGGCCAAACCGTTCGGCAAGCGCTGCGATCTCTTTCTTGCGCGCGTAGCTGGTTTTGGTCGTTGTCGGACTATGCACCTCTGCGGAGGTCAAAAGCACCTGACCACCATGGGTGCGGTAGGCTTCGGCCAATGCCGCCGGAATGATACCCTCGTCGTCCATGGCAACGCCAACAACCTGCGCACGCAACAATCGCGCGGCGTGCCTGACACCGGGGTACGCTAACTCTTCCGTCAGGATCACAGGGTGCGCGCCATGCAGTTCGGCTTGCAACGTCAGGATAACACAATTCTGTGCCCCGTTCCCCAAAACGACGTGGTGGGCATCAAGGTTTCCAACCCGCACAGGCCCAATCCAATCCACCACCGCTTCACGTGCTTCAATGTCGGTGACCGGTGTCGGGTAGTTGATATGCCTGCGCCGATGCGATTGGCCAAGGCGCATCAACGCATCGTCAATCAACAGCCCCTGACCGACATCAGGCACCCGGCTGCTGCGGAAATCTGCTGTGCTTTCATCGACCAGATGGACAAGCGGCGGTTCAAGCGCTTTTTCCTTGCGTTTTGAACCCGCAACATAGGTGCCGCGGCCCACTTCCGCGTGCAACCGTCCTTCGTCTGTCAGCAGACTATAGGCCCGTGCCACGGTGCCCGGCGTCACGCCAACGCGGTACGCAAGGTCGCGTACCGTTGGCAGTTTGGACCCAGCCGCCAAATCACCAGAGGCAATTCCATCACGGATCGCCTGCGCAAGCGCTTTGTACTTCGATTTACCGACATTGGAGAGGTTCGGCTGCCAAATTGTATCGGATACAATCATTTCATAGACCCGCATCAAAACACTTTGTATCAATAAGTCATAGCATTTCGCTATATTGTGTCAATACAATTTAAGGAGTTGTCCCATGTCACACGCGCTCCACACCGCGCATCTGAATGCACTGAACGCCCAAGCGAACCTGCCACTTGTTGCAGACCTGGCGGTCAAATTCGCAGTCGCTGTGACACTTTGGGACACGCGTCGCAAAACGCGACATGCGCTTAGATCGCTCGAGGCGCATTTGCTTCACGACATCGGTTTGGATCGTCTCTCTGCCCAAGCAGAGGCCTCAAAACCGTTCTGGCAGGATTAATCCCCTCCTGCCTCTTCCTGACTGGGCCGGACCTGTTCCGGCCCCTTTTTATGATGGGGGGATAGAATAAGTCAGTGATGCGCGTGCCACCGGGGCCGTCTGGCCGTCACTGAAAATCATTGCATCGCCAACAGCCAGAACACGACCCAGTTTTAACAACCGCGTTTCACACAAAAGATCAGTACCGGCCGCAGGTTTGCGCATGAAATCAATGGAACAATTCGTCGTCACCGCCAAGGCAACCGGCCCGATACGTGCCAGAATGGCCAGATACATGCCCACATCAGCAAGTGCGAAAATCGACGGACCAGAGACGGTGTTGCCCGGCCTCAAATGATGATCACGCACGTTAAGCCGCATCGACACCCCATCTTCTGTCAGTTTTTCAACAGTAAAGTCATTGCCCAACTGCGGGAAATGCTGCGCGACGAACGCCTCCAGCCCCGCGATATCCATCTTTGGTTCCATCTTGTCCCGCTCTGCACTAGCTTTGCACCCAAGCAACACCGAAAGGGCCGAAATGACAATCCTGCTTCGTGAAGACAGCGACCACATCGCAACCCTGACGATGAACGCGCCTGAACGGTTGAACGCGCTGTCTGATGATATGCTCGCCGCATTGCACGATAGCTTTGACGATATCGCAGATGATGACACCGTGCGCGCCGTCATTTTGTGCGGCACAGGTAAGGCGTTTTGTGCAGGTCATGATCTGAAAGAGATGCAAGCCGGACGGCAGGCCCCTGATGGTGGTGCCGCGTATTTCAAGGACCTGTTTGATCGGTGTGCTGCTATGATGCAACGCATTCAAACCATGCCGCAGCCTGTGATCGCCCAAGTGCACGGCATCGCAACGGCGGCGGGGTGTCAACTGGTCGCAACCTGCGACTTGGCGATTGCCGATGATGAGACCCGTTTTGGGGTCAATGGCGTCAACATCGGGCTATTCTGCTCGACCCCGATGGTGGCCCTGACGCGGAACATCCATCGCAAAGCTGCGTTTGAAATGCTCACAACGGGCCGCTTTATCAGTGCGCGCGAAGCACAAGAATTGGGGCTGATCAACCGCGCTGTTCACACGGACGCCCTGCCCCGCGAAACAGCAGAGATCGCCCAAAGCATCGCCGGCAAATTGCCTGCAGCCGTAAAAATCGGCAAGCAAGCGTTCTACACCCAGGCACAAATGACGACCGCCGAGGCCTATGCCTATACAGGCGACATCATGGTGCAAAACATGCTGGTGGACGACACCAACGAAGGCATCAGTGCATTCCTTGAAAAGCGGGCGCCCGACTGGTCCTGAACTTTCTTCGTCCAATCAAACTTCCGCCGGAGGCAATCCCGCCCTTACAACCCATAAATGCCGTTGAATTTGTCCTCAAGATAATCCAAAAGCGGCCCCTCTGTCGGTGCGCTACCGGTTGCATGGGCAATCGTCTGAACCGGTGTCCGCAAACCGCCAAACTGCTGCACATTCGCGCGCAACCAGCCGGTTGCCTTTGATGTATCGCCCCGCGCCAGATCATCATCAAGACCCGGCACCGCCCCGCGCAACGCCTCGTGCAGACATCCCGCATAGACATTGCCCAAGGTGTATGTGGGGAAATAGCCAAACAGTCCTTCTGACCAATGCACATCCTGCAAAACGCCGTTGGAAGGCTTATCAACAGCATAGCCAAAGTCCGCAGCAAACCTATCATTCCACGCCGCCTCAAGATCAGTCACGGCCAAATCACCCGACATCAGCGCCCGCTCCAGATCAAAGCGCAGCAACACATGCAGATTATATTGCACCTCATCGGCTTCGGTCCGAATGAAACAATCGCTGACACGGTTTACCGTGGCGTAAAACGCATCCTCATCCGCAATCCCGAAATCGCCAAACTGGTCGCGCATCTGGCCGTAAAGCCAGCCGGTAAACGCACGGCTACGACCCAGCTGATTTTCATAAATCCGGCTTTGGCTTTCATGCACGCCCATCGACACCCCCGCCCCCAGCGGGGTTAGCAAATGCTGCGGATCAATGCTTTGTTCATAGGCGGCATGACCGACCTCATGGATTGTCGAGTAAAAGCAGTTGAACGGGTCGACCGCGTTGGTACGGGTGGTGATCCGCACATCCAGTCCGGAGCCGGACGAAAACGGATGCACCGCCTTATCAATCCGGCCACTTTCCAGCGCATAACCAAAGGCCAGTGCCAGCTTCTTTGACAATGCGAGTTGACCCGTCTCATCAAATGTACCTGACAAGGCCGCAGGTGCGGGTCGCTCTAGAATTGCGGCACGTAGGGCCACCAGACGTGGACGCAGTGCGGCGAACATCGCACTTAGGCTTTCACCTGTCGCACCCGGTTCATAGTCATCCAGCAGCGCGTCATAAGGATCACTATTGCCCGCAATCGCGGCCGCCTCTTCGCGCCGCAGATCAACGACCTTTTGCAGCATCGGCAAGAACCCGGCAACATCTTCGTCCGCGCGTGATTGTGCCCAGACCCGGTGCGCCAGCGATGTGGTTTTCGCCAGTTCGGCTGCCAATGCGGCAGGGACTTTCGCCGTGCGCTCATAGCTGCGTTTGATGTGGCGCAGATTGGCGGCAGCGACGTCATCGGCGGCCTTTGCCGTCTGCAACCATTCCGCTACACGCGGATCAATTCGGCGGGCATGAAGGATATTGGCCATTGCGCCATGCTCTTCGGCGCGTTGCGGTGTGGCACCTTCAGGCATCACGGTTTCCTGATCCCAACCCAGACGACCGGCGACCTGCCCGAGCGCTTCGGTCTCGCGCTGGAACGCCATCAATTCGGAATACGCTGTCATGGCTCAGGCCCCTTTGATTGATTGCGGAACAGGATATTGTGCCACAAAGCGCGCCCGCAGGATCAGCGCCCACAGGATGACGGCCCCCAGTTGATGCACAATCGCGATCTGCCAAGGTGCTGAATAAATCACTGTGACGATCCCTAAAACGACCTGCAGCAGCATCACCGCCATCACCGCATTAAAGATGAACCTTGTGTTTGTATTGGCCGACTTACGCGCACGCATCCACACGAAAATGGCAAAGAGAAACAGGATGTACCCCGCCATGCGGTGCATGAATTGAACTAGCCCTGCATCCTCGAAGAAGTTCCGCCAGATAGGGGTCAGCGACAACGGCTCGGGCGGTAAGAACCCACCGGCCATCAACGGCCAATCGGGGAACGCTCGGCCCGCGTCAATGCCAGCGACCAATGCGCCCAGAACGATCTGCAAAAATGCAAACCCAACCAACACAGAGCCCAAACGGGCCAACCCGGCATCGCCGCTGCGCCGCGCCTGCAACAGATCGGCCTGACTGCGCCCCAATTGATAGACATACCATGCGATGAAGCCGAAGATCACGAATGCCAGACCCAGATGGGTGGCAAGCCTGTAAGAGGCGACGTCCAACATCCCCTCTTCAAGTCCGGATGACACCATCCACCAGCCGATAAAACCTTGCAGACCGCCCAACGCGCCGATGAACAAAAGCTTGGGCGTCCAGCCTGCCGGGATCTTGCGTGTTGCCGCAAAAAAGACAAAACCCGCAGCCCAGACAAGGCCGATGAACCGGCCTAGCTGCCTGTGGCCCCACTCCCACCAATAGATCACCTTGAACTCGGCCATGGTCATGCCCTTGTTCTGCAACTGGTATTCGGGGATCGCGCGGTACTTGTCGAACTCTTCTGTCCAGGCTGCCTCGGACATCGGCGGCATCGCACCTGTCACTGGCTTCCATTCGGTAATCGACAGGCCACTATCGGTGAGGCGGGTCAGACCACCTACGACGATCATCACAACGACTAGCGCAAAAAGCGCCATCAGCCAGCCGCGGATCAACCCGCGCGCTCCGTGGCCGGCACGATCAATCCCGCCGGGGGCCGCAACCTGTTTGGGGGTGTCGCCGACGTCCTCAAAAATACTGCGTTTCGTCGCCATGCTTGGCCTCCGCTTGGTGTTAGCAGTTACCTAAAACCCGAAGCTGCCAATCGCAAGCGTCAGGGTGCCACATGTAAGGTGGATCATGATCCACCTTACGCGCCATCAACCGCGTTCTTTCCAGCGCACCATCTGGCGCATCATCCCGTGCAGCATTTGCACATCGGCGCGGGTCATCGGCATGCGTGACCACATATTGCGCAGGTTCATCTTCATGTTATCGGCCTTGTGGTCTGGATAAAAGAACCCCGCATCCTCAAGCCGCTGCTCATAATGCTCACTCAGCTTTTCCACCTCAATCTGCACGGCCCAATCGCCTGCGGCATCTACCCGCTCAGGTGCCATCTCAACCGCCTCGCGCCGCCACTCATAGCCCGTCAGCAACACGCATTGGGCAAGGTTCAAAGACGGAAACTCTGGGTTGACCGGAACAGAGATGATCGCGTTTGCCCGCGCAATATCATCGTTCTCCATGCCCGCGCGTTCAGGGCCAAACATGACCGCAACCTTCTGGCCTTGCGCAATGCGCGCGCGCGCATCCTGCATCGCAGCCTCTGGCGTCAGCACAAGCTTGGTCAGGCCACGCGGGCGCGCAGTGGTTGCATAGACATAATCACAATCGGCAATCGCCCCTTGGGTATTTTCAAATATCTGGGCCTCGTCCAGCAACCGCCCTGCCCCGCTGGCCATCGCGACCGCTTTCTGGTTCGGCCATCCGTCTCGCGGCGCAATAATCCGCATCCGGTCAAGGCCAAAGTTCCACATCGCCCGCGCGGCTGCGCCAATGTTTTCGCCCATCTGCGGACGGATCAAAACAAACGCAGGTTGAAGCTGGGTGCTTGGCATGGGTGTTCCTTTGCAAACTGGCCGCCTGATACGCTGCCATATTTGCCAAGGCAAGAACCGCAACCCCATAGCCAAGCTGCATTTTCCCCGCTAAAAGCGCCCGAACACTACTAGCAGACCGGAACGCCCCTATGTCGGACGCCCAAGATCACCCGCAAATCTATCTGATCACCCCGTCAGAGTGCGACCTGTCCACCTTTCCTGCACAACTCGCCGCCTGTCTGGACAGCACCGAGGTGGGCTGCGTGCGCCTTGCATTGGGCACAACCGATGAGGCACGCATCGCCAAAGCCGCTGACGCCTTGCGCGAGGTCACCCACGCACGCGATGTTGCCTTGGTCATCGACAGTCATCTGCAATTGGTCGAACGGCTTGGACTAGATGGCGTGCATCTGACAGATGGCGCGCGTTCCATTCGCCAAGTTCGCAAGGACCTTGGCGATGATGCCATTGTCGGGTGTTACTGCACCAACTCGCGCCACGACGGGATGACCGCTGGCGAACTGGGCGCTGATTACGTGAGTTTCGGCCCCGTCGGAGAGACCGCATTGGGCGACGGGCGCAAAGCGGAGCTGGAGCTTTTCGAGTGGTGGTCCATGATGATCGAGGTTCCGGTGGTTGCAGAAGGTGCGCTGAACGCTGATTTGATCCGCATGCTGGCACCGCACACCGATTTCTTTGGGATTGGCGATGAGATTTGGGCAACCGACAAGCCCGCAACAGCGCTTGGTGACCTACGCCGAGCGATGTTGGGTTAGGCCACCGCGCACCTGATCTTCCATCGCTTTCGCCAAAGTCTTGCGATCCGCGAAATCGGCCACTTTGACTGGGGCGTGATAAATCACATGCACACGACCCTGCCGTTTTGCAGCAAGCGTGGACAGCAGATGCGGGCCGAACTCCATATCGCCCCACCAGCCGTAAAACCGCGGATCAGTGCCTGTTGGGGCGATGTAGTTCACCGTTACCGCCTGCATCTGAAGCGTGTCGCGCAACATCGGATCAAAGAAGGCCGCGAAAAGTGCCGGTTTGAACGGCAGCACTTGCAGGCCATCGGTTGAAGTGCCTTCGGGAAAGAAAAGCAGCTTGTGACCTGCGGCCAAACGATCACGAAACACCATGATCTGACCGCGTACTTCGCTGCGATCACGTTGGATAAACACGGTTCCGGTCGCACGGGCCAGCCATCCAATGCCGGGCCAACCTGCAACCTCGGACTTTGACACAAAGTAAATCCGCTTGCGGGCATTCAGCGCAAAGATATCCAGCCACGAGGCATGATTGGCGACCACCGCACCTGCGCCTTGCATCGGTGCTCCTTGGGTCGTGTAGCGTATGCCCAGAATGATAAAAGCCACGCGGCAAACCCATTGGGTGATGAACGGTGTCACCGGGCGGCGCAGCCCGCAGATCGGACGCTCGAACAATCGGATGGCCAACAAAATCAGCAAGCCGCCAAACACAACGACGATGAGAGGCACGGCGCGCAGAACGATGCGTATCCAACCGGCGATACCCGGACCAGCCGTTGGTGGGGTCGTTTCGCTATACCAAGTGTCACCCACGCGCGACCCCTTTGGTCAAGAGTGTCTTGTGCAGCGCGCGGATCGCGTCACTTTGCAAAATCAGACAAATGTCGACGGTGTTAAAGTCATGGTCCACAAATGCACCTTCGCCCACTGTGCCACCCAATCGCAGATAGGCTTTGATCAATGCAGGGATCTGTCGCACCGCAGCGACACGGTCCAAACTATCGGCGCTGTGTATGTTCATTGGCACTGCTGTGGGGCCTTTGGCCGTGACGCGCAGTGCCGTTGGTGCCAAGTGACGATGATGCAGCAAGCTGAGCGGTGCGGCCAAAGCACGCACGTCGGTGCCATGAAACGACGCAACACCAAACAGAATTTCGATCTTTCGCGCCGCCGCATATTCGGCCAATGCCGCCCACATATGCAACATCCCCGCCCCGCCACGATAGTCCGGATGCAAGCAAGAACGGCCAAGCTCTAACACAGGTTTGCCACTGTTGCGTAGCAAGGTCAGATCATATTCGTTTTCGCAATAGAACTGACCGGCCTGTTCGGCCATGTGATCCGTCATTAAACGATACACACCAATGACTTGGTCGTCGGGCGCGCGGGCCTCATCCATGAGCAGCAGGTGGTCGGCGTGGTCATCAAAGGCGTCGCGCTCTCGCCGATTTGCGTGATCAACCATCGGACCATCGGCACCAAGTTCATGCACAAAGACCTCATAGCGCAGCCGTTGTGCGGCTATGCGGGCGTCATCCGTGCCCGCGACTATCGTGCGAAATTGAGGGGTATGCAGCAGCGTCATATCAATTGGTTTATTTTTCTGGCCGTGCTGCTGCAAACGTTAATCACTTGGTAACCTTTTTTCGATGGGATCAGTGATAATGATTGACAAAAATATACGTCTTTCTACTTATAGTTGTAATTAGTCACTCACAATAACGAGCATCACGCGTTTACCATCAATGACGACTTTCCCTTCCTCTCTAAAGTTTACGGTCACCTTACCGTCGATATTGGATTGCACCTGTCCGGTGCCCCAATCAGGCTGGCTTGGGTTGCGTACCAGCATGCCCGGCTCAAGGATCGCCGTGATATCAGACATTTTTTTCCTTTCAAAACGGAGGCTGCTTACATGCAACCTGATCTAGCGGCGCTTGTCGGCTCACGCATTTGCCATGACCTTATCAGCCCAATTGGCGCAATCGGCAATGGTGTCGAGCTTTTGGCGCTGACAGACGGTGATACCGGCGCCGAGATGGAGTTGATTAACGAAAGCGTGCAGAATGCCAGTGCCCGGATCAGGTATTTTCGGATCGCTTATGGGGCCGCAAGCGAGGAACAGCTCGTCAGCCGCTCTGAGGTGTTATCAATCCTTTCTGCTGTCGCACGCGGCGGTCGCATCAATTATATCTGGAAGATCGGGGGCGATCAGCCAAGGCGTCTGGTCCGTTGCGCCCTGTTGATGCTGCAAGCCATTGAGGCGGCGCTGCCAATGGGTGGTGATGTGCAAATCACGCAGGACGGTGACACCTGGGTGATGCGTGGCGAAGGCCCCCGCCTGTCGGTCGATGAAGAGCTTTGGCAAAACCTGCTGTCGCCACAAGTTGGCTTTCATTACACCGCAGCACATGTGCAGTTCGCTTTACTGCCAAGTGTATTGGCCGAAGCGGGCCGTGTCTTGCAATTCAAACATGGAACCGACCATCTGGTCGCCCGGTTTTAGGACCGCACGGCCCCGTCGGCTGTCACCAGATATTTAAAACTGGTCAGCTGCGCCGCACCCACAGGGCCACGCGCGTGCATTTTGCCGGTGGCGATCCCAATCTCGGCCCCCATCCCAAATTCGCCGCCATCGGCAAATTGGGTTGAGGCGTTGCGCATCAGGATTGCGCTGTCGAGTTCCTTGAAGAAATGCGCCGCGGCCTGATCGTCAGCGGTGATAATCGCGTCGGTGTGGTTCGACCCGTATGTGCGGATATGATCAATCGCTTCGTCAACGCCATCGACCAGTTTGGCAGCACAGATCATGTCGAGGAATTCCTTGCCAAAATCATCCGGCTTTGCGGGCGTCGTGCCATCAGTCTTGGCCAACTCACCGTCTGCGCGCACTTCGACGCCAGCTTTCACAAGCGCATCAATCAACATCGATCCATGCTGCGTGTAGAAACGCCAGTCGATCAACAAGCACTCCATCGCGCCGCAAATCCCTGTGCGGCGGGTCTTGGCGTTCAGAACTATCTCAAGCGCCATCGCAGGGTCAGCCGTCGCACCCACATAAATGTGGCAGATACCCTCTAGGTGCGCAAAAACAGGCACACGCGCTTCGCGTTGGACCAGCCCAACAAGGCCTTTGCCGCCGCGCGGTACAATCACGTCGATATGATCGGTTGCCGTCAGCATCGCCGAAACAGCCGCCCGATCGCGTGTTGGCACCAATTGAATGGCCTCGGCCGGTAGCCCTGCCTGCTTCAATCCAGTCTGCAAACATTGATGAATCGCTGTCGAGGAATGAAAGCTTTCAGACCCACCGCGCAAGATAACCGCATTGCCTGATTGCAGGCAAAGCGCACCGGCATCCGCGGTCACATTAGGGCGGCTTTCATAGATCACACCGACCACACCAAGCGGTGTGCGCACGCGCTGAATATGCAAACCGGTCGGCATGTCCCATTCGGTGATCACTTCACCCACAGGATCAGATTGCGCCGCAACATTACGCAACCCATCAGCCATCGCCCTGATCCGCGGCTCATCCAGCATCAGCCGATCCATCATAGCAGGGCTGAGGCCCTTTTCTTCGGCAAAGACCTGATCTTCGGCATTCGCATCAATAATCGCCATCCGGTTGTCCCAGATCGCGTCAGCGGCACCAATCAGCGCGGCATACTTGCGTTCTGATCCTGCGGTCGCCAGCACGGTTGCAGCGGCGCGCGCGTCAGCGCCGATCTGTGCCATCAGAGGCCCGATTGCCCCGATTGTAGCGTCGTGATCGTTCATCTTGTCGCCCTCTTACAGCACCATATCATCGCGGTGCACCAATGCAGCACGGCCTTCATAGCCCAAAACACCAACAATGTCAGCCGAGCGGTAGCCCATAATCTGACGGGCCTCTGCGCTGGTGTAACGGATCAGGCCTTGCCCCAGTTGCACGCCGTCGGCGTCGGCAATTGCGACGACTTCACCGCGACCAAAGCTGCCTTGGATTTGGGTCACACCGGCGGGCAGCAAGCTCTTGCCGCGTTTCAATGCATCAGAAGCGCCGCTATCCACCGTGACGGTCCCCTTTGGTTTCATTGCGGAAATCCACCGTTTACGGGCGGCTTGTGGGTCAGTTTGCGGCGTAAACCAAGTGGCAGGCGCGCCGTTTTCCAGCTTGCCCAATGGATAAAGCTCAGTCCCCAATGAAATCGCCATGGCACAACCCGCTTCGGTTGCGATGCGTGCGGCAATGATCTTGGTGATCATGCCACCCTTTGACAGGCCAGAGCCCGCATCACCCGCCATTGCCTCTATTTCAGGTGTTATTTTATCAACAGTTTCAAGATGTTTCGCGGCACTCTTTATCTTGGGGTTATCAGTATAAAGCCCATCC
Organism: Yoonia sp. F2084L; assembly: GCF_023015625.1. GTDB lineage: Bacteria > Pseudomonadota > Alphaproteobacteria > Rhodobacterales > Rhodobacteraceae > Yoonia. The sequence goes on from NZ_JALKAH010000001.1 coordinate 654,780, forward strand.
ACATCCGACAGCAGGATCAGCTGATCCGCTCCGACCGTCACAGCCACTTGCGCGGCCAGCCGGTCGTTATCGCCGTAACGGATTTCATCCGTGGCAATCGTATCGTTTTCATTCACGATCGGCGTGACACCAAAACTTAGCATCGTTTCCATCGTCGCTCGGCTGTTCAGGTAACGTCGGCGATCTTGGGAATCTTCAAGCGTGACAAGCACTTGACCCGTTACAATCCCATGCGGCGTCAACGCCTCCTCATAGGCGCGCGCCAGCCGGATCTGACCCACAGCGGCGGCGGCTTGCGATTGCTCCAATGCCAAAGAGGTCAGCGGCAGCCCCAAAATACCCCGCCCCAGCGCGATAGAACCAGAGGACACGATAATAACATCCGTGCCTCGTTTTCTTATCCGGGCGACGTCACTGGCAAGCGATGTCAGCCAGTCCTGGCGCAAGGCCCCGGTATCCGCATCCACCAGCAAGGCAGAGCCGATCTTGACAACAAGGCGTTTGGCGTCGCTTAGGGCTGCCATGGCGCGTCCTCGCCCTCTTCCTCCTCCGCCGTTTTGCGGTGGCGCAGGCGGTTGTCGTCAATCTCGGACCGAAGCGCGCGCAAAACATCGGGAATGCCCTCGCGGCTGACGCCAGACATCATCATCACGGGGCCTTTCGCAACAGCCGCGATCTCGTCGCGCAGGAATACGCGTTCTTCATCGTCCAGCGTGTCGATCTTGTTCAATACTGTGATACGCGGCTTGTCCGCGAGTTCACCGCCATAAGCCTCTAACTCACCGATGATTGTGGTCAGATCACCAGCAGGATCGCCAGACGTGCCATCAATGAGGTGCAAGAGAACGGCACAGCGTTCAACATGGCCCAGGAACATGTCACCAAGGCCGCGGCCTTCGCTGGCGCCTTCGATCAGGCCGGGAATATCAGCCACGACGAATTCGACCTCATCAATCCCCACCACACCAAGGTTAGGGATAAGCGTCGTAAACGGATAATCAGCAACCTTGGGCCGTGCATTTGATGTCGCCGCCAAGAACGTCGACTTACCGGCGTTCGGCATGCCCAACAGACCCACGTCAGCAATCAGCTTCAGCCGCAACCAGATCGTGCGCTCAATCGCCTCTTGTCCCGGATTGGACCGACGCGGCGCTTGGTTTGTGGCCGTTTTGAACCGCAAGTTGCCCCAGCCGCCGTTGCCGCCTTTGGCAATCACGATTTTCTGACCGACCTCTGTCAAATCAGCGATAACAGTTTCTTCGTCTTCATCAATAATCTCGGTGCCCACAGGCACGCGCAAAACCTTGCTTTCGCCGTCTTTACCCGTGCGTTGGCTGCCCATGCCATGTTGACCGCTTCCTGCGAAAAAATGCTGCTGATACCGAAAATCAATCAGCGTGTTCAGGCCCTCTACAGCCTCAACCACCACATCGCCGCCCTTGCCGCCATCGCCGCCATCTGGGCCGCCATATTCCATAAACTTCTCGCGCCGAAACGAGATGCAACCCGCACCACCGGCACCGGACCGGATATAGACCTTTGCAAGATCGAGGAATTTCATGTGTGTAGCTTTCTGCGGCTGTTCATCAGCGCGATAAACTACTGCGACGTGGTTCTCAAGCCGTCCCATTTTGCGCGTGGCAGGCGGTATTGATGCACAAGCGACGGCAGGCGCGCGGGGCTGCGCGTATAATGGGTTTGCCAATGGATAAATCCACATTTGCGCAGGACAGCAGCGGAAGCCGGGTTATCGTGCCAAACAGAGGCATGAAGGACAGGCCAATCGTAGTCGGCAAAGGCCTTTGCAATCGCGTCGCCCGCTACCTTGCTTGCAAGGCCCTTTCCATGGACCTTTGGTGCAAACATATAGCCAAGTTCACCGCCAGTGACGGCCATCGAGCCGACAACGCGATCATCAATACAGACACCCCATACAAATCCTTGGCCTTCATAAGGTTTGCAGCGACCTTGCGTAAAACTCTGTTGCGGAGGCCATGGCCAGCGTCCCAGTTGGCGCACAACGGACCAATGCGAAACCATTGCGTGAACTTCTGAAAAGTCGTCGGCACGTAAGGTGCGGTAGGTCGTCTCAAGCATCGCGCGAAGCCTGCCATCCTTGACGTGTGAGCCGCATGCTGCGCCCCGCCACATCTTCACCACGCGCCTTTGAAAAATGCGCATGCGCGCCAACATCGGCAAACCCCAGCTTTGTAAGAACATTCTGCGATCCCTTGTTCTCTACAAAGTGGCTAGAGCGTACCTCGTCTGCTTCGGTCGTATCGAAGTGGTGCGCCAAAACTGCGCTCCCCGCTTCGGTCGCAAATCCTTTGCCCCACGCGTCTTGAGCTAACCAATAGCCAAGCTCACCGTCGATACCGATGGTCCCAACAAAATCATCATCGGCCCAGATAAACCATGCGGTGAAATTACCCCGGTGACACTCGTTGATGAACCATTCCGCGTCCGTCATCCCGTAAGGGAACGGAACTTGGGTCAACCAACGGCTAACATTGAAGTCATTCAAAGCCTTCGTCACCACCCGCACGTCCCGCAAACGCGGTGCGCGCAGCGTGAGCCGGTCGGTTCGCAATGTCGGGACGGTCATGACCCCAGTTTGAGCGTGTAGGTCCATGTGGGCACGGTCGCCTTGCGCGAGACAGAGAAAGCCTCAGCATCGCCGAGGTAGTCGAAACCGCAATTGGTCAGCACACGGGCAGAGCCGGGGTTGTCCTGAAACACCTCCGCAAAGATGCGATCTGATCTATGTGGGTTGGCTTCGATCAAGGTGCGCACCGCTTCGGTCGCAAAGCCTGTGTTCCAAAAGGCAGGTGCGATCCAATAGAAAATCTCAGACTGGGCGCGGTCCATCCGTTCCAGGCTGATCAATCCAAGTGCCTCGGCGTGGCCATGCGCTGACCCGTCGATAACCCATACATCTTCGCTGCGGACGGCCTGACTGGCGCGTTCAATCATCGCCTCAACTGAACCGGGTGGAAGCGGGTGCGGCATAGCGCGCGTTCCACGGGCCACACGGTCATCACCGGCATACATCGCAATCAAACCAGCATCAGACTTGCGGCAAGGCCTTAGGACAAAGCGATCTGCTTCGATAGTATCTTGAACGATGATATCCTCGTGTCGCATTGCTTCCCTCCCCGAAAACAACTTACCTCTTGCCGCCTTCTAAAATGACATGGTGGCAAAACTATGAATAAAAAAGGGGGACCGGTGAACACCGATCCCCCAAATTTGCGTTACCTTGGAACTATCGGCTTATTCAGCGGCCTCCGCCACTGGAAGAACCGAAATAAAGGTGCGGCCTTTCAGGCCTTTATGGAATTTGACGTTGCCATCAATGGTCGCAAAAATCGTATGATCCTTGCCCATGCCAACGCCCATACCTGGCCACATCTTTGTGCCACGTTGACGCATGATGATGTTACCGGGAACGACGACTTCGCCGCCGAATTTTTTGACGCCAAGACGACGACCCGCTGAGTCGCGTCCGTTACGGGATGAACCGCCTGCTTTTTTATGTGCCACTTGGTCTCTCCTTAACCTTTAGCGAATTCTGCGGCTTGCTTGAGCCACTCATCGCGGTCGATACGACCTTTGAAATTCAGTTTCTCGTCCATAGCAGCCACATCCTCCGGCGTCCATGCCGCGATTTGTGCGAATGTTGTCACGCCTTCAGCGTGCAGCTTCTTGACGATAACCGGACCAACGCCGCTGATTTTGCTTAGGTCATCAGAACCTGCAGCAGCTTTCGGCGCCGTCTTGGCTTTTGGTTCGGCTTTTGCTTTTGGCTCTGCCTTCGGCTTTGGTGCAGCTTTCGCCTTCTCAGCCTTTGGCTTTGACGCGCGCTCGGCCGCGGCAGCAGCCTTTTTAGATGTCGGCGCACCATTGGCACCCGTTACATAAGCAGTCCCTGCGCCAGACACTGCGGCCATAACGCCAGACTTGTCTGCACCTTTTTCAAGGATCTCAGCGATACGCACCAATGTCAGTTGCTGACGGTGGCCTTTGGTACGCTGGCTGCCGTGCTTACGGCGACGCTTAACGAAGTTGATCGTCTTTTCGCCTTTGATCTGGTCAATCACCTCAGCCTGCACGCCTGCGCCTGCAACTGTTGGCGTACCCACTGTGGAGCCCACCATAAGCACTTCGTTGAATTGAACTTTGTCGCCTGCTTTCGCAGCAAGCTTTTCGACACGCAATACGTCGCCAGAGGCCACTTTGTACTGCTTGCCACCGGTCTTCAGAACCGCAAACATTTGATATTCCTTTATCTTTCGCGTCTCTGAGGCCCCGGATCGGTCCGGCGTTTGATACCTGTGGACAGCGCGCCCTTGGGCGAGTTTTCGCTTTTACTCTACAAGTCACTTGCAGAGATGGCGGCTTATGTGACCAATCCCCTTTTAAGTCAACCCAAAAGAAGGTTCAAAAACCCATGCGCTGGCCAATCATTGCACTCATTCTCACAACCGCCTGTACACAAGAAGCCAACCACCTGGGCAACCCTTTGATGTTGCCCATCTCAGGGGTGGGCACGGTCATCGGCAATGCCGCCTATGAAAAACGACGCGGGCAAGTCGAACTAATCGTCAAATCAAACTACGAGGTCATCAAGACGGATATCCGTGCTGGCGGTGGTCCGGTGCTAACAAAAGCCATGGATGCCGCCGGAATTCCGGAAAGGGACCGCCCTGCCCGCATTATCCAACTGCAATCCGATATGGGGCTTTATCAGACTAGTCCTGGTGCGTTGGTCACTGCCCTGATGGTCTATGGTGTCTAGAAACCGGCCAGCAGACTGTCACGTTTTGCGACCAGATTCCAAAATGCTCGCGATTTCGAAATGTCGTCGGCCACGTCGGTTGGGATCCCGCGGGCGATCATGCGATCATACAATGTCTGTGGGTAACCTTGTGTCACAGGCGGCACACTGACCATCGCGTTGATGTCCGCCGACACCCCTGCTGCCTCAGGTGGGCAGCCGCGCGTTGGATTGCCGTCAACTTCGCGCCCATCGGCCTCCAGCTTGGCGACAGCTGCGAAATAGATGGTGCATTCTGCTTTCAGAAGCTCGGCCTGACGTGGATCATCAGGCGGCAGATCAGGTTGCGGGGCGATAGCTGCGGTTTGATCGCAAGCGGCAAGTAAACCAATGGCGAGGATGGCAGGTTTGAAAAAGTGCAATGAAAATGTCCTTGAAGGCGTTTGTTTCACGTCAGTGTATCGCAGCGCGGCCCGATGCCAAGGGGGCATCACAGTTCTTGGCTGATCATGAACCGCGATGACGCCAGCCCCAACGCACGCGAGATATCGTCAAACATCCCGTTGAAGGCCAAGAACAATGCGTCTGTCATATCTTGCCCCGCCTGCGTGCGCGAAAAGGCGATATAGTCATTCAATTCATCATCCGACAAAGGCTGATAGGCCATCAGCAGGAAAGAATAGACCCATTCTGTCGTGTCACCGCGCACATCAGGTTCCTGTGACCAGACATCTTGCAAAGCTGTTTCGGGCGTCACACCTGCGGGCATGGCACCCCCGTCGATCAAACCGATATAGAACGCATAGCTGGAATTCAGGGAACCGACGACGTTGGATTCAATCAGATCGTTCGCCTCGACAAATTCCTGCACCATCAGATAGCGTGGCGTTTCGTCCATCATCGCGATGGCCGCGGCTTCCTTGCTCGCCTCTTCGACCGCATCGTCAAGCAAGGCGCGGCGCGCACTGACTTCAAGTCCGATAATCTTTTCACCCTGCTCGGACGTAAAGAATGCCAGCATTGCGTCGATATCATCGCCCGCGATAGCCTCTCCAAACGCGCCGCGCACCTCTTCGTACATCATATCGGTGTCATAAATCGCCGACACAGCCTGATCCCATTGATCAGAGCGGCCGCCTGGCAGCATATCTGCGGCCAAAGTCTCACCATAAGACAGCCCCTCTTCGCGCATGATCTCGATCATTTCCGGCAGACCAAGCGCGTCAAACAAGCTATCGATTTTGTCGGCTTCAGCCGTTTGCCCCCATGCGGGCGTAAATGCGAAAGTCAAAGCGCAAGCAATCGGAGCAGCAAAGCGAAACATCGGATATCCCTATCATTGACGTGTTAGCCGAGAGTTATGCATTCCACCCCCAGTTTGCCAAGCCCGCGCACGCAATTGTCAGCGTCGCGTGCATTGCCTCTTGCACCACGAGGCACCGCACAGTAGGACGCGCTCACCCCCCGCGGAGAGGTGCCGGAGTGGTCGAACGGGGCGGTCTCGAAAACCGTTGTGGGTGCAAGCCTACCCAGGGTTCGAATCCCTGTCTCTCCGCCAGTAATTCGACCTAAAGCTTATAGGCTGGCAGTTGTTGAAATGCGGCTTTGAGTGCATCGCCCCAGCCAGCCGAAATCGCCTGATAAATCGGGTCGCTGTCGTCAATCCGTCGCGTTTTACCAACCTCAAAACTATCTGTGACATAGACTTGAAGGTCGAAGGGTAACCCAACGGAAAGATTTGATTTTATTGTTGAATCGAATGACACAAGAAGCAACTTCAGTGCATCTTCAAAGCTCATCTCGGGGTCGTAGGCGCGCACAAGGATCGGCTTGCCATACTTTGTCTCACCGATCTGAAAGAAGGGTGTATCATCTGTGATCTCGATGAAATTGCCCTGTGGATAGACCAAGAACACCGTAGGTTTCCCGCCTTTGATCTGCCCACCAACGATCACCGAGGCCGAAAACTGATCTTGCTTGAGTTGGCCATCGTTGGTGCTGTCGCCAATCACCTCTTTCAAGGTGGCACCAACAAGGCGGGCGACCTGAAACATAGTCGTTTCCTGCAAAATGCTGGGATCACGCTCTTCCATCGCTTTCGAGCGTTCCTCAAGCAGGCTGATCATGGACTGTGTTGTGGCCAGATTGCCAGCGGTCATGATTGTGATCATCCGCTCGCCCGGCACAGCCCAGGTGAACATCTTTTTGCTGACGGCAAAGTTATCCACACCGGCGCTGGTGCGCGTATCGGACATAAAAACAAGGCCGTGATTTAGCTTTAGCCCGATACAATATGTCATGTTGTGCAGATTCCAGATGTGTCTTGGAACTGCTTACTGCTGAACCTGCAAGGATACAATCATCTGCTCGACAGCATCACCCATACGCAGCCCTTCCGTTGGGGCAGCGTCGCGCGCGTCACGGCCCACGGCAATGCGCACATATTTTTCATCCGGGGATACACCGTTGGACACATCAAAGCCGACCCAGCCCAGCCCATCAATATGCGCTTCGGCCCAAGCATGGGTGGCTTCTTGATCAATCTGGTCGTTGATCATCAGATATCCGCTGACATAACGGGCAGGTATCCCTTGCGTGCGCGCTGCCGCGATGAAGATTTGTGCGTGGTCTTGGCAAACGCCGCCGCCCGCGCTCAGCGCCTCTTCAGCCAGTGTCCGGCTGTGTGTCGCACCGACCTTGTAAGGGGCCGCCTTCAAAATGCGCTCTGACAGGTCATGTAACGCAGCGATACGATCCTGTGCACCCGCTAATCCGGCCGCCAGTTTCATAATGCCATCACCCGGGCTGGTGGCCTCTGTTGGTTGCTGGAAATGCCATAGGGGCGCGCGGCCATAGATCTTGCCCAACACACCCGAGGCATCATTGGTCACGATGGTTCCTTGCGCGGTGATCGTTACTTCGGTCGCACCCACATCAACATTTACCAGATCGACGTGATTGCCATAATGGTCGGTATAATGTGTTTCGATCTGCCCGCCGGCGATCACGATATCCCAGTCGATGACGTCCTGCACAGCAACCCGTTGCGGGCGCAGGCGCACCTTTTGCAAAGCGTAATCAACGGGTTGGTCGTAGCTGTATGTGGTTGTATGACGGATTTGCAGTTGCATCAGTTATTGAACCTATAGTCTTGCTCGATCTGCTGTCCGATGCGGGCATTCTCATTAATCACGCTCAGCAGGAACTCGTGCAGACCTTCTTCAAAGATCGACGCAATATCGCGGTCTTTGAGGCGCGCACAAAGCCTTTCGGCCATCTGAAGTGACGGCTTCGGTGTATCATCCTCTAGCCCAAGATAACCAAGGTTATCGACAATCTTACCCGCGCAAAACCGTAGGGATCGCGGCATGCGTCCGTCCAAAATCAGAAAATTCGCGATAGCTGGTGCTGTAAAATCACCTTCCGCCGCCCAGCGGAATGACCGATGCGCGGACACCGAGCGAAGGATCGTTTCCCATTGCACGTTATCAAGGCGACTGCCTACGAAGGATGGTGCGGGCAAAAGGGAGTAGTATTTCACATCAATGATCCGCGCCGTACTATCCATCCGCTCCACGAATGTGCCCAGGCGACAGAAATCATAGATGTCATTGCGCAACATCGTGCCGTGCAAAGCGCCCCTGACAACCGCCGATTGCGCCCTGATCACAGCAAGGGCCGCAGGTAATTCGGTCTGCGGGATCGGGGATTTGAGCAGTTCGGTCAGCACCATCCATGTCTCATTTACGCTGGTCCACACTTCTGACGTCAACCCGGTGCGCACCAGCCGCGCATTGTCGCGGGCCGCTTTGATCACCGAGAGGACCGAACTGGGATTATCGGTGTCCTGCAACAGAAAATGCACGACGGATTCGCTGTCGTAATGGCTATACTTTGCCGTGTAGGCCGCTTGCGATGCTGACGTCACAATCACGGATTTCCACTCGGCTTCGGCACTTGTTGACCGGGTCAGCGCGATGCGAAACCCGGCTTCGACCAAACGGGCGGTGTTTTCCGCGCGCTCCAACGACCGGAACATCCAATAAAGACCACCTGCGGTTTTTCCCAGCATCCTAGTCTTCCAATATCCAAGTATCTTTGGTGCCGCCGCCTTGGCTTGAGTTCACGACAAGGCTGCCCTCGGTCAGGGCAACACGGGTCAGACCGCCGGGGGTGATATTCACCCCATCAGGTGAGACCAGCGCAAAGGGGCGCAGATCAACGTGGCGCGGTGCAAGCCCCGCTTCGGTGAATATCGGCACTGTGGACAGCGACAGCGTGGGCTGCGCGATGTAATTCGCAGGGTTCGCCTTCAGTTTGGCTGCAAAGTCCGACAGTTCCTTTTTGTTGGCCGCAGGCCCCACCAACATCCCGTACCCGCCCGAGCCATGCACCTCTTTCACCACCAGATCAGCCAGATTGTCCAGAACGTAGGCCAGCATATCGGGCTCTGAACAGCGGTACGTTTCGACGTTCTTCAGGATAGCCCGTTCACCGGTGTAGAACTCTACAATATCAGGGATATAGCTATAGATCGCCTTATCATCGGCAATCCCGGTGCCGGGCGCATTGGCAATCGTGATATTGCCTGCGCGGTACACATCCATAATGCCGGGCACGCCGAGCATTGAGGTTGGGTTGAACGTCAGCGGGTCGAGAAAATCATCGTCAACCCGGCGATAAAGCACATCAATGCGTTTGTAGCCGCGCGTTGTGCGCATCGCGATATGGCCGTCAACCACACGCAGATCGTGGCCTTCGACCAGTTCCACACCCATCTGATCGGCAAGAAAGCTGTGTTCGTAGTAAGCCGAGTTGTGGATGCCCGGCGTCAGCACAGCAACGCAAGGGCGGCCATCGCAGCCATGTGGCGCGCAGGCTGCCAAGGAACGCCGCAGGCTTTTGGGATAATCACTGACGGGTTGGACTTTGATCTTGCTGAAAAGTTCGGGAAACATCTGCAACATCGTTTCACGATTTTCGAGCATGTAGCTCACGCCAGATGGCGTGCGCGCATTGTCTTCAAGCACGTAGAAATCATCTTGCCCGGTGCGCACGATATCTGTGCCTACGATATGGGTGTAGACATCGCCTGGTGGGCTAAAGCCAATCATCTGGGGCAAAAACGCCTCGTTCTGGGCAATCAGATCAATCGGAACGACCCCTGCCCGCAGAATTTCCTGACGATTGTAGATGTCATGCAGGAACGCATTGATCGCACGCACCCGTTGATCAATACCTTTGGACAGCTTCGTCCATTCGCGGTTCGACAGAATACGCGGCACAAGATCAAAGGGGATCAGTCGTTCTTCGGCGTCCGTTTGGCCATAGACGTTGAACGTAATACCGGTACGCCTGAAAAACGCCTCTGCTTCTTGGGCTTTGTTGGCAAGCCGGGTGTTGTCCTGCCCGGCAAACCATCCTTGATACGCGTCATAGGGCGCACGCGCGCCGTCGTCAGACAGCATCTCATCAAAAAACGTCATACTCTTAATCATTCGTTAACCCTACAGCAAAGGACCGTGGCCGCAACGCCCCCATGACGGCACAGCAGATCTCAGAGATAGAACGGTAGATAATTGACTGTTTTTTATGCATTTCTTTAACGGGCCAGCACAACTTCGGCCTTCAGTCCACCCAAACGCTTGCTGTCACTCAGACGTAGGACGCCCCCATGGGTCCGGGCGATGTCAGCAACAATCGACAGACCAAGCCCAACACCGCTGCCCTTATCTTGATTGCGCGCGGGGTCGAGCCTGACAAACGGGCTCAGCGCCTCATCGTGGCGGTCGGCGGGAATGCCGGGGCCGTCATCCTCAACCCAGAAACGCACTGCGCGATCCGTCACACTGACCCCAATCTCGGCGCGTGTGCCATATCGCAAGGCATTGCCGACCAGATTGTCCATGGCGCGGCGGATCGCCAATGGGCGCAAACCGACGGGATCATCAGGTCCCTCAATCGCGCCCAAACTCACGTCTTGCCCCATCCGTTTTGCATCGTCCAGAACCGCCTGCACGATGGTTGACGGCGATGTCGGTTCTAAACTGTCGCCCGCATCACTGCGTGCAAAATCAAGGAAGGCATCCAGCAGCCGCTCCATATCATCCACATCATGCCCAAGTGGCTCTGCATCTTTCGGATCCAACATCGACAATCCAAGACGCATACGGGTCAAAGGCGTTCGCAAGTCATGGCTCACGCCAGACAGCATCATTGTGCGGCTTTGGGTTTGGCGTTCCAGCCGGTTGCGCATGTCAAGAAAAGCCATGCCGGCCGCACGCACCTCAACTGCGCCGGTGGGCGTAAATGGTGTTATTCGCCCCTTACCGTAATCAGCCGCCGCGCGCGCCATACGTTTGATCGGGCGTAATTGGTTGCGCAGAAAGATATAGGCAATTGCCGTCATCAACCCACCCAGCACCACCATGATCACCAAAAGCTGATGCGGGTTGGACGCCGACACGCGGCGCCGGCTCAAATCCATTTTCAAGGGGCCATGCCGGGTCTGCGCCCAAACGACAACGCGGCGCCTGTCGGCCAGCGACACGGCCAAGATGTCATCCACACCACGGCGCAGGGTCTCAATCACCATGGCACCCGTCAAATCCACGAACGGTTTGATATCCGCCGCCACAACATCATCGGCGGGCAGCGCCGTGGTGATCTGGAGTGGTGCATCAATCATCGCAATTGCCGCGCGTGCGTCATCCAATCCGGCCTCGGCGTTTGCCGTATCCACCAGAAAACGCAGTTCAATGTTCACCGCACTTGTCATCAGACGTGTCACACCGTCAAAGTGGCGCTGAATGAAGACAACCGAGACCAGCAATTGCAAAAGCAGAATTGGCAAAATCAGAATAAGCGCCGCCCGGGCATAAATGCCGCGCGGCATATATTTTTTGAGCCAACCAAAGAACATGGCGCTACGCTAACGGTCCCGACGCCAAACGGAAAGCACTTGCGATGACAGAATTTACGCCCATAGCAGGCCAGCCATTTGCCTTGGCGGAAGATCTGGCACTTGTGTTGGCACCTAATCCGTCACCAATGACCTGTCTGGGCACAAATACGTATCTGTTGGGGCGCGAAACCCTTGCCATCATTGACCCTGGACCAGACGACGCAGCGCACCTCGCCGCTTTGAAAATGGCAATCGCCGGACGCCCGGTGTCGCATATCCTTTTGACACATAGCCATCTGGACCATTCACCCTTAGCGGCGCCTCTGTCCGGGCTGACCGGCGCACCGACCTACGCCTTTGGTGATAGCGCGGCGGGACGCAGTGCAGTAATGGCGCGTCTGGCCAAGGCAGGTTTGGCCGGTGGCGGCGAAGGGATTGATGACGCATTTGCACCGGATCAATGCTTGCGTGATGGTGATACGGTCGCAGGATCGTGGGGGCGGGTGACGGCCCTGCATACACCCGGCCACATCGGGAACCATCTGTGTTTTGTTTGGGGTCGTGCCGTTTTTACAGGTGATCATATCATGGGATGGTCCAGTTCGCTTGTCTCGCCACCTGATGGAGATTTGACTGATTTCATGGCGTCATGCGACAAATTGAAGAATGTAACGGCTGATATCTACTATCCCGGACATGGTGCGCCTGTTCTCGATCCTGCGGCACGGCTGGCGTGGCTGATAGCACATCGCAAGACCCGCGAGGCCCAAATACTGGATGCACTTCAGGCGCAGCCGGCGACGGCGCAAGAGGTCACAAAAGAGGTCTATACCGATGTATCATCTGCCTTGTTAGGTGCGGCCGAGCGCAATGTATTTGCCCATTTGGTCGATCTGCATGAGCGGGGTAAAGTTACAGCTGAACCGCATCTGTCTGCAACGGCGCGGTTTGGGATAGCTGCGCGTTAGAACTTTCGCATAAACAGCGTAAATCCCTCTGGACGTCCTGAAATCTCGTTGCTATATGGGCGCGAGTGTTCCGACGTAGCTCAGCGGTAGAGCAGTTGACTGTTAATCAATTGGTCGTAGGTTCGATCCCTACCGTCGGAGCCAATTCTTCTTTTTGCTGTGACTTGGCATTTTTAGCCCGATAAATCCTATCAGTGAACCGAAAAAAGAAGGCCGCGTTCAAGTCGTTGATGTGCATGCAAGCATCAATCTTGGAACATGAGGCGTCGCGGGTTCTAAGTTGGATCACTTTGCCAATCAAACGACTTTAATAACGCGCCGAGCCCGACGACAAATGTTCAAAAGCACTGCGCGATAGGTGCATCCTCAATTGTCGGCTCAGTCCAGCATTTGGCAGAACTTACGGCGTAGTTACGGTTAAAAATCATGCCAGATGTTATCGCCGGATCTACCACCTGACGCCGCGCGAACGGGTTCGCTCACCGGAGTTGCCCGCACACTGTCGTGCAAAGCATCATTCGCTGGTTGAGGTACAAACTGTGCGACATTGTCAGGAATGGGTCGCGATGCACCAGCGGTTTCGTGTAACTGAAAACGGGTAACCATTTCGGCCAGTTCCGCTGCATCACCATTTAGGGCGTGGCTACCAGCACTGGCCTCTTCGACCATTGCCGCATTTTGCTGCGTGACCTTATCGAGCTGCGTAACGCCAATGTTAATCTCGCCCAAACCCACTGACTGTTCTTCTGCACCTGACGCGATCTCGGCCACAAGATCTGAGATATGATTGATGTGACCGGCGATTTTCGTCAGCACCTCGCCGGCTTGCCCAACCAAGCTGACACCACGTTCTACCTGACCAGAGCTTTCACTGATCAACCCTTTGATCTGCTTTGCCGCATCTGATGATCTTTGCGCCAACGCCCGAACTTCGGATGCGACAACCGCAAAACCACGCCCCGCTTCGCCGGCACGCGCGGCCTCAACACCTGCGTTGAGGGCCAGCAGGTTGGTCTGAAAGGCAATATCATCAATGACACCGATAATCTGCGAGATTTGCTCAGAAGATCCTTCGATTTCTGTCATGGCGCGCACAGCGCTTTGAACCACCGGTTCACTCTCAATTGCGTCCTGCCGTGCATCGCCAACGACGTCTTTCACTTGCCGTGCACCTTCTGCCGCAGATTTCACACTTGCGGTGAGTTCATCCAAAGCTGCTGCTGTTTGCTCTAGTGTGGCAGCTTGGTTTTCTGTGCGACGTGACAGATCATCTGATGATTTGCTCATCGAGTCAGAGCGTTGCCGAATTGATCCTGCCTTGATCACAACGGATCCGATCGTTTGGTTTAGATTTTCGACAGTGCGGTTATAGTCCTGACGAAGCTGATCATATTCACCGTGAAATGGCGTGGTGATTAACTGCTTCAGATCGCCATCTGCCAGTTTTCCTAGCGCAGTACTCAGCTTGTTGACCACCTCAACTTGTTTGGCTTGCAACGCTTGACGCTCTTCCTCAGCAATATCAGAGTTCCGCAGGCTATCGCGAAAGCTCTCAAGGCCTACAAACAGCTTACCAATTTCGTCACGACGCTTGGTGTCAGAAAGATCAATGTCATAGGTCTTTTCCGAAACACTTTGCATAGCATCACCCAACCGGGCCAAAGGTTGCACAACAGATCGCGCCGTCAGCCACCCCAGAAATGCACCTAAACCGGCAACGAAAAGTGTAATGACGATCATCTTGTTGCGCGCAGCAACGACGGGGGCGTTTACTTCGTCTTGGTCTTTCTCACCGACAACGACCCATTGCTGGTCAAAAACCTGAATAAGCGTTCCCTTGGTTTGAACACGCTGCCCCTGTAGCCCCAAGGCGTCACCAACAACAGGCGCTTGACTGGACAAGACTTCACCAGCTACGCCAATGCCAGCAACGTCCTGCAAAATATCATCATTTTCCTGAAATCGCGAGAGGCTTCTGGTCAACAGATCAGGACCGACAACATAAAAATCACCTGTCTGACCAAGTCCCGTTGCATTTGTCGTGATCAAATTCATCTGGTAAGCTGGCACTTGTACAGCAGCTACGCCAATCATCGCTCCGCTGCCGTCAAAGATAGGGGTCGCCAAAAATGCAGCGGCAGCACCATCGCTTGGTGCATAGGGCATGAAATCAGCGAAATAGATCTCGCCTCGCTCGCCTTTAACGGCTTGACGATAGGCTTCTGCAAGACCGGTGTCTGCAAATGGACCGCTGACAAAATTCGTTGCAAAGTCTACCTCTTTGAAGACCGAGTAAAGCATATCCCCTTCCAAATTGAACAAAAACAGATCGTAGTAGCCCGCGTAGTCCCTAATCTGTCTGAAATACGGATGAAATTGCCCGTGTTGAAAATGGTAAGGGATCGAACCTTCGGCTTGATCAAGCTGGTCCTTTTTCCCAATTGGGTTGGGGTTTTCAGTGATGTAAGCCGTTTGCAAACCTGCGCTGTCGATCATCAAACCATATGAGTTTGAGAATGCATTAACAGCGGACGCAAAACTTGGATCAGTTCCAAAAGTCGAAACATCCTTACCCAAATTATCAAACCAGGTAGCCAGGGCGTCACCCCGGCTTTGTGTTATGACACGCAGGTTGTTGCGCGCCTCCGCAGTAACCGCTGATCGAAAATCCATGTAGCCCACGATGGCGATGCTGACGCTCGCCATGATGCAAAGGGCCGCGATGATCGCGGGCAGCTTTCTGGACAGTAGAAGACCGTTCTTGAACGCCATGGGTGCCTCAATCAACAAAACAGATTGGGGACACCATGACCGTCAGGGTTTAATATCAACTTAAGCTGGACCATTTCGCTTGAACAACACACCAACTCAGTCGGTGTGCGGCAAAAAGTTGAAAATGCCTGACAATGTGGCGGACAGACAGGGATTCGAACCCTGGAGACGGTCTCCCGCCTACACACTTTCCAGGCGTGCGCCTTCGACCACTCGGCCACCTGTCCGTGGCGTGCGTTTAGCCCTTTCTACCCTGCCAATGCAAGACCCCAAACATATGTTTGTGAGCCCCCTTTACGGCAACCCCGCCTGCACCGTACAAACAAGACTTCGATGATAAGAGGCCTGACAGCAGATGCTGCATGATCCGCCAAAAACCGGCAAAGCTGAAAGGCCAAGCGAAACGACCCGCCTACAGACCGGCGCGCTGATTATTATTGCCTTCGCTGTTGTGCTTTTCTTGCTGGTCCAGGCCCGTTTCGTGCTGATTTCACTGGCTACGGCGATCATTCTTTTCAGCCTGACCAGTGATGTCATCAACTTTATCGCGCGCCAACGCATTGGACCATTTCGGGTGCCCAACACATTGGCCAGTATTGCAGCGATGGTTCTGATTGCAGCCGCCTTGCTCACCCTGACCTCTATTCTATTGGCACAAATCAATACGGTGCTGGTGACGACCCTGTCCTATGCGGAGCGCGCGCCTTCTGCTGTGGCCTCGCTCTTTGCATGGGCGGGCGATGACAGCCAGCTTGCGATTTCGAACGCGCTGCGCTCGGTGGACGTTTCAAGCTACCTGCGGGGTGCGGCCAGTCAGGCAAGCGGCGTGACGCAGGCCACTGTGCTGATTATCCTGTTCGTCGGTTTTCTTTTCGCCGAGCGGATCTGGTTTCAGACCAAGCTACACAGCCTTGTCGGCGATGAGGCACAGGCCGAACGCGTCGGCAAGATTATTCAATCCATCATCCATCGCGTGAACTATTACCTGCTGGTGAAAACAGTGATCAGCGCAATAACCGGCGCGATGATCTTCGTGCTGGCTCAGGCCTTTGGGTTAGAGCTTGCTACGTCGCTGGGCATTATCACCTTCGTGCTGAACTTCATCCCCAATATAGGTTCAATCGTTGCAACCGCCCTGATCGCATTGGTTGCGCATGTCGAGATAGGCGATCCAACGATCACCTTGGCAGTCTTCCTGATCGCGGGCGTTATTCAATTCGTTAATGGCAGTATCATTGACCCCATGCTGATGGGCCGCGCTCTGCGGTTATCATCCTTTGGCATCATTCTGTCGCTGGCCTTTTGGGGCGCTGTCTGGGGCATTCCGGGGATGTTTTTGTCGGTGCCCATCATGGTGATGATGATGGTGGTGTGCAGCCATGTGCCGAACCTGCGCCCCTTTGCAGTACTGCTATCGCGCGAAGGATTGCCTGAGTCCGAACAGATGCTGGATCAGCCGATTGAGCGTGATCTGTTTGGTCAGGACCTGAACCGCGACTAGCGGTTTGCGCGCGGTGCCGGTGGTGGTTTGTTGGCCAAGGGCTGTCGCGCGAAATAGGTCACATCTTCGGTGAAGTACTGGTAGCTGTCTGCGTTGTTGATCGCGCGGCGCGCATCATCCCGCGCCATACGCGCACATTCCGTGCGTGAATAGCAATGATCCAGCGTGTCCGCGACACGCCGGAAATGCGACACCTCATGCACGATTGTGCCTTCGCGGGTGCCATTATCGCTGCGCCTGTCACCCGGGCGTAGGGCCGTCAATGGCGGCAAGTCAAAAAACGAAGGGCACAGGTGCATTAAGTAAGGTTCGTCCAAAAGCACCCATGCGTATTCTCGACCGGTGCAGCCATCGTCCATGACCGTGTCGCATTGCGCAGTCACCCCACCACTGCGCAAGGCCGTGACCACCGCCTTCAGATTTGCCCGGACCTGTTCTGCATTCTGTCGAGAATAGTCGCCAAACCAGCGCTGGTAGTCGTTCGTGTCACCGACAGCGACGGCCGCTTTAAGCGTTAGGTCCTTTGCCGTCCGCAAAGCATCTGCAACGATCCTTGATTGTGCGGGCGAGCATCCTTCGTAATTCTGTGCCACGGCAGGCTGTGCAAAGCACAAAACGGCTGCGATCAAAACTGCCAATCCACGCAAAGCACTTACTCCAGATGCAAATAGACGCGTCGGTTCTGACGGCCTTTCTTTTCGATCTTACCCAAGCGCACCTGCCCAATCTCGCTGGTGTTCGCGACGTGGGTGCCGCCACAAGGCTGCAAATCGGCTGTCTCGGCCCCGACCCCGATCCGCACAAGACGTATCTTGCCGCTGCCGCGTGGCGGCTGCACAGACATCGTTTTCACCAATTCCGGCTGCGCATCGAGATCCGCGTCGGTGATCCATTCGTCTGTCACCGCCATGTTACAGGCGATCAGGCGATTGAGGTCGTCTTCCAGCGCGGCCTTATCCTCGGGGGCGTCGGGCATATCAAAGTCCAAACGCCCCTTCTCTGCCCCGATGGCCCCGCCCGAAACAGGCAGCGGGATCACAACGGATAGCAGATGCAGTGCCGTGTGCACGCGCATGTGCCGATAGCGACGATCCCAGTTGAGGATCTGCGTTACCTTTTGCCCCACGTTGGGCAGACCGGCAGGTTCAGCGGGCACCAGCACGACAGTGCCGCCGTCGCCCTTAACGGTTGTCGCGATCTCAATCTCTCTGCCATCCCAACGCAACGTGCCGCTATCGCCGGGTTGTCCACCCGACGTGGGATAAAAGACCGTCCCGTTCAGTACGATCCCCCCTTCCGAGGTGATGGCCGTCACTTTGCCAATGGCTTCCTTGGCGTAAGGATCATCACGAAACATTAACTCGGTCATTTGGCGGGCGTTTCCTTCAATACTTCGGGGTTACGCAACCAGATATCACGCTGGGCAAACGGTATTTCAATGCCGGCAGCGGCGAATTCTTTTGCAATCGCATGGTTCATCTCGGATTTCGTCACGAGCACGTAATTCACATCACGCAAGATCGCCCGGATCTCAAAATCAAGCGAATCCGCGCCAAACCCCTGGAACAAGATCGTAGGTGGCGGCGACATCACGACCAAAGGATGCGCCTCAGCGATACCGCGCAAAATCTCGGTCACTTTATCGACGTCAGTGCCATAAGCCACACCCACCGGCACGATCACACGGCCCACCAGATTGCCGCGGGTCCAGTTTGTCACCTGTCCACTGACCAGATCCGCGTTGGGGATGATGACATCGGTACGATCAAACGTCTCAATCCGGGTCGAGCGCACTGAAATCGCACGCACATAGCCCATTTGGCCACCCACCTCGATCCAGTCGCCTTCACTAACGGGGCGTTCGATCAACAAGATGATGCCAGAGACGAAGTTCGAGACAATGTTTTGCAAGCCAAAACCAATACCCACCGATAACGCACCTGCCACAATCGCGAGGTTCGATAGATCAATGCCCGCGCTGGTAATCGCAACAATCGCCGCAAGGATGATACCAACATAGCCAAACCCCGCGACAATCGCGTTTTGGCCGCCCAGATCAAGCCGGGTGCGTGGCAGAACCGATTTACGCAAGGTACTTTGGATAAAGCGGGTCAGTAAGTAACCCACGGCAAAAACGGCCGCGAAGGCCAGAAAATCAGTCGGTGAAATCCGCGTATCGCCAAGGGCGAACCCCTCACGGAACCGGGCCCAGAGTTCAGTCAGGTCATCAACGCGGGCGCCCCAGATTAACGCAAACACAGGCAAGCTCAGAAGATACAGGACAAAGCTGACAAACACGGGGATCAGCGCATAGATGCCGCGAAAATCGTCTTCGTTTTCCGGGGTGCGCGTCAGGTCATGCACGATACGCTGCAGCAGGAACAAAACTGCGATCAAAGCCACCGACAAGATTGACGGGATCAAAAGTGCTATCCCCGCCGCCGTATATCCGAAAGCTGCAATCACCGGGGCGGCTACGGCCACAACGGTACAGAAACGGCCAATAAACCCGCGGGTGCGTCCGGCCGATACTGCGCCATCCGCCCGCTCTTGCGGTTTGGTTGCGATGACCCGGCCCAGACGCCAGAACAGCAATCCCAATAGCACCAAGAAAGGCCACTCAAACGCAGCCTCCGCGCCTTCTGAAAGCTCCATGGTGCGCAACCCGGAGCCAACCAATGTGACGACCGCCAGCACCCATGCGATGGCACTGCTGTACCGCCTGCCCGATGCCCGTGTCTGATCATCATAACCCAAATAACCCGACTTCGCACCCATCGGAAACACATGACGCGACAGCCACCAGCCAAAAATGACAAATGCCCCCGCGACAGGTATCGCGTCCACAACGTCACCGCCGCGCAAGCCGAATATATCAAGGGACACCAAGGCCTCTGTCAGTGCCAGAAGCCCGATCAGCGGTACGACAATCTGTATCAGAGAGAGCAAGAACAGTGTCAGAGGACGCCAGCGGGTCGGACGTTCTGCCAAACGCGCACGCCAGCGCGTCACCAACCTTAGGCCTGCTCCCATTAAGCCAATACCGACGATCAGCAACACAAGCACACGTGGTAAGGCCTGCCAAAGCTGCCCTGATAGCAGTTTGACACCAAAACCTGCACCGATTTCAACGCCAATGACCTCAATCAACGCCCAAACGGCCGCAACTGCCGCGCCCAAATGCGTCGGGTTCAGCGGCGATGGTCCCCGCACCGTCAACTGATCGGTCTGTCGTTGCAGGGATTGCGCGTCAAATTCTCCGATCAACCCATTGGCACGCGCGAAAGCCTCTTGCGCCAATAAGCGCGGTGCCATCAATTCACGGCGTTGATTTTCCAAGGCGGCACGACGCGTCGCGACAGCGGGTGCGTCTTCACCGCCTTCTGGCACAGGCCCCAATGCGGCCAGTTGCGCATCGACCGTCGCCAACCGACCTGCGTTGACTTCTGATTCTGCCAAAAAACGATCACGCCAGACAACAAGTTCAGCCCGTAACCGGCTGATAGCGAACAAAGATGCATCGTCACGGGCAGCCAAGTCCTCGGCCCGCTGCGCAAGCCGCTCAAACGAGGTTTCCTCAGGCCCAGTCGCAACAGCATCCGGGATGGCCTGTGCGTGTAGCGCAAGAGGCATCCAAGCCGCGCAGAGCCCGAGCATCCAAACTGCAATGAAACGCCGGATCATTCGTCCTCAAAAACCGTTGGTACATCAACCTCAGCCTCAAGCCATTCTGGCACGGGCAGTCCCTTTTCGCGCAGGAATGCTGGATTGAAGATTTTCGACTGATAGCGCGTGCCATAATCGCACAGGATCGTCACAATCGTGTGCCCCGGCCCCATATCGCGGGCCAAACGTATCGCACCTGCGATATTGATGCCTGTTGAGCCGCCCATGCACAGCCCTTCGTGCTGCAGCAGATCAAAGATGATTGGCAATGCCTCTGCATCGGGGACCTTATAGGCGAAATCAGGGGTGAAACCTTCTAGGTTGGCGGTGATCCGTCCTTGCCCGATGCCTTCACTGATCGAATTACCCGCAGGCGGGACGTCATTGGTATATAGTTTATAAAGTCCGGACCCATCAGGGTCTGTCAGACCAACCTTGACGCCTTTAGGCTGTAACACCTGCCCCACACCAGCCAATGTCCCGCCAGAGCCACAGGCACAGGTGAAGCCATCGACCTTGCCCTCGGTTTGTTCCCAAATCTCGGGTCCCGTCGTTTCAATATGCGCTTGCCGATTAGCGGTGTTGTCAAACTGATTTGCCCAGACAGCGCCGTTGGGTTCGGTCTTGTTCAGTTCGACCGCCAAACGGGCCGAATACTTCACGTAGTTGTTGGGATTAGCGTAAGGCACCGCTGGCACTTCGACCAGCTGGGCCCCGGCCACGCGGATCATGTCCTTCTTTTCCTGGCTTTGCGTCTCAGGAATGACGATCACGGTCTTAAAGCCCATCGAGGCACCCACCAGCGCCAAACCGATCCCGGTATTGCCTGCGGTGCCTTCCACAATCGTGCCACCCGGTTTCAGATCACCGCGCGCAATGGCATCTTTGATCATGAAAAGGGCGGCCCGGTCCTTGACCGATTGACCTGGGTTCAGGAACTCTGCCTTGCCTAGTATGGTGCAACCGGTCGCTTCGGATGCGGCGCGTAGTTTTATCAAGGGCGTGTTGCCAACGGCATCTGCAAGGTCAGCTTTGATTGTCATGTCACGGCCCTTTCGTTCTTTTATAACTGTGTAGGACTGCACTGGCGCGACATCAAGGCATCAAAGGATCAGACCAAGGTCTGCAAACGCGCTTTGTGCCGCAAAACCCAGTAGAGCAGATAAAGCGCGGGGCCCGTGGCAATCTCACCACTGTCGGCCAATGTCATCGCATCGTCAAAGGACATCGGGTGCAGACGTAAATCTTCACCCTCATCAGGCAGCCCGCCAAGGTAGGGGTCTGTCTGAGGCAGATCGCAAAGGCCAACATAGGTATAGAAATAATCTGTCGATGCTCCCGGTGAAACATAGAATGACCCTGCCGGTTCCAGAACCTTAACGTCGAGCGCGGCCTCCTCGCGGCACTCGCGCAGGGCGGCCTGTTCAGGCGCTTCGCGGGCATCAACGATCCCGGCCACGGGTTCCAGCATCCAAGGGTTTGGATCATGACGCAGCCGCGGCCCAAGGCGCGCCTGTTCCACAAAAAGCACGCGGTCGCGCGCGGCGTCATAAGGCAGAACAATCGCGGCATCTATGCCGATAAAACCCTCACGTTCATGCGGCACAGACTGTCCGCTGGCAAATGTCCGATGCGAGACGTCAACATTTTGAAACCGAAAGAACTGACCGTGTGGTGGGCGTGCTTTCAGGATTGGGAAATCGGCAGGCTGCGCCTGATAGCGCGTGGTCGCCGGACCAGCCTTGGCACGGTGCTTTGACCATGCGCGCGCCTCAATCATAGGCCACATGGAGCGCAACTGCGCCTGCGATGGCAGCGGATCATGAGAGAATAGCTCTGTTGCCGCCAGTAACGCCGGGGCAAGATGATCGGCCTCCCAATCGGCCAAAGACCAAGGGGACGGGTCAGCCGCAATGTCGGGGGGCGGCATATAGCATTTAGCCGTGCGCGGCCCGCTAGCTGTTAAAACGGTGACATCTTCCAGCGTGTAGCCAAATGCGCCTTCATAGAGGTCGAGCCGGGCGCATTGCGCCTCTGTCACGTCTTGCCAAATAATCCCGTTAGCACCAGCACCCTGCTCGCGTGAAATGAACGGCACAACGTTATCAGCAACTGTATGAACGGCGAAATCTGGCAAGGATGCCGGTATCGCAACCCATTGCCCTGATCCCGCGACAGCCGTCATCAGATCACGTGCACGCAACGTCCCATAAACAAAAAGATCCATGATCTAGGGGTAACGCTGTCCAAAGAATTCAGTGAACCAGGCACAAATGACGCTGCCGACCAGCAAGGTCGCGATCAACGTGAAATCATAGAAATACACGGCGAATTCGAGCATGAGACTAAATATACCGACAATAGCGTCCATTGGCCCATCATACCGCAACCGCATCGCATTTGAGATCATCTGGTTAAATGCCACAACGAACAATGCGCAAAACCCCAAAGCAAATGCGCAGGTCAATCCGACACCCATAGCCGCGTTGTAGCCATTTCCTGCGCGGCTTCCGCAGATTTTCCAACCAATGATCAAACCGATGAAAGCATTGGCAGGCAGCCAAAAGTCCGGTGCATTGGCCTCAGGGAAAAGCTCGACCGAAATGCCACCAAGATACCACCCGAACAAGGCGAAAATCACGGCCCCGGCAAGGCGTCCTGCTGTCGGCATAACTTGCGTCCCTCATTTTGACGCGCGCGGCCTCGTTCAAGCGGTCCGCGTCACGGTAATCTGCGTTACGTCGCAGTTTCGGCTATCAAATGTCGCGGCACAAGAGGTCAGATAAAAATCCCACATCCGCTTGAAGCGGTCATCAAAGCCCAAGGCAGCAACCTGATCCCATTTTTCATTGAATGTCTCATGCCAGCGGCGCAACGTCAGCCCGTAGCTTTTGCCAAACTCGATAGATCCAGATACATTTAGTCCAGCCTTTTCAACCTCTTGCCGTAGAACGCTTGGGCTGGGCAGCATCCCACCGGGGAAGATATACTTCTGAATGAAGTCCACACCTTTGCGGTAGCTTTCAAAGCGTTCGTCCTTCACCGTGATAATCTGAAGTGTTGCGTGTTTGCCCGGTTTCAGACGTTCACGCACCGTTTCAAAGTATGTGGGCCAGTATTGTTCGCCCACGGCCTCGAACATCTCGATGCTGGCGATGCCGTCATAGACGCCCTTTTCATCACGGTAATCCTGCATCTTGATCTCAACCATATCAGACAGACCGGCCTTGGACATGCGTGCGACCGCATAGTCGTGCTGTTCCTGACTGATCGTCAGCCCGGTTACCTTGATCCCGCGCTCTTTCGCGGCGTATTCGGCAAAACCGCCCCAGCCGCAGCCGATTTCAAGCACATGGTCACCCGCTTTGGCCCCCATCTGGTCAACCATGCTGGCGTATTTTGCAATCTGCGCGGCTTCCGTGCTTTCCTGACCGGTTTCAAAAATCGCGGATGAATAGGTCATCGTGTCGTCAAGCCACAGGCCGTAGAATTCATTACCCAGATCATAGTGATAGCTGATGTTCTTGCGCGCTTGGGTTTTGGAGTTGCGCTGCATCCAAAACCGCAGCCGCTCATAGGCGCGGATCAGACGTTGCGCAGGAAACCCGTCATAGATGTGATCGGCATCATCATGCATAAAGTCCATCACGGCCATCAAATCGGGGGTGGTCCACCAGCCGTCCAGATAAGCCTCTGAAAACCCCATGTCGCCCTCACGCACCGTGCGCGCAAACAGATCATCATTGTGCACATGTACCTCAGCCACATACCCAGGCTCTGAGCCCTCTGCGCGAAAATGGCGGCCGTCGGGCAGAATGATATCCACCCGGCCTTTGCTCAGGTGTTTGATCTGATCAAAGACTCGCGCAAAGTATCGTGGCAACCCGGTTTGCCCGTCAGTACTTGTTAAGATCATCTGTGTTCCCGTTGTCATATCTTCCGTGGGACTTTGCAGCCCTCTACCCTTAAACCTTAATTAACTCTTGATACGTTGAAGTCACGGAAAACGTTCAAATTTTGCGATAACTGACCTTACGGCACCTAGAAGCCGCGGTTCTGATACGCGTCCAGCGCCCTTTGACGTCCTACATCTGCGGGTACAATCGGATCGGGATAGCGATCCTGCGCGCTCATTCCCCAGCTATGCGGGATCATATCATAATATGACAAGGCTGTCGCACTGGGGCTCTTGGTCCCTTCAGCAATCCATTTCTTGACGTAGGCGCGATCCTTATCGAATTTATCCAACTGTGTGACCGGGTTGAACACCCGAAAGTACGGCGTCGCGTCCGGCCCCGACCCTGCTGACCACTGCCAACCCATCGCGTTACTGCATGGGTCCCAGTCAATCAGGCAATCAGCGAACCAGTCCAGCCCGATCTTCCAGTGACACAGCAAATGTTTCGTCAGATAGGACGCGACAATCATGCGCCCACGGTTATGCATCGTGCCTGTCACATACATCTCGCGCATGGCGGCATCGACAAAACGAATACCTGTGCGGCCTTGTTTCCATGCCAGTACCTCGGGGTGGTGTTCATCGGTATTCCACGGGAAAGCATCCCAATCTTCCTTCCAGTTCCCGCTGACAATGCGCGGTGTGTGAAAGGCCAGATGATAGGCAAACTCGCGCCAGACCAATTCTTTCAAAAACGTCTCGGCGTCGCTTTTGCCGTCATGCAATGCCCGCCAACCCGCGTGCCAGCACTTGCGCGGGCTGATTTCGCCGTAGGTCAGGTTCTCGGACAGGCCCGAGGTACCGTCGACAGCAGGTAGGTCGCGGTTCTTAACGTAACTGGCAACGTCATTTGCAATAAACGCGCCCAACCTGTGCGAGGCCGCGCTTTCGCCGACAGTACAATGGCTTTTAAGGATGTCTGCACCACGTTGCATGGCGGCGTCCATCTGCCAGTCTGCAAGGTCGTCAGACGCCGGCCAAGCATCGGGCGCCGGGATGCTGCCCGGCGTCGGCAAGGCCGCAGGCACATCATTGCCGCGCACAGATTTCCACATCGGAGTGTAGACTTTGTAGAAACCGCCTGTCTTTGTTTCCACCGTCCAAGGCTCAAACAGCACATGGCCTTTGAAGCTGTCGGCAACGACACCATCCTCTTTCAAAGCAGCCTTGACGGCCATATCCCGTTCTTTACCCGCAGGATCGTACTGACGCGACCAATAGACGGCCCCTCCCCCGGTTTCCTTTATCAGATCACGCAGCACAGTCAGCGCATCGCCACGGCGCAGTATCAGCTTGCTGCCCTTTTCCTCCAGCGACTTTGCCAAATCCTCGACCGAAAGACCCAACCGCATCTTGGGTGCCGCCCCAAGGCTTTCGGTCAGCTCATCGTGTATGAAAACCGGGATCACAGGGCGATACGCACCGCAAGCAGCGGTCAGCGCCTCGTGATCACCCAAGCGCAGATCGCGCCGGAACCACATCAGAATGGGGGATTTGCTCATCAGACCTCCGCGCAGGGCTACTTCGCCTGCTTATAAAACCTGATCTAGCGCCCCCATCAGCGCGTCAACCTCATCCTTGGTGGTGTAATGCACGAAACTGACGCGCAGGACGCCTTTGGACAGGTCCACACCGACCGCAGACAACGGACGCTGCGCATAGAAATCACCGCCGCCTGCCATGATACCATGAGGTGCAAGTTTGGCCGCCGCTTCCTCTGCATCGGTTTCCAACGCCATTGCAACGGTGGGCGCACGGCGATGAGCGTCCGCAGGACCGATGAGCCGGACCGAGTTCTTGGCCGACACATAATCCAGCAATGGCTGCAAGACTGCGACCTCGTGATCGCGCATCAGATCATGGGATTTGCGTGCAGCAGCAGCGCCCCTGCCACCGCCATGATGCGCAGACATCGCCTCAAAATAATCTGCCATACCGGCACTGGCTGCCACTTGGGCATGATCAGGCCCGGCAGGCGTGAACCGATAATATAGCGTATCACCGTTGAAATGGTGCCCTTGGTTCGGCAGTTCCATACCCCACTCCTCGCGGATCGCCATGATACCTTGGTGGGGGCCGTAGGTCTTGTAGGCGCTGAATAGATAGACATCACAGCCAAGCGCATCGACATCGGGAAAGCCATGCGGCGCATAAGAGACCCCATCCACAACGGTCCGGGCCCCTGCCGCCTGTGCCAGCTTGCAGATGCCCGCGACATCATTGATCGCGCCCACAACATTCGAACAATGCGGAAAGACAACAAGCGCCACGTTCTGTTCCAGCAGCGTCGCCAAGTCCTCAAGGTTTAGCTCACCTGTCTCGGGATCAATCTTCCATTCAACGACGGACACGCCCTCCTCCGCCAACCGGCGCCAAGGTCCACTGTTGGCTTCATGGTCCTGATTGGTCACCACAATGCTCTGCCCCGGCTTGATCCATTTGCGGACGGCCTGCGCCAATACATAGGTATTCTGCGTGGTTGAAGGACCAAAAGACAGCTCATGCGTTTTGACACCCAGCATTTCAGCCAACCTGCGGCGCGCCTCATCCATCTCTTCGCCACCCAACCGTGAGGCGTCGTAAGGTGCATAAGGCTGCACCTTCCGTTCGGTATAAAACCGGTGCAAACGGTCAATCACCGGACGGCAGGTGTAGGACCCGCCTGCGTTTTCAAAAAAGGCCTGACCTTGCAGGTCAGGAACGTCAAAGGCGGTGAATTGGGCGCGCACCCATGCGATATCTAGGTTCATGCAGACATGGATACGAAAAAGGCCCCGATGCGCAAGCACCGGGGCCAATCATTTGTCGGGGCGGTACCGTTATTCGGCTGGAACGCCCTCTTCCGGCACGGTTGATGCGACACCCTCGGCTTCGCGACGGCTGTCGCGCCAGATGCCCTTGATCAGCGAAATGCCCATCAAAACCATCACAACGCTGAACGGCAGTGCACCGATTACCATCGCTGTCTGGATCGCACCCAGACCGCCCGCGATGATCAGACCACCCACAACCAGCGCAAGTGCCGCACCCCAGAACAGGATATGTGGACGCGCCTTTGGACCTTCGTCACCGGCGGCATTGATTGTGTTGATGATCAACACTGCAGAGTCTGCGGAAGTGACCAGATAGGTCAGCAGCAAGATCACGACGATGACCGACATGATCCACGCCAGGGTTGGTTGCAGTATCACGGCCAGCATCGCAAAAAGCTGATCCGACTGACCGGCCCCTGTGATCGCACCGTTCGCGTCACCGTTCAGTTCCAGATCAATGGCCGTGCCACCGACCAGCGCGAACCAGACAAAGCACATGACCGCAGGAATGATCAAAGCGCCCAGCACGTATTCACGCACCGTCCGCCCACGCGAGATACGCGCAAGGAACACACCCACAAACGGTGCAAACGCGATCCACCAAGCCCAGTAGAAAATGGTCCAACCACCCTGCCAGGCGGCTAGCGCATCACCCTGTTCGGTGCCGTCGGCTGCCCATACAGTGAAGATATTGCCGGGAATAGACACAAGGTAGTCCCATATGCCGACAAACAGCGCCGTCAGACCAAAGAGGGTCGATCCGAAGATGATGAAGAACGCGAGGATGAAAAAGCTCAGCCCCATGTTGATGTTCGACAACCACTTGATGCCCTTGCCCACGCCGGACAACGCCGAAAGCGTCGAGGCACCCATGATCACGATCAATGCTACGATGATCGCCATCGTGGATGAGCTCTGCTCACCAGCGGCGTTGGTGCTGTAAAGCCATTCGCCAAAGCCAATGCGATACAGGCCGGAAATGAATTGCTCGACACCAAAGCCAAGCGTTTGCGACACGCCAAGGACGGTCGCCACAACGGCCACAACATCAATCGTATGGCCCAAAGGACCTGACAGCGCCTTACCAAAAAGCGGCGTCAGACCGGACCGGATCGTCAATGGCAGACCACGGCGATATGAGAAATAGCCCAAGGCCAAACCAACGACGGCATATGATGCCCACGCAGCCAGACCCCAGTGCGTAAAGGACCAGATATATGCATCACGGACGTTGCCTGCGGTGCTGCCTGTGGTTTCGCCCATGATCGTCGCTGGGTTCGATGCCCAGTGATACATCGGTTCAGCGGTCGCGAATGTCAGCATGCCGATACCAATACCGGCACCGAACATCATGGAAAACCAAGAGAAATTTGAAAACTCCGGTTTGTCGTCGGGCATACCCAGTTTCAGCCGCCCGGAAGCAGGCCAAAGCGCCAGCCCAAGGCAGAGAATGACAAAGAACGCCATTGCAAAGACGTACCAATAGTTGAACGACGCTAGGATAAACCCGTTGATGCTGCCCAAAACAGAGGCCGCCTGATCGGGAAACGCGACTGCCCAGATGATCAGGGCTCCGACCAATATTTTGGCTGTGATTGTCACATCTTTGGTGAACCCGCGGTAAAACCCGCTTGCCGCTGTTTTGATCGGCAGATCCATAAGTGGTGGCTTAAGTGCCATTGTATAGTCCCCTGTTGGCTATTTTTTATTCATTCAGCGTACACCGAATCATTGCGTTACCAAACCGATAAACGGCGGGAATAGCCCAAAAACGACACCCTCGCCTTTGCCGCAACGCAGCATCTTAGCCCTATTTTAAAGATAAATGCCGCCAGTTCCAATGGAACTAGCGGTACGAATCGCTCGTTTGCGACAAGGCGAATCAGGCGTTCACATCAACGACAACGCGGCCTTTGACCTGACCTTGCAGGATGCCTGCACCCAGCTCCGGCAGGTCCGACAGTGTCGCAGGCTGGATCATCGCCTCCAGCTTATCCATCGGCAGATCCTTGGCAATGCGCGCCCAAGCCCTAACCCGGTTGTCATAGGGTTGCATCACGCTGTCGATGCCGAGCAGATTCACACCGCGCAACAGGAAGGGAATGACTGAAGCAGGCAATCCCGCCCCACCCGCAAGCCCAACCGCAGAGACTGATGCACCATATTTCATCTGGCCCAGCACGCGCGCCAACATCTCGCCACCGACGGCATCAACGCAGCCGCCCCACATTTCCGCCTCAAGCGGGCGGCGCGTGATCTCTTTAAGCTCCTCACGCGGTACGATTTGCGTGGCCCCCAATGACGTCAGATAGTCCGCCGTCTCAGGCCGCCCGGTGACGGCAGCAACCTGATGGCCCAGATTGGCAAGGATCGCGGTTGCAACCGAACCAACGCCACCAGCGGCACCGGTTACCAAAACAGGCCCGTCCTTGATCCCATGATCCTCAAGCGCCATGACAGCCAGCATTGCTGTGAAACCAGCGGTCCCAACAGCCATCGCCTGCCGCGTATCCAACCCATCGGGAAGTGGGACCAACCAATCGGCCTTCACGCGGGCCTTTTGAGAATACCCACCCCAATAGGCCTCGCCCACGCGCCATCCTGTCAGAACGACCTTATCACCGGGCTTGTAGCGTGCATCATCTGATGCCTCGACTGTGCCCGCAAAATCAATGCCCGGTACATGCGGATAGTTACGGACCAAACCGCCACCGGGACCAATGCAAAGCCCGTCTTTGTAGTTCACGGTTGAATAATCAACAGCGACCGTCACATCGCCCGCAGGCAGTTGGTCGAGCGATAGTTCCTGCACCGCAGCACTTGTCTTGCCCTCATCATTCTTCTCAACCACCAAAGCGTTAAACATCGTCTATCCTCTCATTCGGGGCGCCATGCCCCTGCTTTCTTCGTCCAATCAAACTTCCGCCGGAGGCTCCGACGCAACCTCAAGCGCTAAATCCAGAACTCTTCATGCACGGTTGCCTGACGCGGCCCATCCTGCGTCACGACCTCCAGGGTCGTATCCTGATCCCAATGGGTCATCCGCACCATACCGATCGCCACATTGGTTTTGTAGTCCGGCGATTTCGCAGCAGAGGTCACCTGCCCCACGCGCTTGCCCTTGGCCATCAGCGGCCAAACCTGATCGCAGGTTGGAATGTCACCCTCAATCGCGATGGGGCGCACCTGTTGGGTGGGTCCCTCTTTCGCGACACGCAGCAACGCATCGCGTCCCACGCAACCAATGGCTGTCTGGGTTGAGCAAAACCGCCCCAACCCACATTCATGCGGCGTGTTCTCACGGGTCATGTCATTGCCATAAGAAAGCAATCCACCTTCGATCCGTTCAATCAGGTTTGGACATCCGGCATAGACGTCCAGGTCCTTGCCCGCCTCAAACAGCGCATTCCAAAGCGGCATCCCATTCTTGGTACCATCAACGTAGATCTCATAGCCGCCCTGTTTCGAGTATCCCGACCGCGCGACGGCCATGCTGACGCCTTGGAAGTCAAACCAGCCAAAGCGAAAGAATTTAATGCTGCGCACAGCATCACCAAAGACCCGCGCCATCAGGTCTTCGGCCAAGGGGCCTTGCACCGCCAGAGGCGAAACATCAGGCTCATCCACCAGTACGTCCAAACGATACCCGTAGGCCAAGGCTTTGACCCAAAACAACAAATCACTGTCAGCTATGGAAATCCACCAGCGATCCTCCGTCAGCTTCAAAGCAACCGGATCATTCAGCATACCGCCCGTTTCATCAACGATGGGCACATAATAACACTGTCCCGGCAGCATGCCTCGCAGATCGCGCGGTGTCAGCATTTGCATCAGCCGTGCCGCATCAGGTCCACGTAGTTCAACCTGCCGCTCTACCGAGACGTCCCAGACCTGCACGGCAGTTTTCAGATGGTGATAGTCTTCCTCAATGCTGCGAAACACAGTCGGCAACAGCATATGGTTGTAGACTGTATAACCCTTTACGCCCGCCGCCTCGACGCCGTCAGTGAAAGGGGTCCGCCGGATCCGGCGCGAAGGAACAATGACAGCCATCACATATCCTCTGGCATGAAGGGAATGTCGGTATCATTGGGCTT
The DNA here is from genome assembly GCF_023015625.1 of Yoonia sp. F2084L. GTDB lineage: Bacteria > Pseudomonadota > Alphaproteobacteria > Rhodobacterales > Rhodobacteraceae > Yoonia. The sequence continues at coordinate 686,236 of NZ_JALKAH010000001.1, forward strand.
TTGGCCTGCCGCCGTTAGCATGGCGTGGACTTGCCCGCGATGATGGGTCTGGTGGTTGAAGAAATGCACAACGCATTGCCCCAACGGCTTAGAGAACTCACGGCCGTCGATCGCCGCTTGCCACTTCAAATCACCGACCAGATCAATGGCGCTCAGGCTTTCGGCCCATAATGTGATCCGTGCGTCCATGCGAAACCGCTCTGCTGCCCAAACGGCGGGCGTTGGCGTCATTTCCTTGTGATCTTTGGCAGGCACATCGGGTCCGGCACCGCCATCAAAGCGGCTCATCCACAGTGTATCGCCCCACAAAAGATGGTTCAGCGTCGCCCTGATCGACCCAAAGAAAGCGCCACGATCCTTATCCAGTTCCGCAAGCGCCATTGCCGGTACCATGTCGCGCAGGCCTTTGTTCTGCCACGCATTGTACCGCGCCATCGTCCGGCAGTACTCTGGCGTGATCATGGCTTTGGGCCTTTCCAGTCTATCGGGCAAATCTCGGCCGATTTGCCGCCAAAGTCCCAGACACGGCCATAGTCGCGGACCTTCGACTTGGTACCAGCGGCCGCAATGATATCGGGGCCCATCCAATATTTGGAATTGCTGACCATGACGGGATGATCGGCATCTTTGCCAGCCATCATTTCAATCTCGCCTTGGATCTTGCGCCCGATATAGATGCCGCGCTTGGTGCCTTCGCGGACAATCTCGACCTTTTCGCGTTCGGCCCCGATGATCTCGGATACCAGCATGGTGAACAGACCCGTGGTCCCGCCCGCCGCACCGCTAAAGATTTTCAGGATACCGTTATAGGCTTTCTGTGTTGAACGTTCGTCAACATAAGCCGCCACTTTCCAATTCCCTTCGGCCATGCGGCCCGGAATATCGACCAGCAGACCAACGTTCAGACCCGACAGGTCTTCGCCTTCAAAGTGTCCTTCATCAATGGCAATCGCCATCCATGCATGACAATGCCCTTCCGTGGGTGGATGCGCGCCAAGGCTGACGACACAGGGACAAAACACCGTGCACGAGCAATTCAGGAACAACTCGCCTTTGATCGCCCATTCGGTCGGTTTCATCTTGCGGCGCAGCGGATTGCTTTCCATCCGCTGATCAATCCGCTGCGAGATCGGCAACCGATCTGCGGGTGCGCGTTTTTTCTCAGCCATATCTCGTCCCTTTCGTTAGAAAATTGCCAAACCCAAACCGGCAGCGATAAGAACCACGCCCGTTGGCTTGATTACACGATGCCCGATATCGGGCAGTTTTTCGAAGACCATCAACAAAGTCGCCAACCCCATCCAAGCCAGGCTCATCACGCCGCCGACAAAGCCAAGGGCCATAAAGCCCCAACAGCACACGACACAGAAGGCACCAAGTCCTAGCCCCATCCGCAAACCACCGGTAAATCCGGTCTTCCAATGGCCAAGGAAATAGGTCATCGGCGCATGGCACACGCCATGGCAGACTTCTTTCACGCGGCTGAATTGGAAAGCCCCGACAACGATCAGCAAAATAGCTGATAACCACATCGGCGCTATCCCAAGCATATCAATGACACCGCCAAAAAGCAACGCCAGCTGTACGGTCGCGATCACGGCAGCAAAACCCACCCAGACGATGAAATAACCCAGCAAAACGCCTAACCATCCTGCACGCGTCCCATCCGCACTGACCATCAACCGTTCGTAAGTTGTCAGCGTCGGCACCAATGTCGGCAGCATCATCGCCGCCATCATAATGGCCCACATCGCAAACAGCGGACCAAAGCGTGCCATCGGCATATCCATCGGCATGCGCGGGTTCATAGCGGCCATCGCCTGCCCCATCGGCCCGGGACGCCCCAACAGATCAAGGTCCATGTCGATCGCCATCATGTACAAGATCCACCATGACGCCAAGATCACGCCAAAAAAGGCCAGCCAAAGCGATGATCGGATCAAGTGCGACAAGCGGTCCTCCCAAACGGCAAAGTGCGACTCAAGACTTGCGCAATCATATGTCAGACGTTTAATTGTCTGACAAATGAAAATTGATCCCAAAAACCGCGCAGACCTCTCTGCCCAAATCGCCAAGGCGATACGTGATGCCATTATTTCGGGTGCACTGCCTGTGGATGAGCGTCTGCCATCAGAGGCCGAGCTTGCCGATCAGTTCGAGGTGTCCCGCCCAACGGTGCGCGAGGCGCTAAAACGCCTTGCCGCGCAATCCCTGATCCGCACCCAACGCGGCGCGACCGGTGGTGCCTTCGTCAATCGGCTGAAATTCGAGGACGCCTACGGGCAACAGATCACCACCTCAACCCTGCTTTTGTCGATGAATGAGATCAGTTTCGCCACCGCATGTGAGGCACGCTATGCGTTGGAACGTGCCTGCGCACCCCTTTCTGCGGAACGCCGCACGGCTGATCACCTTGCCACCATGCGCGCCGAAACGCACCGCCAGCAGCAGCCCGGTCTGACAGATGAAGCATTCTGCGCCTCTGACGTGGCCTTTCACCGCGCGCTGGTGGACGCGGCTGGAAACCCGGTGTTGTCCTATCAATTGGCTGGTGCTGTCGAGGCGATGCAGCCATTAATGAACATGATTACCTTCAGCGCCCGGTCCCGCGAAAAGATTGTCGCCCTGCACACCAGTATCGCTGACGCGATTGAGGCACAGGACGCCCATGCCGCCGATGCGCATTTGGCGGCTCTTGCGGCCTATACGCAAGAGCTTGCACAGGACGTCATCGCCAAGCGACAGGCCAAGCGCGGATAATCTGCCGACGTCGTGATCTACATCAAAATCCAACAGGGTGAATCAGATAGATTAGGTGCGACAGAAAGGAACACCCTATGCCAGCCGCGACTAACAAATCTGACCTTCGCATCGTAACCGAGAAAGAATTCAATAAGTTATCAGGCATTCTTGAGAATGTGACCGCAGCCCAAGCTGCCGCACCATATGATGAAACCTGCATCAAGGACGTCATCGGACATCGTGCCCACTGGACGCAGCTTTTCTTTGGCTGGTATGCGGATGGACAAGCGGGAAAGCAGGTGTTCTTTCCCGCTGAAGGGTATAAATGGAACGACCTCAAACGCTATAACGCTGACCTGCGTCAATCGCAGGCAAATCTGAATTGGGATGACGTACAGAAGATGCTGCAGGACAGCTATCACGAGTTGATCGCCTTTATCGACGCGCATAGCGACGCCGACCTCTACGGCGGCCCGATGAAAGGTGCGAATAACAAATGGACCCCCGGCCGCTGGGCCGAAGCGGCAGGACCAAGCCATTACCGGTCGGCCGCAAAATATGTACGCGCCACGTTGCGGGCTGCGGCATGATCCACCGGGCGGTCATATCGCTTTGCGTCCTGATCGCGCTGACGCTGTCCAGCTTTGGGCACCGTATCCTTTCGCCACAGGATCAGGCACAAGCGCAGGCCTATGTGCTGGCTGGCGGTGATTGGGCTGACTTATGTGCTGACGGTGGCGCACCGCTGACATCCGCTGCGACATGCATGGCCTGCGTTATTGCACTTGGCTGCGCAGTGCCGCCACCTGCTTTCACTGCTACCACGATACAGGTTGAAGGCGGCATCTATTGGCCTGTTCAAGAAGCCCAGCAACAGACCGCAATACGCTCCTACGCCCACGCTGCGCGCGCACCCCCTTTTCGGCTGATCTGACCACTTTTTCACCCTCTCAGATCACCGCAGACATGCATCTGCGACACCGAAAGCAAACATAATGAAACGTATATCTTTGGCCGTACTGGCCTTTCTCACCTTGTCCGCAACCACAGCCGTCGCTGAAAGCGTGATCACGATCACAGACGCCAAGGCTTTTGAAACCGCACCCTCTGCGATGGCCGGCGGCGGCTTTATGCAGATTACCAACACAGGTACCACGGACGACCGCTTGGTCGGCGTCGAGGCCGATTTCCCGCGCGTTGAAATCCACACAACAGAGTTTACGGATGGGGTCGCCAAAATGATGCATATCGACGGCATCGACGTGCCTGCTGGCGAAACTGTCGTGTTGGAGCCCGGTGCTTTGCATGTGATGTTCATGGGACTTCAGGGCGACCCACTGGAGGAAGGTGAAACCGTGCCCGCCACACTGATTTTTGAACAAGCTGGCGAGGTTGAAGTGCTGTTCAACGTCGTGAAACGCGATATGGCTGCGCACAGCAACTGATACAGAAACGCCCATTTGAAAGGAGACACTTATGAAAGCTGTCATCTTCGGGACCACGACCCTCGCAGCCGCTGCTGCCATCGGCACCTATACGTGGCAGTCCCAGAACGCGATGCCAAATCCTTGTGGCGATACCGCCGTAGCCGGAAGCGCCATCGGTGGTCCGTTTGAGCTGGTGTCAGAGACGGGTGAAACGGTCACAGACACCGACGTAATCACGAAACCCACACTGGTCTACTTTGGCTATACGTTCTGCCCCGACGTCTGTCCGCTGGACAGCGCACGCAATGCGCAGGCCGCTTATATGCTGGAAGAACAAGGGCTTGACCTTGGTACGATTTTTATCTCGGTCGATCCGCAGCGCGATACCGTCGAAGTCGTGCGCGACTTTACGGATAACTTCCACGAAGACATGATCGGGCTGACAGGCACGCCTGAGCAGGTGAAAGCAGCCAGTCAAGCCTACAAGACCTACTATCGCGCACAGGACGACGACCCAGAGTTCTACCTCGTTGATCACTCTACCCAGACCTATTTGATGTTCCCGGAAACAGGTTTCAAAACATTCTTCCGGCGCGACAATACGCCCGAGCAGGTCGCTGAAATCTCGGCCTGTTTTATCAATCAGCTCAGTTGATACACACAAAGAATTCTTGCGCCATTTGATCTGGCGCAAGAAACCCCATGCGGCATTCTGTCAAAACAGATGCATGGAACACCTCGCAAACCTTCGTCGCACGGGCCTTTTTGACGCCCGCGTCCCCCGCTACACCAGTTACCCGCCGGCGACTGCGTTCTCCCCGCAGACAGGTGCGAGTTTTCAGGTCAGTTGCCTCAAAGCACTTGATCCAGCTACGCCTGTGTCGGTCTATATCCATATTCCGTTTTGCGAGCGTCTTTGCTGGTTTTGCGCATGCCGGACGCAAGGGACAACAACGCTCAAGCCGGTCGCGAACTATCTGCGGGTTGTGAAGAACGAACTTGAGCTATTGCGCGCCACGCTACCGACAGGCGTCACGATGGGGCAGATGCATTGGGGCGGTGGCACGCCTACGATCCTGCCACCTGATATGATCCGCGCGTTGGCGCAGGCCGTCAAAGACGTGATCCCGCCTGCCCCCGATTTCAGTTTCTCGGTCGAGATTGATCCAACGTTGGTGGATGACGCCAAAATCGCAGCATTGGCCGAAATGGGGATGACCCGCGCCAGCATCGGCATTCAGGACTTCGCAGTTGATGTGCAAGAGGCCATCGGGCGCAAACAAAGCTTTGCTGAAACGCGTGCCTGCGTCGACAGCCTGCGCGCCGCTGGCATCACTTCCCTGAATGCGGATCTGGTCTATGGCCTACCGCATCAAACGCCTGCCAAGCTGGCCAATACGATCGCGAAAGTACGCGCGCTGGATCCCGACCGCATCGCCCTGTTCGGCTATGCCCATGTGCCCACATTCTCAAAACGGCAGAGACTTATCCGCAATGACGCTTTGCCGGGCGAAGAAGAGCGCTATCACTTGGCCCGTCAGGCCGCCCAGGCCTTTACCGGCAGCGGCTATCACGCCATTGGGATCGACCATTTCGGCAAGCCAGACGACAGCCTGACCATTGCTGCCAAAAACGGCCATCTGCGTCGCAACTTTCAAGGGTACACCGATGACACCTGCCCAACGCTGATCGGCATCGGCGCGTCATCCATTTCGCAATTCGCGCAAGGCTATGTTCAGAATGCATCGGCCACTGCCGCATACATCGAACGGGTTGAGGCCGGGGTTTTGTCAGGCCATCGCGGTTATGAAATGAACGCCGATGACAGGTTACGCGCTGCGGCAATCAACATGCTGATGTGCGACTTTAAGATTGATCTCAAGACGCTGGACACCCATCCCAACGCGCGCTCTTTGGGGCCGATCCACACGGCGATCCTGGAAGACTTTGCAGGCTATGTCGTGGCCACGGGTACGGGGTTGCGGATCACGCATGCTGGGCGCGCCCTGACGCGGATCATTGCGCAACGCTACGACGGGTTCAGCGATATCGCCGCACAGTATTCACAGGCCTCATAAACAGGTCCATTGATCTTCTGCAAGCCCGCGCCATCTAGAGGCAGGCAACCAGAAAGGCCGCCCAATGGACATCATCAACATCATCTTCGCAATCCTCAGCATCGGGCTGGGCTGTTTTGGCTGGCTGGCGCCACGCTATACACTTGGCGCGCTTGATCTACAGATGGGCGACACCACCATGGGCATGTCAGAGGTGCGCGCGTCTGCAGGATGTCTGTTTGTCGGAATGGGAATTGGCGCTCTGATCTTGGGCACGCCGGAGGCCTATGTCATGCTGGGGTTCTGCTGGTCGGGGGCTGCTGCGGGACGATTGACATCAATCATGGTGGATGGGGCCAGCCGCAAGAAGTGGATCTATTTCGTGGTCGAAGCAGCCGTGGGCATTCCGGCAATTCTGCTCAACCTCTAAATCAGGAACGTGAATCGGTAACGAAAAAGGGGCAGCCTGCGCCGCCCCTTTAGCTTATTCAGTGTAAAGGTGTCTACCGCACCCAAACCTCAACCCGGCGGTTCCGTGACCGACCAAAGTCGTTGTCATTGCAGCTCACAGGTGCGGCTTCGCCAAATCCAACCGTTTTCATGTCCAAGCCGCGCAGTGCGCCAGCATCAGGATGGGTCCGCACACGTTGCAGAACCTCGGCCGCACGATTGCGTGAGAGCTGCACGTTGTAGGCATAGTCACCAACAATATCAGCAAATCCGACGAAAATGAACTCACGGTCGGCATTTTCAGGCCGCGCCATATAATCCACCAGACGGTCGATATCGCGGAGTGCTTTGCTATCAAGCGCAAACTCACCCGTGTCAAAACGAATAGTCAAAGACAATCGGTCCGCGCTCACCAGTTCATTTATAATATCGTTGCGGGCGGCTTGACCAATGCGTGCAGGTTGCCCGATCAAAGCCGCATCCATCAGGCGGGCCAGCGCACGATCGTCCTCAACAAGCCCGAGGCTGAAGTACCCCGACTCAGCCACATATTCGTCCGCAGCTGGTGAAATCATGAAATTCACCAACTGGCGCACCTCAGGCTTTGGGTTCTGGTTGTCGATGTAAAGCCGGATGCGACGGCCAAGCAGATACTCTTCTGCCTTGCTTTTGAATGGTGTTGCTTCTGTCACAACGCCACAATCTAGAACAAGGTCAATCGGCTTGGTGTCACCGACGTTATCGCTGATGGAATACCCAATTGCACCAGGGTTGTCCTGAACGAATTCCCGCATATCGCGGCCACGGTCCAGTTCAGCTGTCCCGGGTGATAGGTCACGTTCCGCGCCAAAAGCCCAGTTTTCAAAGTTTCTACGGGCGGAACCCCCGTCGCGCGCGCCGGGCATGATTGCGAGGTTTGGGCCGCCGACTTGCGACCAGTTGGTGATCTGATCCGTGTAGATCCCAACGAGTTCTTGGCGCGAAAGCTCGTCAACGGGGTTGCTTGTATGCACCGTCATCAGAACTGAGTCGACGCCAACAATATACTCTTGCGCCGGATCAAACAGGTCGCCTCGCCCCTGTGCGGCGAGTGCTGCAACCTGGTTTGCGTCAGGCGGCCCAGAGGCCATGGCGATGTCAGCAGTGCCTTCGATCAGCCGGTCAAATCCGATTTCGGAATCGTTCGACTCGACTTCCATGACGAACGGATCGCCACCACCGATGGGCGTGAAAACATACTGTGCAATGTCATCAGGAAACTCAATCGGCTCTGATACGGTTGCGTTCAGAAGCTCTGCAAAGGGCTCCATCACCAGTGGCATCAGATCTTCGCCAACGTTGTCGGATCCGACCATGACCAGGTCGGCAGGAAGACGCGTCGGTGCGGCCTCCGGGCATCCGGGGCCATCGCATGTGACGGTCGATCTGGTGATACGCAATTGACCCATATCAGGGACATTGACGATATAAGCATCATCGCCAGCCGAAATCAGATCACCCGTTATCTCAATGTTGCCATCAGTTGAACGAAGCGTGACTTCTTCTGCCATTGCAGGTGTTGCAAGCATCAGTGCCGCAGCTGATACATTTGTCAGGACACGTCGTGCGGCGCATTTGGTGATTGGAAACATCTGACCCTCATTACTATTTACTTCTGGCAGAACTAACATTGCTCACACGCCCACCGAAACGCAAGCAAATTACGCTGCCGCCACGTAACCGGGTGCTGAGAGATGCCATTTTACAATAATTTTGCTGAGTCAGGTTTTGTTCACCGCAGCAATTTATGGATAATCCCACAAGGATTTTGCCATTGTTTCATTAAGATAACCGATCTTGAATCTGAGTCGCGCTTTACGCGAACTGATCATCCCCTTGCAGGAGTCGAAGATGTTGCTTATGTCTCATTTGTCCTTCGGGACTATGGACATAAACGCGCTCGTAATAAGCGGATCGGACCCGGGGGCGGTACCCGGCGTCTCCACCAAACACCCTTCATTTGGGGGCTATGGGGACGAAATAGGATCGACGAACGTCTAAAGGGGTAAGCTTTGTCTCGGTGAGTTACCACCGTTATCGGTACAAATTGTATAGTTGCAAATGACAACAATGCACCGATGGCAGTCGCAGCGTAAGCTGTGCCTAATATCGAACCTTAACTCCTTGGGTTTTGCGACCTAAGGCGGGGTCCGCAGGTACCTGGCAACAGAAACCTGCACTTTCCCTCATATAAAATGCACATTTGTTAGGCGACCACACGGTTGTGTCTTGCAATGGCAAACCGCTCTGCGCACCATAAGCTGATGATAAGATTTGTGTTTGCTTTCATGGTGTCATTCGCCCCGGTAGCCGCAAGGGCCTGCGATACCGCGTTGATCCTGACAATTGATGTTTCCAACTCCATTGATGTCGCCGAGTATCGCCTGCAAACAGACGGGCTGGCAGATGCGCTGGGCGATCCTGAAATTGTTGAAACGATGGTCGCTGGCGAAAACTACCTGACTGTCGTGCAATGGTCTGGCGTGGACAAGCAAACTGTCTCAATCCCATGGACGCAGATGCGCACGGCGCTGGATGTTCAAGGTTTTGCGCAGAAAGCCCGCCTGATGGAACGTGCCTTTGTTCTATCAGATACCGCCCCGGCCGAGGCGATCTGGTTCTCGCTGGGTTTGTTTGATCAGGTGCCTGACTGCAACCGTCAGGTGATTGATGTTTCGGGCGATGGCACACCGAATGGCGGCACAGACGTACGCGCTGCACGCAATGCCGCTGAACGCGCAGGTGTGACCATCAACGGTATCGCGATTGAATCGATGGGTCTGGCCATAACGAACTTTTATCGTGGTGCGGTCATTACCCGTAACGGGTTTGTTATGACAGCGCGCACCCACCGCGAGTACCCGCAAACCATCCGTGCCAAGATCCTACGCGAGATCAGCCGCATCTTTGGCTAGGCTTGACCCTTGGCCCATAATTTCGCATCAAGACGCATGGGGTCCCGCGAACACCCCGTGAGGCCCCGGCCAAAGCATCGCATCCCCTGACACCTTCAGAAAGGATGCATCATGGCTGCCTTCAACGAAATTTCCCCCGCCATCCTCATGCGATTGATCGGAACGTCGCAATGCCCCGTGATTGTTGATGTTTGTATTGACGATGACTTTGCAGAAGATCCGCATCTCGTTCCAACTGCGTTTCGGCATCCGCACACCGATATGGACAGTCTTATTGCGCGTCTTGACGAAAGAGACGTCGTGATCACCTGTCATCAAGGCCTGAAACTGTCACAAGGTGTGGCAGCACACCTGCGCGCGCGCGGCTTCAACGCGCAAATCGTGACGGGAGGTAATGAGGCATGGAAAGACGCAAAGCTGCCCCGCGTGCCTGCCGAAAAGATCCCTGGCAAGCTTTGGATGACTAGGCATCGCCCCAAGATTGACCGGATCGCCTGCCCATGGCTGATCCGACGATTTATTGATCCTACGGCAGAATTTCTTTTCGTGCCCCCGTCTTCCGTCGTAGGCGTTGCCGACCGTTTCAATGCCACCGCTTTTGACATCGCGGGTGGAACATGGAGCCACGAGGGTGACCTCTGCACCTTTGACAAGATGATAGCGGTCTTCGGGCTTACCCATCCCGCCCTTGATATGCTTGCCACGGTGGTTCGCGCAGCTGACACCAACAGGCATGACCTTGCCCCGCAAGCGGCGGGTCTTTTGGCGGTCTCGGTCGGCCTGTCCCGGATGTTTCGCGATGACACAGAACAGCTAGAGGCGGGCATGCTGATCTATGATGCACTTTATCGTTGGGCGCGCGATGGACAGGACGAAGGCCACGACTGGCCAGCGGGGCGCAAGGAATGACCCGCGAACTGATCCGCGTCTTTGGCCGCATCGGGCTTTTGTCCTTTGGTGGACCTGCGGCCCAGATTGCCCTGATGCATAAGGAACTGGTCGAAAATCGGGACTGGCTGAGTGAAGAACAGTTTTTGCGTGCACTGTCCTTTTGCATGCTGCTGCCCGGCCCCGAGGCCATGCAACTGGCCACATATGCCGGATGGAAACGACAAGGGATCGTCGGTGGACTGATCGGCGGCGGGCTTTTCGTGCTGCCGGGTGCGCTTGTGATCATGGTGCTGGCCTTGGCATATGGTGCTTATGGCAATCTGCCGGTCGTGCAGGCCATGTTTCTGGGCGTCAAAGCAACAGTCGTGATCATCGTCATCGAGGCGTTACTGAAAATCGCCCGACGCGCCCTGATCAAGACACAACACCTTGTCCTTGCGGCGGCGGCGTTCATCGCACTGTTCTTATTCGCACTCCCCTTCCCGCTTGTCATCGCAATCGCCGCCATCATCGGCGCGCTTGGGACACCCGGAGAAGCGAGCACGCCAACCAACCCAACCGGCAGCCTGCGGGGTAGCCTGAGGATCATCGCTGTCGGAGCCTTGATCTGGGCCGCCCCCTTTGGCCTGATCTCACTGACAGGCAATACGTTCCTTCAAGACGTCGGCATCTTCTTTTCGACTCTTGCGGTTGTCACCTTTGGCGGCGCCTATGCGGTGCTGGCCTATATGACGCAAGAGGTCGTCGTATCCTATGAATGGCTGACCACACCCCAAATGATGGACGCACTGGGGCTGGCCGAAACGACGCCGGGGCCGCTGATCCTTGTCACGCAGTTTGTCGCGATGATCGCAGGGCTTGCCGAAGGCGGGGCGCATCTGGCACTGATTGCGGGCGCGCTGACACTATGGGTGACCTTTGTGCCCTGCTTTATATGGATATTTGCCGGCGCCCCTTTGATAGACTGGCTTGACGGTCGCCCCCGTTTACGAGGGGCTTTGGCCGCGATCACTGCCGCTGTCGTGGGGGTCATTGCAAACCTGTCCCTTTGGTTTGCATACCATGTGTTTTTCCAGCAGGTGAACAGTGTTACGCTTGGCCCAATACAGACAATTTGGCCAAACCTTGCGACATTCCAACCACTTGCGATTGGTCTGGCGGTAATCACCGGCATCTTGCTGCTATGGCGACACTGGCCCCTGCCCCTTGTTCTGCTCATTTCGGCAGCACTCAGCCTGTGCGCAGGCCTAGCAACCGGCGCGATCTGACGCGCCCCCTTTTAACCGGCATCGAATCCCTTATGGTGGTTACATGACTTGAGGGGACCTGCACCGTGACCAGCACCATCGACTACGGAAACCTGATGCACCGGGCCATGCGAGGGCTGATCCAAGAGGTTCTGACAGATATCCAGAAAGACGGGCTGCCGGGGCAACACCACTTCTTCATCACATTCGATACGATGCACCCGGATGTCGAAATCGCCGATTGGCTGTCGGACCGTTATCCCGGTGAAATGACTGTCGTCATCCAGCACTGGTTCGATAATCTGGATGTCACAGGCGAAGGGTTCACGATTACCCTGAACTTTGGCGACAATCCCGAGACGCTTTATATCCCTTATGACGCGATCAAGACATTTGTTGATCCATCCGTCGAATTTGGCCTGCGTTTTGAAACGCAGGACGAGGATGAAGAAACAGACGACGATGTCGAAGAAGCGCCGATGGATGAAATGGTCGAACCCGAAGAAGACAAAGACGACGCACCAAAAGAGGCCGAGGTCGTCAGCCTAGACCAGTTCCGCAAGTAGATAGAGTCGCCGCCGGATCCTTTGCGATATTGCGGATCATCCCCCCGCTGCCTATAGGTCAAGGTAACACAGCCGAAGGGGATCATCATGACCGACACACGCACAGAAACTGACAGCTTTGGCCCCCTTGAGGTGCCAAGCGACCGGTATTGGGGCGCACAAACGCAGCGTTCGATCATGAATTTCCCGATCGGTTGGGAAAAGCAACCGGTCGCGATTGTGCGTGGTCTGGGTGTGATCAAACAGGCCTGCGCGATCGCCAACAAAGAGCGCGGCAAGCTGGATGCTGAAAAAGCCGATGCAATCATTGCGGCCGCCGCCGAAGTCGTTGCTGGCAAGCTGGATGATCACTTTCCGCTGGTCGTTTGGCAGACCGGGTCTGGCACCCAATCGAACATGAATGCCAACGAGGTGATATCAAACCGCGCGATTGAAATGCTTGGTGGCACCATTGGGTCAAAGGACCCCGTGCACCCAAATGACCATTGTAATATGGGACAATCCTCAAACGATACATTTCCGACAGCTATGCATATCGCGGTCGCAATGACGGCCCATGATGTACTGTTGCCCGGGCTGGCCAAGCTGCACGCTGTGCTCGAACAAAAGCAGATCGAGTTTGGCGATATCATCAAGATCGGGCGCACTCATACAATGGACGCAACACCGCTGACATTGGGACAGGAGTTTTCCGGCTACACCCATCAGGTCGCGATGGGCATCCGCAGGATCAAAGCCGCCCTGCCGGCAGTTTACGAACTGGCGCAAGGCGGCACGGCGGTCGGGACTGGTTTGAACACACCAAAAGGCTGGGGCGAAACAGTCGCGGCACATATGGCGGAAATCACCGGCCTACCCTTCGTGACAGCACCTAACAAGTTTGAGGCGCTGGCCGCCCATGACGCATTGGTCGAAATGTCCGGTGCGCTGAAAACGGTTGCCGCCAGCCTTTATAAAATCGCCGCTGACGTGCGCATGTTGGGCTCTGGCCCGCGTTGCGGTCTGGGCGAGCTGATGTTGCCCGAAAATGAACCCGGTTCCTCCATCATGCCCGGCAAAGTTAACCCCACGCAGGTTGAAGCACTGACGCAGGTTTGCGCGCATGTCATGGGCAATGACGCCGCCGTCGGTTTTGCAGGGTCACAGGGGCATTTTGAGCTGAACGTTATGAAACCAATGATGGCCTATAACGTGCTGCAATCTATGCAACTTTTGGGTGATGCCTCTGTCACCTTCACCGACAACTGCGTTGTCGGCATCCAAGCCGATCGTACCCGGATCGAAAAGCTGATGCGGGAATCGCTTATGCTCGTGACGGCACTCGCGCCCACAATCGGCTATGACAACGCAACGACCGTTGCCAAGACAGCGCATAAGAACGGCACGACGCTGAAGGAAGAAGCGATCAAGCTGGGCTTTGTGGATGAGGCAACATTCGACAAGGTCGTGCGGCCAGAGGACATGATCGGTCCCAAATGAAGCCGACTAACCTGAACCAAGCGCGAAAGGCCCGCACACGCGCCGAAGCGAAAGCCAAAGCGGATGAAAATGCCATCCGCTTTGGTCGCACAAAGGCCGAAAAGGTGCTTGATGCCGCCCGCAACGCCCAAGCCAGCGACCGGCTGTCACAACTGAAATTCGAAGACGACTGATGGCACACCGCCGCCCTGTCAAACGATCGCTAACCCTGCGCGGTCACCGCACCAGCGTGTCTCTTGAAGATGTTTTTTGGGATGCGTTTCGCAATATCGCAGAAGCGGAGGGGCAAACCATCAACGGGCTTGCCGCCAAAATAGATGAAGCCCGAGGTGATCTCGGGCTTGCGTCAGCGATTAGGATTTATGTGCTAGAGCATACGCTCGCGCAAAATCAGTCGTCAGCGTAAAGAGCGCCGCGCAAGTTCGACAGTTGCGCGCTCGCGTTCTTTTCGGTTTCGCTTAGCTTTGCTGGCCGAATTGGTTTCGTAGTTCGTGCCTTTTTATCAAAAAGCTTCGCGACCTGTGTGCCGTCCAATTGCTTTTTCGCAGTTGGCCTTGCCGACGTCGTGGACTTTTTACGCTTAAAGAGACCTGTAAGGCCTTTTCCTGATGAACCTGGAAGCGAAATGGTCATTTGAACTTAGGCCTCCCCTATCGAGCCGATCAACTTGTTAATGTTGGTATGGCACAATGTGGGCGCCCCCGCAATTGTGCCTTTTTTAAAAAACAATACAAAACCTGCCTTAAGCCTATATTTTTCAATAACTTGCAAGAATCCGCTCACAAAATTGGCATCAAATACGTCGCGGCAACCCGTTTCAACTTGTCCAAAAATAAGTCCGAATCGCCCAGTCTGTGAGCAGATTGGAAACAAATCAGCCCTTTCGGGGGCCGATTCGCAGCCAGATCCCTGCCTTTGCGCGCACCGTGAGATGCGCCACAGGCACCGGTTCGCGCCCTGCAACCACCTTGAATTCGTAGGCGCGCAGCAATCGCGCCAGTACAACCACCCCTTCGATCAAGGCAAACCCCGCGCCAGAGCAGATGCGCGGCCCCGCAGAAAACGGCAGATACGCATCACGCGCACAGGCTTTGCCATTTTCGGTGTCCCACCGCCCCGGATCAAAGCCGTCTGGATTGTCCCACAGTCGCGTGTGGCGATGCAGATGCCAGGGTGAGACAACCACCTGAGCGCCGGGTTTGAGGTGACGCCCTCGAAACACCTCTGGTTTCACCGTTTCGCGCACCATCATCGGCACGGCAGGATAAAGCCTGAGCGTTTCGCGAAATACATCCCGGGTCTGCTTGAGCTGGGACAGATCGGCGAAGTCCCCACTGAAAGTCGCGGCTTCTTTTGCCAACTTGTCTTGCCAGTCTGGGTAAAGCGCCAGCAGATAAAGCGCCCATGATAGCGCAGCCGCACTAGTTTCATGCCCTGCCAGAAAGAAGATCGCGACCTGATCAACCATCTCCTCCACAGTGAAGGTCTCGCCTGTGTCAGGGTCCTTTGTTGTCATGATTTTCGTGGCCAGATCATCGGGCGCATCACCTGCTGCAATCAGCGCCAAACGCTCTTCTGTCAGCTTGGTGATCAATGCACGGATCTTTTTTGCTGTGGCCCGCGTCTCGGACCGGAAAAAGCGTGGCATCCACGCAGGACCACGCACAAAAGCGGCAAGGTTCAGGATCGGCTGTGTGCGCTGATAGGCCCGAAATGCCTCAAACACCTCCTGTGCGGTTTCATCCTCAATCGGGATCGAAAATAACGTGCGAAATATCACGTCAGCCGCGATATGGCTGGTGATCGCCTCGATCTCTTGCGGCACGCCACCGGTGCCTGAGCTAAGCCTCGCCACACCTGCATCAGCGGCATCGCGGATACCGGGATAGGTATCGCGCAGGCGCCCGCCTTCAAACGCAGGATCAATGATGCGCCGCTGACGCTTCCATGTCTCGCCATTGGTCAGGAACACGCTGTCACCCAGCAAGGGCCGCAACCCAGCGCCGATCCGGTCGGACTTTGGAAAGGCGTCAGGGTTCGTTATCAGCACTTGTTTGATCAGATCAGGGTCATTGATCAGGTAGCTTTGAAAGAAAGGCGTGCGAAACTCAGCCATCCACGCACGGTAGAGTTTGGCTGGCTGCGCAGAGAGGATATCGGCGCGAAACAGGTGCATATAGCGCCAAAGCGATACTTTTTCGGGCCGCGATGCTGGCTTAGGCGGCAGCGGCGTCATGGCATGAGCGACGTGTAGTTGGATACAGGAATGTCGATCCGCGACCCTGATGGCTTACGCCCCGCATAACGATCCGCAAGCAAAACCGGCCCGGCGGTGATCTGAAAGTAATCATAGTCCTTTGGCTGATCGAATGCGCAAAGATACTGAAAATGCAGCCGGAAAAACCGCCAACGCAGTGCCTTCCAGCGCGCTGGTGACAGGCTTTGGGTAAAGGCCGCCGAAATCACCAGTGGCCACTGTTTTCCAGGCGGCGTCACGCCGGTCACCGCGACTGGATCGCAAAGCGCAAAGCAACACCCATCGCCGGGGGCTGACACGTCCACCCATGTCAGCCGCCTCTGCGTGGCCAGAAACGCCAGATCGCTGCGCAGACGCCTTGCACGCGGCAGGAAAGACACCATCGGAACAACCTGCCCCAACGACAAAAACGCCAGCTGCGGACCATCGGCGCGCATGTGCCCTGCGCGGATCACGTCAGCAATGATCGACACCGCAAGATGTGCGCCAGATGAATGGCCAACGACAAGTACCTCATCCACATCCTCTGCCAGAGCGCCTGCAATAATGTCCGCGAAGACCGCCATCCGTTGCTCAAGCTCTGGCGGGTTTTCTCCACGCAGTTGGGCCGAATAGGCGTAGTCATGCATCAGGTAGTAGGCAAAAAGCTTGTTGTCGCGCGCCTTGAACCAGCGCAGCAAGAAAATGGTGATGCCAATCAATAAGGCCCATTTGATACCCCAAGCGATCCATGCAATCGCTTGAAAAACAGCGCCCTCTGTTACGCCGACCAAGCCTACCGCGCCCAATAGCAGGCGCTCAACAAGACCACCCAAGAATGCGCCAAGCAGGATCGCCCCGATCAACTGGGCCAGCAGCATCACAACCGGATACAGGGCCGCGATGACCGGGCCTTTGCGCATCCACATCAGACGCCGCAGTGTCCCGGTCCTGATATAGAGCCACGATGTCTGCAAAAGCTGCCAATAGGTCGCGGGGATCGACTGTGCCATGCTGCTGCGCACGATGTCGGACCAGACAAGAACGTCGACTTGGCTAAGCACCGGTTGGCCATCAATCCGGGCGCCCACAGACCACCGAAAGGAATCGTCCGAGGTTTCCGCCTTCAACGCAATTTCATACCCGCTGATCTGCGCTTGTGCCGCAGCTTCCGTGCGGTAGAGTTCCCGATACCGGCGGGGGTGCATTGGGTCATAGCCGGGAATATGAAAAACCCGCCGTCTGCTGACCTGCCTTGATTGCGCGTTCATCGCCGTCCCTTGCTGATGCCTCGGGCGCAGATTAGCCGATTAATGCCAGCGCTGGGAACCTTTCAAGCAGCCAATAGCTGAATGCCGCAAATTGGCCAGTCATCATCATCAAACCCACGGTCCACAAAAGCAGACCCGAGACTTTTTCAATCCGGTCCATGTGCCGTTTCATCCAATTCATGACACCTTTCAAACGCGGAAAGAAGGCAGCGACAAGCAGAAACGGAATGCCCAAACCCAGCGCATAGACCGCCAACAGAATGGTGCCGCGCGACACATCCGCCTCGGATGCGGCGAGGCTGAGGATCGCACCAAGGATTGGGCCCAGGCAGGGCGTCCATCCGAAAGCGAAAGCAAGACCCAGAAGGTAGGCACCGAAGGCCGATCCGCCTTTATCGCCGGCGTCCACCCGCAATTCTCGGTCCAGAAATCCGATCCGAAAGACGCCCACGAAATGCGCGCCAAGGACCATGATCAGCGCGCCGGCAACGACCACGAACCAGTCCTGCACCTGCAACAGCATCCGGCCCATCGTCGAAAACGCGAGGCCGAGCAAAAGGAAAATCGTTGACAGCCCGAGAACAAAGAAAACAGCCGAAACAAACACACGGCGGCGCGCGGTCTTGGTTTCTTCCATCTCGCTGACGGACACGCCGCCCATGTAAGCAAGGTATGGCGGAACAACAGGCAAAACACAGGGGCTCAGGAACGACAGAATCCCCGCCAACATCGCAATCAGCATTGCGGGCAGCAAAGCGGCATCAAAAATCAGGGCGGTGTCGAGCATAAGGGTCTTCCTTCGCACCCTACCTATGTCAGCACGCGCAATAGGTCACGGTCCAAGATGTCACAACTTGGTGGACAAAATGAAACATCGCCCCTACCTCGGTGTTATGACTTATGACGCTGATCTTGATGCAAAAGGGCTGCTTTGTCCCCTGCCCGTTCTGAAGGCACGCAAACGCTTGCAGGCGCTGACCTCTGGTCAGGTTTTGCGGGTCTTGGCGGATGATCCGGCTGCAATTGTCGATGTCCCACACTTCTGCGCGGAATCGGGGCATGAACTGATCGGAACTGATGAAGTGGCCAGCGGCCAACTTTATTTCATCAAAAAAGCCTGATCGAGGATCTCGTCAAAGCTGGCATCCCCTACAAACCCAAGTGATTGTGCAAGGCGCGTATCGAACAACGTCGGCCACGTCCCAACGATATCAATGATCCGCTGATCCGGCGTCATCTCGATGAGATCTGCCGTGCCGTCACCGGCGCGCGCACGTAATGCTGCGATCATGCTCAGAACCTGCACACGCAGGCCGGGAACGTTTACCGCCCCAAAACTGGGCCAATCAGCCTGCTGGACAGATGGCGCATGCAAAAGAGCGGCAACAGCGGCATCCGGTGAAGCCACCCAAAGCGCCATTTCAGGATCAACCGGGCAAATCGCAGGTACACCGGCAAGCGGTTCGCGGATAATGGAGGATGCAAACGACGATGCCGCCGCATTGGGTTTACCGGGGCGCACGGTTACTGTGGGCAAGCGCAGCGTGCGGGCATCAGCCCAGCCGCGCCTGCGGTAATCTGCCATCACCAGTTCGGCCATCGCCTTGGTCACGCCATAGGTATTTTGTGGCTGGATTTGTGTGGCTTCTGTCAGGGGCTCGACCGGGTTGCAGCCATAGACAGCCAACGACGACGTACCGATCACAAGAACACCCGGCTGCTTTGCACGCGCCGCCTCTAGCACCGCGTTGGTGCCGCCCAAGTTGACGCGCATCCCCAGATCATAGTCCGCCTCGGCCTGCCCGCTGACGACGGCAGCGAGATGATAGATCAAAGCCACATCCTCTGGCATGGCTTCAAGGACCGCGTCATTATCTGCAATGTTGATCGCATTGAACGTCGTGCCGGGCAGAACCGGTACGCGCGCATTCGGCTGATCCCAAAGATGTATTTGCGGATCGGTCAGACGCTGCCCACCCAGCAGCGTCACGCCATTTTCAGATATCCGTTTGGCCAGCGCCGCGCCAAGAAAACCGCAGCCCCCGGTAATAACAACGCTGCCGGACATTAGCGGCCCAGCGACCACCATCCCTTGCGCTTGGGCTTGTCCGCAACTGGTTCAGCCTGAGCAACGGGTTCGGGTGCAGGGGCTGGTTCGGCCACAGGCGCAGGTTCTGGTGTCACCGGAGTCTCAACCACAGGCTCGGCTGCCGCCTCAACAAGCGCAGTTTCGGCCTTTGGCTTAGCACGGCTGCGCCGCTTGGGCTTTGGTTTTTCCTCAGCTGCAGCAGCGTCCTTGTCAGCTTCTACCGCCGTTGCTTCAGCCACTGGTGCCTCTGCAACCGGCTCTGCTTTCTTACGACGGGTACGCTTTTTTGGCGCAGGCTTTTCGTCCGCAACCTCGTCGGCGGGCTTCTCTTCCGCAACAACAGTCTCAGCGGCGTCTTCGGCCACAGGCTCCGCCTTTTTACGACGGGTACGCGTCCGCTTGGGTTTTTCTTCAGGTGCCGGAGCGTTCTCGGTTACTTCAGCAACTGGTGCATCTGCCGCAGCCTCCTGTGGCACAGCTTCGGCTTCACCATCCGCAGCATCTGACTGTTGGTTCTGGTTTTCACCGTTATTGTTCGCACCACCCCGACGACGCCGACGACGACGGCGCTTGCGCTTGGGACGGTCTTCGTCCTCTGCCGCTTCGACGGGTGCGTCTTCGCTCACATCCTCGTCTACGATGACGCCGGCGTTGTCATCTTCGTCGTCATCCATGCCGATGGCTGAACTGACGAATGGCGCTGCATCTGGCACAATGCGGGTCGCTGTCTTGAATTTCTCAATCGCAAAGTCAGGTGAAACCAACGTCGGATCGCATTCGATCCGCACAGACATGCCGTAGCGCGCTTCGATATCCGCGATATGTTCGCGCTTGCCGTTCATCAGGAAGTTGGCAATCGAAATCGGCGCTTTGACCAGCACTTCTTTGGACCGACCGCGCACACCCTCTTCTTCCAAGGCGCGCAGGATCGAAAGTGCGACGTTATCATCAGAGCGCAACAGACCGGTCCCGTGACAGTGCGAACACATCTGGGTTGTGGCCTCCAACATACCAGGACGCAGACGCTGACGCGACATTTCCATCAGGCCAAAACCCGAAATACGGCCCACCTGGATTCGGGCGCGATCTGTCTTGAGCTTGTCTTTAAAACGCTTCTCAACGGCGGCATTATTGCGACGCTCGTCCATATCAATGAAGTCGATGACAATCAGACCTGCAAGGTCACGCAAGCGCAGCTGACGGGCCACCTCATCGGCGGCTTCAAGGTTGGTTTTCGTCGCCGTTTGCTCAATCGACCCTTCCTTGGTCGCCCGGCCAGAGTTCACGTCGATGGCGACCAATGCCTCGGTGATCCCAATGACGATGTAGCCGCCAGAGGGCAGTTGCACGGTCGGATTGAACATGCCGTTCAGATAGCCTTCAACCTGAAAACGGGCATAAAGCGGCAGCTGTTCGGTATAGAACTTCACGTTTTTGGCGTGGGACGGCATGATCATCTTCATGAAGTCTTTCGCGGTGCGATAACCCGCCTCGCCTGCCACGATCACCTCGTCGATCTCTTTGGAATAAAGATCGCGGATCGACCGTTTGATCAGGTCACCCTCTTCGTAGATTTTCGCAGGTGCGGTCGATTTCAACGTCAACTCGCGAATCTGTTCCCACATACGTTGCAAGTATTCGTAGTCGCGCTTGATCTCGGCCTTTGTGCGCTGCGATCCGGCGGTGCGAATGATCAGACCTGCACCTTCTGGCACGGTCATGGAATTGGCGATTTCTTTCAGCTTCTTGCGGTCAGCAGCGTTCGTGATCTTGCGGCTGATCCCGCCACCGCGTGCGGTGTTGGGCATCAAAACACAGTAGCGACCAGCAAGCGAAAGGTAAGTCGTCAGCGCAGCACCTTTGTTGCCGCGCTCTTCCTTCACAACTTGGATCAAGAGAATCTGGCGAACCTTGACGACTTCCTGAATCTTATAGCGTTTCGGGCGCGGCTTGCGCACGGGGCGCACGTCATCGGTGTCGTCTTCTTCAGCGACACTTTCGATGGTTTCGTCCTTGGACTTCGGATCAGCTTTTGGCTGTTCCTCATCGTCGTCATCATCATCATCTTCTTCACCGGCGGCAGGCGTTTCCACGGGCGTCTCAGCAACCAGCTCCATGGGCGAGCTGCCCTCTTCGCTGTCGTCAAGATCAATGGTTTCCATACCCGCGATGTCGCCAGAGGTTTCTTCCTCAGGCGTCTCAACCTCGCCTGTGATGACAGCATCATCGGTCGCGACATCAGCGGCTTTCGCGCGGCGGCGACGGCGTTTTGGTTTGGGCTTTTCTTCCTCGGCGTCGGCCTCAGCCTTCAGGCTTTCGGCATAGGCCTTTTCCTCAGCGATCAGCGCTTCGCGGTCAGCAACCGGGATCTGATAGTAGTCAGGGTGGATTTCCGAGAAGGCAAGGAAGCCATGACGATTGCCGCCATAGTCCACAAACGCTGCCTGCAGCGATGGTTCAACCCGTGTTACCTTGGCGAGGTAGATGTTGCCGGCAAGCTGGCGCTTGAACTGGCTTTCAAAATCAAATTCTTCGACTTTGTTTCCGTCGACCACAACAACGCGGGTTTCTTCCGCATGTGTGGCATCTATTAGCATTTTCTTTGGCATTTTGTCCGTTCGCACATAACCGCGAGGGCGCCCCGGGAGGCGCTGTTGTCCGTGTTACATGTCTGATGTTGGCGATTTGCGCGCGGGCTGTGCCAGCACCCCTTGGGGCGGCTGCATCGTGCCTCATGTTTTGCGCGCTTTGCATCGCGTTTCTCTCCGGCCCCCGCTATGGCGACCCATTCATGGCCCGGTCGGCGTTTTCCGCGCGACCAAGGGCGTTCTTCTGACCCATAAGGATCAAATCAGCTGCGACGCTTTGATAGATGACCAAATACATCGCAGAGAATCTCATCGGATGGCACCGCGCAACCAACGCGCGGACATCCGTGTCTCATACATAGTAGAGGAAGGGTCGGTTTTACAATGGCAATTGTGCAAACTATCCACACACGGCAAAGTTGTGGGTCTCTAGAACACCTCACCGATAGCCCTGTTGCGGAACCGACCACCGTCAATCGCGAAGAGCATGACCCCTGCGGATAAGCCAATCGCAGCACCCAGCCATGCCGTACCTTGGTAATCGGTGAACCCCGCGGCGGCGGCGAATACGCCCGCCGCAAAAATCGAACCGCCAAAATGCGACACAGACACCAGCGATGATCCAGCACCCGGCCGTTCTGCAACCAAGTCTTGCACATAACCCACCGTGACCGACAACAAGATACCGGCACCGATCCCGGCGGGAATGATCATCCACCACGCCGCACCCATGTCGGGCAATGCCGCAAACCCCGCCAGAAAGCCGCAGTACACAACGCAGCCAACCAGAATTGCGGCACTTCGCGTCACGTGGCGCAGTGCCATGGCGGCCAGCAGCATCACTGGCACCTCAGTCAAGGCGACACCGCCTGCGAACCAACCCACATCGGCCGCTGCACCGCCAAGGTTGTTAAGGACCAGCAGGCCAAGCAGGATGTTATAAAGCCCATTCACCCCAACGATAACTGCGATCAGCAGAAGGCGGATCAGCACACCTGGGCTGGATAGTTCTTTCAGCGCCACAAAGAATCCAATACCAGAAGTCTGGTTGAGCGATGTCGTCTCAACCGGCCATGTCCGTATGATCAAGGTGAGTACGACTGCATTCATAAATGCCGAAAAGCCGTAGACGGCGGTCAACTCCATCCCACCGGCAACAGCGATTGCAATCAAAGGCGGTGTCAGCCCAAAGGCCCCCGCAAAGGCCGCGCGCACCATCGACAGGCTGACGTCCTTGTCCAGCTTTGCATTATTGCTCGCCGCCAGACTTGCCATCGCGAAATACTGGGTGAATGTTGTTGCCGCGATAGGAAACAGAAAGACATGGGCCAAGACAAATGTGGCCTTGGACGGCAGGACAAACACGCAAGCTGCAGCGACCAGACCAACGACATTGCAAACGATCAGCACGCTCCGGTATCGGCCCGATTGGTCGGTGTAGATCCCCACCATGACAGAGGCGGTAACGCTGAACAGCGCACCAACTGTCGTGATCAATGCATAGGCACCACGCGAAAACCCAAGCTGTTCAATCCCAATGACGGATTGGAACGGCGTGATGGCCGCCACCGCGACACCCATCAGGGTGATCGACAGAAACGCCAACCGTAAAAGACGGTCATTCCAGGAAGCAGCGATTGCTTGCAGCATGAGCCGGGCCTTTAGCAAATGGAGAGGTCATCCACACCAATGCAAAGGCGGGATAGGCCCCGCGCGGTCCGGGGCCGTCCCTGCTTTATCTAAAGGTAGTCAGACCGTTGCAAGCCATACTTCGCCATCTTCTCGTTCAGGGTCCGGCGCGGCAGGCAGAGTTCTTCCATTACGGACACGATCGAGCCCTTGTGGCGGCGCATGGTGTTGTCGATCAGCATACGCTCAAACGCTTCAACGAATTCCTTGAGCGGTTTGCCTTCAGTCGTCATTGCAGGCTTCATTTCTTCAGTGTCGGCCATCAAGAGCGACGCAATAGAGCCTGTGCCACGACGGTTCTGCAACACGGCCCGCTCAGCCACATTGATCAACTGCCGCACGTTACCCGGCCACGGCGCTTGCAGCAGTTGTGCCGCCTCTTGCGCGCTGACCTCTGGTGCATCGCAGCCGTATTCTTCGGCAAACTGCTCACCCAGTCGCGTGAAGAGCGTCAGGATATCTTCGCCACGTTGACGCAGGGGCGGGACCGTGATCCGCAGTGCTGCAAGGCGGTAAAACAGATCAGGGCGCAGCACGCTTTCGCAGGTTTGATCCTGTTCTTGGAGATTACAGATGGCCACGATCCGGGTTTCAGCAGGTGTGCCCTGGTCATTGATCGCCGTCAGCAAACGCGCCTGCAACGAGTGGCTCAGCGCTTCGATATCTTCCAACACCAGCGTGCCGCCACGCGCCTCTTCAATCGCGGGGATCGGCTCATCATCATTGGCGGGGCCAAAGATAATGCGGCCCAGCGTTTCCTCGTCATAGGCAGAACAGCTCAGCAACACGAATTTCTTATTGGAACGCGCACCCACGGCATGCAGGGCGTGGGCCACAAGTGTCTTGCCGGTGCCGGTTTCACCCTCGACGAGCACATGACCATCGGCCTGCCCAAGATCAAGAATGTCTTCTTTCAACCGTTCCATCGGCGGCGACTGACCGATCAGTTTCTTGATCAGAGCAGAGCCATCGGACAGTTCCTTGCGCAACGCGCGATTGTCCAACGTCAAACGGCGCGCAGACGTGGCCTTTTTGGCCAATTCTGTCATGCGATCCGGGTTAAATGGCTTTTCAAGGAAATCGAACGCACCAACGCGCATCGCCTCTACTGCCATAGGAACATCGCCGTGACCGGTGATCATAATGACCGGCAATGAGCTATCAACGCCCTTCAGCTTTTTAAGAAACTGCATCCCGTCCATGCCGGGCATCTTGATGTCGCTGACCACGATACCGGGATAGTCATTGCCCAGCCCTTTCAGCGCATCCTCGGCGGATGCAAAGGTTTCCGTGTCGAAACCCGAAAGGGCCAACCATTGTGAAATTGACTGACGCATATCTTTTTCGTCATCGACAATCGCAATCTTCATGACCTTGTTCATGCTCTTTTCCTTATTCTGCCGCGGCAACATCCTGCCTTATTGTTGGCAGTTGCACCTCGAATATAGCCCCGCCATCAACTGCATTACGTGCAGTGAGACGCCCACCTAAATCGTTCACGATGCCCGAAGAGATAGCAAGCCCAAGACCAACCCCATCACCAGGTTGTTTGGTCGTGTAAAACGGTTCGAACAATTCATCGAGGTTTTCGATCCCCTCGCCGTTGTCCCTTATCTGAATGCTGACAGTATCGCCAGCGGCCAGCAAAATCTCAACCGTTGGGTTGGCGGCCGATTTGGTCGCGTCCAATGCGTTGCGCAGCAGGTTGATGATCACCTGCTCCAAACGCAACCTGTCCCCCATGATCATCACAGGTTCATCGGGCAGTGTACGGATGATATTGACGGCCCGCGTCTTTAACTGCGGTTCCATCAATGCAAGTGCCGTCGACACCGCAGCCCTTGTATCTACGGGCTCAAACGCCTCTGTCCCTTTGCGTGCATATGATTTCAGCTGCCGCGTAATCGCGCCCATGCGCTCCAGCAAATCATCAATGCGCTGAAAGGACGACAGCGCCTCGTCGGGGCGTTCGCGTTGCAGCAAAAGCCGTGCACCCGCGAGGTAGGTTTTCATCGCGGCAAGCGGTTGGTTCAGCTCATGACTGACAGCCGCTGACATCTCGCCCAAGGCGGCCAGTTTCGATGACTGGGCGATGGTCTGTTCGGCCACTTCAAGGGTCTTTTCGACCTTCTCACGTTCGGCAATTTCCCGCTGGAGCCTTCGGTTCAATGCGCGAAGCTCTGCTGACTCGCGTTGAAAGAACACCAGCCGTGACGCCGTGCGCCGCGAGGTCGACCAAAAGAGCAGCGCCAACAGGATTGCGAATCCCATGACTTCAAGAGCAAGGATGCCATTCACCCGTTCACGCACAGACGTGTAGGTCGTAAAACTGACCATGCGCCAGCCTTGGTGCGGTACCCGCATTTCGCGGCGCAACACCGCCTCGCCCCGCAAATACGCGTCAGCAGGCAAAGCCGCCCAACCTTGGGTGGCGCGAATGGCACGCTCAATCGCGGATGGTGCGGATTGTCGCGCCAACGCGTCCTCTTCCAGCAGGCCACGCCAGCGCGGCTCTGTGGCCATAATGATCGTACCTTCGCTATCCATCACAAGAACAGCATCTGAAACGCCTGCCCAACCGGTCTCTAGCCGTTGACCGTCCACCTCAACCATGATGACGCCCAGCAACTCACCGGCAGCTTCGATCTGGCGCGAATAAATATAAGCGTAGGCGCCTTCGGTATTCAAATAAGTTGTATAGACGGTTTGGTTGTTGCGCAGCGCGTCAACGAAATAGGGGGTATTGCGATGATCAACACCGATCTGATTGCGATTTGTGGCCGCAACGGCGCGCCCGTCACGATCCAGCAAGGTCAGTGATGCAGCACCAATTTCATCCACAAAGGACAAAAGCCGCGCAGTAGACCGTGAATAGTTCTTATTTTCCAGAGCGTTGATTAATTCCGGGTCGCGCGACAACAGCTGCGGAACGACCGAATTTCGCTGGAGCTCATTCATCAAGTTGGTGACATAAAGCGCCAAACGCACCTCAGACCGATTGCTGATCGTCTCGGTAAAGCGCTGCGTCAGCAGTTGATTGGATACATAGATGACAATGACGGCGAACAGGCTAAGCACAAGCACAGCAAGCCGCAGATACCATCTGCCGCGCCCTTTTACGCCCGCCGTCTTATTGAACCCCAACATGGACCGCAGTCTAGGGTGCCGCCGCAGCCGCAGCAAGCCAGCAGATTACGCCTGCGCAAATTGCCCCAAAAGCCCGCGGAAAAGCGCCTGCCCGTCTGTGCCGCCATGCCCGGTATCCACGGCGCGCTCAGGATGGGGCATCATACCAAGAACACGACGGTTTTCAGACAACACGCCAGCGATATCAGCGACCGACCCGTTTGGATTGTCAACATAGCTGAAGGCAATCCGGTCTTCGGATCGCAGCGCTGCAAGTGTCTCATCATCAACGGTGTAGTTGCCATCGTGGTGCGCGACGGGATAACCCACCGTGTCGCCCGCATTATAGCCTTCTGTGAACGCAGATGCAGATGTTTCCACTTTCAAATCAACGGTTTTGCAGATGAACTTCAGGTTCGCATTGCGCATCAAGGCGCCCGGCAACAACCCCGTTTCGGTCAGAACCTGAAAACCATTGCAGACACCCAAGACGTAGCCACCACGATCGGCGTGATTAACAACGGCCTTGCAAATCGGGGATCGCGCAGCAATCGCGCCGCAGCGCAGGTAATCGCCAAAGGAAAACCCACCTGGAACGGCCACCAGATCAATGCCATCTGGCAGGTTCGCATCCTTGTGCCAGACCATGCTGACGTCAGCACCTGCCGCCTTTAGGGCGACAGCCATGTCCCGATCACAGTTGGAACCGGGGAAAACGATGACAGCGGCGCGCATCACAGTACCTCGACACTGTAGCTTTCGATCACCGTGTTCGCGAGCAGTTTTTCACACATCTCGCCAATCGTCGCCTCAGAGGTTCCGTCGGCCAGATCAAGCTCGATCACCTTGCCCTGACGCACGCCCTCGACACCATCAAAGCCAAGGCTGCCAAGTGCGTGGCGCACGGCCTCACCCTGTGGGTCCAGCACACCATTCTTCAACATCACATGTACGCGGGCTTTCATGGGTTTGTCGTCCTCTTAGTTGATCAAGGTTGGCTTGGTCGGGGCGTGGGTGACATTGGTAGGCATAACCCCAAGACGTCTGGCCACTTCGGTATAGGCGTCAGTGAGATTGCCCAGATCGCGGCGAAACACGTCCTTGTCGAGCTTCTGACCCGTCTCGATATCCCACAAACGGCAGCTATCCGGGCTGATCTCATCGGCGAGGATCAGACGGGGGAATTCGTTGTCCCAGACGCGGCCAATCTCAATCTTGAAATCCACCAGCTTGATGCCCACACCAAACATCACGCCCGACATCCAGTCGTTCACGCGCAAGGCAAGACTGACGATATCGTCCATTTCCTGCTGCGATGCCCAGCCAAAGGCGATGATATATTCCTCTGGCACGAGTGGGTCACCAAGACTGTCATCTTTGTAAGAGAATTCAACAATCGGGCGCGGCAGTGCTGTACCCTCTTCCATACCCATGCGCTTTGCCATCGTACCGGCTGCAAAGTTGCGTACGATCACTTCAAGCGGAATAATCTCGGCTTGGCGTATCAGCTGCTCGCGCATGTTCAGGCGTTTGATGAAATGCGTCGGGATTCCAATTTGGCCAAGGCCGGTCATGAAATACTCGCTCAGGCGATTGTTTAGCACGCCTTTGCCTTCGATCACTTCCTTCTTTTCGGCATTGAAGGCTGTCGCATCATCCTTAAAATACTGGACGAACGTGCCGGGCTCCGGGCCTTCATATAGAATTTTTGCCTTGCCTTCGTATACCTTTTTCCGGCGCGCCATGCTAACCCCTTACCCCGTGCACGGCCCGCCTTGGGCCATGTCTTATTGGCGTCATAGTGCAAGCCCCCCTTGCGGGCAAGCATCCGTCGCGCCATATCTGAGACAACTTTGTTCCAATCAAGAGGCCAAACCGATGACCACCTTTGACGACCGCGAAAATGCATTCGAAAACAAATTCGCCCACGACGCTGAAATGCAGTTCAAGGCCGAAGCCCGCCGCAACAAATTGCTGGGTCTATGGGCCGCAGGTTTGATGGGCAAAACCGGCGAAGCTGCAGATGAATACGCCAAAGAAGTTATCAAGTCGGACTTTGAAGAAGCGGGGCACGAAGATGTCTATCGCAAGGTATCAGGCGATCTGGGTGATAAGGCCGATGAGGCCACGATCCGCGCCAAAATGGCAGCATTGATGGCCGAAGCCAAAGCGCAACTGATGGACGAAGTCTAAGCGGCGATTGACGCGTTCAGACCTATCCCAAACCGCTGCGCGGTTTTCCCATTTGCTGCATAATAAAGATGCAAGCTATGCATTTGCACTTGCGGTCCGGACGTGTCACCGAACGCTCTAGATATTAGCGGAGCCCGTATTGCCATGACCAACGCACTTTCCAAACTGCTGCAATCGCGCGACTGGTTGATGGCCGATGGGGCCACGGGCACCAACCTGTTTAACATGGGGCTGATGTCCGGCGATGCGCCTGAGATGTGGAATATCGAAGAAAGCGCAAAGATCACGGCGCTTTACAAAGGGGCCGCCGACGCAGGCAGCGATATCTTCCTGACCAACAGCTTTGGCGCAAACGCATCGCGGCTGAAACTGCACGGGGCTGAAGGACGTGTGCATGAGTTGAATAAAGTGGCCGCCGAACTGGGCCGTGAGGTGGCCGATGCCTCTGGTCGCACAATCGTGGTCGCAGGCTCAGTCGGACCTACGGGCGAGATCATGGCCCCAATGGGCAGCCTTACCCATGAAACAGCGGTTGAGATGTTCCACGAACAAGCCGAAGGTCTGAAGGCGGGGGGCGCAGATGTGCTTTGGGTCGAAACGATTAGTGCGCCCGAGGAATTCGCCGCCGCGTCCCAGGCCTTTGCACTGGCCGATATGCCATGGTGCGGCACGATGAGTTTTGACACCGCAGGCCGCACGATGATGGGTCTGACATCCGCCGATATGGTCAAGAAGGTGGGCAAGCTGGCGCATCAACCGCTTGGGTTTGGCGCCAATTGCGGTGTTGGTGCGTCGGATCTGCTGCGCACAGTTCTTGGGTTCTCCGCCGCAGGTCCCACACTTCCCATCATTGCCAAAGGCAACGCGGGTATCCCCAAGTATCACGATGGTCACATTCACTACGACGGCACGCCTGACCTGATGGCAGATTATGCTGTGCTGGCCCGCGATTGTGGTGCCACTATTATTGGCGGCTGCTGCGGCACAACGCCAGACCATTTACGGGCGATGCGCGAGGCCCTGGAAGCACGACCCAAAGGGGCGGCGCCGACTTTGGATGCGATTACACAAGCACTTGGTGGATTTTCTTCAGCGTCAGACGGCACTGACGGCGCAGGACCTGCCGCATCACCGCGTCGTGGACGGCGTCGGCGCCCATAAAACGCGCAGAAGGGGCGCTGCCCCCGCCTTCGGCTCCCCCGAGGTATTTTCAAACATGAGAAGATGTGTTCAGCAATTCTTAACCATGCTCCGGCAATTTGGTATTGCGGTACAGGCTGAGGAGCCGATGACCGCAACGTGAGAAGCCCCGCTTGATCTTAGGATTGATGCGGGGTTTCCTTTGCACGCCGCTTGAACTTCTCATGTTCGAAAATACCTCCGCCGGAGGCTCCAACAGTTTCAGCCTGCGCGGTGCTCAGAAAAGTGAGAGCTGATCCCCCGTTTGAGCTGGCCGCACAAACAAGTCTGTGCGCAGAGGCGGCAAACTCCGATCCAGCCCCAGCTTGCGGGTCATCAGTTTAACCCTTTGCCGCATCATCGCAGCCCACTCCCCCTGCCCGGTCATCCGCTTACCAAACGCGGGATCATAGTCTTTGCCGCCATGCAATTCACGCACACGGCCCATCACGCGTGTTGCACGATCGGGATAGTGTTCGGCCAGCCAGTCGCGAAACAGCGTGGCAACCTCGCGCGGCAGACGCAGCATGATAGAGGACGCGGCAACCGCACCTGCATCCTTGGCGGCTTGCAAAATCGCCTCGACCTCATGATCGGTCAGCGCTGGAATGACCGGTGATACCATGACGCGCACGGGAACCCCCGCATCTGTCAGTTTGCGTATGGTGCGCAGGCGCGCCGCGGGCATCGGCACACGCGGCTCCATCGCGCGGGATGTTTTGGGATCAAGCGTTGTGATTGAAATACCAACACGAGCCAGACCTTTTGCGGCCATCGGGGCCAGAATGTCAGCATCTCTTTCGATCAACGTCCCTTTCGTGACGATGCCAACCGGATGATTGAAATCGCTGAGAACCTGCAGCACATCGCGCATAATGCGCCGTTTCTTTTCAATCGGCTGGTATGGATCGGTGTTCGTCCCAATCGCAAGCATCTTGGGCACGTAGCGCAGGTTGGACAGTTCTTTGCGTAACTGATCGGCGGCGTTAGGCCGCGCGATCAGTTTGGTTTCGAAATCAAGCCCCGGAGACAACCCCAGAAACGCATGGCTGGGGCGGGCAAAACAATAGATGCACCCATGTTCGCATCCGCGATACGGGTTGATTGACCGATCAAATGACAGATCAGGCGAGGTATTGCGCGATATCACGGAACGCGCGATCTCATCAGTGACTTCGGTCCGTAGAACGGGCAACGTGTCTTCCGCGCTCCAACCATCATCAACCGCTTCGGACCGCAAACGGTCAAACCGTACATCGGGGTTTGATCCCGCCGCACGCCCCGGTGTGCGATGTCGTTTCTGAAGCGGCAAATCATCCATAATGTTTATTAGAACAATTCATGAACACAAGCAACGACAGGTCGGTCATGTTCATGGACAGGTCGGAAATCAGCAGGTAGTTTCGCACGATCAAGCGCACAAACGTGTAGAGACACATTTATAAGGGCCAACCCATGTCCGACCAAGAAGACGACATCATCCTGTCCGAACTGACTGACGAAGACCTCGTCGCACAGATGTTCGATGACCTTTATGACGGCATGAAGGAAGAGATCGAGGAAGGGGTGAACATCCTTCTTGAGCGCGGGTGGGCGCCTTACCGCATTCTGACCGAAGCACTGGTGGGTGGAATGACCATTGTTGGTCACGACTTCCGCGATGGTATTCTCTTTGTGCCCGAGGTTCTGTTGGCGGCGAATGCCATGAAAGGCGGCATGTTTATCCTCAAACCGCTGCTGGCCGAAACTGGTGCACCGCGTGTTGGCAAGATGGTGATTGGGACGGTGAAGGGCGACATCCACGACATCGGCAAAAACCTTGTGTCGATGATGATGGAGGGTGCGGGCTTTGAGGTCGTTGATCTGGGTATCAACAACGCGGTTGAATCTTATCTTGAGGCGCTGGAAACCGAGAAGCCTGATATCCTTGGCATGTCTGCCTTGCTTACCACAACGATGCCTTACATGAAGGTTGTGATCGACACGATGGTCGAAAAGGGCCTGCGCGATGATTATGTCGTGCTTGTCGGTGGTGCGCCTTTGAACGAGGAATTTGGCAAAGCCATCGGTGCTGACGCTTATTGCCGCGATGCCGCCGTAGCGGTTGAAACCGCCAAGACATTCATGGCCCGCAAGCACAACCAAGGTGCTCCAGCCGCTTGATCTTCACTTATGGGCATGTCGTTCTTATCTATCTGACATAGGAGAATAACATGCCCATTGATCGTCTCGTTCTTATTGTTGTTTTGGTGATTGCAGCCGCGGCGGCGACCGTTGCCGGTGCTTTGATGCTGATCGGCAGGCTGGATATCGATTCAATGCTAGGCATCGCGGGTTTGAGCGTGATCGCCCTTTGCGCGTCATTTGCATTGCGCAAATTCACTGACCGCAAGCGCGATGACATCTGACACCACCCTTATAACCGCCGGTCTGGCGCCCCAGGGAGAAGGCCGTGTATTACTGATTGCCTGCGGCGCCTTGGCCCGTGAAATTCTTGCCATTAAGGCGACCAACGCGCTTGATCATCTGGACCTGCAGTGTTTGCCCGCCATTCTGCACAACCACCCTGAGCGTATTGTGCCTGCCGTGCGCGAAGCCGTCGCCAGATATGGTGGGGCCTACGAACAGCTATTCGTGGTCTACGCCGACTGCGGTACAGGTGGACAGCTGCAAGCCGCCTGCGCCGACATGGGGGTTGAGATGGTCGCGGGCCCGCATTGCTATTCCTTCTTTGAGGGCAACGAAGCCTTCGTCGCCCGCGATGAAATAACCGCCTTTTATCTGACCGACTTCCTGGTCCGCCAATTCGAGGCTTTTGTGTGGAAACCCTTAGGCTTGGACCGTCATCCTGATCTGCGGGACATGTACTTTGGCAACTACGAAAAGCTGGTGTATCAGGCGCAAACGGATGACCCGGCCTTGACCCAGAAAGCCAAGGATTACGCTGGGAAATTAGGCCTCGCATTTGAACGCCGGTTCACCGGCTATGGCGATCTGACGCCAGCGCTCACAGCAATTTCTTAGACCGCCGCTGCCGCGGTTTCACGAATGCGGTCCACCATCGCGCGCAACCCGTTTGAGCGTTGCGCAGACAAATGATCATTCAGGCCCAACCGTCCCAGTTCTGCCACCGCATCAATCTTGGTGATCTCACTGACTGGCCGGTTGTTATAAAGCGCAATCAGCACCGCAATCAGACCCCGCACGATCATCGCATCGCTTTCGCCCCGAAAGGTAAAGGTGTCACCGTCGATCTTGGGCACCAACCATACCTGACTGGCACAGCCGTCGACCTTGGTCGCAGGCACGCGCAACGCGTCTTCCAAAGGGTCCATCGCCTTGCCCATGTCAATCACATGGCGATAGCGATCTTCCCAATCATCAAGGAATTCAAAGGTTTCAACAAGGTCTTCAAAATCAGGATTAGCCATTTGCGCCCTTTGGGTTCAGTGCCTGTTAGGGATGTAGGTCCCCTACCCCGAAACGTCCAGATCAAAGCGCGACGGTGACAACCTTCTGGCCTTTCACGGCTAACCCAACCTGACCTTCGCAAAGTTGCAATGCATCATTACCAAACACCTCACGCCGCCAGCCTTTCAAGGCCACAACATCACGTTGCCCCGCAGCCAGCGCATCCAGATCAGCGGAACTGGCGATCAGCTTGGGTGCGACCTCGGCATCGTCAGTCTTTGCCTTGAGCAACACACGCAGCATATCGGCCAATGCTGGGTTCACCTGCAATTTTGCCCGATTATTATCAACCTGCGGCATATCATCAGGTTTCACGGCCTGACCTGCCTTGACCGCCGCCAGAATACCTTCTGCGATGTCACCCTTGCGCGCTTCGCGCAGCAACAATCGAGACCGGCTCAAATCCTTTTCGGATTGCGGCTTGGTCGAGGCCAATTCAACCAATGCATCGTCCTTGAACACACGGTTACGTGGCACATTACGCTCTTGGGCATAGGTCTCGCGGAAACGTGCCAACTCGCGCACGATCGCCAAAAACTTGCCGGACTGCGTGCGTGTTTTTACACGTTTCCACGCATTGTCCGGGTCGGCCTGATAGGTGGCAGGATCTTCCAAAACGGCCATCTCTTCGGTCACCCATTTGCTGCGGCCGGACTTTGCCAGACGCGCCGACAAATACTCGTAGATGTCACGCAGGTGCGTCACGTCAGCCAAGGCATATTTTGCCTGCGCATCGGTCAGTGGACGGCGCGACCAATCAGTGAAACGGGATGATTTATCGAGGTCTGATTTTGTGATCTTACGGACCAGCGTTTCATATCCCGCCTGTTCACCGAACCCGCAGACCATAGCGGCGACCTGTGTGTCAAAAAGCGGTTCCGGGATGACACCTGCATCGACATAAAAGATCTCAAGATCCTGCCGGGCCGCGTGAAAGACTTTCACAACCCCGTGGTCCTTGAACAGATCATAAAGCGGCTCCAACGACAGTCCGTCGGCCAGTGGATCAAGCAATACGGCATCCGCGCCACTGTCATCTTGGTAGGCCAGCTGCACCAGACAGAGCTTTGAATAATAGGTTCGTTCACGTAAAAACTCAGTATCGACAGTGACATAGGCGCGCTTTGCGGCCTCGTGGCAGAACGCGGCCAAATCTTGGGTCGTTGTGATTGTCTTCATGTCAGTCCGTCAATGCAAAGGCTTTTCAGACTGATAGGCGATTGCACCGCCGATGGAAAGCGCGGGCTTATCCTTGCAAGGTAACCGGGGTGCGATCACCCGCTGCAAAGCGGCGCAGGACAGCCGGGTAAAGGGCATGTTCGAGCGGTAGCAAGCGCGCCGCAAGTGTCTGAGGTGTATCATCTGCTTGCATAGACATGCGGGCCTGCCCCAGGATCGGCCCGTCATCCAAGGCAGCCGTGACTTCATGCACAGTGCAGCCATGTTCCGTATCGCCCGCTTCCAATGCGCGGGCATGCGTATGAAGCCCCTTGTATTTGGGCAAAAGCGATGGATGGATATTCAACATGCGCCCTTCCCATTTCGCCATGAACTCTGCCGTCAAAATGCGCATGAAACCGGCAAGGCAAATGATGTCAGGCCGGGCTGTTTGCAAGGCTTTGTGCAACGCGGCCTCAAACCCGGACCGATCCTTGCCGTAAGGTTTGTGATCAATCGCCAGTGTCGGAATATGCAGGCTGCGCGCTTTGGCCAACCCGCCGGCCTGCGGATCATTCGACATGACCAACACGGGCCTTGCAGGATGATCACCGCGCATCGACTGCGCCAGAGCGACCATGTTGGACCCGCCGCCAGAAATCAGGATCGCAACCCGTTTGGTCACAAAAGGGTGCCTGTGTAGGTCACACCTTCACCTTGCGTCACAGTGCCCAGCCGGTGCACCGTTTCACCCTCATCGGTCAGCAGCTTGGTCAAGGTATCTGCCTTGCTCTGATCCACCGCAAGAACCATGCCAATGCCAGCATTGAAGGTCTTGAGCAACTCAGCCTCAGCCATGCCCCCGGTTTCTGCCAGCCATCCGAAGACAGGCGGCAGGTCCCAAGCGCCCAAATCAATCTGTGCGCCCATGCTATCGGGCAAAACACGCGGCAGGTTTTCGGTCAGGCCCCCGCCGGTAATATGGGCCAGCGCATGCACGCCACCTGCGCGCACCGCAGTAAGCGCTTGTTTTACATAAAGACGCGTCGGCGCCAGCAAGGCCGCCCCCAATGTCGCATCTGTGAACGGAGCATTGTCCGCCCATGCAAGGCCGGATGTATCGACAATGCGGCGCACCAGCGAATACCCGTTGGAGTGCACACCGTCTGATGCCAGACCCAGCAGCACGTCGCCTTCGCGGACACCGGCAGGCAATTCGGCACCGCGTTCCATCGCGCCAACGGCAAAGCCGGCCAGATCGAAATCGCCTTCGTGATACATCCCCGGCATCTCGGCTGTCTCACCACCAATCAAAGCACAGCCAGAGGCTTCGCAGCCCGCAGCAATACCTTCGATGATGCGGGTCGCCTCATCGAGTTCCAGCTTACCGGTTGCAAAATAATCAAGGAAAAACAACGGCTCCGCGCCTTGGCAAACCAGATCGTTTACACACATTGCGACCAGATCTATGCCTATTGTATCGACATTTCCGGTGTCTATCGCGATCCGCAGCTTGGTGCCAACGCCATCGGTCGCAGCCACTAGAACCGGGTCGGAATACCCTGCCCCTTTTAGATCAAACAGCGCACCAAAACCGCCTAAACCGGCCATCACACCCGGGCGCGCCGTGCGCTTGGCCGCTGGCTTGATCCGCTCCACCAGCGCGTTGCCCGCATCAATATCGACCCCTGCATCAGCATAGGTCAGGCCATTTTTCTTGGTCATGGGGCAGCTCCTGTCGTGTTTGGGGTTCGTTACCGTATCGTTTGCTCAAAGGGAACAGGAATTGGCACGCGTCGTCATTCCTGTCTTGACGCAACCGACCGGTCTGGTAGTCCGAAACTCACAAGGGGGCCTGTAGCTCAATTGGTTAGAGCAGAGCGCTCATAACGCTTTGGTTGCGGGTTCAAGTCCTGCCGGGCCTACCATCCCCATCCCTGACGCTAGGCAACCGCCGTCGTTTGTTGGCGCAAATATGTGCGGACCGCGTCAAGTTCCATTGGTTTGGAATAAAGATAACCCTGACCGATTTGCGCGCCCTTTTCAGCAACAATCGCGGCTTGCTGTGGTGTTTCAATTCCCTCTACCACAACCGTGCTACCCAGCCCGGTTGCCATTTCAACGATGCTTTCAAACAGGAACAACGTTTCGTCATCCTCGCTGATATCGGTGATGAACTCTCGGTCGATCTTAATCTCTTCAAAACCAAAGAGGCGCAGATAGCTCAGCGATGAATAGCCCGTGCCAAAGTCATCAAGGGATATCCGAACACCGTGCCGCCGTAATGCCGTCAGCACATCTTTGACCGCTGCCCAGTTTTCAACAGCCGTGCTTTCGGTAACCTCGATAGTCAGACGTTGGGCCGGTAATCTGGTCTCGGTCAGGATGTCCAGAACCGCCTCTGTCAATCCGCCCAGGCGAAAATTCTGGGCCGAGATGTTGGTGCTTAGTCCGATCTGCAACCCGGACGTGGCCTCTATATCGGCCACAAATGATGCCGCCGTCCGCAGAACCTCAAGGTCGAGCAGCCGGATCAGGCCGATTTCCTCGGCGATGGGGATGAATTCCGCCGGCCCTATTTCCTCATCACCCATTTTCCAGCGCGCCAAAGCCTCAAAGCCAAAAAGCCGCCCCTCACTCAGGCAAACCTTGGGCTGCAAAGCCACGCGAATCTGATGATTTGCAATTGCGCCTGGCAACTCGGCCGCGATCTTAGTGCGGCGACCGGCCGATATACGTATCTTTTCGTCATAAATCTGAAACAGATTCCGACCTGCCGCCTTCGCGGCATAAAGTGCGGCATCTGCTGCTTTCAACAGTTCGGTCGGTGAGGCCTGTTCGATATCGTCAACCAAAGCCACGCCAATAGAGCATTGGGGCTGAATCGCATTACCTTCAAAAAGCACCGTCTCTTCGAAGGCGGCCAAAACGCACCGACCAACCTCTGCTGGCGACATGAAAACGTCGTTCTGGCGCAAGACCAGCGCGAACTCATCACCGCCCAATCGCGACACTAAACCATCGGCTGTATCTGCAAGTCGAGTCAGCCGTTGTGCGACCGCCACCAGCAAAGCATCACCAGCGGCATGGCCCAGCGTGTCATTGATCGCCTTGAACTCATCCATATCGACAAGCGCGATCATGACCCCAGAGCCCAGCTGTTCATTCAACGTCTGCTGTACGTGGTCACGGAACATGCTGCGGTTTGCAAGACCTGTCAAAGCGTCATGCGACATCAGGAATTTCGCCTGTGCCTCGGCTGCGGTCTTTTGCTGTTCGAGGCGCACACGGGCGCGCAGGCCGTTCAAAACATTGCTCATGCGATTGCGTTCACGACTTGCCAACGCGCGAAAGACAAAAAATGCAGCGATGAATGCGGCGATGGCATAGTATCCCTGTCGTGTCGTGATCGCGGTCAAATCACTCTCAACCACATAAGCCCCCATCACATCGCCAATCTGATAGGTCCCCTCGCCGAACCTGGCATTGTGGCAAGTCACGCAGCTTTCTTGGTAGGCAATTGATGGGTAAATTGTACGGCCAATCAATCGACCGTTTTCGATGCGATGCTCATGCAATTGCGACAATTCAGCATTATTCACAAAGCCTTGTATGATACGACGCAGTCGCGGGTCTTGCTCGCGGGTCTGCATTTCCAGTCCCGGAAGGCCCGGCATTCTGACTGTAGTCCCGATAACACTGCTTTCATCTGTCTTTGATGCTGTGAAATGTTCGATGCCCATCCTGCGAAACGTCGCTGGCACAGGCGCGCCGTCGCCACGTGCATCAGTAAACGTGGATACAAAACTATCCGTCATTTTGATTAACTGTAATCGCTGCGCTGTTTCCGCCCTGTTCGTTTCCCATGTGGAGATAGCAAAATAGCCCAACGCGATCATTATGGCACCAACGGCAGTAAATGCGGTTGATGTCCTCCGAGATTGGTACCTTCTTATGTTCGACAAACGTTGGTCCATTCGCACCCCGGTTCAATGAGACCCCGCAATAAAGCCTAAAGCTGAATTATGTGTTGTCAGAGGTGTCATTGGACCGCGACGCGTGGTTTGGGCGGCAGGCCAATGTCACAGGTCAGTTCCGGTCGTTTTGGTGTACAAATGCATACTGTCTTTTCCAAAGCGATGAGATGCGCTATGGCAAGCCAAACCCACGAAAGCGGAGCAAAAACATGTCAAAAATCAAGGTCGAAAATCCTATTGTCGAACTCGACGGTGATGAAATGACCCGCATCATGTGGGACTTCATCAAGCAAAAGCTGATCCTGCCTTATCTGGACATTGACCTGCTTTACTATGATCTGGCGATGGAGGTACGTGACGAAACCAACGACCAGATTACGATTGATGCCGCCGAAAAGATCAAGGAAATCGGCGTTGGCGTGAAGTGTGCCACGATCACACCGGATGAGGCCCGGGTCGAGGAATTCAACCTCAAAGAGATGTGGCGCTCGCCCAATGGGACGATCCGTAATATCCTTGGCGGGGTTGTGTTCCGTGCACCGATCATCTGCAAGAACGTGCCGCGTCTGGTGCCGGGTTGGACCGACCCGATTGTCATCGGACGCCACGCCTTTGGCGACCAGTACAAGGCGACAGACTTCTTGATGCCTGGACCCGGCAAGCTGACGATGAAATTTGTGGGCGAAGATGGCACGGTGATCGAGAAAGAGGTGTTCGACAGCCCCTCCGCCGGTGTCGCGATGGGCATGTATAACCTGGACGCGTCGATCTTTGATTTCGCGCGCGCGTCATTCAACTATGGTCTGAACCTTGGCTGGCCGGTTTATCTGTCCACCAAGAACACGATCCTCAAGGTCTATGACGGACGATTCAAAGACATCTTTCAAGAGGTCTATGACACGGAATTCAAGGATCAGTTCGAAGAGGCCGGGATCGAATACCAACACCGACTGATTGACGACATGGTTGCATCAGCAATGAAGTGGTCGGGTAAATTCGTCTGGGCCTGCAAAAACTACGATGGCGATGTGCAGTCCGATACGGTTGCGCAGGGGTTCGGCTCGCTCGGCCTGATGACCAGCCAGTTGATGACGCCCGATGGCAAAATTGTTGAGGCCGAGGCCGCGCATGGCACGGTCACCCGTCACTACCGGCAGCACCAAGAAGGGCAAGCAACGTCCACCAACTCTATCGCGTCTATTTTTGCTTGGACGGGCGGATTGAAGCACCGGGCAAAACTGGATGACAACGCGCAACTGATGGCATTCGCGGACACCCTTGAAAAGGTGATCGTCGATACCGTCGAAAGCGGGTTCATGACCAAGGACCTTGCCTTGCTGGTCGGCCCTGATCAAGGTTGGTTGACCACGATTGGGTTCTTGGAAAAGATAGACGAAAATTTGAACGCCGCGATGTAGGCCGCGCGACATAGATCGACAAACATAGGGCAATAATCCCAGTGATCCTTGCTCATCTTAGACAGGAATGCCGCATTCTATGAACACTGCGGCACAACACGCCTGCATGTGACTTTAGGGGCTAGCTTTTGCTGCAATTGCACGGTATCCGCCCGACAACTCCAGACAAAGGCAGACTTATGGATATCCGCAATATCGCGATCATCGCGCACGTTGACCACGGCAAGACGACCCTTGTTGATGAACTCCTCAAGCAATCCGGTATCTACCGGGAAAATGAGGCGACCCAAGAACGCGCGATGGACAGCAACGATATCGAACGCGAGCGCGGGATCACCATTCTTGCGAAATGTACGTCCGTCGAATGGAAAGGTACTCGTATCAACATCGTCGACACCCCCGGCCACGCCGACTTTGGTGGCGAGGTTGAGCGTATCCTGTCGATGGTTGATGGCGTCGTTCTGCTAGTGGACGCCGCCGAAGGGCCGATGCCACAGACGAAATTTGTGACCTCCAAGGCGCTGGCTCTTGGTCTGCGTCCGATCGTTGTGGTCAACAAGGTCGATAAGGCCGACGGCGAACCTGACAGGGCCGTTGACGATTGCTTTGATTTGTTTGCCGCTTTGGAAGCAAACGATGATCAGCTTGATTTCCCAACCATGTTTGCCTCTGGCCGCGCTGGGTGGTGTGATGAGACACTGGACGGGCCGCGCGAGAACCTAGATGCGCTGTTCGACTTGATCGTCAAACACGTCCCCTCGCCTGCACAAATCGCGCACAAAGACGAACCGTTCCGCATGTTGGCGACCACATTGTCCGCTGATCCCTTCATCGGTCGTATCCTGACAGGCCGCGTTGAGTCTGGCACATTGAAAGCCGGTGAAACCGTCAAGGCGCTGTCGCGCGACGGGACCAAGATCGAACAGTTCCGCGTGTCCAAGGTACTCGCCTTCCGTGGCCTGTCCCAAACCGCCATCGACGCGGCTGAGGCAGGCGACATCGTCACCCTTGCCGGTATGACCAAAGCGACCGTGGCTGACACGATCTGCGATCTATCCGTAGATGACGCGATCCCGGCCCAACCGATTGACCCGCCCACCATCACAGTCACTTTCGGCATCAATGACAGCCCATTGGCTGGCAAAGACGGCAAGAAAGTACAATCGCGCGTCATCCGTGACCGTCTGATGAAAGAAGCCGAAGTCAACGTCGCGATCAAAATCGCCGACACACCGGGCGGTGATGCCTTCGAAGTGTCCGGCCGTGGCGAATTGCAAATGGGCGTCTTGATCGAAAACATGCGCCGCGAAGGGTTTGAGCTGTCCATTTCGCGCCCACAGGTGATTTTTACCGAAGTTGACGGCGTCCGCCATGAACCCGTCGAAGAAGTGACCATTGACGTGGATGATGAATACACCGGTTCCGTCGTTGAAAAGCTGACCGGTCCCCGCAAAGGCGAACTGACCGAGATGAAGCCCGCAGGTGCTGGCAAAACACGCATTATCGCCCATGTGCCGTCGCGCGGGTTAATCGGCTATCACGGTGAATTCCTGACCGACACGCGCGGCTCTGGCGTGTTGAACCGCTTGTTCCACGGCACCACACCTTACAAAGGCAAGATCGAAGGCCGTCGTCAGGGGGTTCTGATTTCGATGGAAAACGGCGCGTCCGTGGCCTTTGCCCTGTGGAACCTCGAAGACCGCGGCAAGATGTTTATCGGCGCGCAGGAAGCGATCTACACCGGCATGATCATCGGCGAACACAGCCGTGAGAATGACCTGGAAGTGAACCCGCTGAAAGGCAAAAAGCTGACCAACGTGCGTGCCTCTGGCACCGACGAAGCGGTCCGCCTGACCACACCTGTCATCATGTCGCTGGAGCAGGCGATTGCTTACATCGACGATGATGAACTTGTCGAGGTTACGCCAAACGCGATCCGGCTGCGCAAGCGCTATCTGGACCCACACGAGCGCAAGCGGCAGTCACGTTCAGCCTAAGCTGGTGTGACGACATCACCCACATTGATAACACCGGGCGTGGCGACACTGGCATACCAGCCGCCATGCCCGCGCATCGCGTTATAGCCGCCCGGCCCCAGTTCGTTTTCCATACGACTGCACGGCGGGCATGGGCCGTGGATTTCGAGCACGGCATCGCCGATGCGCAGAAATCCCTTTCGCAAGGCGAGCAGGTTTAGCCCCGATACAACAAGGTTGCGGCGCAAAACTTCTGGCATGATCTTTTCATTGTCTGAGAACGCCGCAATAACCGGCAAATGCTCGGCTTGGATCAGCGTCACCGCGCGCTGGCCCGCACGACCGTGATCACCAACCAGTCCGGTCTCGGTCACGTTAGCGGTTTCAACAATATCCAAGGGCGCGTAGCGTTCAGCGCGCAGCCCGACCCAATCCAGTCGCCCCGCTTTCGCATGGCGGGCCATCATCTCACCAAGCTGGCCTTTCAAGCGATCTCTTCGACGATGCTCAATTCGCGCTGGCTGGCCCCTTTGGCAAAGCTGAGTGCCTCTTGATAAGCATCTGAATAATAGCAATCATGGGCCGCCTGCAGGCTGGGAAACCGCGCCACGACATTGCGGGGGCGATCAGGCCCTTCTAGCTGCTCATAAGCGCCACCGCGCGCCAGAAAGACACCGCCATGATCAGCGATCGCACCCGTCGCACGCTTGGCGTATTCGCCATAAG
Source organism: Yoonia sp. F2084L (assembly GCF_023015625.1). Taxonomy (GTDB): domain Bacteria; phylum Pseudomonadota; class Alphaproteobacteria; order Rhodobacterales; family Rhodobacteraceae; genus Yoonia. Next base: position 729,146 of record NZ_JALKAH010000001.1, read on the forward strand.
CCACCTCGTCCGTCACGGTTACGTGGGCAATCCAAAGTGCGCTCATTTCAATCCCTCCAAAATAGCTTTTGCCGCTGCAATCGCCGCATCGGCATTCTCAACCGACGCACCACCGCCCTGTGCCATGTCGGGGCGACCACCGCCGCCTTTACCGCCCAATTTCGGTGTGACAGCACGCAGAATATCCACGGCAGAGACACGATCAGTCAGGTCCTTTGTAACCCCTGCTGCCACGGCAGCTTTGCCACCGGTATCGGCGATCAGAACCACGACGCCGGTACCGATCCTGTCCTTGAACTGATCGACCAAAGACGGCAGGTCCTTGCCTGAAACGCCAGATAGCACCTGACCCATAAAGCAGATGCCATTGACGTCGACCTGATCTGGGCTGGCGTCAGAACTGCCTCCCATCGCAAGTTCGCGGCGCAATTGCGCCACCTCATTGGCCAGCGCTTTGCGTTCCTCAAGCAAGGCCTTGACCCGGTCCGCGACTTCGCTTGGCGGAGCCTTAAGCGCAGCGGCAGCCAGACCCAAACGCGCATCCTGACCGCGCAAATAGTCCAAGGCGGCCTGCCCGGTTAACGCCTCGATCCGACGCACGCCTGCGCTTGATGCGCTGTCACCCAATGTGACAAAAGCACCGATTTCGCCTAACTGCTTGACGTGCGTGCCGCCACACAGCTCCAAAGAATAGGTATCGCCGCCAGAGCCCTTGCCAGAGCCCACTTTGCGGCCCATCGACACGACGCGCACCTCATCACCGTATTTTTCACCAAAAAGCGCCTGCGCACCCATCGCGCGGGCGTCATCGGGGGTCATGATCCGGGTCTCAACCGCGGTATTTTGGCGAATTATGGCGTTCACATCCCGTTCGACCTGCGCCAATTCATCGTCAGACAAAGCCTTGGTATGGCTAAAGTCAAAGCGTAAACGATCCGGCGCGTTCAGCGAACCGCGCTGTGCAATATGATCACCCAGCACCTCGCGCAGTGCCTCGTTCAGCAGGTGCGTGGCAGAGTGATTGGCCTGAATGGCTCCGCGCCGGGCGGCGTCCACCACAAGTTCCGCACCTTGCCCTTTGGAAAGGCTGCCTTCGACCACTTTGGCAAAATGCACATAAAGCCCGGTCACTTTCTTGGTGTCCGTGATCTCTGCCTTGCCGGTCTCAGTCACCAGCAGACCAGCGTCACCAACCTGACCGCCCGCTTCGGCATAAAACGGGGTTTGATTCAGCACGATCTGTACCGTTCCATCCGCCTGATCTGCGGTTGCACCATCAACGACCAAAGCCGCGATCTGGCCTTCTGCGGTTAGCGTATCGTAACCCAGAAAATCCGTTGTGCCGCTTTCATCCGCGATATCAAACCAAATGGCACTATCGGCTGCTTCGCCCGTCCCCGACCAAGCCGCGCGCGCTTTGGCCTTTTGCGCGGCCATTGCCGCATCAAACCCGGCGGTATCGACCTCGCGGCCTTTTTCGCGCAGCGCATCCTGCGTTAGATCAAGTGGAAAACCGTATGTATCATAAAGCTTGAACGCCGCCTCGCCCGGCAATGCGGCATCTTCGGCCAAACCGCTCAACGCGTCATCCAGCAGCTTGAGGCCGCGATCCAGCGTCTGCTTAAACCGCACTTCTTCGTTCAAAAGCGTCTCTTCGATCAACCGCTGACCTTGGCCCAGTTCCGGATAAGCCGCACCCATCTGCTGCACCAAAGCAGGCACCAATCGGTGCATCACCGGATCCTTGCCACCCAGCTGATGCGCGTGCCGCATGGCGCGCCGCATGATGCGGCGCAGCACATACCCACGCCCTTCGTTCGACGGCAGCACGCCCTCCGCAATCAAAAATGAGGTCGAACGCAAATGGTCGGCAATCACCCGGTGATGTGTATTGCCAGGACCATCAGGATCAGTCGATGTCGCATCCGCAGACGCTTCGATCAACGCGCGCATCAGGTCAGTGTCATAGTTGTCGTGTTTGCCTTGCAGCAGGGCGCCAATCCGCTCCAACCCCATGCCGGTGTCGATCGACTGCATTTGCAGCGGCTTCATCGTGCCATCTTCGAACTGTTCGTTCTGCATGAACACGATGTTCCAGATCTCGATAAAGCGATCGCCATCCTCGTCCGGTGATCCCGGAGGGCCACCCCAAATGTGGTCGCCATGATCATAGAAAATCTCGGTGCAGGGGCCGCAAGGGCCCGTGGGCCCCATCCGCCAGAAATTGTCGTCAGTCGGGATACGGATGATCCGGTCGTCAGGCAGGCCCGCGACCTTCTTCCAAATCTCCGCGGCCTCATCATCGGTATGATAGACCGTGACCAGCAAACGGTTCTTGTCGATGCCAAAGTCCTTGGTCAGCAATTCCCAAGCAAAGGCAATCGCTTCGGCCTTGAAATAATCGCCAAAACTGAAATTCCCCAGCATCTCAAAGAACGTATGATGGCGCGCCGTATAGCCCACATTATCGAGGTCATTGTGCTTGCCGCCCGCACGCACACATTTCTGGCTGGTGGTTGCGCGGGTGTAGTCGCGCGTCTCTACACCAGTAAAAAGGTTCTTGAACTGCACCATGCCTGAATTCGCAAACATCAGCGTTGGGTCATTGCGTGGGACAAGCGGGCTGGACGCCACGATCTCGTGCCCTTGTTTGCCAAAGTAGTTCAGGAAGGTCGAACGAATGTCAGCAAGACTTGTCATGGTGCGCTTTCGGGCAATGAATACTGTTGAAACGCAGAAATAGCCCCGCACCTGCACGCTGTCCACCGACAATGATCTAATGACTTTCTTCGTCCAATCAGACTTCCCCCGAAAGCATCGAGAAAATGAAAAAGGGCGCCGCATTCTACGGCACCCTTTCCCAGAGTATTCTCCACCATCATTTCATGGTGTGGGCGTTTGGGCAGTCGCCGTCTGCAACCTTAGACTTCGACTAAATCGTCGTCACCCGCATCAGAACTGCCCTCTGGTAGATCAAAATCCAACCCATGTGCCGCACGAATCTTGTCTTCGATTTCTAACGCAATGCTTGTATTTTCCTTCAGGAATATCTTGGAGTTTTCGCGCCCCTGGCCAATCCGCTCATCACCATAGCTGAACCATGCGCCCGATTTCTCAACGATGCCGGCCTTTACGCCCAGATCAAGCAATTCGCCAGTCTTGGAAATGCCTTCGCCATACATGATGTCGAATTCCACCTGCTTGAAAGGCGGGGCCACCTTGTTCTTGACCACCTTCACGCGAGTTGCGTTGCCAACAACCTCATCACGGTCCTTGATTGCACCAATGCGGCGGATATCCAGGCGGACAGAGGCATAGAACTTCAACGCATTCCCACCGGTTGTCGTTTCAGGTGAGCCGAACATTACACCAATCTTCATCCGGATCTGGTTGATGAAAATCACCATACAGCCAGAACGATTGATGGAACCTGTCAACTTACGCATCGCCTGAGACATCAAACGCGCATGCACACCAACAGAGCTGTCGCCCATGTCGCCTTCCAACTCGGATTTCGGCGTCAATGCGGCAACCGAGTCGACAATCACCATGCTCACCGCACCGGAACGCACCAGCGTATCGACGATCTCCAGGGCTTGTTCACCCGTATCAGGTTGCGAGATCAGCAACTCATCCAGGTTCACGCCCAATTTCTTGGCATATTGCGGATCAAGCGCATGTTCCGCATCGACAAAGGCGCAAACCCCGCCTTTTTTCTGCTCTTCCGCAATCGCGTGCAGGGTCAGCGTCGTCTTACCCGACGATTCAGGGCCATAAATTTCGATCACGCGGCCCTTGGGCAGGCCGCCAATGCCAAGTGCTATATCCAAACCCAGCGAACCGGTCGATGTCGCCTCGATATCGGCCATCTGATTCTGGCCGCCAAGCTTCATGATCGAGCCCTTGCCGAACTGCCGTTCGATCTGTGCCAGCGCGCTTTCCAGCGCCTTTTCCTTATCCGCGGTCTTCTTATCTGTCATTTTGAGGAGTTCTGCCGTTGCCATGTGTCCTGTCCTTATTTCACGCCACCCTTGGGGCAGCAATCACTGCTTTTGTTCTCTTTGTGTTCTCATTATTAATGAGATCAAAAGCAGAACATTGCAACATAAATTTTCACCACTCACCCTCATCGAAAGGTGGTTAAGGAATAGTTTATGGCCTAGCATTGGTCAGGAAATGGACGAAAGACAGCGATAAATGCTTGTTTTCTGGAAAGAAAATCTGGTGCTGATGGCGGTGCCCAAGACGGGATCGACCGCGTTAGAGGGGGCATTGGCCCCGCGCGCATCACTGGTGTTGCGCGATCCGCCTGAACTGAAACATGCGCCCTGCTATCGCTATAAACGATTCCTTAAGCCGCTGTTCAAACAGGTTGGCGGGCAAAACCCTGAACTGATGGCCATCGTGCGCAACCCGATCGACTGGCTGGGCAGTTGGTATCGCTATCGCACCCGCGAAGACCTGATCGGCCATGAGAACAGCACGCGGGATATCAGTTTTGATGACTTTGTGCTGGAGTATTGCAAGGGGTCGCCTGCCTCTTTTGCCAACGTGGGCTCCCAAAACAAGTTTTTGCGGATCAACGATGGTGAGCTGGGCGCACAGCATCTGTTTCAATACGAGCAATGGGATAAGGTGATTGACTATCTGGAAGAACGGCTGGATGTGACGATTACGCTGAAGCAGAAGAATGTCTCGCCCAAGATGGAGTTGCATCTGTCTGCTGAGGTGGAAGCAAAACTACGCGAGAAACGCGTGGCGGAGTTTGAGGTTTGGGAAATAAGTCACCGCGCCCCTTAATCCGCACTCAAAGTCCTTCGCACCGCATCCTGCCAACCAGCATAGCGTCGCTCCCGTGTCGCATCATCCATATGCGGCTCAAATCGCTGATCCAGCGCCCAATTGGCGGCAAACCCGTCCTGATCGGGATAGACCCCGGCGCGCATCCCCGCCAGCCATGCCACGCCCAAGGCCGTCGTTTCCAACACCGTCGGCCGATCCACCGGCGCGCCGATAATGTCGGACAGGAATTGCATCGACCAATCGGAGGCGCTCATGCCGCCATCAACCCGTAAGACGCCATCTGTATCAGAGGCCTGCCAGTCGCTTTTCATCGCCTCCAACAGATCACGCGTCTGGAAACCTACGCTTTCCAGCGCCGCGCGCGCGAACTCTGCCGGGCCGGAATTTCGGGTCAGGCCATAGATCGCACCGCGTGCGTCTGCGTCCCAATATGGCGCCCCAAGGCCGGTGAAAGCGGGCACCATGTATAGTTCTTGCCCCGCATCCGCCGTTTCGGCCAGTGGCTGCGTTTCTTTCGCGTCTCGAATGATCTTCAAGCCATCGCGCAACCATTGCACCACGGCGCCTGCAATAAAGATCGACCCTTCCAGCGCATAGGTCGGTTTACCATCAAACTGATACGCAATCGTGCCCAACAACCGCTTCTTGCTTTCCACAAGCGTGTCGCCCGTGTTCAGCAGCGCAAAACACCCTGTGCCATAGGTCGATTTCAGCATCCCCGGCGCAAAACACGCCTGCCCGATGGTCGCGGCCTGCTGATCACCAGCGACACCAAGGATCGGTAGCTCTTTGCCAAAGAGATCAGCGCGCGTCATGCCAAAGTCAGCGGCACAGTCCAACACCTCGGGCAGCATCTGCATCGGGATACCAAAACGATCACAGATCGTGGTGCTCCAACGTCCCTTGCGGATATCATAAAGCATTGTTCTGGCTGCATTTGTCGCATCCGTCACATGCCGCTTGCCGCCTGTCAGCTTCCAGATCAGATAGCAATCGACGGTGCCAAACAGCAACTCACCTGCCTCGGCCCGCGCACGTGATCCTTCAACCTTATCAAGGATATAGTTAACCTTTGTGCCCGAAAAATACGGATCTGCGAGCAGGCCGGTCTTCTGCGTGATTGTCGGCTCAAAGCCCTCTTTGCGCAATTCTTCGCAGAACGGTGCTGTCCGCCGGTCCTGCCAGACGATCGCATTGTGGATCGGCTCGCCTGTGGTCTTGTCCCAGATCAGCGTCGTCTCACGTTGGTTCGTGATCCCGATAGCCGCGACGTCGGCAGCCGTGATCCCGGCCTTCTCAATTGCACCCCGGCAAGTTGAGGCAACCGAAGACCAGATATCAGACGGGTCATGTTCCACCCAACCGGATTGCGGGAAATGTTGTGTGAACTCTTCCTGTGCGGTCGCTTTGATCCGCATCTCAGCGTCAAAGATGATCGCGCGGCTGGATGTCGTGCCTTGGTCGATGGCCAGAATATAGCTCATGGTGTCCCCCCTTTTTGTCTTTTTGTTTCAAGCCGCCATGAAAGCGTCAAGGGCCGCGATCTGATGCTGTGTCAGGCGCAATCCCAACTTGGAGCGCCGCCAGACAACATCCTCGGCTGTGCGCGCGTATTCGCGTGACATCAGCCATTTGACCTCAGCACCCGTCAGTGTCGCGCCAAAATCTTGCCCCAAGTCCTTGATTGTCTTGGCATCCCCCAGAATAACGCGTGCTTCGGTCCCGTAGCCCTTAATCAGACGCAGCGCCCATTTTTGATCAAGGAAAGGATAATCTGCCCGTAGATCAGCAACCAGTTGATCGCGATCCTTCACCTGAAAGTCCCCCCCCGGCAATGCCGCGTCATGGGTCCAAGGGTGCGTGCCACCCAAAAGCGGGGTCAGTTTTTTCAACGCATTTTCTGCCAGCTTGCGATAGGTTGTGATCTTGCCGCCAAAGATGTTCAGCAACGGCGCGCCGTTTTCATCGAGCGACAGCACATAATCGCGCGTCGCGGCGGTAGCCGACTTTGCGCCATCATCATAAAGCGGCCGCACACCGGAATAGGTCCAGACCACATCATCGCGCGTGACCGGCTTTTCAAAGTATTGGGACGCAAAGGCGCAAAGATAATCCTGCTCTTCGTCCGTCGCATAAGGCTTTTCTGACAGGTTCTCATGCTCGGCATCCGTCGTGCCAATCAGCGTGAAATCGGTCTCATAGGGAATGGCAAAGATGATCCGACCATCTTCGCCTTGAAAGAAATAGCTTTTGTCATGATCAAACAGCTTTTTGGTCACGATGTGGCTGCCACGCACCAGCCGCACGCCTTCAGACGTGTTCAACCGTGCCACATCACGCACGATGTTTTCGACCCACGGACCACCAGCGTTGACCAGCGCACGCGCCGTGTAGGTTTGCTGCACACCATCATGTTCCGTCACAATCTCCCAAACCCCATCAACGCGGGCCGCACTGATCACCTTGGTGCGCGTCATGATCTTCGCACCGCGTTCTTCGGCATCGCGGGCGTTCAGCACCACAAGGCGCGAATCTTCAACCCAGCAATCAGAGTATTCATAGGCGGTCTTGAACTTATCCTTCAGCGGCGTGCCGGTTTCACGTTTGGTCAGATCAACCACATGGGTTCCCGGCAGAATTTTACGCCCGCCCAGATTATCATACATGAACAGGCCCAACCGGATCAGCCACGCGGGCCGCCTGCCCTTCATCCAAGGCATTACGGTTGAGAGAAGCTTGGAAGTTGGTGTGTCATTCTCAAACCGCATATCGGCGTGGTATGGCAGGACAAAACGCATCGGCCAGCTGATGTGCGGCATGTTTTTCAGCAGAACTTCCCGTTCAACCAACGCCTTTTTGACCAAACCAAACTCAAAGAATTCCAGATAACGCAGACCGCCATGGAACAGTTTGGTGGACGCCGATGAGGTCGCAGACCCCAGGTCATTCATCTCGGCCAAGCCAACCTTCAATCCACGCCCCGCCGCATCGCGCGCGATGCCACAGCCGTTGATGCCACCGCCAATGATAAAGACGTCAAAATCCGCGTTCATGTCATGCCTCATGTGTTTGCACGCGGTTTAAGCTGTTGGCGCAAGGGCGCAAGTCACATTGGTCTGATTGTTCGGGCCGACTTAAGCGAATAGGATACGAATGCCATATTTATTATATTTTGATCAGATTTGCTCTTATTCAGGTTCGCTTTTTATCATAAACGAACATATGGATACCCAAACACGCCACGCGCTGATCAGAAGTAAAGCGCAAACAGATGGTAAAGTCATGGCAACCGATCTGGCCGCTGGTCTTGGCGTTGCAGTGCAGACAGTCCGCCGCGACCTGCGCCAGCTGTGCGCGGCGGGGCTGCTAGAGCGTGTGCATGGTGGTGCTGTCTTGCCCTCTGGCGTCAGCAATATCGGCTATGGCGACAGGCGCGCGCTGAACCGCGATATCAAGATCAGGATCGCGCGGCGCGCGGCGCAACTGATACCCGACAATGCGTCGCTTTTCCTCAACATCGGCACCACCACCGAGGCCGTGGCCCACGCCTTGCACGCCCACCGCAACCTGATGGTTGTGACCAATAACCTGAACGTCGCCAACATTCTGGCGCAAAACCCCAGTTGCGATGTGGTGGTGGCAGGCGGCAGCCTGCGGCGGTCAGACGGCGGGCTGGTGGGCGACCTGGCAGCGCTGGCCATCGACCGGTTCAAGGTAGATTTCGCCGTGATCGGTGCTTCGGCCATCGACATCAGCGGCGACCTGCTGGATTTCGACCCAGAGGAAGTGCGCGTTAGTCAACAGGTCATCAAAGCCGCCCGTGCGACGATCCTAGTCGCCGACAGCACGAAGTTTACGCGCAAAGCCCCAGTCAAGATCGCGTCACTGGCGCAGGTAGATCACTTTGTAACGGACCGGGTCTCGTCAGAGGCATTGGTGAACAAATGTGCGGACTGGAACACGCAAATTACCTGGGTTTGATTGCAGACAAAACCGGCAACATAAACCTGCACAATCTGCGAAGTGACGTTACGACCGGGGAACACCCGGACTTTATTCCCATGGATCGCATGTGTGGCTGCGGGTTAGTTATTTGACAGACGTACAATCAGGATAACCGTTATGAATAGTGACGCCCCTCTTATCGCAAGCCTTGGAAGCTCTCTTATCGGCGCATCGGCGATGGCATTGGTTACACTCACTCTTGGGTTTGGCCCTTTGATCTGCGCAGTCGCCTACAGTCTTGGCGGATCAGCGATACTGATCTTGTCCGCCACATCCATGGCGTTGCGTGCGGAGCAAAAGGGATGAGCAAAGACAAGATCACCTTGGGATTACCTGATCAAACGCGTTGCGAGACCCTTTTGCCTATAGATTTCGACTTGATTGACCGGCTGGCTCAGAAGGCGGGAGTCTGTGGCGACGATCGGGCCACGTCAGCGCCCGGTCAAACCAAAGGCTGCAGACTCTCAGCCAACTGAGTTGGGTAGGCGAAGCGGCAGGTCTCGCTGCCGGTCATCACGATTGTCCAAACAAACCAATTCAGACTAAAACCCACCGAAACTCCCATGAAGAATGGCAGCAAGCCCTGCGACGATTCCAAGTTTCTTTTCCGCCTCCAAGACGAGACATTGGTCATCTAACACTATGTCAGTAGTAGATAAGTCAGTCGTACAACCCATCGGCCAAGCACTAGCTGCAATGTCATCAAGCTGAGCGGCCAATCGACGTTCCTCCGAGAAGCCAATGCTACGTATCTGCCGAACACTATCACTTGAAGGTAAAAGCTCAGCTATTCCGTCAGAAAGCCCGTTCATTGTCTCAACGCGCAGGGTTTCGCAAGGACCCTCTGTTCTTTGCCAAATTATGGTGCTTTCAATCCTTTGCGGGCGACATGATGGGACGTTTTGCGCAACGCAGTCTCTTGCAAGAAGACGGCCGACCCACCGAAGGCAGTTTATATCTCCCGACGTACAATGAGAATAGTGTTCATCGTTTCGTAGCCGATCAATCAACTCATTCGCAGAACAAGAAGTAGCATGACCTTGCGAAAAGACGAGCGCCGGGACGGAAATCGTCAATAAAGTACAGCACGCAACAAAAGCAAACTTTGTCGACCTCATAGTCAACTCCCTTTAAACCCCGTCGCTACCACAAATTTCTCGGAACTATCAGACCGCGACGCGGGCGGCTTCACATTCGCCACCTTCGTGAACCGCGCCTTCAGCAGTTTCTGCAGATCACCTTCTGCCCCGCCAGCCAGCACCTTGGCAACAAATGTGCCGCCCTCTTCCAGTACATCAAAGGCAAAATAGGCCGCCGCTTCGCAGAGCGCGATGATCCGCAAATGATCGGTCTGTTTGTGGCCAGAGGCGGAGGCCGCCATATCCGACATCACCACATCAGCCTTGCCGCCCAGCCAGTCCTTTACCTTGAGATCGGCATCATCTTCCATGAAATCCAACTGATGGATTTCAGCCCCTGCAACAGGCTCGACTTCTTGCAGGTCAACGCCCAGCACGTAGCCTTGCGCTTTGCTTGTCCGCTCGCCCAGCGTGTTGGCGCGTTTCACCGCCACTTGCAGCCATCCACCGGGCGCGCAGCCCAGATCGACGATCCGCGCACCGGGCACAAGAAAGCGGTATTTGTCGTCCAGTTCCAATATCTTATAGGCCGCCCTGCCCCGATAACCATCAGCCTGCGCACGTTTGACGTAAGGATCGTTCAACTGCCGCTGCAACCAATTGGTCGAGCTGATCTTGCGCCCTTTCGCGGTTTTCACTTTGACCGTCAGGTCACGATACCCGCGCCCAGAGGAATTCTTTGTTGGTTTTTTAGCCATGACAGCGCTCTACCCCTAAAACGGCGTATCTTCCAAGACCCCATGTGCGGACATCTGCGCATAAAGCAGTCCTTCTCGCAGGCCACGGTCGGCCACAGACAGACGATCGGTCGGCCAAAGCCGCATCAAGGCCTGCAAAATAGCCGATCCCGACATGATCAACGCCTGCCGGTCCTTGCCGATACGTGGGTCAGCACGGCGACCGGCAGGCCCGAGTGACAGGTAATCACGGATAACGGTATCAATCTGATCGGTGCTCATCCGTAACCCGTCCACCTTGGTACGATCATAGCGCTTCAGGCCCAAATGGCTGGCGGCCACAGTCGTCACAGTGCCGCTGGTCCCGATAATCTGAAACCCTTCGCGGGCTTGGGCGGCGGCATAGGGCGAAAACTCTTCAAGGTTTTCCTCAAAGAACCAAGACATCAACGCAAAGCGGGCCGCGTCATCTTCGACGTCGGAGAATTGATCGCGCAACGTCGCCACGCCCAGTGGTACCGAAATCCAATCCACAACCTTGGCCGCCGCAAATGGGCCCGGATCAGACTTGAACCCTGCATGCAGCCGCATAATCGCACGCGGACGCTCACGTTTTGGCACATGGGTCAGGTCGATCCAAACAAGTTCGGTCGAACCACCTCCGATATCGACAACCAACAACTGTTCCGTATTCACACTGACCAACGGCGCACAGGAAATCACGGCAAGGCGGGCCTCTTCCTCGGGCTTGATAATCTCAAGGTTCAACCCGGTTTCGCGACGGACCTGCGACACGAAGTTGTCACCGTTCAGCGCACGCCGACAGGCCTCGGTCGCGACAAGACGCATATTCTCGACCCCGTGGCGTGTGAGTTTTTCACGACAAATGCGCATAGCTGAAATTGTGCGGTTCATCGACGCGCGCGATAACCGACCTGTGCTTTCAAGACCCGCGCCCAATTGCACAGATTTTGAAAAACTATCCACCACATGAAATTGACTGCCCTTGGGTTGGGCAATCAACATCCGGCAACTGTTTGTGCCCAAATCCAATGCGGCATAAAGCTCCGCCGGATCAGGCGATTTTGGCGCGGGGGTATCAACCGCTTTGGGGAACGCGCCCGCACCTTTGGGACGCTTGGGCGCCATAACTTACGCCCTCCATTTTCGAGTTGTCCTCAAGCTAGGCGCGGAAACGGCTTTGCACAAGCCTTGTGATGCATCTCAATGTCGGCACTCATAACCTTCATGCAGAATATGACAGCACCTGCGGCTGGTTGTACGCCAGAACAATGGTTAGCTTTCGCGCAGTCGCTGGCTGCATCCGTGATGTCGAAAACCGACATTGAGCGCGGCACGGCAGTGATAAAACGAAAGCAAGAGGAACAAGGGGAATCACTCATGGCCGACGTCACAATCGTCTATTGGCGCGATATGCCAGCCCAGGTCATCGTGGGCCGTGGCCGCCGTGGCGTGAAACTGCCCCTGCCTGAACGGTTTGAGCAGGCCATTGACCGCGCCGCCATGAAATCGGGCGCCGCCGAGTCAGACGAGTATATGGCAGGCTTTCGCAAAGCCGACCCGATCCCCGTTGATGGCGACGACAGAGAGGCCGCCGAAGCCACCGTCGCCAAGATCGACACGGACTACGATCTCGAACGTATCAAAACGCTCATCGCCAATGATGGTTGGGCTTGAAGACCCCGCCCCCTACTCCACGCAGCCTTGGGAGGTCACTTATGGCCCTGCTTTCATTCCGCAAAAACAAAGACGTCACTGAGACCACCGTGAACCCTCAGCTAGAGGCTTTCCTGCAGGATTACTCGATCGAGGTGATGCCACGCACCGCCGAAAAGGTCGAAGACTTCCGCGAATTGCTGCCCGCAGGGACCCGCGTCTACATCGCCCATATCGAAGGTACGCCAATCGAGGACATGGTTTCGACCGCCAAACGCCTTACGGCTGATGGCTACAAGGCGATGCCGCATTTCCCGGCGCGGATCATCAAAGATGAGGCCATGCTGGCCGACTGGATCGCCCGGTACCAAGGCGAAGCAGGCGTTGATCAGGCGCTGCTGCTGGCGGGTGGTGTGACTGAGCCACATGGGGACTACCACTCTTCCATGCAGCTTTTGGAAAGCGGGCAGTTCGACAAGGCGGGTTTCAAACGCCTGCACGTCGCAGGTCACCCCGAGGGCAACCGCGACATTGACAAAGACGGGTCTGACACGCTGGTGATGGAGGCGTTGCGCTGGAAACAGCGCTTCAACGACACCACAGATGCAGAGATGGCGATGGCCACCCAATTCGCCTTTGAAGCCAAGCCGATCATCGCATGGGCTGACGCCATCAAGGACGCGGAGATCACGCTGCCCATCCACATTGGCATTGCAGGCCCGGCCAAGCTGCAAACCATGATCAAATTCGCTATCGCCTGCGGCGTCGGCCCGTCGCTGAAAGTGCTACAAAAACGTGCCAAGGATGTCACCAAGCTGTTGCTACCGTTTGAGCCAACGGACGTGCTGACCGAACTAGCCGCACACAAGGCTGCACACCCTGATTTCAATATCACGAACGTTCATTTCTTCCCACTTGGCGGCATCAAGACCAACGCCAACTGGGCCATCGCAAATGGCGGCACCTCTGCCGTCCCTGCTTCTCAATCTTAAGGACCACTCATGACACGCACGATTGTCGAATCCAAAACCAAGACGGCCATCATCGGGTTCGACCAGCCCTTTTGCGTGATCGGAGAACGGATCAACCCCACAGGTCGCAAGATACTGGCCGAAGAGCTGGAGCGCGGCGATTTTTCCCGCGTCGAAGCTGACGCGATTGCGCAGGTGGCTGCGGGGGCGAATATCCTCGATATCAACTCTGGCGCTGTTTTCTCCAACAAAATGGCAGAAGACCCGCGCTATGCCGACAACAACTTTGTTGAGCCGCCATTGATGAAGGAAATGGTCGAACGTGTGCAGGCCATCGTCGACGTGCCTTTGTGCATCGACAGTTCTGTTCCGGGCGCGCTGGAAAACGGCCTGGCTGCTGCTGAGGGTCGCCCGCTATTGAACTCTGTGACCGGCGAAGAAGAGCGTCTGGAACTGGTTCTACCGCTGGTCAAGAAATACAACGTACCAGTCGTGGCAATTTCCAACGATGACACGGGGATCAGCGAAGACCCTGACGTGCGCTTCGCCGTCGCCAAGAAGATCGTCGAACGCGCGGCAGATTTCGGCATCCCAGCCCATGATATCGTGGTTGACCCGCTCGTTATGCCCATCGGCGCAATGGGCACGGCTGGCTTGCAGGTCTTTACCCTTGTGCGCCGTCTGCGCGAAGAACTGGGCGTCAACACCACCTGTGGCGCATCCAACATCAGCTTTGGCCTGCCCAATCGTCACGGCATCAACAATGCGTTCCTGCCGATGGCGATGACGGCTGGTATGACGTCCGCGATCATGAACCCGGTGGCGTTGCCAGTTGGCCCCAAGAAAATCGCAGAAAAGATGGCTGAAATCGAAGCCGCTGGAATCATTCTGCCTGCAGGCATGGACGATGAGACTTTCGTGACGCTGTTTGGCATGGGGTCCACCAAGCCGCGCGCAGGCAAGGAAATGGAAGCAATCCGTGCAGCAAACTTTCTAACCGATAATGATGCGTCAGGCAGCGAGTGGATCAAGTTTAACCGCGTGGCCCCCAAAGAGGGCGAAGGCCGCGCACGCACGGGCCGCCGCCGTCGCGGTTAAGCCTTGGCGCGCTTTGCCAATCCGCGCAAAGCACCGTTCAGCACAGCCATATCACCACCCACGCCGAGGAAGGTCACGCCTTTCTCGGCGTATTCTTTGAAACGGCTCTCATCAAAGGTAATGATGCCCGCGATCTTACCCGCAGCAACCGTGCGCGCGATCAGGTGATCAATGGCTTTTTCCACCTCAGGATGATCCGGCTGGCCGGGATAGCCCATGTCGGCAGACAAATCCGCTGGGCCCACAAAGACGCCATCTACGCCATCTGTGGCCGCAATTGCATCAATGTTCTCAACCGCTTGCGCACTTTCAGCCTGTACCAACAGACACACCTGATCGTTTGCAGTGTGCGGATAGTCTGAGACCGATCCCCAACCGGTTGCCCGCGCCAACACAGCGCCCATCCCGCGATTGCCATCAGGTGGATAGCGCATCGCACGCGCCATCGCATTAGCCGTCGCAGCATCATCTACCATCGGCACCAGCACCGTCTGACAACCCAAATCAAGCGCTTGTTTGACCATCCAGGCTTCGGCATTGGCGATCCTGATCACTGGCTGCGTGCGACTGATCGCCAGCGCTTGCAACTGCGGCAGCATTTCAGACACCGTGTTTGGCCCATGTTCGCCATCAATCAAACACCAGTCAAAGCCTGCTTTGCCTGCAAGCTCCGCCAGAACACCCGTACCAGAGGTCAGCCAAATGCCATGCTGCACCAGCCCTGCTTGCAGTGCCTTTTTCAGTGTGTTTTCCGGCGTTTGCATCTTGGCCCCCTGACAAAAGAAATCGCGCCGATGCGAACACATCGGCGCGATACAAGCAACTCGTTAAGCTCGGGAGGAACCCCTTAACGGTAATAAAGCGATTGGCCGTTGTGGAAAATCTGGACCTTCTCTGGTGCCGCTGCCATGCGAACGGATTTTCCACGCAGATCAGCATGAATGCCCGGCAGCTTGCCAATGATGGCGTCATTGTCGCCGACTTTGTCGAAATAGAGCAGTGTCACTTCACCAAGTGCCTCGGTGATGTTGACCTTGCCTTCAAACGCATAATCATCACCGCTGGTCTCGATCATGTCCTCTGGACGGATACCGATGTTCACCTTCAGACCCATATCGGACGCTTCCGTTGGCACAGCAGACTTTGCCAAACCACCTGCTGTCAGCTTGACGGTTGTCTGCGCACCAGTCTCAACAATCTCACCCGACAACAGGTTCATCGCAGGCGAGCCAATAAACTGTGCAACGAATTCATTCTCTGGACGCTCATAAAGCTGCAACGGCGATCCAACCTGTGCGATTCCTTTGTTGGCCAAAACCACAATACGAGTGGCAAGCGTCATCGCCTCAACCTGGTCGTGGGTCACATAAATCATCGTGCTTTCAGGCATCGATTCCTTAAGTTGCGAAATCTCGATCCGGGTCGCAACACGCAAGGCCGCATCAAGGTTGGAAAGTGGCTCATCAAAAAGGTAGACTTTAGGGTCCCGCACAATCGAACGGCCGATTGCCACGCGCTGACGCTGGCCACCGGACAAAGCCTTTGGCAGACGATCAAGATATTCATCCAGTTGCAAAATCTTGGCGGCACGGTTCACGGCTTCGTCAATTTCAGCAGGTGTTTTCTTGGCGATTTTCAATGCGAAAGACATGTTATCGCGGACTGTCATATGTGGATAAAGCGCGTAAGACTGGAACACCATCGCAATGCCGCGTTGCGCGGGTGGCACATCATTCACGACCTGCCCGTCGATCTGCAACTCGCCGCCGGTGATTTTTTCCAAACCCGCAATCATCCGCAGCAAGGTTGATTTACCGCAGCCCGATGGGCCCACAAACACGATGAGCTCGCCCTGTTTGATATCGAGGTTGATGTTCTTGAGTACATCAACAGTGCCGCCGTAGGTTTTGGCAACGTCCGTTAGTTTCAGATCAGCCATGTCTCACTCCCCTTAGAATTCAAGTCTTAAGCGCAAGGCAAACCTGCCACGGCCCAAGGTGCAGTCTCCCGTCTGCGGATGTATGTGCGCTGCCCAACTCGGCACCGATTGGTGTCCAGCTCCCCTCGGGCAGATCGAAATCAGATGGTGTTTCGCTCACGTTGAAGGCACAGAAGATCGTCTGTGCGCCGTGCGTTCGGGTGAAATGAACGACATCGCCTGTGGCCCTTACCTTATCATGCGACCCGACGGTGAGCGCAGCATGGGTGCGGCGAAACGCGATAGCCTTACGGTAGTGATGCAAAAGCGCGCCGGGCTCGTCCTCTTGGGCTGCGGCAGACATATGCAAATGCTCTGTCGCGACAGGCAACCACGGCTTATTCGTGGTGAAACCGCCGTTCTGATTGCTCTGCTCCCAGACCATCGGGGTGCGACAGCCATCACGGCCTTTGAATTCCGGCCAAAACTCGATGCCATAAGGGTCTTGCAGGTCCTCAAAAGCGACATCGGCCTCTGGCAGACCCAGCTCTTCGCCTTGGTACAGGCAGACCGAGCCGCGCAAGCACATGATCAGCGTCGCAAACATACGCTGGGCAGCTGGCGGTAAATCCCAGCGCGTCGCATGCCGCATCACGTCATGATTGGAAAACGCCCAACAGGCCCAACCGTCAGCGGCCACTTCATCCACCTTATCCATCACCTCAACAATGCGGGTGGCGGTCGGTTGATTGGCGGCCAGAAATTCAAACGCGTAGCACATCTGCATCAGATCATCGCCAGCGGTGTACTGACCCATAATCTCTAGACCCAGTTGGGCATCGCCCACCTCGCCTACTGCGGCAGCACCAAAAGGTTCCATGACGGCACGCAGCTTGCGCAGGAATTCCAGGTTCTCTGGCTGGTTCTTGTCGTAAAGATGCTCTTGGTAATTATAGGGGTTCACCGACGGGGCAATCGTGGCGTTCCGCTGCTCGGGCTTCAGCGGTGGATTGTCCCGTAGCTGCGCATCATGGGTGTAGAAATTGATCGTATCCAGACGAAAGCCATCGCACCCCCGGTTCAGCCAGAAACGGGCCACATCCAGCAAAGCGTCTTGCACGGCAGGTTCGTGGAAATTCAGATCAGGCTGCGACACAAGGAAGTTATGCAAATAATACTGCTCGCGCCGCGCATCCCATTGCCAGCCAGAGCCACCAAAGATCGACAGCCAGTTGTTGGGTGGGTTGCCATCGGGCTTGGGGTCGGCCCAGACATACCAGTTGGCTTTATCATTGTCGCGGCTGGCCCGGCTTTCACCAAACCATGCATGCTGGTCGCTGGTGTGGCTCAGCACCAGATCAATCATCACACGAATGCCAAAGCGGTGTGCGGTTTCTACCACCGCATCAAAATCAGCCAGTGAGCCGAACATCGGATCAACGTCGCAATAGTCGCTGACATCATAGCCGAAATCCTTCATCGGCGACATGAAGAACGGCGAAATCCAGATCGCATCAACACCAAGCGACGCGATATAAGGCAAGCGCTGCACGATCCCCAATAGGTCGCCAATGCCATCACCATTGCTATCCTGAAAGCTGCGCGGATAGATCTGATAGATCACCGCACCACGCCACCAATCCTTATCAATGGCCATATCAGGTTTTGTGGCAAGCGCCGTTGTCATAGTCGTTAATCCTAAGCTGATTGCAGCCCCAAGGTCGCGCCTTGGAGCTGTGATTGTCTATTTTACAGAACCGGCCAACAAGCCGCGCACCAGATACTTTTGCATGGCAAAGAACACTGCCAGCGGGACGGCGATCGACACAAAGGCCGAGGTGGCAAGGATTTCCCAGTCACCGCCGCGCGTTCCCAGCAATTCCACGATCTGCTTGGTCATCACGGTGGTCTGCCCGGACGCATCAATCAGGAACACCAACGCCACCAGCAGATCATTCCACGTCCAAAGGAACTGGAAGATCGCAAAGGACGCGAGTGCGGGGAAGCTGAGCGGCAGAATGATCTTGGTAAAGATCTGGAAATCTGTCGCGCCATCGACCTTGGCGTTTTCGATAATGTCACGCGGCAAGCCCACCATGTAGTTGCGTAACAGATAAATCGCGAGCGGTAGGCCAAAGCCGGTATGGGCAAGCCAAACCCCCAGATAGCCCTTTCCGATCCCGATCGCATTGTGCAGCGACAACAACGGGATGAGAGCCAATTGCAGCGGAACCACCAGCAAGCCAACGATCACAGCGATCAAAATCGCCCGACCGGGAAAGTCCATCCATGCCAGCGCATAGGCCGCAAAAGCAGCGATAAGGATTGGAATGATCGTCGCCGGGATCACAACGGTCAGCGTATTAAAGAACGCCTTCGCCATACCTTCAGAGTTGTTTTCATCAAAAAGCACGAAACTGTAGTTCTCAAGCGTGAAGTCGGGTGGCGTGACAACATCAAGGAACACACGCTGCGCGCGGCCACTGATCTGATCGTCATCCCCTTCCCAAACGTAAGAGCCATCTGCCTCCACCGTCAGGGTCTCTCCATCGCCCAAATCAGCGGTTACCCCGGTTTCGAACTCTCCCAGCCTGCGGCTGGAGGTGCCCCAGGCATTCAATTCGCCTTCGAAATCCGCACCTTCAAAGATATTGCCTTCAACCATGAACCGGCCATTGCCCAGATCAACCCGGTTGTCATCGGGGTCCGCCACACGAATTTGCATCGTCTGCTCAGCAGGGAACAGTGATGACCACCAACCCGACGCGGTGATCTGATCACCCGTTCGGAAGGACGAGATCAGCAAACCAAGTGTCGGGAACAGCCAGAGGGCCACCAACAGAACCACGGAAATGTTCAGTGCCCAAACGACTGCGGGCTTTCTTCCTGCCATCGCATCCATCACTGCATCTCCTTACGGGCGTTGTAGACGTTCCACACCAGGATCGGCGTCACCATCAGCATGATGATCATGGCCGAGGCTGACCCCATGCCCCAGTCGTTCGCACGGAACAGTTTGTCGTACATATAGTTGGCCAAGACCTGCGTTTCCCACTGGCCGTTGGTCATCGCGAACACGATGTCAAAGACCTTAAGGGTCGCAATCGTGATCGTTGTCCAAACCACCACGATCGTGGACATGATCTGCGGGATTTTGATCTTGAAGAAAATCTGGAACGGATTGGCGCCATCAATGATGGCCGCTTCAACCGTTTCTTCGGGGATACCGCGCAAGGCGGCAGAAAGGATCACCATCGCGAAACCGGTCTGAATCCAGATCAACACCGCCATCAGGAAGAAACTATTCCAAAACGGGATTTGTAGCCATTGCTGCGGCTCAGCACCGCCAAAGGTCAGGTAAAGGTGGTTGAGGATGCCAATCTGAGCCACGTCTTCGGGGCGGGCTTCATAGATCAGCTTAAAGATCACAGCTGCACCAACGAAGGAAATCGCCATTGGCATAAAGATAATCGACTTGGCGATATTGCCCCACCTAAGGCGGTCGGTCAGTTGGGCAGCCAGCAAACCAAATCCGGTCGCGGCAGCAGGCACGATGACCAGCCAAAGGACATTGTTGCGCAGAGCTTCCATGAACTTGGGCTCTGCAAACATCTGGGTGTAGTTGTCGAAACCGACGAAGGCGTATTGATTGCCAGGAAGCCGCTCAAGAAAGCTCAGTCGCAGTGTCGCAAAGACGGGATAGGCCAGATAAATACCCAGCGCCAAGAGGGCTGGCATCAGGAACAACCACGGCCTTATCTGGTTGGCACGGTTAATGTTGCGCCCTGCATTCGGCCCTTCGGCCCTGAACAACACTTTATCGAGAAACAGGTTCGCTCCGTAAAAGTAGCCGACGCAGCCACCTACCCCGATAATAATTGTAATCAATCCTTGAAGTGCCGGATTCATAGCGCCCTCCCTTCGCGATGCATCTCTTGCGGCTGCGTGTTGCGCCGCATGCTGGTTCGGACGATACCCCGTCCGAACCGTTTTTATATGAGACTAAGCTCTTATAGCCGCAGCTTACTTCAGCGCGTCCCAGCTGTTCTGGATCTGACCGGTGACATCTTCAGCGGATGCACCGCCAACGTAGTCCACCATACCTGTCCAGAACGTACCGGCACCAACCGCACCCGGCATCAGGTCAGATGCGTCAAAGCGGAAGGTTGTGGCGTTCAGCAGGATTTCACCCTGACCACGCAGGATCTCATCACCATAAGCTTCGAGGTTCACACCGGAATGTGGTGTCAGGAAGCCGGTTTGCGCCATCATCACTTCGTGTGCGATTGGCTGCTGCAGGAACTCCATAAAGGCCATTGTGGCATCAGACGCTTCGGTCACGGCCATCAAAGTACCACCGCCCAGAACCGGATTGCCGAGGTCTTTTTCAGCAAAGGATGGGAAGTAGAAGAAGTCCGCATCTTCACCCGGCACAACATCATCCGGGAAGAATGCTGTCGCAAAGGACGCCTGACGGTGCATGTAGCACTGTGGTGGCGAAGAGAAGAGACCGGTCGGGCTGTCGCGGAAATCGGTAGAGCCGACAGCAGCGGACCCACCAGCAACCATATCGTCATTCTTAGCAAACATGCCGAATGTCTCAACGGCTTCAATCACGCGCGGGTCGTTGAACGGGATGTCGTTGGTCACCCAGCCGTCATAGACCTCAGGCGCTTGTGTGCGCAGCATGATGTCTTCAACCCAGTCTGTCGCAGGCCAACCTGTCGCCGCACCAGACCCCAGACCAATGCACCAAGGTGTTTCACCGTCTTCGATAATCTGCTCGGACAAAGCGATCAGATCTTCCATGGTTTCCGGCACCTCGTAGCCAGCATCTTCGAAGTTCTCAGGTGAATACCACACCAGCGACTTAACGTTCACGTTATAGAAGAAGCCATAGAACTGGTCGTCGCCGCTTGCGTCTGCATAGGTGCCCAGATCAACCCAGGACTGGCCCGCTGCATAGTTGTCAGCAACCCACGAACCCATGTCGTCACCAAGTGGCGTCAAAAGACCCTGTGCCGCCATTGTTGAGGCCAGACCAGGTTGCGGGAACACGGCGATGTTTGGCGCAGAACCGGCCTCAGCGTCGATCACGATTTGCTGCTCAAAACCATCAGAACCGGTATATGTGACGTTCGCGCCGGTGGCTTCGGTGAAATAGGCAATCATGGAACGGAAGATGTCATCTTCTGGGGCCAGCCACGGGCCAAAGATGGTGACGTCCTGACCGGACAGATCCGGCGCGCTTTCAGCCCATGCGTTGTATTCATCCCAGCTAAAGTCACCCTCGCCCGGCGTGAACGGAAGATGGCCGCCTGCATTCACCGCACCTGCAGTCAACGCAACCGCTGCCACACTGGCATACAGTTTCATTTTCATTGATTTTCCTCCCAATCGCACCGCAACGGCGCGTGTCTTAATCTGCACCTGGGTGCTTTATTCCCTCCGACGCGAAGGAATCATCTTCCCAAAGCGCTTTGGATTTCACTACAGTCAGCCAAGTTAACCTCTCTGTCAACACAACAGTGCACGGTGGAAAAAACACTTGGAATCTCATGAATTCATGTTACTGAAACGATTACGAAGCTTGCAGTCAAACGCCGCAACGCAGCATTTATTGAAATTTGATAGCGCTTTGGATTGGCCGCCGACCCTATGAACCTTAAAGAACTCTCACAAAGTCTGGGCCTCAGCCAAACAACGGTCAGCCGTGCGCTGAACGGCTACCCAGAGGTCAGCCCCGCAACGCGCCGCCGCGTCGAAGAAGCGGCAAACGCTTTCAATTATCACCCATCGACCCGCGCCAAAGGATTGGCGACCGGTCAGGCGCTGGCCATCGGCCATGTGATCCCGCTGTCCAGCAAACATGAGATGGTAAACCCGATTTTTGGTGATTTCATTGCAGGTGCCGGCGAAACTTATTCGCGGCACGGCTATGAAATGATCCTTTCGATTGTCGCAGACGCGGATGAGCGGCAGATTTATCAAGGCCTGAAATCACGGCGTGCGGTCGATGGAGTTATCGTGCACGGCCCCCGCATGGATGACCCGCGCATCGGCCTGCTAAACAATCTTGGGCTACCCTTTGCGGTTCACGGGCGCGCAAGTGGCTATGATCAGCCTTACGCGTGGCTTGACGTGAATAATCGCAGTGCGTTCCAGCGCGCAACCGATTTTCTGTTTGACCTCGGGCACGTAAGAATCGCGCTGATCAACGGGCTGGAAGTCATGGATTTCGCCCACAGACGACGCGAGGGGTATTCAGCATCTTTGTTGGCGCATAACACGCCGGTTGACCCTGCACTCATGCGCTCGGGCGAAATGACAGAAGTTTTCGGCTACCACAGCACCCGCGATATGCTTGAAAGCAATAATGCACCAACCGCAATTCTATGTTCTTCCCTGATCAGCGCGCTTGGCGTGCGCCGCGCCATTGAAGAAAAAGGGTTGGTGATGGGCAAGGATGTCTCTGTCGTGACCCATGACGACGCGCTGTCCTACCTTCAAAATGGCGGCGATGTGCCGATCTTTACCGCAACCAGGTCATCTGTGCGCGACGCTGGTCGCAAGCTGGCCGAGATGTTACTGGCCGCAATCGCCGACCCCACATTGCCGCCGCAGCAGCATTTGCTTGAGGCTGAATTGATGGTGGGCTTTTCAACCGGCCCCGCCCCCCGAAAGGACTGAAATGGATTTCAAACGCGCAGACTTCCCCGAAGGTTTTCTCTTTGGGGCGGCCACCGCCGCCTATCAGATCGAAGGGCATCAATTCGGCGGTGCAGGCCCCACGCATTGGGACACCTTCGCGGCGGGTCCGGGCAATGTGGTGCGCGGCGAAGACGGATCCTTGGCCTGCGATCATTACCACCGCTACGCCGAGGACCTTGATCTGCTCAAAGATGCCGGCATGGACGCCTATCGGTTTTCGACGTCCTGGGCACGGGTTATGCCGGACGGGCGCACCCCCAATCCTGAAGGACTGGATTTCTACGACCGTCTGGTCGATGCGATGCTCGAACGCGGGCTCAAGCCCTTTCAGACGCTCTATCACTGGGAATTACCTGCGGCTTTGGCCGATAAGGGCGGCTGGATGAACCGCGATACCTGCAACTATTTTGGTGATTTCACCGATGTCATCACGGACCGGATCGGAGACCGGGTTCAGGCGATTGCGACCATCAATGAACCTTGGTGCATTGCCTATCTGTCTCACTTCCTTGGACATCATGCACCCGGCCTGCAAGACATTCGCGCCGCGGCCCGCGCCATGCACCACATCAACCTGGCCCATGGCATCGCCATGACGCGACTGCGCAGCAGAGGCATGAAAAACTGCGGCATCGTCTTGAACTTCGACCACACGGAACCGCAAGACAGCAGCAAAGAAGCCGCCGGCGCGACTGCGACATGGGACGCGATCATGAACCGCTGGTTCATTGAGGCGGTAACCAAAGGCAGCTACCCCGCCGAGGCCATGGAGGGGTTTGCCCGGCACATGCCCGACAACTGGGAAGACGACATGCCCCAGATCAGCCAGCCAATAGATTTTCTTGGTGTGAACTATTACACCCGACACAAGGTGACGGCAGATGCCGAAGCGGTCTGGCCGCATATCGCTTCAAAAGAGGGCCCCGGCGACAAAACCCAGATGGGATGGGAGATATATCCTGCCGGGCTGCAATCCTTTCTGACCCGTCTGTCGCGCGACTATGTCGGTGATATGCCGATCTATGTGACCGAAAATGGTATGGCCTGGGATGACATCGTAGAAAACGGTGCAGTCTTTGACCCCGAACGCACAAGATTTATCTCGGATCACATGCAGGCGACGCTTGCCGCCATCGCAGCAGGCGTAAATGTGCAGGGCTTTTTCTATTGGTCTTTGCTGGACAACTACGAATGGGCCTTTGGCTATGAAAAACGGTTCGGCATGATCCATGTTGATTTTGAGACCTTGAAGCGTACGCCCAAAGCGTCTTATCACGCGCTGAAAGCCGCGATCGCGCGTTAGGAAAGTAATGGCACACCCCAAAGACACCTATTCTCTGGTCGCCGACATCGGTGGCACCAATACACGTGTGGCTTTGGCCGACGGGCGTGCCATCGTTGAGGGGACAATCAGACGCTATCGCAATACTGAGTTTCCGGGGCTCGAGTCGGTGTTGCGGCGCTATATCGACGACGAAAGCGGCGTTGACCCGATTGCAGCCTGCGTTGCAGTGGCGGGCCCCGTGCGCGATGGCCGAGCCACAATGACCAATCTGGACTGGGCCATCGACAAAGACACGCTGGCACGGGCGACGAGGGCGGAAACTGTTGCCATTCTCAATGACTTGCAAGCGCAAGGGCATGCTTTGGGGCATATTGATGCGGGCAACATTCGCAACATCCTGCCCGGACCAGCCGATAACCCCAATGCGGCGAAGCTGGTCGTGGGCATTGGCACCGGATTTAACGCAGCACCGGTTTTTGATTTGCCACACGGGCGGATCGTCACCCCATCGGAAAGTGGGCACGCCAACCTGCCCATCCGCAACGAAATGGAGCTGCGGCTGTGCCAATTCGTTTCCACCGCGCATGGATTTCCAGCCGTTGAAGATGTTTTGTCGGGCCGTGGTCTGGAACGGGTTTATGCGTTTTTGGGGCAGGAAGCCGACGACCCGCGCGAATGTTCCGCAAAGGATATCATGACCGCCTGTGCCGACGGGTCAGACGCTCGGGCGGTTGAAGCCGCACGACTGTTCACCCGGATTCTGGGCACCGTTTGCGGTAATCTGTCGCTGATCCAACTGCCTTTTGGTGGGCTCTACCTTGTTGGGGGCGTCGCGCGCGCATTTGCACCGCATCTGACTCAGTTCGGCTTTGGTGATGCCTTCCGCGACAAAGGGCGCTTCGCCGGATTCATGAGCAATTTTGCAGTGCATGTGATCGAAGATGACTATGCAGCACTCACAGGCTCAGCCGCGCATCTGGTCGCATTGGGCGCAAACGCCTGAGATGCAGCGTTAGAACTATGATTTAGGCCGTTTTTGTCGCTGTAAGTAATTGATTCTGCACTGTTTCCGTCAAAGACTGCAATGAAAAGGGCTTGGGCAAAAACACTGCACCCAGTATCTCAGGCTCACCATCATCAAAGGCGTCTTCAGGATAACCCGAGACAAACACCACTTTTGTATCTGGTCGCTTTTTCAATGCCTTACGCACCCAAGTTGGACCATCAAGCCCCGGCATAATCACATCGGTGACAAAAATATCCACATGCAGATCATTGTCCTCAAGCATCTCAAGTGCTGCTTCTGCGCAGTCCGCTTCTAAAACCGTATAACCCCGCAAGCGCAGCGCGCGCGACGCAAAGGCCCGCACCGGCGCTTCATCCTCAACCAACAAAACAACGCCATCAGCACTGGTTTTTACAGGTTGGGCTGTTGGAACTTCGGGCATTCGCTTGTCTTCGCTCTTGTTCATATGGCTTGGGAAATAAAGTGAGAAAGTCGCGCCATTGCCGACTTCGGTATCGACAAAGATATAGCCGCCGGTTTGTTTCACGATGCCATAAGCGGTCGAAAGGCCCAAGCCGGTCCCCTCCCCGATGCGTTTGGTGGTAAAGAACGGCTCGAATATCTTGCCAATTTTGTCGGGCGCGATACCTTTGCCTTCATCAATGACCTTGACCAAAACATAGTCGCCCGCGGGCACCGTTGCCCGGTCACGGTGAAGTGCCGTATCAAGTTTCACATTCTCAGTGACCACTTGAATTGCACCTGATCCATCCATCGCATCGCGGGCATTCACCACAAGGTTCATCAAGACCTGTTCAAGTTGGCGTTTGTCGGCCTGAATGCGCGCCAGTTTCGCATCATGGTCCAGCGTCAGCGACACTTTTTCGCCCACCAAACGGTTCAGAAGATGGGTCAAATCCGATAGCGTATCGCGCAGGTCAATCGTTTCGGGTTGCAGGTTCTGCTTGCGCGAAAACGCCAGAAGCTGGCCAACAAGACTGGCCGCGCGGTTCGTGTTTTGATGGATCTGGATCAGATCACCATAGTTTTGATCATGCTCATCATTGTTGCACAACAAAAGCTCACAATGCCCCGAAATCGCCGTGAGCAGATTGTTGAAGTCATGGGCCACACCGCCCGCAAGCTGACCAATCGCCTGCATTTTCTGGCTTTGCACAAATTTCGCTTCAAGCGTTTTAAGCTCAGTCACATCGTTCAAAACACCGATCAAATGCTGATCATCTGCCGTGCCTGCGGTGTTCAATGTCACCTGCACAACCGTGTCCTGCGTTGCACCGCGCCCATGCAAGAACTGCGACACATGCGCGCCATAGTCCGTCAACGCTTCTGTCAGCCAGTCATTGATCGGGCGGCCCGGATCACGCAGCAAATCAGATAGGCTTCGCCCTTCGGTTGATGTGACATTCAACAATTGTCGCGCTTCGCGGTTGGACCCCAACAGCGCGCCATCCTTTGCAATTTTCAGCAAAGGCACCGGCAAATCCTCAAGTGCATCCCATCCCGCCTCAAGTTGCGGCGGCTTTTGAGCTGGAATCACACCGGGCAGCAGATAAATGTCGCGGGTATCATCCTTGCCTTCGATAATGGCCACCATCGTATCCATGCGTCCTTGCAGGCCGCGCAACCCATGCACCTGACCTGACCGCAAAGGCAATTCAGCAAAAACATCTTCGATGTTTTGCAAGGATGTACCTACCAGCCTACGAAAGCCGTCGTTCATCCGGGTGATGTGCCCATCCGGATCAACCGTAAGCATCGGAAATACGGGCTGTTTGAGGTGTGTATCACCGCGCTGGCCGGCCGCTGTCAGGTCATCCAGCCACCAAAGCTGGCAATCCTCGCGCATGATCAGCAAACGCAGCCGGAAATGACCACCGCGCGTGACGATATCTTCGGTTTGCGCACCCTCGGGGCCTGCTTGCGCGATAAGCTGCGACAGGATCGTTTGGGGATTTGCGAGCATCATCCCGAAAACATCCGCAAGCGAAGTGTCTTGGGTGTCCCCGAACTGATCCACGGCAGGCGCATTCGCAAAGGTAACCTTGCCGTCACCATCGGTCACAAAACCGATGCTCAGGTCATGCGCAATCATGCGGCGGGCGGTTTGGCGCAGGGTTTTGCCGGTCCGTCGCGACAC
This sequence comes from Yoonia sp. F2084L, assembly GCF_023015625.1. GTDB lineage: Bacteria > Pseudomonadota > Alphaproteobacteria > Rhodobacterales > Rhodobacteraceae > Yoonia. Next base: position 756,594 of record NZ_JALKAH010000001.1, read on the forward strand.
TTGTTTTGCAACACCAATCAAACCCGCCAGGCAGATTAATATGCCGCCGCAAATGCCAAACGCATAGCGTAACGGCGTTACGGGCACCGCAACAGCGATACCCACGCAGACAAGACCCGCCAAGAACAGATGTGGCGCAGGGGGTATACCGGACGCTACAGTTACTGTGCGCATCTCATACGATTGATCAAACGGCAAACAACACACCTCACACTACGCCACCCCCTTCAAAATCGTAAAACGATTAAGGAACCCTTAACCCTGATAGCCGCAATAGCGTTGCACTTCTAGGTTGTATTATTGGTGCATAAGGACGCAGTGGAAAAAGCCGTCTCCATCGCCGTCTGGCAGGCGTTGGTTTTGCTGCGTCACCTGCCACCGGGGATGCACATTGCAAAACGCCGCAACTGTATCTGCATTCTCATCCGCCAGAACCGAGCAGGTCGCATAGACCAGCACCCCACCTGGCGCCACCAAACCCGACGCGTTTTCCAAAACGTCGCGCTGTGTTTGCATCAATCCCGAAAGCCGGTCCGGCGTCAAACGCCACTTGGCATCTGGCGTACGGCGCCATGTGCCACTGCCGCTGCAGGGTGCATCGCAAAACACGACATCCCATTTGTCCTGTGAGGGCAAATCATCGGTATGAACAATCGCGATATCCACACCTGCCCGCGCAGCACGTCCGGGCAAATCGCGCATCCGCTGCGGAGCGATGTCATGGGCGGATACGTCCGCGTCGTAGCGATCCGCAAACGCCAGCGCCTTACCTCCACCACCTGCACAAAAATCCAGCACGCGCGCGCCATCAAGAACGGGCGTTTCCTGTACGGCCCATTGCGACGACGCATCTTGCAGCTCAATCAAACCATCCAGATAGGCGGCGGTTGTTTTGACACGTCTGGGGTTGGCGAGCACCCGCAAACATCCCGGAACGCTTTCATGGTCTATGACGGTCACACCATCGGCGGCCAATGCCTGAGCTGCCTTTGCAGGGCTGCCGCGCCGCGTGTTCACCCGCAAAAACACATCAGCACGCTCTTGCTGCGCCAAAGCCGCAGGCATGGCCTGATCACCTAGACTGTTTTGCCACGCGGGCCAAAGCCACTCAGGCACATCACAGCGTGCCGCATTCCAAAGCTGCAATGGCGTCTCAAGTGCTGTTTGCTCGGCCGCTGTCAATGCGGCTGGTGCATGGCCTTCGCCCGAAAACAGCGCCGCGACATCCAAGCTATCCCGCACTGCCAGCCGCTGCATCAGGTTGCGTCCCGCGCCATCGCCCAAAGACCGCTTCGCACGCAGCACATCAAAGACATGATCACGCACCGCCGCCCGATCCTTGGACCCTGCATAGCGACTGCCCCGTGCCCAAGCTGTCAGCGCCTGCTCGGCGGGTGTGCCCGCATTGATCTGATCAAGCACCGCAATTGCGGCTGCGACACGCGCGCCAGGGGTCATCGTCTAGCCAACCCGGTAGTTCGGGCTTTCACGGGTGATCTGCACATCATGGACATGGCTTTCTTTCAGACCCGCGCCAGTGATCTTCACGAAGGTGCAGTTCTTGCGCATCTCATCAACGGTCGCACAACCGGTGTAACCCATCGCTGCGCGCAGACCGCCAACCAACTGGTGCACGACCGCGTGGGCAGACCCCTTGTAGGGCACCTGCCCTTCGATCCCCTCTGGTACCAGCTTATCGCTGGCCGCTTCTTTCTGGAAATAGCGATCAGCCGAACCACTGGCCATCGCCCCAAGGCTGCCCATACCGCGGTAGGACTTGAAAGAGCGACCCTGATACAGGATCACCTCGCCGGGGCTTTCATCCGTGCCCGCAATCATCGAGCCCACCATCGCGCAAGAGGCGCCCGCCGCAATTGCCTTGGCGAAATCACCCGAGAATTTGATACCACCATCGGCGATCACCGGCACATCGCCTGCACCAGCCGCACAATCCATAATGGCCGTCAGCTGCGGTACACCAACGCCAGCCACCATGCGCGTGGTACAAATTGATCCCGGCCCGATACCCACCTTCACCGCATCAGCGCCCGCGCCAATCAGCGCCTTCGCGGCCTCGCCGGTGGCGATGTTGCCTGCAACAATCTGGACTTCGTTGGATAACTTCTTGGCTCGCTCCACAGCCTGCGCCACGCCTTCGGAATGGCCGTGTGCTGTATCAATGACAATCATATCGACACCGGCATCGACCAACGCCTGATACCGTTCAAACCCGGCATCACCGACGCCAGAGGCGGCGGCGACACGCAAACGCCCCAAAGCATCCTTGCACGCCATCGGGTTCAGCACCGCTTGCTCACTGTCTTTGAGCGTCAGCAGACCTGTCAACTTGCCCTGCCCATCCGTGATCAACAGCTTTTCAATGCGACGTGCCTGCATCAATGACCGCGCCTCGTCCAAATCCGCAGGCTCGCGCAGCATGGCAAGGTTATCTGTGGTCATCATCACACTGACGGGTGTTTTGTCATCTTGGGCAAAGCGCATATCGCGGTTGGTGACGATGCCCACAACCTTGCCTTCGGGACTCACCACGGGAAAACCGGTAATGCGGTAGCGCTCCATCAGCGCCTTGGCGTCTGCCAAGGTCTGATCGGGGCGCAAGGTCACCGGGTTGTAGACGGTGCCGGACACAAACCGCTTCACCCGGCGAATTTCCTTGGCTTGCTCTTCGATATTGAGGTTCTTGTGCACCACACCAATGCCGCCCGCTTGGGCCATGGCAATCGCCATGCGGCCTTCGGTCACGGTGTCCATCGCGCTGGATAATAGCGGGATGTTCATCGAGATGGATTTCGTCACACGGGTGCTTGTATCTGCGGTCGACGGCAGCACGCTGGATGCCCCCGGCACCAGTAAAACATCATCAAAAGTGAGTGCCTCGCGAATGTCCATCAACCAGTCTCCTTGGGTGGTATCGTTGGCACGTCGCTATCGCATGGAAATGTGATGACCGAAAGGGCAAATTGGCGTGAAACCAGACTTGTGAGTGGGCAGGAATGCGCCCAAAGTGCCCCATGGCGCATGAGATACATCACCAACACAGCAAGACAGGCCGCTTTATACGCATCGCGATCAGGCTGACGCTGATTTTGGGGCTGGTTTATCTGGCAAAGCTGGGCATTGATCTGCTGATGGCCAAGATCGCGCTGTTCGAAACCGATGCAGCCGCTCGGGCAATGACCGGACTGATCATCACTGTCATGGTGGGCTACGCGATCCTGCTTGCCATCCCGTTTATACCGGGGGTCGAAATCGGCATCGCCATCTTGGTGGTTGAAGGTGCGACTGCGGCACCGATGGTCTATGTCGCCACGATTGCCGGGTTGCTTTTGGCCTTTTGCGTTGGGCAATACGCGCCGATGTCGCGGCTTATCCAGCTTTGTGAGGACCTGCGCCTGTTTCGGATCGGGCGGCTGCTGGAAAACATTGACAAAACACCGCGCAATGACCGTTTAGATGCGATGCACAATCGTCTGCCACACTGGCTGGCCGCGATTTTGTGCAACTACCGCTATGTGACATTGGCCATCGCAATCAACCTGCCCGGAAACATCGCACTGGGGGGTGGTGGAGGTATTATGATGGCAGGCGGGCTGAGCCGTTTGTTCCAAACGCGCTTTGTCATTCTCACAATCGTTCTGGCCACCTTGCCGATACCTTTGTCCGTGTGGCTGATGGGATCAGAAATCCTGCAATAACATGCCGCTGCTCATAGTTATTATGACGGATACGGGCCTTTCTATTAGCCGCGCAAAAGATACATTCATGGCAAGACAAAACAGGCGCGCATCATGTCCAACGATCCTCTCGTCATTTTCACTCCGTCCGGGAAACGCGGCACCTTCCCTGTTGGCACACCTGTCCTGACAGCCGCCCGGCAATTGGGCGTTGATCTGGACAGCGTCTGCGGTGGGCGTGGCATCTGTTCCAAATGCCAGATCACGCCGTCCTATGGCGAGTTTTCCAAACATGGCGTAACGGTCGCCGACACGGCGCTGTCCGAATGGAACAGCGTCGAGGCGCGTTATGACGAAAAACGCGGCCTGAAAGAAGGCCGCCGCCTTGGCTGCCAAGCCACTATTCAAAGCGATATCGTCATCGACGTGCCCGCCGAAAGCCAGGTGCACAAACAGGTCGTGCGCAAACGGGCCGAGGCGCGCGATATCGTGATGAACCCCTCGACCAAGCTTTACTACGTCGAAGTGGCCGAACCTGATATGCATGACCCATCAGGCGATCTGGAACGGCTGGTCGCAGCCCTGCGCCGCGATTGGGACCTGCCTGAACTTGAGGCCGATCTTGGCGTGTTAAAAACCATGCAAAGTGCCCTGCGCAAAGGCGAATGGAAAGTCACTGTCGCTGTGCATTTGGGCGATGCCGTCTTTAGCCCGCGTATCATCCACATCTGGCCGGGTTTTTATGAAGGCACGCTTTACGGCCTCGCCGTCGACCTCGGCTCCACCACCATCGCGGCGCACCTGTGCGATCTGCAATCGGGCGAAGTTGTCGCCTCTTCCGGCATTATGAACCCGCAAATCCGTTTTGGCGAAGACCTGATGAGCCGCGTGAGTTACGGTATGATGAACCCCACAGGGTCCGTTGAGATGACCAAAGCGGTACGCGAAGGTATGAACGCGCTTTTCGTTCAAATCGCATCCGAAGCCGAGATTGATCGCAACCTGATCGTAGACGCAGTCTTTGTCTGCAACCCGGTCATGCACCACCTGTTCCTAGGGATCGACGCCTATGAGTTGGGTCAGGCACCCTTCGCGCTGGCCACATCCGAGGCCATCTCGCTGCGTGCATCCGAGCTGGACCTCAACCTGCATCCCGCATCCCGTGTCTACCTTCTGCCCTGCATCGCCGGACACGTCGGCGCGGATGCAGCGGCGGTTGCCCTCTCGGAAGCACCAGATAAATCCGAAGACCTCGTGCTGGTGGTCGATGTCGGAACCAACGCGGAAATCCTGTTGGGCAACAAGGAAAAAGTGCTCGCCTGCTCGTCTCCCACGGGCCCGGCATTCGAGGGTGCACAAATCACTAGCGGCCAGCGTGCGGCACCGGGTGCGATTGAACACGTCGAAATCGACCCGGTCACCAAACTGCCGCGCTTTCAAGTGATCGGCTCCGAACTCTGGTCCGACGAAGAAGGTTTCGACGCCGCCATCGCGCAAACCGGCATCACAGGTATCTGCGGCTCTGGCATTATCGAAGTCATCGCCGAAATGCGTATGGCCGGTATCGTTGATGGTCCCGGCCTGATCGGATCAGCCGAACAAACCGGATCGCCCAACTGCTTTCAAGATGGGCGCACGAATTCCTACCAGCTTTATGATGGCACGGAAAACGGCGGCCCCAAGATCACCGTGACGAACACGGATATCCGGCAAATCCAGATGGCCAAGGCGGCACTCTATTCCGGGGCGCGCCTTCTGATGGATAAGTTCGGCGTCGACAAAGTGGACCGTATCGTGCTGGCCGGGGCCTTCGGCGCACATATCAGCCCCAAACACGCGATGGTGCTGGGCATGATCCCTGACGCACCGCTGGACAAGGTGACCAGCGCAGGCAACGCGGCAGGCACAGGCGCGCGGATTGCGCTGCTGAATACCGACGCGCGGCGCGAAATCGAAGAGACGGTGCACAACATCCATAAAATCGAAACCGCGATTGAACCACGGTTCCAAGAGCATTTCGTGAACGCCTCCAACATCCCCAACGCGGTCGAACCCTTCCCGATCCTCGAAAGCATCGTCACAATCCCGAAGGTCAATCACAACACCGGCGGCGGCGATGGGACACGCAGGCGGCGGCGCACAGGGGCCCGACCGTGACATCCGATGATGCCCCCTACGATCCGGCCCGCGAGGGCGCGCAAATGCACTTTGACGGGCGCATGTCATATACCGACTATCTGCAACTTGATCTGGTGCTTGGCGCGCAAAAACCGCTGACCGATACCCATGATGAATTACTTTTCATCATACAGCACCAGACCTCGGAACTCTGGATGACACTGGCGCTTCATGAGATCAACGCCGCACGCGACGCCATCAGCCAGGATGCGCTTCAACCGGCGTTCAAGATGCTGGCGCGGGTAGCGCGGATATTCGAGCAACTCAACAACGCATGGGATGTCCTGCGCACAATGACCCCAAGCGATTACACCGCATTCCGCGATGAATTAGGTCAGTCTTCCGGGTTCCAGTCATGGCAGTACCGGCTGATCGAATTCAGCCTCGGCAACCGAAACACCGCGCTTTTGCAGCCGCATGCACATCGCCCCGACATCACGGCAAAGCTGACATCTGAACTGGCCCGCCCCACGCTTTACGATGTTGCATTGCGGGCGCTGGCGCGGGGCGGGCTGCCCGTGCCCTCATTCGTTCTGGATCGCGACATCTCTCGCCCGCACGTTTGCGATGATGACCTCGTACATGTTTGGGAACAAATCTACCGCGACCCGCAGAAGTATTGGTCCTTTTACGAACTGGCCGAGACACTTGTGGACATCGAAGACTACTTCCGCCGCTGGCGTTTCAACCACGTCACCACGGTCGAACGTGTGATCGGTTTCAAGCGCGGCACCGGCGGCACTGGCGGTGTGGATTATCTGCGCCGCATGCTTGCGGTCGAGCTTTTCCCCGAGTTGTGGCGAGTGCGCACGGTGCTTTGATCCAAGGCTCTATTTGCACCGTTGACGAACGTTGGGACGCGGCGTATCCACATCGGACGCGCGGGTATGGTGAAAAGGTATCACGAAAGCTTCCCAAGCTTCAGTTACGGGTTCGATTCCCGTTACCCGCTCCAGAACATATTACAGCCAGAACATGCCCGTTAGCCCGGCCACCCCGATGGAAAAGCTCAAGGGTAGAACGGCATTTGCCATCAGGTGCCATGAGCTGTTTTCCGACCCAAACGCCTTGCGGATTTGGACAAAAATGAACGAACTGATGAAGAATACCAGAAAAAATATGATCGCCGCATAGCCCGCTTTCGAAAACGGAACGAACAACGCGACCCCTGTCATCAGTTTCACCGCACCCGCGCCAGAACCCCCGATTGCAAACATGATGAGCCCAAAGACAAACACACCCGTGGCAAGTCCGATCTGCCAGTAAAGCGGCGTTCGATCTTCGCTCACGAACAAAAGCACCGCAAACAAGACAAACGGCAAGATCGTTAGCCAGTTCGGGATACGTCCTGTCTTGATCTCAAGCAGCATCGCCAAAACTATGACAGCAGCCACGGCCAGCGGTATCATTTCAACGGTCATTGCGTCGTCCTTCGTGCGTTTCCGCCCGCTTATGGCAAAGCCCGCTGTCTAAGACACCCCATGATTTTGCAAAAAATCAACAAGTGCGGCAGTTGAGCCATCTTTGCTGTCGGCGCTTTCCTTGCCTTCCACAACCGGCTGCAAGGCCGTGGCAAGTTCCTTGCCCAGTTCCACACCCCATTGGTCAAAGGAGTTGATGCCCAAGATTGCACCCTCAACAAAGACACGGTGTTCATAAAGGGCGACGATCTGGCCCAGCACCTCGGGTGTCATTTGCGGATAGACAATGGTCACTGACGGGCGATTGCCTGTGAAAACGCGGTGACGGGCCTGACGCTCCAACTCCTTGCCGTCAAACTTATCGGCGACCTTACTGCGCGCCTCGCTCAGATCACGACCGCGCATCAGCGCCTCTGACTGCGCCAGACAGTTTGCAACAAGCAGCTGGTGCTGATGATGCAGATCATCCTCATGACCACGCGCAGCCACCAGAAATTCGCATGGGATGACGCGGGTGCCTTGGTGGATCAGTTGATAGAATGCATGCTGACCGTTTGTCCCAGGCTCCCCCCAGACAACAGGGCCACTGGGCACGTCCAGATCTGCGCCATCCATGCTGACGCCCTTGCCGTTACTTTCCATCTCCAACTGTTGAAGATAGGCCGGTAAACGACTGAGAAGGTTATCATAAGGTAGCACAGCACGCGTCGCATGACCGCAAATCTGGTTATGCCAAATGCCCACCAAAGCCAGCATCGCAGGCAGGTTATACTGCCACTCTGCCGCCCGAAAATGCCGGTCCATGGATTGCGCCCCGCGCAGGAAAGCGCGGAACGCCTCCGGTCCAATCGCGATCATCAGCGACAGGCCAATCGGCCCCCATATTGAGTAACGGCCACCAACCCAATCCTCAAAACCAAAGACACGTGACGGGTCGATACCAAAGGCGGCGGTTTTGTCTTCTGCTGTCGAAAGGGCCGCAAATTGCGCACCGGTGTCGGTCACGCTTTGGCGTATCCACGCTTGCGCCGTGCGCGCATTGGTCATGGTTTCAATCGTGGTGAACGTCTTAGACGCCACGATCACAAGCGTCGTCGTGGGGTCGCAACTGCGCAGCACGCCCGCAATATCGGCCGGATCAACATTGCTGACAAAATGGCAGCGCGGTCCGTCGTGATACGGGGCCAGCGCCTGCACCGCCATCGCTGGACCCAGATCAGAGCCCCCTATCCCAATGTTCACCACATCGGTGATCTTGCCACCCTGCCCTGCGAAATCGCCCAAACGCACATCATCGGCAAAGCGTTCCATCCGCGACAGCGTGTCCAACACACCCGGCATCACATCAACGCCATCCACCAGAACAGGATCACCATCCAGATTGCGCAAGGCCGTGTGCAGCACAGCGCGCCCCTCGGTTTCATTGATCGGCTCGCCCGCAAACATCGCGTCACGTTTGGCCGCAACGCCCGCTTCCTCAAGCAGATCAATCAGTAGGGCACGACCTTCGGTGTCGATATTCGTCTTGGCATAATCCAGACGCACATCGCCGGTTTGCGCAACAAAGTCAGCCGCGCGGTCCACGTCCACAAGTGTTTCAAACCGACGATCAGCTACACGCGCATGATGATCCCGCAACTTCTGCCACATGACCTAACGCTCCGCCCAATGAACGATGGTGCCGTTCAGGATCGCCGCGACCGGTGCCTGTTCAGGTGGTAAGTGACGGGCCTTTTCCAACGCCTCGCGCTTTTCACCGCCAACGATAACCAAATGACGGCTCATCGCTGATTTTAGGACCTTCGCAGACAATGTGATACGCGGCTCAGGTGCGCCGGGGGCACGCATGGCCACAAGATTGTCGTCGCCATGCAAGGCGTGATCCAACTGATCCGCCCCGGGGAAAATAGAGGCGGTGTGCATATCTGTCCCCATTCCCAGCAACATCACTGAAATCGGCAATTCCGGCTCAAGCGCGGCCGCCAGATCGGACAGTTTTTCTTCGGGTGTCTGCGCATCGGCGTAAAGCGGTACGTAGGGTGCTGCCGCCGCGCGGTCGATCAACAAACGTTCGCGCAGCAGACGGGTGTTGGACCGTTCAGAGGTTTCAGGAACCCAGCGTTCATCGGTCAGCATCACATGCACACGGGACCAATCCAGATCAACAGCGCAGAGACTGTCAAAGATCGGCCCCGGCGTTGTTCCACCGGGTACCGCAAAAGAAGCATGCTCATGGACCAGCAGGCAATTCTTAAGCTCGCTGGCCAGCGTGTCCGCCAAATCCATCATCATCATTTCAGCGTCTGGATAATCAACGATCTTCATTTTACCGGTCCTTTATCTCTGCTACGCAGTTCAGCCTTTGATCTCGCGCCATTTGCGCCCATCACGGTGCAGCAGCATCATCGCATCTTCTGGCCCGGCTGATCCTGCATCATAGTGCTTGGGTACATCATTGCGCGCCTCCCAACTATGGATCAACGGATCGGTCCATGCCCAAGCGGCCTCGACCTCGTCCCCGCGCATAAAGAGCGTCTGGTTCCCCCGGATCACATCCATGATCAGGCGCTCATAGGCATCTGTGACGTCTTCTGCATCGTCGCCCAAAGCTTCGGCAAAGGTCATGTCCAAAGGCACATCAATCAGGCGCATCCCGCCCGGTCCCGGCTCTTTGATCGTCACCTGCAAATCCATGCCTTCGTTCGGCTGCAAGCGGATCGACAGAATGTTGCGATGGCGCGCCTCGTCGCCTTCGAAAATCGTATGCCCGAGATCCTTAAAAACAACGGCAATCTCGGAAGACCGCGCCTTCATCCGCTTGCCTGTGCGCAGATAAAACGGCACACCAGCCCATCGCCAATTGGCGATATGGCAGCGCATCGCGATAAAGCTTTCGGTAAAGCTGCGCGGGTTTTCCGCGTCTTCACGGTAGCTGGGGCCGTCCGGCCCAGCGTCATACTGACCACGGACAATATGATGATGATCAATGGGCTGTAATGCATTGATTACTTTTAGTTTTTCGTCACGCACGGCATCAGATTCAAACTGGCCTGGGGGTTCCATCGCGATCAGGCACAAAAGCTGCATGAGGTGGTTTTGCACCATGTCGCGCATCGCACCGGATTTGTCATAATACGCGCCGCGTCCACCGACGCCGACCGTTTCAGCCACTGTGATCTGGATGTGGTCGACGTAATGGTTGTTCCAAAGTGGTTCGAACAGGACGTTCCCGAAACGGACAGCCATCAGGTTTTGAACCGTCTCTTTGCCCAGATAGTGATCAATCCGGTAAATCTGACTTTCGTCGAAGTGGGCCGCCAGTGTTTCGTTCAACGCGCGCGCGCTTTCCAGATCGCGACCAAAGGGCTTTTCAACCACAATCCGGCTTTTCTTGTTGGCAATCATATTGGTGTGTAGCCGCTCGGCCAGATCACCAAAAAGCGACGGGGCCACCGAAAAGTAGAAGGCTTGCACAACGTCCTGGCGCACGATCTTGGCAAGTGCGGCCCATCCGCCTTCGCCCTTCGCGTCAATGGCGACATATTCAAGCTGTTGAAGAAAGGCCCGTAAGCCTTTCGTACTACGCGCTTCTTCACCGCCAAACTCAGCCACGGCATCCGCGATCATCGCGCGGTAACCGTCAGCGTCCATTTCCGAGCGTGCTGCGCCAATAATCCGCGACCCGGCAGGCATTTGCCCCGACAGGAAGCGCCGAAACAAGCCGGGCAGAATTTTGCGCCGGGCCAAATCGCCGGTGCCGCCAAAAATCACAAGATCGAACTCTTCGACCGGAATGACGCGAGAGACCATAAGCAAACTCCCCTATGGATATGAGCGTTAGCGCTAACGAAAACTCACTACCCTGACGCGGCGTCTAAGTCTAGGCTTCGAGTTCAGCATCCCAGTAAAGGAAATCCAGCCAGCTATCATGCAGGTGGTTTGGTGGAAATTTCCTGCCGACGTTATGCAACTGCTCTGGCACCGGCCTGCGCGGCGGCTTTTGCAAGCTCATCCCGCATTGTTTGAGCGACCGCGCCCCCTTGCGCAGGTTACAAGGCGAACAGGCCGCCACAACATTTTCCCAGCTGGTGATCCCGCCGCTGGCACGTGGCACAACATGGTCAAACGTCAGATCGCCACGCGCGCCACAGTATTGGCAACAGAATTCATCCCGCAAAAACAGGTTAAAGCGGGTAAAAGCCACCATCTTTTGTGGCCTCACATAGTCTTTCAGTACAACCACGGAAGGGATTTTGATCACTGTCGACGGGCTGCGCACGACCTCATCGTATTCGCTGACGATATCAACACGGTCGAGCCAAGCGGCCTTGACCGCTTCCTGCCAGGGCCACAGTGACAATGGATAATATGACAGTGGGCGGTAGTCCGCATTCAGCACCAACGCCGGATAGTGTTTGAGCGCACCAGGCGCGCGCACAAAGTCAGTTCTGAATTCCGTCTGCGTCATTAGTCACACCCCAGATAGGCTGTGCGGGAGCAGTCAAAGCGGCAGTCCCGCATTCTTCTTAACGAAGACTATATATCGCGTCAGAAATGTGACAACCCCCAGAATATGCGGCAAAAAGTCGAAAAATCGCGCAGGCTTTACGCCGCTAACTTCCCATCGGACATCATCACTTGCGCACGCCCTCGTGCCTTGGCGCGCAAAAGTGCGGCCTCGGCCTGTTGCATTAGGACGGCAAGTGCAGTTTGCCCATCCGCCATGGCCACACCAACGGACACGGTCACCTCAAAACGCGTGGTTCCCGTTGTGACCTGAATACCCTGCGCCAAACGCTCTGCCACGCTGCGCCCGGCATCAAGCGTGGTCCCCGGCAGGTAGACGGCAATTGTCGCCCCGTCGATACGGCCGACGACATCGGTCGCGCGCGTTACTTCGCGTAGCCGGATAGCCAACGCCATCAAACATAGATCACCAGCGTGATGGTCGTGTTTGGCGTTGATCTGCCCTAACCCGTCGATGTCCAGCATCATCAAGACGCCGGTTTGCTGCAGCTTACGCTCGGTCCGTTTGATAAATGGCAGCCGTTGCAAAAGTCCAGTCATCTGATCGGTTTCGCTGGCTTCGATCAATTGCACCCGCAACCGGCCCATATCGGCCATAATCCCGGTCACCACCGCATAAAGCGGCAGGCCAATCATCACCATGGCACCAATGTAGTCGCGTGTGACACCGTGAAAGGCGTTATCCTGCAACACATCATGCGCGAAAACTGTGCCGATAACACCCAGTGCCAAAATGGCATAACGGATGGCCCAGCCTAGCCGGTTCTTTGGGCCCAAAAGTGAAACAATAGGGCTATGCATTATGCAACCTGCATTGACTGAAAGCACCGACCGCCCTCGGGTCGATTAACACATGCAAATTGTAAGGAACACTTAACAGAAGACAACAATCTACCCTCCGATTAGCTGAGCCCCAATCTATCGCGCATGAACGCCAGGGCAACGGAAAGGCCGTCTGGCGCAATGCCGTGGCCGGTACCCTTCATTATATGAGCATAGACCTCTTTCCAACCTGCATCTTGCAAAGCTTCCGCAGCGGCAGGCAAGGACTGTGGCGGCACGACATCATCCGCGTCACCGTGGATCAGCAAAACCGGCGGGCGGCTTTGGGTTTCTTCGGCCAGCAATTCAGGCTCTAGCAGACGCCCGGAAAAGGCGACAATACCTGCGATCGGATCTTCGCGCCGCGGCACCACATGCAGCGCCATCATCGTGCCTTGCGAAAATCCAAGCACCATCACTTGTTCCGGCAGCAAATCCTCATCGACCATAATCCCATCCAGAAACGCATCCAGATCAGCAGCCGCGCGTTCCAGCCCAAGCTTGCTTTCCTCTTCGCTGGACCCGTCAATCCACGGGATCGGAAACCATTGGCGGCCCATTGGCGCGCCCGCGCATTCCTCCGGCGCATCAGGCGAGATGAACAGCGTATCAGGCATATGTTCACCCAACGGATCGGCGAGACTGATCAAGTCGGCAGCATTCGCCCCATATCCATGTAGAAATATCACGCAGGATCGTATCTCACCCGATACCGGTTCGCGCCGCTCGGCGTCCAAAGCTCGTGTCATCTGATGCCTTCCCGTTGTTTGTGCTGCTTGTAGTAGGCCCACATGATCCGGGCCGCAACCGATCGCCACGGCGACCAGTCTTCGGCCATCGCGCGCAGCTCTTTTTCTTTGGGGCGTTCGGGCAGATCAAAGATCAGCTTGGCCGTTTCCTGCAACGCCAAATCACCCGGCGCAAAGACATCCGCCCGGCCCAGTGAAAACATCGCGTAAATCTCAGCCGTCCAAGCGCCGATCCCCTGCACGGCGGTCAGTTCCTTGATCACCTGCGTCGCGGGCAATCCCCGCAACCCCTCGTAGTCAATCCCGGCAGCCGCAAGCGCATGGGCATAGCGTGCCTTTTGCCGGCTCAGCCCCAGATCACGCAGCGCATCATCACTGGCGGTCGCAACATTTGCCGGATCGGTCATGCCCGCCGCCTGCAACCGCCCCCAGATCGCATTGGCCGAGGCCACGCTGACCTGCTGGCTGACAATGGCGCTTAACAGTTCTGCAAAACCATCGGGCTTCAAACGCAACGGGAGTGGCGGTAACCCTTTCATGGCCTGTGCAAAGCGGGGCTCAGACTGACACAACCAAACGGCACCTTCAGCGACACATGCGTCCCCAATAATCACACGCTCTTTCACAGGGCACGCACCCAATCCAACGCCGCCTCAACTGTGTCTACGACAGGCCAATCCCCTTGTGCGGGCCGCTTTATCATCAATACCGGAATACCCAGCTGACGCGCTGCGGTCAGCTTGGTCCGACTTGGCGCCCCTCCGGCGTTCTTGACCACCAGACAGTCCACACCAAGCTGTCGAAACAACGCCACTTCGTCTTCGACTGAAAACGGCGGGCGCCCCACAAGAAACCGACCACCCGCAAAGGGAAAATCATCGGTCGGCGGGTCGATTTGGCGACAAATCACTTCGCGCCCGACCAGATTGGCAAAGCGGCCCAGGGTCTGCCGGCCAGTGCCAAGAAAGACCACCGCATTTGTCGGTATATGATGGGCGGCCTCTGTCTCATCTAGAATTTGGGTCCAGTTGTCCCCGGGTTCAGCCACCCACGCGGGCCGCAGGAATTGCACATATGGAACCTTCAGGGACCGGCAAATCCGTGCGGTGCGTTCGGTAATCTTGTGAGCAAACGGGTGTGTCGCATCCAGAACAGCCGTGATCCCGGCGTCCTGTAGATAACGCTCAAAGCCATCAGCCCCGCCAAACCCGCCAACCCGGGTGGGCAACGGCTGCGTTTCAGGATTTCGTGTGGCACCGGCCAATGAAATGACAGCATCGGTCCCGCGCAAATGCGCCGCAATCTGACGGGCCTCGCCCGTGCCCCCCAGCAGCAACAGCGTCACCCGCCCGCCCTCGCGATGATCGCACCTTTGCGATCAATGATGATGATATCGAAGGTTATCTGCGGTGACGCAAAGCGGCTTTGCACCTGCGCCAATGCGGCTTGCGCTAAGGTCGCTGCCAGCGGCGGTCCGGCAATCTGGTACGCCTCTAACGCGGTATTGGCTTGCGCCACGCGCGGATCGTTGACCCTCTGCGCGAGGTCCGCAAAATCCACCTGACTGCGCCCCGAGTGCAGATCAATCGCGCCTTGTGCAAGCTTGGTGATCTTGCCGATCCCGCCGCCAATCGTCACGCGCCCCACAGGATGGGTCATCAGGTACTTCAACATGCCGCCCGCAAAATCGCCCATATCCAGCATCGCGTGGTCCGGCAGATCATAAAGCGCCTGCACCGCAGCCTCGGATGTGGCACCGGTGCATCCGGCAACATGGCTCAGACCTGCCGCACGCGCCACATCAATCCCACGATGAATAGAGGCAATCCATGCCGCACAACTAAAGGGCCGGACAACCCCCGTTGTGCCGAGGATCGACAAACCGCCTTCGATCCCCAGCCGCGGATTCCAGGTCTTCAAGGCAAGCTCTTGGCCGCCGGGCACGGACACTTCGATTGTCACAGCAGGTGTTTGACCAAACTGCGCAGCCATTTCCGTGACCACCTCTGTCATCATCCGCCGCGGCACCGGATTGATTGCAGGTTCGCCCACTCCAATCGGCAGGCCGGCTTTGGTGACAGTGCCAACACCATCACCTGCGGCAAACACAATACCGTCCGGAGAGGCGGAAACAGTCACAACGATCAAAGCCCCATGGGTCACATCAGGATCGTCACCCGCGTCCTTGGTGATCCCGACACGCGCCCAGTCCTGACCGGCCTCAGCCAGGGCAAGTGGAAAAACAGGGGTTTCACCCTTGGGCAAGGTAATCCCGACCTCATGCGGAAACGCCCCACCCCACAGCCGCATCAACGCCGCTTTTGTCGCCGCTGTCGCGCACGCCCCCGTGGTCCAACCCCGGCGCAGTTCTGTCTTGGCCTTATCCTTCATTAGCGTGACGATAGGCAGGCGCGCGCATGACGGCAATCAACAATACGAGGTCGTTTGTCACCTTTCCAAATCGAGCGTTCAGCGGCATAAAGCAACTATGACGACAGACATCCCCCTTCCCGCCCATTCATGGCCCGTGCTGGAACCCGGCTGGGTCTGGCTGTGTGGGGCCGGTCCGGGCGATCCGGGGTTACTGACACTGCATGCGGTCAATGCACTGCGGCAGGCGGATGTGGTGATTTATGACGCGCTGGTGCAGGAACACATCCTGACTTGGGCGCCGCAGGCCGAACACATCTACGCAGGCAAACGCGGCGGCAAACCGTCCGCCAAGCAACGCGATATTTCTTTGCGGTTGGTTGATCTGGCGCGCGCGGGAAAGCGTGTGCTCAGGCTCAAGGGTGGCGATCCCTTCGTCTTTGGACGCGGCGGTGAAGAGGCCCAAACGCTGGTCCAACATGGCATACCCATAAGGATCATCCCCGGCATATCGGCTGGTATCGGCGGGCTGGCTTATGCGGGCATCCCCGTGACCCACCGTGACGTCAATCAATCGGTCACATTCGTGACAGGGCATGACCAATCAGGCAACACGCCAAGCTCGCTTGACTGGGTCAGCATTTCAAAAGGCAGCCAAGTCATCGTGATCTATATGGGCATGAAACACATCGCCCAAATTGCAGGACAACTAATGGATGCGGGCCGCAGTCCGCATGAACCGGTAGCCGTCGTCACAACGGCCACAACAGAAGACCAACAGGTGCTGGAAACAACGCTTGGCACAATCGTAGACGACATCGCCAAAGCAGAGCTCGCACCACCAGCGATCATTTGTGTCGGCCAATCCGTGCTGATGCGACAAGTCCTTGATTGGCAAAGCATGGCGGCAGGGCAAGCGCCGCGCAACCTCGACCCACTCGGCCGGGGTCGACCTGCCGAGTCCGCCTAAAACAATGCCTACTCACCCCTTTCTTCGTCCAATCAAACTTCCGCCGGAGGCATCCCTTCGCCTCGGAAGACGATGAGCTTCATTATCGCCGCACCCTCCTCCGGCAGTGGCAAAACGACACTCACCCTGGGACTGCTGCGCGCACTAAAACGACGCGAAGTGCCCGTACACGCCGCCAAGTCGGGACCCGACTATATCGACCCGCGCTTTCATGAGGCCGCCTGCGGTCATCCTTGCCTCAACCTTGATGCATGGGCGATGACCCCCGCCCGGATCGCAGCGCTCAGCGCAGGCGCGCTCCCGCTGATCATAGAAGGGGCAATGGGGCTCTTTGATGGCGCACCACCCAACGGCAAAGGGGCGACCGCAGACCTTGGACGCATTCTGCAGCTCCCTGTCATTCTGGTGATCGACGCAGGCAAAATGGCAGGGTCAATCGCACCGCTTGCAAAAGGGTTCATGCAACATGACCCAGAGGTCCAAATCGCAGGTGTGATCCTGAACAACATCGGCTCTGCACGTCACGAAACCATGTTACGGCGCGCGCTTGGTGACATTCCGGTTTTCGGAGCCATTCCGCGTAACGCGAAACTGACGCAGCCCTCAAGACATCTTGGGCTTGTTCAGGCGCAAGAACGCCCCGATCTCGAAACCTATCTCGATGGCGCAGCAGACCTGATATCGGCACATTGCGATATGACTGCGTTGCAAGCGATGCTCAAACCCTTAGCGGCATCAGCGACACACACAAAACGCCCGCCACCGGCTCAAACCATCGCCATCGCCCAGGACGCAGCCTTCGCATTCAGCTACCCCCACCTGCTGCAAGACTGGCAAAATGCAGGGGCCAGCCTGTATTTCTTTTCACCTCTCGCGGATGATCCCGCACCTGATGCCGACATGATTTACCTGCCCGGAGGCTACCCCGAACTTCATGCAGGCAAGTTGGCTGCCAATAGGACATTCCTGTCGTCCCTGCAAAACAGCAAGGCGCAGATTTACGGCGAATGCGGCGGCTATATGACCCTTGGCGAAACGCTGACGGACAAGGATGGCAACACACATAAAATGGCCGGACTGTTGCCGTTGGATACCTCATTCGCCACCCGCAAACTGCATCTTGGCTATCGCAACCTGACGGCAAACAAAGGCGCTTTCGCGGGCACCTGGAAAGGCCACGAATTCCACTTTGCCACCACATTGCGCGCCACAGGTACCCCGCTTTTCCAAGTAACCGATGCAGAAGACACGACCCTGCCGCCGATGGGCTTGATCCAGAACAATGTGAGTGGGAGCTTTGCCCATATTATCGACGCAAGCTAAGCAGTCCTTGCACCCAACACAGACCGGGCGTACCGATACAACATGACTTACGTTGACGATACACGGGCCAAACGCAATGTGGCCGTATTGGTGCTGGCCCAAGCGATCCTCGGTGCCCAACTGCCTATGATTTTCGTGGTCGGCGGGCTTGCCGGCGGACAGCTTGCGTCCAACCCCTGCCTGGCCACGCTGCCGATTTCATTCATCGTCTTCGGGTCCATGACAACAGCGCCGTGGATCAGCCCACTGATGCAGCGCAATGGCAGACGCTTTGGGTTTTTTCTGGGTGCTTTTGCGGGGGCGGTCGGGGCCGCCGTATCAGCCTATGGGCTTTACATCAGTTCATTCCCGATCCTTTTGGCCGGATCATACCTGACCGGTATCTATATGTCGGCGCAGGGTTTTTACCGGTTCGCTGCCACAGACACAGCATCCGAAGCCTTTCGGCCCAAGGCGATTTCATACGTCATGGCCGGGGGGTTGTTGTCGGCAATTGTCGGGCCGCAGTTGAACAAACTGGTGTCAGATGCCTTCGTCATTCCATTCCTGGGTACGTATCTCGCAATCATCTTGCTGAACCTGGTTGGTATGTTCCTCTTCCTTTGGCTGGACCTGCCCAAAGGATCGCGGTCAGAGCCGCAAACACAGTCCGTCAAAGGACGCACACGGATGGAACTGCTGCGCGACCCACGCATCCTGGTCGCGATCATTTGCGCGATGGTGTCTTATTCGCTGATGAACCTCGTGATGACCTCGACGCCGCTGGCCGTCGTTGGCTGCGGATTCACCACAGACAACGCCAACGACATCGTCTCTGCCCATGTTCTTGCGATGTTTGCACCTTCCTTCTTCACCGGTCACCTGATCGCCCGCTTCGGGGTCGAGCGGATCGTCTCACTCGGTTTGGTGATCCTCGCCCTCGCTGGCGGCGTGGCACTCTCCGGCGTGGAATTGGGCAACTTCTACCTCGCCCTGATCCTGCTTGGCCTTGGCTGGAATTTCGGCTTTATCGGCGCGACCACGATGCTCGCTGGCGCACACCGCCCTGAAGAGCGCGGGTCTGTGCAAGGCATGAATGACATGATCGTCTTTGGGATGGTAACGGTCGCATCATTGGCATCGGGCGGATTGATGAACTGCTCGGGCGGGTCACCCGTCGAAGGCTGGAATGCTGTGAACCTCGCAATGGTGCCGTTCCTGGTGCTTGCGGGCGGATCGCTGATTTGGTTGGTTCGTCAGCCCAAAATGGCGGTCTAGAGAGCAAGATTTTTCTGCGAAAATCTTGGGGCTCCGAACAATTTTCGTCGAAAATTGTTCACCGCCACCAGCCGCGCAGTGAGACGTTCAAAAACCGCAGGCTATCACGTGCCGGATTGCTGTCCAAAGCATCCGCAATAACGCGCTCTGCCGCATCCCGCACCATTTGCAGCACCGGGCGCGCATGATACCCCGCGACCAAGGCGGGACCAGAGGCTTTCGACACTGTTCTGCGCGCGCCACGCGCCTTACCAAGCCGGTCCAATCCCTGCCCAGCCAAACGCGAAATCGCTTCGTTTGAACAATCAATCAACGGCACGCGCGTTTGCGCCTGCAACGCAGGAACCGCCTGAAAGATATTTGCTACCCCGACACCATAAGCAAAATCACGCACAGTCGTTTCCTCTGCCGCCCCCAACAAACGCGCCGCTGTCCACATCAGGTGACCGGAGGTTGCATTGATATAGGCATCAAAATGCGCCTGATCCTCAAACGGGTCCTTGTATACATCCCACCGGCGCGCCGCGACGAGCCCATCCAAGCATTGCGCCCCTTCCCGATCCAAACAACTCGCCAAGGCATCAACAACCTCGTGACGACGCGGGGTTTTGCCTTCGGCGATCTCTTCCAACGCATCGCGCCACCATTGCAACCGCATTTCGGCGATTATCGCCTCTTGCGTCACCCAAGGCGCGCGGGCGACCTCTACATTGAACGCATAAAGCGGAAACAGGGTTCGGCGCGCCGCGACCGGTGCGGCCATCGCCACGCGAAACCGCAAGGGATCGGCCTTCTCCACCAGCGCAGCACAGGCCTCAAAGCTCATGCTTCCGCCTTTGCCCCGTCGCGGATCAGCTTCCAGTTGATCGCGTCAATCAAAGCATCAAAAGATGCATCCACGATGTTCGCGCTGACCCCGACCGTGGACCAGCGTCGGCCCTTGCCGTCTTCGCTGTCGATGATGACGCGGGTCACCGCCTCGGTCCCGCCATTGGTAATACGGACCTTGAAGTCGACCAGTTGCATGTCGTCGATGATATCCTGATAGGGGCCAAGGTCCTTGGACAGCGCGCGGCTAAGCGCGTTGACAGGACCCTGATCTGACCCATCCGGTCCCTGACTTTCACTGACGTTCAGCATCTTCTTGCCGTGGACCTTCGTCACGACCACCGCCTCTGAAATCGAGACCATACGATTGCGCTTGTCCTTGCGCCGCTCAACCGTCACCCGATAGCGTTTCACCTCAAAGAAACGGGGCAAAGTACCGAGTTCCTCGCGCGCCAACAGCTCAAAACTGGCCTGCGCGGTATCGTAGGAATATCCCTCTGCCTCGCGCTCCTTGATCCGCTCGACAATGCGGGGCAAGGCCGGATCATCCGCCGCGACCTCCAGCCCCGCATCCAGCAAGCGGGCGCGCAGGTTGGATTGCCCTGCCTGGTTCGACATCGGCACGATGCGGCTGTTGCCGACGGCTGCCGGATCAATGTGTTCATACGTGCTGGGGTCTTTGGCAATGGCACTCGCGTGCAATCCCGATTTATGGGCGAAAGCCGAAGCCCCCACATAAGGCGCCTGTTTGGCAGGCACACGGTTGAGGATATCGTCCAGCAGGCGCGAAGCACGCCGCAAACCCTTGAGCGCCTCCAGCGATACGCCCGTCTGGAACATGCTGGCGTAGGGTTCTTTCAACAGCAGTGTTGGGATCAGCGTCGTCAGGTTGGCATTGCCACAGCGTTCGCCCAGCCCGTTCAGCGTGCCTTGCACCTGCCGCGCACCGGCCAGCACAGCGGCCAGCGTGTTGGCCACAGCATTTTCCGTGTCGTTGTGCGTGTGGATCGCCAGATGATCGCCGGGAATGCCGCTTGCGATTACAGCGGTTACAATATCCGACACCTCATGCGGCAGCGTGCCGCCGTTGGTATCGCATAGCACGATCCAGCGTGCACCGGCGTCATAGGCGGCATGAATCGCCTGCAGGGCATAGTCCGGGTTCGCCTTGTAGCCGTCAAAGAAATGTTCCGCATCAAACAGCCCTTCCCGGCCCTGCGCCTTGATATGGGCAAAGCTGGCAGAGAGGTTTTCGAGGTTGTCCTCAAGGCTGATCCCCAGCGCGGTCGTGACGTGAAAATCATGCGCCTTGCCGACCAGACAGACTGCAGGCGTACCCGCGTTCATGACCGCTGCCAGCACATCGTCATTTTCGGCAGAGCGGCCATTGCGTTTGGTCATGCCAAAGGCGGTGAAGGTCGCACGCGTCTTGGGTGGGCTGGCAAAAAAGTCGGTATCGGTGGGGTTAGCCCCGGGCCAGCCGCCTTCGATGTAGTCCAATCCGAGGCCGTCCAGCACCGCCGCGATCTGGTGCTTTTCATCAGCCGAAAACTGCACACCTTGGGTCTGTGCGCCATCGCGCAGGGTGGTGTCGAAGAGGTAAAGGCGCTCTTTCGTCATCAGAGCCCCTCCAGCTTGGCCGCGTCAAAGTCAGGCCCCGGCGTCCATGTCGCCTGTCCGCCTACGTCCGTCACCTGCACGCCAGCGGCATTGAGGATATCGCGCACCTCATCCGCACGCGCCCAATCCTTGGCCGCACGTGCCGCTGCACGATCAGCGAGCAAGGCATCAACACGCTCGGCCACCGCAGGTGCGACACCATCGCCTGCCTCGCCCCCGTCAAACTGCGGGATCGCAGACCAGTCATTGACCAACCCGAGCATTTGCATGCCGTAGGCAAAGCCCGCCAAAGCGACCGGCGTTTTACCCTTCGCCAAGACATGCAGGCGCGCCAAAGCGCCTGATGTGTTCAGGTCATTGGCCAGCACGCCGATAAACTCGGCGTCTGGTTGCCATTTACCTTCGGCCTGCAACGCGGCAATCAACTCTGGCCCAAAGCCATGGCCATGCAGGATACCATACCATTTGCGCAATGTGCCTTCGGCCTCGGCCCGCCGCGCCTCTGTCCAGTCCATCGTCTTGCTGTAATGCGTGCCCAGCATCACCAAGCGGATCACCTCACCCGGCACGCCCTGATCCAGCAGGTCGCGGATCGTAAAGAAGTTGCCCAAGGACTTGGACATCTTCTTGCCCTCGACCTGCAACATCTCATTATGGACCCAATAGCGCGCAAATTCCCCGGTCGGATGCGCGCAGGCGGATTGCGCGATCTCGTTTTCGTGGTGCGGGAATTGCAAATCGTTGCCGCCGCCGTGAATGTCAAAGCTGGTCCCCAGCAATTCATGGCTCATGGCCGAGCATTCGATGTGCCAGCCCGGACGGCCATAGCCCCAAGGGCTGTCCCACCCCGGCACACCATCGCCCGAAGGTTTCCACAGCACGAAATCCATCGGATTGCGTTTGTAAGGGGCAACCTCAACGCGGGCACCGGCGATCATATCGTCGATGGAACGGCCCGACAGCGCGCCATAGTCGGCGTAGCTATCGACCGCGAAAAGCACATGGCCCTCGGCGGCATAGGCGTGATCCTTGGCGATCAAATCCGCGATCATGGCAATCATTTGCGGGATATGGGCGGTTGCGCGCGGCTCATGCGTTGGGCGTTGCAGGCCCACTGCATCCAGATCATCGTGATACCACTGGATCGTCTCTGCCGTGATGTCGCCAATCGCACGGCCCGTTTCAGCCGCCCGCGCGTTGATCTTGTCATCCACGTCGGTGAAATTGCGCACATAGGTGACGTGATCCGCCCCATAAACCTCTTTCAGCAAACGAAACAGCACGTCAAACACGAGCGACGGACGCAAATTGCCCAGATGCGCGCGGTCATAGACCGTTGGGCCGCAGAGGTACAAACGCACATTCTGCGGATCAATCGGAACAAAGTCCTCGCGCTTGCGGGTCTTTGTGTTGTTCAGGCGGATGGTCGTCATGGATGCCTCGCGCAGGGTTACGCCGCGGGCTTACCAAGTTCAGTTCTGATGTGAAACGTGAAAGAGCAACCCGCGACAGATGTCAGCAGATAATAATGCAGCAGGTAATGATGCAGATGCTCTTCATGAGCGTGAGATAGCAGGTTGCTCCGCATTCGTCCAGCGCGCGGTTGGCACGGCGTTATCTGGTCGCGCGTCTGTGACCGACAATGGCCTATTTTCTTATTGCTTTGCATAACCCATTGCTTCAGCCTTTGGGCGCACCATCTAGCGAGTAAAACAAGCTCTACACCCAAGAGCTCACCGACCACGAAAACAGTTATGCGTAACAAAGCTTTCACCCTTGTTATATGCCTTGCCGCAAGCGGCGCAGTACCTGCTGCGGCGGAGAACATTCGGTTTCAATCACCGTCGGGTAACATCACCTGCGGGCTGACTGAGTTTGCGGCGTTCTGCACGATCGAGGAATACACTCCCAGCTTCACGCAATCGCCCCGCGCGTGTGGCGGTGACTGGGGTAGTCAGTTTTTTGTGCTGTCTTCGGGCGATGGGGCGTTGGGGTGCGTGAAC
Organism: Yoonia sp. F2084L; assembly: GCF_023015625.1. GTDB lineage: Bacteria > Pseudomonadota > Alphaproteobacteria > Rhodobacterales > Rhodobacteraceae > Yoonia. Next base: position 780,357 of record NZ_JALKAH010000001.1, read on the forward strand.
ATGAACACAACCGCACCCGCGATTGTACTGCCCTATGGAACAAGCACATCGTTGTCGAACATCCGGTGCAGTTCCGAGACGACCGGGATCACCTGCACCAATCGTGACGGCGGCGGGTTCTCAATCCGGCGAGCGCGGCAGCGGATTTTCTGAGTTTAGATTGGGTGCGCTGGTTTTGGTGGTAGGGCTACCAAATGACCGTCACCTGTAGACAAACCGAACCAGCGTCAGTCACTAGGTAAACCATGAATAATATGCAGATTGCGGTCTGAGATCACGCGATCCTCTTTCACTGCGCCGGCCTAATCAAACCTCACAGATTTATCAAATGGACCCTATTTCGCGGCATTCCGACGGCCTTATTGTAGGCGGATTGCGGACAGTTCTATATTTAGGTCAGGATTGTTCACTTTTTTAAATCTGCAATAAGGCGTACGGTTTTCCTGCATCATTTTTATGCACACGACCAATTTTACGATTACTATTTTTGGAGGACGACCTGATGAGTATGTCATCACATTCTATTGATCACGTTACTGTTCCACGTTCAAAGCATTTCAAAGGCCCATTTGGCCGCATGTTCCGCAACGCAGATATATGGAAACCACAAGACACGGACGATGCCGCCGCTACGGCCGCAATCAGCGCCTTTGCAAGCAACGCGATGGCAGAACCGCCCGGCGCGCCAGAGCGTGAAAACCCCAACCTTCCCGCAGGCTACACCTACTTCGGCCAATTTGTGGATCACGATATTACCTTTGACCCCACATCGTCTCTGCAACGTGCCAATGATCCCAACAAGCTGCACAACTTTCGCACGCCGCGTCTTGATCTGGACTGCGTTTACGGTGAAGGACCGGCAGACGAGCCGTTCATGTATGACAAGGACCGGCCCGGGATGTTCCTGATTGGTCGTGTCGGTGACACCAATGAACCCGATCTGCCCCGCAACGTCAAAGGGACCGCTCTCATCGGTGATATGCGCAATGACGAAAACCGTATCGTATCGCAATTTCAGCTGTCTGTCTTGCGGCTGCACAACGCGGTCTACGGTCAGTTGATCAATCAGGATCCAGAGGCGCTGGATGCCACTTTCCACATGGACAAAGAGGCGTTTGACGAGGCGCAGCGCATTGTTCGCTGGTTCTATCAATACATCGTGTGGAACGACTACGTGAAACGCCTCGTCAAGGACGATATCTGGTCCAGCGTGCTGTCGCTGGTGGATGGTAAAATGATCTATGGAGGCCGTTTCTATAAGTGGGAATATCAGCCGTTCATTCCGATTGAATTTGCCGTATCTGCATATCGCTTTGGTCATACGCTGGTCCGACCTGGCTATCAGGTGAACCTAAACAACGACGTGGGTCTTGGATTTGGCGTCGAGCTGCCAATCTTTGCGGCACCAGGATCGGGAAACCAAGATCTGTCAGGTTTCCGGTTCATGCCACCCCGCGAGACGGTGCAGTGGGACTGGTTCTTTCAGATGAAATCATCTAGCGGTCCGTTTCCACAGCCATCCCGCCGGATCGACCCGGAACTGTCATCGGCAGTATCCCACATTCCCGATGATCAGGGTGGCACCAACTTGCTTGCATTTCTGAACCTGATGCGCAGCTGGCGCATGGACATGCCAAAGGGTACCGCCGTGGCCCAATCCATGGGCTTTACGCCTCATGCGATTGATGATCACCACGAGGATATTCTGTGGCACTACATCCTGAAAGAGGCCATCAATCTGCCCGGGGCCAACGAAGGCAAAATGCTTGGCAACGTGGGCGGCACAATTGTCGCCGAGGTGTTTGGCGGTCTGTTGCATGGCGATCCCAGCGGCTACGTCAAGAACGCCCCGTCTTGGACCCCCGCCTCAGAGCCTGCATTAACCACCTTGCTCCCTGACGGCCCCGAAAACGGGGGCGACTGGGAAGTGGCGGATATCCTGCGTGCGGCAGGTGCACCTGCCAATGATACTGATGTGGCCAATACGATCAGTACGGGTCATAACTAACAACTCATGTGGGGCCGTGAGTCACGCGGCCCCATACCTTGTCAGCGGAGACCGCTTCGGCCATTCTGCCCTCATGTCACGCCAGATAGTTGATAAGCTTTGTGCCGCACACCCCGGTGCAACCGCCTCTGATCCCACAACCGAGCTTGATAGCTGGAAGGTTGGCGGCAAGATGTTTGCCTGTTTTGGCGACCGCATTGACGGGGTTTGCGTTAAGACGGACAGTGTTGAAACGGCCCAGATGCTGATTGACGCAGGTGCCGGGACCAAGGCGCCCTATTTTCACAAAAGCTGGATTCTGATCGGGTTTGACAGTGACGCAGATGAACTGCGTCACCGGATTGCCGTGTCCTACGACATCGTTTTCAAAAGCCTGACCAAGAAGGCGCAGAAGGCCATTACTGGTAGCTGATCACTTCGATTTCGACGCCATCTGCGTCATGAAAGTAAAAGCGCCTTCCGGGTTCGTAGTCCGCATGACTTGTCGGGACAAACCCCAGTGCCTTCACTTTTGCCTCGGTCGCATCCAGATCGTCGACCACGACACCAATATGGTTCAGCCCACCGCGTGTCTGATAGCTGGCGTCGGCTTTTGGCACGGTCTGCGCCGGGTCAGAGCCTGAATATACAGCGATATAGCTTTGATCAGAGCCCACATGCACGGTGTATCCCAGCCCATCCATTGCAGATCCTTCCCACCGTGTGTGCCACCCGAAAAGGTCGCTTAGCATCGCAGCCGTCTTTTTGGGGTCCGATACGGTAATATTGACGTGTTCGAGTTGTGCCATGGTCATGTTCTCCTTTTGAATGACGTGACGAAGCGGGCAAGCGGGCCTGGGCTGGATGGTGGCGCGGTGTCACGGAAACAACCGCATTCAAGGTCATGCCCCCACCCCAACCCGTCGCGCTTCATTGCGGCCAGCGCTGCGGGATCAGCGCAGTAGCGTTTGGTGGTGCGTGGCGGCATGGTCTTTCTCCTCTGTTCAAGCTTTGTCGAATCTGTTGTAATTTCTCAAGTTAACTTGAGATCAAGAGGTTTCTTCATGACGCAAGGATTGACCATCGGTGATCTGGCCGCGCGCACAGGTCTGGCTGTCTCGGCTATCCGGTTTTATGAGACGCATGACATCGTAAAACCAGTGCGCAATGACGGGGGACATCGCCGGTACGGGCGGTCTGATATCAGGCGATTGTCATTTGTGATGGCGGCCCAAAAACTGGGGTTCTCTTTGTCCGAAATCGCCCCACACCTGCGCCGCCTGCCCGATCACAAGGCCCCGACCAAGGCCGACTGGACCCGGATCGGCAAAACATTTCGACGTGATATCGACGCCCGTATCGCCGCACTCGAAGACCTGCGCGAAAAGCTTGATGGATGCATCGGTTGCGGATGTCTTAGCCTGGACAAATGCGCGCTTTACAATCCCGCGGATATCAAAGGGCAAGAGGGCACCGGGCCACGCAATCTGAAGGGCATGACCTCTTGACTTCGGCCTGCAATGGCCGTTCCCCTGCGCTGCATGAAACTCTCGCATCGCATCACCCATATCACCGGCGGCGGCTCTGACGGCTGGGACGTCTTTTACAAGGCCCGGCGCATGATCGCGGATGGGGTTCCGGTGACGGAACTGACCATCGGCGAGCATGATATCCGCACCCACCTTGATATTTTGAACGCAATGCATGCCGCTGCCGCAGGCGGCCACACAGGCTATGCAATGGTCCCCGGCACCCACGCCCTGCGCAAAAGCGTGGCCGCCCGCATTGCGACCCGTACAGGCGTGCCGACAACCGCAGATAACATCCTGATCACACCGGGCGGGCAAGCAGCCCTTTTCGCAGCACATATGGCGGTTTGCGATCCCGGCGATACCGCCGTTTACATTGACCCCTATTATGCCACCTACCCCGGAACGATCCGCAGCGCCGGCGCTGTTCCAAAGCCGATCGTGACAACACCCGAGACTGCATTTCAGCCGACCGCACAGGCGTTGATTGATGCAACAACGGGCGCGACCTCCCTTTTGATCAACACGCCCAATAACCCGACCGGGGTCGTTTATTCACAAGAAACATTGCAGGCCGTTGCCGATGCCTGCATCGCCAATGATCTTTGGCTGATCTCGGACGAGGTTTACGACACCCAAGTCTGGGAAGGCACCCACATCAGCCCACGCAGCCTGCCCGGCATGGCCGACCGCACGCTTGTGGTGGGCTCAATGTCCAAAAGCCATGCGATGACCGGCAGTCGCGTCGGCTGGATCTGTGGGCCAGAAGATACAATCAGCCAGATCATCAACCTTGCCACCCACACCACCTATGGCGTGGCCGGTTTCATTCAGGACGCCGCGGATTTCGCACTGAACCAAGGCGACAGCCTTGAAGAAGAGGTCGCAGCCCCGTTCCGGCGCAGGCGCGCGCTGACGATGCAGGCGCTTGAAGGGCAAAACGTCGTCCGCGCCGTACCTGCACAGGGTGCAATGTACGTGATGCTGGACATCCGTGCCACGGGGATGGATGGCGAAGCTTTTGCCAACGCGCTGCTGGATGCCGAACATATCGCCGTCATGCCGGGTGAAAGCTTTGGACAAGCGGCGGCAGGCCATGTCCGGGTGGCGATGACAATTGCCGATGCGCAATATGTCGATGCTTTGAACCGCCTGATCGCTTTTGCCAGCGCCAAGGCCGCTGAATAAGCGCCCGATTTCAGGCGGCACGCCAGACAAGAATCAGCTAGAACTGGGTCATGATGTTTGACCTACCTGATGATAACATACTTTATGCAGCCCTTTTGGCACGCGATCCTGCCTATGACGGGCGTGCCTTTGTCGGGGTTTCATCGACGGGTGTCTTTTGCAAGCTGACCTGCCCGGCACGCAAACCAAAGCGTGAAAACTGCAGCTTTTACAATGATGTCAGCGCCTGTCTTCAAGCTGGCTTCCGTCCTTGCAAACGCTGTCATCCGATCAAACCTGCTGCTGAAAGCGATCCCGCCATTGCCGCGCTGATCGCGGCCCTTGATGCCCGCCCGGACTATCGCTGGTCCGAAGGCGATATCAGTCGCATGGGGTTTGACCCGTCGACGATCAGGCGGGCGTTCAAGCGGCAGTTTGGCCTGACATTTCTGGAAATGGCACGCAGCAGGCGTCTTGCGCATGGGTTCACCGCACTCAGCGCGGGCTCTGTGATCGACGCCCAGCTGGATGCCGGTTTCGACAGCCCTTCGGCCTTCCGCGCCGCCTTCGCCAAACTGATGGGTGTCGCACCCGGCAGTCTGACACGCGATGCGTTGCTGCGTGCTGACCATCTTAAGACACCGTTGGGTGATATGATTGCGGTCTGTGACACGCGCGCCTTGCATCTGTTGGAATTTGCAGATCGCAAAGCGCTGCCCACTGAGATGAAACGCCTGCACAAGGCGGCCAAAGGCAGTATCGGGATTGGACGGTTCGAAACTCATGATCAGATCGAGGCAGAACTGACCGCGTTTTTCAACAAGACCAAAGAGACATTCACGACGCCGCTCGCGCTGCACGGCACCCCATTCACCCGTGACGTCTGGAAAACGCTTCAGACAATTCCCGCCGGTGAAACACGCAGCTATAGCGCGGTGGCGGCGGCAATGGGCGCACCACAGGCAATCCGCGCTGTCGCCCGTGCGAATGGCGCGAACCAGATCGCCATCGTGATCCCGTGCCACCGGGTGATCGGCGCAGATGGATCGCTGACCGGATACGGCGGCGGGCTTTGGCGCAAACAACAACTGATCGCCCTTGAAAAACATTACGCAGACAGGAGACAACAATGACCCATATCGCCGAAACCTTTCGCGCCCTCCACGTCAAAGGCGATCCGCTTTTGATGATCAACGTCTGGGACCGGGGGTCCGCCAAAATGATGGCAGCGATGGGTGCCAAGGCATTGGCAACGTCATCGGCAGCACACGCATTCACAATGGGTCGCCCCGACGGCGGAACCGTCACACGCGACGAAGCTCTGGCCCATGCCGCCGAGATTGTCAGTGCGACACCGCTGCCCGTGCAAGGCGATTTTGAAAACGGGTTTGGCGATGATCCCGAGACCTGCGCCGAGACTGTGCGTCTTGCGGCAGAAATCGGTCTGGCAGGTATCTGCATCGAAGACACAGCCTTGCCCGCGCAAACGGCCTATGACTTTGATCTCGCCGTGGAGCGGATCGCCGCTGCATCGGCCGCCGCACGGGCTTTAAGCCATGACTTTGTACTGACCGCACGCGCCGATGGCATTTTGACGGGCGCTTATGACACCGATGAGGCAATCCGCCGTCTGATCGCGTTTGAAAACGCGGGCGCAGATTGCCTTTATGCCCCGCTTCCGCCTGATATGGCAGCACTGGCCCGGATCTGTGATGCGACAACGGCCCCTGTGAATGCGCTGCTTGCTGGTGGGTTTACCAAAGAAAACCACGCCGCATTCGCCAAGATTGGTGTCGCGCGCCTGTCGCTGGGATCAGCGGTTGCACGGGTGACGCACCGAGCGATCCATGATGCGGCGCAGGCCATGATCGGTCAGGGTGACTTTTCAAATCTCGGCAATGGGATCAGCGGCGACGTCATTGACGCAATGCTGCAATAAAAAAGGGGCCTGCCGGTGTCGCGGCAGGCCCCAATAGGCATCCAGTGCAATTGTTTTTGGGGAAGGGACAGTGCGATTGGATGCCTATGTTCTTGGCGTGCTTAGAATTGGAACGACACGCGCGCTGCGACTGTTGTCGCGTCGATATCTTCACCAGAGTCGTTGTAGTCCTCAAACTGGTGCTGCAGCACCTCGCCGCCGACACGAATGGCCGGGCTCAAACGATATTCAAGGCCAAGACCGGCAAAACCGCCTGTATCGTCGCCATCAAATGCGTCGACGCTGGATGAGGTGCGCAACTGGGCGATACCGCCAGTTACATATGGCAGGAAATCCCCTGCATCATAACCCAAACGTAGTTTCGCGCGGGTCACTGTATCAACATCGACATCGTCTTGCGAAATTTCGGTACCATCAAGGTCAAGCTCGCCGCCCAGAACCCAAGACCCAAGGTCATACAGGTAGCCTGCATGCGCACCATAAGTCAGATCTTCAGCATCCTCGGTGAGAGCGTCCGCTTCAACACGGCCATAACCAACCTGGCCACCTGCATAGAAACCGGTCCAGTCGCTGCCCATCATGACGGGCGCAGGTGCTATAGGAACTGGCGCTGGTGCAGGTGCTGCCACAGGCTCGGACAAGCCGCCGGCTGATACCATGCCTGCTGCCAAAGCCAAAGGTGCGGCCAACATGCTCGTGCGGGCGATTTTAAATGTCGTTTTCATTTTTTTCTCCGTTAATCCGGTTTGTCGTGTTCGGCATACGTGACACTTCCTGTCGTACGTTCAACGGGTCTCACGCTGCTGTGAATCTGATCGGCGGGATTGAGCGGAGGAGCACGAAAAACGTCGGCCAATCGCCGCGCACTTTTGAAACAATTTCATAACATGAGCGTGATTGTGCACAATTTGGCGGGTTTTAGCGCGCAATTTGCCTATTTTAAGGCGTGGCCTTGAAAGGCTGCGCGATTTTCCCACCGGTCATCGGACGTGGAACACCGGTGGTTTTGGGGCTTGAAATCGGCAGGCCGCGTGCGACCCTGACGGCCAGATAGGCAAAGGCTTGCGCTTCAAGCATATCACCATCCAGATCAACCGCTTCGACCGGGCTTACATCGCAGGCCAAAATGTCGGCCAAACCTGACATGACTGTTTTGTTATGCCGCCCGCCACCTGTGACCAGCAGTCGGCCGGGCATCGTGGGGCATGCCGCACAAGCATGTGCAACGCTTTGAACCACGGCCTGCGCAAGCGTCGCCAGCGCATCAGCATCATCCAGACCCGCTACAGCTTTGGTCAGACCGTGAAAGGCGTCGCGATCCAGCGACTTGGGCGCTGGATCGGCAAAATAGGGATGCGCCATGAAATCCGTAACTATCGCGGCATCAACGCGCCCAAAGGCGGCCAGCGCCCCATCGGCGTCGTATGACAGATCACGGCGTGCCTGCATCAGGTCATTCATGGGTGCATTTGCGGGTCCGGTATCAAACGCCAGCAGGGCGTCAGGGTCAGTTGCGTCCTCACAACGCGGATCAACCCACGTAATGTTGCCCACACCACCAAGGTTCACAAATGCCACCGGCGCATCGGCCTTGATCCATTTTGCCAAGGCAAAATGATAAAACGGTGCAAGTGGCGCACCCTGCCCGCCTGCGGCCACATCGGCAGTGCGAAAATCCCAAGCGACCAGATACCCCAATGCGTCAGCCAATCGCTGCCCGTCACCGCATTGATGTGTGCCGCGCCCGCCAGGATCATGGGCAAGGGTTTGTCCGTGAAAACCCGCAATATCGACGCCTTCAAAAGGCTGCATGGCCGCGCCATGGGCGTTTTCAACTATCTTCGCCGCCTGCACGCAGTCATCGTCCTGCCAAAGCCCAAGATGCGCTTGCAGAACCGCCTGCTCTTTGGTCGTGTAAGCGCGATAATCTGATGGGCCGAACCCATAGATGCGCGCGCCGTCGGTCTGCAAAACTGCCGCATCCACACCATCAAGCGACGTGCCTGACATCGTGCCCAAGGCCGTCACCACACCTGCCTGCAACATCCGCTTTCCCTAACCCTTCGTCCTGACTATAGAGTGCACCGAGACACTGCCAGGAACAAGCCAATGACCTACCACCCCAAATCCGATTTCATGAACGTCATGATAACGCGCGGCTTTCTGGCCGACTGCACGGATTATCAGGGGTTGGATGAGGCGCTAAGCAAAGGGGTGGTGCCTGCCTATATCGGCTTTGATGCGACGGCAAAATCGCTGCATGTCGGCTCACTGATCCAGATCATGATGCTGCGCTGGCTGCAAAAGACCGGGCACAAGCCGATCACGCTGATGGGTGGTGGCACGACCAAAGTGGGCGATCCGTCTTTCCGCGCGGATGAGCGCCCCTTGCTGGGGCCGGAACAAATTGACGACAATATCGCGGGCATCAAACAGGTGTTTTCGGCCTATTTGACCTATGGCGATGCGCCGACTGACGCGATGATGATCAATAATGCCGAGTGGCTGGACGGTTTGAACTACCTCGACTTTCTGCGCGATATCGGGCGGCATTTTTCGATCAACCGGATGCTGTCGTTTGAAAGCGTGAAGTCGCGGCTGGACCGTGAACAATCGCTGTCGTTCCTTGAATTCAACTACATGATCTTGCAGGCCTATGACTTCCTTGAATTGAACCGCCGTTATGGCTGTCTGCTGCAAATGGGCGGATCGGATCAATGGGGCAATATCGTCAACGGGATTGACCTGACGCGCCGGGTGCTGGATCAGGAAATCTATGGCCTGACCTCGCCCTTGCTGACCACCAGTGACGGCAAAAAGATGGGCAAGTCGCAGTCAGGCGCTGTTTGGCTAAATGCTGACATGTGCGCGCCATATGAGTTCTGGCAGTTCTGGCGCAACACGACCGACGCAGATACCGGGCGTTTCCTCAAGCTTTACACTGAGCTACCCCTTGAGGAATGCGAGCGCTTGGGCGCGCTGGAAGGGTCCGAGATCAACGCGGCCAAGATCATCCTTGCAAATGAGGTCACAACACTGCTGCATGGCGCTCATGCTGCGCAGACGGCCGAGGCAACCGCGCGCGAAGTTTTTGAAAAGGGCGGCGTTGGGGATGATTTGCCAACGCTGACATTGACTGTGGACGAAGTTGGCGATGGCATTTCAATCGTGCAGTTAATCGTAAAGTCCGGCCTTGCGAAAAGCGGCAAAGAGGCCAAGCGGCTGATTTCAGAAAATGGCGCAAAGATGAACGATGCACCCTTGACCGAGGCCGGGTTGATCATTGATGCAGCAGCCCTTGCCACGCCAATCAAGCTAAGCGCGGGCAAGAAACGTCATGCTTTGGTGCAGTTGGGCTAAAGCAATAGCAGATCCACAAACAGGATCGTGACTGCAACAGGAAATGTCATGACCGTCGCGGTCACTGCCGCACCCAAGACCGTGGGTCGTGGTGTGGGTGCGCGGACACCTGATACGGGTTTCGAGAGCTTCTTCATGGGCGCATTAACCGCAGCTTAGGTTTCAAATGGCTTAACGGGGCGATGAAACCTGCGCCCTCTCTGCCTTTGCAACAACACCCGTACTTTGCGGCGGCACTTACGCGACTTGGCCGGACAGTGCGATTTATGCCGGTAGACGGCGCAGCACCCGTTTTATCGGTGCGCCAGTTTGGGCAGTGGATCACCTCGCGCGGTCCAGTTTGGCAGGGCGGGCGCAACGCAGATGCGCTGCGCTGCACGGGTTTACGTTTCATCAACGCGGATATCCCCGATGATGCGCTTTTACGCGCCGCAGGCTATCGCCGTTTGATGACCAATGCGCATGTTGCAGAGCTTGATTTGTCGGGAACGCGGGAAGACCGGCAAAAAGCAATGCAACCCAAGTGGCGTAATGCTTGGCGCGTCGGACAAAAAGCGCGGGTCACGCTGAAGGACGAAAGGTACTGCGCCACGACCCATGAATGGTTGCTTAAGGCCGACCTGGCCCAACAGCGCGCCAAGCGGTTTCGCGGGCTGCCACATGCGTTGATTGGCGCATATGCCGCTACAAGTCCCAAATCCGTCAGGGTCTTAACAGCCCATGACGGTAAGGACCCCATCGCGGGTATGTTGTTTCTTTTGCACAGCCCGGTGGCCACATACCACATCGGCTGGACCAATGCGCGTGGGCGGGTGCTTTGCGCGCACCACCATATGATTGTGGATGCCGCTGATCGTCTTGCACAATTGGGTTTTACCAGATTGGACCTTGGTTTGGTCGATACCGAGAGCGCCCCCGGCCTTGCGCGTTTCAAGATTGGAACGGGGGCAGATGTGCGTCCGTTGGGCGGGACGTGGCTGCGGCTTTCTGGGCGCTGATACTGGCCCATGCGCATCGCGGATGTTACGCTCGACAAGGGCGTAGAAAAAACAGAGGCCACCACATGACCACATACTTTGTCTACGACGTCTTCACCAACACCGCATTTGGGGGCAACCAACTGGCGGTATTCCCAAATGCCGCCTCGCTTCCGCAAGACAAGCTGCAAAGCATCGCCAGCGAGTTTAACTTCTCTGAAGTAACCTTTGTCTATCCGCCGGACGACCCCGCCAATGCGGCCAAGGTCCGTATCTTTACACCAACGATGGAAATCCCCTTTGCAGGCCATCCGACCATCGGCACAGCAATCGCCCTGCGCGACGAAGGACATGACGGCGCAATGACCCTTGAATTGGGTGTCGGGCCGATCTCTTGCCAATTCGACAACGATCAGGCGGCATTTACCATTGCAGCGCCACTTGAACGACTGTCGACGCCGGACCCCGATCTAGTCGCCGCCGCTTTGGGAGTGTCGCAGGACGCGATCAAGGTGGATACACATGCCCCGGTACAAGCCAGCGTGGGGTTGCCCTTCGTTGTCGTGGAACTGCAAAACAAAGACCAACTGAACGCTTGCAACCCGTCGCTGGACCACATCCGCGCAGGCGCCGCAAAATACCCCGCTGGTCTTGATTTTGCGATCTTCGTCTATGTCCGCGCAGGTATTCAGATCGACGCGCGTATGTTTGCCCCGCTTGACAACATCCCCGAAGACCCTGCAACCGGTAGCGCTTCTGCTGTGCTGGCGGCTTTGCTGACAGAGGAGCTGGGCCATAACCTGACCCTCAACATTCTGCAAGGCGAGGCGATGGGACGTCCGTCCTACATCACCGCAACCACCAAACACGCGAACCCGGCTCCGGTGACGATCAGCGGTCAGGCCGTGCGGGTCATGCAAGGCACCCTTCTGCTCTAACCCTCTGGAAACCAGCCGCCTGCCTCGCTATCACGGGCAGCAAGACATGATGAGGCCGGTATGACGACGACCATTCTTGAACGCTGCGAGGCCAACGGGCTGCGCATGACGGACCAGCGGCGCGTGATTGCAGGCGTTTTGCAGGATGCAGATGATCACCCGGATGTCGAAGAACTGTACAACCGTGCCGCAGCCGTGGACCCAAAGATTTCACTCGCAACGGTTTATCGCACCGTGAAGCTGTTCGAAGAAACCGGCATTCTGGAAAAGCACGAATTCGGCGACGGGCGCGCAAGGTATGAGGCCGCCGACCGTGAGCACCATGATCATTTGATTGACGTGCATTCCGGCGAGGTGATCGAATTCGTCGACCCCGAAATCGAGGCGCTGCAAGAACGCATCGCGCAAAAGCTCGGTTATCGTTTGATGGGTCACCGGCTTGAGCTTTATGCCGTGCCTTTGACCAACAAGGACAACTGAGTTTGGACAACATCCGCGGCGCGGCCTTCATGGTCTTTGCGATGTTCTGCTTTGCGGTGGAAGACGGGATCATCAAGCTTTTGGCCGGTGCCATTCCTGCGGGGCAAGTGCTGGGCATCATCTGCTTTGGCGGGTTTGTGGCCTTTCTGATCTGGTCTGCGTCACGAGGCGAGCCGCTTTGGCAGCCTGCCTATGTGAACTCCAAAGTCATCATGCGCAGCTTTTGCGAAGTCATTGGTTCGTGCTTTTTCGTCTCGGCCCTCGCGTTGATCCCGCTGACCACAGCGTCGGCGGTGATCCAGGCGACTCCCTTGGTGGTGGCAATGGGGGCGGCACTGTTTCTTGGCCAAAGCATCGGCTGGCGCCGCTGGATCGCGATCATCGTGGGATTTGCCGGCGTGTTGATCATCATCCGCCCCGGCATGGATGGCTTTGTACCCGCGACCTTGCTGGCGGTTGGCGGGATGTTCGGTCTTGCCGCCCGCGACCTCATCACGCGCAGTCTGACCGTTGAATTGACCGGACCACAACTGGGCATTCATGCCTTCGGCATGGTGACACCTGCGGCATTTCTTTTGGTCATCTTGCAAGGCCAATCCTTTGTCATGCCAACCGCATCGCAATGGGCGCTGCTGGGTGCTGGCATCGCTATCGGGATGCTGGCGTATTTGGCAATCATCACGGCAACGCGCCAAGGTAATGCTGGGATCATCTCATCGTTCCGCTATAGCCGCATGGTTTTCGCGCTGATCGTCGGCTATATCGCATTTACGGAAATCCCTGACATGGCCACCTTGATTGGGGCGGCTATCGTCATTGCCTCTGGCATCTTTACCCTGTGGCGCGAGGCGCGTTTGCGCCGCGCTTCCCTAAACGAAAATCCCGCGCTATAGAGGCGCTGATACCGCTAACACCCCGCTTAAGGAGCATCCCCATGAGCACGATCATCGACATCCACGCCCGCGAAATTCTGGACAGTCGGGGCAACCCGACCGTCGAAGTCGACGTGATCCTGGAAGACGGCACCATGGGCCGCGCGGCCGTGCCATCGGGGGCATCCACGGGTGCGCATGAGGCGGTCGAGAAACGTGATGGTGACAAAAGCCGCTATATGGGCAAAGGCGTGCTAGAGGCCGTCGCCGCCGTGAATGGTGAGATTGCCGAAGCCATCCTTGGCTTTGATGCGACCGAGCAGGTAGCCATCGACATGGCAATGATCGAACTGGACGGGACCCCCAACAAAGGCCGCCTGGGTGCAAACGCGATCTTGGGTGTTTCTATGGCGGTGGCCAAGGCCGCGGCTGATTTCACCGCACAGCCCCTCTTCCGCTACATCGGCGGCACCTCTGCCCGTACCCTGCCCGTTCCGATGATGAACATCATCAACGGTGGCGAACATGCCGATAACCCCATCGACATTCAGGAATTCATGATCATGCCGGTCAGCGCGGAAAACATCCGCGAGGCCGTGCGCATGGGGTCCGAAGTGTTCCATACGCTGAAGAAAGAACTGTCTGCGGCAGGCCACAACACGGGTATCGGCGACGAAGGCGGCTTTGCCCCCAACCTTGCCAGCACACGTGACGCGCTTGATTTCATCATGACGTCTATCAAAAAAGCGGGCTATGAACCGGGCAAAGACATCTACCTCGCCCTCGATTGTGCCGCGACCGAATACTACAAGAACGGCAAGTATGAGATGGTCGGCGAAGGTGTATCACTGACATCGGAAGAGAACGCGGCCTACCTTGCGAAACTGGCAGAAGACTACCCCATCATCAGCATCGAAGACGGCATGTCAGAGGATGACTGGGACGGCTGGAAGACACTGACCGACATGATTGGCGACAAGATCCAGCTGGTCGGTGACGACCTGTTTGTGACCAACCCTGCCCGTCTGGCCGATGGGATCGCCAAAGGCTCTGCCAATTCCATGCTGGTCAAGGTCAACCAGATCGGCACGCTGACCGAGACCTTGCAGGCGGTCGATATGGCCCACCGCGCGCAATTCACGAATGTCATGTCCCACCGTTCGGGCGAGACGGAGGATGCCACGATTGCCGACCTCGCGGTCGCGACCAACTGCGGTCAGATAAAGACCGGTTCACTGTCACGTTCTGACCGTCTGGCAAAGTATAACCAGTTGATCCGTATCGAAGAATTGCTTGGCGAAACAGCCGTATATGCTGGTCGGAGCATCCTGAAAGGATGACTCTGACAACGGGCAAATACGATGTGCCTGCAACTCACATTGCGACGGTGATCACAACGCTTGAGATGACCGCGCCAACGATGGGCCCAGGTTTGCCGTTCCCGGATGGCTTTAGCGCGCGCAAGGAAGACCTTAGCGTTGAGGCATTCCGCGCGCTCTTTCGTAAAGTCGGAACCCCATGGCTGTGGACATCCAGTCTGACGGCCCCTGATGCGGAATTGGCAGCAATCCTGACGGACCCGAATGTGGACTATTGGGTGATCTATCAGGATCAGGACGCCATCGGATTGGTCGAGCTCGACTTTCGCGAAGAAGGTGCTTGCGAGCTGTTACTTTTCGGCTTGGTGGCTGAGGCCACAGGCCAAGGGCTGGGACGCCCGATGATGGCACTGGCGCAGACAGAGGCATTTACGCGCAATATCACCCGCTTTCATGTCTGCACCTGCCACCTCGATTCACCGCAGGCATTGCCCTTTTACCTCAAGGCCGGCTTTACACCAATCAAACGCACGGTCGAGGTCTTTGCTGATCCGCGATTAAGCGGCCACCATTCCCTGGACACAGCACCGCACGTCCCATGCCTGACATGACCGCGGACGAAATCATCGCGCGACTTAACCTGTCCCCGCATCCCGAAGGCGGACATTACCGCCAGACATGGGTGGCTGAAAACGACGGCCGCCCCACGGGCACCTGCATTTACTTCCTGCTGAAAGCCGGAGAGGAAAGCCATTGGCACACGGTCGATGCGGTCGAAATTTGGCACTACTACGCAGGTGCGCCGCTGATCTTGTCGCTGGCACCGACGCTCGATGGGCCCGCGACTGATCATATGCTTGGGCCTGACCTGACAAACGCGCAATCACCGCAAGCAATCGTCCCCATGGGTCACTGGCAAAAAGCGGCAACGACCGGCGAGTGGACGTTGGTTGGCTGCACCGTTTCCCCCGGATTTCAATTTGAGGGCTTTACCCTCGCCGATCCCGGCGTCGATATTCCGCGCTAACCGCTGGGTCCATCCTCCGGTAGTTCCTCCTCCGGCATCTCGCCGGTTTCCAAGATTTCCATCATCTCGGCGTTCATGGCCACTTCTCGCGGTCCAAGGATTTCCTGCACGCGGGCAATATAGGCCGTGTTCTCCATCACTGGGATGTTCGGGTCATAGGCATCCGCGAGCGAAATCATCGAGGATCGGTCAGCGCGGTTAAATGCATCGACCATCATCTGCGCCCGATCCTTGGGAATGTTGAGCGCCTCAAGCGCGGAACGGCCCATGCGCAGGGAACTGTCATAGTTTTCGCGAATGATGTCCCGGCAACCCACGGCCCAAAGCTCATACACATGATGCCTGTCTACAGCGCGGGCGATGATATGGACATGCGGGGCGGTTGTACGCACATAGCGCACCAGCTCGGTCAGCTTTTCACGATCATCAATGGCGGCCACAAAAACCTTGGCCCTTTGCAGACCAGCCGCCTGTAAAAGATCAGGTCGGGTGGCATCGCCATAATAGATACGCGCCCCAAAACGACGCATATTTTCAAGATGTTGCGCATTATAGTCGATGACCGTCAGGGCGTAGCCCGCCGCACTCAGAATGCGCCGGACCAAACCACCAATGCGGCCGGCGCCTGCAATGATCACCTCGCCCTGCTCTTCAATATCGTCTGCTTCATCGTCAGCAGTCACGGTGTAGCGCGGCACGATCACGCGATCGTAGAAGATAAACAATAGCGGCGTCAGCATCATGGAAATGGCGACGACGATAAGCAGCTTGTCAGCCAATACCTGCGGCAGGATCAGGTTTGTAACCGAAAAGGACAGCAGCACAAACCCGAACTCACCTGCCTGTGCAAGGCTGAGTGCAAGCAACCATCGGTCCGCGCCACGTATCTTGAAGATCACAGCAAAGATCATCAGCACACAGGCCTTCACGCCGATCAACAACAAGGTAAGACCAAGGATCAACAGCAGGTTATCGCCCAAAAGCGCAAAATCGATGGCCGCCCCCACGGTCATAAAGAACAATCCCAGCAGCAGCCCCTTGAACGGGTCAATATCGGACTCCAACTCATGCCGGTATTCGCTATTGGCCAGCACGACACCGGCAAGGAAAGTGCCCAACGCAGGCGAGAGTCCCACAAGCGACATCAGCAGCGCAATACCGATGACCATCATCAACGCGGTCGCGGTGAACAATTCGCGCAAGTTTGCACCAGCGATAAACCGAAAAATCGGGCGGGTCAGAAAGCTGCCAACCCCGACAACCGCTGCAATCGCCACGACGTTGACAAGGGCGGTCTGCCAGCCGTTAAGACCAGCAACAAGGCTCATCTGCGCTGCATGATCACCCCCACCGTGATCGTCGCCGCCATGCGCGACATCGCCAGCCATATCCAACAGTTCCGGCATCGCCATCAAAGGCATCAACGCCAGCATCGGGATCACGGCAATGTCTTGCGCCAGCAAAACGGCGAAGCTGGACCGTCCTCCGTCACTTTTCATCAGGCCTTTTTCATTCAGCGTTTGCAATACGATAGCCGTTGAACTTAAAGCCGCGATAAGACCGACGGCAAGGGCGACCGTCCAGCCAAGGCCAAACATCATCCCAAGCGCCATGATCGCCGCGGCGGTCAGTCCCACCTGACCGCCACCCAGCCCGATCAACTGCCCTCGCATCGCCCAAAGCCGCTTGGGCTCCAACTCCAAGCCCACAAGAAACAGCATCATCACAACGCCAAATTCCGCAAAATGCTGGATTGAGATCACATCGACGTTCAGCAGGGCCAGCACCGGGCTGATGACGATACCTGCGATCAGATAGCCCAGCACTGATCCCAGGCCCAGCCGGGTCGCAATCGGCACGGCGATGACACCGGCAATCAAAAAGATGAAAGCAAGCAAGAGAAAGTCGGTCATAAGCACGATCCTTTGTTCAGGAAATCATGCGCATGGGTTACGGGTTTTGGAAAGAGGCGGCACCTGACACGACATAAAAAAGGAGGGACACAAGGCCCCTCCGTAGTTTCGCTGATCAAGCTCACTCATTATATACCGCTCGGTTTGTTTGCCTGCGGCTCGATCCGCGTCAGAGCAAGCGCACCTGCTCTGAAGCTCAGTTATTAGCGAAGGAATTTCTGGAAATTCCTTCTGGCATAAGACTTTTCCAGAAAAGTCTTAGCTACACCCAGACGTTCCGCCGCAGGTGTTGCACTTCATGCATGTTCCGTTGCGGACCAGCGTGTAGTTACCGCACTCACCGCAAGGATCACCCTCATAGCCCTGCATCTTGGCCTTGTCGCGGGCCGAGATTGTCGTGGCTGTTCCGGTGGCCACAACGCTTTCGCTGACATCGGGCACCAGTGTTTGCAACGCAACCGCCGCATCTGTGCCGGTCGCCAGTGCTGTCGCACCCATACCGCCCTGCAGGACAACCAGATCCTGTGGCATCCGCTTGCGCAGGTAACCGGTGGATGAGATCTGCTTGAGCACCTCAAGCGACCGCGAAGCGGCGTTTTCGGTTGGTGTCTGAACGTTTGACACGCCCTCTTCCTCGCCACGGCCGACGCTGTCGAATGTCGCACCTTCTGGTTTGACGTGCGCCAGATCGGTGCGGTCCAGATAGGACACAGCCAATTCGCGGAAGATGTAGTCAAGGATCGACGTTGCATTCTTGATGCTGTCGTTGCCTTGGACCATGCCAGCAGGCTCAAACTTGGTGAATGTGAAGGCATCCACGAACTCTTCCAGTGGCACGCCGTATTGCAGGCCGACCGATACCGCGATGGCGAAGTTGTTCATCATCGCCCGGAAGCCAGCACCTTCCTTGTGCATGTCGATGAAAATCTCGCCCAACTGGCCGTCTTCATACTCGCCCGTGCGCAGGTAAACCTTGTGCCCGCCCACGATGGCCTTCTGGGTGTACCCCTTGCGGCGCTGCGGCATCTTTTCACGCTCACGATTGCGCACTTCCTGCACGATGATCTTTTCGACGATCTTTTCGGCCAGAACGGCGGCCTTTTCGTGGTGGTTGCCGCTTTCCAGTGTTTCCTGCGCGTCCTCATCATCCTCAACCAAGGCGGCGGCCAGCGGTTGGGACAGTTTGGAGCCGTCACGGTAAAGCGCGTTGGCCTTCACACCGAGCGACCAGGACAGCTCATAGGCCTTCTGGCAGTCCTCGATTGTCGCATCATTCGGCATGTTGACCGTCTTGGAGATCGCACCCGAGATGAAGGACTGTGCCGCGGCCATCATGTAGATGTGGCTGTCAACACTCAGATAACGCTTGCCTTTTTTGCCACATGGGTTGGCACAATCGAAGACCACATAGTGCTCTTCTTTCAGATGAGGCGCGTCTTCGAGTGTCATTGTTCCGCAGACGTGATCGTTGGCCGCGTCAATGTCCTGCTTGGAATAGCCAAGGTGGCGCAGCAGATCGAAGGTGGGATCGTTCAGCTTTTCGGCTGGAATACCCAGCGTCTTGGTGCAGAACTCCTCGCCCAGCGTCCACTGGTTGAAGACGAACCGAATATCGAAGGCGGATGCGAGAGCCGCTTCGATCTTGTCCAACTCCGCCTGACCAAACCCATGCCCGATCAGTGACGTGTGGTTGATTGCAGGCGCCTGACCGATAGAGCCGTGACCGACAGCATAGGCGATGATCTCTTCAATCTGCGCAGAGCCATAGCCCAGCTTTTCGAGTGCGGCTGGCACGGATTGGTTGATGATCTTGAAGTAGCCGCCACCAGCCAGCTTTTTGAACTTCACCAGCGCAAAGTCAGGTTCGATTCCTGTGGTGTCGCAATCCATCACCAGACCGATCGTGCCAGTTGGCGCGATGACCGAGACTTGCGCGTTGCGATAGCCGTGCTTTTTGCCCAGCTTCAGCGCTTCATCCCAGCTGCCGACTGCCAATTCGATCAAACGCTCGTCAGGGCAGTTGGCGTGGTCAAGTGGCACAGGCTTGACGTCCAGCTTGTCATAGCCGTCTGTCTTGCCCAACGCCGCTTGGCGGTGGTTCTTGATGACGCGCAGCATGTGCTTGCTGTTCTTCTTGTAGCCCGGGAATGGACCCAATTCGCCCGCCATTTCAGCGGAGGTGGCATAAGAGACACCCGTCATGATCGCCGTCAGCGCAGCGCCCATCGCACGACCTTCGTCGCTGTCATAGCCAAAGCCCATGTTCATCAGCAGACCGCCGATGTTGGCATAGCCAAGACCCAGCGTGCGGAAGTCATAGGACCGCTGCGCGATCTCCTTGGATGGGAACTGTGCCATCATGACCGAAATTTCCAATGTCACGGTCCACAGGCGCGTGGCGTGCATATAGTCTTCGGCCTGGAACGCACCGTCTTTGTAGAACGTCAGCAGGTTCATTGATGCAAGATTACAGGCCGTGTCGTCCAAGAACATGTATTCGGAACAAGGGTTTGAACCGCGAATTGCGCCATCTTCAGGGCATGTGTGCCATGCGTTAACCGTGTCGTGGTACTGGATGCCCGGATCGGCACAGGCCCATGCGGCGTGGCCCACTTGCTCCCAAAGCTCACGCGCCTTGATGATCTTGGCGACTTCACCATTACGGCGGTTGATCAGTTTCCAGTCTGCGTCGTCTTCGACGGCCTTGAGAAAGGCATCTGTGACGCGGATCGAGTTGTTGGAGTTCTGGCCGGAAACCGATGAATACGCCTCGGAGTCCCAGTCTGTGTCGTAGGTCGGGAACTCAATGCTGGAATAACCCTGCTTTGCGTAATCCAGAACACGCTTGATGTAAGTTTCTGGAATTGCGGACTTCTTGGCGTCTTTCACGGCAGCGGCCAATGTGTCGTTGGTCTTGGGATCATAGGCCGACACTTCTTCACCGTCCCAGGATTTGATCGCCGCGAAGATCGCGTTCAGGTAACGCGCATGCATCTTGGAACCTGCGACGATCGACGCCACTTTCTGCTCTTCGATAACTTTCCAGTTGATGAATTCTTCGATATCGGGGTGGTCGGCATCAACGATGACCATCTTGGCCGCACGGCGTGTTGTGCCACCCGACTTGATCGCGCCGGCAGCGCGGTCGCCGATTTTTAGGAAACCCATCAGGCCGGATGATTTACCGCCACCAGACAATGCTTCGCCGTCACCGCGCAGGGAGGAGAAGTTGGTACCTGTACCAGAGCCGTATTTGAACAGGCGTGCTTCGCGAACCCACAGGTCCATGATCCCACCTTCGTTCACCAGATCGTCACCGACGGATTGGATAAAGCAGGCATGTGGTTGTGGGTGCTCATAAGAAGACGCAGATTTGGTCAACTCACCGCTTTGGTAGTCGACATAGTAATGACCCTGTGCCGGACCGTCGATGCCATAGGCCCAGTGGAGACCAGTGTTAAACCACTGCGGGCTGTTTGGGGCGGCGCGCTGGGTGGCCAACATGTAGCGCATTTCATCAAAATAGGCGCGTGCGTCTTCCTCGGACGTGAAGTAACCGCCCTTCCAGCCCCAATATGTCCATGCACCGGCTAGACGATCGAAAACCTGCTTGGCAGAAGTTTCACCACCAAAAGTGGCACCCTTTGCGGGCTCAGAGCGCCACAGGAATTCAGGCACACCTTTTTCTTTCACGCGCTTCAGTTCCGATGGCACACCCGCTTTGCGAAAATACTTCTGCGCAATCACGTCAGAGGCAACCTGACTCCAACCAGCCGGAATTTCACAATCGTCAAGTTTGAAAACGACCGTGCCATCAGGATTGCGAATCTCTGATGTGGTTGTTTTGAACTCAAGCTCTCCGTAAGCGCCTGTTTTGGCTTTCGTGAAACTGCGGTCAATTTTCATTGGTCTGCCCCATATCATGTGCGCCGTCGTTGCGGCTTCATTCTCAACATCGCCGCGAATGCGGCCAAAACTACATGGCAACAGGTCGTGCGTTGGCGAAAAGCGTCTGGCCCGATCATTGATCAGGAAAACGTCTCTGCGGTGCCAAAAGTTAACACCCGCCTGCTGAACTGTCCCCTTACCGACACCACATCTAGTGTGGTTTGCGTCGGTTTGCACAAGGTGACGCATCTAGCCCTAGTGGGTCAACGGATTTTTAACACAAAATACAGATTTATTGAGTTGACGACCTAGCGTCAAAATGGGCGGCGCAACGATAACTGATTCATGCACAAGATTGTCCACAAGCGGGGCCGCCGATCCAAAAAGCAGAAACCCTTCTAGTCGGCAGACTTAGCCAAATCTCTTCAGACAATTGATGAAGTTTGCAGCCGAAAATCCCTTGCTGCATTAACGAATGTTAACAAAGTATGAATGATATATATGCAACCAATACGATCATCGCCAAATGCCGATCCGCGACTAAATCGACAGTCTGACGTTCAACGGTAGTGGTGAAGTGGTCGGGGCGGAGAGATTCGAACTCCCGACCCTCTGTTCCCAAAACAGATGCGCTACCAGGCTGCGCTACGCCCCGAACCATGGCGTGTCTTTAGCCCCACCAAACTGATTTGAAAAGCCCTAACCTTCAGTCTTTTCGCCACAAGGCAAAATAGCGTCTGCGCCAAAGCTGGGATGCTGCATCACATCGCCGGGTGCTATGCCAAGACGTGACGACAGCCCGCCGTTAATCTCAAGCACCATCTGCACGCCACTCCCGCCGGGAATCGGTGTCAGATCGCCCGGCACCGCATTTTCATGGATGTTCAAAATCTCACCTTCGGGACTAACAAACAGCATATCAAGCGGAATAAGCGTGTTTTTCATCCAGAAACTGACGCTTTGCGGGCGCTCATAGACAAACAACATGCCTGACAACATAGGCATGTCCTCGACGAACATCAGCCCTTGAGCGCGCTCTTGGACATCATCCGCTATTTCAACGGTAAAGGTCGCCTGACCAAAGTCACCCGCGACGGTCAGCCTGCCGTCAGCGCAGTCCGCCAAAAGCGGTTGGGCCAACAAACTCAGGACACAAACGCAAGCGGGCAACCTCACTTGGCCGCGGCCTCCCATCCGATGACATCAATCGCCATACGTCCACGCTCGCCATCCACCATGCGCAGGCCAATGGCCTCGCCTGATTGCAGGTCCGACAGGCCAGAGCGGCGCAGAACCTCAACATGAATAAAGACATCATCGTTATTGCCAAAGACATTGGCAAAACCAAAGCCCTTGGCCTTGTCGAACCACTTGACCCTTGCGGGTTCAATCGGTTTCTGGGCGATATCTTCGGCGGTGAACTCAACCATATCGCGTAGCGGCAACGACTCTTCCGTCTGCGGTGGCGTAATAGAAAGCACCTCAGTCGCTTGCAAACCACGCTGGGTATCCTGCACGACAATCGAAATAGCAGAGCCGTCAACAACGGACCCCTGCCCAAAATTCCGCAGTACATTTGCATGCAGCAGAATATCGGGTCCGCCTTCATCCGAGATCACGAAACCAAACCCCTTCGTGGGGTCAAACCATTTTACCTGTCCTCGCACCTGACGTTGTGTCCCGGTGTCCTGCGTTTCCATCGTGTCTTCCTCTTGAACAGCGGATTCGTCCCAATCGCCGTCCATGTTTGTGTCTTCATTAGACCCGAACTGTCGTACCATCGTCTCTCTCGATTTCTATGTTGCCACAAAATAATGGCAGTTAAGGAGAGAGACGGGTTATCTCCCAATCCTGATCGACCTCATTACGTGACCACCGAAACCGGTCATGCAATCGAAATGCACCATCAGACCAAAACTCAATCTCCAGAGGTACAATCCGGAAACCACCCCAAAAAGGCGGCCGTTCCGGGTCCGCACCTTTTTGTACTGTTACTTTCGCAACGTCTGCCATCAAAGTCGCACGCGACGTTAACGGCCGTGATTGTTGCGATGCCCATGCCCCCACCCTGCTCTTGAGTGAACGGGACTTATAGTACTCATCGGCAATTGGTCCATCCTCTTTCGAGGCCAATCCACGTACTCGTATCTGCCTTGCGAGTGATTTCCAATGCAGAACGAAGGCCGCCTTGCCAGATTGCGCAATTTCTTGCCCCTTCCGGCTGTCATAGTTTGTGTAAAACACAAATGCGTCCAATTCGATGTCTTTCAGCAGTACCATGCGCACATTCGGCAGGCCATCTGCATCGACGGTTGAAAGGGCTATTGCATTGGGATCATTGGGCTCTGTCGCATTGGCAGAATCAAGCCACTGCCGCGCGATGGCGAATGGGTCTGCTCCCGCAAAAATGCCGTCCCGGTCAGACATAGCTGATCCTTAACAAAACCCCCACCTGTAGGCTTAAGAGCAATTGGACACAGTATCAAGCTTTTTGCGCCACTGTTCAGATACTTGCTGGACCGCTTGCAATCGCCTAAACGAAGTATAAGCCGAAGGGCAAACAACAAAGGAAGACGCGCGATGAAATCTCAGCTGATGCAAGGCAAAAGAGGTCTGATCATGGGGCTCGCCAATGATAAATCAATCGCATGGGGAATCGCGCAAGCCTGCGCTGACGCCGGCGCTGAGCTTGCTTTTTCGTACCAGGGCGAGGCCTTGAAGAAGCGGGTAAGCCCGTTGGCGGCATCTGTTGGCTCTGACATTGTGCTGCCCTGTGATGTGGGTGATGAAGCGTCTATCGACGCACTTTTTGCGTCTCTGGAAGAGCGTTGGGGCAAGCTGGACTTTATCGTCCATGCCATTGGTTTTTCCGACAAAAATGAACTACGCGGTCGCTATGTCGACACCAGTCGCGACAACTTTGCGATGTCCATGGATATTTCCGTTTATTCATTCACAGCCGTCGTGCAACGGGCCGAAAAAATGATGACTGATGGCGGTTCCTGCCTGACACTGACCTATTACGGTGCTGAAAAAGTCATGCCGCATTACAACGTCATGGGTGTGGCCAAGGCCGCTCTTGAGGCTTCGGTTCGCTATCTGGCCGAGGATCTGGGTAGGGACAACATCCGGGTGAATGCGATCAGCGCAGGTACCATCAAGACGCTCGCAGCATCCGGCATTGGCGACTTCCGCCTGATCATGAAGTGGAACGAGTATAACTCACCCCTGCGTCGGACCGTCACACAGGAAGAGGTGGGTAAATCCGCGCTTTATCTGCTGTCTGATCTGGGTAGCGCCGTCACAGGTGAGGTGCTGCATGTCGATGCAGGCTACCATGTGGTCGGCATGAAGGCTGTCGATGCGCCCGATATCACCAAGGAATAGAGCATGACAGATCGCCTCCCACATGAAAAAGGGTTTCACATCAGTTGGGATCAAATCCACCGCGACAGCCGCGCCTTGGCGTGGCGGCTGGACGGGCAAGGCCCGGACAATGGCGCTTGGCGCGCTGTGGTTGCCATCACACGTGGCGGTATGGCCCCGGCGATGATCGCCGCGCGTGAATTGGATATCCGCACGGTCGATACAATCAGCGTCAAAAGCTATGATCATCAGGATCGGGCCGAGGCAAAGGTTCTCAAAGCGCCGGATGCCGCTTTGATGGGGGATGGCACCGGCATTTTAATCATCGACGATCTGGTGGATAGCGGCAAAACGCTCGAACTGGTCCGCGACCTTTATCCAAACGCGCATTTTGCGACCGTCTATGCAAAACCCAAGGGACGCCCACAGGTCGATACCTTCATCACAGAAGTCAGCCAGGACACATGGATCTTCTTTCCATGGGACATGGCCCTGCAATATGTCGAACCTTACCGCGGCAAGGATTAAGACAGCCCAAGGCCGTCTCGCCCTATCATCTTGCCCAAAAACTCCCGCCGGAGGCATCCATAATATCGTGCGGCGCAGCCGCTCTTTTTGGAGAACGCCATGACCCAAACACGTACAGCCGCGACCTTTGCCCCACCTGTGATGGAGGCGCGGCGCTGGTTGAATGGCGTCACCCACGCCGCTGACCGCCCCCTTCTGAACGTCAGTCAGGCCGCCCCGGTTGATCCCCCGCCCACCCCGCTGCGCGAAGCGATGGCGCAGATTGTTCTCAATGACGCCGAAGCCCATCTCTATGGCCCGGTGCTGGGGCTGCCGAAACTCCGTGCCGAGGTCGCCCGACAATGGACCACCAGCTATGGTGGCACCGTCACCTCAGATCAGGTTGCAATCACGTCCGGGTGCAATCAGGCATTTGCCGCCGCAATCGCGACCCTTTGCGCCGAGGGTGATGAGGTGATCATCCCCGTCCCCTACTATTTCAACCATCGCATGTGGCTGGATATGTCAGGTGTCAAAACCGTACCACTCCTGGCTGGCGACGGCATGGTGCCTCGTGTAGCGGACGCCGAAAAGCTGATCACACCCAAGACCCGCGCCATTGCCTTGGTCAGCCCCAACAACCCCTGTGGGGTCGAATACCCAGCCGCAACGCTGGCCGCCTTTCGTAACCTTGCCCGCACAAACGGCATTGCCTTGATTGTCGATGAAACCTATCGCGATTTTGACAGCCGCGACGGCGCACCGCATGACCTCTTCGTGGATGAGACATGGGACGATACCTTGATCCAACTCTATTCATTTTCAAAGGCTTACCGCCTGACGGGTCACAGGGTCGGTGCGGTCGTCGCCAGCACTGCGCGTCTGGCTGAAATCGAAAAGTTCCTCGACACCGTCACGATTTGCCCCAACCAGTTGGGCCAACGCGCGGCCCTTTGGGGGATGCAAAACCTGACTGATTGGCTGGCAGGTGAACGGCGCGAAATCCTCGACCGGCGTGCGGCGATCGAAGACCATTTTCCGCAACTTGCCGCCAAAGGTTGGGAACTGCTGGGATGCGGCGCGTATTTCGCTTACGTCAAGCATCCTTTTGCGATGTCATCGGCTGATCTGGCCCCGCTTCTGGTCAAAGAGGCGGGCGTTCTGCTTTTGCCCGGCACCATGTTTATGCCCGACACCTTGCCCGACGGCGAAACGCAGTTGCGCATCGCATTTGCCAACATCGACCGCGCAGGTGTTGAGACCTTATTCAACAGGCTGTCAGAACTGCACTTCTAACACTTGCACCCCTGCGCCTGCACCCTTATTCAGACGCAAACCAGCGGGCGGAGCGACAGGGAAAAATGGCAAAAAAAGACAAACCTCGTTACGGCGCATGGATCATCGTCGGGGTCATCCTTCTGGGCCTTGCCGGTTTTGGCACCGGTGGCCTCAGCGGGAATATCCGCAACATCGGCACCGTGGGTGATAAAGACGTGACCGTCGCGTCTTACCAGCGCGCATTGAACGAACAAATCCGCGCGTTGTCAGCGCAATTTGGTCAGCAGATTTCATTCCAGCAGGCGCAGGCCTTTGGCATTGATCAAGTTGCACTCAGCCAGGTCGTTTTGCTGCGCACGCTGGACAATGAGGCAAGCCAGCTTGGCGTGTCCGTTGGGGACGCACGCGTCTTTGAAAGGTTGCAAGCGATCCCGTCCTTTCAGGGCGCAGGCGGATTTAACCGCGATACCTATCGCCTTGCTTTGCAGCAGACCGGCCAAACGGCAGAAGAGTTCGAAACCGGTATTCGCGAAGAAACCGCACGCACTCTGTTGCAAGCTGCGGTTGTCAGCGGTATCCCTGCCCCAGATGCTTATGCCGATGCGTTGGTCCAATACATCAGCGAAAACCGCAGCATTACTTGGGCTGTCGTTGACGCAAGTGACCTGACCGCCCCTGTACCCGGTGCCACACCTGCCGCACAGCAGGAGTATTACGACGCAAACCCGGCTGAATTCACCCTGCCCGAGGCCCGCAACATCACCTATGTGTGGCTGACACCAAACATGATCCTTGACGATATGGTTGTCACGGATGAGGCCGTGTCAGCGCTCTATAACCAACGCATTGCGGAATTTGTGCAGCCTGAACGCCGCCTTGTTGAGCGTCTGGTCTACCTCAATCAAGAACGCGCCAATGATGCGATGGCGCGGTTGGACGCTGGCGAGATCACATTTGAAGACCTTGTCGCCGAGCGTGGTTTGACACTGGCTGATATTGATCTTGGCGATGTCAGCCAAGAGGATCTGCGCAGTGCAGGCGAGGCTGTCTTTGCAGCAGACGCAGGCGACGTTGTGGGGCCTTTCAATTCGCCCCTTGGGCCTGCGCTTTTTCGGATGAATGCGGTATTGGCGTCGCAAGAGACCTCGCTGGAAGAAGCCGCGCCTGCCCTGCGTGATGAGCTGGCGGCAGATGCCGCGCGCGAATATATCAATGACAGTGCCGACCCAATCGTTGACCTGCTGGCCGGTGGTGCGACGATGGCCGATCTGGCTGAACGCACCGACATGCGCTTGGGTACGATTGAATGGACACCTGACAATACCGATGGCATCGCCGCTTATGATGCGTTCCGGCGTGAAGCAGCCGCCGTCCAAGAGGGTCAATTCGCCGAAATTTACGATCTGGCCGATGGCGGTATTTTCGCGCTGACCCTTGATGGCATCACACCACCAACCCTTCAGCCGCTTGATGATGTGCGCGATGCTGTCTCGGCCGCGTGGCAGGATCAGGCGCGCCAAGAAGCCGTGATCGCACTGGCCGAGGAAATCGCCGCTGACATCCTGCCTTTGACCGGGTTTGAAACGGTAGGGCTGGAACCAACAGTCGAAGAAGGCATGACACGGCGCACTTTCATCGAAGGTACACCGCCTGATTTCAACGATCAAATCTTTGCGATGGCCATTGGCGACGTCCGCGTGGTTGACGCTGAGGATCGCGCGTTGGTGGTCCGGCTTGATAACATCGCAGCCCCTGATTTGAACGACGAATCTGTTGTCGCGCAACGGGATGCTGTGGCCGAAACGGCCCGCGCTGGCATCGCGCAGGACATCTTTGACGCCTACGCAAACGCGCTGCGCCAACAGACCGAGCAAAGCCTGAACCAACAAACCATCAACGCGGTCAACGCACAGTTTCAATAGGCTGATTTATGGCACTTTTGCCCGACTATGACAGTTTCGCCCAAGGCTATGATGCGGGCGGCAATCAGGTCGTCTACACGCGTATTGCCGCTGATCTGGATACGCCTGTTTCGCTGATGCTCAAACTGTCGGGCGCAGGCAAGAACGCCTTTATGCTGGAAAGTGTAACTGGCGGTGAAGTGCGCGGGCGTTATTCTATCGTCGGCATGAACCCCGATCTGATCTGGGAGTGTCATGGGACAGTATCTCGGGTGAACCGCTCTGCCCGCTTTGATGACAGTGCGTTTGGACCCATGGATGATGATCCGCTGACGGCCCTGCGCGCGCTATTGGCCGAATCGCGTATTGATCTGCCTGCGGACCTGCCTGCCGCCTCTGCGGGACTGTTCGGGTATCTGGGTTATGACATGATCCGGCTGGTTGAACGCCTGCCCGACGTCAACCCGGACCCGCTGGGTCTGCCCGACGCCGTGATGCTGCGCCCTTCGGTGGTAGCCGTCCTTGATGGGGTGAAAGGCGACGTGATCCTTGTCGCGCCTGCTTACGTCAATTCCGGCCTTTCGGCGCGCGCGGCCTACGCCCAGGCCGCAGAGCGGGTGATGGATGCCCAACGCAGCCTGGAACGCCCGATGCCCAGCGAGGCGCGTGATTTGGCCGATCCGGCCCCTGTGGCGCCGCCGGTCTCCAATTTCACTCACGAAGCCTATCTGGCAGCGGTTGAGAAAGCCAAAGAGTACATCAAAGCAGGCGACATCTTTCAGGTCGTGCCCTCGCAGCGCTGGACGCAGGATTTTCGTGAACCGCCCTTTGCGCTCTATCGCTCGCTGCGCCGCACCAACCCGTCGCCGTTTATGTTCTTCTTCAACTTCGGTGGCTTTCAGGTCATCGGCGCAAGCCCCGAAATCCTTGTGCGTGTCTTTGGCGACGAAGTGACAATCCGGCCCATCGCAGGGACGCGTCCACGCGGTGCAACGCCGGATGAAGACAACGCCAACGAAGCCGATCTGATGGCCGACAAAAAGGAACTGGCCGAGCACCTGATGCTGCTGGATCTAGGGCGCAACGACACGGGGAAAGTCAGCAAGATCGGCACGGTGCGACCCACTGAACAATTCATCGTCGAACGTTACAGTCACGTAATGCACATCGTATCAAACGTCGTGGGCGAGTTAGCCGACGATCAAGATGCCCTAAGCGCGTTCTTCGCAGGGATGCCAGCAGGTACGGTTTCAGGCGCGCCCAAGGTGCGTGCAATGGAAATCATTGATGAACTGGAACCCGAAAAGCGCGGCGTTTATGGCGGTGGCTGCGGGTACTTTAGTGCCAACGGTGACATGGATATGTGCATCGCGCTGCGAACAGCGGTTTTGCAGGACGAAAAGCTTTATATTCAGGCCGGCGGCGGCGTTGTCTATGACAGCGATCCAGAAGCCGAGTATCAGGAAACCGTGCATAAATCGAACGCAATCCGCAAAGCAGCAGCGGATGCGCGGATGTTCCATGGGAACGGCAATTAGGGCCGTCGCGACAAGCTACTGAGCTTGCTTCAGTAAGACTGCCGATACCGGCGCAATCGCCAGCGTTTCGCGATCCACATCAGCAGCCCATTCGCGCAAAGCATCGACAGTCTGCGGCGTCAGCCTGCCCAGCAGGATAGCATCACCTGATTGCCGGGCGCGAAACGCGGCTTGATCCAGCGCGCGCGTAATCGCGCGGCTGTCCTCGCCTGCGCCGTCCAGATCACGCAGGATCGTCGCGGCTGCTATGCCCTCTTGTTGGGCTGTGCGGGCCGCGTTGCCCAAACCCTGCTGGACGGTCACAAATCCACGGCCATCGGCGGCCAGAATTTCCATGACCTGCGCAGTGACATCCCGGTTCTGCAATGCACCTACCCCGTTTGAGAACAGCATCGCGACCTCCGGAAGCTGCGCGAAGGCGGCCTCAAACGCGACCTCGACATCGACGGGTTGGGCGGCATCCGGCAAATCCGCCTGCATCGCAACTTCAATACCCGCCGCGCGGTACGCTGCCATCGCATCGGCGGCGTCAGCTGCAAGCGCATTGATGACGACCGTCGGAACAAACCCCAGTTCGGACAGCGCCGCCGGGGCTGCATCCACCGCACCAGTGTCGATCAAAATGACTGAGATCAGAGGAAGATCGTCCGGGTTCTCAAATGCAGCGGCAAAACGCAGCAAAGCAGGCGCATCATCTGGCAGCGCATCTTCGTCAGTAGTGTCCTCAGGGACCTCATCGGTATCAGCACCGGGGCGATTGATGCGCACGGCCGCATTGGTCTGCGGCAGTTCTGGCGTTACGGTTGCGGGCGGACCCGTCTCAACCACTTGGGGCGTCGGTGTTGGGTCTTCGACAATAGATGCAGCTTCTGTACTCGGAGCGGGCTCCAAAGTTTCCTCAGCAGGCGCGTCAGCAACGACCTCTTCTTGCGCTGGTGCTTCGGCCGGTGTGGCAGCATCCTCAGCGACAACCTCATCGGGTTGACTGGTCTCGGCCTCTTCGGGTTCCACTTGCGTAATCACGATCAAAGGCTCTGTGGATGCATCATCCAAAGCGGCGTTGTCCGCGCGTGGCGTACCAAGCTCAATCACGGTGACCTCGGGCGCATCTGTGTCTTGCACAGATGTTGCCGCTTGGGTGTCATCTGATGTGACCACCAGCGGTGCTGCGGGGGCACTCGGTGCCGCGCTTTCCGGCATCGCCGTCGCAAGCGCGGCTTCGTCAGTTCCAGCAATCGGGGCATCAACCGTGCCATCCAACATGGGATCAGCCACCTCCTGTGGTGTTTCAATAGCAGTGGCGACCTCGGTCGTCTGCGGCGGATCAGCGGATTCCGTGGCGACCTGGGGTGTGGCATCGGACAGCTCTGGCAGCGTATTCAACGGGGGCGCAGGGGTGAATGTCGGGCTATCCTCTTCAGACGCCTGAAGCGCGACAGATGGGGTTTCCTGAACCGTTTCCAACTGCGGTGCGGCCAACTGCGGTGCCGGGGGTCCCGACGCAAAGACCGGCTGTTCATTGACCAATGAGACAAAACTCAGCCCCACGCCACCGACAACCAGCCCCCATAGACTGCCTTGAAGAAAGCTCTGCATCTGCCCACACCCTTTTGTTCGACCTTGACGCCACCTTGCGTCCCGGCCCATGTATTAACTCGGTTATACCGCTCTCTTGTAGGGCGGCGGTAGCCCCTTTTTCAACCTGCGCAGGATTCACCCATGCTGCTTTTGATCGATAACTACGACAGCTTTACCTACAACCTTGTCCACTACTTAGGCGAACTGGGGGCTGAAGTGGTAGTCAAACGCAATGACGTGCTGAATGTGCAAGAAGCCATGGCGATGCAGCCCGACGCCATCATGCTGTCACCGGGCCCCGGTGTGCCCGCCGATGCAGGCATCTGCCTGGCGCTGGTACATGCCGCGGCTGAGACGAAAACACCCCTGATCGGTGTCTGCCTTGGGCATCAGGCCATCGGCGAGGCTTTTGGCGGCAAGATCACCCGCTGCCATGAGATCGTACACGGCAAGATGGGGACCATGCAGCATACCGGCAAAGGTCTATTTACTGATCTGCCAAACGCCTTTGAAGCGACGCGCTATCATTCGCTGGTGATCGACCGTGAAAGCATGCCAGACAGCCTTGAGATCACCGCCGAATTGGATGATGGCACGGTCATGGGCGTACAACACCGCGACCTGCCTATCCACGGGGTGCAGTTTCACCCCGAAAGCATCCGGTCCGAACACGGCCACCACATGCTGCAAAACTTCCTGAACACGACAAAGGTGCCCGCATGAGCGATGCAATGAAGCCTCTGATCTTTGCAGCCTCCGAAGGGCCGCTATCGCGTGCGCAAGCGGAAGAGGCATTTGGATATTTGTTTGAAGGGGCAGCGACCCCGGCCCAGATCGGTGGCTTCCTGATGGCGCTGCGCGCACGCGGCGAGTCTGTGTCTGAGTATGCCGCCGCAGCCGCCGTCATGCGCGCCCACTGCGTGCCAGTCAAAGCCCCAGAAGGTGCGATGGATATCGTCGGCACCGGCGGTGATGGCAAGCACACGCTGAATATCTCGACCGCGACCGCTTTTGTTGTGGCTGGCGCAGGCGTGCCTGTTGCAAAACATGGCAACCGCAACCTGTCTTCAAAATCCGGCACGGCTGACGTGCAAGGTGCTTTGGGCATCAACGTGATG
This sequence comes from Yoonia sp. F2084L, assembly GCF_023015625.1. Classification (GTDB taxonomy): domain Bacteria; phylum Pseudomonadota; class Alphaproteobacteria; order Rhodobacterales; family Rhodobacteraceae; genus Yoonia. The sequence goes on from NZ_JALKAH010000001.1 coordinate 813,039, forward strand.
GTCGGACCAGAGGTGGTGGAACAGGCGATCGCAGAAGCCGGGATTGGTTTCATGATGGCCCCGATGCATCATCCGGCCATGAAACATGTTGGGCCGATCCGTGTTGAGCTGGGATCAAAGACGATCTTTAACATATTGGGCCCGTTGACTAATCCGGCGGGCGTCAAGCGGCAGTTAACCGGTGCATTCGCCCCTGATCTGATCTTTCCGATGGCGGAAACCTTGCAACAGCTTGGCACGGAAAAAGCGTGGCTGGTCCACGGCAGCGACGGCACGGATGAGATCACGATCTGCGGACCAACGGCTGTTGCAGCCTTGGAAGACGGCAAGATCACATCCCGCGAAATTCATCCCGAAGACGCGGGCCTGCCGGTGCATAACTTCCGCGATATCTTGGGCGGTACGCCCGAAGAAAATGCGGCGGCTCTGTCGGCCTTGCTTGATGGTGCGGAAGGTGCCTATCGTGATGCGGTGTTACTGAACGCCGCAGCTGCATTGGTGGTCGCCGATAAGGTGGACGATCTGAAAACAGGCGTCGCACTGGCTCGTGAAAGCATCGACAGCGGCAAGGCAAAACACGCCGTGGAAACCCTTGCCCGCATCACTTCTGCTGCATGATGTTTGATCTGTCCGGGCTTGGCGCATGGGGCGATCTGCCCTTCTTTGCCGAAGACCTGCCAAAGATCAAATCGGCAATTGATGGTGATGTCCTGCCGCCGCCAGCGCTGACATTTGCCGCATTCGCCCGCACGCAACCTGACGCCACACGCGTCGTGATCCTTGGCCAAGACCCTTATCATACGCCAGGCAAGGCCGACGGTCTGGCCTTCTCAATCCCCATGGAATTTGGCGGCAGGCTTGATAGTCTGGGAAATATCTTCAAGGAAATTCAAAGCGATACCGGTCAACGACGCACGCAAACCGGGTTACAGGATTGGGCCGATCAGGGCGTTTTGCTGCTCAACACCGCCCTCACCGTGCCACCCGGCAAACCCAAAGCGCACGCCAAACTAGGTTGGTCGACGCTTGTAAAGCAGGTGCTGCAACGGCTCAACGATCGCCCCCGCGCTTTCATTTTATGGGGTGGTCCTGCCCAAACCTATGCCAAACACCTCGCCCCCCATCATCTGATCTTGCCCTCCGCGCACCCATCCCCGCTCTCGGCCCATCGCGGGTTTTTCGGGTCGCGCCCATTTTCAAAGGTGAACCAGTGGCTTATTGATCAAGGCCAACAGCCAATCAACTGGGCGGACCCATGAGCGACATTCTGCAAAAGATCAAAACCTATAAGCTGGAAGAGGTCGCAGCGCGCAAGGCTTCTGTCCCGTTGGACGAAGTCGAAGCGCGTGCCAATGCAGCCCCACCCACACGCGGGTTTGCCGCGAAACTGTCTGATGCCGCACGTGAAGGTTACGGTCTGATCGCCGAGATCAAGAAGGCCAGCCCTTCCAAAGGGCTGATCCGCGCCGATTTTGACCCGCCAGCATTGGCCGAGGCCTATGCCGAGGGTGGAGCGACTTGCCTTTCCGTGCTCACGGACGGCCCGTCGTTTCAAGGCGACGACAGCTATCTGACCGCCGCTCGCAGCGCTGTCGACTTGCCCGCCCTGCGCAAGGACTTCATGTACGACACCTATCAGGTCGCCGAGGCCCGTGCCCTGCACGCTGATTGCATCCTGATCATCATGGCAAGCGTCAGCGACGCCCAAGCGCAAGAGCTTGAGGATGCGGCTTTTTCCTGGGGCATGGATGTGCTGATCGAGGTCCATGATGCCGACGAACTCGAACGGGCCACAGCACTGAAATCGCCGCTGATGGGCATCAACAATCGCAACCTCAAGACTTTTGAGACCACGCTGGACACCACACGGACCCTGTCAAAACTGGTGCCTACAGACAGGATAATCGTCTGCGAAAGCGGGCTGAACACCCCCGCCGAACTGGCCGACATGGCCCGTTATGGCGCGCGGACGTTCCTGATCGGCGAAAGCCTGATGCGCCAAGACGATGTAGCGGCAGCGACCCGCAGCCTGCTCGCCAATCCAGCGACAGGAACGATGTGATGACAGGCCTTTCGCATTTCGACACGGACGGCAAAGCGCATATGGTCGATGTCTCGGACAAACCCGTGACAGCGCGTACAGCGATTGCCGAAGGCTACATCAAAATGACCCCTGAAACGCTCGCGCTGATCACCGAAGGCCGTGCGGATAAAGGCGACGTTCTGGGTATCGCACGGATCGCTGGCATCGTGGGTGCCAAGAAAACCGCCGAGTTGATCCCGCTGTGTCATCCGCTGCCCATCACAAAAGTCGCCTTGGACCTCACACCAGACAGCGCCCTGCCCGGCATCCGTATCACGGCAACGGTCAAAACAGGCGGCCAAACCGGGGTGGAGATGGAAGCCCTGACCGCCGTAAGTACTGCGGCGCTCACCGTCTACGACATGGTCAAAGCGGTGCAAAAGGACATGGAAATAGGCGGCGTGCGCCTGACGTTCAAAGACGGCGGCAAATCCGGACGGTTTGAAAACCCATGATCACCGTCGCGGACGCGCTGGCGCAACTGTTCACACTCGCCTCTCCGCTAGAGGCCGAGAACGTCCCGCTTAGCGAAGCAAACGGACGTGTGTTGGCGCAGGATGTGCAGGCGACGCGCAACCAGCCGCCGTTTGCTGCCTCTGCGATGGATGGCTATGCGGTGAAAGCGGACGCGATCAAGCCGGGGCAAACGTTTGAGGTCATTGGAGAAGCCGCCGCAGGCCACCGATGGGACGGCACCGTCGGCCAAGGCCAAACCGTACGCATCTTCACCGGCGCACCCCTGCCAGATGGTACGGATCACGTCATCATTCAGGAAAACATCACGCGCGATGGCGACACGATCACGCTCGACGACAGTGCCAATGACAAACCACATGTACGCCCGGCAGGTGCTGACTTCAAAACCGGTGATAAGATAAACGCCTCGCGTGTGCTGAGCCCCTCTGACGTCGCATTGCTGGCGTCAATGAACATCGCAACCGTCCCCGTCACGCGCCGGCCAAGTGTTGCGATCATCGCGACCGGGGATGAATTGGTCCAACCGGGCGAAACACCCCGCGATGATCAAATCATCGCTTCAAACAGCTACGGGCTAGCTGCGCTTATCGAAAACCTTGGAGCAAAGGCCAGGCTGCTTCCCATCGCACGCGACAACGCGGCATCACTGGGGCTTGCCTTTGATCTGGCCGTCGATGCTGACCTCATCGTCACAATCGGGGGGGCATCAGTTGGCGACCACGACATTGTCGGCACCGTGGCACAGGCCAAAGGCATGGAAAGATCTTTTTACAAAGTCGCCATGCGACCCGGCAAACCACTGATGGCGGGACGCATCGGCCAAGCCACAATGATCGGCCTGCCAGGCAACCCTGTCTCGGCGATGGTTTGCGGGCATATCTTTCTGGCACCGGTCATCCGCAAGATGCTGGGGCTCGGTGAAAATCCGGCACCGCGTGAAACGCACGCACTGTCCAAAGACACTGCTGCAAACGGCCCGCGCGAACACTACATGCGCGCGCACCTCGGGTCGAATGGCGTAACAATCTTCGACCGCCAGGACAGCGCCTTGCTCACCGTGCTCGCTGACGCCAACTGCCTCGCCGTGCGCGGGATCAACGATCCAGCCCGCAAAGCTGGCGACAGGGTCCAGATCATCCGCCTCTGACTTTCTTCGTCCCGTCAAACTTCCGCCGGAGGCATCTTGGCTTACGGCAGGCACAAACCTCACCGTTGACACAAAACAAGAACATGCATAGAACATATGCAAAACGTGACAACGGAGCATCGCCTATGTTGACGAAAAAGCAACTCGACCTGTTAGAGTTTATCCACAAGCGTGTTCAGCGCGACGGTGTGCCGCCCAGTTTCGACGAAATGAAAGAAGCGCTGGATTTGCGATCCAAATCCGGCATTCACCGCCTCATCACAGCTTTGGAAGAACGCGGATTTATCCGCCGCCTCGCGCACCGGGCACGCGCGCTGGAGATCGTGAAACTGCCTGATGCGATGCAGACCAAAACAGGTTTCACGCCGCGAGTGATCGACGGTGACAAACCTGACAGCACCCCTGTGACGGCCCTTCCGGTCGATAACGGTTCTGTTGATCTACCCATGATGGGTCGCATTGCGGCTGGTGTGCCGATCGAAGCGATTAGTGAAGCATCGCGCAACGTTTCCGTCCCGCAATCGATGGTGGGTGCTGGCGATCATTACGCGCTTGAGGTCAAAGGCGATTCGATGATCGACGCGGGCATCAATGACGGTGACGTCGTTGTGATCCGGGAAACAACGGTCGCCGATAATGGCGATATCGTTGTGGCACTGGTTGAAGGGCATGAAGCAACACTGAAGCGGTTCCGCCGCAATGGTGGGGCGATAGCGCTTGAAGCTGCAAACCCGGCCTATGAAACACGGGTCTTCCGCGACGATCAGGTCAAAGTTCAAGGCCGTTTGGTTGGTTTGATCCGCACCTACTAAGCTAGTCGGTTTGCGTGTAAAGGGTCGCCTCGGCGACCCTTTTTCTTTGCGCAATTGATAGCTGGACTGGGGCGGGCACTGGCCCTTGGCGTATGTTCCACGGACGTTGTCCGGCGACCTGATGCGCCGTCGTGATCCGCAGATCACCATCCACGGTCAAATCCAGCGCCAGCGCGCCGGTGTTTCGCAACCGCAGAACATCGTAGACAAGGCACGGCCGCATGACCTCATCCGTCTGATTGCTGATCAACACATCCGCGCCACCACATCCGGTCATCTCAGCAAGCGCTGTTTTACCTGAGACTTGCGTGATCCGCCAATCACCGACGGCAGCATAGATAATCCGCCCCTCACGCTCCAGACCCGACCGTGCGGCTGCCAAATCCTGCGCCACAGGCCCGCCATCATTTTCAAGCCATATCCCCGCGACGAAACCGCTTCCCTTCGCTTTGGACAGCACGCGCCCTTCCACGCTTTGCAACCCAATCAGGGAGCCACTGTCAGCCACCAGCAATGCAGGTCGTGTGCTTTGCTGCCACAAAACCAATGCAGCGACGACAGCAATCCCACCGGCCCACCGCCCGCGCCCGTTGACAAGCACAATCCACAGCAGGCCAAACGCCAGAACCGGAAGAACAAACCAATCCGGTGCCCAAACATGGCTGAGCGCACCCTCTTGGGCAGACACAGTCGCTGCCACAAACAGGATCCACCGCAGCCCGATGTCCATCAACCATAGCCCAATACCCCACAAGCCAAAGGGCGCCAGGCAAACAGCGAGGACTGCCGCAGGCATGACGAGCATCCCCATTAAGGGCACACTCAGAACATTGGCAATCAACCCGTAATGTGCAATTTGATTAAAATGCGCCGCCGCGAACGGGGCCGTCGCAAGCCCTGCGATGAACGACGACAAAACCACCGACAGGATCGGCCGTGTCCATTTTGGCAAACCCGTCAAGTCAAACCGCCGCAGCGCACCAAAGACGGCGACCAAGGCAGTCGTGGCGGCAAACGACATCTGAAATCCGGGGCCGATAAGCGCCTCGGGCTGCCACATCAAAACGATGACCGCGGCCATTGCCACAGCCCGCAGCGTTAGTGCGCGGCGTCCCAGCAACACGGCAACAAGCATCACGGCGACCATAATAAAGGCGCGCTCTGTGGCGACATTTCCACCGGACAGCGCCAAATAGAATGCCCCTACGATCAGGGCGCAGACCGCCGCGATTTTCTTTGTGGGCCAGCGCAATGCAACACCCGGCACAACCGCCAGACCGTAGCGCACCAACGCAAAGATGAACCCGGTCAGCAGGCCCATGTGCAGGCCAGAGATGGCCAACAAATGCGCAAGGTTAGACGCGCGCAGATCGGTCAGCGTCGCCTGCCCCATTCCGGACCGGTCACCGGTCATGATCGCCGCAGCAAAAGCCCCGGTTTCACCCGGCATAGCCTCCTGTACCGCACGCGAAATCGCCATCCGCATTCCGAAAATCTGCGTCTTCAAGTCAGGCTTCTCTGGCACATGCAGCCGCAGAGCAGGCGTGCGCGTATAGCCCACTGCACCGACCTGCAAGAACCAAGCATGGCGTTGAAAATCGAAGCCGCCGGGTTCGGCAGGCCCTGCGGGTGGCGACAGATGCCCCGTCAGGATAATGACATCGCCGGGCGTGAAGACCGCAATGGGCTGTTCGCCATGTAAGGACACCCGTACACGATCGGGCGTGCGGTCCGGTGCCATCCGTGCCAATACCACCCGATCAAGCGTCAGCCGCACCGCATCACTGGCTGAGCGGTCGATGTTCACCACCCGCCCTTCAATCGGGCCGTAATAGCGGAAGGTCAGAACGGGTGCTTCGACCGCAGAAACCCGGTGTTTTGCAACGCCAACGCCCGCCAGAACCAATGCGACCGCAACAAGCAATGGCGCGAAAGCTGTCGGAACCAAACGCGCGCAAATCAAGGCCGCAACACCCGCAACGCCCAGAGCGGCCATCAGCAGCATGTCTGGCTCTGATCCAAGACCAAAATAGGTCCCCACACCAACGCCCAGACACACCGGCACCCAGCCGATCAGTGATCCGCGTTGCGCCAGAAGTGCTGCTTCAACGGTTGCGCGCACTTGTCCTTCACCCCGCAGTTTCGTATCCCGTCCCCAAGCCGGAACCCTACCGGAAAGCTGGTTAGCGAAAGGTTAATATCCGCATGTCTGTCGTCACACGTTTCGCCCCGTCGCCCACAGGTGCCCTGCACATCGGGAGCGCGCGGACTGCTTTGTTTAACTGGCTCTATGCCCGTGGGCGGGGTGGCAAATTCCTGCTGCGGATTGAAGATACCGACAAAGGGCGATCCACCGACGAAAACCGGGAAGCCATCCTTGATGGTCTGACATGGCTGGGCCTTGACTGGGACGGTGCGCCATCAAGCCAAGCCGCCAACGCGGATCGCCATGCCGCGGTCGCGAACACATTACTGGCAAACGGTCACGCCTATAAGTGCTTCAGCACCCAAGAAGAGATCGAAGCTTTCCGTGAAAAGGCCCGCGCCGAAAAAATCTCGACCCTTTTTCGCTCGCCTTGGCGCGATGTGGCAGAGGCTGATCATCCGGACGCGCCTTATGTGATCCGCATCAAAGCCCCGCGCGAGGGTCAGACAACCCTACACGATGAGGTGCAGGGCGATGTGACGTGGTCGAATGACCAGCTTGACGATATGATCCTGCTGCGCTCTGACGGCACACCGGTTTATATGCTCGCTGTCGTGGTAGATGATCACGATATGGGTGTGACCCATGTGATCCGTGGCGATGATCACCTTGCCAATGCGTTTCGGCAGAACCTGATCTATGAAGCGATGGGTTGGGACAAACCGACCCTTGCACATATCCCCCTGATTTTCGGCGCCGATGGGAAAAAACTGTCCAAACGCCACGGCGCAACTGGTGCGGCCGAATATCAGGCGCTGGGATACCCTGCGGCTGGCATGCGCAACTATCTGACACGTCTGGGTTGGAGCCACGGAGACGATGAATTCTTCTCGGATGCCCAGGCGCGGGACTGGTTTGATCTGGGCGGAATCGGCAAATCGCCAGCGCGTTTTGACTTCAAAAAGCTCGAAAACATCTGTGGTCAGCACATCGCGGTCGCGGACGATGCTGCACTGCTGCAAGAATTGCAGGATTTTCTGGCCGCAACTGGTGCAGCACCACTGACTGAAACACAAAACGACGGAATGTTGACCGCGATGTACTGCCTCAAAGAAAGGGCGAAGACATTCCCGGAACTCATTGATAAGGCTCACTTTGTACTGACGCAACGTCCGGTCGAAATCGAAGAGAAGGCGGCCAGCCATCTCACGGATGTATCCCGTGGTATACTGAGAGAATTGACGCCGCAGCTGCAAAATGCTAGCTGGTCTCGAGACATCCTTGAAGGGATCGTCGCATCCACTGCCGAAGCTCATGACATGAAACTAGGCAAGCTGGCCGGGCCTTTACGCGCGGCACTCGCAGGACGCGCGGTTTCACCCAGTATGTTCGATATGATGTTGGTCCTTGGGCAAGATGAAACCATCGCCCGCCTACAGGATGCCAGTCGCTGAAACCTATTCGTTAACGAATAGCAGCTAACCGGACACCAACGACAATACATGCCGCGGCACGTCACCTGTGCCCGACCGAAAGGGGAACATTTATGGCCGAGAATACCGACACAGCGAAGCTGACCATCAAGGGCAAAACCTACGACCTGCCCATGCACTCCCCCACTGGTGGCCCTGACGTCATCGACATTCGCAAGCTTTACGGGCAGGCGGATGTTTTCACATACGATCCGGGCTTCACGTCCACCGCTGCCTGCGACAGTACAATCACCTTCATTGATGGTGAAAAAGGTGTCTTGCTGCACCGTGGCTATCCAATTGATCAGCTTGCAGGCAAATCGCACTACCTCGAAGTGTGCTACCTGCTGCTTTACGGTGAACTGCCGTCTGCAGAAAAGCTGGAAGAGTTTGAATCGCTGGTCACCAACCACACGATGATCCATGAGCAGATGCACAACTTCTTCCGTGGGTTCCGCCGCGATGCGCACCCGATGGCCACGATGGTCGGTGTTGTGGGGGCGATGTCCGCATTTTATCACGATTCCACCGACATCAACGATCCGCACCAGCGTGAGGTCGCGACGATCCGTTTGATCGCGAAGATGCCGACGGTTGCTGCGATGGCTTACAAGTACTCTATCGGTCAACCGTTTGTATATCCGCGCAATGACCTCGATTATGCCGCGAACTTCCTGCACATGTGCTTTGCCGTGCCCGCGCAAGAATACAACGTGAACCCGATCCTTGCCCGTGCGATGGACAGGATTTTCACGCTGCACGCAGACCACGAACAAAACGCATCGACCTCGACCGTGCGTCTGGCGTCATCCTCTGGCGCCAACCCGTTTGCTTGTATCGCCGCCGGTATCGCCTGCCTTTGGGGCCCTGCCCACGGTGGTGCAAACCAGGCATGTCTTGAAATGCTCAAGGAAATCGGCACACCGGACCGCATCCCAGAGTTCATCGCTCGCGCGAAGGATAAAAACGACAGCTATCGCCTGATGGGCTTTGGCCACCGGGTTTACAAAAACTTTGATCCGCGTGCGACGGTGATGAAGGAAAGCGCCGATGAGGTGCTTGATCTGCTGGGTGTTGAAAACAACCCCATCTTGCAGGTCGCGAAAGAGCTTGAGAAACAGGCACTTGCCGATCCGTATTTTGCCGACAAGAAGCTGTTCCCGAACGTCGACTTCTATTCCGGCATTATCCTAGAGGCGATGGGTTTCCCCACCTCGATGTTCACACCGATCTTTGCGCTGGCCCGTACCGTGGGCTGGATTTCGCAATGGTCCGAGCAACTTGCCGATCCACAGTTGAAAATCGGCCGCCCGCGCCAGCTTTATCTGGGTGAGATGCAGCGCGATTATGTCGACATTGAAAAGCGCTAAGAAAGCTGGGCTGCTTTCGGGCGGCCCTTTTTCGGTATGATCCTGAAAACGGAACGCCTGATCCTGCGCGCCGCAAAGCAGGGTGACCTCATGGACCTCTACGCGATCTTCAGCGATCCGCGTGCGATGCGGTATTGGTCCACAGCAGCCCATGAAAACCCTGAACGCACCCAGCAAAACCTTGATAGGTTGATAGCTGCGGCAGAACGACAGCTAACCTATTTTGTCATGGAAAGAGATGGTCGCGCCATTGGTGTGGCCGGCATGCATAAGACTGATGAGGTCGGCTTTCTTCTGCATCCCGACTATTGGCGGCAAGGGATCGTGACCGAGGCGATGAATACGATTATCCCCTACCTCTTTGAGGTCACAGACCATGCACAGTTGACCGCCGACGCAGACCCACGCAACGAAGCCTCGGTCGGGATCTTGAAATCACTGGGATTTCAGGAAACGCACCGGGCAGAAAAGACGTTTTGCATCAATGGTGAATGGTCTGACAGCGTCTACTTCGCCCTTCAGCGCCCCTCATAAACCGCCTGACGCTTCTCCAAGAACGCGACGACACCTTCCTGAAAGTCACGCGTCTTACCACAGCGTCCTTGCAGCTTTGCCTCCAGCGCCAATTGCTCATCCAGTGAGTTCTCAAACGACCCACGAATTGCTTTCTTCAACTGGCGATAGGCCACTGTCGGCCCCTGCGCCAAATGCGCCGCACGCCCCTGCACATGCTCTAGGAAAGTCGCGGCTGGGGCTGTTTCATAGATCATGCCCCACTGCTCTGCCTGTTGCGCGCTGATCTTATCTGCAAAGAGCGCCGCCCCCATCGCCTTGGCCGCACCCATCTGGCGTGGCAACCAATAGGTACCACCGGCATCAGGGATCAGGCCGATCCGCGTGAAGGCCTGAATGAAATAGGCGTCCTCTGACGCAATCACCACGTCTGCGGCCAGCGCAAGGTTGGCCCCTGCTCCCGCCGCAGGTCCATTGACCGCAGAAATCGTGGGCACCCGGCAATCAAAGATCGCCTTCAGCATTGGTACATATTCGTCCCGTAAAGTCCGCTCTAGATCCATCGACGCAGCATTGCCGCCATCGCCAAGGTCCTGGCCGGAACAGAAGGCTTTGCCTGCCCCCGTCAACACAACCACCCGCGCGTCCCGCTCTGCCGCTTTCATCGCATGGGTAATCTCGGCGCGCATTTGGGTGTTGAGCGCGTTCATCATGTCGGGGCGGTTCAGCGTGATCACCGCGACAGAATTGCGAATGACAAGTTTGATGGCCTGATAGTCCATACAGGGGATCCTTTTGCAAAGTTTCCCCTAAGGTAATGAACTGATCAGTTTAGGAAAGCCCTACGGGACGTCATTACCCAAGATTTTCTCTAATTCGGCTTTTTCCGCGTCGCTCAGACCCTCGTCCACAGGACGCCGCGCCCTGATCGTGGACCAACCGATCCCAAGGGCGATCAACAATAGCGCCGGCGCAGCCAGCCAGAGGATCAGGTTCGCCCCGCGTGCGTCGGGGCGCAGCAATACAAACTCCCCATAACGCGCGACCATGAAATCGAGCGCCTCTTGGTCCGTGTCGCCCGCAACCAGCCGTTCACGCAGCACGATCCGCAGCTCTTGCGCCAAGGCCGCGTTGCTTTCATCAATGCTTTCATTGCGGCAAACCGGACAGCGCAATTCCTGCGACAAAGCCCGCGCGCGATCTTCCAACACCGGATCATCCAGCATCTCGTTCGGATCAACCGCCCAAAGCGGTGATGCAAGCAGCATCAGGATGATGGCCAGCCGCTTCATTCCGCAGGCACCGCTTTCGGCGTGGTTTTCTTGGCCGAGGCAGCACCAACCCGCAAGCGACGGTCAGAGAGCGAGAAACAGCCCCCCAAAGCCATCAAGATGGCCCCACCCCAAATCCAATTCGCGAATGGTTTGAGGTAGATGCGTACAGCCCAGCCGCCATTTTCCTGCGGGTCACCGACGACAACGTAGATGTCGCGGACCACACCATTGATAATCGCGGCTTCTGTCGTCGGCATATTTGCGACCGGATAGAACCGTTTTTCAGGGTGCAGATCACCCACTTGCGTCTCGCCCCGCCAGACCGAGATATCGGCCATTGTCGTCAGGTAATTGGGGCCCTCAAGCTGGTTCACACCATCCAAGCGGAATTCAAACTGACCGACTTCCCAGCTGTCACCGATCTGGGCGACGCGAATATCTTCCTGTTCCCAAGCAAGCATGGCTGCGATCCCAAAGATCGTGACGCCCATCCCGATATGCGCGGTCGCCTTGCCCCAATCCGCGCGCGGCAGCCGCGTCATGCGGCGCAAGCGGTCCGACAGGCTATCACGGCCACTGCGCATCCACATATCCGAAATCGCACCACCCACAACCCAAACACCCAATGCCACACCAATGGGGCCAAGCGCTGAATTGCCACTTTGGATCGCATAGGCCAGCCCGGCCATGGCAACGGCAAGCACCAGCCAACCAACCAATGATTTAGACGCACGCCCCAAAGTACCACGTTTCCATGCGAGGATTGATCCCAGTGGCAAGGCAATCGCCAAAGCGACCATAAATGGGGTAAAGGCTGCATCGAAGAAGGGTGGCCCGACAGATACGGTGCGGTCAAAAAGCAGCTCTGACACCAACGGCCAGATGGTGCCGATGAAGACGACAAAACAGCTGACGGATAGCAATATATTGTTCAAGATCAGCGCGCTTTCGCGGCTCACGGTCGAGAAAACACCTTTCGATTCCATTGATCCCGCGCGCAAGGCAAAAAGCGTCAGCGCACCACCCAAGAAGATCGCAAGGATAATCAGGATCAGCATTCCGCGTTCAGGATCATTGGCAAAAGCATGTACGGACGTCAGCACACCCGAGCGCACGATAAACGCACCAAGCAACGAGAACCCAAAGGCCATGATCGCCAGCAGGATCGTCCAGCTTTTCAGCGCTTCTCGCTTCTCTACAACGATGGCAGAGTGCAGCAGCGCCGCCGCAATGAGCCACGGCATGAAGGACGCGTTCTCAACCGGGTCCCAGAACCAGAAACCGCCCCAACCCAGCTCATAATACGCCCACCAAGACCCAAGTGCGATACCCACGGTCAGGAACATCCAAGCAGCCAATGTCCAAGGGCGCACCCAGCGGCCCCACGCGGCATCGACGCGCCCTTCAATCAGGGCGGCGATGGCGAAAGAAAATGACATGCTCAGGCCAACATAACCGAGATAAAGGAAAGGTGGGTGAAACGCCAAACCGGGGTCTTGCAGCAGCGGGTTCAGGTCGCGCCCATTCAAGGGTGGCACCTCAAGACGCAGGAATGGGTTGGATGTGAACAGAACAAAAGCAAAGAAGGCCACTGCGATCGACGCCTGCACCGACAACACCCGTGCCCGCAAACGCGCTGGCAACCCATCGCCAAACCACGCGGCGCAAGCCCCGAACAGCGTCAGGATCACCATCCAAAGCAGCATCGAACCTTCATGGTTCCCCCAAACGCCCGTAATCTTATAGATCATCGGTTTGTCGGTATGGGAATTGAGGTAGACGAGCTGTAGCGAAAAGTCAGAGGTCACAAAGGCCCAAGTCAGCACGGCAAAGGAAAAGGCGGTTAATAAAAACTGCACCGTCGCCGCCGGTTCGGCCATCGCCATCCAGCCAGCATTACCGCGATGTGCGCCCACCATCGGCACGATCATCTGGATGATAGCGATGCCAAAAGCCAGAATCAGAGCGAAATGTCCAAGTTCTATCAACATAGGGCATACATAGCCCATTCAGCGGGCAAGCAACATCCCGGACTGCTCACATCTGCGGTACATTTTGGCGCACCCTCAGATCGCGAAACCGCCTTGCATTGCGTAGGTCACACCCGCCATCAAAAGCCCGCCAATCACCAGGCGCACCAACCACTTCAGCGTGTCCTCAATCGCGCTCAACCGGACCGCCACATTCGCGCGATGCACATCATCGACAGCGTTGCGCATCTCAAGTGCTATGACGCGGCGTTCAAGCTGTCCTGTCGCCTCAGTCTGCATTGTCGACCTGCCAATCTTGCAATGCGGGGTTTGATGATGCCGCCTCGGGTTTGGCAGGGCTGACCTGACCGGCGGCCAAGCTCATCGCAATAGAGCGTTGAAATTCCTGTGATTTGACTTGGTGACGTGCGCCAAAATAAAAGCTCACAATCGCGCCCATTAACCACCAAAGCGGTTCAGGCACAATCGCAAGCCCCTCCATGCCCTTCATGAATTGCTCAGGCTGCTGCATCGCTAAGACAAACAACCAGATTGTGCCCAACGCCAGCGCAGGTCGCGGTAAACGGTTCAGCCCATCGACAATCCTGTCAAACAGGCCGCGACGCGGATGCACGAACTCTGCCGCAAACTGCGCAAGGCTATCCGACCGGGCCGAGGCTGCGCGCACGGCACCGTTCTCAGCATTCTCGCGAAAGACCTGCGCAGTTTCAGCCACCACATTGCGCCCGTCCCCGAACAGAAACGTCATCAGGCCCGAGATCAAACCCATTGCGACACCCGTGCTTTATGTTGCGCCTCGGTCAAATGGTAATGGGCCGACACGAATTCTTCCGCCCGTTTGATCCAACCGCCCTTTCCGCCATCGCGCCTGCGCGCATATTTGCGGCTGGCGGGACGGCGATCAGCCAGATCATAGTAATAGTTGCGGCGCGCAATCCCGTAGGCGTCAACAAGATGGTCCGGTGCCGCCTGCATCGCCTGTTTGGTCGCGGCAATCGTGCGCGGGCCAATAACACCGTCAACGGTCACGGAAATCCGCATATCACCCAGTAAACGTTGTAGAATTTTCACAGCATTCGCGCCGGCATTCACATACATATCAAACACACTGGCTTGCAGAGGCGCGGGCAACCGGTCAATCCGTGGTCCGCGAAAGTAGTGTTCCACAAAGATCGACACCGCATGCGCCCGGGTCAGGACACGGACGTCATCGCTATCAACACGCCCGTCTTGCGTCAGGTCAAGCCCAAGACGGCGCATCGTGTGGATTGTGACACCATAGTTCGTGGCGCCACCAGGATCGTCGGGGTCATTCACATAGCCGCCTTCACGGGCAACAATGGCGGTCGCAATTTGGGTAACGGTCTGCATTTCTGCCCCTTCCATAAGGTCGGGACAAAAGCTGCGCTTTAAAGGTTAATTGGTGACGATAGCACCGTCCGGATCAACATAGAGACCCTGCTCTTTCAAAGCATCAAGTACCTCGGATGGCATATATGTCTCATCATGTTTGGCAAGGATTTCAACGGCTTCAAAGCGACCATTGATGTAATTTCCCTGCGCAACCATCCCCTGACCTTCTTCAAAAAGATCAGGCAGAATGCCGGTGTAGACGACCGGCACCACAGCACCGCCATCGGTTACAGAAAAACTGACCTGCTCGCCCTGACCGCGCACGATGGAACCCTCAGTCACCAGACCGCCAATGCGGAACCGCTCGTTTGGCGGCGGCGGTGCTTCAGCCACTTCTGACGGCGATCGGAAGAACTGAAAACTGTCATCAGGCAAGAACCACAATAGCACAAGGACCAACACAATACTGATCCCCGCCATAGACATCACCTGAATGCGGCGACGTTTCTTCAGACTTTTCAAACCACCCGTCATGGGAACACCGGGGCCAGCATCAGACCCTCTGTTTCAGGCAGCCCTAGCATCAAGTTGGCATTCTGCAACGCCTGCCCTGAAGACCCTTTGGTCAGGTTATCCAAGGCCGCAATGACAATCGCCCGCCCCGGCACACGGTCAGCGACCACGCCGATATGGCAATAATTCGATGCCCTGACATGTTTCATCGACGGCGTTTGTCCCATCGGCAGTACCTCAATAAACGGCTCATCCGCATAAGCTGCGGTCAATGTTGCATATATAACGCCCGGATCGCCTTGCACATAGGTGGTTGCCAAAATGCCGCGGTTCGCTGGGATCAGATGGGGGGTGAACTGCACGTGGACGGGCCGTCCGGCAATCGCGGAGAACTCCTGATCAAACTCGCCCAAGTGGCGATGGGTGCCGCCAACGGCATAGCCATGGGCCCCCTCTGACAACTCCGCGTGCAACAGATTCTCCTTCAGGCTGCGTCCTGCGCCTGATACTGCGGCTTTTAAGTCAATGATGATCTGATCTAAATCAATCACCCCTGCTTCAATGAGCGGACGCAGCGCATATTGACCCGTCGCAGCGTTGCAGCCCGTGCCAGCCACCAGACGCGCGTCCTTGATTTGATCCCGGTAAAACTCGGTCAGGCCATATATTGCCTCTGCCTGCATCTCTGTTGCCGCATGGCCTTTGCCGTACCACTTTTCATAGTCAGCAGGGTCACGCAGACGAAAATCTGCGGACAGGTCCACGATTTTCAGCGACCTTGGCAGCTTTGAAATGACAGCCTGCGATGTGGCATGGGGCAAAGCGCAGAACACCAGATCGACAGCACTCAGGTCCATCTCTTCAATGGTCGTCAGCACAGGCAAGTCCAGATGGCGTAGATGTGGAAACACATCGGCCATGGCCATGCCGGCCTTGGAATTACCCGACAGGCCGACGATGTGCAGGCTGGGGTGTGTTGCGATCAGGCGCACGAGTTCTGCACCGGTGTAACCAGAAGCGCCAAGAATGGCGACGTTATAGGTCATAGGAGTATCCCTTGGGATGAATGGTCGTAAATTCGGTTAAGCGGCGTCAAATGTGATTTTTCGTCGCAGAAACTGGGTCGCGCGGTTGGATACCTGCGCAGGATCGCCGGTTGTCAGAAAGGCGGATGTTGTGCCGAAGCCCACCATCTCGGGCCGCCGCTCCAGATAATCGGCAAGGCTTTCGGCCACGAGTTCAGCTTGGCTAAACACCTTCACATCCGGGCCAAGGGCCTTCTGAAACTCTTTTGCCATCAGCGGGTAATGGGTGCACCCAAGAACTGCCGCATCTGGTTCCGGCATCTTTCGTTTGAGCGCGTCAACGTGACTGTTCACCAAAGCCTCAGCCAGAATCATGTCACCATCCTCAATGGCATCCACGACACCACCGCAGGCCTGCGCCTCAACATCCACACCAATCGCGCGGAAAGCCAATTCCCGCTGGAAAGCGCGGCTCGACACGGTCGCAGGCGTCGCAAAAAGCGCCACATGTTTGGTGTTTACCTCACGCGGAGGCGAGTTGTCACCCCACTGCCGCTCTGTCAGTGCTTCGATCAATGGCACAAATACACCCAGCACCCGCTTGCCTTCTGGCACCCAGCCTTCTTGCATGCGGCGCAGGGCAGCGGCAGAGGCGGTGTTGCAGGCGAGGATCACCAGATCGCAACCGGCATCAAACAAGCGCTGCGTAGACTGCGTGGTCAGGTTGTAAATGTCATCGGGCGTCCGCACGCCGTAAGGCGCATGGGCGCTATCGCCCATGTAGACAAGCGGCAGATCAGGCAAGCGTTTTGCCACGGCGTCCAGCACCGTAAGCCCCCCTAGCCCGCTATCGAATATGCCCACTGCCATTGCGCACCTTGTATTTGTCTTCAAACTCATGACCCAGATGGGTTGGATCCACCGGGCTTGTGCTCAACTCATAAGTGGCTTTGCGCAGGAAATCCATGCACGCTTTGGGGTCTTTTTCGAATTGAGCCAGCGTGTCAGCGGGGATCGGCTCTCCGACCACGACGCGGACGGGTTTGTTGATCTTGGCCTTGAACTCGCGAATGAACATGCCGGTGCGCAAGGTGCTATGCAGGTGGCTGGCCAGTTGGAACAAACGGCTGTTATGTCCTTCAAAGAAAACAGGCACGACTGTCGCGCCCGACTTGGCGATCATTTTGGCCGTGAACGTCCGCCAACTGGGGTCCATTGGCTTTGAAAACGGTGTGGCAGACGTGGATACGGTGCCTCCTGGGAAGATCCCGATTGCACCGCCCGATTTGAGATATTCAACTGCCAAACTGCGTGTTTCAAGGTTCAGCTTGGCGGCTTCTTTCGTTTGATCAAAGGAAATCGGCAGAATAATCCGCTCCAAATCCGCGGCACGGCGAAAGATCCGATGCGCAAGGACACGAAAGTCGCCTTGACGGCGTTCAGACAGAATGCGCCCCATCATCAACCCATCCAGGATGCCATAAGGATGGTTTGAGACAACAATCAACGGGCCTTTGGTCGGAATGCTGTCTAGCGTGCCACCGATGACATCAAGGCTGACGCCGTAGCGATCGGTCATCACCTGCCAAAAGTCAGCACCAGCCTCAACTTCCGTATCATAGCCGCGGGCCTTGCGGATCAGGCGCAGACGCCCTGTTGTATTCTCAAGGATGCGGATCACGGCCCGCCCGCTGCGCCTTTTGGCAGATGAGGCATAGGTGATATCCCGGGCAACTTGGCGATCTCTGGCAGACATGCGAAGCTCTTACATTGCAAAATGTTGCCGGTACATATCATGCTCCGGCAACATTCCTATGACAAACAATCGTCACTCTGCCGCCTGTTGCATTGGTGCGGCACGCAGTACCGCCAGCAACTCTTCGCGCCGTTTGGCCGCTTTGCGCGCGTTTGCCTCTTTCACAGGACCAAAACCGCGTATTTCAAGGGGCAGAGACGCTAATGCAACCGCAGCGTCCCGCGTGTCCGGGCGCACGATGCGCAGCACTTCGGCCATATCCGCCTCATATTCCTTGATCAGCGCCCGCTCCATGCGGCGTTCTACCGTGCGCCCAAACGGATCAAACGGGGTACCACGCAGCCATTTCAGCCTGGCAAGCTTTGGGAATGCCCAAGCCATGCGTGCGCCATACTCTTTCTTTTCTGGTCGCCCGTCCGGTCCAGTCTTGGTCAACATAGGCGGGGCCAGATGATAGGTCAGTTTCAGATCGCCATCGAACGCGGCCGCCGCCTTCTCATGCGTTTGGGTCAAAAGTCGCGCAACTTCATATTCGTCCTTATACGCCAAGAGCTTGTGATAGCCCAACGCCACGGCTTCGCGCAGCGGTTCATCCTGAATACTGTCAACCAGCTTGCGATAGCGCGCAGCCAAACGTTTGCCCTGATATGCCGTCAGATGCTCTGCACGAAATGCAACTTTATCTTCGACTGACTTTGGCAGTGCGACGACATTCGGTTGCAACAGTGCAGCGGCGTCCTTTGGATGCAAATAGGCCCAACGCCCCAGCTCGAATGCGCGGATGTTGCGGTTGATGGAGGCACCATTCAGCTCAATCGCACCCAAGATCGCCTCATAACTTACTGGAATTGCGCCCATTTGCCAAACAGCACCGAAAATCATCATATTCGAATAGATGCTGTCGCCCAACAGCGCTTTGGCCAGCTCAGACGCATCAAACAACGCCAAACCGTCCGATAACCGCGCCTCAAGAGACACTTTCAACGCATCGGTTGGCAGCCGAAATTCTGTATCGCGGGTAAAGTCGCCAGTAATAATCTCGTGGCTATTGACGACGCCGCGGGTACGCCCCGTTTTCATCAGGCCCAGCGTCTTGGCCCCGGCAGAAACGACCAGATCGCCGCCGATCAGCGCATCACATTCCCCCGTTGCCACGCGGATCGCGCTGATATCGCTGGGCTTTTCCCCAATCCGGCAATGGATATGCACCGCGCCGCCCTTTTGTGCCAGCCCTGCCATTTCCATCATGCCGGCACCCTTGCCGTCGATATGTGCAGCCATCGCCAGAACCGCACCTATGGTCACAACGCCTGTGCCCCCGACGCCGGTAATCACCACGTTGTGCGTCCCGTTAATCGCGGGCAGTTCGGGATCAGGCAGATCGGGCATATCCACTTCTGCCGTGGCCTCTTTGCGGATTTGCGCACCCTCAACGGTCACAAACGACGGGCAGAACCCTTTGACACAAGAAAAATCCTTGTTGCAGGACGATTGATCAATCGCCCGCTTGCGGCCCAATTCAGTCTCAACCGGTACGATGGACACGCAGTTCGATTGCACCCCGCAATCACCGCAGCCTTCGCAGATGTCTGTATTGACAAAGACCCGCTTGTCGGGGTCCGGGAATTGCCCGCGCTTACGGCGACGGCGCTTTTCGGCAGCACAGGTCTGCACATACACAATGACAGACACGCCTTTGTATTTGCTGAACTTCTCTTGGACCACAGGCATGTCCGCCCGCTCATGCACATCAAGACCCTTGGGAAACAGCCCGAGGTCGATATCTTCTTTGTCGTCATAAACCAGTGCGATATTGCGCACGCCCATCGCCTGCACTTCACGGCAAATCTGATCGGCTGTTAGACCGCCGTCATTACCCTGCCCGCCGGTCATGGCGACCGCATCGTTGTAGAGGATCTTGTAGGTGATATTGGTCCCCGCCATCAGCGCAAAGCGAATGGCCTGCACGCCCGAATGGTTATAGGTCCCATCGCCAAGGTTCTGGAACACATGATCGCGGGTCGAGAACGGCGCTTCACCAACCCAATTGGCCCCTTCGCCACCCATCTGGGTAAAGCCAACCGTGTCGCGGTCCATCCACTGCACCATATAGTGACAGCCAATGCCGGCATAAGCCCGCGATCCTTCAGGCACTTTGGTCGAGGAGTTATGCGGACAGCCCGAACAGAAATACGGCAAACGCTGCGCCAATTCGGGTGCGTTGTCAGCGCGGCGCGCCTCGACCAATGCGGCCAACCCGGCCTCAACCCCGGCAGAGCCACAGCCCTCTTCCACCAGAATACCGCCCAGCTTTTCGGCAACGACAATCGGATTGATGTCTGCCTTGGTCTGAAACACCTCTTCACGACGCCCTTCGGAATGCTCATCACCCTTGTGCCAGCCGTAGACGCGACGGCCTTGGCGATCATCAAAGATCGCCTCTTTGACCTGCACCTCGATCAGCTTGCGCTTTTCCTCGACCACAACAATCAGGTCCAGCCCTTCGGCCCAGTCATGGAACGACGCCATGTCCAGCGGCCAGACCTGTCCCACCTTATAGGTCGTGATCCCTAAACGCTCTGCCTCGGCCTCATCAATGTTCAGCAACGAAAGAGCGTGCTGTAGATCGAGCCAGTTCTTGCCTGCCGCGACAAAGCCAATCTTGGCCCCCGGTTTACCCCACTTGCGCTGATCCATCTTATTGGCACGGCTGAACGCCTCGGCGGCAAAGCGTTTATAGTCGATCATCCGCGCTTCTTGCAGCTGCGGGGTGTCAACCAGGCGGATGTTCAAGCCACCCTCCGGCATCTCGAAATCGGGGCGCACAAACGACACTCGGTCAGGATTGCCATCAACGACGGATGTCACCTCAATCGTGTCTTTCATGGTCTTCAGGCCGACCCAAACACCGGCAAAGCGTGACAATTCCCAAGCATAAAGCCCGTAATCCAGTATTTCCTGCACACCGGCGGGGGACACAATCGGCATATAGGCATCAATCATCGCCCAATCAGACTGGTGCAAAGTGGTCGAGCTTTCGCCGGTATGATCATCGCCCATCGCCATGATCACACCGCCATTGGGGGACGTGCCCGCCATATTGGCGTGGCGCATCACATCGCCGGAACGGTCCACACCGGGGCCTTTGCCGTACCACAGACCAAAAACGCCATCATGCTTGCCTTCGCCACGCAATTCGGCCTGTTGACTGCCCCAAAGCGCGGTCGCAGCAAGGTCTTCGTTCAATCCCGGCTGAAAGGTGATCTGCGCAGGTTCTAACACGTCGTTTGCGCGGGTCATCTGCATATCAACAGCGCCAAGGGGCGAGCCGCGATAACCGGTAACATAACCCGCGGTGTTCAAACCCGCCTTCTCATCGCGTGCGCGCTGCATCAGCATCAAACGCACCAGCGCCTGCGTGCCATTGAGCAAAATCTGATGTTTCGTCAGGTCGTACCGGTCGTTAAGGGACACATCCTGATGGCTCATCTCGCACCTCCCTGCGCGTCAAATCACTTGACTAAAGTATAGGTCAAAAATACTGACCTACAAAGCGGAAAATAAATGCTATCGGTGTTTGCATCAAAACGGCATCTCTGCGTAATGTTTGGCCAAAGATAGCGGTAACAGAAGTGGCGACAGGACGAAATGGACTGGGACAAGCTAAGAATATTTCACGCCGTCGCTGATGCGGGATCGCTCACCCATGCGGGCGACACACTGCATCTGTCGCAATCCGCGGTCAGCAGGCAAATTCGGGCTTTGGAAGAATCACTCAACACCACGCTGTTTCACCGGCATGCGCGGGGCCTGATCCTGACCGAACAGGGCGAATTACTATTCGACGCGACCAAATCGATGAACAAGCGGCTCGAAGCGGCCTCGGCGCGTATCCGCGACAGCGAAGAAGAAGTGTTCGGCGAGTTGCGTGTCACCACGACCACGGGTTTCGGCACGCTCTGGCTGGCCCCGCGCTTGCCCAAGCTTTATGAACTCTATCCTGACCTCAAAATCGACTTGATGCTCGAAGAGCGCGTGCTCGACCTGCCGATGCGCGAAGCCGACGTGGCGATCCGCATGAAAGAGCCGTCCCAAGCGGACCTGATCCGTAAACGGCTGATGTCTGTGCGCATGCGGCTTTACGCGACACAGTCCTATCTTGAACGAAACGGCACACCGACCGAGTTGTCGGATATGTCGGACCACCGCCTTATCTGCCAAAGCCTGAATTCCATTCAGGTCGCTGCCGGTGCAACATTGCTTCAACACCTGATGACCGCCGACATTCCCAACACATTCACGGTGAACAACTACTTTGGCGTGCTGCAGGGGGTTCTCAACAACATCGGCATCGGGGTGCTGCCCGACTATGTGACCGAAGACTTCCCCGATCTGGTGCGGGTCCTGCCCGATCTGGAAAGCGGCGAAGTTCCTGTCTTCCTCGCCTACCCCGAAGAGTTGCGGCAATCCAAACGGATCAGCGCATTCCGCGATTTTGTACAGGACGAAATCTTTGCACACCGCAAAAAAATGCGTGAATCCGCGGCTAACTAATACGGTTGTTCTCGAACACTGACGTCACCCAAAACCGCCATATTTCTGCCAACAAATGATAGCAGTTGGTAAACCTTAAATTGCAAGTGCGTTTACAAGGCGGAGCGTCAATCAATATGGAACAAGACGATTTTTCAGACAGGCTACGCCGGATTGAAGCCCGCAAAGGACCATCTGACCTCCAAAACCCTGAACCCGCGATCAGGTCCGCACGGAAAAGAAAATCATCCGGCAATTTACGCCCGACACTCATCATCGCGACGATGCTTTTTGGGGCCATCGGGGCGATGTGGGGCATTCTTTACATGGAACGCGGCGGCTCATTTTCCGACATTCGCGACAAGGTTGCCGCGCGTGCCGGGGGACTTGATTTAGGGTTTATGGAACTGCCAAGTTTTCAGGAAGTCGTTTTTGAGTCCGCGATGGACAATCAGCAAGAGAAACTTGCCGAACGACGCGCCGCAGAGGCTGAGGCACGCGCCCGCACCCTGATTGCCCCCCCACGCGCGCCGCGCGAAGTCCCAACAGAGCCTGTCGCAACAGCGCGTTTGGGCACTGTCTTTGGCGCGGGCTACGCCGCCAGCCAATCAGGCACGCCGATTGCGCTGGACAGCATCATGGTCGGGTTCCAACCCACCGGCCCTGACACCCCCATTGGGGCCCCTGAATTCTTTGAATACAACAGTGAATGTACCCTGCGCCCTGTTGGTACTGCGGAAAAATTCATCAACGTGAATGTGGGGTATGCCCAAAACGAAGCGCCGGTGCAGACGCTGGACGATGCGGTCATCCATGCGTCGCTTGAGGATGCGATCAAAGAGGCAATCGGTGACGGCCATTCGCCGGGCATGTTGTCGGTTGCACGCGGCGGCAGATCGGCCATTGATGTCATCGTGACCGATACCAGCGCGCCACTTTACATGATGCTGCAAACGCTTGGCGGTAACATCATCTGGAACATTCATGCCGCACCCGGCGTCGAGATTGCGCATATTGCCCTTGTGGCGAATGCATCATCGGGCCTGACCGGAAACATCGGCGACGCCTCATTCGAGGCCATCCGCGCCGCGGACTTCGGCAATCAGATGGATTTTTACAGCTACCGCGGAGAGCCTGAAGATCTTGAATGCATGGCGCGACCGTTTCGCAAACCCGATGAAAGCTGGGGGGCCTGGGCCGGTGCAAAACGCGGCAACACACTGGACGGCAATCTGTTGTTCATGCGTGACAATGGGCATGATGCCTATGATCACTGGTTCACCCAGACCATGGGCTTTGACAGCGCCGAAAACTTGCTTTCGGCCAATGAAGCGGGTGCCGTGCTCGTGGGTAATTTGTCATCCGAACTGTTTTCCGCCCCCGATGCGCCCGGCACGTTCTATGTCGAACGCCATGATCACATCCTGACCGGCCCGGCCGCCGCACGCGAAGCGGAAACAATCCGCCTTTACAGTGAATTGGTCGCACAAGCTGCCGGTGGCGATCATCGCGGCACGATCCCAGAGCCCCAAGACCTCGGCGGCGCTTTGGCCGAAGCAGCCGTGGTTGGCGGCCAACGCCGCAACTTTGGCGAAATGGTGATGAACAACAATTTGGTCGAAGAAGTCGTCAGCCTGACCGAACTGAACGGACATCGCACCGCGAGCCTATCTCAATGGTTCACGATGGACGATATGTTGGCCGATGACGAAGCCATGCCCCCCGAAGAGTTGCGCGACATCTATGCGATGCTACGGGGGCCCAAACTATTGCAGGCTTTCTGTAAGGATACCCTTGTTGAAATCGCAAGCAAATGCAGCATGTACCGCGCGTCGGTCCGCAGCTTTAACCGCAATGACATGGATGCGTTCGAAGTCCGCGCGGATTTTGCCTATATCCCCAATTACGCCATCGGGGACGTCACACGTATATCGAACGGGGAATTCATCTCTGCTGGATTGCGCGATCAACTCACAGGGCGGGGCATGACGTCGCCCGAAGACCGGCGCTCCTTTCTGGCTGATATCGAAAAGGTTTGCGATGAACTGCGCAAAGAATACGGCAACTGCCTGATCGACACGGCGAAGTTTTTTCTTGATCGGCCTTCGCCGCGTGATGACAGCGCAGAGGTTGCGCAAGGTTTTGGGTCGGTTTCGGTCTATACGGTGGAAACCCGCTTTGAAGAAGGCAACCTTCTTGAGAAAGCCGAAGAAATTCTCGCGCAGATACAGACCCCGTGACCCTGTGATATCAGCTGGTATGCACAAGGCGCATGGCGGGTCTGCGTTATTGTTTATGATTTTTTCTTGAATGGTCAAATAACACACCCTATTTCAATAACCGAAGATGATGGTGCTTAATTGCTCATCATGTTCACCTCCCTGTTGGACTACGCCGGGCTTCGCGCCCGGCATTTTTTTTGCCCAAGCTCATCTTCTTTCTTCGTCCCATCAAACGGACCAAGAGAGATACCTGAGGACGGCAAGAAACACCTCCCTTCCCCTCATGCACGCAACCCCGTAAAACACCCGCGACTCAAGCCCCGGGGGACAAGATGCAAGAGCCAGCCATCACCGACGACCTGATCGCAGCGCATGGGCTTTCGCCTGACGAATACCAACGGATACTTGAGATCATTGGACGCACCCCCAGCTTTACCGAATTGGGCATCTTTTCGGCCATGTGGAACGAACACTGTTCCTACAAATCCTCCAAGAAATGGCTGCGCACCCTGCCCACGGAAGGCCCGCAAGTCATCTGCGGTCCCGGCGAAAACGCGGGCGTTGTCGATATTGGGGACGGCCAAGCTGTCGTTTTCAAAATGGAAAGCCATAACCACCCCAGCTACATCGAACCCTATCAAGGTGCGGCGACCGGCGTCGGTGGCATTTTGCGCGACGTCTTCACAATGGGCGCCCGCCCTATCGCTGCAATGAATTCACTTTCCTTCGGCGAACCCAGTCACCCCAAAACCAAGCAACTCGTCAACGGCGTCGTCGCTGGCGTTGGCGGGTACGGCAACTGTTTCGGCGTGCCAACTGTGGGTGGCGAAGTCCGCTTCGACCCTGCTTACAACGGTAACTGCCTCGTCAACGCCTTCGCAGCTGGCCTCGCCGACGCTGACAAAATCTTCTACTCCGCCGCCTCTGGAATTGGCATGCCCGTTGTCTACCTTGGCGCAAAGACGGGTCGTGACGGCGTCGGCGGTGCCACGATGGCCTCTGCTGAATTCGACGATACGATTGAGGAAAAACGCCCCACCGTCCAAGTCGGTGATCCATTCACGGAAAAACGTCTGATGGAAGCGACACTGGAACTCATGGCCACCGGCGCTGTCATCTCCATCCAAGACATGGGCGCTGCTGGCCTGACCTGCTCTGCCGTTGAAATGGGCGACAAAGGCGGCCTTGGCGTCAAACTCAACCTCAACGCCGTTCCGCAGCGTGAAGACAACATGACCGCCTATGAGATGATGCTGTCAGAATCTCAAGAACGCATGCTTATGGTTCTCAAACCTGAACTTGAGGCCGAAGCCCGCGCCGTCTTCGAAAAATGGGATCTCGACTTTGCTATCGTAGGCGAAACGATTGCCGAGGACCGCTTCCTTGTTGAACACAACGGACAAGTCATGGCCGATCTGCCCCTTGCCACCCTCTCCGGCTCTGCTCCCGAATATGATCGGCCGTGGGAGCCAACGCCGACACCCGAACCATTGGGCGAAATCGCGGGCGTCCACCCGATCGACGGCCTCAAGGCGCTGATCAACAGCCCCAACTATGCTGGCAAACAATGGGTCTACGAACAATATGACCAACAGGTCATGGGCGACACGGCCCGCACGCCCGGCGCAGGCTCCGGTATCGTGCGCGTGCACGGCACCGACAAATCACTTGCTTTCACCAGCGACGTGACCCCGCGCTATGTCAAAGCCAACCCCATCGAAGGCGGCAAGCAAGCCGTGGCCGAGGCCTATCGCAACCTCACAGCCGTTGGTGCCACCCCGCTGGCCACAACCGACAACATGAACTTCGGCAACCCCGAAAAGCCTCGCATCATGGGGCAATTCGTGGGCGCCATCCAAGGGATCGGCGAAGCCGTCGCAGCGCTCAACATGCCCATCGTTTCAGGCAACGTGTCACTCTATAATGAAACCGACGGCAAAGGGATCCTGCCCACCCCTACCATCGGGGCGGTCGGCATCATAAATCACGCTGATCACATGATCACAGGTGATATCCGCGAAGGTCACCTCCTACTGCTGTTGGGCGAAACAATCGGCCACCTGGGCCAATCTGCTCTGCTGGCAGAAGTCTACGGACGGGCCGAAGGCGATGCGCCACCGGTTGATCTGACAATTGAGAAAGCCAATGGCGACTTCATTCGCGCCAATCATGCCTATATCAAAGCCTGCACCGACCTCAGCGATGGTGGCCTCGCTCTTGCTGCCTTTGAGATGGCCGAGGCTGCAGGCGTCGGCATCACACTCAACGTCGAAGATACACCAACGCTCTTCGGTGAAGACCAGGCACGCTACCTGATCGCCTGCAACTTCGACCAAGCCGAAGCCTTGATGATCGCCGCCAACCGATCCGGCGTCACACTCACAACAATCGGCAAAGCCGGTGGTGACCAAATCACCTTCGGCAGCCAAAGTGCACCGCTCTCAGAGCTCAGCCAAACGTTCCGCACCGCGTTTGAAACCGCTGTCGCGTAATTATCATCTTGCCCAAAAAACGACCGTCGGAGGTATCCCCACTTGTCCATCGGCGCATGCGCCCCTAATTTAAGCGCAACAGATCAAAAGGACCCGCAATGCCCATCAGCGCCCATGAAATCGAAACGCTCCTGCGCGAAAGCTTCCCCCAAGCGCAAATCAATGTGCAGGGCGACGACGGCGCGCATTTCGCAGCCGAGGTCGTGGATGAAAGCTTTCGCGGCAAAAACCGGGTCCAACAACAACGCGCGGTCTACGCAGCACTCAAAGGCAAGATGGATGGCAGCAATGGCGAATTGCATGCGCTTGCCTTGACAACCAAAGCGCCCGAGTAAACGCGGTGTCCTACAACCTGATCATAGGTCTGATGTTTGCCTTCATCGCTGCCGTCTTTGTCTGGCGCGCCTTCAACATGGTCTGGAAAGAAGCCGCCGAAGATAGACGCGGGTCCGACCGTAAGGAAGGCTTTCACATCATCCATTCAGAGTATTCCTCGGGGATGTCTGGTCATCACACAACTTACAAAATCCCGTGCGATCCTGACGAATATGCACGGTTCTTTATTCCTCAGAAAACGGAAAACAACAAATGACAGTTCAAGATAAAATCAAAGAAACCGTCACATCCAACGACGTGGTCCTCTTCATGAAAGGCACCAAGAGCATGCCGCAATGTGGCTTCTCATCGCGTGTTGCGGGTGTGCTGAACTTCATGGGCGTCGATTTTAGTGACGTGAACGTTTTGGCAGACGAAGACATGCGCCAGGGAATCAAAGACTTTTCAGATTGGCCGACCGTTCCGCAACTTTATGTCAAAGGCGAATTTGTTGGTGGGTGCGACATCATCACCGAGATGACGCTCTCGGGCGAGCTTGACACATTGTTCAGCGAAAATGGTGTAACCTTCGACAAAGACGCCGCAGAAAAAATCCGCGAAGCCAACGCATAAGCCACATGGGCGGGCACCC
Organism: Yoonia sp. F2084L; assembly: GCF_023015625.1. Lineage (GTDB taxonomy): Bacteria > Pseudomonadota > Alphaproteobacteria > Rhodobacterales > Rhodobacteraceae > Yoonia. The sequence continues at coordinate 841,185 of NZ_JALKAH010000001.1, forward strand.
TGCCCGCCTCCTACTCACTTACCGGGCGTCGACCTGATCAGCCAAAGCTTCGGCGCGTGCCGCAATTTCGGCCAGCGTATCTGTGACCTCTGCGGGCACCACCGGTACTTCCACGCGCACAGGATCGGGCGCAGGTTGCATTTGCAGTGTCTCAACCTGCGCACGTACCTTCGCGGCCTCGGCCTCTAGTTCGCGCACTTTGTCTTCCAGACCCGCAGTGCGGTCCGCCAGCATCAAACCCGCCATCAAAAGCATACGCGCCTCGGGCATGCGCCCGATTTGATCGGCCAAATGCGCGGCTTCCGTATCCAGCATGGCCGCCGCGGAATGCAGAAAATGCTCTTCGCCATCCTGACAGGCCACTTCAAACGTGCGGCCACCAATGGCAATTTCAACCTGCGGCATGGGTCGCCTCCTCGATCAGGGGTTTGAGTTCGGCCAGGATCGCATCAACCTCTGCCGCATCGGCCGAGCGTTGGGCGCTCAGTGCCTCTATCTCGGCGGCAACGGCGGCATCATGCAACTCGGGCGCAAGACCTGTTGTCACAGCCTCACGCAGCTTGGCGTTCATTTCGCGCAGCTGCACATTCGACGCGCGTAATTGCTGCAACTCTTCGTCGAGCTTCATCAGATGCTTACTCTGGGTATCAGCGCGCGTCGCCAGCTGGGCCACTTGGGTATCCTGCCGTTCTTTCAGAACACGCACCCGTTCAATCAACTCGGCATTCTGCGCACGCTCTTCTTCAAGCGCAGCTTGCAGCCCCGGATCGGCGGGGGTTTGCGCATTTTTTGCCTCTAACCCTTTTCTGATCCGATCAAGCGCCGCTGTGATGCGACTTTCCAATGCACTGATATCACTCATCCACCCGTCCTTTCGTGGCATGGGGTTGCCCCACTTGTGCCATAACCTGCGGCGCAGACCGTCTTTTTTTGCCCCACCTCGGGGTGATGCTGCGCCGAATCGTGCCTCTTGTACTCCAGCGTAAGACATCACCCCCCGGCCCGCAAACGGACGGCACCCAAGAATATGAGTAACTTAGCCGTCGCGCTTGATCTCAGGGGCCCGCCTGATATGACGCGAGCAACGCCTGATGTTCACCTTTCGTAAATAGGACCAGACCCCCTTGGATATTTCAGCCCTGCGCACCGCCAACCCTGACCACTGGATGAAAGCAACAGCCATCCGCACTTTGACATTGGATGCGGTCGCCGCTGCCAACTCTGGCCACTCTGGCATGCCGATGGGCATGGCCGATGTGGCAACGGTTCTGTTTGAAAAACACCTCAAGTTTGACCCCAAGGCCCCGCATTGGCCTGACCGCGACCGGTTTATCCTGTCTGCGGGTCACGGCTCTATGTTGCTTTACGCGCTGATGTACCTCACCGGCTACGAAGACATGCCACTGGAACAGATCAAGGACTTCCGTCAATGGGGTGCACGCACCGCTGGCCACCCCGAATTCGGCCATGCCCGCGGGATCGAGACGACAACGGGCCCCTTGGGCCAAGGCATCGCAAATTCGGTCGGTTTCGCCATCGCCGAAGAAATCCAGCGCGCGACATGGGGCAAAAAGATCATCAACCATCACACCTATGTGATGGCTGGTGACGGCTGCCTGATGGAAGGCGTCAGCCAGGAAGCGATTGCCCTTGCGGGTATGCAAAAACTGTCGAACCTCATCGTGTTCTGGGACCATAACAACATCACCATCGACGGCACTGTTGATATCGCAGATATCACCGACCAGCCGATGCGCTTCAAGGCGTCGGGCTGGCACGTGCAGGAAATCGACGGCCACGATCCTGAGGCGATTGATGCGGCCATCACGGGCGCCAAGAAGGCGGGCAAGCCGTCCATGATCGCTTGCAAGACCCATATCGCCTTGGGTCACGCCGCACAGGACACCTCCAAAGGCCACGGCGCGTTGACAGACGCCGACCAGCTCAAGGCTGCAAAAGAAGCTTACGGCGCACCCATGGGCGACTTCGAAGTCACGGCAGAGGCGCTCAAAGCATGGTCCGCCATCGGCGCGCGTGGGGCAGAAGCACACAAGGAATGGCACGACCGCTTCAACACGCTTTCTGCCAGCAAACAGGCCGAGTTCAAGCGCACCTATGCAGGCGAAGCGCCCAAGCGCCTGTCTGCTACGATCCGCGCGCTGAAAAAGCAGATCACCGAAGGCAAGCCCAAAGTTGCGACGCGTAAGTCGTCTGAGATGACCCTCGAAGTCATCAACCCGATCATGCAGGAAACCATTGGTGGGTCAGCTGACCTGACGGGTTCCAACAACACGCTCACATCTGATATGGGTGTCTTCCACCCCGATACGCGCAAGGGCCGCTACATCTACTACGGCGTGCGCGAACACGGCATGGCCGCCGCCATGAACGGCATGGCGCTGCACGGCGGCGCACGGCCTTACGGTGGTACATTCATGTGTTTCACCGACTACGCGCGCGGCGCCATGCGCCTTTCGGCGCTGATGGGCATTCCCACGACCTATGTGATGACCCACGACAGCATCGGACTTGGCGAAGACGGACCTACACACCAGCCTATCGAACACCTTGCCATGCTGCGGGCGACACCCAACATGAACGTCTTCCGCCCCGCAGACACGGTTGAGACCGCAGAAGCCTGGGAACTGGCACTGACCTCGCAAAAGACACCCAGTGTTCTGGCACTGACACGTCAGGGCCTACCAACAGTGCGGACCGAGCATAAAAACAAGAACATGGTTGCTCAAGGCGGCTATGTTCTGGCCGACGCGGAAGGTAAGCGTCAGGCGATCTTGCTGGCGACCGGATCAGAGGTGAGCATTGCAATGGAAGCGCGTGAGTTACTGCAAGCCGAAGGCATCGGCACGCGCGTTGTCTCGATGCCATGCTGGGAAATCTTCGAAGAACAAGATGAGGCATACCGCAAGCGCGTCCTGCCCGGCGGCCCGGTCCGCGTCGCGATTGAGGCGGGCATCCGCTTCGGCTGGGACCGTTGGTTGTTCGGCGAGCGCGGCAAGCGCGAAAAATCCGGCTTTGTCGGCATGCACGGCTTTGGGGCCTCTGCACCGGCCGAGCGACTTTATGAAGAGTTCGGGATCACCGCAAAAGATACGGCCGAGAAAGTCAAATCCCTGATCAAGTAACGAATGAGCGCCACGACGATGACATACCTGAAAGTCGGCACTGTCGTGGCCGCCATCGGCCTTCTGGCACTCGTCAGCTGTACCGAAGAGCCGCCGATTGTGGCGCAAACAGATGACGTTGATGCTTTTGCAAGAAGCGTTCTTAATGAGTTGCAGCCTGCGTCCATAGCGCAGAGCAGAGAATACTGCGGCTATATCTACGAGATGGAAGACGGCGGCCTCGCCGCCACGGCACCACGGCCCGGCGCTGAAGACTTCTGTGACCTGCCGGAACCAGATGACAGTGTTCTGGCATCCTACCACACGCACGGCGGTTTTTCGGATCAATATGATAACGAAGTGCCCTCGGTTGACGACGTCAGCGGCGACTTCGACGCCGGGATCAACGGCTACATCGGCACCCCCGGCGGGCGTGTTTGGCTGGTAGACCATGAGGCACAAATCGCACGACAGCTTTGCGATGTGATGTGTATCACCTCGGACCCGAACAATAATCCAGAAGATGCAGGGTTTGTGCCTCAGACATTTACGCTGGAAGAATTAGAAGCGCGGTTTGAGTAGCGCCTAGCGCGCATAAACCACCGGAAACCAATCTTCCCGCAGCTTCTGTCCCGCCACCATCCCATGCCCCGGAAAAGGGGGCGATGTCGGCCCCGGACGCTCCACGTAACGCGCGTCATCCCCCAGTAAGCGCAACGAAAACGCGCGACGCCTTTCGGTCGCTTCATTGCCCCGCGCGCCATGCAGAATGCGATAATGGAAGGCCACAGCGTCGCCCGGTTCCATCTCATATTCGACGATCTCCATACCTTCGGCATCCGGGTCCGGCACCGGCATGAAATCCTGCTCATCCGGGTAGAAATCCGTCTCTGACAGCCACCGTGTCGGCAGTACGGCCTTAGGCCACTGGTGCGAACCTTTCACGCAACGCAAAGACGCCGCGCGTACCGGATCAAGGGGTGACCAAAAGCTGACGGTCTGCTCGCCCTCCACAAAGTAGTATGGGCTGTCCTGATGCCAGGGTGTCGGTTTCGACGTGCCGGGTTCCTTGACCAGAACATGATCATGGAACAGCTGGCAGGTCTGCGAGCCCATCAGATCCGCCGCCACCTCTGCCGCTGGCGAATGGCGTGCGGCATCCTCGAACGGCGCAATCCGGTTCCAGTTGCAGTAGTCGTCAAAGAACCGTCCCACCTCGCCATCATGAAGGTTCTCGGCGGCATAGGGCCCGGGCGTGGCCATATTGGTCGCCACACCTTCGCGCAACGCATCCACCCAATCGGCAAGCAGCCCTGTGATCAGAACCACTCCGTCGCGTTGATAGGTGTCGATATGATTTTGGGTAATCAGCGGATGCATGGCGGCCCCTTTCGTTTGGCAGACCCTACAAAGTCGCAGATCGATTCGACAGGTCAGAAAACTGTTTGCGGTAACACATCCAAACTGTCTCGCTTCGTTATCGCTAACGGCCCCTGTTACCGATAACATATTGAGCCGTAATGCTTTTTACCTTCACCCCTTACGCATACCCACGTATACCGAAGGCCGAGAACAACGCGCACCAAAGGACCGCCACCATGACAGTTACCATCGGGATTAACGGGTTTGGGCGCATCGGACGCTGCACTTTGGCGCATATCACCGAGGCCGCGCGCAATGACGTTCAAGTCGTCAAAATCAACGCGACTGGGCCGATCGAAACAAACGCGCATTTGCTGAAATACGACAGCGTGCATGGCCGCTTTGGCAATCCTGTGACGGTCAAAGGCAACACGCTTGATCTGGGACGCGGGCCGATTGATGTGATGTCGACCTATGAGCCCGAGGAACTGGATTGGGACGGTGTTGATGTGGTGCTTGAGTGCACGGGAAAATTTAACGATGGTCAGAAATCCGATGTGCACCTGACACGCGGTGCGAAAAAGGTGCTTATCTCGGCCCCTGCCAAAAACGTCGACCGCACGGTTGTCTATGGCGTCAACCACCGCGAGTTGATCGCAACCGAGCGAATGGTGTCAAACGGGTCCTGCACCACAAACTGCCTCGCGCCTCTCGCCAAAGTCCTCAACGACGCCATCGGCATCGAACGCGGGATCATGACGACAATCCATAGCTACACCGGTGACCAACCCACACTAGACCGGCGGCACAGTGACCTTTATCGCGCGCGTGCTGCGGCGATGGCGATGATCCCGACCTCCACAGGGGCGGCCAAAGCACTGGGCGAGGTGCTGCCAGAACTTGCAGGCAAACTGGACGGTACCGCGATGCGGGTCCCGACCCCCAATGTCAGTGCGGTCGATCTGACCTTTGAGGCCGGAAAATCCGTGACCGTCGCAGACGTTAACGCCATCGTGGCCGAAGCGGCAGCTGGATACATGGGCATGGTGATGTCCTACGATGAAGAGGCGAAGGTCAGCATCGACTTTAACCACACCACCGAAAGCTGTATTTTTGCGCCTGATCAAACCAAGGTTGTCGGCGGCAAGACGGTGCGTGTTCTGGCGTGGTACGACAACGAATGGGGCTTCTCTGCGCGGATGGCAGATGTTGCGGCGACCATGGGTCGTTTGCATTAAGCCTCAAATCGTTTTGATACTGTCTTTGCCATTTTGACAGGTGCAAGTTAGAGTTTTGGATGACCAATCGCCTTGCTCTGATCATCGTTATCATCATCATCGGCCTGCTGGCCCTTGACTACGTCCGCTATGATTGGGCGCACACCCTCTTTCTGGCACGCAAATCTGTCGCGTTAATCGAATGGATGGCATTCTGGCGTTAAACCGGTATCAAAGGTTGACCTTTGCGCGTAAATCGCAATGTTAGCGCCAACATTGACCCGGAGGAGACTACCATGGCCGTCAAAGTAGCAATTAACGGATTTGGCCGCATCGGTCGCAACGTTCTACGCGCCATCATCGAAAGCGGACGTACCGATATCGAGGTGATCGCGATCAACGATCTTGGCCCGGTTGAAACCAACGCCCACCTGCTGCGGTTTGACAGTGTGCATGGCCGTTTCCCCGGCATCGTCATGACCACGGAAACAACCATCGACGTGGGCCGTGGCCCAATACAGGTGACCGCCATCCGTAACCCTGCCGATTTACCCTGGTCAGATGTCGACGTCGTCATGGAATGCACTGGGATCTTCACCAGCAAAGAGGCCTGCCAAGCGCATCTCGACAACGGTTCCAGCCGCGTTCTGATCTCAGCACCTGGCAAAGATGCCGATAAAACAATTGTTTATGGCGTGAACGATAACGTGCTGACCAGCGATGATATTGTCGTGTCAAACGCCTCCTGCACAACAAACTGCCTCGCTCCGGTCGCAAAGGTTCTTAACGACGCCGTTGGCATCACAAAGGGTTTCATGACCACGATCCACAGCTACACCGGCGATCAACCAACGCTGGATACAATGCACAAGGACCTGTACCGCGCGCGCGCCGCTGCCTTGTCCATGATCCCGACATCAACGGGTGCAGCCAAGGCTGTTGGCCTTGTATTGCCAGAACTGAACGGCAAGCTGGACGGTGTCGCGATCCGCGTGCCAACACCGAACGTGTCAGTCGTAGACCTGACTTTTGAGGCGTCACGCAACACAACGGTAGAAGAAATCAACGAAGCTGTCATGAATGCCGCAAACGGCGATATGGCCGAAGTTCTGGCCTATACAGACCTGCCAATGGTCAGTTCAGACTTCAACCACGACCCGCATTCATCCATCTTCCACCTTGATCAAACCAAAGTGCTGGATGGCAACATGGTGCGCATCCTGACGTGGTATGACAACGAATGGGGCTTCTCGAACAGGATGGCCGACACAGCCGTCGCAATGGGTAAGATGATTTAAACGTCGATCACCAAGCTTTTGCAAAGCCGGTCCTTTGGATCGGCTTTTTTATTGGGCAGTTTGCAAATCGCGCCATGCAGTTTCTGCATGGCTGCTAGCGCTAACTGTCGGTTGTTCTGCGCTGCAGCATTGCTACATGTGGATCACGAAATGAAAACGCGATGACTTAAAAGGAGCACGCAAATGACCGTATTGAACACAGTTCGCACCGCCGTCCAGAAACGCGTGGCCTACAGCCGCCTGAAGCGCGAGTTGGAAATGATGCCTGTTGAAACAGCCATCGACCTTGGCATGTTCCGCGAAGACGCCAGCAAAGTCGCCTCCAAAGCGATCTACGGCTAAACCACTGAACATGAACGAAAAACAGCCGCGCCTTCGGGGGCGGCTTTGTTATTTCTGAACTTCTGCCAGAAACCCGTTGATCCGGTCCTGATATCCAGCCTGCCCCGGGAGATTGTTATGGGTCGCCCCTTCAACGGCGTGAAACGTCACTGACAAACCTGCCGCCTCCATCACCTCTGCCAGCTGTTCACCATAGGTCATTGGGATCAGCTGATCGACCGTCCCATGTTGGATCAGCACCGGTGCTGACAGCGCCCCTACATCTTTGACAGACCGCCATTTCTGCACGCCCGGTATATAACAGGCAGGCAGGTATGACGCTGTCGTCATCAACGCACAAAGCGTGGTGTAAGGTGCATCAAGCACGATCGCCTCAACCTCACGTGCCGCCGCCACATGGATCGCCAGACCCGTACCCAGTGAAAACCCATGCACGGCAATCGGGCCGTCATGGGTTGCGGCAAGCCAATCATAGGCAGCCAAAGCATCCGCTTTCAGACGCGCCTCAGAAGCCTTGCCGGGAATACCACCACCACCGGGATACTCCATCGCAGCGACGGTGCGGCCCGCGTTTTGGTGCGCATCCAGCGAAAAGGTAAAATACGCCAGCGCGCCGCCATTTCCCATAAAGAACAGCACAGCCAGATCATCTGGGCCATCGGCAATCGCCATCGCAACATCGCGATCTGAAACAACCTCTTGACGAAATGCCGGGTTGTCAAAGGCATCCGGCCCGAACGGATAAATGATGCGCGGATGCAAAGCGACCATCGCAGCGGCGTAAATAAGATAGGTCCCAACCAGCATCCAGAGCCAGTTCAACCGGCGAACCGCTCTTTCAAAGCGGTATTGACGGCGGGTGTCACGAATTTGGACACATCACCGCCCAAGCGTGCGATTTCCTTCACCAGTTTGGATGCAATCGCCTGATGCTGCGCTTCGGCCATCAAGAACACCGTTTCGATCGCGTTATCCAACACCCGGTTCATGCCAACCATCTGATATTCATACTCAAAATCGGCAACAGCCCTCAGACCCCGAATGATCACGGACGCCCCCACATCGCGGGCGCAATCAATCAGAAGGTTCTCAAATGGGTGCACTTCGATCACACAACCGGTCTGCGCACCTAAATGCGCGGTCTCAGCCTCAATCATCGCGACACGCTCTTCGAGCGTAAACAAAGGCCCTTTGTCGCGGTTGATTGCAACGCCAATCACCAAACGATCCACCAGCGAACACGCACGCTGAATGATATCAAGATGCCCATGCGTGACCGGATCAAATGTACCGGGATAAAGTCCTACGCGCATGGCAAACCTCGTGGTGTCTTAAGTCACTGCCAAGCAACAGTATTGTGGACCAGAATGCAAGAAAGGCCTTAGTGGCCCATAATCATCCCTTCAAGGGACTCTTTTTCCATCGCGAGCTGCGCAAGTCGCCCTTTGACTGCATCCCCGATAGAGATCAGACCGATCATCTTGCCATCTGCCATGACAGGCAAGTGGCGAAAACGCCCAGCCGTCATCATCTCAAGCACTTCAAGCGCGCTGTCGGACGGGCTGCATGTGGTCAGTTTGGACGTCATCAAATCGCGCACCTGATCCGTCAGGCACCCAACACCGCGTTTGCCAAGTTCACGCACGATGTCCCGCTCTGACAGGATCCCATCCAGCGTTTCGCCGTCCGCGGACACAACGACCGTACCAATCCGGTGGTCCGACAATAGCTTTGCCGCCTCTGTGACGGTCGATGTTGGCGTCACAGAAATCACGCCCATCTCAGGCTTTGATTTCAACATTTGGGATACAAGCATTGCGGGCTCCTTGATGATGCTCCGGGCCTCTAGCGTCTCAAATGGGGGGCTGTGCTGTCAAGCGTGCAGTGTCCTCCAGACGAGCAACCTCTTCTTGCATCCCTTGCCGCAGTGCCTGTGCGAACCGCGTCAGCCTGTCAGATCGCCGATCCGACGTATGACGCACAAGATAGAAGGACCGCGTCAACGCAACCGTATCGGTCAGCACCATGCGCAACTCTGGCGCAAAGGGCAGCGCAAAGTCATGCACAATCCCCACGCCCGCCTGACGGATCATTTGCAACTGAACTGCGACCGAATTCGACGCCATCTGCACGCGTGTCGCATCAATTTCGCTGAGGTAATCCAGTTCCTTGTCAAAGATCATGTCGGGAATGTAGCCCACGATTTGCCGCCCGCGCAGGTCATCCAGACTGTGCAAAGGAGGTGCATCCGCACGCATCGCAAGGTGCAATTGATAATCTGTGATCTTCTGTACCGTCAGCCGTCCTGCGGCGGGCGGGCTGACGGTCACCGCCATATCAGCCTCACGCCGCGACAGGTTTACAACGCGCGGCAATGCCAGAATTTGCACCTCAAGTGCTGGGTTTTTCGCCTGAATCGCCGCGCAGACCTGCGGCAACAGGAAATTCGCCGCTCCATCCGGCGCACCGATCCGAATTTGCCCTGTCAGCGCTGCCGTATCCCCCTGCCCTTCATCGCGCGCCCGCGTCAGATGCACCTCAGCCTCCGTCGCACGCGCCTGCATCCGTTCACCCAAATCCGTCAGCGCATAGCCTTGCGGTGATTTCACAAACAACGCCGCACCCAAGCTGCGTTCCAATCGCGCAATGCGGCGCCCCAATGTCGATGGATCCATCTTGACGACGGGTGCCGCGCCGGAAAGCCCCTCGGCACGCGCCACCGCCAAAAACACCCGAATATCATCCCAGTTTTCCATCGTGTCCTTGCATTCTTGCAAAATGATTTTGACACAATCGTTCTTTTACGTTGAAAAACGCAAGCCTATAGTGAGCGTGACATTTGTTGGAGGACACTATGCAAGAGCTTACCCACTACATCGGCGGCGAACACGTCAAAGGGACATCTGGCCGCTTCGCCGACGTCTTCAACCCGGCCACAGGCGAAGTGCAGGCGAAGGTCCCGCTGGCCAACGGCGAAGAGATGGCCAAGGCCGTTGCAATCGCAGCCAAAGCGCAACCTGCATGGGCTGCCGTCAACCCGCAGCGCCGCGCACGGGTCATGATGGCCTTTGTCGGCCTGCTGAACCGCGACATGGACAAGCTGGCCGAAGCACTCAGCCGCGAGCATGGCAAAACGCTGCCCGACGCAAAAGGCGACGTCATCCGCGGGCTGGAAGTTGTTGAGTATTGTATCGGAGCCCCACAAATGCTGAAAGGTGACTTCACCGACAGCGCAGGTCCCGGCATCGACATGTATTCGATGAAGCAAGCCTTGGGCGTCACGGCAGGCATCACGCCTTTCAACTTCCCCGCCATGATCCCGATGTGGATGTTTGCGCCCGCCATCGTCTGCGGCAACGCCTTCATCCTCAAACCATCCGAGCGCGACCCCTCTGTGCCGCTAATGCTGGCTGAACTGATGGAAGAAGCAGGGCTGCCCAAAGGTATCCTGCAAGTCGTCAATGGCGACAAAGAGGCCGTCGATGCGATCCTTTACGACGACACAATCCAATCGGTCGGCTTTGTCGGCTCCACCCCCATCGCTGAGTACATCTATGGCACCGGCTGTGCGCAGGGTAAGCGCGTACAGTGTTTTGGCGGGGCAAAGAACCACATGATCATCATGCCCGACGCCGATATGGACCAAGCCGCCGACGCATTGGTTGGCGCAGGCTATGGTGCCGCCGGCGAACGCTGCATGGCGATCTCGGTTGCTGTGGCGGTCGGTGATGACACCGCTGACCGTTTGCTTGATAAGCTGGTGCCGAAAGTCGAAGCACTCAAGGTTGGCCCTTACACATCCGGCAATGACGTGGACTATGGCCCTGTCGTGACGGCGGCGGCCAAGGCCAACATCGAACGGCTGGTGCAAACCGGCATCGACCAAGGTGCCAAGCTGGTCGTGGATGGACGCAACTTCAGCCTGCAAGGCTATGAAGACGGTTTCTTCGTCGGTGCGCACCTTTTCGACAACGTGACCAAGGACATGGACATCTATAAAACCGAAATCTTCGGTCCTGTTTTGTCCACGATCCGCGCCAAAGACTATGAAGAGGCGCTTGGCCTCGCCATGGACCACGAATACGGCAATGGCACCGCCATCTTTACACGCGACGGCGACACCGCCCGCGATTTCGCCAACCGGATCAATATCGGCATGGTTGGTATCAATGTGCCGATCCCCGTGCCGTTGGCCTATCACACCTTCGGCGGTTGGAAGAAATCCATGTTCGGCGACCTCAACCAGCATGGGCCGGATGCGTTCAAGTTCTACACGCGAACAAAGACGATCACATCGCGCTGGCCTTCGGGTATCAAAGAAGGCGGCGAATTTTCAATTCCAGTGATGGAATAGGACCATAAGGCCCACCCGAAAGCGGTGGGCCTTATGCTTGGGCCGGTCCGCTTGCCAATTGTGGCTGATCTGCGCAAGATATGAACAAGCGTTCAATTCCTTGACGGGAGGCAAAGATGGATTTCGCTCTAACCGAAGAACAATCCGCGATTTTCGATATGGCCCACGACTTTGGGCAAGAGCATATCGCACCCCATGCGCGAACATGGGAAGCAGAAGGCACGATCCCAAAAGAGCTTTGGACAAAGCTGGCAAAGCTTGGGTTCGGCGGGCTGTATGTCTCTGAAGACCGCGGCGGATCAGGTCTTTCGCGCCTTGACGCCACCCTTGTGTTCGAGGCGCTCGCGCAATCCTGCGCGTCGGTCTCTGCGTTCCTGTCGATCCACAACATGTGTGCCCGCATGATTGATGCCTACGGCACCGATGCGCTCAAAGACCGGCTGCTGCCGAAAGCCCTGACGATGGATACGATCCTGTCCTACTGCCTGACCGAACCGGGCTCCGGTTCGGATGCTGCGGCCCTCAAAACGAAGGCGACACGCGACAACGCGGGTTACCTGCTGACCGGCACCAAGGCGTTCATCTCGGGCGGCGGTTATTCTGACGCCTACATCGTCATGGCGCGCACAAGCGACGATGGACCCAAGGGTATCAGCGCTATCATCGTCGAAGATGGCGCGCCGGGCCTGTCCTTTGGCGGGCTAGAGGACAAAATGGGCTGGCGTTCGCAACCCACACGGCAGGTCCAAATGGACAGCTGCCCTGCCCCGGCCGAAAACCTTCTTGGCCATGAGGGCATGGGCTTTACCTATGCGATGGCTGGTCTTGACGGCGGCCGGTTGAACATCGCGGCCTGTTCGATCGGGGCGGCCCAATCCGCTCTGGATCAAACAGTGGCCTACATGGCCGAGCGCCGCGCCTTCGGCAAATCCATCGACCAGTTCCAAGGGCTGCAATTTCGGCTGGCTGATATGGAAATCGCCCTGCAATCAGCACGCACCTTCCTGCGACAGGCCGCATGGAAACTTGATCAAGGCGCACCCGATGCCACCAAGTTCTGCGCGATGGCCAAGAAACTATGTACCGAGACCGGCAGCAAAGTCGCCGATCAATGCCTGCAACTGCACGGCGGCTACGGCTATCTGGCGGATTATGGGATCGAAAAGATCGTGCGCGATCTGCGCGTGCATCAGATCCTCGAAGGTACAAATGAAATTATGCGGGTCATTACGGCGCGCCACATGATCCAATGACCGATATTCTCATTCGCAAGACCGGGCGTGCCGGACATATCACGCTGAACCGTCCCAAGGCGCTGAACGCGCTGACGTGGGACATGTGTCTTGCGATTGAAGACGCGCTCGACACATGGCGCGATGATGCTGACGTCGCACTGATCCTGATCGACGGCGCAGGAGACCGCGCCTTTTGTTCGGGCGGTGACATTGCCGAAATGTATGCATCGGGCCAACGTGAAGACTATGATTACGGCAGGCGCTTCTGGCGCGACGAATACAGGCTAAACGCCAAGCTTTATAACTACCACAAGCCCATCGTCACATTCCTGCATGGGTTTACCATGGGTGGCGGTGTCGGCGTTGGATGCCATGCATCCCACAGGATCGTGTGCGAAAACAGCCAGATCGCCATGCCGGAATGCAGCATCGGTCTGGTGCCCGATGTCGGCGGTTCACTGATCCTTGCCAAGGCACCCGGTCATTGCGGCGAATTTCTGGGGCTCAGCGGCGACCGGATGGATGCGGGCGACGCGATCTATGCCGGTTTCGCGGATCACTACATCCCGCAAGAGGCGTGGCACGATCTGAAAAAAACGCTTATCGCAACCGGTGACATCACAAAGATTGAAACCACTGGCCAAGCCGCACCGACAGCGCGCCTCTCCGCGTGGCAGACCGAGATCGACAGCGTTTTTGCAGGTACAACCCTTGGTGCCATCTACAACACCATGACTGACGCTCCTGGTCCTGCAATCACCCATGCACGCAAGTTGATGGACCGGAATGCCCCGTTGGCAATGGCGGTCGCGGCAAAGATCATTCAGGCCGCCCGAACTGACCCCAGCATCGAAAACGCGCTCGACCGGGAATTTCGCTATACTTATCGCTGCGTGGCACAGGGTGACTTTATCGAAGGCATCCGCGCCGCGATCATTGACCGGGACCGCGCGCCAAAATGGCAGCACGACAGCTGGGATGCCGTCACTGGACAAGAGGTTGCGCAAATGACCCGTGACTTGGGCACAAACGCGCTGCAATGGAAGGAAACAGCATGAAAATCGGATTTATCGGGCTGGGAAACATGGGCAGTCCAATGGCCGCAAATCTGGCTGCTGCGCATGATGCCATAGGGTTTGATACGGTGGCGAGACCAGAAGGCATGACTCTTGCTGACAGCGCGGCAACGGCTGCCAAAGACGCCGACGTGGTGATCACGATGTTGCCGAATGGGGATATCCTGCGGGCCGTGGCAAATGAGATTTATCCCGTGATGACGCCCGGCGCGATCCACCTCGACTGTTCCACTGTCGACGTCGAAAGCGCGCGCGCTGTCGCGGCACAAGCTGAAGCTGCTGGCCTGAACGCCGTCGATGCACCCGTGTCAGGCGGTATCGGCGGGGCTATGAATGGCACGCTGACATTCATGGCTGGAGGCCCGGCTGACGCCTTCGCCAAAGTCCAACCGCTCTTCGACATCATGGGCCAAAAGGCCGTCCATTGCGGTGCTGCAGGCAACGGCCAGGCCGCCAAAATCTGCAATAACATGATCTTGGGCGTCACCATGATCGCCACCTGCGAGGCCTTTGTACTGGCCGACAAGCTCGGCCTCGACCGGCAAGCGATGTTCGACGTGGTCAGCACCTCGTCGGGGTATTCATGGTCGATGAACGCCTACTGCCCTGCCCCCGGCATCGGGCCACAAAGCCCCGCGGACAATGACTATCAACCCGGCTTCGCGGCCGAGCTGATGCTCAAAGACCTCAACCTCAGCCAGATGGCCGCGGCGACGGCGGATGCTGATACACCTATGGGACAAGCCGCACGCGACCTTTATGCGCAGTTCGTTCAAAGCGAAAATGGGGCTGGAAAAGACTTTTCTGCCATGCTGCCACGTTTCAAAAAACGGACCCGGACCAAGACATAGTCGCGCCGCCATCGCCGGGCAGCATTGGCAAAACTTTGCCAATGCAGACAGAACAACGTGTGATCGACAGTCTGTTCCCTTGAACGCGAACATCCCATACCCAATTTCTTAGTCATTCAGTCAGGAAAAAGGAGTATCAGATGGAAGACCACAAAACACCCGCCCTTAACACGTCTACCGTGACCACTTGGTTGAAGAAAGACATCACGTTTACCGCACCCGGTTGGGTTTTTGCCGTGGCGGTCATGGTACTGCTTGTCCTTCTTGGCGTGGCATTGGACTAGACTATGCGGTACATATCCAGCCTTGCAGCCCTTCTATTGGCGTTGCCGACGGTCGGGTTTGCTGATCAAACAATTGCGGACCTCAAACCAGACACAGAAGTCACGATCAGCGGCACCGTCGACCGTATTTCCGATGAGGATACGTTCATCCTGAGCGATGATAGCGGACAGATCGAGGTCTATCTGGGCCCCAACCAGGTTCCCGTACCGGCTGGCACCACCGTGACGGTGACCGGCGTCGTTGACGATAGCCCCACCCCAGAGATCTACGCCAGCAGCCTGCAAACCAGCGACGGACAGATCTTTACGTTCGACCGCAGTTACGACTGATCACTCAGCAGCAACCTTACGGGCCGAGAGCATTTCCTTCAGATATCGGCCCGTATGACTCTCTGGCACTTCAGCCACTTTCTCCGGTGTACCGGTTGCAACGATGCGCCCCCCGCCGTCGCCGCCTTCCGGCCCGATATCAATGATATGATCGGCAGTTTTGACCACATCCAGATTATGCTCAATCACAATCACAGAGTTACCCTGATCAACCAATTCATGCAGCACTTCCAATAGCTTACGCACATCTTCAAAATGCAGACCCGTTGTCGGTTCATCCAGAATATAAAGGGTGCGCCCCGTGGACTGCCGCGCAAGTTCCTTACTAAGCTTCACCCGCTGGGCTTCACCGCCTGATAGCGTTGTCGCCTGCTGACCCACCTTGATATAACCCAGACCGACACGCATCAACGCGTCCATCTTCGCACGGATTGACGGCACCGCAGTAAAGAAGGTCTGCGCATCCTCAACGGTCATATCCAGAACATCCGCAATGGATTTGCCCTTGAACTTAATCTCCAGCGTCTCGCGGTTGTAGCGCGCACCTTTGCAGGTCTCGCAGGTGACGTAGACATCCGGCAAAAAGTGCATCTCGATCTTGATGACGCCGTCACCCTGACAGGCCTCGCAACGGCCGCCTTTGACGTTGAAACTGAACCGGCCCGGCTTGTAACCGCGCGCCTTCGCCTCTGGCATGCCAGCGAACCATTCACGGATCGGCGTAAAGGCCCCGGTATAGGTCGCAGGGTTGGAACGCGGCGTGCGCCCGATGGGGCGCTGATCAATGTCGATCACCTTATCAAGATGCTCAAACCCCTTGATCGTCTCGCAGGGTCCCGGCGTCTGGCGGGCACCGTTCAGTTTCATCGACGCGTTCTTGAACAGCGTTTCAATCGTCAGGGTCGATTTGCCGCCACCTGATACGCCAGTCACACAGACGAACTGCTGCAACGGAAAATCAACGGTGACGTTTTGCAGGTTGTTTCCGGTAGCCTTTACAACAGTCAGTTTCTTGCCTTTGCCTTTGCGGCGCTTTGCAGGGACTTCGATCTCTTTGGCACCGATCAGATATTGCCCGGTGACTGAGTTTTCATTGGCCATGATCTCTTGCGGCGTGCCTTTGGCCACCACTTGGCCGCCGTGCACGCCCGCCCCCGGACCGATGTCAAAGACATAATCCGCCTCGCGGATCGCCTCTTCATCATGTTCCACCACAATCACGGTATTGCCCTGATCGCGCAGGTTTTTCAGGGTGGTGAGCAGGCGGTCGTTGTCGCGTTGGTGCAAACCAATAGACGGCTCATCCAACACATAAAGGACGCCCTGCAGGCCCGACCCGATCTGACTGGCCAGCCTGATCCGCTGGCTTTCACCCCCAGACAGCGTGCCGGAGTTGCGCGACAGCGTCAGATATTCAAGGCCCACGTTGTTGAGGAAACCCAGACGCTCGCGAATTTCCTTCAGGATCGCTTGCGCAATTTCGTTCTTTTGCTTGCTGAGCGCGGACGGCACATCCTGACACCAGTCATAGGCCTCTTTGATCGACATCTTCACGACCTGACCAACATGCAGGCCACCAATTTTTACCGCTAGCGCCTCTTCGCGCAGACGATACCCACCGCAGGTACCGCAATTGCGGTTGTTCTGGTAGTTTTCGAACTCTTCGCGAATCCAATTGCTATCGGTCTCGCGATAGCGGCGCTCCATGTTCGGGATCACCCCCTCAAAGGCACGCTCTACCTGATAAACGCGGCCGCCCTCATCATAGCGGAACTTGATCTCTTCCTTGCCAGAGCCGCGCAAAAACACCTCTTGCACCTTTGGGTCCAGATCCTTCCAGCGGGCGTTCTTGTTAAAGCCATAGTGCTTGGCGATGGCTTCAATCGTTTGCAGGAAGTAAGGCGATTTACCCTTACGCCACGGGGCCAGCGCCCCATCAGCGATCTTCAGGGTGACGTCCGGCACAACCAAATGTTCGTCAAAGAACAACTCAACCCCCAAGCCGTCACAGGATGGGCAGGCCCCGAAGGGCGCGTTGAACGAAAACAAACGCGGTTCAATTTCAGGGATGGTGAAACCGGAAACCGGACAAGCGAAGTTTTCAGAGAATGTCATCCGCTCTGGTTCGCCCTCTTTTGGGGCGGTCTCTAGCACCGTAATCCCGTCTGCCAGATCAAGGGCCGTCCGGAAACTATCCGCCAAACGGGTCTCAAGCCCTTCACGCACTACGATCCGGTCCACAACAACGTCGATATCGTGGCGGAACTTCTTGTCCAGCGTCGGCGGCTCATCCAGTTCATAGAATTCACCGTCGACCTTCACGCGCTGGAAACCCTGCTTGCGCAGCTCAAGAAACTCTTTGCGGTATTCGCCCTTGCGGTCACGGATGATCGGGGCCAGCAGATAGCCGCGCGTGCCCTCTTCCAGCGCCATGACACGGTCCACCATGTCCTGCACCTGCTGGGCCTCAATCGGCAGGCCAGTGGTCGGGCTGAAGGGCGTCCCGGCACGGGCAAAAAGCAGGCGCAGGTAATCATAAATCTCGGTGATCGTGCCGACAGTCGAACGCGGGTTCTTTGACGTCGTCTTCTGCTCAATCGAAATCGCGGGTGACAGGCCAGATATGTGATCCACATCCGGCTTTTCCATCATATCGAGGAACTGGCGGGCATAGGCCGACAGCGACTCAACATAGCGGCGCTGTCCTTCGGCATAGATCGTGTCGAATGCGAGAGACGACTTACCAGACCCCGAAAGGCCAGTAATCACGACAAGCTGATCGCGCGGAATATCAACGTCGATATTCTTGAGGTTATGCTCGCGCGCGCCGCGGACTTCGATATTTTTCAGCTCAGCCATTTCGACCCCCAAAGGCAACGCCTTACCAGATAGGCGTACAAAGCGAGAGCGCCACCCTGAATACGGAACATTTCGCGAACATACACAAGTTTATTTTCCTCCGCCAGCCAAAAGCAAAAGGCCCGCCACGATGGGCAGGCCTTTGCAACCGGTAAGGTGGATCTTGATCCAACTTACATGTGAATCACGCGGTCATACGCATCAAGCACACTTTCGTGCATCATCTCTGACAATGTCGGATGCGGGAAAACGGTGTTCATCAGATCTTCTTCCGTCGTCTCCAATTGGCGGCCTACAACATAGCCTTGGATCAATTCGGTGACTTCCGCGCCCACCATATGCGCGCCCAACAGCTCACCCGTTTTGGCATCAAAGACCGTCTTGATCATGCCCTCAGGTTCGCCCAAGGCAATCGCCTTGCCGTTGCCGATGAAGGGGAAACGTCCCACTTTGATCTGATAACCCAGCTCCTTGGCTTTCGCCTCCGAATACCCAACGGAGGCCACCTGCGGATGGCAATACGTACAACCGGCGATGCTCTCAGGTTTCACAGGATGTGCGTGCTTGCCTGCGATCAGGTCAGCAACCATCACACCTTCATGGCTGGCTTTGTGCGCCAACCAAGGCGCGCCCGCGATATCGCCGATGGCATAAAGCCCTTCAACACCGGTGCGGCAGAATTCGTCTGTCACAACATGCGTACGGTCAATCTTGACGCCCAGTTCTTCCAGCCCCAGCCCTTCGACATTGCCAACAATCCCCACCGCCGAGATGACGGTATCAAACTCCATCTTCTCGGTCTTGCCGCCGGTCTCAATATGGGCGGTCACTTTGCCTTTGCCCCGGTCCAGCTGCTTGACCATGGATTTCTCCATGATCTTCATACCTTGCTTGACGAATTGTTTCTTGGCGAAAGCGGAAATTTCTGCATCTTCGACAGGCAAGACACGGTCCATGACCTCAACCACAGTCGTTTCAGAACCCAGCGTGTTGTAGAAACTGGCAAACTCAATTCCGATCGCACCCGAACCAATGACCAGCAACTTCTTTGGCATCTTCTTGGGTTCCAACGCATGGCGATAGGTCCAAACCAGATCACCATCCGCTTCAAGCCCCGGCAACTCCCGTGCACGGGCGCCAGTGGCCAGAACGATGTTCTTAGCCGTAAGCTCATCGGTGCCCTTCTCGCCTTTGACTGAAACCTTGCCTTTTGCAGGGATCGTCGCCTCACCCATGAACACTGTCACCTTGTTCTTCTTCATCAGGTGGCCAATGCCGCCCGAAAGCTGCCCCGCGACAGAGCGGCTGCGTTTGACAACCGCATCCAGATCATAATCAACGCCAGTTGCCTTCAGCCCGAATTCCTTGGCGCGATGCATCAGATGGAAAACTTCAGATGACCGCAACATCGCTTTCGTTGGAATACAGCCCCAGTTCAGGCAAATGCCACCAAGGTTTTCGCGTTCGATAATGGCGACCTTCATGCCAAGCTGCGAAGCGCGGATCGCCGCCACATAACCACCCGGTCCAGCACCGATTACGATAAGATCAAAATTCTGCGCAGCCATGCAGAGGCCCTCCAATTCCAAATTTAGTTGAACGCTAAACTACTTTTGGCGCAATCTCTAGTGACCTTAGGTCATAACAGCTACCCGATGCATGCAAGAGCCCTTATTTTGCGCGCTCTTGTTGCGCGCGAATTGCCGCACCATAGCCGCCAGCATCCAGAAATACCTGCTCGGCCGGTGTGGTTTTGCGGCCCAAAGCCTCATTGCGGTAGGGGAATCTGCCAAAATCGCGGATCACCGCGCGATGCGCGCAAGCGTGATCGACATTTCCAGCGCCGTGTTTTGGCATACGCGTATGGATCAACCGCACAGCACGGTCTTGATCACACAGGTTCTCGGCATGCATTAACGGCAAATAGAAAAACTGGCGCGCTGGTTCGTCGATACGCATGTCCCATTTACGATCAATCGCCATCTTTGCGGCGGCCCGCGCAACACTGTCGGTTTTGAAGGCCTCAGCGCTATCGCGGAACATATTGCGGGGAAACTGATCTGTCAGAATAATGTAGGCCAAAGCACCGGAAGGGTATGTCAGCCAGAGGCTAAGGGCGCCATCTGCGGCTTCCTGCCATGTTTCGGCAAATCTTTCGCGGATCAACGCGTCAAACGCCGGATCAGACTTGTACCAATCAGCAGGAGTGCACTCATCCAGCCAGAACGCCAATACCTCTTCAGGGGCTACCACGACACCGCTCCTTGGTCGTTACTATCTCTAAAACAATTGCAAGCAGACAAATCTTGATCTGACAAGTGTTTAGAGCGCCGCATTGGTCACTTGATCTTTCGAAGTGACATTTGCGGTGACCTAGGGTCAAGACCCTAAGGGCAACATGTTACGCCGGAGTGGTGTCATCCTCCATCGCGGCTTCTTCTTCGATATAGACCTCTTGAGCTAGCTCAGCGGCAACAGGTGTCGACGCGGCAGAGACAGGTGCATAGCGCACCGAGTCGCCTTCAAGCACATCATCACGGCTACGCTGCGTCGCCCGATACATACCGTAGACACCTACAGCGGCCATCAAAACCCCAGTAAACAGCCAGAACCCATTGTCGCCAATCACATCCATCATCAAACCAACAGTTAACGGCCCCAAGATCGCCCCGATCCCGTTAATGAACAAAAGGCCACCAGAGGCCGCGGCCATATCCTCTTTCTCAAGATAGTCGTTCAGATAGGCAATCAGCAGCGCATAAAGCGGGTTGGACGTGCCACCTACAATGGCCCCGCTGATCAAGATCACGAAGAAATAGCCGGGCACCAAAAAAGCGATCATCGACCCCGCAGCGCCAAGCAAAGACACCCAGACAATCAAAACACGGCGGTCCATGCGGTCGGACAGCCAGCCAATCGGATACTGCAGCACCAGGGCCGCCACATAAATCGCCGAGATGAAGAACGAAATCTCACCCACCGTCAGCCCGACCCGACTGCCATAGACCGCCGACATGCCGAACTGGGCCGAAAACACGCCGCCCAGCATAAACATACCAACGCAGGCTAGCGGTGAAGCTTTCACCAGATCGCGCAGTTTCATCGGCTTCGTCGTCTCAAACGCTGGCATGGGTTTGACCGACAATAGCACCGGTGCAAAGGCAAGCGACACCAAGATGGACGGGATAATGAACAGCACATAGCCCGACACATCGCCGGTCGTGACAATCCACTGCGCAAAGACGATCCCCGCCATCTGCACAATCATATAAAGCGACAGCGACTTGCCTCGGTTTTCGTTGCTGGACGCGTCATTGAGCCAGCTTTCGGCGGTGATATAGACCCCGCAAAAGCAAAACCCGATGATCACGCGGCCCACGGCCCACGCCCATGGATCGACAAGGACCGGATAGGCAATCAAAACCGCCGACACCATTGAACCCAAGGCCGCAAAGACCCGCACGTGACCAACACGCCGGATCAATTCGGGTGTGAAGCGCGAACTGAACAAAAAACCCAAGAAATAGGCCGACATGACGATCGACAGCTCTAACGTACTAAAGCCCTCGACCTCACCGCGCAGGCCCAATAGTGTGCCTTGCAGGCCGTTGCCGACCATCAACATGAACATGCCGACAAAGAGGGCCCAAGAGCCGGTGAATACCTGGAACATCGCACGCCCTTTCAGCCCGAAGCAGAACCGTGCAATGTCACGATTCTGGCTCGAGTTCACTACACGTTAGCGACAACGTCTCGCTCGTTCGCGCCTTAATGATCCGGCAAAAGAAGCGAGCTGTCACCATACGAGAAGAACCGGTACTTTTTCGCGATCGCGTGGTTATAGATCCTGTGGATGGTGTCCGTTCCCATCAACGCCGAGACCAGCATCATCAACGTTGATTTTGGTAGATGAAAGTTGGTCATCAACCCATCAGCAATCTGAAACTGAAACCCCGGCGTGATGAAAATATCCGTAGGCCCTTTCCAAGGCTGCATCACGCCGTCTTGCGCAGCACTCTCAATCAATCTCAATGCCGTTGTGCCCACGGGGATTACCCGGTTGCCTGCAGCCTTCGTGGCGTTCATCTCAATCGCCGCATCGGCTGTCACCTCACCCCATTCCGCATGCATCTTGTGATCGCGTACGTCGTCCACCTTCACAGGCAAAAAGGTTCCTGCCCCGACATGCAAAGTCACATGGGTGAACTGGACACCACGCGCCGCAAGCGCCTCTAACAATGGCCCGTCGAAATGCAGTGAAGCGGTTGGCGCTGCCACAGCACCAGAATTGCGCGCCCAATAGGTCTGATAGTCAACTTTATCGGCTTCATCCGCAGGTCGTTTCCCAGCGATGTAAGGCGGCAGCGGCATCGCCCCCACCGCATTCAACGCCGCATCAAAGTCATCACCTTTGAGGTTGAAGGACAGATAACCCTGCCCTTCCCCGCGCCCGACCACTTCGGCGGTCAGATCATCGGAGAAGACAATCACCTCACCATCGCGCACCTTCTTGAGCGGCTTGATCAGTGCCGACCAAGCGCCATCGGCGCGCGGTTCCAGCAACGTGACATCCATCTTGGCAGACGTCTCTCCCGCCTCACCTGACCTGTGGCGCAATCCGAACAACCGCGCCGGGATCACCTTTGTGTCGTTCAGGATCAACCGGTCACCGGGTTGCAAAATATCGGGCAGTTGATTGACGACACGATCCTCAATCGCGCCCCCCTGCGCCAACAACAACCGCGCCGAGGATCGGGGCCGCGCGGGCCGTGTCGCGATCAGCGCGTCGGGCAGATCAAAATCAAACTCGCTCAGCTTCATTGCGAGATATCCGGTGCAGGCCTGCGAAAGATCTCGCGAAACATCCCCGGCGTCAGCGCCGACAGCGGGTTCACCACGACCTGCGGCGCATCAGTCGTGCCGCGGATTGTATAGTTGAACCCGATCAGCCCCTCACCCCGACGGGTCAGGAACGAACCAATGCTGTTGACCAGAAAAAATGGTGACACGACGCCCTGCAGATCCAGTTGCTTGCTGGCGAGCGTGTAGAGCCCATCCACCGAAATGCCAAGCCCCGGACCAACGGCACTGGCCTCGGAAATGATGACCTGCTGAGGGGTCAGTCGGAAGCGGGCATCGACCTCATCAAAGGCAAGGCCTTGACCGTCAAGTTGCTGCAACAGCCCCACGACGCTGATGGCATCCAGAAGGGCCGCCATGGCAGGCGCGTCGCGTACCCGAATATCACGCACACGCAACCGGCCATCAAATGTCCCCGGTCCGCCCGCCGGCAACAATGTCAAATCAGCCGACCCGCCACGCGCGCCGCGCATCAGCCCGGCCGCTCTTAAGACGGCACCGGCGTCATCGCTGCGTAATCGCACACCTGATCGCCCGTCACGCGGTGCCACTGTCCCCGCCACTGGGGCTGCACCGTTTAGCTGCCCCGTAAACGCCCCCCGAAACCCGTCTTGGCTTCGGAAGTCGCCGCGAAAACCGGTGAGCGCAATCCCTTCGGTGACCTGCAAGCGATCCAGCGCGATGGTGACTGGACCACCCTCGCCTTGCCCACCGCCAAACTGGGCATTGCGCAAATCAAGTGACCCACCGCGTATTTCAACACCCAGCGGCTGCCCGACCCCGCGCCCCCGCAACGTGATGGGCGCATCAAACCAATCGCCTATGCGCAATTGCGAAAAGATCGCCGCCTCCAACCGGCCCGAGGCATCAACGTCGATCTGGCCTGAAGCCTGCAATCCACCGCCACCAATCTCAAGTGTTTCGATGAAGGGTACGGGACCCAGCGTTCCGGCGACCAACAGATTACCAGCTGTGTTCGGCCCCTTTTCCCAACCGACCGCCGGGATACCAACGCTGAGCCCCAGCAAATCAGAGGTCAAACGAAACGCTGGCGGCGCACCGGCCTGAAAATCAACCGAGAGTTCTCCGGCACCATTGCCGTCAATCGTGCCGGGCGGCAGTGCGATACCAAACTCATCCAGAAACGCTTGTGACAAGGCCACATCCGCCATGACTTGACTGCCCGGTCGCGCAGGATCGCCAAAGCGTTGATCCCATGCGCCCACCGCCGCGACATCGCCAATGCGCACAGGACCTGCGATGTTGACGCCTGCCCTGCTGACCGTCACATCCAGACGCGGTGCAGCAAAGCTTCTACCGGGCAGCAATCTTTCGCTACGCACGTTGCGTATCTCGGACGTCACCTCAAAAACAAAATCGTCAGGGGTCGGGCGTGGTGTCAGCGGCCACGTCACCTGCCCTTGGGTGTAGGCGCGCCCATCACCCAGTGTCACAGGCAGATTTGCTTTGTCCATATACTGAAACGGGCGACGGTTCAGGATCGACAGCGCAGCGGTCAGGGAGCTGTCAATCGCCAGCTCAAGTACCGCCGGTGATGGGTTTAGCCGCATATTCTGAATAGTGAAATGCGACCCCGCCAGTTGCAGCGGACCGCCTTCGGGTGCTGTCACAATGCCAGCGTCAAGGTTCAAGACAAAGCGCGCATCTTCGATGCTGGCAACACCTTTGGCCTGCCGGATCGGAGGGATATCGCGCAAGAACTTGATCTGACTGCCTGCAAACTCAAACCCAACAGCAAGCTCTGCGGCGCGTCCAGGTGCGGCGCGCAACCCAGCCACAACATCAAACAAAGCACCATCAGTGAAGTTGTTCACAACCCAACGCCGCGCGTTTGGCTTCATGGAAATCGGCCAAAAAGCGACCAGACGTTCCGGTGTGATCTCGTTGATTTGCGCGTCAAGTGCCACTTGCCAGCCCGCATCGGTGGCCGTGACTGCGCCGCTGCCCTGCACGCGGGTGTCATCGTCCAACACAACAAACTCGCCAATTTCGACAGCGAACGGGTCAAAGCGCAGCCGCAAATCAATGCTCGCCTCAGGCAATTGCGGCGCCGTTTCAAAAAATCCAGGGGGATTGAGGGCGATATCGCTGAACTGAAACTGGGCCAGCAAGGCACGCGGCAGACCATCGCGGAATTCGCGCAGATACGCGTCACCTTCTGCGCGCAAACTGCCCCATTCGGTTTGCAAGCTGATGTCGCTGAAAGCGATAAGATCGCGCGCCGGATCATAGGTAAAGTAGGCGCGGGCATCCTCAAAGGCGATGGCTTGGGTTGCGGGATTGGGCTGCAGAACCCCCTGCCCGATTTCCAAAGATGCGTTCAGCGGGCCAAGGGCACCGTCGGCGTCCACCTGCGTGCGCAAAGCCGCAGTGATAGGCGCATCCACACCGCGCAACCAACTCAGCGCGGGCGACTGCGCCGCGATATCGCTTGCCACGGCATCATCAAGGTTCAAGCCAAATTCTGCGGCGCGGCTGCCGCGCGGGCTGCTATAGGTCAGGCTGACGTTTGTGACGCCCGCGCGGCCCGATAGTAGCGAAAAGTTCCCCCGCATTACAGTTTCGCCACCGCGCAGATCAAGCGAGACAACTCCGCCATCGACAATCCAACTGCGCCCTGCGCGCGCATCATCAAAGTTGATGATCAGCCCGTCGGCGCGCACGCTTTCCAGCGCCTCCAGTGCGGGGCGTTCAAAGACCTGATCAAACTGCTCAAGCAGTGCGGGCAGCGAAGGGGCTTCACCCAAGGCGTTCCCACCTGCACTGAAGGCAAAGGATACATCCCCGTTTGTCGCGCGCCGCAGGTTCACCTGCGCCCCGATCAAGCGGACCTCTTGCATCAGCACGTCTTGCTGCAGAATCAGACCGCGTGGGGAAATCAGCCCCTCAACAATCGGCACGCGGGTCAGCGTCAGCCCACCGGGTCCCACAAGCCGCGTATCAACAAGGCGGACTGTCGGGTGCAGATCGCGTCCAATACGCAAAGTGATCGCTCCAAACTCCAAGGTTGCATCATCCAGCAGATCACCGGCGCGCGCCTCAATCCGCTCAGTAATCCAACTGGGAGCAGTGATATCGCGATCAATAATCATGACTGCGGCAGCCGCGACAAACACCAGCGGCAGCAAGCACACAACAAACGCGGCGCGCAGCCAAAACACCCATCGGCGCATGGCTTTGGGCCTTTCAGCCTTGGGGTCTGATGTTGCGTCCTCTTGGGTCATCTTTGCCTGATCATTGCCTTTGGTCTTTATCTTTGCCTGTCGCGGACTAAAACAAAACCAAGAAATCGGATCAGATGAAGGATACCCCATGACACAACCCGCCGTTGGCGACAAAGCCCCCGACATCAGCCTCCCCCGCGACGGCGGCGAGATTGTGAACCTGTCCGACTTTGCGGACAAAAAGGTGGTGCTGTACTTCTACCCCAAGGACGACACACCCGGCTGCACGAAAGAGGCGATCGGCTTTACCGAAAGCGTAGATGCGTTTGCGGCATTGGACACAGTGATCCTCGGTGTGTCGAAAGACAGCGTCAAAAAGCATGACAAATTCGTCGCAAAGCACGAACTCAAAATCGCATTGCTGTCGGACGAAGAAGGCGACGTCTGCGAACGCTATGGGACATGGGTCGAAAAAAGCATGTACGGCAAAACCTATATGGGGATCGAACGCGCGACCTATCTGATCGACGCCGAAGGCAAGATTGCGCAGGTCTGGCGTAAAGTCCGCGTGCCTGGTCATGTTGACGCCGTTCTTGATGCGGTCCGCGCACTGTGACCCTAACCGAAATGGCCGTCGCGGTACTGACCACCGCTGACGGTCGGGCCAAAACAGCCCTGTCGCGTCAGTGTGCAGCGACGTGGCAAGCGGCGCGCGATGCTGGTGAAACGATCAACATCGGCAATACCAAACCCCCGTTGCGCCCCGCACGGCCTGACAAACCAGAACTGCTCAGCCCGCGTGATGTGCCGCACCGCAAACCCGGCACGGCTGCCGGACAGATCGCTTTGTTGCACGCCGTAGCCCATATTGAGTTGAACGCAGTTGATCTGCATTGGGACATCATCGCGCGGTTTGCGGATACCAAAATGCCCATTGGTTACTATGATGACTGGGTCAAAGCCGCCGACGAAGAATCAAAACATTTCAATCTGATGTGCGACTGTCTTGAAGCACTGGACAGCCATTACGGCGCATTGCCCGCCCATGCGGGCATGTGGCGTGCCGCCGAAGACACGGTAGATGACTTTATGGGGCGGCTGGCTGTCGTGCCGATGGTGCTGGAAGCGCGCGGACTGGATGTCACCCCGGGGATGATCAAGATCTTCAAGCAGGCGAAACTGACCCAAGCGGTTGAGGCGCTAGAGACGATCTATGCCGAAGAGGTCCATCACGTCGCTTATGGGTCCAAATGGTTCCATTTCCTTTGTGGACGCCATGATCTGGACCCAACCGGCGTTTTCCACGGCCTTGTGCGCAAATACTTCCACGGCCCCCTAAAACCGCCGTTCAACGAAGAGAAGCGGGCCGAGGCCGGGATACCACCAGACTTCTACTGGCCCCTTGCCGGAACGACGCAAGCTACCCCTGGGTCATCCAAGTAATAGGCAATTCCCCGCGCAGCCCCCAATAAACATAAGGTACTCTCCATAAAATTGACGCAATAATCTTGCAGGTGCAGGCTGGTGCACTTAAACGAATATGCAACGCTACCGGGTGGGCTCCGGGAGACGGGCAAACGGGACAGGACAGGCTTTATCGTGAGATCACGACTAACAACACGCATCCACACCATGCTGGAACGCGTCTTTCCGGAAAGACGGCTATTCCTCCGCTCGGATAGTGAAACACGCTTCATCCGGCTCAAGCCTGAAACGCAGCTTGTGGCCTGGACCGGCAGTATCATTGTTGTGGCTTGGACAATCATTGCAACCGCCATTTTGTTAATGGATAGCATTGGCGCAGGAAATTTCCGCGCTCAGGCTCAACGCGATCAGCTGACGTATGAACAACGGCTCAACGCGCTATCGACCGAACGCGATGCCCGCGCGATGGAAGCCTTGGCGGCACAAGAGCGGTTCAACTCTGCGCTGCGGCAAATCTCGATCATGCAATCCGAACTGCTCGCGACCGAAGAAAAGCGGCGCGAATTGGAAACCGGACTTGAGGTCGTGCAAGCGACTTTGCGCGATACCATGCGCGCCCGCGAGGACGCACGTCGGCAGGTTGCAGCCCTGTCCGCCGATAACGAAGACGAAGGCACAGCCTCTATCAGCGATGATGCCGCAGGCACGGTTGGTCTGCTGGCAAGCGCGCTGGCAGATACCGCGTCAGAGCGCGATCAAATCGCGGCGGATGCCGAGTTTGCGATTGATCAAGCCCAAGAAATGCAGCTTGAACTGCGCCTCTTGCAAGAACGCAACGACCAGATTTTTCGCCAGTTGGAAGAGGCAATGCTTGTCTCGGTCGAACCACTTGATGATATGTTCCGCGCCGCTGGCATGAACCCCGACAACCTGATTGATCAGGTGCGCCGGGGCTATTCCGGCACCGGTGGGCCGCTGACACCGATCCAGTTTTCGACACGCGGCGGCACACCTGATCCTGATGCGCTGCGCGCCAATGCAATCCTGACAGCGATGGACCGGATCAACCTGTACCGGATCGCGGCTGAAAAAGCGCCCTTCTCAATCCCGGTCAAAGCAAACTTCCGCTATACATCGGGCTTTGGGCCTCGGTGGGGACGCCTGCACGCAGGCACGGACTTTGCAGGACCCATCGGCACACCGATCTATGCGACCGCCGACGGCGTGATCAGCCACGCAGGCTGGGCATCCGGTTATGGCCGCCTTATCAAAATCCGCCACGACTTTGGCATCGAAACACGTTACGCGCATCTAAACACCATGGATGTACGCGTGGGCCAAAGGGTCTCGCGCGGTGAACGAATTGGTGCTATGGGGAATTCTGGTCGTTCAACCGGACCCCACCTTCACTACGAGGTCCGTGTCAACGGCAACCCCGTCAACCCCATGACTTATATAAGAGCTGGACAAGATGTTTTCTAAATCCAAAATCAACGAGCCCGGACCCAAAACGTCCGAAACCGACACGGCCAAAGGCACAGACACTGCAAAGTCCGCAGGTTCTGATTACAAGGCATCTGCCACGCCAAAGGCAAAGCCTGCACCATCCATGCTGTCCTCTGATCTACTGATCACGGGCAACCTGAAGACAAGCGGCGATATTCAGGTCGAAGGCCAGGTTGAGGGCGACATCCGCGCGCACCTACTGACGGTTGGCGAAGGTGCGACGGTCAAAGGTGAAGTTGTTGCAGATGACGTCGTCGTCAACGGTCGCGTTGTCGGCCGCGTCCGTGGCCTGAAGGTTCGCCTGACATCAACCGCACGTGTTGAGGGTGACATCATCCACAAGACAATCGCGATTGAAAGTGGCGCACATTTTGAAGGTTCCGTGCAGCGTCAGGACGATCCACTGGCGACAGGGTCCAAGAAAATGCCGACCACTGCTGCGGCGACTGATCCGAAGGCTTAAAGCAGCTGAAAGCTTCTGAAATTGGGCGTCCTGCAGGGCGCCCTTTTTGCGTTTAAGCCAAGGCGCGCTTATACAAATGCCATGTTGCATGACCCAGTATTGGCAGGACCACCATCAGTCCTAAAAACCACGGCAGCAGCGCCAGCAACGACAGCACCGCGATGATCATCGCCCAGACCAGCATAACAAAAAGGTTCATACGGACCACCTTCATGCTGGTTAGCATCGCCGTTACAAAATCCACTTCGCGATGCAGCACCAGCGGCAGACTGACGACAGTCATCGAAAACAGCACAAACGCCAGCACAGCCCCCACAACCAGTTCAACCACAATCATCGCAATGCCATTGAGCGTCAGAAACACATCCAAACTCTGGCTGATATTGGTCATCGTCGAAAGCCCCATGAACAAGGCAAAGATCATATGGGCAAGAAAGGTCCAGAACAGAAAGTAGATGACAATGATCGCGCCCAGCCACGGCAACTGCCGGGTCCGTTCATTCCAGACAATGCCCAGCACTCCGCCCCATGCCAGCGCTTCACCCGCCTCCATGCGGCGGCTGACCTCGTACAGCCCCGCAGCGGCAAACGGGGCCAGCAAAGGAAAACCCAAGGACGTCGCAAGTGTCCATGTCACATGCCCCGCCCCGATCCAGAGCATCAAAAAACCGCCGACGACATAGACCGCACTGAAGAACAGCCCAAACTGCGGTGCGCGGCGGAAATCACCCAGGCCTGCACGCAGGCTGGCCATGATATCGGCCATTACAATCTGTTGGACCACCAGCTTTTCGGCACCGCCACTCAGAGTATTGGTAGAAGTCACGCCACGCCTCCCCACGCCTTGGACCTTCGGGGGTATCATCGCCTCAAGCCCGCGCAATTGGCAAGGGGGCTTACTCGGCGTTCGCCTCTGCCCTGCTTTTGCCGGACACATCCATCGCGAGGGTTGCGGCCATAAACCCATCCAGATCACCATCGAGCACACCTTTGGTGTCCGAGGTTTCAAAGCTGGTCCGTAGGTCTTTGACCATCTGATAAGGCTGCAAGACATAAGACCGGATCTGGTTGCCCCAACCCGCATCGCCCGCATTTTCATGCGCCTCATTGACCAGCGCAGACCGCTTGTCCAACTCGATCTGATACAAGCGCGATTTCAATGCCTTCATCGCGATATCGCGGTTCTGGTGCTGTGACTTTTCCGAACTTGTCACAACAATCCCGGTCGGGATGTGGGTAATCCGCACGGCGGAATCAGTCGTGTTCACGTGCTGACCACCGGCCCCCGAGGACCGATAGGTATCCAGACGGATGTCAGCGGGGTTCACTTCGATCTCGATATTGTCATCGACAACCGGATAGACCTTGACGGATGTAAATGATGTGTGGCGCTTTGCGGCACTATCGAAGGGCGAAATCCGCACCAGACGATGCACGCCGCTTTCCGACTTCAACCAGCCATAGGCGTTATGCCCGCTGATCTTGTAAGAGGCGGATTTGATCCCGGCCTCATCGCCCGACTGTTCGGCCTGCAATTCGACCTTATAGCCTTTCTTTTCAGCCCAACGGACATACATGCGCGCCAGCATATTGGCCCAATCGCAAGACTCAGTTCCGCCCGCACCGGCGTTGATTTCAAGGAAGGTGTCATTGCCGTCAGCCTCGCCATCCAAGAGCGCCTCAAGCTCTTTCTTGGCGGCCTTGTCCGCAAGGACAAGAAGCGCATTCTCTGCCTCGGTTACGACCTCCGCGTCACCCTCCATCTCGCCCAATTCGATCAGCTCGATGTTATCGGACATCTCTTGACTGATGCTGTCATAGTTGCCCATCGCATCGACCAGCAACTGCCGGTCACGCATCAGTTTTTGGGCCGCCTCAGGATCATCCCACAACGTCGGATCCTCAACGCGCGCATTGAATTCTTCCAGCCGGTGCGGTGCCGTTTCACGGTCCATCCGCTGCGCCAGCAGAGCGAGCGATTTTTCAATCGCTTCCACAGTATTTTGCATTTCCGCGCGCATGGGGCACCTGTCTTATGGTCAAAAGTTTGAATGTTTGATGGTCTTAGCGCGCCACCCGGCCCGCCACAAGCTTGGTCAGTAAAGACCGCCCGTGGACAGGGTGCCAAAGGTTGCCTTGTCGCCCACGGTCGCGGTTTCACCGGTGGATGTCGTGACCTCACGTTGGGTGCGCGGCACATCATCAAAGAGCGGCAGATCAACCCCCATTGCAAAGCCGCCATCAAACATGATCCCGAAAAGTGGCTCTTCGCCCGGACGGAAGCATTCGGTCACGACGTTATCGCCGGACGCACCAATCGGCAGGCGCGCACCGCTGAACCGGTCAATGTTGATGAACTGGCAATCAGCCGGGGCGCGGAATGAGCCCGAGCCGTATTTCTCGATCGCTTCGCCCATGAACTGGTTGAACACCGGCCCGCAGAAACCACCACCCGAGGCACCACGACCCAAGCTGCGTGGTGTGTCATACCCGATATAGCAACCGGCCACGATGTTGGATGAAAAGCCCACAAACCAAACATCCTTGGCATCATTGGTCGTGCCGGTCTTACCTGCAATCGGGACCGGTAGGTTGACGGTACCGCTTGCCGTGCCGCGATCCACGACGCCCTTCATCATGGATGTCAGTTGATAGGCGGTGATTTCATTCATCACACGGTCGCGGTTGGTCATGATGCGCGGCGCATCGCCTTCGGGCAACGTCGTTTGGTCGCAGTCCAGACAAGTGCGCTGATCATGGCGATAAACAGTGTGGCCATAACGGTCTTGCACACGGTCCACCAACGTCGGCTCAACCCGCTCACCACCGTTGGCGAACATCGCGTAGGCTGCAACCATCTTGAACAATGTCGTCTCATCCGAGCCAAGCGAGGCGGCAAGCACGCGGTTCATGTTTTCATAAACGCCAAAGCGTTCGGCATAGCGGCCAACCGTATCAATGCTGATCTCTTGGGCCAGACGAATGGTCATCAGGTTCCGCGACCGTTCGATCCCTGTACGCATCGGCGTCGGCCCGTAAAACTGGTTTGATGAGTTGCGCGGGCGCCACGTGCCTTGTGGCGTATTGATCGTGATCGGCGCATCAACGATAATTGTTGCAGGCGAATAGCCACTGTCGAGTGCGGCGGCATAAACAAACGGCTTGAACGAAGACCCCGGCTGACGCTGCGCCTGAGTCGCACGGTTAAAGACCGAATGCTGATAGCTGAACCCACCCTGCATCGCGATCACGCGTCCGGTATTGACGTCCATCGCCATGAAACCGCCCTGCACTTCCGGCACCTGACGCAATGACCAACGCACAAAATTGCCGTCACCATTCAGCAGGCGGCGCACATGCACAACGTCGCCGGGCGTGAAGTTGTCAAAGAAATCACCCACAAGCCAGCGAATGTCTTCGCGCGGAACGACAAAGGGCTCAGCATCGGTTTCCTGCACACCTTCAATGCCAATCGTCAACGTGTTCTCGGCCACATCGCGGATCACCGCAGGATACCATTGCCCGTCCAGATCAATATCGCGCGGAGCATTCACCGCGGACAGCGCAACGCGCCATTGTTCGGCGCTCAAAGCGTCCTCGGGAATTGTCAGCTCAGTCCCATGCCAGATACCCTGTTCGCGGTCATAGTCCTCTAACGCGCGTTGCAGCGAATGGCGGGCGGTGATCTGCAACTCCGGATCAACGGTCGCGCGGATCGACAGGCCACCCGAAAAGAATTCCTCTTCGCCAAAGTTCTGGCTCAGCTGGCGACGGATTTCATCGGTAAAGTAGTCACGCTCGGGCAGGCTGTCGCGGAAGTCGTCAAAGTCCCCGCCTTGCACGGACAAAAGCGGTGCCTCGCGCTCTGCGTCATAGGTGGCCTGATCAATATAGCCGTTCTCGAACATCTCGCGCAGGGTGTTGTTGCGCCAGAAAATCGCAGCATCCCGGTCACGGACCGGGTGGCGGTTGCTGGGTGATTTGGGGAGTGAGGCCAGATAGGCAGCCTCTCCGGGTGTCAGTTCGGTCAGTGGCTTATTGAAGTATGTCAACGCCGCCGCCGTCACACCAAAACTGTTCTGACCCAGAAAAATCTCATTCAGATAAAGCTCTAGAATACGCTCTTTCGGCATCGCGCCTTCGATACGGACGGCCAGGATAATCTCTTTGATCTTCCGCTCAACCGAGCGCGAGCCATCCAGCAAAAAGTTCTTCATCACCTGCTGCGTGATGGTCGAAGCACCACGCACGTTCTCTCCGCGCGATTCCACCGCATCGACAAAGGCCGACACCATGCCCATCGCGTCATAGCCGGAGTGTTCGTAGAAATTCTTGTCTTCAGCAGAAATGAACGCCTGCTTGACGATATCGGGAATTTCTTCGGCCGGTGTAAACAAACGCCGCTCGACCGCGAATTCGTCGATAATCTGGCCTTCGGCTGAATAAATCCGGCTGATTGTCTTGGGGGTGTACTGCGAAAGCGTCTCATAACTGGGCAAATCGCGGCCATACAAATAGAGCACGCCGCCAATCGCCAGCGCACCCATGATCAGGCCAAGGGTCAGCAGCGTGAAAAGTCCGCCGAGGAATGAGAAGATAAAGCGCAACACGTAAACTGGCCCAGCCCTGATTGTTTGGCAACGGTATACGCGCCCGAAGGCCCCGGGTCAAAAGGCCAAATGCCGCGTTCGGCCAGAAGATGCCGCCAAATCGCTCACTTTCTCATGAGCTCTTGCGCAGCGTTTCGCAACGCTGCATTCAGACGCCATGCGTGCACAAGATGTTATTCCGACCTATGAGCGTGTTGGCCAAACCTGGGCCAAACACCGCAACCGTAACCTGTTTGAAAAGAAGTGGTTGGACCGTTTCTTGACCGCAGCGCCCCGCAGCACCGGCCCGGTGCGGGTACTTGACCTGGGTTGTGGCTCTGGTCAGCCGATAGCGACTTATCTGGCGGAAAGAGGCGCAAGCATGACCGGTGTTGATGCCGCTGCGACGATGACCGCGCTTTATGCAAAGGCGCTACCGAAAGCGGACATCGTTCAGACTGATATGCGCGGCCTCGCCCTTGATCACTCATTCGATGCTATCCTTGCATGGGACAGCTTTTTCCACCTTTCAGCCGAAGACCAGCGGCCTATGTTTGCAACCTTTGCAGCGCATGCCGCCCCGCGTGCCGCCTTGATGTTCACCTCAGGCCATATGGCAGGCGAAGCCATTGGCACCGTCGCCGATGAACCCATCTACCACGCATCCCTTGATCCGGCAGAATACCGTAGCTTGCTTGAAGACGCCGGGTTCAAGGTCCTTTACTACACCCCTGAGGACCCCGACTGCGGGCAGCACACTGTCTGGCTGGCGCAATACCGCCCCTAACGGGCCATCAGCGCGATCGTATCCCGGATAGCGCGGGCAATCCGTGCCCGGCCTTCCGCACTTGCCAACACGGCACGATCATCAGCATTCGATAAGAAGCCTGCTTCGACCAACACACTCGGAAAATCAGCCGCAGTCAGTACTGCAAACTGCCCTTCGCGGCGCGGGCGCGTGTTCAAACGCACTCCTTCGGCGCGCATCGAAGACACCAAGGCATCCGCAAACCGGCGGCCCGCTGGCCCGGTTTCCGCACGCGCCAAATCCATCAAGGCCTTCGCCACTCGGTCCTCTGCTGCACTCAGATCGACACCTGCCAGCAAATCACCGCGCTCATGACGTTCGACAATGCGGCGTGCAGCATCGGACCCACCATCCGCAGATAATGTATAAACAGATGCTCCCTGCGCCTCATCCTCGTCCAACGCATCCGCGTGGAGCGAGATAAACAGATCAGCACCCACCCGCCGCGCAATCGTCATCCGAGCTGACAGCGGCACAAAATTATCGCCTTCTCTGGTCAGCACCGGGCGCACACCGTCAAGATCGCGCAGCATCACCGCCAGTTCCTCGGCCAGAACCAGCATCAAATCGGCTTCTTTGATGCCACCTTGATTGGCGCCGGGGTCAATACCGCCGTGCCCCGGATCAATCACAACGACAAAGTCCTCGCTCTCGGCCAGTTGTGCCGCGACCTGCGGGTCAAATCCCGTCACGACCTCCCAACCCGGATCAGGCGGCGCACCGGCGCTAGCTGCAAATTCTTCCGCAGTCGCACGTTCCAGCACGACCTTCAGGTCAGCGCCCTCAGCCACCGTCACCATCCCAGCCTCAGCGATCACCAGTGGTTCCGCCAGATCGACCACCATGCGCGACCAACCGGGGCGCAACGGGCCTACCCGCACGGCGGTCGCCCGATTACCTGATAAGACATTCAGAGGTTCGATCGCCCCAAAAGTCACCCCTTCAAAATCCAGCACCAAGCGGCGCGGCTGATCCAGCGTAAACACGCGATACGGGGTGATCTGGCTGAGCCCCAGTTTCACCTCAAGCGTCCACCACCCGTCACGTACCGCCGTCCGCTCAGGATCAACACTGACCTGCGCCGCCGCAACATTGGCTGCGAGGAAGAACGCAAGGATCCAGCGGATCATGCCGCGCGCGCCTTCATGAAGCGGCCCAGACGGTCCAGTCCTTCGGTGATATCCGCAGTTGATCTTGCATAGGAAAACCGCAGCCAGTGGTGACCACGGGCCGCATCAAAATCAAGACCCGGGGTCACGGCGACGCCTGCCTGATCAAGGATTTCAGCCGCAAAGGCCAAGGCATCATCGGTGTATTCGGACACATCCACATAAACATAAAACGCACCATCTGGCGGGGCAAACCGGGTCAAACCCGCCGCCTGCAACCCATCAATCATCAACGCGCGATTAGCTTGATAGACCGCCTTGTTCGCCTCTAACTCATCCGTGCAATCCATCGCGTGCAAAGCCAGCCGTTGGGCGGCATGGGGGGCGCAAATAAACATGTTCTGGGCCAGTCGTTCGACCTGCCGCACGTGATCGTGCGGCACAATCATCCAGCCCACGCGCCAGCCGGTCATCGAAAAGTATTTGGAGAACGAATTGACGACATAGACCTCATCAGTCACCTGCAACGCGCTGACAGGGGACGTGTCATAATCAATGCCATGATAAATCTCATCCGAGATCAGCGCGGCACCCTGCGCCTGACACGCCGCAGCCAAAGCAGCCAGCCCGGCACGATCCAACATCGTGCCTGTCGGGTTGGCAGGGGAGGCAACGATCAAGCCATCGAGATCATGCGCGGCCACATCAGATGGCAGAGGCTGAAACCGCTGCGCAAATGTTGTAGGAATATCGACCGGTGACAGACCGACGGCCTTCAAAATCTGACGGTATGATGGATAGCATGGCGTGCCCAATCCGACCCGCGCGTCATTGTCAAAAAGCGCCGAAAACGCCAGCAGGAAGGCTCCCGATGCGCCGCTGGTGATCACAACGCGGGCCGGATCAAGCGACACGCCGTACCAATCCGCATAATGCTGCGCGATGCGTTCCTTCAACGCGGGCAGCCCAAGGGCGACGGTATATCCCAGCGGATCAGCCATATCTGCAATCAGCTTGGCCTTCGCCGCCTCCGGCGCACCCGTCCCCGGCTGGCCGACTTCCATATGGATGATATGCCGCCCGGCCTCTTCCGCTTTGCGGGCGGCTTCCATCACATCCATCACAATGAACGGATCAACATCACCTCTGTTTGAGCGTCTCATGGCCTGCCTCAACTGCTTTGAGGTCTGTTTGCCCCTGCAAGGCGGGGGGCGTCAATGGGCAAGCGCCGTGTAACGCTTTACGAGACGTCAAAACCACCGCACTGTCGGTCCATTCAGTTTACCGTAATGGTGATCGCTTCGCTCATGACAGGCGGGTCATGAGGTACATGTGTCCAATCACCCAGCAAGAGTTGCAGCGTATGGGTGCCGGCAGGCAAATCCTTGGTCACCTGTGTCTGACCACCACCAAAGTGAACAATCTGATCAGTTGCAGGCAGACCAGCCTCCATATCAAGCGTCGTAGGGTCGATATTGATCAGCAAATGGTGATGGCCCGTATTCTCGATCTCAACATTTGCGGGCGCTATACCCATGCCCTCAAGCCCGAACACAATCGTGACCGGGTTTGGCACGGTCGCCCCATCGGTTGGCGAAATGATATAGGCTTTTGCACCCTCAGGCGCCGGGCTGCGATGCCCGTCTGCAAAGGATGGGCTGGCAAGCAGGGTGGCTGCGGCAATAACTTGAGCAAGGTATTTCATGTAATCCTCCCGATCCGTTGAACTTGATGATGTAATCATAGAACTAGGCCCAATAGCGCCAGAAACAATGCAACTACCTGTAGGCAAGGCCTAACATCACCGGAAAATGAAAGGGCGCTTGCGCGTGAAACACCGATACGCGACAGACTTGCGGGTCTGCGGCTACTCTGCAGCCACGTCCTTTTGCGCTTCGAGTTCAGCAGCCTTCTTTTCGACCTGCTCAACGATATGTTCGATCATTTCGTCGTTAGACTGCTTATGGCTTTGCTTGCCGGCCAGATAGACCATGCCAGACCCGGCACCACCGCCGGTAAAGCCCACATCAGTCATCAGCGCCTCACCGGGGCCATTCACCACACAGCCGATGATCGACAGCGACATCGGTGTCTTGATATGTTCCAGTCGCTTTTCGAGCGCTTCTACTGTCTTGATCACGTCAAACCCCTGACGCGCGCAAGACGGGCAGGAGATGATGTTCACACCGCGATGGCGCAGGCCGAGCGATTTCAAAATCTCGAAACCCATCTTCACCTCTTCGACGGGATCAGCCGACAATGAAACACGGATCGTATCACCAATTCCCATCCACAACAGGTTGCCCATGCCAATGGCAGATTTAACAGTGCCGCTGATCAGACCACCCGCCTCAGTGATGCCCAGGTGGATAGGCGCATCCGTCGCCTCGGCCAGCTGTTGATAGGCGGCGGCCGCCATAAACACGTCAGAGGCTTTGCAAGAAATCTTGAATTCGTGGAAATCATTGTCCTGCAGTATCTTGATATGATCGAGTCCGCTTTCCACCATCGCATCGGGGCAAGGCTCACCATATTTGTCCAGCAGGTGCTTTTCCAAGGAACCGGCATTCACGCCAATGCGGATCGAACAATTATGATCGCGGGCTGCCTTGATCACTTCTTTCACGCGCTTTTCGTCACCGATGTTACCGGGGTTGATGCGCAGGCAGGCGGCCCCCGCCTCTGCCGCTTCGATCCCGCGTTTGTAGTGAAAGTGGATATCGGCCACGATAGGCACAGATACTTCCGGCACGATCAGCTTCAGCGCCGCACTTGATGCCTCGTCCGGCACAGAAATACGCACGATGTCTGCACCTGCCTCGGCTGCGGCGTTCACCTGCGCGATCGTCCCTTTGACATCCGTGGTCAACGTGTTCGTCATGGTTTGCACGGAAATCGGCGCGTCACCCCCTACAGGCACATTGCCCACCATAATCTGACGCGATTTGCGGCGGTAGATGTTACGCCAAGGGCGAATATGGTTCAAAGACATCGGAATTCCGGC
This sequence comes from Yoonia sp. F2084L, assembly GCF_023015625.1. GTDB lineage: Bacteria > Pseudomonadota > Alphaproteobacteria > Rhodobacterales > Rhodobacteraceae > Yoonia. The sequence continues at coordinate 880,464 of NZ_JALKAH010000001.1, forward strand.
TTTCGACTACAAATCTGTTGTCGGTAACCTATGCCGCGCGCGCCGTCTCAGCAAGCGCTCGGGACTGCGATTATTCGTCCACCGCGACCTCAGCCACATTGACGATCTCGGCCAGATCATCATCCGCTGTCAAATCGGCAACGGCGTAGGTCTCTGTCAGGCTTTGGGTCGTCAAAGCCACGTTCGAGGTCACAACTCCCGACGGGCCAACCGGCCCATAATGCACGCCGTTCACCGCAAAATACATCGCGCCGCTTTCACCCACACGCAGCGTGGCAGGTTCTTCTGTTGCCGGAACCACAAAGTTCTGTCCCGGCTCCATCACACCTTCAAAAATCACCGTACCATCGGCAGAGCGTACACGGACCCACGCAGGGCGCACAGCGACCAACTGCAACTCGGGCACATCCGGTTCAACGACTTGGATCGCAGGTGGTGTCGGCAAATCAGCACTCGCAACACTCAGTTCCGGCACCTCCGGTACACCCACGTCAGGCATCAGCGCTCCGATTGTACCTGGGCTGAGTGTCGAAATTGGTGCATCACGCGCCACAAGCACAGGCACGTCCAAAGCTTGTGGCCGATAAAGCCGATCCAACGCCTGTGCTGTTGGAGCCTGAAAACCGGCTAGAGCATCATTCGTCTCAATCGCATTCGTAGCACCTGCCAGCGGGTCGAGATCGGATAAGACAACGGGTGTCTGCTCGATCGGTGCAAACTGTACCTTTTGCACCTCTTGCAGCACGGTCCAGCCACCGTATCCCAAGGCTGAGATCAGCGCGATCAATACGGCAACTGAGCCTATCGCGCGCGGTTCAACGCCTGAAAACACGGCCTCGCCTGCGGGAATAAAGGGCGTGGCGGAGGATGAAAAAATATCTTTGCCCAAAGGCGTTGAGGCAGGATCGAAACTTTTTCCTTTTAGCGATGATGCCTCGGCAGACATACCATGCGCCGTTACAAATCCGCTTTCTTTGCAGAAAGTCGCAAATGCGTCATCGGGGTCCATGCCCAGATAACGGGCGTATGACCGCACGTAGCCCGCAATAAATCCGGGGGTATCAAAAGCGGAAGGATCGGCATTTTCGATGGCGGCAATATAGGCGGCTTTGATCTTGAGCTCGCGTTGGACGTCCAACAGGCTTTTGCCCATTGTCGCACGTTCACCGCGCATCAAATCGCCCAAACGTAAATCGTAGGCGTCAAACCCTATGGTTTGTACGTCCTCCGACGCGTCCGCACGCTTGAAGGTCTTCCCGATCATCGACTGTCCCGCCGCTCAATGCCCCTAAGCGCCAATCGTCCAACGAATCGAAACAATACAAGCGCCTAGCACTTAAATAACACGTCCTACAAAGTTATGCACAGGTCTATATTATGTTATCCGGCAAGCTCAGCGCGATTTAGCGCACAGTGTGACCAAAGATCATCCAAAGCGCCCACCAAAGCATCCATTTCACGTGGGCCATGTACGGGTGAAGGCGTAAACCGCAACCGCTCTGTCCCACGTGGAACCGTGGGAAAGTTGATCGGTTGCACGTAAATTCCGAACTCGGACAACAACATATCTGACAATTTCTTTGTATGAACAGGGTCGCCCACGATCAGCGGCACGATATGACTGCCATGGTCAATGATCGGCAGACCCATCCCTTTCAGCCGCAGCTTAAGAATTTTTGCCTGCGTCTGATGCCGTTCGCGCGATGCTTGATCGGTTTTCAGATGCGCAACCGAGGCCGCAGCACCGGCTGCAACAGCGGGCGGCAAGGATGTGGTAAAGATGAATCCTGGCGCATAAGATCTTATTGCATCACACATTTTCGCGCTTGCCGCGATATAACCGCCCATCACACCATAGGCTTTCGCCAGTGTGCCGTTGATAATGTCGATGCGCCCCATCAACCCATCACGCTCGGCCACACCCGCGCCGCGGGGGCCGTACATGCCAACGGCGTGCACTTCGTCGATATAGGTCAGCGCACCAAATTCATTCGCCAGATCGCAGATCTCTTCAATCGGGCCAAAATCGCCATCCATCGAATAGATCGATTCAAATGCAATCACCTTTGGCGCGGCAGGATCGTCAGCCGCCAGCAGCTCGCGCAGGTGGGCCACATCATTGTGACGGAAAATGCGTTTGGCACCGCCGTTGCGACGAACACCTTCGATCATCGACGCGTGGTTCAAAGCGTCAGAATAGATGATCAAACCGGGAAACAGCTTTGGCAGTGTGCTTAACGTGGCGTCATTGGCGATATAGGCGGAGGTGAAAAGCAAGGCCGCTTCCTTGCGATGCAAATCGGCCAACTCTGCCTCAAGCCGCTTGTGATAGACCGTCGTGCCGGAAATATTACGTGTCCCGCCAGAGCCCGCACCGGTTGCATCAATCGCCTCATGCATCGCCGCCAATACGGACGGATGCTGACCCATGCCAAGATAGTCGTTACCGCACCACACCGTTACGGGGGCATCAGAGCCATCAGGCTTTCGCCATGTTGCATGGGGAAACTGACCGCGTTTTCGTTCAATGTCGATGAAAGTCCGATAGCGACCTTCTTCGTGCAAACGTTCAATCGCTGTATCCAACTGGGCGTTATAGTCCACGTCGTCGTCCTTTACTTCGGTACAAAAACCACCCTTTCGGCAGGCCTTTGAATCGTTCTAAACCTCATATAGAGCGCGACAGCACGGGGCAAGACGTTACAAAGTGTCGCGACACGTCACATCATTGATGAAAGGTCTGACGACGTGCTTCATTGATTTGCATCAAAGGCTGCGTAAAAATATCCAAACTGATCATTTTCCGCGTCCAATCAAACTTCGGGGTCAGCGCCAAAGGCGCGAGTCGCAGCGCACCTCTTTTTGCGCCATTGACCTAATGCGCAATTCCGACAACGTTACGCGAAACACTTAAGAAGTAGGTAACAGCCATGACCCTCACCCCCGTGCTCGCCCGTATTGACGCGGACCTGCCCCAAGCGACTGCGCGCCTCCTAGAGCTTTTGCGCATTCCCTCCATCTCGACCGATCCCGCCTACAAAAGCGATTGTGACACCGCAGCCGACTGGCTTGTTGCTGACCTGCAATCCATCGGGTTCGAGGCCTCCAAGCGGCCCACGACAGGACACCCGATGGTCGTGGCCCATACCGGTGGCGACGGCCCGCACATTCTGTTTTACGGCCACTACGACGTGCAACCCGTTGATCCACTTGAATTATGGGACCGCGACCCTTTTGACCCGCAAGTCGAAGACACCGCCAAAGGCCAAGTCATTCGCGGCCGCGGATCGTCAGACGACAAAGGGCAGCTGATGACTTTTGTCGAAGCCTGCCGCGCATGGAAAGCAGAGCACGGCACCCTGCCCGCCAACATTACGATCTTTTTCGAAGGCGAAGAGGAATCAGGTTCACCCTCTCTCACCCCCTTCATGGAAGAAAACCGCGAGGAACTGACAGCCGATATCGCACTGATCTGTGACACCGGCCTTTACGGCGACAGCACACCTGCGATCATCACCCAACTGCGCGGTCTCTTGGGCGAAGAACTAACTATCACGGGGCCCGACAAAGACCTGCACTCTGGCATGTATGGCGGGCTGGCCATGAACCCTGCCCGCGTTCTGGCACGCATCATCGCAGCCCTGCATGACGACAACGGACGGATCACCGTGCCGGGGTTCTACGACGGTGTACCGGAGCTTTCCAACGAACTTGCCGCGGCATGGGACGACCTGAAATTCGACGAAAAACACTTCCTTGGTGAAGTCGGCCTGTCCGAGCCCGCAGGCGAAGTCGGTCGCCGCCCGCTGGAGATGATCTGGTCACGCCCCACCTGCGAAGTGAACGGCATGTGGTCCGGTTACACAGGCGACGGTTTCAAAACAGTGCTACCGTCCGAAGCGCACGCCAAAATCAGCTTCCGCCTTGTCGGCACGCAGGACCCGCTGAAAATCCGCGAGAGTTTCCGCAACATGGTCCAAAGCATGCTGCCCGCCGATTGTTCGGTCAGCTTCAGCGACCATGGGGCAAGTGCCGCCGGGCAAATGACAACAACGCACCCCGCCTTCGATCAAGCGCGCAAAGCCCTATCCGACGAATGGCCCAACGCCGCGGCCTACGTCGGCTGCGGCGGGTCCATCCCAATTGCAGGACATTTCAAGGACATCCTGGACATGGACGCGATGCTGATTGGCTTTGGAAAAGACGACGACGCCATCCACTCACCCAACGAAAAATATGACCTGTCGTCATTCCATAAGGGGATCAGAAGCTGGGCACGCATTTTGGATGCAATGACGTCTTAGGTTCAAGGTGGATCAAGAATTGCCTCACTTTTTGGAACAGATGACGCGCTTGCCTATGCTCAACACCTTGTTGACGCAAACCCCAGCGATGCCCGCGCCTATGTCATTGATGTCTGCAAGACATCGGAGGGTCTTAGGATGATAGAAACAAATTGCATCAACACCGCAGGTTTTTACGCAACCAATTTGATCAAGCTGGCAAATGCGATTGATCCGATGGAATGAGGAAAGCTACGCTGTTGATTTGGCTGAAACCCAAGCTTACCGCTACGACAGAATTCGGGGTACACTGCGCCAACGACCATGCTAAGACACCATAGCTACGGTATTGGGATTGAGTGAATTATGAGTGCATCTGAAACAGCCGGTTACCAGGGTCCAGCACTTCTTCACGTCGGCTACATCAAGACCGGCACCACTTATTTGCAGCAAACCATCTTTGCTGATGAAAGCTTGGGATTTGCATTGGTGGGCGGGGATCAAAACCGTGCACTGCTCGTCAGTTGGTTTCGTGCCCGCAATGACTATGACTTTGACGCCGAAGCCCTGAAAACCGAGATGCGCGCACTTGAGGAACCAATTCGCATGCGCGGGCTTATCCCTGTGTGGTCCGAAGAAACCCTTTTGGGCGACCCTTTGGTGTCCGACTACTGCGGCCCCGCGATTTTGGCGCAGCTGAAACAGCTTGATCTGGACGTCAAAGTGCTGATCACCATCCGACGCCAAGAGGGGTTCGCTTTGTCCGGCTACCGCGAGGCCCTGCGCTATGGGCGCTACAGGATGCGCGATTTCATCGGCACTGGCAAAGAAGAGCTTTCAATGCGACCGATCTTGCGGCCAGAGTTTCTGTGTTACGACATCGCTCTCGCCCATTACCGGAACACTTTCGGCGCAGCAAACTGCACGGCCTTGCCCCTCGAAATGCTGCGCAGTGATCCTGTTGGTTATGCCAATGTGATATGTCGCCTGATGGACCGCCCCGACGCGACGAACGTTGACGCAGCACCTCGCAACGTGGGACGGGGTGCAACGGCCTTAACGGTAGCGAGAGTGCTTAATGGGCTCTATACAGTCAGCCCTCTAACGTTTCAGCGCAGCCTGACACATCGTGTGGTCGACAAGGTACTGAACATCATAAACCGGCTCGCCCCTGCAGCGCTGGACCGGCGCATTGAGACGACATGGCGCAAACAAATTGATGACGCTTATGAGAACCGGTTTGCTGACAGCAACCGTCGTCTGGAAGAGATGACCGGCCTCGTTCTGCAGCAGTTCGACTATCAATAGCTTTTAGTCTCCGCGCGGTCAGCAGAGCAATCAACATAAATAAAAGAAAATGGCGCGGTTGACGGGGCTCGAACCCGCGACCCCCGGCGTGACAGGCCGGTACTCTAACCAGCTGAGCTACAACCGCGCATCTACTTGTTCGGCATCGCGACCGAACGTGGGCTGCTTCTAAGTGGGGGAACGCGCCCCGTCAAGCGCCCTTAGCGATCCGGCAGTGGAATAAATTCCGCGTCATCGCCGGGCGGCAATTGAAAGCGTCCGTTTTGCCAATCGCCGGCGCGCCAAGCCTCTTTTGCCTCTTCGATGCGCTCCTTGCTTGAGGCCACGAAATTCCACCAGATATAGCGCTCGCCTTCCATCGTGGCACCGCCCAGCAACATCACGCGCGCGCCTTGTGAGCCCGCTTTCATGCTCACGCGATCACCGGGGCGGAATACCATCATGCGGCCCTGATCATAGGTCTCGCCTGCGATTTCCACAGAGCCTTCAAGCACATAGGCCCCACGGTCCTCGTGATTGTCGGGCAGTGGCAGGCCCGCGCCTGCCGCCAACACGGCGTCGAGGTAAAACATCTCAGACGGCGTTTCGACCGGCGCGCGTTCGCCGTAAGCGTCGCCCATGATCAGGCGCACTTGTTTACCTTCTCCCTCCATCACAGGCAGGTCACCCTTGGGCGCGTGAATAAACGCCGCCTCGCGATCCTCGGCCCCTTTGGGCAAGGCAATCCAGGACTGAATACCAAACAGGCTCTGTGGTTTCTTCATTGCCTCGCCATCCATGCGTTCCGAGTGGGTGATCCCGTGGCCCGAAATCATCAGGTTCATCGCCCCCGGTTCGATCCATTGGTCAGTGCCAAGACTATCGCGGTGGTGGATAGCGCCGCGATGCAGATACGTCACCGTGGCCAGCCCTATGTGGGGGTGCGGACGCACATCCATTCCCTGACCTGTGACGAACTCCGCAGGGCCCATCTGGTCAAAGAAGATAAAGGGACCGACCATCTGACGGCGCGGTGCAGGCAGCGCGCGGCGGACCTCAAAGCCGCCCAAGTCACGGGCACGGGGCACGATCACGGTTTCAATCGCGTCAACGGCATCGCCGGTCGGGCAGTCAGGATCAAGGGCGGGGTTCCAGCTCATCGCTTTGCTCCTTTATGGGTACAGAAGGAAAGATATATCGGGCCAAGTTGAATGCTAGACCGCTCCACGAAGAGAAATTGTGCAAACACGCACAGAACCATAGGTTTGGTGTGAGGCGACGAATATCAAGCTGAGGTATGGTGGGTGATGAGAGGCTCGAACTCCCGACATCTTCCGTGTAAAGGAAGCGCTCTACCAACTGAGCTAATCACCCGACGCCGCATCGTTTAGACCAGCCGTGCGGACAGTGCAAGCCTCATTCCAACAGGAATTGTTCACCGTCTTTAAGATGGTAGACGCGCCCCTGCCCACCATGCGTATCGGGTACTGCATGGGCCTTTTCGCCGACAACCAAGCCGCGGATCATGCTGCTGGTGATCCCATGGGTGACAAGCACGGCAGGGCCGCTCAAATCGGACAGAAAGTCCTGACAGCGCAGCTTGAGACGGGCAAAACCTTCGCCATTCGGGGCAATTTCGTATTGTGATGTGTGCGGTCTTTTGGGTGTTGGCAACGTGTCACGCAAAAGACCAGACCAGTCTCCAACTCCAATCTCCCGCAATCTGTCGTCCGTGCGGATGTGATCCGCAATGCCAGCAAGCGCGATACCCGCCGTTTGAAAGGCACGCCCTTGTGGGCTGCTAAGAAAAGCAAAGCGCTTCAACTCAAGCTCTGCCAGAATAGCGCCTTGCCTTGCCGCATCACGCAGGCCCTTTTCCGTTAAGGGCGAGTTGAGCTCACCTTGCATCCGGTTTTCGGCGTTCCAAATGGTTTCGCCATGGCGAAGAATATAGAGTTCTGGATACGACATACGTCAGCTCTGACAATCAGGAATAATGGTCATGTGGCGCTAGGCATCGTCGTCGGGCGCGACCGCCAGTGACGCGTTCTTGGGCGTGCGCAGCTTAAGCGTCATGACCGCTGCACCATTTTCAAGCGACTTGGATTTGACCAACCGAAGTTTCCCCAAAGGCGGCACATTCAGCTCTGCACCATCGCGCAACGCCTCTCCAATCACAGCAAGGGCGGCTTCGACCGTCGGCTTCACATCACGCTTCTTGAGGTTTGTACGTAATACCACCTCATCCAAAAGCTCCGGCTTCTTCACCAATCTTGGTGTGCTGTCTTCAGGCGGCATGGACATATTTTTGATCCTTCAATCGCTTTGCCTATTACCTCGCGTTCAGGTTGGAACGTCAAGCGGATTGCGACGCTGTCGTGTGAGATTGAACAATGCAATGCTAAACCGTCGCCGATAACGCAATTTTTGGGCTAATGGCATCATCGTATTCTCTGCTCAGGTGTTCCTCCAACGATGGCAACTCAACGTGCAAAGGACATCAAAGCAACTCTTGTTCTCGCGGGGCTTTCCCTCCCCGGAATGAAGACACCTCTATCTGTCGCGTTGCGGCAACCGCGCCAACACCCAAGGTCAGGACCCACTAAGTTCGCGCCGTCAGTTTGTCAGATTGTGGCTCAGCGCGCAGAATAGTTTAGTGAAAGCGAAAAAAAGGCGCCCCTCGAAAGGGGCGCCCAATGCTAAATCAATACGCGACATCAGTGCGCGCGGGCACCCTCGCCACCGCTTTGCGCTTTAAGTGCAGCGGCGGCAGCTTCTTCTGCGGCCTCATCCCACTCAATCGCTTCGGGCTTGCTGACCAGCGCGTGTTCCAACACTTCGGATACGTGAGTGACGGGGATGATCGTCAGCCCCTCTTTGACGTTGTCCGGGATTTCCGGCAAGTCCTTGGCGTTATCCTGCGGGATCAGAACAGTCGTGATCCCACCGCGCAATGCGGCCAGCAGTTTCTCTTTCAAACCACCAATCGGCATCGCATTGCCGCGCAAAGAAACCTCGCCCGTCATGGCGATATCCTTTCGCACAGGAATGCCTGTCAGAACAGAAACGATGGATGTCACCATCGCGAGACCCGCGCTTGGACCGTCCTTTGGTGTCGCCCCATCGGGGACGTGGACGTGGATGTCGATGGTATCGAACTTCGGCGGCTTCACACCAATCTCTGGCGCGATCGAGCGCACATAAGAAGAGGCCGCATCAATCGATTCCTTCATTACGTCGCCCAGCTTACCGGTGGTTTTCATCCGTCCTTTGCCCGGCAAGCGCAGCGCTTCGATATTGAGAAGCTCACCACCCACGGACGTCCAAGCCAGACCGGTGACAACACCGACCTGATCACTTTCTTCGGCAAGCCCAAAGCGGTGCTTTTCGACGCCCAGGAAATCATTGAGATTAGCGGCGGTTACATTGATGATATCCGCCTCCTTCTTGACGATCATGGTCACGGCTTTGCGCGCAACTTTGGCCAGTTCCCGCTCCATATTCCGCACGCCGGCTTCACGGGTGTAAACACGGACCATCGCCAGCAGGGCATCATCAGCGACCGAGAATTCCTTATCCTTCAGACCGTGATTTTTCATGACCTTCGGCAACAGGTGCTGCTTGGCGATCTCGACCTTCTCATCCTCGGTGTAACCAGAGAGGGAAATGATCTCCATCCGGTCCAAGAGCGGCCCCGGCATGTTGTAAGAGTTCGCTGTGGTCAGGAACATCACGTTCGACAGGTCATATTCAACCTCCAGATAGTGATCGACAAAGGTCGAGTTCTGTTCCGGATCAAGCACTTCGAGCATCGCAGATGCCGGATCACCCCGGAAATCCTGCCCCATCTTGTCGATCTCATCGAGCAGGATAAGCGGATTCGTGGTTTTCGCCTTTTTCAGCGCCTGAATGATCTTACCGGGCATCGACCCGATGTAGGTCCGGCGGTGACCGCGAATTTCGCTTTCATCGCGCACACCACCAAGGGAGATACGGATAAACTCGCGCCCCGTGGCTTTCGCAACCGACTTACCAAGCGAGGTTTTACCAACACCCGGAGGTCCAACCAGACACATGATCGGGCCTTTGAGTTTCTTGGAACGCTGCTGCACCGCAAGATACTCAACGATCCGCTCTTTGACCTTCTCAAGACCGTAGTGGTCGTTGTCCAGCACCTCTTGGGCCTTATGCAGGTCCTTTTTGGTGCGTGATTTCACGCCCCACGGGACGCCCAAGATCCAGTCCAGATAGTTGCGCACAACGGTGGCTTCCGCTGACATCGGCGACATGTTCTTAAGCTTTTTCAGCTCTGCATCAACCTTTTCGCGGGCCTCTTTGGACAGCTTGGTTTCGGCGATCTTCGCCTCAAGCTCATCAACCTCGTTCTGGCCTTCCTCACCGTCGCCAAGTTCCTTTTGAATGGCCTTCATCTGCTCATTCAAATAATACTCGCGCTGGGTGCGCTCCATCTGGGTTTTGACGCGGGTCTTGATCTTCTTCTCGACCTGAAGCACGGACATTTCGCCCTGCATCATGCCAAAGACCTTTTCCAGACGCTCGGACACGGAAAGTGTTTCCAACAGCCCCTGCTTTTGGTCCACTTCAATTCCAAGGTGCCCGGCAACAAGGTCTGCCAATTTCGCGGATTCAGTCGCCTCACCAATCGCAGCCATCGCCTCTTCTGGGATGTTTTTCTTGACCTTGGCATAACGCTCAAACTCAGCCGAGACGTTGCGCACCAGCGCTTCGATCTCAGCCGGATCGCCTTCGGTTTCGGTCAGATAGGCGCAAGATGCCTCAAAGAAGCTGTCATTTGGCACAAATCCGGTGATCTTTACGCGGTCGCGGCCTTCGACCAAGACTTTCACAGTGCCATCGGGTAGTTTCAGCAGTTGCAGGACATTCGCCAGCACGCCGGTCTTGTAGATACCTTCTTCATCCGGATCATCCTGGCCAGGGTCAACCTGACTGGACAAAAGGATTTGTTTGTCGTCCTGCATCACCTCTTCCAAAGCGCGGACAGACTTATCGCGGCCCACGAAAAGCGGCACGATCATATGCGGAAACACCACAATGTCGCGCAGCGGCAGGACGGGGTAGGATGAACTCAACGGTTCTTGCATGCTCTTTTCCTTTTTTGGCAAGACGCGCCTGTCCCGCTTGGCGGCAACGTGGGGCGTCTCCTTGGCCTCAACATGTGGGGTGATGTCGCAGTGGTTTCAACCAAACACATCAATTGCACGCGACAGAGTGCCCGTCTTGGCAGGCCGCCGCAAGCGGGCAAGGCAAAAAAGAACGGATAATTTTATGCGTAAATATCCGGTTTGGGTTGTATGCATACCCCGCATTAAAGAAGCTAAATCCGGACGGAGCATGATTTTGACGGCCAGTGCACAGAAAAAGGATAAGATTGCGCGGATTTGGCGTTGACGGTCTGCGTATCCGCGATTATCCCGCCCATCACGCGCGGTTGTAGCTCAGCTGGTTAGAGTACCGGCCTGTCACGCCGGGGGTCGCGGGTTCGAGCCCCGTCAACCGCGCCACTGCCTTTCCTGCGAAGACTGATATCTCCAAAATGGCAGCTGCGCTGCCATTGACAGTATTTGCTGATGCAGATGGTCCTGAAATCGTCATAATTTTAGAAGACCAGAGCGGTGCAACCGCAGTGTAAGGATACGCATGTTCGCTCAGCTTTACCGCCAAAGAAGACGGCTGATGCTTGTCGCGCTGGTCATCTGTGCACCGCTTTGGGTGGCCGTGTTCTGGAATGGTATCGACTACCCCCTTCCCTACTCGGTCACTGACTATTTTGAGAACAAGTATTTCTACTGGCTGTCCTTTGCGGTCTTTGCGCTTTTCGTGTCCGTCATAAATGTAGTTTTTCTGTTCGTCCCCGCCCTCTTCATTCTTTTTGCGACGCGGTGGCGCGGCATTGTCGAAGCGGGCTTTCTTGGCGTTTGTGTCGGCTTTCTTATCAGTGTCTTCCTTACTGCCACCGACAGGTTTGTTGATATATCGCGTTTTAGTGGTTTGCTCTGGTGGGTCTTGCTGTTCTGCGTTTTCTACTTTCGCCTGTATGATCGTGTATTGCCCAAGCTGCGCTTTGTCGCGCAAGAGACTTACAACAGCGCGAAGCCAATCGAACAGCTATGGGCTGAACTTGTCGTTGATGCTGCGTTCATTGATCAGCATTGGGACAAAAAGCTTATTGATATCACACACGCCCCCGATGATCCCGACAAATCAATCGCACGCTACCGCTTTGCCAAGTTCGAGGTGCGACAACAGATGCAGATCATCAAACATGATGCGCCGCATCACTTTGCCTACACCTACACAAACGTTGACGCCCCAAAGCAGCCTGTCATTGGTGGCACCTATAGCCTGTCCATTCAGGATCATGGTCATACACGGCATATCACCCTTGCCATGACAACGAACAAGCTGCCGTTCAGCGTTTGGATGCACATGTGGTTTGGTGACGGCCTTGGCGACCAAGTCGACCATCTGAAGGCACAGGAAACCGGCAAACGGGATTACTCAACGACAGGTGCAGTGATGCGCCAAGCTATCCGCCGTCATCAGACCGGTGCGATATCTCCCAACGCCCGGCCTTCGTGAAAATCTGCCTCCCAAGCCGCAAATGACCCCGCAGCAATCGCGTCGCGCATGCCTTGCATGATTTCCTGAAAGTAATGCAGATTATGCCAGGTCAGCAGCATACCCGAAATCATTTCCTGCGCCCGAAACACGTGGTGCAGATAGGCGCGAGAGTAATTGGTGCAGGCCGGGCATGTGCAGTGTTCGTCCAAAGGGCGCGGGTCATCCGCATGGCGCGCGTTCTTGATGTTCACGACGCCGCGCCGGGTGAACAGCTGACCTGTGCGCCCGGACCGGCTTGGCAACACGCAATCCATCATATCAATGCCACGCTTCACAGCGCCCACAATATCATCAGGCTTACCCACACCCATCAGGTAGCGGGGCTTATCTACGGGCAGCTGATCTGGCGCAAAATCCAGCACGCTGAACATCGCCTCCTGTCCTTCTCCCACCGCAAGGCCACCCACGGCATAGCCATCAAACTCAACCGCTTTCAGGGCCTCGGCACTCTGCGCACGCAGGTCCTCTTCCAGCCCGCCTTGTTGAATACCAAAAAGCGCGTAACCGGGCCGGTCGCCGAAGGCATCGCGCGACCGCTGCGCCCACCGCATCGACAGTTCCATGCTTGCGGCAATCCTCTTGCGATCCGCAGGCAAGGCCGGGCATTCGTCAAAACACATCACGATGTCAGAGCCGAGCAGTTTCTGGATATCCATCGACCGCTCCGGCGTCAGCTCATGTTTAGAGCCGTCGATATGACTTTTGAAGGTGACGCCTTTCTCGGTCATCTTGCGCAGATCGGCGAGGCTCATCACCTGAAAGCCGCCGCTGTCGGTCAGGATCGGCTTGTTCCAATTCATGAACTTATGCAGGCCGCCCAAACGGTCGATCCGCTCGGCGGTCGGACGCAGCATCAGATGATATGTATTGCCCAACAGAATGTCGGCACCTGTGGCCGCCACACTTTCAGGCATCATTGCCTTGACGGTTGCGGCCGTACCCACCGGCATAAATGCTGGCGTGCGAATATCCCCGCGCGGGGTCGAGATCACACCGGTCCGGGCTTTGCCGTCGGTGGCGTTCAGGGCGAATGAAAAGCGTTGGGTCATGGCCCCTCTTGCACTGATCTGGATGGGTTTGCCAAGGGGGATAACCCGTCGACTAGGTCACATCGTAAGGTGTGGGACGGTCCTTGAAGCAATAGTCAAAAATGGCAGCTATCTTTGCAATGCGCAGGCCTGCACTGCCAAACTGTATGCGCATCTTGGCCGGGTCGGACATCATCTTCAACGCTCCGTTGACGACATCAAAGCAAAAATTCACCATATTGAAGTTCAGATCCCGTACCAGCATGCGCCGTACAACAGCCGGCCCAAAATGTATGCGATAAATGAAATACAGATTTGTGTGTTCCCACCTCTTACGGCGAAAATGGTAGCTGTATTTGGTTTTTTCACCATGCTTGAGATCGTAGAGGATCGCTTCGGGAACGTGGCATAGCTGAATATCGCTTTGACGCAGGCGCATAAAAAATTCTGTATCTTCACCCCCCGACAGGTTGAACCGATTGTCAAAACGATACCCATGGCCAGAACTGTGAAAGATCGGCTTTTTGATCATGCAGTTACCCGTCTTGAGAAGGGTAGGCGTTGCTCCAAGCTTTAGATTTGGGCGCACTGCTGGGCGAATGTAGGTCGAGTAATCCGGGGGCAACTTTTCTTCATCGCGGCCGATGAAAACTTCACAATCAGAAATCTCGGATGCCGCCTGTTCAAAGCGTACCAGCCAGTCCTCGTGCACCTCATCATCGTCGTCAAGCAGGCAAAGCCAGTCTGCTTTCAAGCGCTCCGCCTCATCGAATGATCTGTTTCGCGCCGATACCAATCCCAGTTTGGGTTCATGTACGTGGTATATTGTAAAGGGAAAGTCCAATGCACCCAATATGTCGCCCAGTTTTGGTTCGACTTCGTTTTCGACGATCAGAACAGAGACGTCATAGTAGCTTTCGACATAGAGCTTGGATACGGCATCCAATGCCGCCATCAGAAGGTCGCTGCGGTTATGCGTACAGATGGCGATGACGACGCGCTTCTGGACAAAAGCATCTTTGACAAAACGCGTCGGTTTATTCGCAAAGTTATTCTTGAGCATGCCTACTTTTTCGAACAACAGCAATTGCCCCCCCGGACACTCACAGGTGGTAGCAATGTTACATTTCAATAAAAATGACAAGTCATGTCGTGGCCGCTATCCATCTGAGCCTCTTGGCGAAATGGGGCCTGCCACGTCGCACAAAAGGCTAATGCTGTGCACAAATAGGCAAAGGGCGCCGACACTTTGCCGACGCCCTTGGTATTTCTTGTAGCCGCTACCGGTTGATCAGCGCAGGGTGTTCCGGCTGTTGGGCAGGCGCAGCCATACTTCGACACGGCGGTTGCGCTCGCGACCGACTTCGCTGTCGTTGCACGACAGCGGCAGCAGTTCACCATAGCTGATGGGGCGCAGGTTTTGCGCATTGGCAACTGAGAGTGACTGGGCCAAAACGCGGCTCACTGCATCTGCGCGGTTCTGCGCCAGTGCTGTGTTGCGGGTACGCTCACCGACGGAGTCGGCAAAACCAACCAGCAAGACCTCAAGCCCTTCGAATTCACCGGCTTCCATACGTTCGGCCAGTTCTTGGATGTTGCGAATGGATTCAACGTCCAGCACGCTTGATCCGGTGTTGAAGCGGAATGAAGTGCTCAACCGGTCCGCGCCGCGCAGCTGCTGCATCATGTCGGAATACTGAGCACCGTCAAAGTCAGGCTCAACAGCGGCAGTGTGCACCAGCATCATTCCCATGTCTTCCAGGCGCATCCGCTCAAGTTCACGGTCAACAAAGTTGCTTTCCTTGATGTAGCTCTGTGCGTCGCTTGTCAGCGTCCAGTCCAGAAACGCCTGCGCTTCAGGGTGAATGATACCCGGCGTTGTGTAGGCATAAAGACGGCGGGACAGCGCATAGCCTTCGATTTTCATCCGGAAATCTGTTGGTGGAGACAGCAATCCGCAAACTTCACGAATAGCGAGCAGGTTCACGTCGTTGGTCCGCGCCAGCCAGCGGCCAACAAATCCTATACCACCACGATCAGCCATTACGGCGTCGACCATGTCCTGATAGGCGCTCCAGCGAACGACCTGAGCGGTTTCGTCACGGCCATTCGGACGTACCAGAGCGTCCATCATAACAGCACGGTCACCAGAGCCTTCACCGAAAGAGTTGACGGTAATGGGCACATTGCCACCGCCAAGTTGCAGCCAGTTTGTGATTTCGCCTGACCAGATCTGTGCGATTTCAAGCGAAGTCAGGTTCCGCACAGGGTTGTCAGGATGGGCGATCATCACAATGCCATCGACGCCCAAAACGGTCTCATCGGGGGTGTCACGCAGGTCAGGGATACCAGCGACGGCCAGTTTTTCGACATCACTGTCCTTCATGCGGCGGTCAGCGACGCCAATGGCCGCTAGTCCTTCGGCAAGTGCTGGGAAAGCGCTGCCGGATCCACGTGTTTGCAAATCAATCTCGGCGCGTAAAGTGCCATCAGCGTTGGTCAGCCTGACAATCCGCTCGGCTGCATCCTCAGTCGCTACAATCTCATAGGTGGCACCAACGGACGCAGCATAACCGCGCAGCAAGTTCGGGATTAGTGTCGTACCAACGGTACGCGATCCATAAATGCCAAACTCGGGGCCGTATTCCTGCCTTTCGGGGCAAAGAATACCAGTGCAGATCACACTGCTCGCCTTGATGCGAAGCGTACCGATATCTTCGGTTTCAACAATGTAAGTGTTGTTCTCAAAACTCAGCAGTTGACCAGAGATCGACATACTGCCGTCAACTGACTCCAATTGGATCGGAGCGCTTTGCTGAGCAAGCGTTGGGCTGGTCGCGATAGCAAATAAACCCGCCGCAACTGTGATGGCTTTCGTGAAAGCCTTGTACTTTAATTTCTTGAACTGTGGCATTACCTGAAGGTTCCTCGTTAAATCTCACAAGCGTTGTCAACATGACAAATGTGTTTCTATAACGGCAATCCATGCATTTTCTGCCTAATTTTGCATCAAATTGCACTATTCTTACGGTACGGCAGGCATTTTTGCCGACCTGACACCCGGACAATTGGCGCTTCAAGACGCATGAAGAAAGTGGCCGCTATTTTGTGATGGGCCTATCATCTGACGAATATCGCCAGTCTTTGTTCATGGTCAGCCGCCGAGAGTGCGATGCTTTACAACCTTGCAACGCCTTAAGGTCAAAAAACCCCCGGCCCCAGATTGACGATGCGGTCCCCCAATAACCGACGCTGTGCCGCACCCCCTTTACGCCTTCCCGCCCAAACCCTATATGTTTGCTCAGGTATATCGGGAACCGAGATCATGACAGACAGCAATGCTCAGCTTGAAGGCGCGCCGATGATTGCGCCGTCCACAACAGACCATCCGCTTTACGATGATGTCGTGCGGGCTTGCCAATCCGTATATGACCCTGAAATTCCGGTGAATATCTATGACCTTGGCCTGATCTATACGATTGATATCAAGGAAGATAACGCGGTCAATGTGATCATGACGCTGACCGCACCCGGCTGCCCTGTGGCAGGCGAAATGCCCGGCTGGGTCGCCGACGCGATTGAGCCGTTGCCCGGCGTTAAACAGGTCGATGTCGAAATGACGTTCGAGCCCCAGTGGGGCATGGACATGATGTCAGACGAAGCCCGTCTCGAACTCGGCTTTATGTAGCCCAGCCAATTTCTACACCGGTATTGCGACTTGCACTTGCCCCCCGCCCGCGCCAGCATAGCGACAAATGCGAGGGACCAATGGCCAATTATGCCGTTTTGACAGGCGATATCGTCAAATCTTCTCAGCTGCCTGAAGGCGGTTTGGACCGGATTTTTGCCAATTTAGAGCGGGCCTCTGATCTGATCGCCGGTTGGCAGGATGCCCCCACTTATCTGACACGCAATCGTGGTGATGGCTGGCAAATGGCCGTCGCACCGCAATTCGCGCTGCGCGCTGTCTTTGCGGCCCGCGCGGCGGTGCGCATGACCGACAAACGCTTTGACACGCGCGTCGCACTTGCGCTGGGCGATGGGGTGATCCCCGGTGACACGCTGGCCGACGCGCATGGGCCCGTTTTCACCGCATCAGGTCAGGCGCTTGAAGCAATGCCGCGCAGGCGCGATATGATTGTGGTGGACAATGAAAGCACGCTTGCCGTCGCACTGCGCCTTGCCGAAGAGATCATCAAACGCTGGACCGAGGCACAGGCGGAGGTGGCGCTTTTGGCACTTGATCCTGAAAACCCATCGCAAGCCGCTTTGGCCGCGTCTTTAGATGTGACCAAACAGACCATCCAACAACATGCTGAAGCATCTGGTATTGATGCGTTGATCGAAGCCTGCGAGGTGCTTGATGCATAGCCGACAGCCATATTTGGCTGTTTATGCAAGAAACAGTCATATGCAACTGCCTTTCTTAATGACAGGCGAATATGGCTGTCTTTTGAATAGACAGGCATATACGACTGTCTTCTATCAGGGCTGTCACTTGCAGCAAGAGCGGTGCGCCACGCCATGCTAACCACCGCCCTCGCCCTTTTGCTGGCCCATGTGCTTGCTGACTATCCGCTGCAAAACAGCTGGATTATCGCCAACAAGAAAAAACCTGCAGCAATGGCCGCACATATCGGCGTCGTTTTCCTGCTAACGTTGATTGCGCTGGGCGGAGAGATCATGCCAGCGTTGACGATCGCGGCCCTCCACCTTTGCATCGACTTAATCAAAACACACCTCGCGCCTGACAGGCTCTGGGCCTACATCGCTGACCAATTGGCGCATTTTGCGACAATAGCTGGCGTGTTGTGGTTTTGGCCTGAACTTGGGGCGCTTTGGCCGGACGCCACGATTTGGGCCCAATACCTGATGGCCATCACAGTCGGTACCATCCTTTGTGTCTATGCAGGTGGCCCCGCCGTCGGACTATTGATGCAAGACTTCGACACGATGCCACAACAAGGTCTGCCAGAGGCCGGACGTATGATCGGCCTTCTGGAAAGGGCTTTGATCTTCCTGATGGTGATGGCCGGACAACCCGGCGGGATCGGTTTTCTGATCGCCGCCAAATCGGTGCTGCGCTTTGATACCGCGTCCAAGGATCAAAAGGCAGGCGAATACGTGATTATCGGCACGCTTGCCTCTTTCGGATGGGCCTTGCTGGTCAGCTTTGCGACACTATCACTCATCACGTTCTACGGGCTGGACCCCACGCCATCTTGAGTGCGCCGCTCATGTACCTTACATAGTGTTTAAAGGAGAACACAATGTTCGGCATTCCAGGCAAACAAGCGGTAAGCATCACCGACAAGGCTGCAGCACAAATCGCGAAACTGATGGATAAAGACGGCCATCAGGGCTTGCGCATTGGCGTCAAGAAAGGCGGCTGTGCGGGCATGGAATACACGATGGATTACGTGACTGAAGTTGATCCGCTGGATGAGGTCGTTGAACAGGACGGCGCGCGGGTGATGATCGCCCCCATGGCGCAGATGTTTCTGTTCGGGACAGAGATTGATTATGAGGTCTCGCTTCTCGAATCCGGCTTCAAGTTCCGCAATCCAAACGTCGTGGATGCCTGCGGCTGCGGCGAATCCATCAAATTCGACGAAAATATCTCAGCAACCTGATGACCCTCGCGGACGCGGATATCGCTTTCGCGAAAGACCTTTTTTCTGAGCTTGGCAATGTGACTACCCGCAAGATGTTTGGTGGCATGTGCCTGTATCTGGATGGCGACGTCTTTGCACTGATGAGCAGTGACAGCCAACTCTACCTGAAGGCCCAAGGTGACATAGCCACACAACTTTCCGATGAGGGTGCAGCCCAATTTCATAATATGCCCTATTGGTCCATTCCCGACGCAGCCCTTGACGATCCCGGGGAGGCCTGCACATTAGCACGACGTACTATCGCGTCACTGATGTAAGGACCTGCCATGCCCCGTAAGATCGCTGCCGGAAACTGGAAGATGAACGGTGTGCAAAGCACCCTGGCCGAGCTGAGAACGTTGGAAGACAAACATGGCGATGCAGACATTGCGATCCTGATCTGCCCACCCTTTACGCTGATCAGTGCCTGCGAAGACACCCCTTTCGATATCGGCGGTCAGGATTGCCACCCTGAAGACGCCGGGGCGCATACTGGTGATATCAGCGCCGAGATGCTGGCCGATGCTGGTGCCAGTTATGTGCTTGTTGGTCATTCCGAACGCCGCACGGATCATGGGGAAACCGATGCGTTGGTCGCTACAAAAGCACAGGCCGCCTATGATGCCGGGCTGATCGCGGTCATTTGTATCGGTGAGACATTGGACGAACGCGAAGGCGGCAATACGCTTGATGTCATCGACGCGCAGTTGGAAGGATCCGTTCCTGCAACCGCAGATGCGCTGAATACCGTCATTGCTTATGAACCGGTCTGGGCCATCGGCACCGGCAAAGTTCCAACGACCCAGCAGATCGCCGAAGTTCATAGCCACATCCGCACGCGCCTAAGCGACCGCTTCGCCGATGGGGCCGCGTTCTCATTACTTTATGGTGGATCCGTCAAAGGCAGCAATGCCGCTGACATCTTTGCCGTGCCGCATGTCAATGGTGCACTTGTCGGTGGGGCCAGCCTGACGGCACAGGACTTTTCCCCTATTATCGCCGCACTGGAAGAGGCGTAAGACCTATCCGTTAGGCACCTCAATCACATCACGCAATGTACTGACGGCAGTGCCAATATCCCTCATCACAGCGTCAGCCCCGACCAGATCGTTGATATCGGGGTGATATTTTAAAATGTTGCCCGCCACAACGAGATGGGCCAAAGGATGTGAGATGCGCAAAGCAAGCACCAGACGTGTCAGAGGTTCGATCATCCCGTCGGAATTCGCCACCAACACAATAGCCAGATAACTGCGGCGGTCGGACTGTTCAACCAGCATATCATGGTCCAGCCCGACCATCATATCCACGTCCCAACCTTCACGGCGGAACACATCGGTCGCAATCTCAATTCCAAGTGTGTGGGTTTCCCCCGGCACCAGCGCAAACATCGCCGGGCATTCATCGCGGTTGTCCAATATGCCGGGCGCAATGACATGACGCAGGCCCCGGATAATCCGGTAAAGCTTGCCACAGGCCAGTGTGACATCAATGAACGAAATCTCGTCATTGTCCCACATCTCGCCCAGACGACGGGCAGCGCCTGCGATATAGCCAAGATAGATGGCATCAACCTGCACCCCGTCGCGGCGCGCGGCCAGAATGAACCTATCGGCGGAATCATCCTTTTTGGACAGCAAAGCGCTGCACAGCAGATCAATGTCTGACGGGGTGGGTAGGTCTTCTTTTCTGACAGCACGCGGCATTCGAAATGCAAGACGCCTTACAACTTCGCGCGCAAGTGACGATACAGCCACTTGCGGCAATTTCTGTTCAACTAACCGTAGCTGGCGATCAGCCCTATTATACTCAAAGCGATCAAACGCTTTTTCGCCCATTGGCGCTTTGGCCATGAACGGTCCTCCCTTGTTGGCACGTGATGTTCCCACTTCGCCCGTTGGCCAGACGATTTTGTATCCAACTGCATACAGGTTACCATAAAACAAAGGTGTGCAGTGCGCGTCAGAACGTCGCGGCGCACGGTTGGGTTGCGCCACAGGCAGGCCTTTGCCGTCAGGGTCCCCGCTGATCATTCTTGGATGATCGCCTTGCAAAGGCAGATTGCGTCGGACAAACCTGCTTCTATGCAACAGCTTAGCCAAATGCCAACCGACCCAACCTTTGTCCAGAACCCCTATCCGTTCTACGAAAAAGCGCGCGCTGAGGGTGATTTCATATGGTGGTCGGACTACAACATGGCCTGTGCCGTGTCTCACAAGATGGTCCATGCCGTGTTGCGTGACAGGCGGATGGGGCGCGAATGCCCTGCTGAACTTGCCCCCAAGATCCCCGCGCATCTACAACCGTTCTTTGATGTCGAATCTCATTCGATGCTAGAGTTGGAACCACCCCGCCACACCCGGTTGCGCTCATTGGTATTGCGTGCCTTCACCAGCCGCACGATTGCAGCGCTCCCGCCGGATATCAGCGCCTTGTGTCACCAGCTGATTGACGGGTTTCCAACAGGCCCCTTTGATTTGTTGACCCACTACGCACAACCCGTTCCGGTCATTATCATCTCGCGGCTTTTGGGCGTACCAGAGGACCGTGCTGATGATCTGGTGCGCTGGTCAAATGCGATGGTCGCGATGTATCAGGCCCGCCGCACGCCCCAAATTGAGGCGGACGCAATTGCGACCACCAATGACTTTGTCGCGTTCATGCGCGGGTACATTGCCAAGCGGCGTAAAACGCCCACTGACGATCTGATCTCGACCCTGATTGCCGCCGAAGAGCACGGTGAGAAGCTAAGCGAGGATGAGCTGATCACGACATGCATCCTACTGCTGAACGCCGGACATGAAGCCACGGTGCACACGCTTGGCAATGGGACAAAAACGCTGTTGGAACATGGTGTAGCCGACATCACAGATGCTGCGGTCGAGGAAATCATCCGCTTTGACCCACCCCTGCATATGTTTACCCGCTGGGTCTATGAGGACGTTGAATTGGGCGGTCAGACCTTCAAGCGCGGTGACCAAATCGCGTGCCTGCTGGGTGCGGCAAATCGCGACCCGCTGGCCTATGAGAGCCCCGAAGTTTTCGATCCGGCGCGCAAAGGTCCCCAAAACACCAGCTTTGGGGGTGGTATCCACTTTTGTGTGGGCGCCCCCCTTGCCCGGTTGGAGTTGCGTATTGCGTTGGAAGTCCTGTTTGAACGGTGCCCCACCCTGAAACTGGCCGGGACACCGCAGTATGGTGATGTCTATCACTTTCACGGGCTTGAGCGGCTGATGGTCTCAACCGGCACCTAATTTGCGAACCGCACGACCTGCGTAGGCGTGATCCGGTACACTTCATCCTCAAGACCATTGGCCTGCATGAACCGTGCGATTGATCCGAAGGTGGCAGTTCCAACGTTGGCCCCGTGATCAGCGGTTGTCAGCGCTTGTGACGCTGCTGGTGCAAAAAGCCGCTGCAAGCCATTCAGCTGTACTGGTTGCGGTGCAAAATACGCCCCGATATTGGCTTTGATCTGCTGCGGATCATCGGTGTCGTAAAGAGCGGCCATCAGCACATCCAGCGTATGTTCAGTGCAGTTTTGAAACTGCCCCGTGCGCGGATTTGCAAGCACGGAATAGCGCGCATTGTGCAAGGCCGCGTAGGTGGGGCTGGCAATCACATCAAGCAGTTTTCTTTGCAACCGCGGGTCGGGAATGATGACACCTGCATCAAGACTATGGGCACCGGCAAAGAAATCACCCGGGCTGTCTTGGACCAGATCACTGTGGGTCAGGTCACCGTCGCGTTGGTAGAGGTTGTAGACACGGTACCCCTGCCCTGTGGTGCCGTCCTCAAGTGTAATCCGAGAGTAGACCCAAAAAGCGACATGCGTGTAGTTGATCCCATTTGGCAGCACCGCTGGGTCGCGCCCGACCCGCGACACAATGGCGACACGTGCCCCACGTCCTGCAAGATCGCGTTGCACTTTATTGGCAAAGCTCGCGACATCGGCGGCAGGCAGAACAGGGTTTGTGGCAGCGCTGCTCCCGGCGGTGGCTGTGACGGGAGCCAGCGTTGACAGAGCAATCAGAACAGAAGCGATAAAACGTCTCATCATCATCCCCTTCAGTTCAGGACCGGCGGGCCGTTCGGCGCTACACATGGTGCGGGTTGCCGGGTTGCCGCGACGCGACACCCCGCAGGTGCTGTTGCACCCAGCCCCGCGTCCAGCACCTCGATCCCTGCATCGACCGAGGCGGTGCCAACGCTTTCGATCGCGGCCCCCGTCACTGATAGCACCGCGCCTGCTGCGACGACCGGCACTGCCGACACTGTGGCAGCACCGGATGCGACAGCACTGGCCCCGTGGCTGGCAGCCTGCGCACTGTGGTCCACCGATTGCGCGGTGTGCTGAACACTGGGTGCAGCACAGGCGGCGGCCAGTGTGAGCGTCGCCAGTGTGATTGCGAGTTTGGATTTCTGCATGGTATTTCTCCAATATTATGAACGATGTTCACAATAGCTAGCGGAGCCTCGCATCTCAGTCAATACATTTTTTGAACTATGTTCATATATGATGTGAGGCCGATCCCACCCCAAGTGCCCTGCTACCGTTAAAGCGGCAATGCCACCGTCGATTTGATCTCCTCCATCGACAAAAGTGCTGTCACATTATGCACCTTCACTTCGGAAATCAGCGCCTGATAGAACGTGTCATAGGCCCGCGCGTTCTGAACCCGGACCTTTAGAATATAGTCGATATCACCTGCCAGCCGATGTGCCTCTTGCACCTCGGGCCGTGATTTCAACGCTTTAAGGAACCGCCCCTGCCAGTCTGCGTCATGCTCGGACGTGCGGATCAGAACAAAGAAACAGGCCTCAAACCCCAGCGCTTCGGCGTCTAGTAAAACGGTCTGTTGCCCGATGATCCCAGCCTCTCGCATCTTGCGAATGCGATTCCACACAGGCGTCTTGGACGACCCTACAGATTTGGCAATTTCGTCCAATGATTGCGCTGCATCGGCTTGCATCGCTGCCAAAATTTTCCGGTCTGTGACATCTATCCGTACCGACATTCTTAAATCTCCAATTTTGCAGGACAGGTGGTCCTAACTCAGCACCTGATAGAACAAACGTCCTTATCAACAGCTATGGGGAGGCAAATATCAGAACATTATTCTATATTGAACCCAAGAAATCGCAAGGCAGACCCATGAAGCACTTTCCTATCTTCCTCGCCGTTGAAGGCCGCCGCATCGTTTTGTCAGGTGGCGGTGATGCCGCCATGGCCAAGCTGCGCTTGCTGATGAAGACCGAGGCGCATCTGACAGTCATCGCCGCAGACATTGCCGATGACATCCGCAAATGGGCGGGTCAGGGCAAGCTGCGGATCATCGACCGCGCAATGGAACCGGGCGATGCGCTTTGCGCCGCTCTCTTTTACGCCGCCAACGAGGATGACGCCGAAGATTCCCGTGTATCCGCCATTGCCCATGCTGAAGGCGCGCTGGTTAACATCGTCGATAACCTTGCCGACAGCCAATTCATTACTCCCGCCATTGTCGATCGCGATCCCGTCACCGTCGCAATCGGCACCGAGGGTGCTGCCCCCGTGCTTGCCCGCGCCATCAAGGCGGACCTTGAAGAGCGCCTGCCAACATCTTTGGGTGTTCTCGCCCGCATCGGCAAAACCTTCCGCCACGCGGTCGAGGTGCTGCCTATGGGCCGCAAGCGCCGCGACTTCTGGTCATCCTTCTATTTTGGCAGCGGCCCCAAAGCACTGGCCGAGGCTGGCGAGGGTGGTGTGATCCCTGCCCTTGAGCAACTCCTCGACACGCACATCACGCAAACCGCCAAGGCCGGTTCGGTTGACCTGGTCGGCGCTGGCCCCGGTGACCCCGAACTGCTGACCCTAAAGGCCCGCAACGCGCTGGATAAGGCCGATGTTGTGATCCACGACCGTTTGGTCACCGGTGAAATCCTTGAACTCGCCCGTCGCGAAGCGATTATCATTGATGCGGGCAAGGAAGGTTTTGGCAAATCCATGGCCCAATCCGACATCGACGCGCTGATCGTGCAGCACGCGCTGGACGGGCATCATGTTGTGCGTCTGAAAGCAGGCGATCCAACGGTCTTTGGCCGCCTGGACGAAGAGATCGAGGCGATTGAAGCCCATGACATTCCTTACCGCATCATCCCCGGCATCACCGCCGCCTCTGCCGCTGTGGCCAACATCGGCCAAAGCCTGACCAAGCGTGGCCGGAACTCTGCCGTGCGTTTGATCACGGGACACGACACCAAAGGCTATGCCGATCACGATTGGAAGGCGCTGGCCCAGCCCGGCGAAGTTGCCGCGATCTATATGGGCAAGAAATCTGCCCGCTTTATCCAAGGCCGCCTGCTGATGCATGGTGCGGATCCTGCGACGCCTGTGACCATCATCGAAAACGTCAGCCGCGCCGATCAGCAGATTATCGCGACCACGCTGGCCGAACTGGAACCAACCCTGACCCAAGCTGACCTAAAGGGCCCGGCGATCACCTTCTACGGCCTCGCCCCACGCGATGCCGCAGCCCAAGCCCGCCAACTCAAGGAGTTTGCATAATGCCCCGGAGTTTCTCTCCCAAAGTCATCACCGCTAATGCGTTGCTGGAAGGCGACGCGGTTTGGCTGACCGAAGCCAACACATGGACCCGCGATATCAGCGAGGCCGAGTTGCTGACCGATGAAGCACACGCTGATTTGCGCCTGTTGGAAGCGCAATCGCGGGTCGATGAAATCGCGGGTGCCTATCTGGCGGACGCCAAAGCAGGCGAAGCAGGCCCCGAGCCCACGCATTTTCGCGAAGCCTTCCGCACACGCGGCCCATCCAACTATGCCCATGGCAAGCAAGCGGAGCTTTCATAATGTACACCTACACCGACTTTGACGAAGCCTTCGTCCGCTCACGCGTCGCACAATTCCGTGGGCAGGTTGAACGCCGCATTGATGGCTCGCTCACCGAAGACGAATTCAAGCCGCTGCGCCTGATGAACGGCCTCTACCTGCAACTGCACGCCTATATGCTGCGTGTGGCAGTGCCATATGGCACGCTGAACCCAGCGCAGATGCGCCAGCTGGCCTATATCGCTGACCGCTGGGACAAGGGCTATGGCCATTTCACCACGCGTCAGAACATCCAGTACAATTGGCCAAAACTACAGGATGTACCTGATATGCTGGAGGCGCTGGCCGATGTCGGCATGCACGCGATCCAGACATCCGGCAACACGATCCGCAACGTGACTGCGGACCATTTTGCTGGTGCTGCCGCAGATGAAATCGAAGACCCACGCCCGGTGGCCGAGCTGCTGCGCCAGTGGTCCACCGACCACCCCGAATTCCAGTTCCTGCCGCGCAAGTTCAAGATTGCCGTAACCGGTGCGGAACATGACCGCGCAGTCACCAAAGCCCATGACATTGGCCTGCGCATGGTCCGCAACGATGCGGGCGAGCCGGGTTTTGAAGTCATCGTCGGCGGTGGCCTTGGCCGCACCCCGATGGTCGGCAAGGTCTTGCGTGCTTTCCTGCCCAAGGCCGATCTGCTGCCTTATTGCGAAGCGATTGTCAGCGTCTACAACCTGCTGGGCCGCCGCGATAACAAATATAAGGCGCGGATCAAGATCACCGTGCATGAGAACGGGCTGGAGAAAATCCAAGAGCTGGTAGAAGAGCGTTTCGCGGCGATCCGTGCCGGGTTCACCGGCCACGATCAGGCCCTGCTGGCCGAGATTGAGGCTGCCTTCGCGCCCCCTGCGTTCGTGACAAAATCAACCGACGGCTACGAGGCTGCGCGCCTTGCCAACCCCGCCTTCCGGTCATGGACAGACACCAACCTCGCTGACCACAAGGCCGACGGTTACGCCATCGTATCCATCAGCATCAAGAAGCACGGGTCCACACCCGGCGATGCCACATCTGACCAGATGCGCGTGATGGCCGATCTGGCCGAAGAATACGGTCATGGTGAGTTGCGCATCAGCCACGAGCAGAATGTGATCCTGCCACATGTGCACAAGGCGGACCTTGCAAAGGTGTATGCCGCCCTGCGCGAAGCCGATCTTGCGACGGCAAACATCGGTCTTGCGTCCGACATCATCGCCTGCCCCGGCATGGATTACTGCGCGCTGGCGACCGCACGCTCAATCCCGATTGCACAAGAGATTGCGACCCGGTTCGATGAGTTGAAGATTGAACATGAGATCGGCCAGCTGAAGATCAAAATCTCCGGCTGCATCAATGCCTGCGGGCACCACCATGTCGGTCATATCGGTATCCTCGGGCTGGACCGCGCAGGCATTGAAAACTACCAGATCACGTTGGGCGGTGACGGGACCGAGACCACCACCATCGGCGAACGCGCAGGCCCCGGTTTCAGCGCCGAAGAAATCGTGCCCGCGATTGAACGTCTGGTGACCGGCTATCTTGGTCTGCGCACCGATGCAGGTGAAACCTTCCTGCAAACCTATCGCCGTCTGGGGATGGAACCCTTCAAAGCCATCCTTTATCCAGCAGAGGACAAAGCAAATGCCGCTTAAAGAACTGGCCGAGCGCCGCAATATCCTGCACCGCAAATCTGATGCGCAAACCGTGCTGCGGCACGTATTAAGCGACGTCCAGATTGGCAAAATGGCTTTGGTGTCCTCTTTCGGGGCCGAAAGTGTTGTGTTGCTGCATATGGTGGCGCAGATCGACAAAACGACGCCCGTGATCTTTCTGGACACTGAAATGCTGTTTCCCGAAACGCTGACCTATCAGCGTGAGGTCGCAGCATTGCTGGGTTTGACTGATGTGCGTATCATTGGCCCAAACCGCGACGCGGTCCTGACAGAAGATGTGGATGGGCTGTTGCATCAGGCCGACACCGATGCCTGCTGCGACCTGCGCAAGACACGGCCATTGGCGGAAGCGCTGGCCGAATTCGACGGCTGGATTACGGGGCGCAAGCAATTTCAGGGCGGCAAACGCGCTGACCTGCCGTTGTTCGAAAAAGAGGGCCGCAAGATCAAGGTCAATCCGCTGAACAAATGGTCTGCGCAGGACTTGCAGGATTACATGGCAAAACACGATCTGCCGCGCCATCCGTTGGTGGCACAAGGCTATCCATCTGTCGGCTGCATGCCTTGCACCACACGCGTCAGCGACCATGAAGATCAGCGCGCAGGCCGTTGGCGTAACAGTGAAAAAACAGAATGCGGTATTCATTTTGACGCCACGAACACCGCCAAGGAAGGACAAGCCGCATGAGTTTGATTGTCACCGACACGGGCTTTGCCGTCGATGATTTTGCCTGCGGTTTCGTCGCCTTGGATGATGTCGCAGCAAACGATTGCGACTATGGCATTGATTTGCCCTCCGATACCACACCTGAGGCGCTAGCAGGCCTCAACAACGCGGCGATGATCCGCATTGATTTCCCTTCCTCTGCGGATGGGCGCGGGTTCACGCTGGCGGCGATGTTGCGCCGTGCGGGCTATAAGGGCCGTTTGCGGGCCAAAGGCCATGTGCTGGCAGACCAATACGCCATGGCGCGCCGGTCCGGCTTTGACGAGGTCGAAATCGACGACGCCCTGGCCGCCCGCCAACTCGAAGACCAATGGCAATTCCGCGCAGATTGGCAAAATCACAACTATCAGGCCCGCTTGCGCGGCCAGAAATAGACCGCGCCCCCTTCCCCTGATCCAGATCAACGACTAAACCGGAGGGCGGCCCTATTAGGGCTGCCATGACACATATGACTGAAGCGACACCCGTGACCCTAAATACCGCCAAAGCCGTACCCACCCTGCCTGATGCGCAGACGGTGACGGATGTAAAACACTACACTGACCGGCTCTTTTCGTTCCGGGTGACGCGGCCCGCATCCCTGCGGTTCCGCTCGGGCGAGTTTGTGATGATTGGCCTGATGGGTGATCCTGACCCCAAGACGGGCAAGCAGAAGCCGCTTTTGCGGGCCTATTCAATTGCCTCCCCATCTTGGGATGAAGAGTTGGAATTCTATTCAATCAAGGTGCAGGACGGCCCACTGACATCAAGGCTGCAACACATCAAGCCGGGCGATGAACTGATCCTGCGTCCAAAACCAGTCGGTACTTTGGTGCATGACGCCCTGATCCCCGGCAAGCGGATCTGGTTCTTCGCGACCGGCACAGGCTTTGCGCCTTTCGCATCACTGCTGCGAGAACCGCAAACCTATCAAGACTATGATGAGGTCATTATCACCCATACCTGCCGCGAAGTGGGCGAACTGACTTATGGGCGCGACCTGATTGAGGCGCTTAAAACTGATGAACTGCTGAACGAAGTCATCGGTGAAGGGTTCTGGAAGAAGATCAAGTACTACCCAACCACGACTCGCGAAGAGAGCCCCAAGATGGGGCGGATCACTGACCTGATGCGGTCAGGCGAAGCGTTTGCGGACCTTGATGTAGCGCCACTTTCGCCGGAAACCGATAGGGCGATGATTTGCGGAAACCTCGCATTCAACCTCGAACTTAAAGAGATGTTTGAGGAATACGGACTTGTCGAAGGCGCGAACTCAAAGCCGATGCATTACGTGGTCGAGAAAGCTTTTCTGGACTGAAGGCATCACAGACTACAAAAAAGGGCCGCGTCATGCCTGACGCGGCCCTTTTTATTTTGCGTTTTGAGACGCTTACATGCCTAATAGGTTCTTGATGTTATCCAGAACCGGCTGCAGCAAAGCAGGGTTGTTTTGGGCTGCTTCCAGCGCGGTTGTCAGCATCGGCTTTTGCGCGTCCGGGATTTCGGAACCTTCGATCAGCTGGGTTACTTGGTCGAGGTCGAAACCGTCGACCGTCAAAAGCTCACCCGCCATCTCCATCAGGCCTTCGCCCGCTTCAACAGCTTCAGTTGCAGCTTCTTCAGCGGCAGCTGCAGCTTCTTCGGCAGCAGCAGTGACGGCTTCCTCGGCAGCTTGAGCTGCGGCCTGCAATTCGGCGGCAGCAGCAGTAGCAGCTTCTTCGGCAGCAGCGGCTGCCTCAGCGGCAGCTTGTTCGGCGGCTGCAGCGGCCTCAGCGGCAGCGGCCTCAGCAGCAGCGGCTTCAGCGGCGGCAGCTTCTTCGGCAGCAGCAGCCTCAGCGGCAGCGGCTTCCTCGGCGGCAGCAGCCTCAGCGGCAGCGGCTTCTGCGGCTGCTTCAGCTTCAGCAGCCGCTTGTGCCGCAGCAAGCTCTGCGTCTTGTGTGGCGCCTGTTAGAACACCGACAGCTTCGCCGGGGCTGCGGCCTTCGACGGCGTACTGATAACCAAAAAAACCAATGACAGCTAAAACAACCAGAATAACAATTGCACGCATGGGTCATATCCTTCCAAATTTGTACATTTGGGCCCCATCGGACCTTGAGGCCGGCATATGTCAGATGGGTTGCCAAAGGTGAAGGGTCAATAAGGAGGAGAATTGGGCGGAAAGCCGCATCTTTTGCGGGTTGAAGCTGCCAGTATGGGTGTTTAGTTTGAGCATCATCAAGACGAAACAACACAAAGGATAAAGACCATAGGACGCAGACCCCATAACGCGCCACCACAACGCGACACTGGCCCACGGATTAACGACCGTATCAGGTCAGATGAAATCCGCCTGATCGGTGCCGAAGGCGAAAACGTCGGTGTAGTCACACCCGCACGTGCGATGGAAATGGCCGATGACGCTGGCCTTGATTTGGTGGAAATTTCACCAAATGCCAACCCGCCGGTTTGCAAAATCATGGACTATGGAAAGTTCAAATACGAGACTCAGAAGAAAGAAGCTGAGGCGCGTAAAAAGCAAAAGATCATCGAAATCAAAGAAGTGAAGTTCCGCCCTAATACGGACAGTCACGACTATGAAGTGAAGATGCGCAACGTCTTCAAGTTTCTGGAAAACGGCGACAAGGTAAAGATCACCTTGCGTTTCCGTGGCCGTGAAATGGCGCACCAACAGCTGGGCCGCGAGTTGTTGGAACGTGTGGCCGAAGACACCAAAGAGACCGGCAAGGTTGAAAACTTCCCAAAAATGGAAGGTCGACAGATGGTCATGCTGATTGGGCCGATGCCGAAGTAAGGACAACGGTTGCGGTTGAAGTGCATCACATTGGGGCTGGCACTACTTTGTGCCAGTCCACCACCTGCCTCAGCTGATGATCTTCAAATACTCATAGCCCAAATCGAAGAGGCCGGGATAAATGCAGATGACTTTGAAAGACACGCCGTCACGCTAGAAGATTGCGTGATGACCACCTATGTTTGGCGAAATACGAAGAATCACGGATGGGTGGTGTGGTCTTCGTTTCACTTCAATGTATCCCAAGTCGTTCTTGAGCCTATCGGCCTGAATAACGCGACCCCTTACATGTACATTCCTCCAGAACCGGGAATTCCGGGTGTCGTTACGTTCGGCTTGAAGAGCCGCGATAACGGTCTTGTGCGGCATGAACGCTCAAATCTGAGAAAGCCAACACCGACGGATCGCACCGAACCCTCACCTCGCGGCGATGGTGCCACCCACTATTTTGAATGGCACAACAGCTTTGCCATAATAATGGAGGGTCAGACGTCGGAGCAAAAGGCGAAGGACTTCAGCCTCGGTTATCAGCGCTATGCAGAAGAGTACTGCAACTATGCCGGCTAGAGAGAGGCCCACCGCCTAGGCAGTGAGCCCCGAATGCTTTAACTGGCTGCGGTAACCGCCCTGCCCGTCATAACTTTGACCAGATGCGCCCGGTACTCAGATGATCCGTGAAGGTCGGCGATCATGCCATCCGCGGAGACTGACAAACCATCAAGCGCCGACGCTGAGAAATCAGTCGATAGCGCCGCCTCAGCCTCGCTCCAACGGAATACGCCGTTCTCGGATGCACCTGTCACCGCCACGCGGACGCCATCTGCATATTTGGCGACAAATACACCGACCAATGCGAAACGCGACGCAGGTTGGACAAACTTTTCGTAGTGCGACTTTTCCGGCACCGGGAAACGCACTTCAGTGATCACTTCACCCTCATCAAGGGCCGTTTCGAACATTCCCTGAAAATAGTCATCCGCCGCGATCTCGCGCGCGTTGGTAATGATCGTCGCACCTGATCCAAGTGCTGCCGCCGGATAGCATGCCGACGGGTCGTTGTTGGCCAGCGAACCGCCAACAGTCCCGCGGTTGCGTACAGCCGGATCACCGATATTCCCCGCCAAACCGGACAGGCCCGGAAACGAAGATGCCGTTTCTTTGGCCACGGTTGCATGGTTCGTCGCACCCCCCACGCAGACCGCGCCATCGTCACCGATGCACACACCCTGCATTTCGCCGATCCCGGACAAGCTGACCAACGCTGACGGCATGGCAAGCCGCGCCTTTAGCGTCGGGATCAGAGTTTGCCCCCCGCCCAGCGCCTGCGCGTCTTCGTCTTTCAGCGCCTTTACCGCATCGGCGATCGTGGAAGGCCGTTCAATTTCAAAAGCATACATGAGCGTTCTCCCTTATGCGTTGTTCATGGCAGCCCAGACGCGCGCTGGCGTCAAAGGCATGTCAATGTGGGTGACGTTCTTGCCCCCCGATTGCAGTGCGTCGATAACGGCATTCACTACGGTGGGCGGTGATCCAATCGCACCGCCTTCGCCGCAGCCTTTGGCCCCCAGCGGATTGTGCGTGCAAGGCGTGCCATCCGCATGATCGACCGCGATGAACGGCAGATCGTCAGCACGCGGCATGACGTAATCCATGTAGCTGGCCGACAGCAGTTGACCGTTTTCATCGTAGGTCGTGTTTTCCAGCAAAGCCTGCCCGATCCCTTGGACCACACCGCCATGCACCTGACCGGACACGATCATCGGGTTCATCACGTTGCCAAAGTCATCGCAGGCCGTGAAGCGTTCGACCGTCACTTTGCCAGTCTCTGGATCCACTTCGACCTCACAGGCATACGCCCCTGAAGGGTAGGTAAAGTTCGCCGGATCGTAGAACGCTGTTTCCTCCAAGCCCGGCTCAATATCCTCAAGCGGGTAATTATGTGGGATATAGGCCTTGAGCGCGACTTCCCCAAAGCTGACTGACTTGTCAGTGCCTTTCACTGCGAACTGCCCATCGGTGAAATCCAGATCATCGGCAGAGGCTTCCAGCATATGTGCTGCAATCTTCTTGGCCTTCGCGATGATCTTCTCGGTCGCCCGCACCACCGCAGAACCACACACCGCGAGGCTACGCGATCCATAGGTGCCCATGCCGAACGGGATCTTGGATGTATCACCATGCACGATGTCCACAGAGGCCGGATCAATCCCCAGCATATCACCGACGATCTGCGGAAACACGGTCTCGTGTCCCTGCCCGTGGCTATGCGCACCCACCATGACACTCAGGTTGCCTGTCGCGTTCACGCGGACTGTCGCCGCATCATAAAGGCCCACACGGCTGCCCAGCACGCCAACAAGGTTGGATGGCGCGATACCACATGCCTCTACATAAGCATTGATCCCAAGGCCGCGCAGCATGCCTTTGGCTTCGCTGGCCTTGCGACGCTCTTCGAACGCTTTGCGATCAACCATCGCCTCCATCTTGTCCATCAGCGCATCATAGTTGCCACTGTCGTATTCCAGACCGGCGGCACTGGCGAATGGAAATTGATCCGGCTTGATGAAGTTCTTGCGCCGGATTTCGATCGGGTCCATGCCCAATTCGCGCGCGGCCATGTCGATGACGCGTTCAATGGAATAAGTCGCCTCTGGCCGCCCAGCGCCGCGATAAGCGTCAACCGGGGCGGTGTTGGTGAACACAGCCTTCAGGTTCACATAGACATTGGGCACCGTGTAGTTGCCCGCCATCAAGGTGCCGTGCAGGAACGTCGGCGTCGCGGTCGAGAAGTTCGACAGATAGGCACCGACATTCGCCAGCGTCTCGGTGCGGAAGGCGATGAATGTGCCGTCCTTTTCGCAAGCCAGTTCTATCTTGGTGACGTGGTCACGCCCATGGGCATCACTAAGAAAGGACTCCGAGCGATCAGCGACCCATTTCACAGGGCGGCCCACCTTCTTGGCTGCGGCCAACACGAGTGCTTCTTCGCCATAGTGGTAGATCTTTGATCCGAAACCGCCCCCTACATCAGGCGCGATCACAGTCAGCTTGTTCTCGGGAATACCCATGACGAAAGCCGAGATAAGCAATCTTGTCAGATGCGGGTTCTGCGATGTGGTTTGCAGCAGATAGGAATCACCTGCTGCATCATATGTCCCAATAGACGCGCGCGGCTCCATGGCATTAGGGACCAGACGGTTGTTGATCAGCTCCAACGTCGTGACGTGCGGCGCGTTCTTGATCGCCTCATCCGTGGCGGCGCGGTTGTCTTCGATCCAACCCCAGTCGAAACACTGGTTCGTCTCAATCTCATCGTGGACATAACTGTCACCGGCCAACGCGGCGGCCATATCAACAATCGCGGGCAGTTCCTCGATATCGGCGATGATTTCTTCGGCTGCATCACGCGCCTGCTGTTCTGTTTCGGCAATGACCGCGGCGTAGGCATCCCCCACATGGCGCACTTTACCATGCGCCAGCACAGGGCGCTTGGGCTCTTTCATCGGCTCACCATCACGGCTGTTGATCAGCCAGCCAGCAGGGTTGCCACCGACATCGGCGAAGTCTTCACCGGTAAAGACAGCCAGCACACCCGGCATACTTTCGGCGGCACTTGTATCGATCGACTTGATCACACCATTGGCGACCGTTGATCGTACAAATATCGCCGAAACCTGGCCAAAGGCGTTGATATCAGCCGTATACTTTCCCTTACCAGTCAAAAAGCGCACGTCCTCGCGGCGTGTTGTGCTGGCTCCAATTCCACCATCTTTTGGCATTTATTGTCCTCCCTGTCGGCCACACGACACCCCTCCTCGGGGCGGTGGCCAAGTTTTGTTTGAATTCTCTATTCAGCGGCGACCGCTGAGACATCCTGACCGGATGCTGCCATGATGGCCTTGACGATATTATGATAGCCCGTGCACCGGCAGATATTGCCTTCCAGATACTCCCTGATTTCACCTTCGGTTGGTGTTGGGTTGTCTTTCAGCAAAGCTGCGGCGGACATCACCATGCCAGGTGTACAAAATCCACATTGCAAGCCGTGATGATCCTGAAATGCCTGCTGGATGACGTTAAGCGAACCATCCGCATTGGCCTGCCCTTCAATGGTGGCGACATCCGTGCCATCCGCCTCGACAGCGAACATCGTGCAAGACTTCACTGCCTCGCCGTCAACATGCACGACGCATGCGCCGCATTGTGATGTGTCGCACCCTATGTGCGTTCCTGTCAGTTGCAGGTCATTGCGCAGAAAGTCCGACAACAGCGTGCGGCCCTCCACATTACCTGACACGGACTTTCCGTTCACGGTCATAGTTACCGATGCCATTCTTTCCTCCCGAGAATATATGCTTTGACAAGAGTTAAGCACGCCTATGCCCGGTTGAGAACACCCTAGTTACGCCGCACCTGCAAAGCAGTGGCCTCTTGCGCCTAGATTTCAGCGCGTGGTTTAGGCCGGGTCGGGATTTCCTTCAGCAGGCCACCGACCCCCATTTTGGCGAAATCAGCAGGGGTTGGTGTTACACCACAAACGACCCTCTCCAGCACCCAGTCCGCCCCATTAAGGGCGGGTGAACGCGCGCAACCGGGCAGTCCGATAACGGGCTTTTGCCCATAATAACCCAAGAATAAAAGGTTGCCGGGGTCCACCGGCATCCCGAATTGCGCGACGCTTCCGCCTGCTTCACGCACCGCTGCCGGCCCCACATCATTGATGTCCGAGGTCGCAGAGGCGGTCAGGATGCAAACCACATCACCAGTCGCCTCTTGCACGGCATGCGCCAAGGCATCTCGCGTGTGCGGCACAATCACGCGGGACGTCAGTGTCAGCCCAAGGCGGTCAAGGCGCCCATGCAAAGCCTGCCTGCCTTTGTCGGACGGTGTTGGGCCGATCTGCGTTTCGATCAGCGTAGCGGTCGCGAATTGTGCGGGCAGTACCGACAGACTGGCGCGTGCAGCAGACAATGCTTGGTCCACATCCTGCTCTGGGACGGCATAGGAAATGATCTTGATGGTTGCGACCATCGTGTCTGCGTCGACACGGAAGTAAGGTGGGACCGTGGCCACGGTGATCATCGGATTGACCGCGTTGAATGCATTGATCTGGGCGACATTGATCTGCGCAATTCCGAGGCCCGTTGCAAAAAGATTGACCCGCCCTGTCGCAGCTTGACTGATCCGCAAACCTGACCCAGCGAGGGCCTCTGCCAGTCGCGCGGCGGCAGTATCTTCATCCACATCGCCGGTTTCATACTGGGCCACGGTGACGGTATCCTGCCCCGCCGCCTGCAATGCCTCAAGGTCTGCCGCAGACAACACATGGCCTTTGCGCAAGCGTCCTTTTGTCAATGGAACCGAATGTGCGAGCACGGCTCCTAGTGCCTCCGCCGTGGCAATGCGCCCGAACTTCACGCCGGTTTCCGCAAAGTCTCGGTCACTTGCGCCATGATGCTGACGGCGATTTCTGCAGGGCTGCGCCCGCCCAGATCAAGACCAACCGGCGCGTGAATGCGCGCGACCTCATCATCCGTGAAATCAACCTCTTTGAGGCGCTCAACGCGTTTGGCATGCGTGCGCGTTGATCCAAGACATCCCAGATAAAATACCTCTGATTCCAGTGCAGTTACAATCGCCGGATCATCCAGCTTTGGATCATGGGTCAGGGTCACGACGGCGGTACGCGCATCAAGTTTCATATGGCGCAGCGCCTGATCCGGCCAATCGTCCACAATCGTTTCACCCGGAAAGCGTGCCTGCGATGCAAATGCGGGGCGCGGATCAATCAGAGTAACCTGATACCCGCAGGCCTTTGCCATTGGGGCAAGGTGCTGGGCGATATGAACGGCCCCAACGATGATCATGCGCAACGGCGGATTATGCACGGCAACGAAGGTCCGTCCGTCCTCTTCAACACCCGACCGATCCATCCGAAAGCGGTCAGGATAGGTAGAAGCAGCCTGGAGCCGGGGCGCGCCGCTTTCCAGATCGGTGACATAGGCAATGGGTTTTGCCTCGGACCGCGCCTCGATCAGCCGTTCAAGCAATTCCACGGGCATAACCGGGCCCACAGGTTCAATCAGTACTTTGATCTCACCGCCGCAAGCCAGCCCAACGGCAAAAGCCTCATCATCGCTGACCCCGAATTCCAGCACCCGCTGACGACCGTCGGCAACGGCGTCAATCGCCTCGGTGATGACTGCGCCTTCAACACATCCGCCCGACACAGAGCCTTCCATCGCGCCATCGGCGTCGATCACAAGCTGGCTGCCAACAGGGCGCGGTGCGGACCCCCAGGTTTGCACGACAGTCGCTATTGCGACACCGCGACCAGCGCGATGCCAATTCAAAGCAAGTTGTGGGAGGTCGGTGATTGATTCTGTCATCTGTTCCACATGTTAGTTGACTAGTCTGATCTTATCACAGGTCGCGCCGCGCGACACGGGGTTTGCAATCTTATTCTTTCATCATCGCCATCAGCCGCGCTTTTTCGCCCCCGTCGAAAGGCCGTGACAACGCCTGCGCCAGTCCTTCCAGCGATGCGATGTTATGGCCCGCGCGAAAACTACTGCAATGCGGCAGCATCTGCATGATGCCCGTGGCCTTGGGCGCAAAGCCATCCCAGCGCAGTAAAGGGTTCAGCCAGATCAACTGGCGCGCAGTCAGGTTGAGCCGCTCCATCTCGCGCGCCAGATTGCTGTCCGCATCGCGGTCTAAGCCGTCGGTAATCAACAGCACGACAGCACCCTGCCCCATCACCCGCCGCGACCAGTCGCGGTTGAAGTCGTGCAAACACGCACCAATGCGTGTGCCGCCTTCCCAATCCTGCGCCTCAGCCCCGGCGGCGGCAAGCGCTGCATCCACGTCACGACGGCGCAAATGGCGCGTGATATTCGTCAGCCTTGTGCCAAAGGTGAAAGCATGGACATGCGCCCAACCCTGCGCTTGCCGGTTGGCCACTGCATGAACGAAATGCAAAACAGCACGTGAATACTGCGACATAGACCCCGAAATATCGCAAATGACCACAAGATTAGGATACCTGATCCGCCGCCGCTTTGTCGCAAAATCCGTGACTTCGCCGCCACGGCGCATGGCTGTACGCATTGTGGCTTGCCAATCGGGCAGCTTGCCTGCCCGCGCTTGGGTTCGCCTGCTCAGCACAGGTGGGACCGGCAACGACAAGGTGGCCAGCATGCGCGTGGCCTGGGCCATTTCCGCATTGCTCATCAGCTCAAAATCAAGCGTGCGCAATCGTTCTTCGGCTGACGCTGTTTGCGAAGCGTCGATATCAATCTCGATCTCATCTTCGTTCTCTTCCGGCTTGGGCAGGGGCCGGTCTTGCCCATCAAGCAATGCTTCTGCCGCACGCTTTTCGGCAGGTTGCGCCGCACGTTC
The DNA here is from genome assembly GCF_023015625.1 of Yoonia sp. F2084L. Classification (GTDB taxonomy): domain Bacteria; phylum Pseudomonadota; class Alphaproteobacteria; order Rhodobacterales; family Rhodobacteraceae; genus Yoonia. The sequence continues at coordinate 918,820 of NZ_JALKAH010000001.1, forward strand.
TTCTTGCGTGCTGCGCACCATGGGGCGCAGAAACGACATCATTTGTTCGAGGTACTGCGGATCACGCCAATAAAGCCGAAACAACTGCGCAAAGACCGTCCGTTCTTCGGGTTTGCTGACAAAGCAGGCGTGAAGCGTCCAGTAAAAATCTGACTTTTGGGAAAAGCCGACCGCTTGCACCGCGCGGATCGCGTCGATCACACGCCCCGGCCCGATGGCCAGTCCCGCCCGTCGCAAGGCACGCGCGAAATGGGTGATGTTCTGTGCCAGCTTTGGATCGTCAGGCAGATCAAGTTCGGGGTGTTGGAGCATGTTGTTAATGTTGGACTGGGGATTTCACATCCCCAGACCCCTGTGAGGTATTTTTGAACATGAGAAGCATTAGGCGACTTCCAAATCCGCCTTGGCTTCATCCAGAATCCGCTTCGCCTCACTACCTTGCAGCTTTTGAATGTCGTCCTGATACTTCAGAATCGCACCCAGCGTGTCCGCAATCGTTGCCGGCGACAGATTGATCACATCAAGCGCCAAGAGGCATTTTGCCCAGTCGATTGTTTCGGCAACGCCGGGCTTCTTGAACAGGTCTTCGCCGCGCAGGCGTTGAACGAAAGCCACAATTTCGCGTGACAGGTTTTCTGACGCTTCGGGGGCGCGGGCTTGCAATATCTCCATTTCCCGGTCGAAGTCGGGATAGTCGACCCAATGATACAGACAGCGGCGTTTGAGTGCGTCATGCACTTCGCGCGTGCGGTTTGAGGTTAGGATCACGATAGGTGTTTCGGGCGCGGCGATGGTGCCCAATTCAGGGATCGTCACCTGAAAATCGCTGAGTGCTTCAAGAAGAAACGCTTCAAAGGGTGCATCAGTTCTGTCGAGTTCGTCGATTAACAGAACAGGCGCTCCACCCGGTTGCGGGCGCATAGCTTGCAACAGCGGGCGTTCAATCAGATACTCTTCGGTGAAAAGCTCGGTTTTGAGCGTATCGCGGTCGGTGCCTCCTGCTGCCTCTGCCGCACGGATCGCGATCATTTGTTCCGCAAAGTTCCATTCGTAAACGGCAGATGACGCATCAAGGCCCTCGTAGCATTGCAGCCGGATCAGGCGTCTGCCCAATGCCGCCGCAATGACTTTTGCGATCTCGGTCTTGCCGGTGCCCGCCTCGCCTTCCAAAAACAACGGGCGCCCCAGCTTCAGGCTGAGAAACACAACCGTGGCCAGCGCCCGCCCGCAAACGTAATTCTCTGCCGCCAGCGCCGATTGCACATCATCAATGCTTGCAAATGCCATGTCAGTTCCTCCGCGTCTTACAACTGCATCCCGGGCCCGCCGCGTCAAGCCGTCCATTGCCCCGCCCCGGCCAAAGGCATAGCCTGCGCCCAACATCAAAAGGAGTTTGCGCCATGAATGATTCCACACCGATCAAGGCAACGGGTTTTGGCCCCGACCTTGGCCCTTTCGATTGGGCGGATCCGCTTCGGCTGGAGGACCAGTTGACCGAAGACGAGCGTATGTTGCGTGATGCGGCCAATGTCTTTGCGCAAGACACCTTGCAGCCCCGTGTGACAGATGCCTACCGTGAGGCGACCGTTGATCCGGGCATCTTCGCTGAAATGGGTGCTGCTGGTTTGCTGGGCCTGACGATCCCCGAGGAATATGGCGGTCTGGGGGCTGGCTATGTGACCTACGGTCTTGTCGCCCGCGAGATTGAGCGCGTGGATAGTGGTTACCGGTCCATGATGTCAGTGCAGTCATCGCTGGTGATGTATCCTATTCACGCCTACGGCAGCGATGCACAGCGGCAGAAATACCTGCCCGGATTGGCCGCCGGCACTCTGATCGGCTGCTTTGGTCTGACTGAACCTGATGCAGGCAGCGATCCTGCAGGTATGAAAACGACCGCGAAAAAGACCGCAGATGGTTATGTGATCAACGGATCGAAGATGTGGATCAGCAATGCGCCGATCGCGGATGTCTTCGTGGTCTGGGCCAAATCCGACGCCCATGAAGGCAAAATTCGCGGCTTTGTGCTCGAAAAAGGCATGAAAGGTCTTTCTGCACCCAAAGTCGGCGGCAAACTTAGCCTGCGCGCCTCTGTTACCGGTGAAATCGTCATGGACAATGTGGCGGTCAGCGAAGAGGCACTTTTGCCCGGTGTTCAGGGCCTCAAAGGGCCGTTTGGCTGTCTCAACCGTGCGCGTTATGGCATTGCCTGGGGTGTGATGGGTGCGGCAGAAGCGTGCTGGCATGCAGCCCGCCAATATGGGCTGGACCGCAAACAATTTGGCAAACCACTTGCCCAAACCCAGCTTTTCCAGAAAAAACTGGCCGATATGCAGACCGAAATCGCGCTTGGCACGCAGTCCGCCCTGCAATTGGGCCGCTTGATGGAGCAAGGCAAAGCCGCCCCGGAAATGATCAGCCTGATGAAACGCAACAATTGTGGCAAAGCACTCGATATCGCGCGGGCATCGCGCGACATGCACGGCGGCAACGGGATTAGCGAAGATTTTCAGATCATGCGCCATATGGTCAACCTAGAGACCGTGAATACCTATGAAGGCACGCATGACGTGCACGCATTGATCTTGGGGCGTGCACAAACCGGGCTACAGGCCTTCTTTTAGCACGATATGCCGTAAGACGAGGGCACATCATCGCCCATATACCGCCGTAAAGCCTTGGTATTTGCACCGATGAGATCGGGCAAAGACCCGACGGCGGAGCGCGTAAATGGTTGACCGGCAACTTGCCATTGAAACAGATCTGACGGACCTGAGCGCGAACGCGTGGATGGGTGCCGTTGACGAGTTGTGCGAGGAATTCGGTTTTTTCGAGCAGCTTGGCCAAACGCATTTTGCCGGGTTTCTTGAAGCGGGTAACAACCTGCTGGTGACCTTTGAGAACGCACCGACCGTGCAGGCACGCAATGCGAACGCGGAACCGCGTGGCTTTGCCTATGCCCGCCATGATGGTTGGTCGCATCTGGCGCTGTTTTCAACGCAGGAAAGCTGGTTCCGGGACGAAGCCGTTTACGACTTTTTCGACCGCATGGTTGACGACGGGTTTTTCGAAGACTTCGCGAAAATTATCTTTCACGGCGGCGATGGAGGGGCGGCTTATGCGGCGGCGGCATTCTCGGTCTCGGCCCCTGGTTCTACGGTCATCGCATTGCGCCCACAGGCTACGCTTGATGCCACAATCGCGGGTTGGGACGGGCGCTATCTTGCGGCGCGCAAATACGACTTTCGCGGCAGATACGGGTATGCGCCTGCGATGATCGAGGCAGCAAGTGATGTGTTTATCGCCTATGATCCGATACAACGCATTGATGCCTGTCATGCAGCACTATTCCTTAAACCCCATGTGACAGCGCTGCCTTGTCCTTTGCTGGGCACAGCGCTTGATCAGGCGTTTGACCGTATGGGTATCCATGACATCTTGATCAAACTCGCCATGGATAACGCATTGGACCGCAAGCGTTTTGTGCAATTGCTGCGCGCGCGGCGCTATGACCTGTCATATGTGCGCGCCCTCGTGCGCCGATTGGTCAGAACCGGGCATCCCCGCCTTGCCGTCATCATCTGTGACTACATGCTACGGCGCGGGCACGACGCATTTTTTACCGAAAAGCGTGCCGAACTTATCGCAGTCGGTGATGGTCAGACACAATAGAGGTCGCGGTGGACCTGCCTGCCGACACTGGTACGCGCCAGCCCTAGTTTGATATCACTGAGGTTTTGCGCGTTGTATCTTATTCGGTGTTTTTAGATAGATACGCGAAGCAAGTCTGTCGAAAACGGCCAAGGCTGCGTTACTGGTTTGCGGCACTATGCGCTATTCCGCGTCGCGGCGCCCTTCGATCGTCTTTTTGAGAAGGTTGAAAATGCGGGTGCCAAAGTAGCCCAGAATCGCTCCAAAGATGACGCCAAAGACAGTCCCACTCTCAAGTAGCACCGCCAGAAGAGCCGCAGCCAAAAGGGCAACCATGAACGCAATCAGTCGCCTTTCATTTGGTGCAACCGGAAAGTAGCCTTCCAGCACTTTGACAATCGGCCCTGCGACAGGACCTTCAAGTTGCGGCGTGAAAAAACCGGCGGCGGCGGCGATCAAAAAGCCAAGCATGTCGTATCTCCTCTCAGGAACCAACGTATGCAGATGAATATCAGAAATAGCGGCCGTATCTGCAAGGCCCGTGACAACACCTATGGCATCCCCCCGCGCAACGGTGTAATTGCGATTTATGCCTGATAAAGATTTGACCAGCCTGACCATCCGCCGCCCTGATGATTGGCATTTGCATCTGCGCGATGGTGCGATGTTGCAGGCGGTACTGCCAGAAACCACCCGCCATTTCGCTCGGGCTATCATCATGCCTAATCTTGTGCCGCCCGTTGTCACGGCCGCGCAGGCAGAGGCCTATCGGACACGGATCATAGAAGCGATGCCGGCAGGCGCGCGGTTCACTCCGCTCATGACGCTCTACCTGACCGAAGCAACCGACCCGGAAGACGTGCGTGCTGCGCATGCAGCCGGGATCGCGACGGCCGTCAAGCTCTACCCTGCTGGGGCGACGACAAACTCTGCCTCAGGTGTGCGCGACTTTGAGAAAGTCCGCCCAGTGTTAGAGGTCATGGCCGAGATTGGTATGCCGCTTTGTGTCCATGGCGAGGTGACGGATAACGACATTGATATCTTTGATCGTGAACCTGCGTTTATCGACAAGGTACTGAAACCACTGCGCAAAAAGGTCCCTGACCTGAAAATCGTGATGGAGCATGTCACAACGCAAGATGCAGTCGATTATGTGCGGGACAGCATCAAGAACCTGGCCGCCACGATCACAACCCATCACCTGATCATCAACCGGAACCATATTCTGGCGGGCGGGATCAAGCCGCATTACTATTGCCTGCCTGTCGCGAAACGCGAAACGCACAGGGTGGCACTGGTTCAGGCCGCGGTTTCTGGCGACAAACGTTTCTTTCTGGGTACCGACAGCGCGCCGCATACGGATCCGCTGAAGCTACAGGCGTGTGGCTGTGCCGGGATCTTTACCGCCACAAACACGATGTCTTGTCTAGCTGAGGTCTTTGACGCTGCGGGTAAAATTCGCAAGATCGAAGACTTTGCCTCTCTCAATGGGCCGCGTTTTTATGGGCTGGCCCCGAACGAAGACACGATCACACTGACAAAAGGTGAGCCGGTGGTTTATCCTGCACAGATTGAAACCGGCGATGGTCCAGTGACAGTTTTTGATCCGGGGTTTGATCTGCATTGGCGGGTGACAGAGACTTAACTTTTATGCCTCCGGCGGAGGTATTTTTGAACATGAGAAGACGAAAGCTGCTTGAATGATCCCCACTTCCTTTCCTGCCAAAGATGAAATAGCGCGCCTGACAGCGGGCATGTTGATCGAGATTGGGGCCGTTAGTTTTAACGCCGCCGAACCCTTTACGCTCGCATCAGGCAAACAGGCCCCAACTTATGTGGATTGCCGCAAAGTGATCTCTTTCCCGCGTGTCCGCGCGACACTGATGGACTTCATGGCTGTTTCAATCATGCGCGAAGCAGGGTTTGAGGCTTTTGACAATGTGGCAGGCGGTGAAACCGCCGGTATCCCTTTCGGCGCGATGGTCGCCGAACGTCTGGCCTTGCCCATGACCTATGTCCGCAAGAAACCCAAAGGGTACGGTCGCAACGCCCGCATCGAGGGCGTGATGACCGAAGGCCAGCGCGTGATCCTTGTTGAAGACCTGACCACCGATGGCGGATCAAAACTGTCTTTCGTCGATGCGATCCGGGAAACAGGGGCAACATGTTCGGCCACCGCAGTGATTTTCTACTACGGGATTTTCGACGGCGTCGAAGAGACGCTGAGCAATCACGGGGTTCAATTGATCAGTCTGTGCACATGGTGGGACGTATTGGCCGAGGCCAAGGCGCGCGGAGCATACGACGCGGCGACGCTGAGTGCGGTTGAGGCCTACCTCAATGACCCGGCTGGGTGGAAACCCGCCTGATTTTCTTTTCCACAACTGTGCATAAAAACAAGTGAAGTCGGTATCTATCTTGGGATTCCGCCGCTTCGCGATACAAGATGTTGATCGCCGCCGCAAACTCCGCAATAATGAGTAAGTTATCCGACGATATCCACAGACTTCGATCTGGCCCGCCGCGCAGGCAGCCTGCTAAGACCCATCCGGGGAACAGGTGAGTAGTAATGAACGAAATAACTGCATTTAACGCGACCGGCGTCGAACAGGCCGACACCGATCTGATGCCGCATTCGATTGAGGCTGAACAACAGCTTTTGGGTGCGATTCTAACCAATAACGATGTCTTTGATCGGGTTGCGTCTATCATCGGCCCCAAGCATTTCTACGATCCTGTCCATGCACGCATTTTTGAGACTGCAGCAAGCCGGATCGGACGCAATATGCTGGCCAGTCCAGTGACGTTGAAAACCTTCATGGAAGAAGATGAAGGACTGAAAGAACTTGGCGGCCCGCCGTATCTGGCCCGTCTGGCTGGTGCCGCAATTTCAGCCTTTGCTGCGCGTGACTATGCCCAGATGATCTATGATCTGGCAACGCGGCGCGAGTTGATCAAGCTGGGCCGCGATATCACCGACAAAGCCGCGAAAGTCGACGTGGAGCATGAGCCCAAAGAGCAAATTGTCGAAGCGGAACAGGCACTTTATTCGCTTGCCGAACAGGGCGTGTCCGAGAAGGGTTTTCAGTCGTTTCTTGCCGCCGTCACCGAGGCCGTGAACGTCGCCAATACCGCCTACCAGCGTGATGGTGGTTTAGCCGGGGTCTCTACTGGCCTGACGGATATGGATAAAAAGCTGGGTGGTTTGCACAAGTCCGACCTGCTGATCCTTGCCGGGCGCCCTTCGATGGGGAAAACCTCGCTTGCGACCAATATCGCGTTCAACATCGCCAAGGCCTACCGCAAGGGTAAGTTGCAAGACGGTAGCGAAGGGGCTGTCGATGGCGGTGTGGTCGGGTTCTTCTCGCTTGAAATGAGCGCGGAACAACTGGCGGGTCGTATTCTGGCCGAAGCCTCCGAGATTTCATCGCATAAGATCCGCCAGGGCGACATGACCGAAAGCGAATTCCGTCGTTTTGTGGATGCCGCCAAGCAGCTTGAATCCTGCCCTCTTTACATCGACGACACTGCCGCGATCCCGATTTCGCAGCTTGCCGCCCGCGCCCGCCGACTGAAGCGGACCCACGGGCTGGATGTGCTGATCGTGGACTACTTGCAGCTTGTGCGCGGTACGTCAGAAAACCGGGTACAGGAGATCGGCGAGATTTCGATGGGGCTCAAAGCCATCGCCAAGGAGCTCAACATTCCCGTCATCGCCCTGTCACAGCTCTCGCGTCAGGTTGAAAACCGCGAAGACAAGCGCCCGCAACTGTCGGACCTGCGCGAATCCGGTTCGATTGAGCAGGACGCCGACGTGGTCATGTTCGTCTACCGTGGCGAATACTATGTCGAGCGTGAAAAGCCCGAAGATCACAATATGGAAGCTATCGCCGCTTGGCAGGAAAAAATGTCGAGCTTGCATGGCAAGGCCGAAGTCATCGTTGGCAAGCAGCGTCACGGGCCTATCGGTATGGTGGAGCTTGCGTTCACGGCAGAATTTACTCGGTTTAGCGACTTAGCTAAACCGTGGCAGCAGGATCAGACAGAACAATTTTAAAACCGCCGCTTGACTTGGAGTGACTCCAATAGGCTAACTCGTTGGCCATCGGAGGAATGCACGATGCGAATCAACGAAGCTGCGGCCCGCTCTGGACTGACCCAAGACACCATTCGGTTCTACGAAAAATCCGGCATGCTGGCACCCATTCAGCGCGACACACGCGGTTGGCGGGTGTTTAGCGGTGATGACGTGAACTGGCTGACAACCCTTGAACGGCTGCGTGCCACAGGGATGCCACTGGATGACGTCAAACGCTTTGCGATGTCGGCGCATGCGCCGGATTGCAATGCGCCCGACCAACGCGCCCTGCGTTTGGCTTTATTGGAACGGCACGCCATCACGCTGGCGCACCGCGAAGCTGAATTGAAAGCCTGCAAGCATTTCCTCGACCAAAAGATCAATATGTACCGCACATCATTGGAGGTCTCAGATGGCTGATTTCAAACATATTCCGACCAAACCAACCCTTGGCCTTGGCTGCTGGGCCATTGGGGGTCCGTTCTTTACCAACGGCCTTGCCGTCGGCTGGGGCGAGGTTGATGACACCGTGTCCAGGGCCGCCGTCGCTGCTGCCGTCGAACAGGGTGTGATGCATTTCGACACCGCACAGGCCTATGGTTGCGGTCATTCCGAGGTCGTGCTGGGGCAAGCGCTCAAGGCGCACCCGGACGTTGCCATCGCAACCAAGATCGGTTTGGACATCGACACCGAAACAAAGCAACTGATCGGCCCCAACAATGACCCCGAATTTATTCGGCAATCCATTGATGCATCACGCAAGCGGCTGGGGCGCGACCGGATTGATCTGGTGCTGCACCACAACAACGAATTAGCTGTCGATGACGCCAAGCCCGCGTTCGATATGTTGGCAAAGCTTTATAACGATGGGATCATTGGTGCCTACGGATGGTCGACTGACTTTCCCGACAGCCTCCGCGCTTTTGCAGATCACCCCGGCTTTACGGCGGTCGAGCATGCAATGAACGTCTTTGTGCCCGTCACACAGATGGTCGCAACCGTTGAGGAAACCAATCAACTGTCCCTGATACGCTCGCCCCTTGCAATGGGCATCCTTGGCGGCAAATACGACGCCAAGACCACCTTCAGCAAGGATGAGATCCGCGGCAATGATCCGGGCTGGCAAGGCTATTTCAAGGACGGGAAAATCACCGATGCCTACCTCGCACAGCTGGACGCCGTCCGTGACACGCTTCGATCTGACGGGCGCAGCCTTGTACAAGGTGCAATTGCATGGCTGTGGGCGCGTACACCTAATGCAATGCCGATCCCGGGCTTCCGCACGCCAGAGCAGGTCAATGATCTTTGTGGCGCGCTAGAGCATGGCCCGCTGACGTCCGCACAGATGGCCGAGATCGAGACGATACTTGATCGGCCCGAAGAAGGCCCGCCAACAACGCTCTGAAGGTGATGGCGGGGCTCGCCCCGCCCTACTCTGCCGGTTCTTTGGGTTTGTCCTTCAGGAACGGATGCACGAACTGCCGCCAGTAGCCTTTGGGCACAGTGTCGCCGATTACGCCATAGGCCGCTGGCCAGTCCTTTTCAGGCAAGTGGTGCGTGCCGAAAAGCCAGTCATAGATCGGGAAATGGCTGGCGTAGTTGATATCAATCGCTGCCCGGTCTGACCCGTGATGCCAATGGTGAAAGCGGGGCGTGACAAAGAAGCGTTCCAGAAACCCAAGTTTCCAGCCGATGTTGGCGTGGATGAAGCTGGAATAGAAGTAAACGACCAACAGATAGGCTTGGATCGCCTCGGGCTTGAAGCCCAGCGTGAACATCGGCACTGCGGTCAAGCTGCGCAGCACGGCAATCTCGACAAAGTGCATGCGGGCGCCCGCCAGCCAATCCATTTTCTTGGTGGAATGGTGGATGGAGTGAAAACGCCACAACACCGGATAGGTATGAAACGCACGGTGCACCCAGTATTGCACAAAATCAGTGGCCATCATGATGATGATCACCTGCACAAAGAACGGCAAGTTCACGATATAAATCCGAACGTCATCAAGCGGTATTTGCGCGTTGACGTAGTTGGATGGCGCCAGCGTGATGAACCCCAGAACCTGCACCAACATGGAGCTGATCAGGTAGTAGAACATATCCTCCTGCCACTCCGCCCGGAAAACGGTTTGCTCGGAACGCGCGGGAAAGAAACGCTCAAGCGGGACAAAGAGAAAGCCAACGATCAGGACGTTGATGATGAAGTAATCAAGGCCAAAATAGAAGCTCTGCGGTGCCTCGGTGCCGATTTGCGGCTGGGTTGTTGCCATGAGCGAGGCCACGACAGAGACCGCTAAAGCCGTCCACCCCAATGATTTACGCGCACTCAGGATCAGGCTAAGCAATGACAACGCATAGCCCGACAAAAGCGTGAACCGCAAAAAGACCGTCACCACCCCACTGTCTTGGATGAAAGCGATCTCTGGATAGGACAGGGTTTCTGGAAACCAGCGCAACAGCACGATCAACAGACCCGCAAGCGACGCCAAAAGCGCCAAAGCCCCCGATAACCAGCCGCTCCCCAAAGGACGTTGATCCCGTGGTGTTTCCAACTGGGTGATGATTTTGTTCAGAATGCCCAAGACGTGCCTCACTCATTAAGTTGCGATCACCATAGCCGCATAAAATTGGCAAGAGAATGGCAGGAAAACCTCTATTGCAGCCCCTCACGTCGCCAAAACGCTTGCCCAGCCTCCGCACCCCTGCCAAAAGGTCGCAATGAGTACCGGACGCCTGATCATCGACCTTGACGCTGTCGTCGCCAATTGGCGCGCTTTGGACAGCATGACCAACTGCAAAACAGCCGCCGTGGTCAAGGCCAACGGCTATGGGCTGGGGGCAGCGAACGTCTCTAAGGCGCTGTTCAAGGCAGGCGTGCGCCAATTCTTCATAGCCGTGGCCGAAGAGGCCGTCGCAATACGTGAAGAACTGGGGCCAAAACCCGAGGTTTGCGTCTTTTCAGGGCATATGAAAGGCGACACTGACCTGATCCGCGATCTGGGCCTGACACCGATGCTGAATTCGGTGGAACAGCTGACGCATCACCTCGAAACCCTGCCCGGCCATCCCTTTGGTATTCAGCTTGATACCGGCATGAACCGCCTTGGTCTGGAAATGCAGGAATGGGCAGCGGTGGCTGAACTGGCATTAGCGCAACAGCCGCGCCTGGTGATGTCGCATTTGGCCTGCGCGGATGAGCCTGATCACCCGATGAACCCCTATCAACTTGCACAGTTTCATAAGATGACGGACGGTATTCAGGTGCCCCGCTCTTTGGCGGCAACCGGTGGTATACTGCTGGGCCCCGACTATCATTTTGACCTGACGCGCCCTGGCATCGGTCTTTATGGCGGTCTGCCTTTCGAGACAGCCGCACCAGCGGTAGAGCTTGATCTGCCGGTGATCCAAATCCGCGATGTCGCCGAAGGTGAAGTCGTGGGTTACGGCAATGCGTGGCAGGCTGAACGGCCCTCGCGGATCGCCACCGTGTCAGGTGGCTACGCGGATGGGATCACGCGCATTCTGTCGGACAAGGCCACGCTCTATCACGGGGATACGCCTTGCCCACTGGTGGGCCGCGTGTCGATGGACCTGCTAACGATTGACGTCACTGATCTGACCGAAGTGCCAACAAAACTGTCCTTGATCGGCCCAAATCAAACCGTCGATGATCTGGCACGCGCGGCAAATACGATCGGATACGAGGTGCTGACGCAGCTTGGCGCGCGCTACAATCGCAAGACCTTTGGTAAGTAAGCGAACCAGTCCGCATTAGCTTTCCTACGTAACAGACAGAATTTATTGGAATTTCGATGCTAACCTTCCTGCGAATTGCCAATCTGGCGCTGTTGATCCTGTTTCCCATTGCCTGGTTTGCACCATTGATGCGGGCGGGGTTACTGCCGATTTTTGGGCTCAGCGAAATCAGCGTAATCTCTGGCATGCAGGCCCTTTGGGAAAGCGACATCGCTTTGGCGTTGCTCGTCACGGCTTTTGCGCTTTTTGCGCCGTACCTCAAGACAATCGGATTGGCTCTGGTTCATTTCAACCTGTTGAAGGATAAGACATTACCAATCCTGTCATGGATCGGTAAACTGGCAATGGCGGACGTGTTTCTGATTGCCCTTTATATCGTCGTCTTTAAAGGCGTAGGCATCGGCAAGGTCGAAACCGGCTGGGGTCTTTATATGTTCACGGCCTGTATCCTCGCGTCGATCCTGATTTCAGCTTTGACGCCAACCAAAGGCAAGTAGAAAGTCACGTAGTTTTGTGCGAGTTTTGGAGAATACGCACATCAACTGGCGCATGATGAATATAATAAAATTGATCACTATTATCGCCCTGCTGCATCCGACTGCTGTTCTTGCAGAAGAATTGCGCTGTGGTTGGTACTTGAACCCGACACCCGCCAATCACTGGCTGGAAGACGCAGACGGCACTTGGATATTGGCGACCCAAGGCGGCTATCAGGTTTGGGAAACTGTTGACCTTGCAGAACAGAGTTTCGCCTTTGATGATCAATGGGTTTCGTCAAATGGTGAACCCGGACATGCCTACTACGGGCATGGATGTGCCTGTATTCGCGGGATATTCGAACCCACAAGTGGACGTGTGTCAGACATTTCACACATGAACCCACGTCCTTTGGACGCGTGCCGAACTGACCCTAATCTGCCGCCAGAGCCCAACTACCAGTAAATTCGTGTTGGGCAGGAGTTGTCGTTTACTGAAAATTGGTCCAAAAGGTGAACATGGCAAAAGACTTGAACTTCACCTGCTCTGAATGTGGCGCAGCATTTCGCAAATGGTCAGGGCAATGTGACGCCTGTCAGGCATGGAACACGATCAGCGAATCCAAGGCCTTGTCCAGCGGACCCAAGGGCAAGTCATTGGGTGCCATCCGAGGCAAGGCAATCCCACTGACTGACCTTGATACACAGGAAAAAGAACCACCCCGGACAGAGGCAGGCGTCGGTGAACTGGACCGCGTGCTTGGGGGTGGTCTGGTCAAGGCATCCGCGCTTTTAGTGGGCGGCGATCCGGGGATTGGCAAGTCAACATTACTATTGCAAGCCGCCGCAAGATTTGCGCGTAACGGGCTGAAAGTCATATACATTTCCGGCGAGGAATCTAACGCACAGGTCCAAATGCGTGCCCGCCGCCTTGGGCTGGAGAAAAGCCCGGTCATGCTCGCCTCTGAAACAAACCTCCGCGATATCCTCACGACGCTTGAGGCCGAAAAACCGGACCTCGCGATCATCGATTCCATCCAAACGATGTGGGCGGACAACGTTGATAGTGCGCCCGGGTCAGTGTCGCAGGTCCGGTCCTCTGCGCATGAATTGACAACCTTTGCCAAGCGCAACGGGATGTCAGTGGTGATGGTTGGCCATGTCACCAAAGACGGCACGATCGCCGGCCCCCGTGTGGTCGAACATATGGTTGATACGGTGCTCTACTTCGAAGGCGAACGCGGCCATCAGTTCCGCATCCTGCGCGCAGTGAAGAACCGATTTGGCCCCGCGGATGAGATCGGTGTGTTTGAAATGACAGGCAAAGGTCTGGCTGAGGTTAAGAATCCCTCGGCGCTTTTCCTGTCCGAACGTGGCACCCCTGCCCCCGGTTCAGTGGTCTTCGCGGGTATCGAGGGCAGTCGCCCCATGCTGTGCGAGATACAGGCACTTGTGGCTCCTTCGCCACACAGTCAACCACGGCGATCCGTGGTCGGATGGGACGGTGGCAGGCTTGCCATGATCCTTGCCGTGCTCGAATCCCGCTGCGGTGTGCCCTTCACCGGATTGGACGTATACCTCAACGTAGCAGGGGGTTTGCGCATCTCTGAGCCCGGCGCAGACCTTGCTGTGGCCGCCGCTTTGGTGTCGGCCCGCGAAGACGCGGCATTGCCCGCAGAGGCTGTCGTATTCGGGGAAATCAGCCTATCGGGCGCGCTACGTCCCGTCGTTCAAACGGAAAATAGATTGAAAGAGGCGCAGAAACTTGGTTTTACAACTGCGATCATTCCACAACAGGCCAAACAGCCAGGAGTGGACGGTTTGGTGTTGCGCACTGCAACGGACCTTGCCGGATTTGTAGAAGAGGTATTTGGCGCAAGATAGCGTCAATCGCAGGAGGCGAACCATGGAAGGTTTCACACTTGTCGACGCGGGCGTCGCGATCATCGTCCTGCTTTCGGGCGTTTTGGCGTACAGCCGCGGGTTCGTCCGCGAGGCGATGGCCATTCTGGGTTGGATCGGTGCGACCATCGTCGCATTCATCTTCGCCGATCAGGTTGAGCCTCTTGTGCGCCAAATCCCGGTCATCGGCGGATTTATCGGCGACAGCTGCGAGTTAGCCATCATCGCGGCCTTTGCTGCGGTCTTTGCGGTGGCGCTTGTGGTCGTATCAATCTTCACGCCCCTGTTTTCCAGCGTCATTCAACGCTCGGCCCTCGGTGGTATTGACCAAGGCCTTGGCTTTTTCTTTGGCATCTTGCGTGGCATCCTGCTTATCGCTGTGGCGTTCTTTGTCTACGACACGATCTTTGCGACGCAGCAGTTTGCGGTCGTCGATGACAGCCGCTCAGCACAGGTATTCGCCCAGTTGACTGGTCAGATCGAAGAACAAAATCCTGAGCAGGCTTTGGGTTGGATTACTGAACAGTACCAGCAGTTGGTTGGTAACTGCGGCGCACCAGCACAGTAGATAAACGCACCAATTCATTAAGGCTACATGCAGCTCTGCATGTGGCCTTTTTGATGGTCAAGCGCCCGAAACAGTCTTTCCATGCTCTGAACCCTGATCGTTTCGTGACACAACGCGTTTGACCCTCTAAGACGGACACATCCAAAACCAACGGATTCGGAGCTGCCCCCTTGTCCAACTTGATGCCCCCCGCCCATCCCTTTGACGATGATAAACTGCGGGAGGAATGTGGCGTGTTTGGCGTTGTCGGTGTGACCGATGCGGCGAACTTTGTGGCCCTTGGCCTGCACGCCTTGCAACACCGCGGGCAAGAGGCCGGCGGGATTGTCACACATGACGCCGACATTGGCTTTAGTCAGCAGCGCCGCATGGGGCTGGTCCGGGATAACTTTACCTCTGCCTCAATGATGGAGCGCCTGCCCGGTTCTATCGGGATCGGCCATGTCCGGTACTCGACTGCGGGCTCGAAGGGCCAAACGGCCATGCGCGACGTGCAGCCGTTCTTTGGCGAGTTTTCGATGGGCGGTGCGGCGATTGCACATAACGGCAATATTACCAACGCCCTGTCTTTGCGCAAGGAACTGATCGAGCGTGGATCCATCTTCCAAAGCTCATCTGACAGCGAATGTATCATTCATCTCATGGCGCGCTCTATGGGGCGCAACATCCCCGACCGCATGGAAGAAGCCCTGCGCAAGGTCGAAGGCGCGTTTTCCATCGTTGCCATGACCCGTACCAAACTGATCGGTTGTCGCGACCCGTTGGGTGTGCGCCCGTTGGTGTTGGGCAAAATTGGTGATGGCTGGGCATTGGCGTCGGAAACCTGCGCGCTCGATATCATCGGGGCCGAGTTTATTCGCGAGATTGAGCCGGGCGAGATGGTCGTCGTCACCGAAAAAGGCGTCGCGAGCCATTTTCCTTTCCGCCCCAAGCGGTCGCGGTTCTGCATCTTTGAGCATGTTTATTTCAGCCGCCCCGACAGTATCCTTGGTGGTCGCTCTGTCTATGAAACCCGCGAAAACATCGGCCGCGAACTGGCCAAGGAAGCACCTGTCGATGCCGATCTGGTTTGTCCTGTGCCTGACAGCGGCACGCCGGCTGCTATCGGCTATTCGCTGGAATCCGGTATCCCCTACGCGATGGGCATTATCCGTAACCAATACATGGGCCGCACGTTCATCGAACCCACCGAGAGCATCCGCAACATGGGTGTCCGTTTGAAGCTCAACGTGAACCGTGCCCTGATCAAAGGCAAACGCGTGATCCTTGTTGATGACAGCGTGGTGCGCGGCACTACCAGCCGCAAGATCAAGGAAATGATCCTTGATGCAGGTGCTGCCGAGGTTCATTTCCGCATTGCCTCGCCGCCGACCGCATGGCCGTGTTTTTACGGCGTCGACACCCCCCAGCGCGAAAAGCTGCTCGCGGCAACGATGTCCGCAGAAGAAATGCGCGATCATCTAGGTGTAGACAGCCTCAAATTCATCTCGCTCGATGGGCTTTACCGTGCCGTCGGTGAAGCCAAAGGGCGCGATGCCAAGGCACCCGCTTACTGCGATGCGTGCTTCTCGGGCGAGTACCCGGTGGCACCCTCAGATATGATTGAACAGGGGTTTCAGGCAAAGACGGCGGCGGAATAACCCATGACCACCGTGATCCACCACAATCCCGACTGCGGCACCTCGCGTAATGTCCTTGCGGTGATCCGGGCGACCGGGACAGAACCGGTCGTTGTTGAGTACCTCAAAACCGGCTGGACCCGTCCCCAATTGCAAGCCCTGTTCGCCGCGGCCGATATTACACCGCGTGACGCCTTGCGGACCTCCAAATCCCCGGCAGAAGAATTGGGACTACTTGCCCCCGATGTCAGCGATGATGTGCTGTTGGATGCCATGCTGCAACATCCCGTCTTGGTGAACCGGCCCATCGTGTGCACGCCCAAGGGCGTCGCTTTGTGCCGCCCGTCCGAGGCCGTGTTGCCATTGCTGGAAAAGCCGCTGACCGGGCCAGTCTACAAAGAAGACGGTACCCTGATCCTCGCGCCCTGACGCGCATGTGATCAAACGTTAGGTAAATTGGCGCCGAACCTAGCGTCAATGCACGCCCGCCCCCCTTTTTCTTGACGAACACATCTGGCAAGAGCGCGGCAAATCAAAAACCGACGCAGTATGATCCATGTCAGAAGACACACCAAACCCGGCTCTTGCAGCCGCCAAAGCCACTTTGCCGGACGCATTAGAGCTGCGCACGCTGTCCGTTATCGGGCTGATACAGGCCCATGATGGGCCGACGGCTTTGCTCCGCTCGTCACGCGGACAAATAGCACGGGTGCATGTCGGCCAAACCGCACTTGGTGTGCAAGTGAATGCTATTAACGATGCACAGGTGGTCATCACTGATCGCTGGGGACGCACGCAATCACTGGCATTGCCACACAGCTAACGCTTGACCTTGGGCGCGGTTCGGCACATCACGCGCTCCATGACAAAAACAGCACTCATCACCGGCGCATCGCGCGGCCTTGGGGCCGCATTGGCCAAGGCGCTCGCCCCGACACACCACATCATTGCCGTAGGCAAGACGGTTGGCGCGCTGGAAGAGCTTGACGATGCAATCCAGGCCGCCGGAGGACAAGCAACACTGGCCCCTATGGACATCAGCGTTGATGCGGCGATGCAGCAGCTGTGCCGTGGTATCTATGATCGCTGGGGCAGCCTTGATCTTTGGCTGCACACGGCGATCCATGCCGCCCCTTTGGCCCCTGCGGGACACATCGGCCCCAAAGACCTGGCCAAGTCCATGACGATCAACATTGAGGCCACATCGCGTCTGATCGCCTATGTCAGCCCGCTTTTGGGGCAAACCGGCCAAGCGGTGTTCTTTGACGATTCGCGCGGCGGCGATCAGTTCTTTGGCGCATATGGCGCAACGAAGGGCGCACAAATCGCACTGGCCCGCAGTTGGGCGGCTGAAAGCGCCAAAACCGGGCCGAAAGTGCAGATCCTGACCCCCGCCCCCATGCCCACGGCCACGCGGGCGCGGTTCTATCCCGGCGAAGATCGTAGCGCGCTGACAGACCCCGCGGCGGAAGCAGCCCGCCTCTTGCCGCTTATTCTGGGCTAGCCTGCGCCACGATCAGATCAATCAGACAGGTCAGGCCCGCCTTGGCGTCAATGTCATCGCGCGATGAAAGCTGCTCAAGCCCGATGTGGGCGCCATAAAGCAATGCCGCAAACGCGGGGTTTTGCACGCCAATGCCGGTCAGACAATCGCGCAAGAACGACAGCCGTGTGTCATCCACACGCGTCACAGCCACACCTGCCGGTGCATATGTGCGCGCCCAACCCCTGATCGCGGCCTCTGCCCCCGAGCCACCTTGGGCGTCATGAGGCGCATTGACGGCTGCGGCCAAGACCTTCAAGCGTGGCAGCCCCGGCGCAATCGCTTCTAGCTCGGCAATAATCCGATGCGTTGCGGCCTCTTCCCAATAGCGCAGCATTGCACGCTGGAATGCGTCCAGATCCTTGAAATGCCAATAGAACGATCCCTTCGTCGTGCCAAGCGCACGGGCAATCGGCTCCACCCGCAGCCCCTCGGGCCCGTGATGGGTCAGCGCACGAAAACCGGCATTGATCCACTCTTGTGGCCCGAGGCGTTGTTTTTTGGATGTCATCCAGAAACCATACGGGTGCGTATTGACACGGGCAAGCGATAAGCACACCATACGGGTACGTATGGAAAAGGAGTCTACCCCATGAACCGCCCTTTGATCATCGCCGCCTGTCTTATGGTCCTGACCACCGCGATCCACGTCTTTGCAGGTGGGCCAGAGTATCACGTGATCTATCAGGACGTACTGCCAACGGCCCATCTGGCCTCAATGGCTGCGGTGTTGTGGCATGCGGTGACGATCAACCTGCTACTATTGGCAGCAGCGCTATTCTGGCTAGCACGCCATCCCAACCCGGCCCTGTCGGTGGCCGTTTGCGCGATGCAGCTGGGGTGGGCCGGATTGTTTCTGTTTTATGGGATCGGCATGCTGGGGTCGCCCTGGGCCATGCCGCAATGGGTGATCTTCCTGGCCATACCGTTGCTGACATTCTACGGTACGACCCGACCTCGCACCGCATAACGAAGCGCGCTTGCCGCGCGCGCCTGCCTCGCTTAGGAACAAAGCTGAAGCAAAGGGGCGGCTGTATGCGCATTCTCATCACCAATGACGACGGTATCAATGCCCCCGGCCTGCAGGTTCTGACGGATATCGCACATGATATCGCCGGACCAGAGGGCGAGGTTTGGACGGTGGCCCCTGCTTTTGAACAATCTGGCGTGGGTCACTGCATCAGCTATACCCACCCCACGATGATCGCCGAGTTAGGCCCGCGCCGGTTTGCGGCGGAAGGATCACCAGCCGATTGCGTGATTGCGGGGCTTTATGATGTGATGAAAGACAACACGCCCAATCTGATCCTGTCGGGTGTGAACCGGGGCAACAATGCAGCTGAAAACACGCTTTATTCCGGCACCATCGGTGCTTGTATTGAAGGCGCATTGCAAGGCGTGCGGTCTATCGCCCTGTCGCAGTTTTACGGGCCTGCCAACGCGAATTTGGACAATCCGTTTGAGGCTGCTGCCGTACATGGCGCGGCAACTGTGCGGGCATTGATGCAAGACGCACTTTGGGATGATGCCGATTACAAGCTGTTCTACAACGTCAACTTTCCACCGGCACCGGGCGCTGACGTCAAAGGGATGGCCGCAACAACACAAGGGTTCCGTTTGAACACGCGGTTCCGGGCCGAGGCACAGACCTCACCTACAGGCCGCAAATTCCTCTGGGTGCGCGGCGGGCCGCAGCACGAACCAACCGCACCGGGCACAGATGCGGCGGCCAATCTTGACGGTTATATCTCGATCACGCCAATGCGCGCCGATCTGACCGATTACGCCCTTGTCGATACGCTCAAGGATGCGCTGAAGTGACCTTTGATGCGGCAACCAAAATGCAGTTTCTCTACGCGCTCCGCAGCAAAGGCGTGACGGACACCCGCGTGCTGACGGCTATGGAACAGGTTGACCGCGCCGATTACGTCAAAGGCACATTTGCCGACCGCGCCTATGAAGACATGCCCTTGCCGATTGCCTGCGGGCAAACTATCAGCCAGCCTTCGGTTGTCGGGCTGATGACCCAAGCGCTTCAGATCAGTCCCCGCGACAAGGTTCTCGAAATTGGCACAGGGTCCGGGTATCAGGCCGCAATCCTCAGCAAGCTGGCCCGCCGGGTCTACACGGTGGATCGCTATCGTCGCCTGGTCCACGCCGCGCGTGCCGTGTTTGAAGCAAACGATATCACCAATATCACGACATTCACCGCTGATGGCAGCCACGGTTTTGAAGAACAAGCGCCCTTTGACCGGATCCTGCTGACAGCTGCGGCTGAAGATCCGCCCGGCCCGCTGCTGGCACAACTGCGGGTCGGTGGGATCATGGTTTTGCCCGTTGGACAATCCGATGCTGTGCAAAGCCTGATCCGTGTTTCACGCACAGAAACCGGCTTTGACTACGATGAATTACGCGCCGTGCGCTTTGTCCCCTTGCTAGAAGGGCTCGGACAAGAGTAAACTACCCCAAAATATAGTACGACCCCATAGATAAGGGGCGACTTAGGCAAAGGAGCGGTAGGATGGCGAACGGGCATTTCCCGGTAAGACGCATCATGATGACGAGTGTGGCCTTGGTGGCCCTCACGGCATGTGAAGGTTTTGATTTTGATATGCGCGATGTGGGGAATGGGTTTGACACCACCTCAGCGGTGCAATCACTGCCTGGACGGCCAAGGCCCGATGATCGCGGCGTCATTTCCTACCCCAATTATCAGGTTGTTGTCGCGCGCCGCGATGACACGATCCGTGGCATTGCAATCCGGCTTGGCCTCGATGCGAATGAACTTGCAGCCTACAACGGCATCGAACCTGACGTGATCCTGCGCCGGGATGAGATCATTGCACTACCTACCCGCGTGACTGAGCCGTCACCGGCAACCGGTGCGCTGATCACCGGCCCGATCCAACCCTTTGACGTATCTGCCGTGGCGACGACAGCACTGGACCGCGCGGATGCCTCAGGCACCGGCGGTGTGACAGCCACGCCGATTGCACCGGCCGCACCGCAAGCAGCGGCACCGGTTCAACCTGCGGTCAGTGGCGACGAACCGATCCGCCACCAAGTTAAACGCGGCGAGACGACATTCTCAATCTCGCGCCTCTATAACGTGCCCGTGCCAAACATCGCGGAATGGAATGGTTTGGATGCGGCGTTCACAATCCGCGAAGGGCAGTACCTGCTGATCCCGCAAGGCGGCGCCGCAGCACCTGCCCCCGCAGCGGTCACAGCACCCGGAAGTGGCTCTGCAACGCCTGTACCGCCAAGTGCCGCCCTGCCCTTACCCGCAGAAACACCTGCCGCACCGCTTCCCGCCGCGGCTGTGCCTGCATCGCCTGATCTGGGCACCACGACCACGCAACCGGTCAGCAGCAACGCGCGCTTTTTGATGCCGATCCAAGGGTCGATCATCCGCGCCTATGCGCCCGGCCAGAATGAAGGCATCGACATCGGTGCCGCTGCGGGCAGTGATGTGCAGGCGGCAGGCTCTGGCACCGTTGCTGCGGTCACGACCGATACCAGCGGTGGCGCGATTGTTGTGCTCAAGCACAGCGACGGCTTGCTGACGGTGTACACGCAGATGGATGCGCTGACAGTCGACAAGAACGACAGCGTGTCCCGTGGGCAGGTTATTGGGAAGGTGCGGGCGGCTGATCCCAGCTTCTTGCATTTTGAGGTGCGGCGCGGGCTACAAAGCCTCGATCCGACCGATTACTTGCCGTAAGTGTTGATAAAGTAAGGTGGATCATGATCCACCTTACGCCAAGGTCACACCGCGCCTACCAGCCAGATCTATGAAATACTGCCACGCCACCCGGCCTGACCGGCTGCCGCGCGTGGCCTGCCATTCAATCGCTTCGGCACGCAGTGTCGCATCGTCAATCGCGACCCCATAGGCATCGCAATAGCCCCGGATCATTGCAAGGTATTCGTCTTGATCACAAGGATGGAAACCCAACCACAAGCCGAACCGATCTGAAAGCGACACCTTTTCCTCGACAGCCTCTGAGGGTGAAATCGCCGAGGAGCGTTCGTTCTCGATCATGTCGCGCGGCATCAGGTGGCGGCGGTTTGACGTTGCATAAAGCACTACGTTTTCGGGGCGTCCTTCGATCCCGCCATCCAAAACGGCTTTGAGCGATTTGTAATGCGCATCATCATGGCCGAAGGACAGATCGTCACAAAACATAATAAACCGCTCTGACGCGCCGCGCAGCAGGTTCAGACAGCGGCCGATCGTTGGCAGGTCTTCGCGCTGTACCTCAACGATTTTCAGACCCGGGTGATCTGCGTTCACTGCGCCATGTATAGCTTTGACAAGGCTTGATTTTCCCATGCCGCGCGCACCCCAAAGTAAAGCGTTGTTCGCAGGCAGCCCAGCCGCAAACTGCACCGTGTTTGCCATGAGCGTATCGCGCGATCTATCGACACCAACTAACAGATCAACGCTAACACGGTTCACCCGCGCGACAGGCTCCAGACGATCTGGATCAGCATGCCACACAAAGGCGGACGCGGCGTTGAACTCCGGTGCATCGCCCGGTGCCGGGCTCATCCGTTCAAGTGCTGCCGCGATACGTTGCAAGGACTTCTTGCTCACGCTTTGGGGCCCTCACCTGTCGTGGCATCGGCAGCAGCTTCGCCTTCGCTGATGTCATCATCGTCGATATCAAACAGGCTTTCACCTTCACCGATCACACCTTCGGCGCGGGCAGCGCGATCTTTTTTGCGCTCAACGGCGGCCACCAAATGGATCGAGATTTCATAGAGGCCGTAAACGACAACAAAGAGGATCAGCTGCGTTGTCACATCTGGCGGTGTGACAAGAGCTGCCACAACTAAAATGCCAACAACCGCGTATTTCCGTGTGCCGCGCAGACCACGCGAACTGGCCAGACCGGCAGAGCCCATCAAGGTCAGCAGCACAGGCAATTGGAAACACACACCGAAGGCCACGATCATTTTCAAAGTGATATCCAGCGTTTCATTCACCTTGCCGTTAAAGACGATGTCCACACCGCTGTCCGATACTGCAGATGCGGTGGCAGGCAGGCCAAGTCCGCCGGTCGCACCCGGCAACAACTCGGTCCCCGGTGGCGCTGTCACTGCGCCCGCCATAATGGCTGATACGAATGACGGAAGATCGGCGAATCCAAGGAAGAACGCCATTGCGAGCGGGACGACAATGTAATGCGCGAAGGCCGCACCAATCAAAAACAGCACGGGCGAGGCAATGATGAACGGCAAAAACGCGTTCTTTTCATTGCGGTACAGGCCGGGTGCGACAAAGCGCCAAAGCTGATAGGCAATCACTGGGAATGAGATCGTCAGACCACCCACGACCGAAATGCGGATCAACGTGAAGAAATACTCTTGCGGTGCGGTGTATTGCATGACCGGGTTCGGGTTGCCCAGATCACGCATGGTTTTTTCAATCGGGCCAAGCAGGAAATCAAGCAGCATGCCTCCGAACGCGAAACAGATGATCATGCCGACCAAAAACGCCATGACCGAATAGATCAGGCGCGAGCGTAGCTCTGTCAGATGCTCCAGCAGCGGGGCAGCGCTGTCTTCGATGTCGTCTTGGGCACTCATGATTTCGCCTCAGGTGCCGGTTTTTCATGGGCGGATTCGGTCTGTAACGTCTCTTCAGCCTCGCGCGCTTGGCGCGCAAGCGCTGCGTCCCCCATCGCCTTGCTCATCTTTTCTTTCGCCGCTTGGCGTTCAGCCGATAGCTCTGCGGTAGCAGGCCCTTTGGTCATACCTGTCGCTTCTTTGATCTTATCGGTCCCGAACTTTGTGGGGTTCGCAGCGGCTTTCAGCGTCTTCGACACTTCCTTCACGCCTGCCTGATCAGCGGCTTGGTTCATCGCGTTTGAGAACTCTCGCGCCATCATTCGGGCCTTGCCGGTGAATTGCCCTATCGTACGGAACAGGCCCGGTAAATCCTTTGGGCCGATCACAATCAGCGCCACGACGCCGACGACCAGCATTTCGCTCCAACCAAGGCCAAACATCAGGCGCGGTCCTTTTCGTCAGGCAAAGCGATCAGACTTTGTCTTTTTCTTCTGCGGGGGTCACGTCTTTGGCGTCTGCCATGCTGTCTTCGATTTCCTGCTTGCCGTCATCGACGCCCTTTTTGAAGGCCGTGATCCCTTTGCCGACTTCGCCCATCAGGCTGGAAATTTTGCCGCGTCCGAACAAGACCAGAACCACGACAGCGATCAGTAGAAGGCCGGGAAGGCCGATATTGTTGAGCATGTCTTTCTCCTTTTGCCGCGGGCAGGCCCGGCATCGTTTCATCTCTCTGCTGTGACAAATAGGGCCGGAGCCCGGCCAAGGGAAGCGCGAACTGCGCAATTTGCGCCGCTACTGCCCCTTTTTCACAAGGGTTTTTGGTATTTTGTGACAAAAACTTGTCAGTTGCCAGAAAATTGGCAAAACTGCCGCGAATCAAAAGGAAACCCGATGCGCCGTGCTGACCGTCTGATGCGACTTATTCAGATCCTGCGCGACGGGACCTTGCACCGCGCCGGTGATCTTGCGAAAGCGACGGATGTATCCCTGCGCACAATCTATCGCGATATGGAAACGCTGGCCGCCTCGGGTGTGCCAATTGAAGGCGAGCGCGGGATCGGTTACCGCGTCATTGCCGCGGTCACCCTACCCCCTCTCAACCTGACAATGACCGAGATGGAAGCGCTGCATCTAGGGCTGAATGCCGTCAGTCATAGTGACGATGCAGAGCTATCTGCGGCGGCGCGTGCCTTATCGGCGAAGCTTGATGCGGTGATGCCCGAAGACCGCAGTCGCGCCCCAAGCGGGTCGGGTTTTGCGATATACCCCTTTGCGGATGCGGCACGCGGGTTTCAACACTTGCCGATCCTGCGGCAAGCCGTGCGGACCCGCCAAAAGCTTGAACTGACCCTGCACGATGAGGCACGCACCGTCCGTCCGCTCCAACTTGATTATTGGGGGCGGCTTTGGACCTGTGTTGTCTGGTGCGAGACCCGCAATCAGTTTGACGAAATCCGGGTGGACCAGATTACCAGACAGCGGATCCTGCCCAGCCTGTTTGTGGATGAACGAGGCAAAGCGTTGAGCGATTACAACTGCCTGCGGGCCTAGAGCCACGCTGCAACATCAGTCTGCGGACGAAAATAAGCGATCATCCGCATCGCCCCCTCCGCATCGGCGGCCCAAGGGGCCACCCCATGCAACAGATGCCTGTCGAGCAAGACCGCCTGTCCCGGTTTTGCGCTGATCTCGACCCGTTGGCAGGTATCGAACACCGCGCGGCGCGTGGTCTGGTACACTTTCGTCACATCCAGATCGCCCCATGCCTTCGGTGGCAGGTCCTTGAAGGCTGCGCGAAACGCCGCGCGCATCATCAAGTGGCTGCCGGGCCAAACAACCAGAGGGCTCGCCGCAACATCATCAAGCGGCAAGCCAAGAATAAACGCGTGCGGTTCACGCAGATGCCGCCGTCTCTCCTGTCCTTCTGGCAAAAGCCCATCAACATGGGCTGCATCGCGGTTGCGGCGAAACAGATGCGCGGCCTCGCCTTCATGCGCGTCCCGCTGAGGATATCCGGGGAAAACAACCGAAAGCTGGGCAGCATGCCAGATGGCGGGCGCATCGACATATCGCAGCCAGCGACCTGTCAAAGGCACACCATTGATGCTTCCGTCTGGTGCGTTAGGCAAAGCATCAACGCCTACAAACCACGTCGATCCATGACGCCGCTCGCCGCCTTGCTCTAACACCGCGCACCCAGTAGTCGCTGCTGTGGCAGCCCAATCTGCGACTTCCGGCTCATCGGGAAAGACGGCATATCCCTGCTCTGAAAGTTGTTGTTCCATCATATCAACAGCCGCAGGTGCCGTACCCTCGTCCCTCAGGCCGCCAAACGCGTGACATGATCAAGAGCCGCCAACACAACCGCAGGCCCCGCGCCATCAGCATGGGCATTTTCCGACAAATGCCGCCGCCAGCCACGTGCGCCCGGACGCCCCTGAAATAGCCCAAGCATATGGCGGGTGACTTGCCCCAAACGCCCGCCTTGGGCCAAATGATCAGCGATGTAAGGCAGCATCAAATGTACAACCTCTTCGGCGGTCCGCCCGGTCGGGTCGCCAAAGATGCGAGCATCCGCGTCCAACAAAATATCAGCCGGAGTATGATAAGCGGCGCGGCCTATCATCACACCATCCAGACCACGTTCAAGAAACGCCTCAGCGGCATCCAACGTAGCAATACCACCGTTCACCGCCAGATGAAGATGAGGGAACAACCCCTTCATTTGCATCACTAAATCATAGTCTAAAGGCGGGATATCACGGTTCTCCTTCGGGCTTAGCCCTTGCAGCCAGGCCTTGCGGGCATGGATCGAAAACCGGTCCACACCCGCCGCTGACACTTGGGCCAGAAAATCAGGCAAAACCACATGCGGGTCCTGATCATCGACGCCAATCCGGCATTTGACAGTTACTGGTACACGTACCGCGTCCATCATCGCCGCCACGCAGTTCGCCACCAATGCGGGACTTTCCATCAGGATCGCGCCAAAACTGCCCGATTGCACTCTATCGGACGGACAGCCGCAGTTAAGGTTAATCTCAGCGTAGCCATACCCTTCGGCAATCCGCGCAGCCTCAGCCAGTTGGGCCGGATCAGACCCACCCAATTGCAGCGCGACCGGCTGCTCTGCAACGTTAAACCCCAACAAGCGGTCACGATCACCATGAACAATGGCAGGAGCCGTCACCATTTCGGTGTAAAGCAAGGTATGGCGCGACATCAGACGGTGCAGATATCGGCAATGCCGGTCCGTCCAATCCATCATCGGGGCCACGGATAATCGCGCTGACGCAGTGACTGCGTTGTTGGGCATAATCTGGTCTCCTGTGGCGCGCGCTTTGGATTTCGTCACCATTTCGCACACATACTGCACAGCAAATAGGGCAGTCCAGCCCCCGAGAGCGAAGACCTGATCGCAGGACCGCGCCTCCTTGCTCGAAGAGCCGCAGACCTGCTCGTTTTATGCAATAAGCTTGCGATCAGTCATAACCATTCAAGGTGTGTTCACAGCACAAGCTTGGGGATGTTCTGTTTGGGAATACGCGCACCAAAATGGCGGATCACTTCGCCAGAGACTTCGTGACCCAAATCGACAGCATCGCGCGAGCCCTTCCCTTGCAACCGCGCGACAAGATAGCCTGCGTTGAACGCGTCCCCTGCCCCGGACGTGTCGCGGATACCGGTGATCGCTGGTGCTGGTACGGCAAACGACTGTCCCATGGTCGGAGCTTCACCATTCTTGACGATGATCTCTGCTACGCCAGCCCCATCGAGGCGTTTGATCGTCTTTTCCGGCGTCTCGTCGCCCCAAATCAGCTGTTCGTCATCAAAACTTGGCAAGGCGATATCGGTCACAGCCAGGAAATCCGATACCGTTGTGCGGATTTCCTGCGTCGAAGTCCAAAGCTTGGGTCGAACGTTTGGATCAAACGAAACCCGCACGCCCTCTGCCCGCGCCTGTTTGAGTACGCGCAGCAAACGCACCCGGCTTTCAGGGGCGAGGATTGCCAGCGTGATACCGGACACATGGATCAATCCTGCCCCCTCCACAGCATTGGCAAGCCAGTCAGGATCGTCGGCCAAACATGTGGCAGCTGATGCGCTACGCCAGTAGTGAAAACTGCGTTCGACGCCATCCAATGCGATCAGGTAAAGGCCCATGGTTCGGTCAGAAATGCGTCTGACGGCGGTAAGATCCAAACCATCTTGTTTAAGTTCCGCTACAAACGCATCAGAAAGCGTATCGGTCCCAACGCAGGTGACAAACCCGACAACTGCATTGCCCCCCAGAAGCTGAGCCATGTGCCATGCAGTGTTGTATGTGTCGCCGGCAAAATTCCGGCGGTATTGGTTGTCACCGACTACTGCCATTTCAATCATCGCTTCGCCAATGGCGACGACCTTGTTTGATTTGAAACTTATCATTCAGGTTCCGCCCGATAGATCGCGCCGGTTAGCCAAGCGGGCCAGTCGCGTTCGAAGAAAGCTTTGTCCGCTTCGTCAAATGTGCGGTTCGGACGCCTCGATACGACCATGCGCTGTCCCGCCAGCCGCACAATCAATTGTTCCAATTTATCGACCTCACGTTCGCTGCGAAAGCGGACATCAGTCAACGGGCCCGTCACCGCCATTGGCAAAGCATCACCTTCGGGATCGCAAACGGCACGCGCGCCTCTGCTACCACCCCCGCTTGCGACATAGGTATCAAGCGCCGTCAGGACCGCTTCTGAGGCAAGCGCCATTTGCTGCCATTGCAGGACCCTCGCAACCTCTGCCGGGCGAGTGAAGGTCACACCATTTGCGCGGATTGCATCATTGAGGACCTGCGCATCCGCAAGACTTCGTCTGATATCACCGGGGTGGCACAGGATACCTGCGCTATCGCTCATACGTGTTTGGACTTGCTTGCGGATCTCTTGCGCCGTCAGTTCGCTATCAATCGTCAGAGTGGCCTCAATGCCAGCAACGGCCTGCGCCGCCTGATCCATGACATCTGCATCCTGCGGCATCACAGCCTGCCGACTGGCTGCAATATGCTCCGCCACGCGCGTGCCAAAGACCTGCCCTGCATTCAGGGCTGAGCCTCCTGGTCGGGTTACGCCGTGCGTACCTGCAGCCTCACCGATGGCATAGATGCCGCCCACATTGGTGCAGCCCCATGTATCAACAGCAATCCCTCCATTCATGTGCTGGTTGTTGACGGCAAATTCCAACGGATCGGTGGTGATATCCACCTTGTACCGCTTATAAAGTTCAATCGCCAGCGGGTTCATGTGGCGCAACCGATGGATCGGCAACTCGTGCGAAGCACCCGCCGTCTTCAGATAATTGCTGACATCATCATCCAACCGCGCAAGGCTGAAGGGCTGATCGCCCGGTACCGGCAAGGGATTGCGGTTGAAATCCATGAACACCCGCCGCCCCTTTTGGCCTTCACGAAAGATCGCCAGATCGACAAGACTGGATTGAAAATCTAGCATCCGTGACGCATGAAACGGCCATTGATAGCCTTTGCGAAACACATTCGATGCCAGTTCCTGTGTTGTCCGGTAATAATCGGCCAGAAAATGATGCTCGTTTTCAGCGTCATCAACCGAATAGATATGCGGGATGACTTGGACGTAGGTGCCGGACAAGTTCCATGGGAATCCTTCTCGACGTGTGCTGATACCGAATTGGCTTTCTGTGATGTTCACAAGTTCCAGCCCTGTTTCAAGAGCCAGACCCAACGTGCCAAAGCACCCATTGGGGAAAACACTGTCACGGTAGAGCTCACCCGGTCCACCTGCTGCGATAACGAGGGCCGTGCACGTGAACACCGTAAAGCCATAGGGGTTTGCGTCAGACTTGTCTTTCGGTCGTATCGCCAAAAGCCCGACCACATGACGTGCATCGCCCGCCCCTTGCGTCAGGACTTTGATCGCGGTTGTCTGGTTCAAGAAAGGAATATCGAGGCGCAACGCCTCGGTCGCCAAGACCTTAACCATCAGGCGCGACGTGCGTGGCCCGCAACTTGTCGCACGACCCACGTCGTCGTGGTCCGTCTTATAGCGTAGCGTGCCACCAAGACGGTCCTGCGGCAAAGGCAAGCCCATGAACTGCAACGAGGCCATCGCCCGCGTGGAACCGACAGCCTCAATATAGGCGATGTCTTCATCCATCGCACCGCCAGCGCGGATAGAACGCGCCATGTCTTTGAAGTTATCCCCTTGATCGGCGGTGTTGGCAGTGTGCAACGTCTGCTTGTCCGACCCGGAACAGGCCGACGTACCACCCCACGCGCTTTGGCTAATAATGGTAACATCCGCGCCCCGGCGCTTTGCCTCAACTGCGGCGCGTAATCCTGCCGCCCCACTACCCACGACCAGACAGCCGGAGCGATACATCGGCACGCTGTAACCTCCAACCTCCACATGATTATTCGCATCAGGATCAGGGCGCAGGCGCGGCATCTCAACGTCTGTCAACGCATCGAGGATTGATTGGGGGACACGCGATGTCACAGGCAGTTGACCTTCTTTGTTCAGTCGATATCGACCCAGCGTTTCAGGCGCGACGATGTCATACAGGCATCAACGATTTGGCAAATATGATGGCCGGTCTCGAACGTCGGCCACATGGGTTGGTTGGTGGTTATCGACCGCACGATCTCGGCCGCTTCGATGATCTTGCTCTCGTTATATCCCAGTCCAAAATTCGGCAGCGGCAAGAAAGCTTTGTAAGTCTCATGTTCGGGGCCCACATCAATCGCGCGATACCCGCGCCGTCCGACCCTGTCGTCGTTAGAGTAAAACCGCAGGCGACTGACCTCGTCATAGTTGTATGACAGACTACCTTTTGTACCATATATTTCATAGGCTTGCATGAACTTGCGACCAGTTGCAACGCGGCTAAAATCCACCAAACCGCGTGCACCATTGGCGAAAGTGCAAAGGATGTTGGACCCATCAGGGTTGGTGACATCGGCCCAGTCCTCGTCACCCGTAAGCGCGTTGTCATCACCAAATGCAGACCCTTCAACAACCGGGCGCTTGTCCGTCACAATGAAGTTGTCAGCGATTAGCGAACTGACCCGCCCAACAAGAAACGCCATA
Source organism: Yoonia sp. F2084L (assembly GCF_023015625.1). Lineage (GTDB taxonomy): Bacteria > Pseudomonadota > Alphaproteobacteria > Rhodobacterales > Rhodobacteraceae > Yoonia. The sequence goes on from NZ_JALKAH010000001.1 coordinate 949,087, forward strand.
AAACTGAAGACATGGCTTCCGGTATCACCGACGATGCCCGTCGGCGCCAAATCACCATTTGCCCGCCACATATGCGGCGCAAGCGGATCGCCGAACATGTCGACATGCTGGCAACCTTTGAACATCTTAATCTGGCCGATTTCGCCGTTGTCGATGATCTCCTTGGCCAGATCGTGCACGGGATTGCGCGGGAAAGCGTGACCGACGCGTGTGATGACGCCTTTTTGGGCCGCAATCTCGGCCAGCTCTCTTGCTTGTTCAGCGGTATCGGCCAACGGCTTTTCGCAGAACACATGTTTCCCCGAGAGCAAGGCCGCTTTCGCAACTTCGTAGTGCATGTTGTCAGGCAGGCAGATGTCGATCAGATCAACCTCTGGGTCTGCCACGGCCTGTTGCCAGTCTTTCAGGATTTTTGCACCCGGCGCGCGGAAGGCCAGGTCCTGTTCGGCCTTTGGGTCGCGCGACACCAAAGCGACAACCCGGGCTGTGCCACCCCCTTGCCCAAAGAAATGCGGAAATGTCTGAAAGGCCATCGTGTGGGTTTTGCCCATCCAACCTGATGCACCTAAAACAGCAACTTTGACTTCCGTCATCTCAGTGATCTCCGCATTTTTGGAACGTTCCAAACGTGGACTGATAACTACCTATGATGGACCTGCGCGTCAAGTTTTACGGCTGACCGCTAGAGGCCCGGATCGCCAGTTCAACCTCTGAACGTTGATGGTCATTGGGACGCACCCCATCATTGATCCATGACAGAATTTGCGCGGCTGTGGTCTTTGCGAAATCTGGGATATGACAGCTGACTGAGGACAGGGCGGGAAAGCTGTCTTGGCAGTCCTGAATGTCGTCAAATCCAACCACCCGCAGATCGCGCCCGACTTGAATGCCACTTTCGACACAAGCAGACAAAACACCCAAGCCCACAAGATCATTAAAACAGATCACACCGTCCACGTCGGGGTGATCTGCGGCCAGCTTGGCCACCATCTGTTTGCCAAACCGACGCGTTACTTCACCAGTCAGGATAACAGGCTCCTGGCGATGACGCGCGAGGACATCCAGATACCCACTCATGCGTTCTTGGGTTACAGCACGCCCGTTCAGACCGCCCAAAAAGGCGATGCGTTTGCAGCCCATTTCCAACAGATGTTCTGTCGCGCATGTGCCACCAAGTTTGTAATCTGGGGCGACAAAAGGAAACCTATCGTCATCCTGCGACAATGCTCTGAACACTTGCAGCGTGGGGACACCAGCCGCCTCAATCACCGCGAGCGTATCTTCTTCCTGCCCGTAAGCCGGTGAAATCACAAACCCGGACACCCCATGCTCAATCAACGATGAAATCGTCCGTGATTGCAGCAATGGATCCTCATCCGTATTTGCCAGCACCGTCGCGAACCCGTTTTGGGCCAATTCCATCTGAAACGACGTCGCAAATTCGGCAAAGAAAGGATTGCGCAGGTCGTTGATAACCAACCCGATAAGGCCAGACGAAGACGACCGCAGCGTCGCAGCAGAGCGATTGTAGACATACCCGATATCCGCCATCGCCTGACGCACAGCGACGCGGGTAGACTCTTTGACCGAGGCACTTTGTTGCAAGACCAAGCTGACCGTGGACTTCGACACGCCAGCCTTTTTGGCCACATCAAGGATTGTCGGTCTCTGCCCCATTCAGTTTTCGCCTGCGTCACACATCCAAATCAAGCACCAAAATGCCATCAATCCCCCCTATCGCATTCGCGACAAGCTGACCACCAAGCATCTGATGCGTCGGATTATCTGCATAGTTTTGCAGCGCGTCCCAACTGTCGAAATCTATGACAAAGCCATGCATATAACCGCGCTCAATCTTTTCAGGGCTTTCAGATCGGCCGCCGGTGAAATTCTGCGCTCCCGGCAATTCTTCGGCCAGTGCTGACAGTCCGGCGTAGATTTCGGCCACTTTCGCTTCGGCCGTTTCAGGTTTGAATTTCGTCAAAACGATGTGGCGGATCATATGCTCATTCCTTGATCTTGCTTTATCATGTCCGCAGCCTTTTCCCCGATCATGATCGTAGGCGCGTTTGTATTGGATGAATTCACTTGCGGCATGACTGATGCATCAGCGACCCGCAGGCCCTCAATTCCATTAAACCGCAAACGCGGGTCAACAACGGCATCAGCATCGGTCCCCATCCGGCAGGTCCCGGCACAATGATGCGATGTCTTCGAATGCACGCAGATGAAATTGAAGTAGTCTTCGTGCGTCCGCACATCAGGTCCGGGCAACCGCTCAGCCATGATGAAGGGCTTCAGGGCATCTTGTGAAAGGATGTTCTGTACCAGTTTCAAGCCGCGGATCGACATCTCGCGGTCATAAGGGTCTGACAGATAGTTTGGATCAATCAGCGGCATATCCGCTGGATTATCACTTTGCAGCCGCACCGTGCCACGCGACCGTGGGCGCAAGTGGCATGCGTTCAGTGTGACGCCCCCATTGGGCATTGCCTCTACTCCGGCTTCAATCCCTGTTCCCAGCCCCAGATGCATCTGGATATCAGGCGAACGGGCATTTTCATCCGCATACCAAAAGCCACCGGTTTCAAACAAGCTAGAGGCCACGGGCCCCTTCCGCTGAAACAGATATTGCAACCCCGCGAGGGCCGACAAATGCAGCTTCGCAAAGCGGTCATACGTATGCGGACCCGTCACCTCGCAGATTGCATAGAGGTCAAGATGATCTTGCAGATTGGCACCAACACCGGGCTGGTCGAAGACCACGTCGATCCCAAGCTCTTTGAGATGATCCGCCGGACCAATGCCCGAAAGCTGCAACAGACGTGGAGAGCCAATAGCCCCCGATGACAAAACGACCTCGCGATCTGCCGTGATCGTCCGACCATCAGCCATCTCAACGCCGGTCGCCTTGCCGTTTTCCACGGTAATGCGACGCACGTGCGCCTGCATCTGGATCGTCAGATTTGGCCGCCCCCTGTTGGGCGCAAGAAATGCCATCGCCGCAGAGGACCGCCGCGCATGGCGCTGGGTCAGTTGGTAATAACCGGCACCATCCTGTTTTGCGCCATTCACATCTTTTGTTTCGGGAATACCTGCCTGCCCGGCTGCCGCGATAAACGCATCACAGATTGGAAGTGGCGCAGAGGGCATCGAAACACCCATCGGGCCGCCTTTGCCGTGAAACTCACCTTCGTAGGTGTCGTTATCCTCGGACTTTTTGAAGTAGGGTAGCACGTCAGCATAGCTCCACCCTTCGCATCCCATTTGACGCCATTCATCATAATCCTGTGCTGCCCCACGCGTATAAATCTGTGCATTGATCGCGGATCCCCCGCCAATCACCTTGGCTTGGGTGTAGTTGAACACCTTGTTCTGCATCGCGCGCTGCGGCGTGGTGGACCAACCCCAGGACCCGATGCCTTTGGTCATCTTCGCAAAACCAGCAGGGAGGTGGAAAAACGGATGACGGTCGCTGCCACCGGCCTCAAGCAGCAAAACCTGCACCGCGGGGTCTTCGCTCAGGCGTGCAGCGATAACGGAACCGGCAGAGCCCCCACCGATCACAATAAAATCATAGCCAGTGGTGGTCATGCGGCAAACTCCGTCTGGATGATATGGCGGCCTGCGCGCAAAGCGAGTGCTGCGATGGTCAAAGCGGGGTTCACGGCTGCTGATGTCGGTAGAACCGAGGCGTCGACGATAAAGAGGTTCTGGTGATCATGGCTGCGGCAGAACGTGTCAACAACGCTGGTCCTGGGGTCCGCACCCATCCGCGCTGTGCCACACTGATGCGACGGCGTGCGGCGATCAAAGGCGCGCGACATTACCATTGGAAAACCTGCCCTCCGCAACGCCCGTTTCAACTGGCTCACCAATTGCACATGCGCGTCCCAATTCGACCGTTTCCAATCCAACTTTATCTGGCCGTCGCACAGCATCACGCGGCTATCAGGGTCGGGTAGATCTTCGGACATTGCATAAAAATCAAAACTGCGCGCCGCGATCAGATTTGCGATCCATGCGGGCAGTTTTGTCTGGGTCGCCAGAATTGGACCCGTGATCTTGCCCAACATCTGTACGTTACCCAAGGGCGGGTCCTGATAAAAATCGTTCAACATCAGTGTCTTTTGATAAACTGCTCGATTGTGCCGTAACGGATGCAGCGCCAAAACTGCGGAACAGTTATGGTTCATGAAATTGCGCCCCACTTGATCAGATCGGTTCGCAAGCCCCGTCGGACAATTGTCATTTGCCGATGCCAGTAGCAGCGCCGCCGACTGTACTGCTCCTGCGGCCAAGACGATAATCGGGGCTGTGATACAAGCCCCCTGCCCGTCCTTTTCATAGCGCACGCTTGTGATCTGCCCGGCTGCATCGCTGACCAGCGTGTGTACAAGACAGCCTGTTTGCAGGGTCACATTTTCAAAGGCCAACGCCGCCGCCAAACCACAGGTCTCAGCATCCATTTTGCCGTCACATGTGTTGGGATATGCATCCCATGTTGTTTGACCCGCAGCAAGCCAACGATCGAGATCAACTCCAAGTGGGATCGTGCAGGGCCGCAGTCCGGCCTTCATGAGCCGCGCTCGCAGATCGGCAATGTCCGCTTCATCAGGCACCGGCCCGTGGGTGTAATCGGCGGCATGGGGCGGCTCGGTCGGGTCCTCACCCAACCTGCCGCGCACGGCATAAAGCGCCTCTGCTGCTTGATAGTCATCGGCGAGATCATCATAGCTGATCGGCCAACCGGGTGTGGTTCCGCCTTGATGCGCGACAGGATCAAAATCCACCTCACGGTAGCGGATCAATGCGGCGCCATAGAACTTTGAGTTGCCGCCCACGTTGTAATAATTACCGGGATTGAAAGACACGTCCTGCCCATCCAACCAATGCTCAGCAGGGCGAAAAACAGCATCACCAAAGATCGCCTTTGCATCTCGGTCATATGGCGAGGGTTGCAAGTGCTCTCCGCGCTCCAAGATCACAATACGGCGCCCTGTCGGGGCCAGTGCCGCCGCAAGAGTTGCACCACCCATGCCAGAGCCGATGATGACAACATCGGGCTGCATCAGGGCGCTATGCGGGTTTCTGTTTCAGGGTCAAATGCGACGGCCTTTTCCATATTCACAGCAAAGCTGAAATCTGCCCCAGCCTTCACTTCCGCATCTGACCGCATCCGCGCGATCACATCCTTGCCGCCCATTGTCATCGTCACAAACGTGTCTGATCCCGCAGGTTCGGTCACAATGATCCGATTGGTCATATGCGCGATGTTGGATGATTTGCGATCTGCAGCATCTTCATCGGTGATCGTTTCAGGGCGAATACCCAGTAAGATGTCTTTGCCTGTCCAATCGGCCATATTGTTCTGACTGAAAGGCAGCGACGTCATGGTGCCATCGTGCAAGGCAACCTGTGCGACTGGCTTGCCGTTTTCCATAGCAACCATAGCAGGCAAGACGTTCATTGCAGGCGATCCCATAAAGGTCGCAACAAAGATATTGGCGGGCGTGTCATAGATTTCCTGCGGTGTACCCAACTGCTGCACATAGCCACCGTTCATCACCGCGATACGGGTCGATAGCGTCATCGCCTCAATCTGGTCGTGGGTGACATAAACGATAGTCGTGCCCAACTTTTGATGCAGCTTCTTGATCTCGGTGCGCATATCGACACGCAGTTTGGCATCAAGGTTCGATAGCGGCTCGTCAAAGAGAAACACATCGGGATTGCGCACCAAAGCGCGACCCATCGCAACCCGCTGGCGTTGGCCACCAGAAAGCGCACCGGGTTTACGGTCTAGCAGCTGTTCAATCTGCAAAAGCTTGGCAACGTCATTCATCGCCTTGTCACGTTCTGGCTTGGGGACGCCGTGCATCTCAAGCCCGAAGGTAATGTTCTTGCCCACGGTCATGTTGGGGTAAAGCGCGTAGGACTGGAACACCATCGCGATGTTCCGCTTGGACGCATGGACCCCGTTCATGGTGGCGTCTTTGATGCGGATTTCACCGCTGGTGATTTCCTCAAGTCCTGCGATCATATTCAGCAGCGTCGATTTCCCGCAACCCGATGGGCCGACCAGCACGAGGAACTCGCCCTCTTCCACGGAAATGTCGATCTTATGGAGAACCTCAACGGCGCCATAGGACTTGGTTGTGTTATCAATATCGAGAAAGCCCATGGAGTTAGCCCTTTACGCTACCAGCCATCAAACCGCGCACAAAATAGCGGCCCGCGACGATGTATACGAGGAGTGTGGGAAGTGCGGCCAAGATTGCCCCGGCAAAGTGAACATTATATTCCTTCACGCCATGACTGGCCTGCACGAGGTTGTTCAAAGCAACCGTCATCGGTTGACTATCGGCGCCTGCAAACGATGCGCCAAACAGGAAGTCGTTCCAGATGTTGGTGAACTGCCAGATGATCGACACCACCGCGATGGGCCCTGATGACGGCAGCAGGATGCGCCAGAATATCTGAAAGAACCCCGCCCCGTCGATCTGTGCCGCGCGGACCAGTTCCGTTGGGAAAACCGCATAGTAGTTGCGAAAGTACAGGGTCGTGAACCCGATCCCATAGACCACATGCACCAGAACCAATCCACTGGTTGACCCGGCCATCCCCATCATGCCCAGCATCCGCGCCATTGGTATCAGCACGATCTGGAACGGGATAAAGCAGGCGAAAAGCATCAAACCGAACAGGATCGTATCGTACTTGAACCGCCACTTGGTCAGCACATAGCCATTGAGTGCACCCAGCACGGTCGAGATCGCAACTGCGGGCACAACCATCTTGATCGAGTTCCAGAAGTAAGGAGAAAGACCCGTTGGTTCGACCCCGATCTGGGCGGCAGACCAAGCTTTGACCCAAGGCTCAAAAGTCAAAACCTGCGGCAAGTTCATCATGCCGCCACCAGTAATTTCATCCAGCGGTTTGACCGAGTTCACGACCATCACGTAGAGCGGCAGCATGTAGAACAGAGCGAACAGTAGCAGCACCAGATAGATCAAGGTGCGGACAACGCGGCCTGTGCGGATGGCGGTATCTTGGGTTGCGACAGACATTACTTCTTCTCCCGCAATTCGGCGTACAGATAAGGGATCATGATCGCGGCAATCGTCATCAGCATAATTGTGGCCGATGCCGCGCCGATACCCATTTGATTACGCGAAAACGTGTAAGAGTACATGAAGGTGGCAGGCAACTCTGTCGCCCGGCCCGGCCCGCCGCCTGTTAATGCGATGACAAGATCAAAGGTCTTAATCGCAAGGTGGCTGAGGATCACGAAGGCTGATAGAAATGCGGGGCGCAGCTGTGGAATAACAATCCGGCGATAAAGGTTCCAATTCGAGGCTCCGTCCATCTGGGCGGCTTTCAGAATTTCATTGTCGATCCCACGCAACCCGGCCAAAAACATCGCCATAACAAACCCGCTGGTTTGCCAAACAGCGGCGAGGACAACTGTGTAAATTGCGAAATCGCTATTCTTGATCCAGTCAAATTCAAAACTGGTCCAACCCCAGCTTTGCATCACGTTCTCAAGGCCGATGCCCGGATCGAGGAACCACTTCCATGCGGTGCCGGTCACGATGAAGCTCAGCGCCATGGGATAAAGATAGATCGTGCGCAACATACCTTCTGCGCGGATTTTTTGATCCAGAAAGATCGCCAAACTCAGGCCCAGAACAGTGCAAATGCCGATATAGAGAAAGGCAAAAATGCCCATGTTCGTGATCGAGGTTTCCCAATGGCTGAGCCGCCAGAGCTTGGAATAATTCTCAAGCCCGACCCAACCGTAGGACGGCAATAGACGGCTGTCGGTGAACGACAGGTAGACTGAGAAAATGATGAACCCGTAGACGAACACCACCATCAAAGCGACGGAAGGCGACAAGACAAGCTTGGGCAACCAAATCTGAAGCTTTGTTTTGAAATCGGCGTCGGCTTGCATGGCCATCACGCCACCTCCTCACATTGAAGTGGTTGAGTTTGATATCCAAGGTAGCGGGGCGACGGCATGCGCCGCCCCATCTTTTCAAGATTACTTTGCGATGGAAATCGCATCCACCAGCTCGAGCGCCGCAGTGGCGCTGTCATATTCACCGTTGAAGTGCGCGGTGACGACATCAAAGATAGCGTTCTTAACCGATGCTGGGTTGGCGTGACCGTGTGCGACAGATCCAACAAGGTTGTCTGTGGCCGCAGCGGCAGCCAGATCGGCCATGCCTTGCTTACCGCAGGCGTCAAAGGCTTCGTCGGACACATCTGTACGCGCCGGAACGGACCCTTTGACCACGTTAAACGCGGATTGGAACGATGGTGACAGAATGGCAGAGGCCAGTGCGGCCTGTTCGGGTGAGACTTCACCGCTTTGGTCAAACATCATGAACTGGTCGGCGTTAAAGGTGACCTGCTCTTGCGTGCCTGGAAAACGGAAGCAAAGGAAATCTTCCCCAGGAACCTTACCTGCGTTCAGAAATTCGCCCTTCGCCCAGTCGCCCATCATCTGGAAACCGGCCTCTCCGTTGATGACCATAGCTGTCGCAAGGTTCCAGTCACGACCAGAGAAGTTGTCGTCCACATTGGCACGGATCACAGCCATACGGTCAAACGCTTCGACCATTTCATCGCCACCAAGCACACTTTCATCAAGATCAATGAAGGCAGAACGGTAGCCGTCAATGCCCAGAACAGACATCGCAACAGCGTCAAAAACAGTTGTATCCTGCCAAGCCTGACCACCGTGGGCAATTGGTGTCACACCGGCGGCCTGCAATGTATCAAGTGCGGCTGTGAACTCTTCCCAAGTAGTAGGTGCTGCAATGCCGTTGGCATCCAGAACCGCCTTGTTCGCCCAGACCCAGTTAGTCGAGTGAACATTTACAGGGGCAGAAACCCATGCGCCGTCAACTTTTGCGAACTGCTGCAAAGCAGCAGGAACAACTGCGTCCCACCCTTCAGCGGCGGCCACATCATTCAGGTTCGCAAGCGAGCCTTGGTTCGCCCAGTCAATGATGTCAAAGCCGAGGCCTTGAACGGCAGTTGGTGCATTGCCTGCGGTGACGCGGGCGCGCAGAACGGTCATCGCCTGCTCACCACCGCCGCCAGCGACGGGCATATCTGTCCAGCCAATGCCTTGGCCTTCAAGGTCTTCCTTCAGAACGTTCAGCGCGGCGGCTTCACCACCTGATGTCCACCAGTGCAACACCTCAACATCTTCAGCGTAGGCCGAACCTGCGGTGACAGTCAGCGCAAGCGCGATTGCAGTCTTTGTATTTAGAAACGAACGCATTGGTTTCCTCCCGATTTGCGTTAAGTAATCCCAGCCCGTTTTAGGTGCTGGTTTGAACCCAAGGTGCCCGGCTGCGCCCGATGCGCATCACCAGTGACTTCACCTCAAGAAATTCTTCGAACCCGTAGCTACCAATTTCGCGCCCTTGTCCCGACTGCTTGACCCCTCCAAAGGCAAGCTCGGGATAGCCGTCCATCCAGGTGTTGGTCCAAACGGTTCCGGCCTGCGCCCGTCGGGCAAATTCCAGACAGGTGTGCATGTTTTCGCTCCAGACGCCGGCGGACAACCCAAAATCACTGTCATTGGTCAAAGCAATCGCGTCTTCCAAGGTGCGAAATGTCAGGACAGTCAGGACAGGGCCAAACACTTCATCGCGTGCGATTGGCATGTCTGGTTGCACGCCACTGATGACAGTTGGCTGATAAAACTGATCACCCAACCCGTCCACAGACAGCGCACCGCCACCCAACTCAAGGGTTGCACCTTCTGCAATAGCCGCTTCGACGTAGGCATGGATCTTGGCGTTGTGTTCAGGTGTCACAATCGCACCCACCTGGGTATCAGGATCAAGCGGGTCGCCGAATTTCACCTGTTTGGATAGCGCCACCACACGGGCAACAAAGCTTTCGGCAACATCTTCGTGCACGATGATCCGACTGGATGAATTGCAGCATTGTCCAACATTGAAGTAAACGCCAAAGGTCACGGCATCAGCCGCATTTTCCAGATCCGCATCCGGGAAAATCACCTGAGGGTTCTTCCCACCAAGTTCCAACGCGACCTTCTTCAAGGTCCCGGCAGAGGCTTGCGTGATCATTTTTCCCACAACAGTTGAGCCGGTGAAGGTCACCATATCCACATCATCGTGGGTCGACATCAGACTGCCGACCGGATCGCCGTAACCCAACACGATATTGCAAACGCCCGCTGGAAGACCGGCTTCCAACAAAAGTTCGCCCATCATCACGGTCGAGGACGGTGTCATCTCTGACGGCTTCACAACCACAGTACAGCCCGCAGCCAACGCAAATGGCAGTTTCTGACTTAGAATCCAAAACGGGAAATTCCACGGTGTGATAATTGACACCACCCCGATCGGTTCCTTCAAAACAACGCCAAGCATTTCCGCGCCCAACGTATTGTGGCTGTCGCCATGCGACGTCCGCGCAAGCGACGCCGCATAGCGCCAAAGATCGGCAGCGCCGCCGACTTCGCCGCGCGATTGGCTAATGGGTTTACCACTTTCGAGCGTTTCCAAAAGCGCGATCCGTTCGACATTGGCCTCAATCAGATCAGCGACTTTCAACAGCGTGGTGGCGCGTGCCTTGCCAGACATGCGGCTCCACACACCGGCATCAAACGCACGACGTGCGGCGGCGATCGCGGCGTTGGCTTCCGCCTCGCCGCCACGCGCCGAAACGCTGACCACTGTTCCATGAGACGGGGAAACGCGATCAAACCTATCTGTGCTTGCGATCCAAGCGCCATCAATCAAATGGCGGCCCTCAAAAACGGGTGGCAACTCAAACGCGATGGCCTTGTTAATGGTAAAATCTTTCATTTTCTCATTGCCCGTCAAATTTTGGGATACGTTTTTCAAGGAATGCTTGGACACCCTCGGCCCGATCCGCAGTAGCAGCCGCGGCGGCGCTGCCAAGCATTTCAATTGCGGCGGCGCGGTCTTCTCCGACGGCACCATGTATCATCGCTTTAGCCAATTCATTTGCGCGCGGTGAGACCGCACAAAGTGTTTCGGCAACGTCATGGGCTGCCTTTATGGTGTCATTGGAGAAAGAGGTTACAAAACCCAGCTGGAAGGCGCGATCTGCGGTTATCTGACGTCCGAAAATCGCCATTTCCTTGATAACGGCTTCCGGCAACAACCGGGCCAGACGCTGGGTACCGGACCAGCCGGGCACGATGCCCACTTTGGCCTCTGGCAGCGCGATACGGGCCTTCGCGGACATGATGCGAATGTCGCAACATGCAGCCAGTTCAAGCCCGCCGCCAAATGCATGACCGTTCAGCGCACCAATGGTTGGCTTGCTGAACCGCGCAAGACGGTCAAACACGCGGTGACCATCACGGACCCAAAATCGCGCAAACTCCGCAGGATCAAGCGAACCCCATTCGGCGATATCAGCACCACAGCAAAACGCCTTGTCTCCGGCCCCGGTCAGGATCACACAGCGCACGTCAGGCTGGTGCTCGATCTCGGTCAGGTAGGTTTCCAGTTGGCGTAGCATAGCTGTGGTCAGCGCGTTCAGCTTGCTCTGGTTAGACAGCGTCAGAACGGCGGTCGTGCCTTCATATGTGCGGATAATCTCGCTCAAAGTTGCAACCCCATCGCGTCTTTGCGCAACAGGCTCTTTGGCATCTGAGTAGCGTTTTCAGCGATTTGAACGCGGCCACTTGACGCGCCAACGATATGTTCGCGCGGATCAATACCTGGCATGATTTCTGTCGCGATCAGGCCTTTGTCCGTAGACCGGATCACGCAACGCTCAGTCACATAAATGACATTCTGACCTTGCTCGCGGGCGCGCGTGCCAGAAAACGTGACGTGCTCTACCTTGTCCACCATCTTGGTGAACTTGCCCGGAGCGACTATCTTGATGCCGTTTTCATCCAAGTCGACTTTCGCACCAGCCTCAAACCAACCCGAGAAGACGATGTTTTTGGCGCGCGCGGTGATGTCGACAAAGCCGCCACAGCCAGCCGTCAGATACGGTTTTTTGCCCAGCTTCGAGACATTCACATTGCCTTGGACATCGACCTCAAGGAACGACAGGAATGAGACGTCAAAGCCTCCGCCCTGAAAATAGATGAATTGCTGCGGGGCTGGCACGAATGCATCCGCGTTTGATGCGCAACCAAAAGCAAAACCGGTTAGTGGAACACCGCCAACGGCGCCTTGTTCAATCGCCCAAGTCACGGCATCAGTGTAACCCTCTTCCAACAAAATGCGCGGCACCATGGCGCTAATGCCGAAACCTAAGTTGGCGGTCATGCCGCGCTGCAACTCTTGGGCCGCACGGCGCGCAATGACTTTCTCGATCCCGTGTTCCGCGTGGCTAAAGCTGTCCCAAGGGCGCATCACCTCTCCGGAAATCGCGGGATCATAATCTGTCTGGGTTGTCTGCTTCTGGTCTGCATCAACAACAATGCAATCTACCAAATGCCCCGGCACGCGGACATCATGGGGGCGCAAACTGCCGTTAGCGGTGACACGCTTAACCTGCGCGATCACAAGACCGCCATTGTTGCGCACGCAGATCGCCTGCTCCAGCCCGCCTAGGTAGGCACCTTCATGTTCATAGGTCAGGTTTCCACGCTCATCGGCAGTCGTTGCGCGGATGATTGCAACGTCGGGCACGATGTTCGGAAAATGCAACCACGTATCACCCAAAAACGCCACGCGATCGACAATGGGCGCCGCAGCCCCCTTATCATTCATCGCGCAGCCTTGGCGCTGTGGATCAACAAAAGTATCCAGCCCAACCTTCGTCAGCACGCCTGGCCGATGCGCGGCCGCCTCGCGATGCATATCAAACATGATGCCAGAGGGGACGTTATATGCCGCAATCCTGTCGTCAACGATCATCCGCCAAATCGCGGGAATTTCAACGTTGGACGGACCCGATGGAAACGACCCTGCCAAAATGCGGGCAAGCAATCCCTCTTTTGCAATATGGTCGATACCTTTGACGCCATAGACGTCCCCGGCTGCGATGGGATGCAATGAGGTGATCGCGCGCGGGTGCCCTTCCTGGTCGAACCGTTCGCCAATCGCCTTAAGGACAGCGTCGGGACATCCAAGCGTCGACGACGACGAGACAGACAAGACTGACCCATCATCTATTCGGCTGACGGCTTCCCTGACCGATACGACTTTGTTCATTGATGTCCCCACACTCACAGTTCCGGCAGCCTTATTGGAACGTTCCATATATTACTACTGGAACGTTCCAAAAAGTTCAAGGAGAAATCAAAAACGGGCGACAGCCTTTGTTAAGTAGCCGCTTTAGGGGCCACCACTTCATAGATTTCCAGCGGTAAACCGTCAGGATCTGCGAAGAATGTGAACCGAGAGCCCGTATTCTCATCGATTCTGACAGGCTCAACTGTTACCGCCTTGGCTGTCAAAATGCGGACGGTTTCGTCTAAATCGGAAACCCGAAACGCAAGATGCCGCAGTCCGCAGGCTTCCGGCCTGGACGGCCTGTTGGGCGTGACCGGAAAGCTGAATATCTCCAACTGTCCCCCACATTGCAGGCGCAAGTCGAGTTTCCACGACTGGCGGTCTTCTCGGTATGTCTCAAGGATTACCTTCAAACCAAGTGTTTCGGTGTAAAACCTCTTAGAAACTTCGTAATTGCTTGCGATGAGTGCAACGTGGTGAAACTCAAAATTCATGCGTGATAGTCCATTTGGTTGGCATCAACTTGCAATACAGCCTGAACAACTGACCAAGACAATGCAGGCGGCAGAATACCACAAAGACCCGCTGTCATGCGGACCTTTCTAGTTGCTGACGTCAGATCCCGCCCATCTCGCGCACCAACTCCAGCACACGCGTCGCGCCTTCCCCGTTGCGCAGTGAGGTCATCACGAAGGGCCTTTCACCCCGCATAAGCGTCGCATCGCGTTCCATCACATCCAGCGAGGCCCCAACATGCGGAGCCAGATCTGTTTTGTTGATCACAAGCACGTCCGATTTCGTGATAGCAGGCCCACCTTTGCGGGGAATTTCCTCGCCCGCTGCGACATCAATCACATAGAGCGTGAGGTCTGCGAGTTCCGGGCTGAAAGTTGCTGAAAGGTTGTCACCACCTGATTCAATCAGCACGACGGCCACGTCCGGATGCCGCTCTTGCATTTGCGCCACAGCCGCCAAGTTGATGCTTGCATCCTCGCGGATCGCCGTATGCGGGCAACCACCCGTTTCAACCCCGATGATCCGGTCGGCAGGCAGGATTTGCATGCGAGTCAACGCCTCGGCATCTTCTTGTGTGTAGATGTCATTCGTGATCACCCCGATTGAAATTTCAGGATGCATCAACTGCGCCAAACGGGCCGTTAGCGTTGTCTTGCCTGCACCAACCGGGCCGCCAATCCCGATGCGCAGTGGGCCATTTACCTGTGTCATGATTGAAAAAGCCTTGGTTGTTGGACCTCATGGCGCATCGCTGCGATGTCCGAGAGGAAAGTGTTTGAGTGAAGATCGTCAAGCGTCGTGGTACTGGCAGCACGTGCCGTTTTTTCACAAAGGACCGACAGGTCTTGGATCAGTGCTTGCCCATCGGTCTGGCCCAATGGCATCAAGCGCAGACATGCCATGACGATGTTGCTGACGAAAGCCTGCAAGTACATCGACGCCGACATCTGCAAAGGCGCGCTTTGCTGGGCTGTGGCCCAGCCCACGGCGACAGGAAACAACACCGGTGGCACATCTACTTGCGACGTCGCGGCAAGCGTGCGGGCAAAGGCAGCCCCTTGGTTTACGCTCTCGCGTAATCTCTCGTGGCTGGCAGCGAAGGCACGGCCTGTTGCATCCACCTGCATTAACGCCTTTGCGTCGGTCGCCCTGTAAGCCGCACAAAACAGCACCGCATCTGCCCAACCGGACCCGTCGGTCAGCACGTCGCGCAACCACGCGCGCAGGGTGTCGCGATCATCAACCCAGCCTTCGGCAATCGCGGCCTCAAGCCCGTGAGAATAGGCAAAGCTGCCCAGCGGATAGGACGGCGAAAGCCACTGCGACAGTGTCAGTACGGCACTAGTGCTCATGTGCTGTGGCACCATGTTCGTGGCTATGGGTGCGACCATGCCCGTAAGCGCCGCCTTCAGGGGTGAAGGGTTCACTGACCTCTTGAATAGTGGCCCCAAGATGTTCGAGCATATGTCCAATCACCTTGTCATGCTGGATCAACAGACGATCCGTTTCGATCTGACAGGGCGTGTGCCGATTGCCGATGTGCCACGCCAATTGCACAAGATCGCCGGTGACTTGCAGCAATGGCTCCTCCGCGGCGACAACTTCAATCAGGCGGCCATCATCCAGTTCAAAAGCATCGCCATGATCCAGTGAAGTCGTATGCGCGAGGTTCACCAAAAGCGTTTCGCCATGCGCCGTTTTGATCACTTTGCGCCGTAGAAACCGTTCATCATAGGTCAGAACGCAAAGTTCAAAGGCATCTGACCATGTGCCAACTTTCTTGACGGTATGAGAGGTGTAATCGGCCATCAGAACAAGAAATACCGCTGTGCCATCGGCAGTTCCGTCGCGGGCTCGCATGTCAGCAGTTCGCCGTTCGCGCGGACCTCATAGGTCTCTGGATGCACTTCGATATCCGGTAAGGCGTCGTTCAGTACCAGATCACGCTTGCCGATATTCCGGGTCCCCTTCACGGCAACCGTTTGCTTGGCCAGCCCCAGCTTGTCGCGGATACCATCGGCCTGTGCCGCAGCACTGACAAAGGTCACCGCATTGTGGCTGACCGCCCCTCCCATCGCGCCGAACATTGGCCGGGTATAGACAGGTTGCGGCGTCGGGATGGATGCGTTCGGATCGCCCATCTGCGCGCAGACAATCATGCCGCCCATCAACACCATTTCCGGCTTCACGCCAAAGAACGCAGGGTCCCACAACACCAGATCAGCGCGCTTGCCCTCGGTGATCGACCCGATCTGCGTGCTGATGCCATGGGCAATCGCCGGGTTGATCGTGTATTTGGCAATGTAGCGGCGCACACGGTAATTGTCGTTTTCACCCGTCTCTTCGGGCAACCGTCCGCGTTGTTTCTTCATCTTATCGGCGGTTTGCCATGTCCGTGTCAGCACCTCACCCACCCGGCCCATCGCCTGACTGTCAGAGGCGATAATCGAAAATGCGCCCATATCATGCAGGATATCCTCGGCGGCAATCGTCTCGCGCCGGATACGGCTTTCGGCAAAGGCTACGTCTTCGGGGATGGACTTATCAAGGTGGTGACAGACCATCAGCATGTCCAGATGCTCTTCCAGCGTGTTGACAGTGAACGGCCGGGTAGGATTGGTCGAGGACGGCAGGACGTTTTCATCGCCACATATTTTGATGATGTCTGGCGCATGCCCACCGCCTGCCCCTTCGGTATGAAAAGCATGGATTGTGCGGCCTTTTATTGCCGCGACCGTGTTTTCCACAAACCCGCTCTCATTCAGCGTATCGGTGTGGATCATCACCTGAACATCCATGTCGTCTGCCACAGACAGGCAGCAGTCAATCGCGGCAGGCGTGGTCCCCCAATCCTCATGCAGCTTCAGCGCGCAGGCACCGGCGTTGACCATTTCGATCAGTGCTTCCGGTTGCGACGCATTGCCTTTACCCGAAAGCCCGATGTTCATCGGCACCGCATCCACCGATTGCAGCATGCGTCCAATATGCCAAGGCCCCGGTGTACAGGTCGTGGCCAGCGTACCATGCGCGGGGCCGGTGCCGCCGCCAAGCTGAGTAGTAATCCCAGAGTGCAGCGCATCCTCCATCTGCTGTGGGCAGATAAAGTGGATATGGCTGTCAAAGCCGCCCGCGGTAAGAATGCGGCCTTCACCGGCGATCGCCTCGGTTCCCGGCCCGACGATAATATCGACACTGGGCTGCGTGTCGGGGTTGCCCGCCTTGCCGATCTTGTGGATACGACCATCACGCAGGCCGACATCGGCCTTGTAGATGCCGGAATGATCAACGATCAGCGCATTCGTGATGACCGTATCGACCGCACCGCCTGCACGGGTGACCTGGCTTTGCCCCATCCCGTCGCGGATCACCTTGCCACCGCCAAACTTTACCTCTTCGCCGTAAGTGGTCAGGTCGTGTTCTACTTCAATGATCAGGTCTGTATCGGCCAGACGAACCCGGTCGCCTGTGGTCGGGCCGAACATCGCGGCATAGTCCTGGCGGGAAACTTGGGTTGGCATATCACAGGTCCCCCATGACAGCTGCGTTAAAGCCAAAGATGCGGCGCGCGCCACTGATCGGTATCAGTGTGACTTCGCGGCGCTGGCCGGGTTCAAAGCGCACGGCGGTCCCCGCCGCGATGTTCAACCGCTGCCCGCGTGCGGCATCACGGTCAAAGTCCAGCGCCGCGTTGCTTTCGGCAAAATGATAATGGCTCCCGATTTGCACGGGTCTGTCGCCGGTATTGGCGACCATCAGCGTCGTCTCAGGAGCGCCCTCGTTAATCGTCAGGCTGCCCTCTTTGGTAAAAATCTCTCCGGGGATCATCGCGGGCTCCTATCTGATCGGGTTGTGAACGGTGACGAGTTTTGTACCGTCGGGGAACGTCGCCTCGACCTGCACTTCGTGAATCATCTCGGGGATGCCATCCATGCATTTATCGCGGGTGATGACCTGCGCACCTGCCGTCATCATATCCGCCACAGACCGCCCATCACGCGCGCCCTCAACCACTGCGTCAGTGATCAGCGCAATAGCCTCTGGGTGGTTCAGCTTTACGCCACGCGCAAGGCGCTTGCGCGCAACCTCCGCGGCCATCGCGACCAGCAGTTTGTCTTTTTCTCTGGGGGTCAGTTGCATCTGTTCAAAGTCTCCACGTCTTGGGAACCGTAGCCCCCGAAAGCAATTCAATGATGGGGATCAGGCTGCGGCGCAGCAGATAGCCGTCTGCGGCGACAACACGGCCCACAAGCAAATCATCGGCCAGTAATGAGGCACCACCGGTCTGCGGCAGCAAGGCGCGGACGCGGGCAATCCGGGCATCAGCATCGGGAGCGGCATAAACAAAACTTGCCATGGCACCCATTCCACCCGCAGTTGCAGGCCCTGCCAGTCGCGCCACGGCATCACCGTCGATCACAACCCTGTCCAGATAAATCGGCTGCCCATCCTGGGTGATCGCAATACGGTCGCGCAGCATGATATCTGTCAGGACCTCGCCCATCGCTGCGCGGCCAAAGACCACCGGTTCAACCAAAAGTGCCTTGGCCCCTGGTGCCAAGGCCAGATCAAGTTGCCGGTCCAGCCGACAGCCTTCGAACAAAATGATCTCTTGTGGCAACCATTGCAGGCTTGCACCATCTGCAACGGACAGAGTGGTTGTGATACGCGCGGTCTCATGCGGCTGTGCGCGATAGGCCCGTTCAGAGGCCTGCGTGGTCAGTCGCAACGTGCTACCCACACCAACGGCACCCGACACCGCGATGTTGTCGCCGCCAGTAACGCCACCAGATGTGTTGATCAGGACTGCATCCAACGCACCGAGTCCATGTGGAAACAGAACCCGCATACAACCTGACTGGTGCAGCTCATCGATCACGCTGATGGTGCCGCGGCGTTTCGCAGACAAAACCACGCTGCCCTTGGCGCGGGGCTGAAGGCTGCTTTGGTTGTCTAGCATTATAACGTCGCGCATTTCATTGGGTTGTCTTGTGGTAATCAGCCCAATTCATGCTGCACAAGAAACATAGCTGCCCTGCGCGCAAGGCATTCTTGGTTTGCTCAAATCATGTGCAAAATGCGAATAATCGCCCATTCGATAAGCGGCTTGCGGTCGGCTGCGTCGATCACGACCGTCAGGCTGTCTCTTCCTCTGACTGGCGGTTCCACAGATGGGCATAGCGCCCTTCCGCCGCCAGAAGATCATTGTGCCGCCCCTCTTCGACGATCACACCATTTTCCAGGACCACAATGCGGTCCGCATCGGCAATGGTGGACAAACGGTGTGCGATGGTGATCACGGTGCGTCCTTCGCCCATTGCTTTCAACTCGGCCTGAATTTCCATCTCGGTTTCTGTATCAAGCGCGCTTGTTGCTTCATCCAGCAACAGGATCGGCGGGTTCTTCAGCAAGGTCCGCGCAATGCCAACGCGCTGTTTTTCACCGCCCGACAATTTCAACCCACGCTCACCCACGGTGGTCTGATACCCGTCCGGCAAACTACTGATAAAGTCATGGATTTTCGCAGCCTTCGCCGCCGCAATGATTTCGTCCTCGGACGCGGTCGGGCGACCATAAGCAATGTTATAGTGCACCGTGTCGTTGAACAGCACGGTATCCTGTGGGACGACACCGATCTGGGCGTGCAGGCTGTGCTGGGTCACATCACGGACGTCTTGGCCATCAATCAACAAAGCACCGCCGCCCACATCGTAAAAGCGGAACAGCAAACGCCCGATGGTCGATTTGCCAGAGCCCGAGGAGCCCACGATTGCCACCGTTTGCCCTGGCTCGACCTCAAGGGTGACGCCTTTCAGGATGGGGCGTTCTTTGTCATAGCCGAATGTGACGTCCTGCAATGCGACACGCCCGCCATTGACCTGTAAAGCGACCGCGTCCGGCTTATCCTTCACCTCTGCCGGTTGCTCCAGAAGATCGAACATATCGCCCATATCAATCAGCGCCTGCCGGATTTCGCGGTAGACTGTGCCAAGAAAGTTCAACGGCATCGTAATCTGGATCATGTAGGCGTTGACCATTACGAAATCGCCAACGGTCAAATCACCGCGCTGCACGCCAATCGCCGCCATCACCATAACGGCGACAAGGCCACTGGTGATCAGGAGGGACTGGCCAAAGTTCAGGAAGGCGAGCGAATAGTTGGTGCGGATCGCTGCATCCTCATAATTCTCCATCGCCACGTCGTAGCGATCAGCTTCCCAACGTTCGGCGCCAAAGTATTTGACAGTCTCAAAATTCAGCAGGCTATCAATTGCCTTTTGGTTGGCGTCCGTGTCCTGATCGTTCATTTCCTTGCGGATTTTGACGCGCCATTCGGTGACTTTGAAGGTGAACCAGACATACAGCGCAATCGTCACAACAACGGCTGCCAAGTACCAGACATCAAAAAGGAAAAAGAGGATCGCGCCGATCATCAATAGTTCCAGCACAAGCGGCCCGATTGAGAACAGCAGGAACCGCAACAAAAAGTCGACGCCCTTGACGCCCCGTTCGATAATCCGCGACAGACCACCGGTTTTGCGCGTGATGTGATAGCGCATCGAAAGGCGGTGGATATGCGTAAATGTCTCAAGCGCCAACTGCCGCAAGGCACGTTGCCCAACGCGGGTGAAAACCACATCGCGTAGCTGCTGGAAGCCGACGGTCATCAGGCGCGCGATACCGTAGGCAATGGTCAGGCCAACAGCACCCAGACCCATCATTGTTGCCGCGTCCATCCCCTCTGGGGCCAGCGCGTCAACGGCCTCGCGGTAGAACAGCGGCGTTGTGACTGCGATCAGCTTGGACAGAACCAAAACCACCAGCGCGATGACAACACGGCGCTTCACCCATGGGTGCGCATCCGGCCACAGATAGGGCGCAACACGTCTGATGACGCTCCATCCTTGGATCTGGGCGTCGCTCATATTGGAATCGGTTTTGGCTAGACCACGCATAAAGGCTCCGGAATTTCGAAAATCATACCTAAAGGCGTGTTGCGGGGATGACCAGAGGGGCCACACATATGAAAGGCAAGATCACTTTGACATTCAGTTCACGGCACTGGCGCTACATCGGGAAAGGCAACAACCGACCCGTGCTATCCGTCGCGTCCGGGCTCATCGGGGTTGTCGCAGAACAATGCGATCTTGTTTCCGTGCGGGTCGCGAAGATAACCCACATAAAAGTGCGGGCCATAAGCTGCGCGAAAGCCCGGCTGACCGTCATCAGAACCGCCAGCAGCAAGGGCCGCGGCATGAAGATCACGCACCTGGTTTTGACTGCGCGCCTCAAATGCGACCATAGCGCCGTTCCCAGCCGAAGCAGGCCCACCATTGAAGGGTGATTTTACATAGAAATCTGGCGAAACAGCAGACTGGCCGGGTTGTACGGCCGGTATATAACTGAGGTCCCCATGATACCTCTCCACTCTGTAACCAAGAGCCGGCAGGACCGCAGAGTAAAACCGCTCCGCACGCGCGATGTCGTCTGCACCAACGGTGACATAGGCAATCATGAGGCGTGTTCCTCTCAGGAAATTCGTTTCGTGCAACGTAGGTACTGCATGACGATAAGCCTGAACACATCTCGGCTCAACAAAAGAGCAAGCGTTGAGGTCCCCGACAGCAAACGGCAGCGCACCTGAAACGATAGCCTACGTTGTTTCGTGAAACCGTCACCCGGACCGGCACCGTACAGTGATCGCGGTTTTAGGATTTGCTGAACAACGCACGAAGTCGACCAATAATCGGCAAAGTAACAGAATCCGACTTCTTGGCCTTGAGGTAGTTATATGTTTGTTCGCTGCGATCATTGGCGTTTCCAATTTGGCTTAGCTGCTCAAGGGCCGGGTCCGTCTTGATCTGGTCAATGCCTTCGAATTGAACCGAAAACCTATGGTTTTCGCCAAATTGCTGAAGACCCAACAACTGGCCCAGATCATCCACCTGCGTAAATGAGATGTTTAAGTCGGACAATGCCGGAAGGTCGCAAAGCGGCGAAAGGTCAGAAATTGGCGTGTTCCGTAACATCAGATGCCGCAGTTTTTTCAAGTCTTTCAGAGGTGTGAGATCAGTAATACGTGTTTCACTGAGTTCCAACGACCACAAGACAGGTTTGTTTTTGAGCGCTGAAATGTTGCTTACCCGTGTAAAGGCAAGCGACACGCGTTCCAGTTTCTGAAGGTCTTGTAGTGCCGTGATATCTTTGACGTTCGAGCGCAGAATTGATAGTCTTTTGAGGCCCGTATTTTGTTGCAGGGGGGTGATATCGCCGACCGGTGTTTCACAGGCTTCAAAAGATACAAGTGAAGTCAAATTCTCCAGCGGCGACAGATCACGCACATTGGTATCGCTGATACGTAGATGCGCTAACTTAGCACATCCGCGCAGCGCTTCGATGTTGGATATTGATGTACTATCAAGGACAATGTCCTCTAATTCAGTCAGCGATTCCAGCGCATCGATATTGTCGATCAGCGTATTTTGCATGTGCAAATGCTGCAATGCCTTGAGATTGCTCGCCGCCGAGATGTCGTTGACTTGTGACCAGGGGATATCAAGCTCGCGGAGCGCAGTAAGACCTTCTATACCTTGCAGATTTTCGATTTTGGTATTGGAAAGATTAAGCTTCTCAAGATTTGTCAGAGTGCGAAGCGGGGAAAGGTCGTTGATGTCCATATCTGACAGAGACAAATCTTTCAGCGACGTCAGATGTTCTACGGTCGCCAAGTCGGTGACGGGTCTACGGTCGATGTTAAGCGCTTCCAACTGAGGTAGCTTTTTGAGGATAGAGATGTCTTCGACATCGGTTCCATCGAGCCGGATCCTTAAAGGCCCATCCAACTGCGTGATGGATGGCGGGATATGGCGGAGTTTTTCGAAGCATTGTGCCGTCAGATCAAGCCTTGTCTTGCCAGCGCTTGCCACAGACGCGATTTCATCTTCGGCGGCTTTGTAGGCCTTTTCAGCTTCGTTCATTTTGGTCTCACAATTGTTGCAGGTTTTCATATTACCTTTCGCGGGAGCGAGTGTTATTCAATATCAAGACGACATGCTGCATTTGGTGTCATGGTGAGGCCATGCCATCGGCGTCGAAGCAGAGAATTTCGACGATACCGATATTGGCTCTCACTGATATCTGTGCTGCGTGGGGATAGCCTGCGCCAAAATGAGAGTCTGAAATAAATGAGCGTCCAAGAGAACTTTATGTCTTTGTCCCAAGATGAACTTAATGCTTTGAGCGAGGATCGGTTTTTTGCGTTGGTCGATGCAAAGGAGGCTGCCGGTCAAGTTCTTGTCGCGGATTGGAGCGGTCATCCTTTGAGGTTTGTCCTGACCAACGGCAGGGCCCTGATGGGTCACTGGCCCGGTAACTTCCTCAATCAAGGGGTCACGATTTTGGAAGGGGAGTGGGATGTCCATCTCAAATATTATGACGCCGACGAAGTGCGCGAGATAAATGCATTTCTAAGTTCGTTTGACATTAAAGCCGCGACAAGCGGGCAGGCGCGCAATGATCTTATCAAGGAAGCTTATGCTAGTTGCCCTGAAGATATACTGGACCAGGCCATAGACGCGGAAGTCATGCAGGCGTTTGATCGCATTAGCCAGTTCGTTGCGCAAACCATGCAGCGAGGCCATCTTTTGGGTCGCTACGTTTCATAGCTGGCCAGACTATTGGTCAAATCTCTACATCTTTGGTTTAAGGGTATCTCTTTGATGGATAGCTGTTTTGCCTTTCATCTCGTTGCAGCCCAGGGCTGTTGTGTCCGCAAAGCGGACCTGCCCGCAGCTCGCCATCAAGCTTCGCTTGAGAACATAAACCCTTGATATTTTGACTAATAATCACTGACGCGGCACCACGACGGCGCTCAGAGTTAACCATACCCCCGGTCCCCCACCACTACTGCGTGATTTCGGGCATCCGAAAGATCTGACCGGGGTAAATCAGGTCTGGATCACGGATCAAATCGCTATTGGCTTCAAAGACTTCGATGTAGAAAATGCCATTACCAAGGTTTTCTTCTGCTATCGCCCATAGGGTCGCGCCCGGTTGGACTGTGCGCACCGCAACTTCAAAGCCGTCCTGTGCTGTTTCCTCGGCCAGAACGGCGGCGACATCCTGCGGCTCTTCGCGTTTGAAGGGCGTCTCAAGCCGGGACACTACGCCGCCCTCTGCGTCCACCTCATCAATCCTCAAAGTATAAACGCCGGTATCAATTTCAGGCAGATCAATACGCCAGTCGCCACCTTCGGTCACTGGCGATGCGGTAATGGGTTCGTTGTCGATATAGACCTGTACGGCACCATCACCGATTGCACGGCCAGAAAGCTGCACCTCGCCTGCGGGATCATAGGTGATGGCATCAAGGGCCACGTTTTCTTCGGCCTCAGGTGCATCAAGGCTTGGGCCACCTTGCACGACACGGACACCATCCGCATCGGCCTGTAAAACCGTGGGTGGCGCAGGTGCGGCGATCACAGTGTCGACCTGCGGTGCTGCGGGTGGGGCCGGTGCATCATCGGCAAGGGCCGCAACCTCGGTATCCTCTGCCTCAACGACAGGCGCTTGCGCAACGATCACGGGGGCTGCGATCGGAGCCACCATGTAGCTGGTTGTCGACGCAATCGCAGCACCTTCGGGATCGGCCAAAAGCGACAAACGACGCGGCCGTTGGGATGGTCCCGCGACAGGCAGAGAAACAAAGTTGCCCTGCGCATCCGCGGTCACCCGGTCGATAGCGTCGCCGCCAAGGATGACATCAACCACCTGCCCCGGTTCTGCCTGACCTGCAATCACCATGCTGCCGTCAGGTTCAACCCTGAAGGTATCGAATTCGGGAACCTGCGGTGCAGCGGGTGTCTGCGGCAATTCAGGCGCTTGGGCAGCGACTTGAGGCGCAGGTTCTGCGGCCTCGGCGACGGATGCCTCTGGCGTCAGGGGCGCTTCCGCGATGTCGGGCTGTGGCATCAACACAAAGACGGCCACACCGATGATCACGGCGACAATACCGCCGATCACCACAGGTCCGGCACCTGATTTTGTCTCTTCTGTCACGTCTCTTCCCCTTGCAGCACCAAAGATCGGCCGCCCCGCCCACTTGTGGTTGAGGCACCTTAGCAACGCCGCTATGACCGGTCAAAGCGATGCTACAGTGAAGGGATCACAATGTCTGCATATCCAAAATCAGTTTGTGTATACTGTGGCTCTCGGGACGGCAATGAGCCGGAGTATGCGCAAGCCGCGCAGGCAACGGGGCAAATGCTTGCGGGCAATGGCTGGCGCCTGGTTTATGGCGCAGGCGACGTGGGGCTGATGGGCCGGGTTGCAAATGCGGTCCAGAACGCCGGCGGGACGACCTTTGGCGTCATCCCTACCCACCTGATGGACTGGGAGGTCGGCAAGCGCGATCTGGATACATTCGTGGTGACCGAGACGATGCACGAGCGCAAGAAGGTCATGTTCATGAACGCCGATGCTGTCGTGGTCTTGCCCGGTGGCGCGGGATCACTGGATGAGTTCTTTGAAGCGCTGACATGGCGGCAGCTCAAGCTGCACGACAAACCGATCATCCTACTCAACATCGACGGCTTCTGGGATCCGCTGTGCGATCTGTTGCAACATGTGGTCGATAGCGGTTTCGCGGGCAACGATGTTCTGGGCTTTGTGCAAGTGGCCGAGGATGTCGAAGCGCTGGAAGATGCATTGCAGACAGCGCTGGCCTAGGGCGAAGCGTAACGGCATATGGGCGATTAGGTGTGTTATTTGGTTATGCATGGGACCAAGAAGATGTGCGCTAGACATCTGGTTCTCAGCCGTGCGGGACTTTGCTGCTGTTGGCCACAGTTGTCTGAAAGGCTGCTTTCATCTAACCATTTGTGTGAAAGACTGTTTCAGTCTTTGCTGGCTGAGCTTGCAAATGGCCAACGGTCCCATGGGAAAGATATAGTATTGTTTAAGAAACTGGCCCTTCCCATAGTCATAGTGGCAGCTGTCACGCTGACCCTGGCTCTTTCTTTCATAATACGAGAAAAAATAGCTTCATCTAAATACAGGCTATCCGAGGATGGGCAGGACTACCTGATGGCCTGCCAAGGTGCTTTTGCGGCCTCTTGGCGAGAGGATGACGGCCTAGTGAGTTATCTAAAAATTATGCACTATCCAATGGCCTTGCGGGGATGCAGTTGTGTGGCCGCTCCTATCGCAGCATCTCAGCCAGATGATGTTGAGACGGCACACATCATCTTTGTCGCTGTGAATAAAACTATGGGCGATGCGTCAGATGACTTACTGTCCGAAGTGAGAGCGCTTGGCGACGAACTTGGCATTTCAGAAGCGAGATTGACTGAATTGGTCAACGCAAACGGAGATGCGATTAAGGCGTGTTCTTGAGGCTTAGATCAAGAATTACTGGGCCGCTGGAAGCTCCCTTCCACTGCCAATTACTAAAATATCTGAAGGGAAGTACATCTTCTTCCTAAGAGCGGTCCTTCGTACAATGTGCAGCATCGGTCGATTTGGGCTCAAAGCCGTCATTCCTGACACAAACATCAACGGGTGCACTTGCTCCAGAACCCTATCCCGCCGCCATCAACGCCGTGTAGCGTGTGAGTGAGATGTTGGACCCACAAGCGATAATCCCAACCTGACGCCCAGCCAGATCATGTTGAAGCGGACCGATGATCGCCGCAAGGGACGCAGCACAGGCAGGCTCTGCGGTGATCCGCAAGACGTTTTGGTAGATATCCATCGCCGCCAGCATCTCGCGGTCTTCGATTTTCACGATCCGATCCACATGGGCCTTTGCTGCGGCATATGTCAGTGGCATTGCCAAGGGTGCGCCAAGGCTATCTGCAATGGTCGCGACCTTCTCTATCCGCACGGCTTCACCAGCGGCAAAGCTTTGCGACATGCTGTCAGCACCATAAGGCTCCACCCCAATCACCGTCGCTGCCGGGTTCATTTGTTTGATCGCGCAGGCCATCCCACTGATCATCCCGCCTCCGCCGATGGGGATGACGAATGTGTCAATTTGCGGGGCCTGCATGGCATATTCATAGCCGCACGTGGCCGCCCCCAAGATCATATGCGCCGCCTCAAACGGATGCATCAGCACGCGTCCCCCATCGGCGGCGTCATTCATCGCAGCAAAGGCCGCCGCCATATCATCGTGCAAAGTGACAGTGGCCCCAAGCGCCTCGCACCCCGCAATACGGGCAGGATCCGTCGCCTTGGGCATAGCGATCAACGCGTTCACACCGGCCGCCTTTGCCGCCCATGACACCGCCAGCGCATGGTTGCCCCCACTGGCCGCCACAACACCCGCCCCGCGCTGCGCGGCATCCAGACGACGGATACCCAACAAGGCACCCCGCGCCTTGAATGACCCTGCCTGCTGAAACAACTCCAGCTTCACCGTCACGCCTGCACATTCCGGTAAAACGTCGTCCCAGCGAGCCGATGCGAGCGGCAGAACAGGCGTTTCCATCAAGTCGGCCTGCACCTCAGTCTTGGCGGCGATGATCTCATCTAAACTTGGTCCGATCATCACATTCTCCCACGCAAAAGGCCCGCGGAAAGATGTCCCACGGGCCTTGCAGATTGTCCAGATGGACTGGGTTTACATGCGCGAGGCGACGTTTTCCCAGTTCACAAGGTTATCAAGGAAGTTTGTCAGATAGACGGGACGCTTGTTGCGGAAGTCGATGTAGTAGGAATGCTCCCACACATCGCAACCCAGCAGCGCTGTCTGACCAAAGCAGAGCGGGTTCACGCCGTTTTCGGTCTTGGTCACAGTCAGGGAGCCATCAGCGTTCTTGACCAACCAGCACCAGCCGGACCCGAACTGACCGGCACCAGCCGCGCTGAACTGCGATTTGAATTCGTCAACAGACCCAAAGCTCTCGGTCAGGGCTGTCTCAAGCTCACCCGGCATCGCGCTATCGCCCGGCCCCATCATTTCCCAAAACTGGTTGTGGTTCCAAAGCTGGCTGATGTTGTTGAAGATACCGTTCTGGGCGACAGCGTTCTTGTCGTATGTGCCAACGATGATCTCTTCGAGGGACTTGCCCTCCCACTCCGTGCCTTCGATCGCCTTATTGCCATTGGTGACATAGGCGTTGTGGTGCAGGTCGTGGTGGAACTCGAGGGTCTCGGCGGACATGCCTTTGGACGCAAGCGCATCGTGGGCATAAGGAAGATCAGGGAGTGAGAATGCCATGTGATCGGTCTTTCTGTGTTGATGAAAGTGATATCCGGATAGATGTCACATGCAGGGCGAAGGTCAAGGGGGGCAAACACTATCGGCGCATCATGCCGTATGCAAAGCAGCCGAACTCAAATCGTTGTTCAGCAAAATGCCGGAGCCATTCAGCGACACTTGTCCCACTCTATGAGTTGATGCAACACTGTTTACCTAGGGTAAAACCCTTTTCGCCGCAGGGTTTGCAGTCAATATAGGCACGGCGAAACCTGTTTTGGGAGGAGCGTTCATGACCATCAAGTCCGAAAACGCCAAGCCAACTGATGATCCGGCGCCTAAGCGGGTCAGCGGCCCAATGGTCAACAAAATTACAGCGGATGATATCACGGCGTCACTAAAAGCCGGGTTTTCCGACTTTCTTGCTCATCCTATCATGAGCGGTTTCTTTGGCCTTTTTTATGCGCTGTTCGGCATCCTATTCGTTTGGGGGCTTGTCTGGCTTGGCAAGGTTTGGATGGTCATTCCGGCCGCTTTGGCATTCCCACTGGCTGCACCTTTTGCCGCCGCAGGACTTTATGAAATGTCGCGGCGGATACAATCGGGGAACAGTTTTGGCTGGGCAGAAATCCTCACTGTCATGGCTAATCAGCGCAAACGTGAACTGGGCTGGATGGCGTTTGTCGTCCTTTTCATTGTTTGGATATGGTTTTACCAGTTCCGCACTGTGCTTGTCATCGTCCTGCAGAACGCGTCCTTCTCAGATTTGGATGGGTTCTTGAATATCGTGCTTTATACACCGCAAGGCTGGACATTCCTTGCCATAGGCACGTGCGTTGGTGCCGTCTTGTCTGCGGTCCTCTTTTCGGTGAGCGTCGTTTCTATGCCGATGCTTCTTGATCAAGACGCGGATTTTGTGACCGCGATGCTGACCTCTGTACGTGCCGTGACCCAGAACCCAGCCGTCATGCTTGCTTGGGCCGCAATCATTACCGTGACCATGCTACTTTCACTGGTCCCGGCATTCCTTGGCCTGATCTTCACCCTGCCGATCCTTGGGCATACCACATGGCACCTCTACACGCGGGCGGTCACACCAGCAAAGGATTAATCTGGCAGGCGAGCGAGCAAAGCCGTTAGCTGAAATGCCCAACGGCACCCGCCTTCGCCGATGCCACCAACAAATCAAACGCATACCCCGCCACAGAGCGGAAGCAGATCACTTCAAACGTATCCGCATCCCGCATCCAGAAGGCTGCTGCCACCTGCCCCAGTCGCGTCCGCCGGAAATCGCCGGGTTTGAAGCTGTCGGGATGCAAATCCGCCGGGGCGAGTTTCGCGATCACCTCGCGGGCGAACGTTCCTTCCACAAAAATCACCGCCCGTGCGTCCGAGACGTTTTCGGCCAGATAATGCGTGCCACCCAGCGCCGCGTCGATCTTTGCCAGGGCATCTACGGCCTGCGAATAAGGTACAAGCACCAACACCTCATCAGGTGACATCCAGCACAGGCCTTTGTCGCCTTCGCAATGCGCCTTGCCTTGATCAGGCATCTTTGCACCCGTCAATGACGTGCAGACCTTGCGTAGTTTCTTATCGCTCAAATCACCACGCAGGATGATCATCCCGCGCAAACCCGCCTCGCGGATCGTTACTTCACCAGGGGCAACCTTGCCTTGTAATGCGCTGACAGCATCAGACATTTTGCTTCTCCCCTTCTTTGTCATAGAACACCGGATCAACGATCTTGGCACGGACAGTCGTGCCGTCCACCTTGTTGAACTCAATCACCTCGCCCATACGTTCCGGCCCTTTGTGCACCAGCCCCATCGCGATGCCGCGTTCAAGGTTTGCCGAATAGTAGGTCGAGGTCACACGCCCTTGGGTATTGCGCTGCCCATTTTCGTTTTCACCTTCGGCGATCGCATAGGCGCCATCGGGCAAGACCGAGCCATCTTCAGTTTCCAGCCCGACCAACTTCCACCGGTCAGCGTTCGCCATGTGGCTGCGCTCATGCGCGCGCTTGCCTAAGTAATCTTCTTTCTTCTTCGACAGCGCCCATTGCAGGTTCAGGTCCTGCGGGATCACCGTCCCGTCCGTCTCATCCCCGATCATAATAAAGCCTTTCTCGGCCCGCAGGATGTGCAGGGTTTCGGTACCATATGGCATGATCCCAAACTCCTGCCCCGCTTCCATCAGCGCATCCCAGAAAGCGGCACCCTGCCCGGCAGGTACTGCGATTTCATAGGATAGCTCACCCGAAAAGGAGATGCGGAAGACGCGCGCATCAAACGCACCGATCTTACCCTCGCGCCACTGCATGAACGGTAACGCCTCGGCTGAAACATCCATCCCACCCAGCTTGCGCAGCAGTTTGCGTGCATTCGGGCCGACAACAGCGATCTGCGCATATTGCTCGGTCACATTGGCGACATAGACCTTCCAGTCCCACCATTCGCATTGCAGCCAGTCTTCCATATGCGCGTGGATATGCTCTGCCCCGCCTGTGGTCGTGTGGCAAAGCCAGGTATCCTCAGCCATGCGCACCACAACGCCATCGTCTATCAGGAAACCGTTTTCGGAACACATCAGACCATAGCGGCATTTGCCGACAGGCAGCGTGGACATCATGTTGGTGTACATCATGTCCAGAAACTTGCCCGCATCCGGCCCTTTGACGATCAGCTTGCCAAGGGTCGACGCGTCAAGCAGGCCAAGGTTCTCGCGCGTGTTCTTGACCTCGCGGTTAACCGCGTCATGCACACTTTCACCGGGACGTAGATAGGCGAAGGGCCTGCGCCATTGGCCGACAGGCTCATTGTCAGCGCCGTTCGCGTTTGACCACGCGGATATCGGGGTAATGCGAATAGGCTGGAACAATTCATCCCGCGCCGCACCCGCGATAGAGGCCATGGAGATTGGCGTGTAAGGCGGACGGAAAGTGGTCGTACCCACATTCGGAATATCGGCGTTCAAGGACTGCGAGAGGATCGCAAGACCATTGATATTACTCAGCTTTCCTTGATCCGTCGCCATACCGAGGGTGGTATAACGCTTGGTGTGCTCGACACTCTCGAACCCCTCTTGCGCGGCCAGTTGGACATCACTGACCTTCACATCATTCTGGAAGTCCAGCCAAGCCTTGGAGCGCAGTGCATGGCTCGCCCCCTGCGGCATCAACCAGACAGGAGAGATCGGTCCTTCGGCTGCATCCTCACCCATCGGGGCCTGTCCACCGCGCTTGGTATGGCCCGCTGCCTTGGCCGCAGAGCGCCCAGCCGCCCAGCCATCGCTGACAGCCTCTGCTGTAAACAAATGCCCGTTGGCTATACCTGCCGTGATCACAAAGGGTTCTCCGTCAGCGCCTGTCGGCGCGCGTTCGGGGTCAGGTCGAAACATCACTTGCGCGGGATCCCAGTTCAGCTTGCCGCCACAGTGTGACCACAGGTGCACAACCGGGGACCAGCCGCCCGACATCGCGACACAATCGCATTCAATCTCTTCCAGCACAGCACCTTCGCCGGCCTGCGCGCACAGCGCCACACCAGTCACACGCTTGCCGCCTTTGACCTTTGCGATGCCCTTGCCCATCTCAACCCGTATTCCCAAGCCGCGGGCACGGTCGATCAAATCACCGTCTGCCTCGACCCGAGCATCAACGATAACGGGAACATCGAGCCCCGCCTCCTTCAGCACAATCGCCGTGCGATACGCATCATCATTGTTGGTCACAACAACTGTTCGGTCGCCCACGGAAACGCCGAAATTCACCACGTAATCGCGCACGGCAGAAGCCAGCATGACACCCGGCAGATCGTTTGCGGCAAAGGACAAAGGCCGCTCAATCGCGCCTGTCGCAGTGACAATCTGCTTGGCGCGGATACGCCACAAACGGTGGCGCGGGCCGTCTGTATCAGGTGCGTGATCAGTCAAACGCTCATAGGCCAGCGTATAGCCGTGATCATACACACCTGCACCCATGCAACGCAGGCGCATGTCAACATTCGACATATCTTCAAGAGCTTCCACGGTGGTGTTAATCCACTCTTGCGCGGACAAACCATCAATATCTGGCGTGTCCACAACTGCGCGCCCACCCCAATCAGCGGTCTGCTCTACCAAGAGCACCCGCGCACCACGCTCACCGGCAGCTTTGGCCGCAGCAAGACCCGCAATGCCCCCGCCAACGACCAAAACATCGACGTGGCAGTGAAAGTGTTCATAGGTATCCTGATCGCGATCCTTGGGCGCTTTGCCCAGACCCGCCGATTTGCGGATCACGGGTTCATAGACATGTTTCCAGAACGCCCGCGGATACATGAACATCTTGTAGTAGAAACCCGCAGGCAGGAACCGCGACAGATGCGTGTTGATCGCGCCCACGTCAAACTCCAGCGAGGGCCAGTGATTTTGCGATTGGGCGGTCAGCCCGTCAAACAGCTCGGTCGTGGTGACGCGCGCGTTAGGCTCAAAACCCGCGCCTTTGCCCAGATTGACCAAGCCATTAGGCTCTTCCGCGCCGGATGCCACAACACCACGCGGGCGGTGATACTTGAACGAACGGCCCATCAGCATCTGATCATTCGCCAACAAGGCTGAGGCCAGAGTATCACCTTCAAACCCGCGCAAGTGCTTGCCGTTAAAGGTGAATGAAACGGCCTTGTCTTTGTTGATCAGGCGGCCTTGCCTTTCCAAACGGGTGCTCATTGGACATTCCCCCAAGACCAACCGGGTCGTTTGGCCGTGATTTTATCTTTGATGTCCTGCGGTGGCTCCAGCGTCTGGGCCGGATAGGTGCCAAAGACCTCTAGCGTGTTGGTGCAGCGCGCCGCCAGAAACCACTTGCCGCAGCCATAGGCATGCCGCCAGCGTTCAAAATGTACGCCTTTGGGGTTTTCGCGCATAAAGAGGTAATCCTCGAAATCATCATCCGTTGATCCGGGGCCTTCCCGCTTCAGATGGGCTTGGCCGCCTGCGTGCAGATCGGTTTCGTCGGCGTCAACGCCACAACATGGGCAATGCAGGATCAGCATGGGCAAAACTCGGGGCTATTGAATGCAGTGATATCCCATGCACAAAAGGCGCGCGCATCGCTGCGCACGCCTTGAGGTGGTCGGGTGTGAGTGGTCGTGGGCTTATTCGCCTGCGGCTGGTGCGACAGGTTGGATCGGTGCTGTTTCTTCCACAACGGGTGCAACCTCTTGGGTTGTGCCAACTGTTGCCGGATCAACTTCCGTACTGACGCTGCCGCCCGCAAAGAGCGCGTAAAGCAGAACCAGAACGACAATGACCGCAGCGACAAGGAACCCGATGCCGCTTCCGCTTGACGTGGTAGACTTGGCTTGGCTGAATTCATCCATGATGCGTCCTCCTTTTGAGACAACACCAACATCGCAGCCCCCGTCAAAAAAGGAACATAAGCGGAAATCCCCCTTGATTTTAGGCGATCAGTAGCCATTTCCGCCGATGTCAGTCGGCTAACCGTTGCCGGGGTCGCAAACAAACACGGCAATGCTAACTTAGGTGCATGGAACTGTTGCTTATCGTCATAGGGGGTATCCTCACGACCGCGATCATCTTTATGGTCATCGACGGCGTGCGCGGTGGTTTCCTTGATGAGGATGAAGATGGGCGCGACTGAGCGCTTTGCTTTCCTGAGCACCGTTATCAATGCGCTACCCCTGCCGCTACACTTTCGTCAATGAACTTACCCTCGCGGAAGCGGAACATGCTGAATTCATCTGTCAGCGGTGATTGCCCCTTGGCCATCAGCTCTGCCATGGCCCAGCCTGATCCCGGGATCGCCTTGAACCCGCCTGTTCCCCAGCCGCAGTTCACAAAAACCCCTTCGACCGGCGTTTTCGACAGGATGGGCGAACGGTCGCCGGTCACGTCCACGATCCCGCCCCATTGCCGCAGCATTTTCAGCCGTGCCAGCATTGGGAAGGTTTCGACTAGGGCGCGCACCGTTTCCTCGATATGGTGGAATGATCCGCGCTGGGTGTAGTTGTTATAGCCGTCGGTGCCGCCGCCGATCACCATCTCGCCTTTGTCGGATTGCGACAGATAGCCGTGCACAGTGTTGGCCATTACGACGATATCCATCGCGGGTTTGATCGGCTCTGACACCAGCGCCTGCAACGCGACGCTTTCGATAGGCAACCGAAAGCCCGCCATTTGCGCCATCACGCCAGAGTGGCCCGCTGTGACCATCCCCAGCTTGTCGCAATCGATCGGCCCTTTTGTCGTGTCCACGCCAACCACTTTACCGTCTTTCTGACGCACACCCTGCACTTCGCATTGCTGGATCACATCCATGCCCATGTCAGAGCAGGCCCGGGCATAACCCCAGGCAACGGCATCATGGCGCGCGGTGCCGCCGCGTGCCTGCCACAGGCCACCCAAAACAGGGTAACGCGGGCCGTCGATGTTCATGATCGGGCAAAGCTCTTTTACGCGGGCCGGATCAATCCATTCGGTTTGAACCCCTTGCAGCGCATTGGCATGGGCGGTCCGTTTGTACCCCCGTACCTCATGCTGGGTTTGGGCCAGCATGATCACGCCGCGGGGGCTGAACATGACGTTGTAGTTCAGGTCCTGTGACATCGTCTCATAAAGCGAGCGTGACTTTTCATAGATCGCCGCAGACGGATCTTGCAGATAGTTTGAGCGGATAATCGTGGTGTTGCGCCCGGTATTGCCGCCACCCAGCCACCCTTTTTCAAGGATCGCGACATTGGTGATCCCAAAGTTCTTGCCCAGAAAATACGCCGTCGCCAACCCGTGTCCACCGGCGCCCACGATGATCACATCGTATTTCTTCTTGGGCTCAGGTTTCGCCCATGCCCGGTCCCAACCCGTGTGTTGGCGCATGGCTTCGCGGGCAATGGCAAAGGCGGAATAGCGTTTCATCGGCTTGCAAAATCCTTGTCATATGCGGGCCATACCCACGCATCCTATCTGAACCCTGCGCAGACCCAAGAGGTTCCTCTCAGCGGCGTATATTTCGTCTTTTACGACATGCTGGCGATGTCGTGAATTGTCATGCCGTCGCAGCCCCTTTTCATGGCGCGACAGGGCGTTTATGTCAGCATCAGCAAGGGGACGCGAAGACCTATGATTTTCTGGATTGTTTGCACTGTTATGACAGTGGCCGTGACGGTTTTAATGGTAACGCCTTTGCTGCGCCCGCAAGACGTGGGCGACGACAACCCTGATATCGCAATATACCGCGCGCAATTGGCCGAGATTGATCGCGATCTGGAACGCGATTTGCTCGCCCCTGACGAGGCCGAGCGTGCACGCGCCGAAGTGGCGCGCCGCCTGCTTGCCGCCAACAAAACTGCAAAAGCACCTGATGCGGCCGGGACGCCAACACGCTGGCTTTCAGCGGTCATTGGGGTGGCAATGCTTGGCTTGGGGTTCGGCACTTATTGGGCCATTGGTGCGCCAGGTTACCCCGATTTGCCATTGCAAGCACGCCTTGCGGCAAGCGAGGAAATGCGCCTGAACCGCCCCTCCCAAGATGCATTGGAGGCCGTAGCGCCTGCGCCGCCGCCGGTTGATGTGCCCGATGACTACCGCGAGGCGATTGATCAGTTGCGCATCATCGCGCCGAACCGCCCCGATGATCTTGAAGCCTGGAGCAGGCTGGCCTTTCACGAGGTTGAGTTGCGCAACTATGCCGGTGCCGCAGACGCGCAGGCGCAGGTGATCGCGATCAAAGGCGACGGGGCAGAGGTTGCCGATTTGCAGCGTTTGCTTGACCTGAAAGTTGTGGCCGCAGGTGGTTTGGTGTCACCCGAGGCCGAAGAGGTGATCGGCCAAGTCTTTGAAAAGGACGAACAGAATATAGCGGCCCGCTATTATCTCGGCGCACTTTACAATCAAACCGACCGCCCCGATCTGGCACTGCGCCTGTGGCGCGGCATTATCGAAACCGGCGATCCGAATAACTTCCATATCGCCAGCGCCCGCGCGCAAGTCAGCGACGCGGCCTTTCGGGCCGGTGTTGAATATGCAGTGCCCGAGGCACGAGGCCCGTCGTTTGAACAGATGGACGCCGCACAGGACATGTCACCCGAAGACCGCCAGGCAATGATCGGCGGTATGGTGTCCGGCCTTGCCAGCAGGCTGGCCAACGAAGGCGGCCCGGCGCAGGACTGGGCCCGTTTGATCCGCGCTTACGGTGTTTTGGGCGATCAGGAGGCCGCACGGATGGTCTGGACCGAAGCGCAGCAAGTCTTCGTAAGCAGTATGCGCGGCATGGAAATTCTGACCAATGCAGCCCGTGATGCAGGCGTGCTTGAGGAATGATCTGCAACACGCCTGAGGCATTCGTGGCCGCAATCCCTGAAATGGGCGCGATTGCCGGGCTAGACCTTGGGACCGTCACGATCGGCGTTGCGGTGTCGGACGTGATGCGCTCGGTCGCCACACCACTTGAGACAATCAAACGCAAGAAATTCGGCGTGGATGCGGCAAAACTGCTGGAGCTGACAACACACCGGATGATCACCGGATTGGTGCTGGGTCTGCCGATGAACATGGATGGCTCTGAGGGGCCGCGCTGCCAAGCCACCCGCGCGTTTGCGCGCAATCTTGAAAAGCTGACACCCCTGCCCATCACCTTTTGGGACGAACGCCTATCGACCGTCGCTGCCGAACGCGCGTTGTTAGAGGCGGATACGTCACGCAAACGTCGCGCCGAGGTCATTGACCACGTGGCGGCGGGGTATATCTTGCAAGGCATGCTGGACCGCATGGCGCATCTAAGGAATCAGACGTGACAAAGCCCGAAAATACCGACCACATCTGGGCGCGCGCCGAGATCGAGAGCCCTTGTGTGAAGGTCTGCGTGATTGAACCCAAAAGCCGTCTGTGCACAGGGTGTTTAAGGTCGATTGATGAAATCGGTGGCTGGTCGCGGATGACCGCCGCAGCGCGGTCAGAGGTGATGGATGAATTGCCGTCGCGGGCCGGCAAGATCACGAAACGACGCGGCGGACGGGCCGCACGATTGAAGTAGCAACCGCGGTGGGATGTCGGCAACGTGGGATAAAGCAGGCCTTGACGAGAAGTCGGCCAATGTCTGCTCTCTATGCAACAGACTCTAAGGCATTGTGGTTAGCTCATACCTAATCGCTGACGAACGGGCAGCGGCTTAGAGCTGGGATATCGTGCAAGAGCTGTATTCTTTCGAAGCGGCACAAGTAATACGCCAACAAGCTGAGATATAGAACCACGCAGATGTTGTTTTGGTCTAAATTGACGGACTGGCAGTGTTTGAGCGGAGAGAACCCGCTCAAACACTATTTCGTTTAACGTACCCAGACTTCGACACGGCGGTTCACACGACGACCGCTGTCTGCATCATTACATGCCGCAGGCTCTAGCTCGCTGTAGCCCACAGACGTCAACCTGACCTGGTTGCGGACATCGGCTGGCAGACGCGCCAGAACAGTGGCACGCACAGTGGCAGAGCGATTGTCAGACAACACCTGGTTTGTCGAAAATGAACCAATCGAATCTGTGAAGCCTGCAAAGATCACTTCAGACGGACGTTCCGCAATGATGTAATCCGCAATACGACGGACATCGGCTTGTGAACGCACGTCCAACCGGCTTGATCCCAATGCAAAACGGAAGTTCGTGGACAACCGCTCCGTGGATTGCAAGTCGCGGATCAGATCGCGCAGGCGTCGCAGTTCAGTCGCGTCATCGGTATCAAACATCTGTGCTTGAGCGCGTTCAATATTCGCGGTTTGCGGCGCAGCAATCACACCAAGGTCGATGAACCCGGCCTTACGGACAAGATCATCAAGGCTTTCATCATCAAGGAAATCGAGGAATTCACGCGCTTCAGGTGATACAGAAGCCCGGTTGTAGGCGTAGAACCGGCGCTGCATGATGTATTCTTCTGTCTTGATCGTGAAGATAGACGGCGTGTTGACGATCCCACAGCTAGAAGCAACAGGCACAGCACGGGTGTCGCGCTTGTTGGCAAACGGAACAACACCGATGCCAAACGGGTCGGCTGCGATCTTGCTGGTCATCTCGCTCATGGTTTGGATGACATTGATATTATCGCCCAATTCCTTATCGGCAGGCTCCAGAACAAGCTCGTCGACATAGTGGATCGCGGCATTCGCCTCGTCGAAGGAATAGACATTGATATCAGCATTCGGGCCACCAATCTCTGCCCAATTGTTGATTTCACCGGCAAAAATGCGGGAAATGTCGTCGACGTTAATCTGCGGAATCGGATTCTCGGTTGATACGGCAACCACGAGGCCTTCAACCGCGAGAACACGTTCTTGTCCGGCATCGGTGATAATGCCACCGCCGCCTTCTGCGACTTCTGCGATGTCATCCTCTTCGGCCGGCTCATCAAGGAAGATGATCTCAACATCGCCTTCGGACAGTTCCTCGATCGCTTCCTCTTCTTCCTCGATCACGACACCGTAACGCCGCACATCTTCACCGTCGGCGGTGCGTAGACGGATATCAATCAGATCCTCGATCTCATCATCATCGTCGTCGTCATCATCTGACCGCGCATCATCGTCGTCATCGTCGTCGTCCTCTGGACCACCGGGCAATGGTCGGCCGATGTCGTCAGGCAAGGGTTGGCCAAAGGCATCTGTCGTCGTCACGGTTGCTTCAAAGCGGTCTGCAAGGCCCTGCGCAATCACGGGCAACAACTGATCTGCAATCCCTGCGGAGGCGATCATCTCAAACGTGAAATCAATATCGGCGGCGATTTCATCGTTATCATCATCATCGTCGCCCTCAAGCACCTTACAGCCTTCGCCCGTGCACGTCACCTGTGAACGCACAATACGCAGCGGCCCCAAATCAGAGTTAACAATGATTGTCTCATCATCGAACGCAGCGATCTCTCCGTTGATTTGAACTCTGCCATCAGCGGACCGCAGCGTCACTTCCTCTGCGGACGCTTGAGCCCCCATAATTTGCATTGCTACTATCGCCGGAATGAGGATTGTTTTTTTGCGCAGTTCGAGCGGGCGAACGGCGAAGCCCTTTGAATCTTTGATAACCATCAGATCATTCACTTTCTTGTGTACAACACGTCGTTCTAACCCAAAAAAATGTTTTAAACAGGACATTATGTAGGATTTAGGAGGTGCCACAACATGACCTTGGATTTAAAGCTATTTGACTTCAAATCTGACATGATTTGACCACAAATTCACCGTGAAGACGGTAGCTGCCATTCATTCACCGCGCGGTATCAGGAACTCTGGGCGCAATGCAGTCATGCGCTTATCTCACCATCAGCGGGCCGCAAACACAAAGCACCTATCACGCCGGATCATCAGCCAAAGCGGCATGCCCGGCTTGGGCAGGAACACCGATGGCACAACCGCTTTCAGGATGGACCCGTCAAAATCCATGCGAAACTCTACCAGACTGGACGCCCCCATGAACCGTGCCCTCTCGACCACGCCGCGCGCGGCCGTTCCATCGACGGAGGTTGGATTGGGCCCGCGCCCACCGCGATCAAAGTCGATCTTGATGTGTTGCGGGCGGATCACGATATCAACTTCTGTGCCATCCGGTACGCCGGGTGCCAGAAACTGACCAAATGGCGTATCCGTCAAAGCGCCTTGAACTTTACCCTTGATCACATTGATATCACTAAAGAAAGCAGATGCCTCCAGATCAACCGGCGCGTTATAGATGTTGTAAGGCGCGCCCCGCTGCACGATCCTTCCGTCCCGCATCAAAGCGATCTCATCTGCCATGCGCATCGCCTCGCCCGGCTCGTGCGTGACCAGCAACACGGCCGTGCCTTCGCTTTTGAGCACTTCGAGCGTTTCGTCACGGATGTCATCGCGCAAGCGGTCATCAAGACCGGAAAACGGCTCATCCATCAGCATGATTTGCGGGCGCGGCGCCAAGGCGCGGGCCAGCGCGACGCGCTGCTGTTCGCCACCTGAGAGCTGATGCGGATAGTCCGCGATATGGGCGGACATACCGACTTTTGCCAGCAGTTCATGCACGCGGTCAGTGACTTTGCCACCATTGAGGCCAAAGGCCACGTTCTGCGCCACAGTCAGGTGGGGAAACAAAGCAAAATCCTGAAACATCAGCCCGATATTGCGCTGTTCCGGCGGCAGCCGATAAACCGTATCACAGACCAGTTTGCCATCTACATGGATGGTCCCACTGTCCTGCATTTCGACCCCCGCGACGATGCGCAGCGTCGTGGATTTCCCGCAGCCCGACGGCCCTAGCAAGCAAGTTACCTGACCGGGCATCACCGTCAGGTTGACATCATCGACCACCCGGCGGCCGCCAAAGTCTTTGACGATGTTCTTGATCTCAAGGCGGGGGGCTTGCATAGGCGGGGCGTCATCCCTGACGAAAACATTAAGGTATAGCGGACCTAACAATACTTAGGCGGCGGGGCAAGGTCAGGTCAGTACGAAAGGCAGGCTTGCCACCACACGCCCGTTGACCTGAGCATGAAGTCGGTGCGGGCCGGGATAGAGCCGAAATGTCGTGGCGTTGTCTTTGAAGACATGGCGTTTGGTCAAAACAAGCGGAACCCCACCTTTGGCATTGACCACTTTCAGCTTAAAGACCTTCGGCGCGTGTGCGCCATTGGCCTTCATGAAATCAATGACATAATCAACGATCAATGAGGCATCGGTCTTTGGGGTAATCGTCATGCGGACTTCAGCGGCATCCCCCCGCGCAACCGTGTCAGGAGTGACAGCCAGCTCTGTCACGCTGAGTTTGACATTGTGGTCATACCCCAGATGCGCCATCGCCCCCGCATGCCCCGCTTTGATCAGGCCGCGCAGTGCATGTTTGCGCATCCAATCCAGTTCTTTTTCATCCTGCGTTCCAGCTATCTGCCAGGCAGACAGCCGATCAATCACCGCCTCTGGATCAGTCTTGGCGATATCGTTCAAATGATTGGCGACCGATCGCGTGACGAACCTTGTCGGATCACCATGCAATTGATCAAGCAAAGGAAGGGTTTGCGCCGGCGTCAGCCCAACGGCCTGACCCCAAGGCAGTTTGGGCCGGGTCCCTTCACTGACCAAGCGGCGCACATGATAGCTGTCATGACATACCCAATCGTCCTGCATCCGCGCCAAAGTTTCATCAGGCCATCGGTTGAGGAACGCCCGAACCGAGAATTCCATGGAAAACCGTTGTGTGAGCGCAGCAAGCATATCCAGCGAAAGTGCCAAATGTGATTCCAACCCGTGGTTTTCGACATAAACGCCCAAAGGCGCATAGATAAAGTGGCCGAAATCATTGTCACTTAAGTCTGGATCCAAAGGTGGGGGCAATGCCCGCAAAATAGCATCGCAAGCGCTCGGAAAATCGTCTGACAGGTAGTCAGCCAAAACCTGAGCAATCAGATTGATCCGCTCTTTAAGGGCCAAGGGACCCATCTGCGCAACTACGTCCTTCACGAAAGCGGCGGACGCAAAGACGCCCGCCTCTTCAAAGTGCTGCCCCAACTGCCCCACGGTTGTGGGATTGAATAGCTGATCGTTGAGGCTGAACGTCTTGGCCATCAGATGGTTGCGTTGATCGCGCCACCATCCAGTACGATGTTTTGGCCAACGATAAAGCCCGCATGTTGCGAACACAGGAATGCACACATCGCACCAAACTCTTCCTTTGTGCCATAGCGACGCGCCGGGATCGTGGCTTCTCGCTGTGCTTTTGCCTGCGCCATGTCAATCCCTTGCGCCTTCGATACACCGGTATCAAGGCTGACGGCGCGGTCTGTCGCATGGATGCCGGGCAACATGTTGTTCACATTGACGCCAAACTGCGCGACCTGACGCGCGGTACCGGCTGCATATCCGGTCAGACCGGCGCGCGCCGAATTCGACAGGCCCAGTTGCGGGATCGGCGCTTTCACCGATCCGGATGTGATATTCACCACCCTGCCCCAGCCTTTGTCGATCATGCCGGGCATCAGCGCCTTCATCAGCGCAATGGGGGCCAGCATATTGGCATCTAATGCGGCAATGAAATCATCCCGGTCCCAATCAGACCACATCCCCGGAGGCGGGCCACCTGCGTTATTGACCAAGATGTCAACGCCTTTGGCGGCCTCCAAAAGGGCCGCGCGCCCATCTTCGGTCGCGACATCCGCAGCCACCGCGACAACATCAACGCCGTAGGTGCTGCGAATATGCTCCGCAGTTGCCTCCAACGCCTCGGCGCCGCGTCCGTTCAGCACAAGGTTCACACCCGCCTCGGCCAAAGCTTCGGCACAACCGCGCCCCAGACCTTTTGATGATGCACAGACAAGTGCGCGCTTCCCTTTGATCCCCAGATCCATGATGCAGTCCCTTCTTTAATCTTCGTTCCCGGGCAGACCTAGCACTGCACCTTACGTTGGGCAAATCATCATCGCGGCGCTTCGGGGTTGGCGGCGCAGGCTGCCACGTGTAATCCCATAAGCCATGACCGCACGCCCGCTCACAATTGATGTTTACCCCGCCGCGCTGGTGATCGCGAGCGATGGTGTGATGAAAGGTGAGCCACTGTCCTTTGCGGATGAATTGGTGATGGATGACGTGTTTCAGATCACCGCAGGCGCGCAGATGACAGCGCTGGATCTGATGTCAGATGCCACAGGTCTGCATCGCACGCACGCGGGCGAAAACATCGTACACCTCGATTGTTGCCTGACGCTGATGGCCCCCGACGGCAGCACGCATGAGGCGCTGATCCTTGTTGAGGTCGAAGACGATACCGTGGCCGAGATTTTTCTGTTGCCGCTGGGTGAACTGCGCTCAGGCGTCGACTATCGGCTCGTCGGCGTCGCACGCCACACCGCCACCCGCCGCTTTGCCGAAGCCGCCAGCGGGTCCTTTGCTCGGGGCACCAATATATCTATGGCCGATGGCAAGATGCGCGCAATTGAGACGCTTCAGGCCGGTGACATGGTGCTGACCCGCGACGCTGGCAAGCAACCCATTCGGTTCATCACGCAAGCCACCTTGCGCGCCACCGGCAGCTTTGCCCCTGTCGTGATCACCAAAGGGGCCTTGCACAATGACAATGACCTTGTGGTGCGCCCCGACCATCGCCTGTTCATTTACCAACGCGAAGATCAACTGGGGGCCGGACGCTCCGAGGTTTTGATCAAAGCCCGGCATCTGATTGACCACAGTACGGTCGTGCGGCGACGCGGTGGATTTATCGACTACTTTCAGCTGATCTTTGATGACCATCACATCATCTATGCCGAAGGGATCGCTGCCGAATCCCATTTGATTGATCCCCGCACCCGCCATGCGTTGCCCAAGGGCGTATCATCCCCCGATCATGCCCATCGCCCGCATCTGGATTATGAGGTCAAAGATACCTTGATCCGCGCCGACCAGACGGCAACGCTTTTGCGCAAAGCCTCTGCCCGCTAGCGGCACCGCTCAGGGCATTGCAGGCACTTCGCCGATCACCACGATCGTGCCGTCGCGCACCTCTCCATTTTGGGTGATGTCTGTTTCAAGATCTGCTGCGGCAAACGCCCCGACCGGGTTCCCCAGAAACGCACCCTGCATGCGCCCGCTCAATGCCAGCACATCGCCCGCGTTCGTCAGCGCGCCCGCATAGTCCAACCCCAGATCAGCCCCGGCCAAATCTGCGCTCAGATCAATCACGCCAGCGTAATCCACCACGGCCCCAGCCGCGTTATTGCCAAAGAAGTTGTTCAACGTACCCGTGCCGTCCTGCGTATCAAAACGCATCTCAAGATTGGCATCTCCGAACAACACCAGCGGATCAGCACCCGTTTCAACCCGCAAGGTGGCAGACCCGGCGAAGGCCATCGTTCCCATGGTCGGCAGATTTTCTAACTGTGTCATATCCATCGCAGGGACACCCGCGCCGGGGTTGCCCAGCACGCGGGTTTTCTGCGCCTCATAGATATCAAGCCGGGCAAGCCGCGGATCAATCCCGCTGCCGCCTCCGCCGCCACCCCCGCCGCCACAGGCAGCGAGGCAAAGCAGCAGAGCTATCGCTGTCGCATGTTGTTTCATCAAAGACCCCCGCAGCCCTAGCTAGCGATAATTCCCAAATCTTCGGTTAAGCCGCGCCACATGATTGCCCTTTGCGCCCCAACCGCATAAAGCGAACCCCATGACAAATCGCTCCGAACTCCCCCCTGAAATCGCTCGCCGCCGGACATTCGCGATCATCTCGCACCCGGACGCAGGCAAGACGACGCTCACCGAAAAGTTCCTGCTATATGGTGGCGCCATCCAGATGGCCGGACAGGTGCGCGCAAAAGGCGAGGCGCGGCGGACGCGGTCGGATTTTATGCAGATGGAAAAGGACCGGGGGATTTCGGTATCCGCCTCGGCCATGTCGTTTGATTTTGAGAAATATCGCTTCAATCTGGTGGACACGCCCGGCCACTCGGACTTTTCCGAAGACACCTATCGCACACTGACGGCTGTTGACGCCGCTGTCATGGTGATTGACGGGGCCAAG
This sequence comes from Yoonia sp. F2084L, assembly GCF_023015625.1. GTDB lineage: Bacteria > Pseudomonadota > Alphaproteobacteria > Rhodobacterales > Rhodobacteraceae > Yoonia. Next base: position 993,520 of record NZ_JALKAH010000001.1, read on the forward strand.
GGCGTGGAAAGCCAGACTCAAAAGCTGTTCGAGGTCTGCCGCCTGCGCGATCTGCCAATCCTGACGTTTTGTAACAAGATGGACCGCGAAAGCCGCGATACGTTTGAGATTATTGATGAAATTCAGGAAAACCTAGCGATTGATGTCACCCCAGCTTCTTGGCCCATCGGGGTCGGTCGCGAATTCATGGGCTGCTATGACATCCTGCGCGACAAGCTGGAGATCATGGACCGCGCCGACCGCAACAAGGTCGCCGAAAGCATCCAGATCAGTGGCTTGGATGACCCGAAACTGGCCGAACATGTGCCTGCGCATCTGCTTGAGAAATTCCTTGAAGAGATCGAAATGGCCAAGGAGTTGCTGCCAACGCTTGACCCTGTGTCGCTGTTGAATGGCTCCATGACGCCGATTTGGTTCGGCTCTGCGATGAACTCTTTCGGGGTCAAGGAACTGATGGATGGGCTGGCCACCTATGGCCCCGAACCACAGGTACAAACCGCCCAGCCCCGCAATATCGCCCCTGAAGAAAAGAGCGTGACCGGCTTTGTCTTCAAAGTCCAAGCCAACATGGACCCCAAGCACCGCGACCGGGTGGCGTTTGTGCGCCTTGCCTCGGGCCATTTTGAACGCGGCATGAAGCTGACGCATGTTCGTTCCAAAAAGCAGATGGCTATCACGAACCCGGTGCTGTTCCTTGCTGCTGACCGCGAGTTGGCCGAAGAAGCATGGGCCGGCGACATCATCGGCATCCCCAACCACGGGCAATTGCGCATTGGCGACACACTTACCGAAGGCGAGGCGATCCGCGTCTCCGGCATCCCGTCCTTTGCGCCGGAACTGCTGCAAACCTGCCGTGCGGGTGATCCGATGAAAGCGAAACACCTTGAAAAGGCCCTGATGCAATTCGCCGAGGAAGGCGCCGCCAAGGTCTTTAAACCCACATTCGGGTCCGGTTTTATCGTCGGTGTTGTGGGTGCGCTGCAATTCGAGGTGCTCGCCAGCCGGATCGAAATGGAATACGGGCTGCCGGTGCGTTTTGAGGCGTCACAATTCACCTCCGCTCGTTGGGTGGCCGGTGACAAGGACGCTGTCGATAAATTCAGCGAGGCGAACAAACAACACATCGCCACGGACAACGACGGGGACACTGTTTACCTGACGCGGCTGCAATGGGACATCGACCGGGTCGCGCGGGACTACCCGGATGTGACGTTGACGGCGACGAAAGAAATGATGGTGTAGGGAGAGGCGTTTGAGCGACGAAACCGAAACTTTCCCCGGCGGTATCGTGTCCTTGCTTGCGCAATACCAAAAGCGCCGCGCGTTGCTGACCGGTGCGGACCTGCCACCACCGGATGTGGATTTCAATGCACTGGCCGCCATGCCCCTGCCCCCGCAAGACCTGCCGCGTCCGGATGGCCTTACCCGTGTCGAAAAGAAACGGCACATGCTCTTGGGCGAACTGACGGGCCATAGCGAATTAGCGCTACTGCATGGGTTGCTGATCTCACATTTGCGCAAACACACTTACCCCGATGGCGCGCCTGCGCTTTTCCTGCGGCTTTGGGCCGAGCAAGAAGACTGGCTTTTGCAAAATCTACCTACCCGGTGGCTTATCTCTGCGGTGATCACATTCGCTGAGCACGGGGTGACAGAAGCCGACCGCAACCTTGCTGCCCGCATGAACATGCTGTTTTCGCTAATGAAAATCTATGAAGCAGAACGCGCATTTTCCGGCAAAGCCCCGCAAGACCCGTTCCGCACCCAAGACCGCAACAAATCACCCATGCCCATGAACATGAAGGATTTTTCCGTCCTACAAGGCGATCTTGAGGCGCATCTACTTGCACCTCTCTGGCGCGATGCCGAAAAAGCGCCCGCCATTGGCAATCTGACCCGCCATCTGCTGACCACGTTGAACACCGACGACGGTACTGTATTTCGCCGCTTTGCACTGATGCGGGCGAAGGCAGCAAAACTGCCCTCAACTTGACGCACACCGCCTTATCCGGTATCGGCACTTACGGCCTGCAAAGGCCCACGACGCGGGACGCTCGGAACAATGCGTCCTTTCACAGATTGCGGACCGAATCCGCATACATAGGACGTATATGATTAAGTTTTCTGATTTGAACCTTGCCCCCAAGGTTCTCAAAGCTGTAGCTGAAACCGGCTACGACACACCCACACCTATTCAAGCGGGTGCTATCGCCCCTGCCCTTGAAGGCCGCGACGTTTTGGGCATCGCCCAAACTGGCACCGGCAAAACCGCCGCCTTTACGCTGCCGATGATCACCCTTTTGGGCCGTGGGCGTGCGCGGGCACGCATGCCGCGATCGCTAGTGCTGGCACCGACGCGCGAATTGGCCGCCCAAGTGGCCGAGAACTTCGATACCTATGCCAAATACACCAAGCTATCGCGCGCCCTGCTGATTGGCGGCACCAGCTTTAAGGATCAGGACAAGATCATCGACAAAGGCGTCGATGTGCTGATCGCGACCCCTGGTCGTCTGCTGGACCACCTTGAGCGTGGCAAGCTGATCCTGACGGACGTGAAAATCATGGTCGTGGATGAGGCCGACCGCATGCTCGACATGGGGTTCATCCCCGATATCGAAGAGATTTTCAAACGCACGCCGTTTACGCGCCAGACGCTGTTTTTCAGTGCGACTATGGCGCCAGAGATTGAGCGGATCACCAATACTTTCCTGTCGAACCCTGCCAAAATCGAAGTGGCCCGTGCCGCGACGACGAACGTGAACATCAAGCAAGGTGTTGTGATGTTCAAAGGGTCGGCAAAGCCCAAAGAGCCGTCTGAAAAGCGTGAGTTATTGCGCAAATTGATTGATGCCGAAGGCGACGCCTGCACCAACGCGATTATCTTCTGTAACCGCAAGTCAGACGTCGATATTGTCGCTAAGTCATTGAATAAATACGGCTATGACGCGGCCCCGATCCACGGCGATCTGGACCAAAGCCACCGCACACGCACGCTGGAAGGGTTCCGCGACAACAAATTGCGCTTTCTTGTGGCCTCTGACGTGGCCGCGCGTGGGCTGGACATCCCCGCCGTGACCCACGTCTTTAACTTTGATGTGCCCAGCCACGCCGAAGACTACGTGCACCGCATTGGGCGCACCGGTCGTGCGGGCCGGTCCGGTGTTGCGATCATGATTTGCGTACCAAGGGATGAGAAGAACCTTGAGGACGTGGAACGTCTGGTCAAAACAACGATCCCACGTTTGGAGCTGCCGGGCGGCAAAACAGCGGCCCCGACCGCGGCTGAGCTAGAAAAGACCGAAGAAAAGCCCAAGCGGACACGCAGCCGAAGCCGCAAGAAAGACGACGCCCCAGCGGCGAAAGTCGAGGCGTCGAAGGTTGAAGAAGCCAAACCCGCTGAAGCGCCGAAGACAGAGGTGAATGCCGAAGAAAAGCCCCGCCAAGAACGCACACGCGGTGGACGCGGACGCGGGCCAGACCGCCGGGACAATGGCCCGAAGGTTGTGGGTATGGGTGACGAGCCGCCCGCGTTTATCGCAATGAGCTTTGCGGAGCGGGCGAAGGGGTAGACGAAAAGCTTACGGCTTGGGTAAAGCAAAGCGGCGAAGGTATTCAGGTTGGAATGGTTCCTAGAGGCATTTACCAAACTATTGTTCTTGAACGCCTTTATCTCGTTCTTTTATGCGTTTTATTACCAAATCAAAGTGGGTCATGCTTTGAACAAAGAAGTGGCGCACCTCAGCGGCATGGACAAATACAATGTGTCATATTCGAACTTCTCACTGTTCTTGTCCGGCCAGGTTTTGCCCGATTTATGCAGGAAATGGCTAAGGGCCGTCAAATGGGTTGTCGTTAGCTACTTCTTGTTGTTTGCATTTGCAGGCGTCGCTGCGCTCTTTGATTAGAGTTTTCGGCGGTCCATAAGCCTCGTACCCTACCCCAACCGCGACACAATCACTGTCACCTCTGGCTTTTTCCCGATCTCGCCCTGCGCTGACTTGCGCGCAATCGTCTTGAGCTCTTTTTCCAGCTTCACATCGTCGCGCAACGTCTTGGCATTGGCGCGGTTCATGAATTGGCTCAGGTCTTCTTCCACCACATCGACCAAGGCTGCGTTGTTGCGCCCTGTTTCGGCCAGACCTGATATCTCAACCCAAGGATCACCCAACGGTTCGTCATTTTCGTCGATGATCAGCGTCACGATCAAATGCCCGTTCATCGCCATACGAATCCGGTCGCGCACGATGCCGTCCATTGCACCCACTTGCACGGACCCATCCAGATAGGTGCGCCCGGTGTCGATGTACTCGGCCACGGTCGGTTGGTTGCCCGACAGATCAATCATCATCCCGTTCACAGCCACAATGCCTGACAGACCCGAGGCTGCACCAAGTTTCACGTGCTCGCGCAGATGCCGGTGTTCGCCATGCATCGGGATCAGCGTTTGGGGTTTGGTAATCTGGTGCAGGCGCTCCAGATCCGGCCGGTTCGCGTGGCCCGATACGTGATATTTGCCGCCTGCGTCATCGACGACATCAACGCCCAGTTCGGAAAGCTGGTTCATGATGCGGATCACGCCGCGCTCGTTACCGGGGATGGTTTTGGAGGAAAACAGGAAGGTATCCCCGTCCTTCAGCTTGATCCCCATATAGTTGCCTTGCGCCAGTTGGGCCGATGCCGCACGGCGTTCGCCTTGGCTGCCGGTCACCAGCAACATCACGTTTTCACGCGGCATTTGCAGCGCGTCTTCGGGCGAGACGACCGATGGGAACCCTTTCAGAATGCCCACTTCGGTCGCTGCCTCGACCATGCGGCGCATGGCCCGGCCCAAAAGCACAACCGAGCGGTCGGCCTTTTGTGCGGCAATCGCAAGTGTTTTCAGGCGCGCAATGTTGGAGGCGAATGTGGTCGCGACAACCATGCCGGACGCCTCTTTCATCATCTCGGCAATCGCATCCCCGATGGAGGCCTCGGACCGCCCCGGTTCCTGCGAGAACACATTGGTGCTGTCGCAGATCAGCGCCTTGACGCCATCCTTTGAAACCTCTTCCCAAAGTGCTTCGTTCCAAGGGTCACCCACCACTGGGGTTTCGTCGATTTTGAAATCGCCTGAGTGCAAAACGCGCCCTTCTGGCGTGTCGATCAGCAGGCCCGCACTTTCGGGGATGGAGTGGCTGATCGGCAGGTAGGACACAGTCATCGGGCCGCATTTGATCATCTCGGGATAGACGCCAACAACTTTGACCACGCTTTCGGGATGCCCGTGTTCGTCCAGTTTGCGCCGCGCGATGTTCGCGGTGAATGGCCGCGCATAGACGGGTGCGCCCAGCTGTTCCCAATAGTGCCCGATGGCGCCGACGTGGTCTTCGTGGGCGTGGGTGATGAAGATACCCTCGATCTGTGCTTTGCGCGCTTTCAGCCACGAAATATCAGGCAGGATCAAGTCCACCCCAGGGGTGCCGTCCATATCAGGGAAAGTCACGCCCAGATCGACCACGATCAGCCGCTCTTTGCCCGGTGCGCCATAGCCATAAACATAGGCATTCATGCCGATTTCACCGGCGCCCCCAAGAGGCAGGTAGATCAGGCGGTCGGTCATGTATTTTCCTTGTTATACTTATGGATCACGGTCAGCCCGTGGATCGTCAAGTCGTCTTCAAATGCATCAAACAGCGGTTCAGACTGTTGAAAAAGCGGGGCCAGGCCACCCGTGGAAATTACCTTCATCGGCACACCACGCTCGGCCTTGATCCGCGCACATATCTCGCGGACCAATCCGATGTAACCCCAAAAGACACCTGATTGCATGCAGGCCACGGTATTGGTGCCAATGACCGCCTGTGGTTTGGAAATATCGACATGCGGCAAGGCGGCAGCGGCGTTGTGCAGCGCCTCAAGCGATAGGTTCACACCGGGGGCGATCACGCCGCCGACATAGGCCCCGTCTTCGGCCACAACGTCAAAGGTGGTTGCCGTCCCGAAATCGACCACAATCAGATTGCCGCCATGCCGGTCATAAGCCCCAGCAGTGTTGACCAAGCGGTCCGGGCCGACTTGTGTGCCTTCATCGACGCGAGGGTTCGCTGGCAGCAGGCAGTCGGATTTGCCTACGACCATCGGGCGGCAGTTATAATAGCGATCCGCCAACACACGCAGGTTAAAGACCACCCGTGGCACGGTGGAGCTCACGATAACCTCGTCAATGGCGACATCGACATTTTCAAACCGCATCAGCGTCGACAACCAGACGTAATACTGGTCGGCCGTGCGCTGCCACTCGGTACTGGTCCGCCATGTGGCGATGAACTGTTCACCGTCCCAGATGGAAAACACAGTATTGGTATTGCCGCAGTCGATGGCGAGAAGCATTGGGTCGCCTCCTTGTCCTAGAAAAATACGTCCGCAGCAGGGATCGCGCGTGGTCCGGTGCCTGTGATCAGCACAAGGTTGCCGTCACGGTCGATGCTGTCAAAGATGCCGGTCACGTCTTCACGGCCTGTGCGGGCTGTGATCACCTCACCCAAGCGCGCGGCGTTCGACATCCAGTCATCGCGGATACGGTCAAAGCCAAGACGTAGCAGTTTGGCTTCTTGCGTGGCATAGGCATCGGCAACGGTTGAAAGAAAGTCCTTGGGGGACACGTCTTCGCCACCTGCGTTTGCGAGGCTGATTGGTGCGAAACTGGCATCTTCAACGCCTTCGGGCGTATGTCGCAAGTTCACGCCAATCCCGATGGAAAGCCAATCGACAAAGGGCCCCTGCCCGCTGCTTTCCAGCAAGATACCTGCGACCTTGCCACCAGAAAGCAGCACGTCATTGGGCCATTTCAGCGACAGTTTGTCGGCTGAGATATAGATCGCCAGCGCTTGATACAGCGCATTCGCCGCAAGGAATGACCGTTTTGCCGCCTCAGCCGGTGTGGCCTCTGGCCTGAAAATCAAAGTGGCGTTCAGATTGCCCTCAGGCACAACCCACTTACGTCCGCGTCGTCCGCGCGCGGCAGTTTGCGTCTTGGCCATGATCCATGTGGGCCGCTGAATATCTGGTGCACGCCGCATGGCTTCGGCCATCGTGCTGTCGACACTATCCAGCACAACGCGGTCGTAGCCCTCGGGCCACGGGCTATGATCATCTTGCTTAGTTGACAAGCGTCGCCGCCGCTGCCGCTGCGATTGGCTCGATCCCGAAGAGGTTCACAACACCAATCAGCATTACCGCAGCAGAGCCCATCAAGAAGGTCCAAAGCACCGGGTTCATCTTGCCATCAAGCGCTTCGCCTTCTTCACCAAAGTACATGAAATACACGATACGGATGTAGTAGAACGCGCCGATCACGGATGCGATCACACCAGCGACGGCAAGCCATGCAAGGCCACCATCATAGGCGGCACGCAGCACGTAGAACTTGCCGAAAAAGCCGACCATCGGTGGCACACCAGCCAGGCTGAATAGCAGCACAAGCATCGCAAGCGCGCGCAACGGCTGACGTTTGGAATACATCTTGAGGCTGTCGATGTTGGTCACTGGCCGCCCGTCACGCTCCATCGCAAGGATGAAGGCAAAGGTGCCGATGTTCATCGTCACATAGATCGCCATATAGATCAGCATCGCCTGCACGCCGAAAGCCGTGCCAGCGGCCAGACCCATCAGCGCAAAGCCCATATGCGCAATGGATGAATAGGCCATCAGGCGTTTGATGTCTTTTTGGCCAATCGCAGCGATTGCGCCAAGAAACATGGACACGACCGAAAGGAATGCCACGATCTGCTGCCAATCACCGACGATCCCGCCGAAAGCGTCATGCACAACGCGGGCGAAAAGCGCCATCGCAGCAACCTTTGGGGCGGTTGCAAAGAAGGCGGTCACCGGGGTGGGCGAACCTTCGTAGACGTCTGGTGTCCACATGTGGAACGGGGCGGCGGATACTTTGAACGCAAAGCCCGCGATCAGGAAGACGAGGCCGAAAAGGAGGCCGAGCGATGGCTCATTCGCGGTGGCTTCGATGATGCCGGCGAAAAGTGTTGTGCCTGCAAACCCGTAAGTCAGCGACGCACCATAAAGCAGCAAGCCAGAAGAGAGTGCGCCGAGCACGAAGTATTTCAAACCCGCCTCGGTCGATTTCACGCTATCACGGCGCAGCGATGCAACCACGTAAAGCGCCAGCGATTGCAGCTCAAGCCCCATATACAGCGCCATCAGGTCGCCTGCTGACACCATCACCATCATGCCAACCACGGCAAGTGCGATCAAAATAGGGTATTCGAACCGCAGTAACCCACGCCGCTGCATATAGCTTTCGGACATCAACAGAACCGCAGCCGCAGAGAGCAGGATCACAATCTTGGCGAACCGCGAAAAACCGTCATCAACAAACATGCCCCCAAAGGCGATGTTCGTCCCCTGCCCGTTGATCCCGATCCAGACCGCCAGCAGCACGAACAAACCCGACGTCGCCCATGTCAGCAGCGGGGCCATGCCGTCTTTGGTGGTATAAACCGCCGCCATCAATGCGCCCATGGCGTAAACCGCCAGCAGAATCTCGGGCATCAGGATTTGGATATCAGCGCCAATCATAACGGGCTTTCCTTAATTCGCAGCAAACTGCGTGGCGGCCTCAAAGGCCGCCAGCGCGGTTTCATAGTTGCCGACCAGCGCAGAAACGCTTGGGCCAATAATGTCGAGGACAAGGGCGGGATAGACCCCCAAAAGAAGGGTCATGACAACCAACGGTGCAAAGATCACCCGCTCGCGTGTGCCCATGTCTGTGATGGTTTTCAGGCTTTCCTTGATCAGATCGCCAAAGACGACCCGGCGATAAAGCCACAGCGCATAGGCCGCCGACAGGATCACACCCGAAGTCGCGAAAAGCGCGATCCATGTGTTCACCTGGAAGATACCCATCAGCACAAGGAACTCACCCACAAAGCCCGATGTGCCCGGCAGGCCGACGTTGGCCATCGTGAAGAACATGAAGATCAGCGCATAGGCCGGCATCCGGTTCACGAGGCCCCCATATGCATCAATCTCGCGCGTGTGCATCCGGTCGTAAATCACGCCGACACACAAGAACAGCGCACCAGAGATAAATCCGTGGCTGATCATCTGGAAGATCGCCCCGTCGATACCCTGCTGGTTGACCGCAAAGATCCCCATGGTCACGTAACCCATGTGCGCGACAGAAGAATACGCGATCAGCTTTTTCATGTCTTCCTGCACCAATGCGACCAGCGATGTGTAGACAATCGCAATGGCAGACAGGGTCAGAACCAGCGGCCCCATCACCTCTGATCCGACAGGGAACATCGGCAGGCTGAAGCGCAGGAAGCCGTAGCCGCCCATTTTCAACAGGATCGCGGCCAGTACGACCGAACCCGCAGTTGGCGCCTGTACGTGCGCATCCGGCAACCACGTATGGACCGGCCACATCGGCATTTTGACCGCGAAGCTGGCAAAGAACGCGAGCCACAGCAGCGTTTGCATGCCGCCAACGATCTGCACACCAAGAACGCTGAAGTTTTCGGTCCCAAAGGTATGCGTCATCAGCGTCGGGATGTCCGTCGTACCAGCATCCGAGAACATCGCGACCATCGCCACCAACATCAGGACAGAGCCTAGGAAGGTATAAAGGAAGAACTTGAAGGACGCATAGATCCGGTTCTTGCCGCCCCAGATACCGATGATCAGGAACATCGGGATCAGACCCGCCTCAAAAAACAGGTAGAACAGTACCAGATCAAGCGCGAGGAAGACACCCAGCATCAGGGTTTCCAAGATCAGGAAGGCGATCATGTATTCCTTGACGCGGGATTTCACATCCCAGCAAGAAGCGATCACCAGCGGCATCAGGAATGTGGTCAGCATCACGAAGAGGATCGAAATGCCATCAACGCCCATCTTATATTGCAAGCCCAGCAACCAATCGCGGGTTTCCACCATCTGGAAACCGGTGTCGGCGGGGTTAAAATTCGTCAGGATGAACAACGAACAGATGAATGTTACCGCTGTCGTAACCAGCGCCACCCATTTCGCGTTGCGCTGTGCGGCCGCATCATCACCACGCAGGAACAGCGCCAGAATGACCGCACCTAGCAATGGCAGGAACGTGGTGAGTGAAAGGATATTGCCCATCAGTTCGCTCCCCCGAACAGCGTCATCCAGGTCAGGAGGACCGCAATCCCAAGCACCATCGCAAAGACATAGCTAAAGATGTAGCCAGACTGCGCACGACCCGCGAGCCGTGTCAGGAACGGCACGATCCCCATAGCGACACCATTGATCCCGCCGTCGATTGTGTTGGTGTCACCCTGTTTCCACAGGATGCGGCCCAAGGCGAATGCGGGACGGACGAAGACGAAGTTATAGATCTCGTCAAAGTACCATTTGTTCAGCAGGAACTGATAAAGCGGCGCTTGCTGCTCGGCCAGTTTCGCGGGCCAGTCGGGGCGACGGATGTACATTTGATAGGCCAGACCCAAGCCTGCGAGCATTGCCACGAACGGCGCAATCTTGACCCAGACAGGGACTTCATGGGCGTCGTTCAGCACGTGGTTGTCGGGGCTGTTGTGAATGGCCCCTTCACCCGGTGCGCCGACAAGATTGTAGTGCGCTTTGCCGTGGCCGCCCTCTTCCGCGTGATCATCACCGTGATCATCCTCAGCCTTCGCTTCACCATGCTCGCTGGCTTCGGCGTAAGGCACGCCAAAGAACTTGCCGACCTTGTCGTTGGAGCCAAAGAACGACCCGTACCAGACCATACCGCTGAAGACCGCGCCGATCGCTAGCACATAAAGCGGGAACAGCATTGAGTTCGGCGCTTCATGCGCGTGCTCATGCGTGTGCGCATCGCCGCGTGGCGTACCGTAGAAGGTCAGGAACATCAGACGCCAGCTGTAGAAACTGGTCATCAGTGCCGCCACAACCAGCATCCAGAAGGCGTAGCCGCCAGCGGTGCCTGCATAGGCGCTTTCGATAATCGCATCCTTGGACACGAAGCCTGCGAAACCAATCGGGAAGCCCACGTAAAGCAGCGGAATACCAACGCCGGTGATCGCCAGCGTGCCGATCATCATCATCCAGAATGTCTTGGGGATCTTATGTCGCAAACCGCCATAGTTGCGCATGTCCTGCTCGTGATGCATCGCGTGAATGACCGAACCGGCCCCAAGGAACAACATCGCCTTGAAGAAGGCGTGTGTGAGCAGGTGGAACATGGCAACAGAGTAGACGCCAAGGCCAGCAGCCACGAACATATAGCCCAGTTGCGAACAGGTGGAGTACGCAATGACGCGCTTGATATCGTTCTGGACCAGACCCACGGTCGCGGCGAAGAAGGCAGTGGTCGCACCAAGGAAGACGATGAAGTTCGTCGTCGCCTCAGCATATTCCATCAGCGGCGACATGCGGCAGACAAGGAACACACCAGCGGTCACCATGGTCGCGGCGTGGATCAGGGCCGACACGGGCGTCGGGCCTTCCATCGCGTCGGGCAACCATGTGTGCAGGAACAGTTGCGCGGATTTACCCATCGCACCGATAAACAGCAGGAAGGCAATCAGGTTCAGCGTGTTCCAGTCACGCCACAGGAAGGTGATGGTCGCATCTTGCAGATCAGGGATCGCGGCGAAGATGTCATCAAACTTGATGCTGTCGGTCACCATATAAAGCGCGAAAATACCCAAGGCGAAGCCGAAGTCACCGACCCGGTTCACCACAAAAGCCTTGATCGCAGCGGCGCCAGCGGATGGCTTACGGTAGTAGAAACCGATCAGAAGATATGAGGCCACGCCCACGCCTTCCCAGCCAAAGAACATCTGCACAAGGTTGTCGGCTGTCACCAGCATCAACATCGCAAAGGTGAAGAACGACAGGTAGGCAAAGAAACGGGGGCGATAGCTTTCGTCTTCTTTAAAATTCTCGTCATGGGCCATGTAGCCAAAGGAATAAAGGTGGACGAGGGCCGACACCGTGTTGATCACAATCAGCATGATCGCGGTCAGACGGTCCATCTTGATCGCCCAATCGGTCGACAGCGTGCCGCTTTCGATCCAGCGCAGGATGTTGACTGTATATGCACCGTTTGGATGGGCAGACGGATCAAATGTCAGGAACACGACCCAAGACAGGATCGCAGCAAGGAACAATAGGCTGGTCGCGGTCCACTGCGCGGCCGTTTCACCGATCAGTTTCCAGCCAAATCCGCAAAGGATGGCGCCGACAAGCGGGGCAAAGAGGATGATGGTTTCCATTGAACTTAACCCTTCATCACGTTGACGTCTTCAACGTCGATGGTCCCGCGGTTGCGGAAGAAACACACGAGGATCGCAAGGCCAATCGCGGCCTCGGCGGCGGCGACGGTCAGCACGAACAGGGTAAAGACCTGGCCGACCAGATCACCCAGATAGCTGGAGAAGGCCACAAGGTTGATGTTCACCGCCAGCAGCATCAATTCGATGCTCATCAGCAGGATGATCACGTTCTTGCGGTTCAGGAACAATCCGAAGATCCCGATGACAAACAGGGCCGCGGCCACCGTAAGATAATGTTCAAGTCCGATCATTCATTCGTCCCTCCGGGGCATTCCCCGATCTTCTTGTCTGTTGCGCCGCGGTTTAACCCGCGAGCATAAATTCCGTCTTGTCGCCGCGCAGTTCTGGATAGGCTGCCGCGCAGGCGCAGTTTTCTGTTGTTTCTGTCGTGATCACGATGTCGCGCGCGATGAATTCAAGGTCCGCCGCAATCCGCTCGAACGTGGCAAAGACGCGGGCACCGGATTGATGGCGCTCCAGCACTTCCAGCGCGTCATCGGTGCGGTCAAAGGCACTGCGACGGCCCATGTTTTCCTCAGCACTCCAAAAGCGCAGCATCTGGCCGCTGGCACATTCCACCAGCGAAAAACCCTTCGCGGTGCCTTCCTGCGACCACCAGTCCATCCACATCACGCGGCCTTCGCCCAGATCTGCATGGCGGATTTCACCACCATGACTGGGATGGGTCGTGCGTTTGCAATCGGCCAGCGTCAGGGCTTGGCCCTGACCGGCGACCAGCATCGCAGTGGTTGATATGATAGCAAGGTTGCGCATGCCCGCTTACAGACCCTGCCCCGGTTTCACGTCTTTCAATTCCATCGCCTTTGCAGGGTCACGGTACATCTGGGACAGCACATTCTGCCGCTTGATATCGACACGGTGGCGCAGCGTCAGGACAATCGCCCCGATCATGGCGACCAACAAGATCAGACCCGACAGCTGGAACAGCAGGATGTACTTGTCATAAATCAGCAGACCCAGTGCGCGGGTGTTATCCAGATCACCGGTCGGGGCTGCAATCCGCCCTTCAACCCCGTCCGCAAAACCCCAGACACCAAGTGCCAGCGCCAATTGCATCAAGATCACAACGCCGATCAGCAAGGCAAGAGGCAAATATTTCGTCATCTCCGCTTTCAGTTCGGCAAAATCGACGTCCAGCATCATCACCACGAAGAGGAACAACACGGCGACGGCGCCCACATAGACAATGATCAGCAGCATGGCGACGAATTCCGCTCCCAAGGTCACGAAAAGGCCGGCAGAGGACAGAAACGCCAGGATCAACCACAGCACCGAATGTACGGGGTTGCGGCTGACGACTGTCATCAGGCCGCCCGCAATGGTCGACACGGCAAAAAGGTAAAATGTGAACGCGAAGACGGTCATGCGCTTTCGTCCTTTTCCAACACTTCATTGGCCAGTTCCATCGCTTTGGTCATGGCTGGCACGCCAGCGAACATGCCCATCTGGGCAATCGCTTCGGCAATTTCTTGTTTGGTGGCATCCGCCTCAACCAGATGACGGACGGTTAGCCTGATCTGCGCCTCGGCCTGCGCGCCCAGGACGGTCAAACCGGCGAGCGTCAGCAAAAGCCGCGTTTTGGCGTCCAGCCCGTCTTTGTTCAGCCCCTTGCCAAAGAACATCTCCATCGTTTCTTTGGGCATGGTGGGCCAAAGCGCTTCAAACCCTTTGGGGGTAAAGGTATCGGCATCGACGTTCATCGACTTGGCCCAGTCTTGACCCATCTTCATCATCGCTTCAAAGGGGTTCTGATCAGTCATGCCGCCTCCTCCGCCTCGAACACCTCAATCGCGGTGTTCAGCGCGTTAACCATCGCAGGGAACCCGCCGTAAAGTGCCATCTGGTTGATCACCTCAGCCACCTCGCGCTTTGACGCGCCCGCCCGCAACGCGTTGCGAATATGCACGCGCAGTTGCGGCGCCGTTTGGCCACCCAAGGCAGTCAAGGCCGCAACCGTTGCCAGATATCGCGTCTTATCGTCTAGACCATCCCGTGTGTAATAGTGCCCATAAGCCACCTCAATCAGCGATTCCGCAAAACCCGGCAGCAACGCATCATAGCGGTCGCGCAACGTGTCCTCGATACCGGGGTTCGTTGCTTCTGCCGCAGGTTTGCCGCGCAAATACGCTTCGCTTTTGGGGACAGTGTCGATCATCGGTAGGGCGCATCCAGTTCAAGGTTGCGTGCAATCTCGGATTCCCAGCGGTCCCCGTTTTCCAGCAGCTTTTCCTTGTCATAATACAGCTCTTCACGGGTCTCGGTGCTGAACTCGAAATTCGGGCCTTCAACGATGGCATCCACCGGGCAGGCTTCCTGGCAGAAACCGCAGTAGATGCATTTGGTCATGTCGATGTCATAGCGGGTCGTGCGGCGGCTGCCGTCATCACGCGGTTCGGCGTCGATGGTGATGGCTTGGGCGGGGCAAACGGCCTCGCAAAGCTTACACGCGATGCAGCGTTCTTCGCCGTTGGGATAGCGGCGCAGGGCATGTTCACCCCGGAAACGGGGGCTAAGTGGCCCCTTTTCATGCGGATAGTTCAGCGTGGCCTTGGGCGAGAAGAAATACTTCATCCCTAGTTTGAACCCGACCCAGAAGTCCTGAAGCAGGAAGTATTTCGCGGCGCGGGTGTAATCCATTTGCGTCATTGATTAAGCTCCTACTGCCCAGCGTGCCCAAAAGCCGCCGAGTACTTCGTACTTTGCCAAGAACGACACGATCACAACCCATGCCAGTGACATTGGCAGGAACACTTTCCAGCCGATCCGCATCAACTGGTCATAGCGGTAGCGTGGCGTGATGGCCTTGACCATCGAGAACATGAAGAAGACCAGCGCCATCTTCAGGACCATCCACAAAATGCCGTCTGGCAGACCCGGGATCGGGGACAGCCAGCCGCCGAAGAACAAAAGCGAGATCAGCGCGCACATCAGCACGACGGCCATCAATTCGCCGATCATAAACAACAGGAACGGGGTGGATGAGTATTCCACCTGATAGCCTGCGACCAGTTCTGATTCAGCCTCTGGCAGGTCAAACGGTGGGCGGTTGGTTTCGGCCAAGGCACTGATAAAGAACAGGAACAGCATCGGGAAATGGGCGACCCAGAACCAGTTGAAGATACCCGCGTTGCCGTCTTGCGCCGCAACAATGGCACCAAAGTTCATGGACCCGGCTGAAATGATGACGCCAATAATGATCAAACCGATTGAGACCTCGTAAGAGATCATCTGTGCCGCCGACCGCAACGATCCAAGGAACGGATATTTGGAGTTCGACGCCCAGCCGCCCATGATCACGCCATAAACCTCAAGCGATCCGACAGCCAAGATAAACAGAATGGCCACGTTGATATCAGCCAATACCCATCCGTCGTTGAATGGGATCACCGACCACGACACTACGGCCAGAACAAAGGCAATCAGCGGTGCGAGGAAGAACACGACCTTATCCGCGCCTGCAGGAACCACTATTTCCTTGACGATGTACTTCAGAAAGTCCGCGAAGGACTGCAACAGCCCAAACGGACCGACGATATTCGGCCCTTTGCGCATTTGCACGGCGGCCCAAATTTTGCGGTCAGCGTACATCAAAAACGCCAGTGCGACCAAAAGCGGGATCAAAACCAGCAAACATTGCCCCAGGATCAGCAAGACGATGCCAAGGTTGGTATTGGTAAAGAATTCAACCATTGTCGTCGTCCTTATTCCGCAGCCATTGGCGCGGATTTACGTGCCTTTGCATTCGCGCTGAGTTCGGCCATCAGGCTGGAGGCGCGTGCAATCGGGTTCGTGAGATAGAAATCAGTGATGGCATTGCGGAAATCTGCACTGCCGGGCTTTTTGACAGGCAGCGGTTGCCATGCGTTTTCGGCAACTTCGTCAATATCACCCAGATGCGGGTGTGCCGCGACCAGCGCCTGACGCAGTTGCGCCATGCTGTTGTAGGGCAGTGTCGCATCCAATTCAGCGGACAAGGCTCGCAGGATCGCCCAGTTTTCCTTGGCCTGTCCCGGCGGGAAGCTGGCGCGCAATGCCAGTTGCGGGCGGCCTTCGGTGTTGACGAACAGGCCGTTTTCTTCGGTATAGGCCGCAGACGGCAGGATGATGTCGGCGCGATGCGCGCCACGATCACCATGGCTGCCTTGGTAGATCACAAATGCGCCGGGCTTTACCTCGACCTCGTCCGCGCCCAGATTGTAGATGACTTCGGCACCCTCAAGTGCTGCCTCCAGCCCACCCTCTGTCGCAGCCCCGACGTCCATCGCACCCACGCGACCAGCGGCGGTATGAAGCACCATAAGTTTGCCGTTGGTCTTTGCGGCGACATCCATTGCGGCGGCCAAGACAGCCTCACCATCGGCCTCTTGCAGGGCGCCCTGCCCGACAATGACCAAAGATGGTACATCTTTGACCTCACCAAATTTGTGGTTAGTCAATGCGACAAGCGCCTCACGATCTGTCCCCATATGCACGTAGTCATAGGTCAGATCCACATGCTCACCGATCAGCGCGACATTGGCCCCGCGTGACCATGCCCGGCGGATACGCGCGTTAAGAACCGGCGCCTCGTCCCGTGGATTGGTGCCGATCAGCATGATGTATTGGGCGTCATCAATATCTTCGATCTTGGCCGTTCCGACATAGGCCGAGCGGTTGCCAATCGGCAGTTTCGCCCCATCGGTGCGGCATTCGACGCGGCCACCCTGCCCTTCGATCAACTGCTTAAGCGCGAATGCGGCCTCAACCGGGGCCAGATCACCGACAAGGCCCGCAACCTTCTTGCCATTCATGGCAGCCGCAGCGGCAGAGAGCGCTTCGGGCCAACTGGCTTTCCGCAACCTGCCGTTTTCGCGGATGAAAGGCGTATCAAGGCGCTGCTTGCGCAGGCCATCCCATACAAAACGGGTTTTGTCGGAAATCCACTCTTCGTTCACGCCGTCATGGTTGCGCGGCAGAAAGCGCATGACTTCGCGACCTTTGGTATCCACACGGATGTTGGATCCTAGCGCATCCATCACATCGATTGATTCCGTCTTCGTCAATTCCCAAGGGCGTGCGGTGAAGGCGTAAGGTTTCGACACCAGCGCACCCACGGGGCAAAGATCAATGATGTTGCCCTGAAGGTTCGAATCGAGCGTTTCCCCCAGATAGCTCGTAATCTCCGCATCCTCACCACGGCCGGTCTGGCCCATCTGGTGAATACCCGCGACCTCTGTCGTGAAACGCACACAGCGGGTGCAGGAAATGCAGCGGGTCATGTGGGTTTCGACCAATGGACCAAGGTCCAGATCTTCGGTCGCGCGCTTGGGTTCGCGGAAACGGCTGAAATCGACGCCATAGGCCATCGCCTGATCCTGCAAATCGCACTCGCCACCCTGATCGCAAATCGGGCAATCCAGCGGGTGATTGATCAGCAAAAACTCCATCACGCCTTCACGGGCCTTTTTGACCATAGGCGAATTGGTTTTCACAACAGGGGGTTGGCCTTCTGGCCCCGGGCGCAGATCCTTGACCTGCATCGCACAGGAAGCGGCAGGTTTCGGCGGGCCGCCCACAACCTCAACCAGACACATGCGGCAGTTACCCGCGATGGAAAGCCGTTCATGATAGCAGAAACGCGGGATTTCTATCCCGGCTTCTTCGCAGGCCTGTATCAGGGTCATAGCCCCGTCAACTTCGACCTCATTCCCATCAATGATGACTTTACGCAGATCAGACATGGCGTGTCCTATGTGTTCCCTCTCGCGCTTTGATCGCTTGGGACCACACGCGTTGCCCCGCGTTCTAACGCGACAGGTCCCGCGATGCCAGTCAGATCGTCAAAAAAAGGCGCAATTTTCGCGCCTTTGCCAGTGTCTTAGCGCAAGAGCCAGCCAACGCGCGTATTTGCATCCATTTGGGCACGTCCGGCTGCGCAATATGTGGCCTCATTGCCCTCTACGACACCTATGAGGGCAAGCTGCTGGCGTGCGATGGCCTCCAACCGGTCTTTTTCAGCGTCGTCGTTGATATAGGCCTCAATCTCAGCCTCGGAATAGCCAAGATCGCGGGCATGGCTGCGCAAGGATTGCAGATAGTTAATCCCACGGAATAAACGTGCATTGATACTGCCGCATTCCTCGGAAATCTCATAGGCCATGCCCACATAGATGATCCCGTCACGCACTTTTGCGACGTCTTTCAAAGCGGTTTGCGCCGACAGATGACCAGCGGAAAATACGGTGGCCAAGGCCACAACGGCGGTAAGGGCAAGCTTTTTCATTTTTCATCTCCTGCAGGGCACTTTGAATGCCGCTTGGTTCTGGACTGAGATCACCACTTTTGGCCCGCTATTCAATATCAGGCGGTTGTCATCGGTTGCATTACGCCGGTTGACCAAGAGCCAGAGCCTTTAACCTTTTGGCATCAAATACTTTTTCACTCTCGCCGTGATCTTGCAACAATTGCCACTTTGTCATGCCTTCTGCCACATTGGGGCGGTAATTAGCCGGTACCCACCAGCACACAAGATGTCCGCTGTCGCCTGGAACAAACCAATCAGGTGCACCGCGCATGATGCGCGCATGCAAGGTTTTCGTCACAAAATGATACAAGGCATACGGGCTTTCCCACGTTGACAGCGTCGAGGCCGTATTGGGCCTGTCACGCAGCGGGCCGTTGGGGTCGTTCTGTGCTGCATCCATGTCTTCATCAGACATCCGCCACACAAACCCCGGACTGCGCGCACCAATGGCATTGACCTGATCGACCGCATCCTCAAACCCGGCTATCCGAGGGTCGCCCCAAGGGTAGGCTAAAGTGCCAAAGTTGAACTCGGCCAGATGCATGCGCGCCACCTTCTCAGCGCCGCCGTTGCCTTGTCGGGGCGACACCACCGATGCCTTTGCGCACAAAGGCCAGCGTGAGAATGATGCCGATCACACCCAAACCACCGGCCGCCGCATAAGCCCACACCGGTGCGATATCAGCCCTGATCGCGGTGATGGTAAACCATGCAGGCAATCCGCAGACCGCCGATGTGACAAGGGCCGCGCCAAAGCTCGCGGCCCCATCCAAAATGTTGCGAAAAGCCATAGGCGTTGCCCTTAGGCGGGAACCAACATCGCGCTGATCGCCGATCCTTCGAGGATTTCGGCATCGCCCGCTGCACAAAGATCACCACCGGGGATTTCAACATCGTGCTTTACGGCAAAGCTACGTTGCGCGACGTCTGTTTCCAACTCAATCGCGTTGCGCTGGCTGATTGCGGCCAAGGATCCGCGCCCAACTTCGTTGCGCGCTTCGTTCAGCGCGGAATCAAGTCCGGCGTCGTAGGTGTAGCGCGGGCAGCTTTGCGCGATCTGATTGGCGATGTTCAGGCTCGCGTAATACTGCGGCGTTGACATCGCAAACAGCTTTTGCACCGCCGGATCATCCAGTGACCGCCCGCCCGCTGCACAAGCGGCCAGTGTCAAAGCCGCGCCAAACATCAATCCACGTGTCATCATTCTGCTGCCATCCCTGCCATGCGTTTGTCTTTGATCCGGTCCTCGATCTCGTCCCGGAAGTTTTTTATCAGCCCCTGGATCGGCCATGCGGCCGCATCACCCAATGCGCAAATCGTATGTCCTTCGACCTGTTTTGTCACGTCCAACAGCATGTCGATTTCTTCCACGCTCGCGTTGCCTTCCACCAGACGCGCCATCACGCGCATCATCCAGCCGGTGCCTTCGCGGCAAGGCGTGCACTGGCCGCAGCTTTCGTGTTTGTAGAATTTGGACAACCGCCAGATCGCCTTGATCATATCGGTGGAGTTATCCATCACGATGACCGCAGCGGTCCCAAGCGAGGACCCTTTTTCTTTCAGCGCATCAAAGTCCATCACCGCATCGCGCATGTTTTCGCCGCGCACACATGGCACGGATGACCCACCGGGGATCACCGCTTTCAGGTTGTCCCACCCGCCGCGAATACCGCCGCAGTGCTTTTCAATCAGCTCTTCAAAGGAAATCGACATTTCCTCTTCGACCACACATGGGTTGTTCACGTGACCGGAAATCGCAAACAGCTTGGTACCAGCGTTGTTGGGGCGGCCCATGCCTGCAAACCAGTCGCCGCCACGGCGCAGAATGGTCGGTACAACGGCAATCGATTCAACATTGTTCACAGTCGTCGGGCAGCCATAAAGGCCCGCGCCCGCCGGGAACGGTGGCTTCATGCGCGGCATACCCTTTTTGCCTTCAAGGCTTTCGAGCAATGCGGTTTCTTCGCCGCAAATGTATGCTCCCGCACCGTGGGTCAGGTAGATGTCGAACGGCCAACCGGATTTCGCGGCATTCGGACCCACGAGACCCGCCTCGTAGCATTCGTCAATTGCCGCCTGCAGCGCCTCTTTCTCGCGGATGTATTCGCCGCGAATATAGATGTAGCAGGCGTTGGCATTCATCGCGAAAGACGCAATCAGACAACCTTCGATCAGCGTGTGCGGATCATGGCGCATAATCTCGCGGTCTTTGCATGTGCCGGGTTCGGATTCGTCGGCGTTGACGACCAGATAGGCCGGGCGCCCATCGCTCTCCTTGGGCATGAAAGACCATTTCAGTCCGGTCGGGAAACCCGCCCCACCCCGACCGCGCAGACCGGATGCTTTCATTTCATTGATGATCCAGTCACGCCCCTTTTCGATGATCGCAGCGGTGCCATCCCAATGGCCGCGCGCCTGCGCGCCTTTCAGCGTACGGTCATGCATCCCGTAAAGGTTCGTGAAAATCCGGTTCTCATCTTTGAGCATCAGTCATCGCCCTTGTCGTTTTGGCGCGCGCGCCAGAGTTGGTAGGTCTGCCACAGGGCAAACCCGAAACCGGCGAGCGCTGCAAGATCAAAAAGCGCGCGTGTGCGGTTGGACCAGTTATATTCTGCCCCAAGCATGATCGCCAAGACCCAGAAAACACCAGTTCCGGCAACAATCAACGCGACGCGTTGTCCGGCCTTGGCCTGATTTGTGTGTCCTTGCTGGGTCATGGCCTTGGTTGCGCTTTAGTAAACGTCGCCCTTGTCGACCTTTTTTGAAAACTCGGTCGCGCCACCGGCGGCCAGCGTTTTAGCCTGCGGCACCCATTCGTCACGGGTCGCACGGCCTTTGAAGCCAGCAAGGTTGTCATCCATCCAGGCCTGTTCCTTGGGGCCCCAGTCAGCGATCTGGTCAAAGTGGTAGATGCCCATTTCGTGCAAGGTCTTTTCGAGTTTGGGACCAACGCCTTTGATCTGCTTCAAATCGTCCGGGCCGCCTTCGCGTGCCGCACTGAGGAACTTTGGCGTGCCATCGTCGCTGGATGCAACGGTTTCAGCGACCGGAGCAGGTTCTGGCTCAGGCGCGGGTTCTGGCGCCGGGACTGGTTCTGGCGCAGGAGCCGGTGCTGCTGCAACGGGTGCAGGCGCGGGCTCAGCAGGTGCAGGTGCCGGTTCGGCAACTGGCGTCTTTGCAACCGGTTCCTCAACCGCGTCCGGTCCCGGTGCTGGCGCACGCCAGCCAATCGCCAGTACAATTGCCGCAATCAGGCCGACGCCACCGCCGATGCAGGCCGATGCAAAAAACGAGAAATCATAAAGAACGAATGCAACTCCGGCTGCAATAACGGCGAACAAGGCCGCCACGGCAATGATGCCCTGGCTGATCGGTGCTGTATCTTTCATCGTGTATCTTCTCCCTCAGGTGGCCGCTTGAGCAGCGGTGCAGACGTAGCGCGGCTGGTCTGCGTCAATTCGACCCATCCATGCGCCCCATAACATCTCTACCCGAAACTTTGCTGTTGGGTAAAGAAATACTGCAATTCAGTCCACTTAGTTGGCCACAAGCCCAGTAACGCGCACAATCAAAGGGCGCTTACTTGCCCTTCGCCAGATCTGCCGCCTGCGCCATCCAGTTGTCGCGCTCAATGCGGCCTTTGAATTTCAGACGGCTATCAACCCATGCGATTTCGTCCATGGTCCATTTGGCGATCTGATCAAAGTGCCAGAAGCCAAGATCGTTCAAGACGCTTTCAAGCTTGGGTCCAACACCACTGATCTTTTTAAGGTCATCAGCACCACCATCACGCGGCGCCGACAGCGTTTCTGGCTGTTTTTCGGCAACTGGCGCAGCCGCTTTTGGTGCAGCTTTCACGGGCGTTGATTTGACAGGCTTTGGTTTCGGCGTCGTGGCCTTTGCCTTTGGCGAAGGTGCCGCTTTGGCGTCTTTTACCCAAGGGGTCAGCAGTGGCACTTCAGTTCCATCAATCCGCTTGATGGTATCACCGATATCCGTCGCAAGTTGCGCGCTGGCGTTATACTTAGTCTTACCGCTGTCATAGCCTTTCAGACTGGTCAGCCCTTTCAGAGGCTCGGCAGCAAAGCGGCCGTTTTGCGGGCCGGGCGTTGGAACGCGACCAGCGGCCAATTCATCAATGATTTCGCCCAACCGCTCGGCGGTCAGGTCTTCGTAGTAATCCTTGCCGATCTGGGCCATCGGTGCGTTTGCACAAGAGCCGAGGCACTCGACCTCTTCCCACGAAAACTTGCCATCTGCCGACAGGGCATGGGGCTTATCGGATATCTTGTCCTTACACACACCAATCAGGTCCTCGGCCCCACAGATCATGCAAGACAGAGTGCCGCAGACCTGAATATGGGCAATTGACCCAACGGGCTGCAATTGGAACATGAAATAGAACGACGCGACCTCGAGCGCACGGATATAGGCCAGATCAAGCATTGCCGCGACATATTCAATTGCCGGGCGGGACAGCCAGCCTTCTTGCTCTTGCGCGCGCCACAAGATCGGGATGATGGCCGATGCTTGGCGCCCTTCGGGAAACTTCTTCATCTGTGCCTCGGCCCATTTCTGGTTGTCTGGCGTGAAGGCGAATGTTTCAGGCTGGTCTTGGTAAAGGCGGCGTAGCATCAGGTCTTTCCGGTCATCTTTATGGTCACTTTATCCCCTAACACACCGGCCACGCCGGGCAAGAGATTTGTCGTCAGGCACAGGCCCCACCGGTGATCCGGAAGGTTGCCCCATCAATCTCGCCACGCCCCTCAGAGCGCAGTTCTGTCATCACTCGCGCCATATCTTGACGCGACAATACAGCGTCGGCCATGATCACATCGGTGTTGGCGCTGGTCAACGCACAGCCATTGGCCGCGACACTGCTGACAAAGCGTTCTTTGGCTGATTGTGGCACGACCATTGGCGTGGGCGCCGGTGTTGGTACTGGCACAGCAATTGGCACGGCACAGGCCGAAAGGCCCACAAATGCAACAAGGGTCAGTCTACCGATCATCTTCTTCGCTCCCGGTTATTTGGGCGACAAGCCCTAGGGCCTGCCTTTGTCAATTCTCTGCCGCCACAGGCGCAACTGCAAATACGTCCGTTAGCCCGTAGACCAGTACAAAGACCGATACGGCCAGTCCGGCCACGCCACCGATCACAACCCCGGCCATCCGGCCACGAAAGGCCCGCGCGACAAAGGCTGACACGAAAAACCCCAAGGACACCATAATCCCCAAGAGCAGGTCACCCGTTGTCATCTGTCAATCTCACCGAACACGACATCCATCGTTCCGATGATCGCGCTGACATCGGCCAGCTGATGGCCTTTGCAGATATAGTCCATCGCTTGCAGGTGAAGATAGCCCGGCGCGCGCAACTTGGCGCGATACGGCTGGTTTGTGCCGTCGGCGACCAGATAAACGCCGAACTCGCCCTTTGGCGCTTCAACAGCGGCGTAAACCTCGCCTGCGGGCACATGGAACCCTTCGGTATAAAGTTTAAAGTGGTGGATCAGCGCTTCCATTGAGGTCTTCATTTCGCCACGCGTGGGCGGCGTCATCTTGCCTCGCGCCATGATATCACCCTTCTCGTGACGCAGCTTTTCGCAGGCTTGGCGGATGATGTGGGTAGACTGGCGCATTTCCTCCATGCGGCAAAGATAGCGGTCATAGCAATCGCCGTTCTTGCCGACGGGGATCTGGAATTCAAACTCGTCATAGCATTCATAGGGCTGGGCACGGCGCAAATCCCAGGCAAGGCCGGACCCGCGCACCATCACACCAGAAAACCCCCAATCCTGAATGTCGTCTTCGGTCACGATACCAATGTCGGCATTGCGCTGCTTGAAGATACGGTTTTCGGTCAGCAGCCCGTCGATGTCGTCCAGCACTTTGGGGAATTCAATCGCCCACGTGTCGATGTCTTCGACCAATTGATCTGGCAGGTCCTGATGCACGCCACCGGGGCGGAAATAGGCCGCGTGCAGGCGCGCACCACAGGCACGCTCGTAAAAGATCATCAGCTTTTCGCGCTCTTCAAAACCCCACAGCGGCGGGGTCAGCGCGCCGACGTCCATCGCTTGTGTCGTCACGTTGAGAAGATGTGACAGGATGCGCCCGATCTCGGAATAGAGCACGCGGATCAGGGACGCACGACGCGGGACTTCGGTGCCGGTCAAACGCTCAATCGCCAAGCACCAAGCATGTTCCTGGTTCATCGGGGCTACGTAATCCAACCGGTCCAGGTAAGGTAGGTTTTGCAGGTACGTGCGGCTTTCCATCAGCTTTTCGGTGCCACGGTGCAGCAGGCCGATATGCGGATCGCAACGCTCTACGATCTCGCCATCCAACTCCAGTACCAGACGCAAAACGCCATGCGCCGCCGGGTGTTGCGGGCCAAAGTTAATGTTGAAGTTTCTGATCTGCTGCTCATCAGTGGCCGCATCAGTCGATCCATCATCATAGGTGTTTGTACGGATATCGCCGTCCATCATGGCTTAAGCCCTCGCTAAATTGTCTTGCCACCGCTGTGGCAGGGGCCCGACATTGCGCGCCACCCATTCATAGTGTTCATTCAACAGCCCCAACGCGCGGGGGCGCAGCTTGTCCAGCATCACGACCTCAGGTCCCTCATTGGCCGGGCGGGCGACTTCTGCCTTGACCGGTTTAATGCCGAGGAAAGCGCAAAGCTTGGCCAGCCCGTCTGGTGTAAACAGGTCCTCAGTAAACTGGATCAACAACCGACCTTCGGGGATCACGCGACGCAGCTTGCGGATGATCTTGGGATAGTCGCCCCGCTCAAGGATATGCGTTTCTTGGCCCCGGTTCAGAATGCGATAGAGGATGTTGTTGGATTTCTTCTCGTAGACTTCATGGTCCTGGCGCTGGCGGCGGGCCTGCATGCGGATATGCGACCAAAGGCGGTCCAGCGGATCGCGGATCAGATAGAGGAACTTCGTACTGGGTGACAGATCGCGCATGCGCACAAGGTCATCATCGGAAAGGGTTGCATAATTGGGGGTGATGTCGCCCACAACCAGCGCCCCATCGCGGCCGGTCATCATCCATGCCGCGTAAGCACTGTCATCGCTGCGGTCCGCTTCAAGCGTCGCAATCAGGGCTTTCATCTCATTGATGCGGCGATCCAAGTTCTCAACCTGCCAGCCACGGCCTTCCGCGCCGGCTTGGTCCTGTGCCGCACGCATCTCTGCCAAGCGGGCCTGGTAGGCCACCAACTGCGGATCACGCTTCTCGGCATCAAAAGTATCCCAATAATGGGCCTCTTTCACCGCAGGCATCGCGCAATCAGGGTGGTCGTGCAGATAGCGATAAAGCCAAGAGGTGCCGGCCTTCGTGGCCCCAACGCAATACAGGATGGTTGGTGCGGTCATCACGGGTCACCGTCCGGCATATAATGCGCAAACACCTCAGCCTCGGTCATTGTTTTGGTGTCATTGGCCAAGGCGTAGTTCTCGGGCTTTTTGTCGATAAACACCTGAATGCCAATCTCGAACTGGCTGGGATCCTCGAAAGCCTGAATAGAAACGTGCTGGTTCTGGCCGTCCTGGGTTTGCCACAACAGCGACGAGCCACATTCCTTGCAAAACAAGCGCGCACCCCATTCGGAACCCTTGTAGGACCCCACTGGCGCGCCATCGTCAAAGACCACCGAAGACCCGCAATCAACGGACAGATACATCCCGCCCGACCATTTTCGGCACATCCCGCAGTGGCAGGCCCCTGCGCCAAGACCGCCGGGCGTGGGCGTCGCAGTGAACGTAACAGCACCGCACATACATTTGCCCGGCAAAGCAGCCATCAGCCTGTTTTCTCTTCCGTCTTTTCATCACCCGGCAGGATGTACTCCGCACCTTCCCACGGCGACATGAAATCAAACTGGCGGTACTCCTGCACAAGGCTGACAGGTTCGTAGACGACGCGCTTTTGCACTTCGTCATAGCGGACTTCGGTATAACCCGTTGTCGGGAAATCCTTGCGCAGCGGATGCCCGCGAAATCCATAATCCGTAAGGATACGGCGCAGGTCAGGGTGACCCGAAAACAGGATGCCGAACATATCGAATACTTCACGCTCGAACCAGTTGGCCGAGGGGTGCACGGACATGATCGACGGCAGCATATCTTCTTCGCGGATTTGAACCCGCAACCGAATGCGGTGGTTCTGATACATGCTGAGGAAATGGTAGACGACGTCAAACCGCTTGGCGCGACTGGGGTAATCCACGGCCGTGATGTCGACCAGCGACGAGAACTTGCAGGTCGCATCGTTCTTGAGGAACTCCACAAAGCTGACAAGCGAGGATGGGGCAACGGTCACCGTCAGCTCATCATTGGCGACTTCCCAAGACAGCACGCAATCCGTGCGCTTCAGCTCCAGATGAGTGCCGAGTTCTTGCAGGGCTTCTGTCATCGTACAATTGTCCCCGTCCGACGCATTTTGCGTTGCAACTGCAAAATCCCGTACAGCAGCGCCTCCGCTGTTGGTGGGCAGCCCGGCACATAGATATCGACCGGCACGATGCGGTCACAACCGCGCACGACCGAATAGCTATAGTGATAATAGCCGCCGCCATTCGCGCAGGACCCCATTGAGATCACATAACGCGGCTCTGGCATCTGGTCGTAGACCTTGCGCAGCGCAGGGGCCATCTTGTTGGTCAGCGTCCCGGCCACAATCATCAGATCAGACTGACGAGGGGATGCCCGCGGCGCTGTGCCAAAACGCTCAAGATCATAGCGCGGCATCGAGGTATGCATCATCTCAACCGCGCAACAGGCCAGCCCAAAGGTCATCCAGTGCAGGGACCCTGTGCGCGCCCAGTTCACGATGTCAGCGGTCGAGGTCACAAGGAAACCCTTGTCCTGCAACTCAGAATTAATCAGTTGCGCGCCGTGTTCTTTGTCGGCCCCAACGGAGGTTCCGGTCATCACGCCCATGCAGGCTCTCCCATGGCTTTAGTCCCTGCTTTTCAACTAAGCCCCGCCCCGCCGAAGGTCAAGCAGACAACCGTGGTGCGCGTCATTATGGCTTTGCTAAAATGCTCCGCAAAGGCCCGGTTGATTTAAGAGGTTGTTAACGGTCCCCCAATACCTAAAGCGCACGTATTGCTGGAGCCGTCCAAATGAATATCGAACGACATGTGGCATCCGATGGGCAGGACGATGCGCATCGGCTGGCATGGCGCATTTTTTTGACCTCAGTCGCGAACGGCCTGACCGCAATCGTCGTGATCATCGGGGTCGCCATCTGGATGGCTAATCACGCGAATATGCAGGCCCGATCCACGACAGCGGCGCAGTTGGAAGCGGCCTTACAGGCCGAACTAGATAGTGTCGCCATTAGCACCCAAGACTACGCCCATTGGGATTACGCGCACACGCTCGTCACCAACCGGTCAACCGCAGATTTTTATGAAAACTTTGGATCAGGGGCGACTGAATCGACAACATTCGACTTTATCTATGTGCTCGATGGCGATGGAACCCCGCTTTATGCTTATGAAACCGGAGGCAGTGCTTCTGACTTAAGTGTATATGATCATAGGCTCTCTGCCCCTTTTTATGCGGCAGTCGTCGATAGTCCGGTCGTACCATATTTTACAAAAACAGGTTTTGCATTAAACGGCGACCGGTTTGCGGCTGTGGCAGCTGTACGGATCCAGCCGGACGAACCTGCATCTGACGGGCTGACGGATTTTCCGGTCATGATCGCAGGGAATTGGATCACACCAACACGGCTTGCAACATTGGGCCGCAAATTCTTTGTCACTGATATCACATTAGACACCGCAACCAGTGCGGCGACGGCAGAGCAATCCACGCTGTTGTTCAACGATATCACCGGGCAAAGTATCGCCTCACTGCATTGGACCCCGGATCGCCCCGGCCAGCGGTTGTTGAATACCGCCCTGCCCGTAATTCTGGCTCTTTGTCTTTTGACGCTGGTGTCCAACCTTGTTGTAGGGCGGGCGTCGTCCAGACAAACGCGCGCCTTGCTGGACCAACAGCAACTGGCGCGCACCGACCGCCTGACGGGGCTGATCAATCGGGCCGGTCTTGATACACTTATTTCCCTGCCAACGTATCGTGAGGCTATTGCGACCGGGCGCATCGCTGCAATTTATCTTGATCTGAACGGATTTAAGCAACTTAACGATAGCCAAGGTCACGATGTGGGGGATCTGGCGTTGCAAGTCTTTGCGGAACGCGTCCGTGGCACATTACGCGCACAGGACGCGATAGTGCGCATTGGCGGGGATGAATTTGTTTGCATTTTGCGCGATGAAAACCCGTGCCAAACCGCCGAAACGATCGCATGGCGCATCATCAAAGCCACCACGCCCCCGGTCCGCATCGGTGACAGGGCGCATAAGATTACGCCTTCAATCGGGGTCGCCATCGGTGCTGAGGGTATCTGCTGGCCAGAGCTTCAAAAAAATGCTGATCGCGCGATGTATCGAGCGAAGGTTTCAGGTATCGCAGAGCCTGTCTTTTATGCCAAGGATACCAATAATACGCAGCCTCTATTCACGGCAGTTACTGGCTAGGGGGCATGGCTTTTGCCAGCTTACTCCCACTCAAGCGCGCCTTTTTTCCATTCGTAGGCAAAGCCTATGGTCAGCACGCCCAGAAACACCATCATTGACCAAAAGCCGACCATGCTGACGTCTTGGAATGCGACCGCCCAAGGGAACAGGAACGCGACCTCAAGGTCGAAGATGATGAACAGGATCGCAACCAGATAGAAGCGCACATCGAATTTCATCCGTGCGTCATCAAAAGCGTTAAATCCGCATTCGTAGGCAGATACTTTTTCAGGGTCCGGGTTGCGCACCGCAACAACAGCCGCAGCAAGGATCAGGATCAGGCCCAGCGCAATCGCAAGCCCCAAAAAGATCATGATCGGCAGGTATTCAGAGAGCATTTCCTGCAAGGGTTGTTCCTTTCGGCTCGGGGCGCGACGCACCCGTACTGTTGGCTACGCGAATGCATACCGTTGCCGCCGTGCAGGGTCAACCAAGCGAAGTATCACTTATGACGCAATTTGAAAGGAATTAGTCGGCGCGGTTCGCAACCGGTTGGCGTGGTGACAAAAGCGTGCCTGCCACGGACAAAAGCGAAACAGCATGCGCCAAACCGTTTGCGCGGTCGCTTTGCCCAAAGATCACATCTGTCATCTCGGTCAGGTTGTCAGCCTGCTGATCAGTCAACCAGAACATCGCGTGCATACCAAGGGTAAAATCGCCTGGCATATCAAGGATTTCGATCTGGCAGCCTTCGTTGAGTTGCGCAAACCGCTGCGATGTCACTGTGACCGACCCGTTTGGCAACACGATCATCACATCGTGCTGATCATCGGTCGACGATAGCACCTTTGCGTCCACTTTCACGACAAGCGGCTGCGTTGGATTTTCGGGATCAGCGACATTGGCAGATGCGACTGCGACATCAAAAAAACCATCGTCATCAGCCGTTCCGGCCAAAACACGACCCCGGCGGGTTTGTGGCTGAAGCGCGCACTGACGCCGCGCGACGCTGGCAGAACACGGCAAGGTTTGACGGGTTGTCAGACGGATGCGCAAGGCGGGGCCTGCATAGGCCAATGCATTCAGCGCCAATTGCAGCAGCGCCATCAAAACGCCCATGGCCGCAACAGCAAGGGCGACAAGAATAACCAAGGCTGCCGAAACGTGCTCGGCCGGTGCCCAATGCGCGACTGCTTTGATCCACGGCATCACCAGCACGAGTGCGGTGACAGACAAAGACAGGCTGATCGTTTCCAGCGTGACATTGGGAAACAACATCACATGGCCCACAACGAGCGCGGCAACCGCAAGCGACGCAATCGTTGCATGTTGAGGTGTCAGGACGGCGGGGTCAACAAGCGCGACACCCAGCATCACAACCACAGGAATGACGACGGCCAAGGCGACCAAGCGGCGCAAGCGCATCACGCGGTACATCATCTGTTCAGCTGTCGGCCAATCGAAAAGCATTTTCGTCTCCTGTTTGAGACGTAAATTTCCTCTTAAAATCGGTCAGAAGTGAGACGCAATTCTGGCAATTAAGACTTTGACGTGGCGTCCCATCGGGGCTTTCGCCGCTCAAAGAAGGCAGAAATGCCTTCTTCTGCCTCGTCGCCCTCCCATTGTGCGATCAGCGCATCAATCGAACGCGCCACCACCGAATCGTCGATTGTCGGCCCAAGACTGCGCGCAAAGCGTTTTGCCGCAGCCACCGCGCCCGGTGCGCATTTGAGGTAGGGGGTGACCTCCGCCTCAACCGCAGCGTCCAGATCAGCCTCGGGAACTTCCTTGGCGACGATGCCCAGCGTTGCGGCCTCCGTGGCATCAAAGATGCGCCCGGACATAAACACGCGCCGCGCATGTGCCTCTCCCATGCGTCCCAGAACGTAGGGGCCGATAGTGGCCGGGATCAAACCTAGCTTAGTCTCGGTCAGGCCGAATTTGGCGTGATCGGCAGCGATGGCTGTATCGCAAACGCAAGCCATCCCGATCCCACCGCCAAACGCATTGCCTTGGATGCGCCCGATAACCGGTTGTGGCAGGCTATTGATCGCGCCCAGCATCTGCGCAATAGATTGCGCTGCGGCCCGTTTCATGGCCGCGTCACCGGCCATCTGATCCTGCATCCATGACAGATCGCCACCGGCACAAAACGACGGGCCCTGCCCTGTCAAAACCACGACGCGAATGGTTTTATCGGCTGCAATCTGCTCTGCGGCAGCACGCAGCGCGTCAATCAAAGCTTGCGACAAGGCGTTGTGCTTGTCCGGCCGCGCCAGTGACAGTGTTGCGACACCGCGCGCATCAACGGTCAGATCAATCATCGCATTCCCTTTGCCATTTCGGCCGCCTGCGCAATTACCGCGGGGTCCACGCCGGTTTCAAATCCACGCTGGTCTAGAAGCTCCAGCACCGCCTCGGTCGCCACATTCCCCGGCGCGCCGGGGGCATAAGGACAGCCGCCCAAACCACCGACTGCACTGTCAAAGGCACGCAGCCCCAGATCAAGGGATACGTCAATATTCGCCAATGCCTGCCCGCCGGTATCATGGAAATGTCCGGCTAGCTCGGCGGCAGGTACCACTGCCAACACTGCCTCTAACATGGCCCCGACACGGTCCGGTGTGCCTTTGCCAATGGTATCGCCCAATGAGATCGGCATCGGTGCGACCTGTCGTAGCAACGCCACGGCATCTGCAACCTGTTCCGGGGCTGTGGGTCCATCAAAAGGACAATCAGTGACACAGGACACATAGCCACGAACAGCCACACCAGCTTCGGCAGCGGCCGCGACAACCGGACGCAAACGGGCCACAGACTCAGAAACGGAACAGTTCAAATTGTTCTGTGAAAACCCTTCAGAGGCGGAAATGAAAACAGCAATATCAGGCAAGAAATGCAACCGACGGGCGGCCAGATACCCTTCCCAGCCGCGCATATTTGGCACCAGAACAGCATATCGCACCCCCGCAACAGGCGTCAGCTGCGCCAAGACCTGATCAGTATCGGCCATCTGCGGCACCCATTTGGGGCTGACAAAGCTGCCCACCTCAATATCGCGCAGGCCAGACCGGCTGAGCAGATCAATCAGCGCCACCTTGCGGGCGACAGAAATCACCCCCGGTTCATTCTGCAATCCATCGCGCGGGCCAACCTCGTGGATACGCACCGTCTCAGCCATCGGCCCTGCTTCTCATGTTCAAAAATACCTCGGGGGAGGCCGCAGGCCGGGGGCAGCGCCCCAACAAGATCAAGCCATTCATTTCGCCACCTCCCAAGGTGGGTAAAACGCGCGGGCATAGAGCCCCGGCCCCTCGGGCAAGGCGCGCAGATAGCCAGGCCGCGCTTGCATCCGCGCAAACCATGCAGCCACACGCGGCAAATCATCCAGCGCCACAAAATGCCGCGCCATATAAACGGCCTGCCCCACACCAATGTCGGCAGCCGAAAAATCAGACAGCAGATAGTCACCTTCCAAACGTGCCTCGATGGTGCCAAGGGTCTTGGCCAGACGTTTAGCCTCCAACTGCATCACAATGGGCGAGCGCATCGTGTCATCATAAAGCGCCACATGTTGCTGGGTTAATGCCGCCGTATGTTGTGATATCGTCTCGGCGAAATGGATCCAGTTGAGCCACATCGGGCGCTCCGCGTGACTTGGGTCTCGACCCAAGCCCGCCTGCGGGAAAAGCTCGCACAGGTATTCGGCAATGGCCCCGCTTTCGGTCAGCACCACCCCGTCGATTTCCAGCGTCGGCACCCGCCCTGTGGGGTTCAGCGACCGGTAGGGTTCTTCGCGCAGGGTTTTGTCGAAAGGGTATTCCACAACGTCAAAGTCAACGCCCAGCTCATGCAATAACCACAGGCTGCGCATGGACCGTGTTTGCGGGCAATGGTGCAAACGGATCATGTTTCGTCCTCCAGACGGACCATCAAAGCACCTGCGGTCACCTGATCCCCTGTTGCCACGGTCACATCTGCAATGACGCCGGCACGGGGCGCGCGCAGGACATGCTCCATTTTCATTGCTTCCAGCACCACTAGACGATCCCCCTCTGCCACCGTTTGCCCGACTGCAATGGCGACAGCACGGACCAGCCCCGGCATCGGAGCCAACACTGTGTCGCCACCCATTGCCGTTCCAGCCCGCGCCAATGGGTCCACGATTTCAAAGGTGAAATTTTCACTGCCGAAAACGGTGACGTGTCCGCCGTGCAGGATTGCGTGCAAACCCCAATGCCCGGCACGGCGATGTAGGCGCACCGCGGCATCTTCGATCTGCACCACACAGTCCGTGGCGGATTGAACAGTCAGAAAAGCAACCGTTTCGTCGTCGCCATCACGCAATGCGATCCACCGTTGCAAGGGCTGCCAAAGCGTAAAGCCTGTCAGTGGCTCATCGCCAAACTGAGCGGCTGTTGCAGCGGCAACCGCAAGATCATGTGGCGTCGGTGACGGTTTTGCACAGAGCGTTTCGCTGTGCCTTGCGATCAGCCCTGTATCCACGTCACCCGACACAAAATCAGCCGCACGCGCCAAGCGCCGCAAGAACCCAAGGTTTGTCACGGTCCCCGCCACCTGCGTCGCATCCAAAGCTGCTGACAGCGACTGCAGGGCGCGCGCGCGGTCCGGGCCATGCACGGTGACCTTGGCGATCATCGGATCATACCAAGGCGAGATTTCATCTCCGGCACTCACCCCGCTGTCAATGCGGGCATCGGGTGGAAATGACAGATGATCAATCATCCCGGTCGCTGGCAAAAACCCGGCAGGCACGTCCTCCGCGTAAAGCCGCGCTTCAAACGCATGACCGTTGATGGCAAGGTCTTCCTGTCGCGCAGGCAGTGGCTCACCCGCCGCCACGCGCAACTGCCATTCCACCAGATCAACACCCGTGATCGCCTCGGTCACCGGATGTTCGACTTGCAACCGCGTGTTCATTTCCATGAACCAGAACCCGTCGGCGCGTAGCCCGTCGCTGCCATCGACGATAAACTCAATCGTGCCCGCACCCGCATAGCCAATGGCCTTGGCCGCTGTCACCGCCGCATCGCCCATCGCTTTGCGCACATCATCCGTCATCCCCGGCGCTGGCGCTTCTTCGATCACCTTTTGATGGCGGCGCTGCAGCGAACAATCCCGCTCAAACAGATGCACGGCATCTTTGCCATCCCCAAAGACCTGCACCTCGATGTGACGCGGGCTTTGGACGTATTTCTCGATCAGCACATCGGCGTTGCCAAAGGCGGTGCGCGCCTCCGCCTGGGCGGAGGCCAGATTTTCCAGAAAATCTGGCGCCCTCTCAACCAGCCGCATCCCCTTGCCGCCACCACCGGCGACGGCCTTGATCAAGACGGGATAACCGATTTCATCCGCCTTGCCCGCCAGAAACGCCGCGTCCTGGTTGGCACCATGATAGCCGGGCACCACCGGCACACCCGCCTTTTCCATCAGCGCCTTGGCTGCATCTTTCAGCCCCATCGCACGGATCGCATCCGCCGAAGGCCCGATAAAGGTTAGCCCCGCCTCTTCAACATCGGCGACAAAATCGGGGTTTTCGGACAAGAACCCATAGCCGGGATGGATCGCCTGCGCACCGGTATCCAACGCCGCCTGAATGATCAGATCACCGCGCAAATAGCTATCAGCAACAGGGGCCGGACCAAGACGCACGGCCTCATCCGCCATCGCGACGTGCAGAGCCTGCGCATCGGCATCGGAATAGACAGCAACCGTGCGAACCCCCATCGCGCGGGCGGTCTGGATGACACGGCACGCAATCTCGCCTCGATTTGCAATCAGGATTTTTGAGAACATCGCCATCACATCCGGAACACGCCAAAGCGTGTCTCCTCAATCGGTGCATTCATGGATGCGGCAAGCGACAGCGCCAGCACCTCACGGCTTTTGCGCGGGTCGATGATGCCGTCGTCCCACAGCCGTGAACTGGCATAAAGCGGGTGGGATTGTTCGGTGAACATATCAATGGTCGGCTGTTTGAAGGCCGCTTCGTCTTCGGCGGACCAGCTTTCGCCTGCGCGTTCGATCGCGTCCCGCTTAACTGTCGCCAGCACACCAGCGGCCTGTTCGCCGCCCATCACCGATATGCGCGACGTGGGCCATGACCACATGAAGTTCGGGCTGTAAGCTCTTCCTGACATGCCATAATTACCGGCACCAAAAGACCCACCGACGACCATCGTGATCTTGGGCACCTTCGTTGTGGCCACCGCAGTGACCATCTTGGCCCCGTGCCGCGCGATCCCTTCGTTTTCGTATTTCTGGCCGACCATGAAGCCGGTGATGTTTTGCAGGAACACCAGCGGGATTTTGCGCTGGCTGCACAGTTCGACGAAATGCGCGCCCTTCTGTGCACTTTCCGAAAACAGCACCCCATTGTTCGCGATAATCCCACAGGGCCAGCCGTCAATATGAGCAAAGCCGCAGACCAGCGTTTCACCAAAACGCGCTTTGAATTCATCAAAGCGAGACCCGTCCACGATGCGCTGGATCACCTCGCGGATGTCGTAGGGCGTGCGCAGATCGGCGGGGACCACATCGAAGAGGGTATCAGGCTCAAGCGCAGGAGCTTCAGGCGGTAACCTATTCGCTTGCAATGATTTATCCAGATTACAGGACGCTACGGCTTGCCGCGCCAAGGCCAGTGCATGCGTATCATCCTCTGCCAAATAATCCGCTACGCCAGACAGGCGCGTATGCACATCACCGCCGCCGAGGTCTTCTGATGACACGATCTCTCCTGTCGCCGCTTTCACCAGCGGAGGGCCCGCCAGAAAAATCGTGCCTTGCTCTTTTACGATAATCGACACATCGGCCATGGCGGGCACATAAGCCCCGCCAGCCGTGCATGATCCCATCACAACCGCGATCTGAGGGATGCCCTTGGCGGACATCTGCGCTTGGTTGTAGAAAATCCGGCCAAAGTGATCGCGATCGGGGAACACCTCGTCCTGATTGGGCAGGTTCGCACCACCTGAATCCACCAGATAGACGCAAGGCAGATGACAGGCCTCTGCAATCTCTTGGGCGCGCAGGTGTTTCTTGACGGTCATCGGGTAGTAGGTGCCGCCTTTGACGGTAGCATCGTTGCAGACGACCATAACGTCGTGGCCATTCACACGGCCGACGCCCGCAATGACCCCTGCGCATGGGGCGGCACCATCATAAAGGCCGTGGGCGGCGGTCGCGCCCACCTCCAGAAACGGGCTTCCGGGGTCGAGCAATCCTGCGACGCGATCACGCGGCAGCATCTTGCCGCGGCTGACGTGGCGTGCGCGGGATTTCTCGCCGCCACCTTGTGCTGCCGCAGCCGCAGCCTGCGCGACCTCATTCAAAGCCGCCAGATGTTGTTTGCGATCACTCATTCTTCATCTTGCTCCATGCAGAGTCCTGCGCCTGAACGGGGCTCGCGCCGATCAACGCCAGCACGCGTGTCATGCACAATACGGTCATGCCCCCGGCTCTGTCGGTGGGGGCAAGGCTTCGCCGCGGGGACCAACAAAATAGGTCGTGGTCAAACCCGACGGATTGGCGCAACTGACGACCATGCGCACCGCCGGATCAGGATGCGGGGTGGCCGCGCAATCGGTCGGGGCTGCCCCGCTGGGTGCGGTTTTCATATAGGCGGCAGCGTAGCGGTTGATGATATCGGTTTCGGACGGCACCTTGCCCCATTGCAGGCCAAGGTAGGCTGCAAAGGCGATGAGGGCCGCGAGGGGGAGGAAGAAATAGGCGCGTTTCATTGTATCGGTGCCCTGTACTGCTCAAGCTCCAAAACCCGTTCAGCCGTCATGCGCATGTTGCACATTGCTCCTGCAACCTGTCGTAAAGATCCCGCGCCATACCGACCATAGGACATAGTGCAGTTGGCATCGCGAAAAGCGATCCAAGCCCTTTGGGCGTTCAGGACTTGCTCTT
The DNA here is from genome assembly GCF_023015625.1 of Yoonia sp. F2084L. Lineage (GTDB taxonomy): Bacteria > Pseudomonadota > Alphaproteobacteria > Rhodobacterales > Rhodobacteraceae > Yoonia. The sequence goes on from NZ_JALKAH010000001.1 coordinate 1,030,612, forward strand.
GACGGACGGCATACTCAGGGAAGTTTGAAAGATCACTTTCATCCCGCTCCAACGCAAATTTCTTCACCAACTGATATTCTTGATTAAGCAAGAAGTCCCAAACACCAGCTTCATCCGACAGGCAGAACATCATGCCAACTGTACTGTAGCCATTTGCCTCTTGCTCCATACAGGTATTCGCAGCGTCACCAATACAGTCGTCAGATCCGTTTGCGGCGGTTGCGGCTGCGTAACAATCATGCACGGCGCTTTCATAGGGCCAGCTTTCTTGTGCCACGGCGGACGTGGCGAGCAGTAACGCAGCCAGTCCGCAAAGACGACTCATCCAGCCGCCTCCCGCGTTTCTCGCTCAGCGCCGCACCGATCTGCCATCGCCACTGCACCTTTTTGTTCGACAGGCACCCTCACCCCATCGCCCCCATCATCTCACGACCCACCAGCATCCGTCTGATCTCTGACGTCCCTGCCCCGATTTCCATCAGCTTGGCGTCCCGGAACAAACGAGCCACGGGCGCGTCGTTCAGGAAACCGGCCCCACCCATCGCCTGTACCGCTTGGTGCGCCTGTTTCATTGCTTCTTCCGAGGCATAAAGGCAGCAGGCAGCCGCATCTTGTCGGGTCACAGTCCCCCGGTCACAGGCCTTCGCCACCTCATACACATAGGCACGCGCTGAATTCATTGCCGTGTACATATCCGCGATTTTGCCTTGCATCAGTTGGAAGTTCCCGATGGGTTCGCCGAATTGTTTGCGGGTGCTGACATAGGGCATCACCTCGTCTAGGCAGGCCGCCATGATCCCAAGGCCGATGCCCGCCAGCACAACGCGCTCATAGTCGAGGCCAGACATCAGAACGCGGACACCTTTACCCTCTTCGCCCAGAACGTTCTCAAACGGCACCTGCACATCGTCAAAGATCAGCTCGGCCGTGTTGGACCCCCGCATCCCCAGTTTGTCGAAATGGGGTGAGGTGGAAAACCCGGTCATTTCCTTTTCGATCAGGAAGGCGGTGATCCCTTGGGACCCCGCATCAGGGTCAGTCTTGGCATAAACCACCAGCGTATCGGCGTCGGGTCCGTTGGTAATCCAGTATTTATTGCCGTTCAGACGGTAATGATCGTTGCGCTTCTCGGCCCGCAGCGACATCGACACCACGTCGGACCCCGCCCCGGCCTCAGACATCGCCAGTGCGCCGACGTGTTCGCCGGATATCAGGCGCGGCAGGTATTTTGCTTTCTGTTCGTCAGAGCCATTCAACTTGATCTGGTTAACGCAAAGATTGGAATGTGCGCCGTAAGACAGGCTTATCGAAGCGCTCGCGCGGGCGATTTCTTCGATTGCGACCGTATGCGCGAGGTAGGACATGCCTGCCCCGCCGTATTCTTCATCAACTGTGACGCCCAGAAGCCCGAGTTCACCCATTTCCGTCCAAAGCGCCGGGGGAAATGCGTTTGACTGATCAATCTCAGCCGCCATCGGTTTCACTCGCGTCTGCGCCCAGTCGTGCACCATATCGCGCAGGGCATTCACATCTTCACCCAAATCAAAGGTCATAGAGGCGTGAAACATTGGTAGCTCCGCATTAATTGAACGCTTGTTCATTAAATAAGCAGCCAAGAGGCCACCTGTCGAGTCATTTCTGCTTCAAGTACTTGCTGCAGGGCTACGCATTTTCGTGGCGTTTATTCTGCCGCGGCTTGACCCTGATAAGCAGCCGCCACCTCGGCCTGGATGATGCGGGCCAGCAACGCGCAGTCCTCAGGGCTGAAGGTCAGCGGCAGGCGCATGTCGATCACCCCGGCCAAGATACGGTCTGAAGCCGGCATCGGCGCGGACGGCGCATAGCGCCAGCTGTCGTAGCGCGAGGTGAAGCCCTTGGGCTCTGCCCCGCCAAACCACTTGAGCTCAACCCCGCGCGAGGCGCAACGGCCAAGTACGGTTTGGATCGCCTCTGGCTGCCAATCCAACAGCAGGAATTGAAAGGATGAGGCGACGAATTGTTCTTTCTCAGGCCGTGGGATCAGGTGCAGACCGGGCGTGTCAGACAGCCCCGTTTCCAGCACGCGATAACGTTCGTTCCAGCGCGCGGCCTGTGTCGCCAGATTGCGCAACTGCGGACGCAGGATCGCCGCACGCAGGTTGTCCATCCGGCCAGAGATATTGGGGGTCTCGTATTTGATCTTCGCAAATGTCTCGACCGGCGGTGCCGCGCGGTGCTTTTCAAACAGCATATAGCTGCCCGACAGCATGATCGCGCGCGCCATATCCTCGGCCCCGTCACAGATCAGGAAGCCACCCTCGCCCGAGTTGATGTGTTTATAGGTCTGTGTCGAGTAGCAGCCAAACCGCCCCCAGCGCCCGCTGGGTACGCCGTTCCAGGCGGCCCCCATCGTATGCGCACAATCCTCGATTACGGTCACACCCGCCGCGTCACACATCGCCATCAGCCGTTCCATATCGCAGATATGGCCACGCATGTGGCTCAGCAGCAGAACCTTGGCCTGATCCAGCTTTGCCGCCAGATCATCAAGGTCGATCACAAGATCCTCGGTCACGCCGACAAAGACGGGCACGCCGCCCACGGCCGCAATCGCACCAGGCACCGGGGCCAGCGTAAAGGCGTTGGTCAACACCTTGTCACCATGTTGCACGCCCGATGCGCGCAAAGCTGTCGTCATTGCATAGCCGCCAGAGGCCACGGCGAGGCAGTATTTGGACCCGACCGAGGCCGCGAACTCCTCTTCCAGCAAAGCGGTTTCCGCGATTTCATCCCCGCTGGTGTTGTAGCGGTGCAAGCGGCCCGATTGCATCACGGCATTGGCTGCCGCGATCCCTTCTGCGGGGATTGGTTCTTGTTGGGTGAAGCTGCCGGTGAATATCTCTGTCATGGCGCTATTCTCTAGGCGCTTTTCGTCCGCGTCAAATGGCCACTTCGACCCAGGTGATAAGGCCAATTCAGCCGATCAGGCGCGCGACCACATCATCAAGCTGATCATAGCTGTCGATTGTGGCCTCTGGATCAAGTGCCAGCACATCGTCACGCCCCGGTCCAAAGGTCACCAAAACGGATGGCACACCCGCATTGCGCGACGTATCGCGGTCGGTCGCGGTATCGCCCACCAGCAGCGAACGGCCCGTATCACCGCCCGCGCGCCGCACGGCCTCAAAATGGTGTTCGGGGTCGGGTTTGCGCACCGGCAGTGTGTCGGCCCCGACCAGCGAGGCAAATGCATCGCGCACGCCAAGGCTTGTCATCAGAGTTTCGGCCAATCCTTCAGGTTTGTTTGTGGCAATACCGACCGCGTAATCGGCCAAGAGCAGGCGCTCTACTGCCTCCATCGCGCCGGGATACATGACGGTATGGGTATCAATGTCTGCGGCATAAGCGTCCAACAAAACTGGATACTGCGCGTCAACCTCCGCCTTACCGAACCCTTCCACCCGTGAAAAACCCAAGGTCAGCATCGCGCGACCACCCCGCAGCGCGGTCGCGGCGTCTTGGCTGTGGTCCAGCAAATCACCCAAACCCAGCCCACGAAAGCAGGTGTTCGCCGCTGCGATCAAATCGCCGCTGGTGTCGGCCAACGTGCCATCAAGATCGAAAATCACTGTGCGCTTTGTCATGGCCCTGCCTTTTATCTCGCTGACACTCTGTAACGCCATGTAAACTGATGTGAACCCCCATCCCCTTGTGATAATCAAAAAGGGCAGTAGAAGTCGCATCAACAACAAGGTTTGAGGCAGCAATGGCAACCGCACTGATTATCCTAGGCGCCGGCATGGGCACGCGCATGAATTCCGACCTGCCCAAGGTGCTGCATCAGATCGCAGGCGCGCCGATGCTGGTACATGCGATGAAATCCGGTGCAGCGCTTGAACCGGAGCGCACCGTTGTGGTTGCGGGGCATGGGGCGGATTTGGTTGAAAAGGCGGCTAAGGCTTATGATTCCGATGTGACCATCGCTATTCAGTCTGAACAGTTAGGCACTGCCCATGCCGTGAACCAGGCCCGTGAAGCTTTGAAAGGGTTCACAGGTGATGCCTTGGTGCTTTACGGCGACACACCCTTCATTCGCCCCGAAACACTTGCTGCCATGACAGCGGCACGGCTGACCCATGATGTGGTTGTGCTGGGGTTCGAGGCGGCTGATCCGGGACGCTATGGCCGTTTGATCATGCAAGACGATCAGTTGGACCGGATTGTGGAATTCAAGGATGCAACGGATGAAGAGCGCCGCGTAACCCTATGCAATAGCGGTGTTGTTGCCGCAGATAGCGCAACGCTCTTTGATCTGATTGACGCGGTTGGAAACGACAATGCCGCTGGCGAATACTACCTCACCGATATCATCGGCATTGCCCGCGCACGCGGGCTGTCAGCCACTGTGGTGCGCTGTGATGAGGCCGAGACGCTTGGGATTAATTCCCGCGCCGAACTTAGCCAGGCCGAAGCGCTGTTTCAGACCCACGCCCGTGCGGATGCTCAGTCTGATGGCGTGACGCTGACCGCCCCCGAAACGGTGTTCTTCGCGCATGATACGGTGATCGGGCGGGATACTGTGATCGAGCCCAACGTCGTCTTCGGCCCCGGCGTCACCGTTGAATCAGGCGCCACCATTCGCGCCTTCAGCCATTTGGAAGGGTGTCATGTGTCGCGCGGTGCCGTCGTCGGCCCTTACGCCCGTCTGCGCCCCGGCGCGGAACTGGCCGAGAACGTGAAAATCGGCAATTTTGTCGAGGTCAAGAATGCGCAAGTGGCCGAAGGCGCAAAGGTCAATCACTTGTCCTACATCGGCGACGCCGCTATCGGCGCGCGTAGCAACATTGGTGCTGGCACGATCACCTGCAATTATGATGGTGTCTTCAAGCATAAAACGACGATTGGCGAGGATGCGTTTATCGGATCCAACACCATGCTGGTTGCCCCTGTCACCATTGGTGATCAGGCGATGACGGGCAGCGGGTCCGTCGTGACAAAAGACGTACCTCCGGGCGATTTGGCCGTTGCGCGCGCACGGCAGGAAAACAAGGCAGGCTTTGCAGTGCGCCTGTTTGAAAAACTCAAAGCCAGAAAAGCAAAAGGGTCCTAAACCATGTGTGGCATTGTCGGTGTATTGGGCGATCACGAGGCCGCCCCATTGTTGGTCGAGGCGCTTAAGCGGTTGGAATATCGCGGATACGACAGCGCAGGGATCGCCACCATCAACGACATGCGGCTGGACCGACGGCGCGCGGTTGGCAAGCTGGTGAACCTGTCTGACATGCTGGTGCATGACCCGCTGCCGGGCAAAGCAGGCATCGGCCACACCCGCTGGGCGACCCATGGTGCGCCCAATGCAGGCAACGCACATCCGCATCGCGCAGGTAGTGTCGCTGTTGTGCATAACGGGATTGTCGAGAATTTTCGCGAATTGCGCAGTTTTCTGGCCGACCAAGGCGTTGGGTTTGAAACCGATACAGATACGGAAACCGTGGCGCTTTTGGCGAACTACTATCGCGATCAAGGGCTAAGCCCGCGTGACGCAGCAGAGCAGACGATTGCGCGGCTTGAAGGCGCATATGCGCTGTGCTTTCTCTTCGATGGCGAAGACGATCTGCTGATCGCCGCCCGCAAGGGCTCGCCACTGGCGATTGGCTATGGCGACGGTGAAATGTTCGTCGGCTCCGATGCTATCGCGCTCGCACCTATGACCGACCGGATCAGCTATTTGGAAGAAGGCGATTGGGCGGTGATTACCCGCACCAGCGTTGAAATTCGCGATGCGAACGGGGCCATCGCCAACCGTGCGGTCAAAACTATCCAGATTGATACCGCCCGCGTCGATAAGGCCGGGTTCAAGCACTTCATGGCCAAGGAAATCGCCGAGCAACCCGTCGTGCTGCAAGGGGCGCTGTCGCATTACATCAGCGCTGATGGCACGGCGGTGACGATGCCTGAACCAGAGGTCGACTTTGCAAAGGTCGAACGCATGACCATGGTCGCCTGCGGTACGGCATTTTATGCCTGTCTGGTTGCGAAGTACTGGTTCGAGCAGATCGCCGGTATCCCGGTGGAGGTCGATGTCGCGTCCGAATTCCGCTACCGCGAACCACCGGTGACGTCCGGCACTGTGGCACTGTTTGTCAGCCAGTCGGGCGAAACCGCCGATACACTCGCCGCGCTGCGCTACATGGAAGGCAAGGCCGACAAAATCATGTCAGTCGTCAATGTCCCCGAAAGCTCAATCGCGCGCGAAAGCGATATGGCGCTGCCGATTTTGGCCGGAACCGAGATTGGGGTCGCCTCAACCAAGGCATTCACCTGCCAACTGACGACCCTCGCCATCCTTGCTTTGCGCGCCGCACAAATGCGCGGCAAGTTGGGCGATGCTGCACTAGCGGAAAAACTGGTCGCTTTGCGCGCGTTGCCGGGGCTTTTGAACCACGCACTGGGGATTGAGGAGAAGTCCAAAGACATTTCGCGCAAGCTGGCTGAGGCGCGTGATATTCTGTTCTTGGGGCGTGGAGCGATGTATCCGCTTGCTCTTGAAGGTGCACTTAAATTAAAAGAAATCAGCTATATACATGCCGAAGCTTATGCATCTGGCGAATTGAAACATGGCCCCATCGCCTTGGTCGACAAACATGTGCCCGTGATCGTCATGGCCCCCCGCGACAGCCTTTTCGATAAAACCGTATCCAACATGCAGGAAGTCATGGCGCGCGGCGGCAAGGTACTGTTGATCACCGATCAAAAGGGCGCCGATGAAGCGGGCGAAGGCGTTTGGGATATGATCATCATGCCGGAAATTGATCCGTTCCTCGCCCCGATCCTTTATGCGATCCCAGCGCAACTGCTGGCCTATCATACGGCTGTCGCCAAGGGCACGGATGTGGACCAGCCCCGCAATCTGGCCAAGTCAGTGACCGTCGAATGATCACCGCAAAGACAGCAATTGCACAACTGCGCGCTTTGGGTGATCCGGTCAAAGCGGCTGAGATGCACAAGTATCACAAGGTGGACCGCCCCTATCTGGGTATCGCAAATCCGGCGATTGATGAGCACGTGAAAGCATGGCGGGCTGATGTGGATCTTGAACAGCGGTTGGCGCTGGCGAAGGGTCTTTGGAAGGGAAACACCCACGAAGGGCGTATTGCGGCGGCAAAACTGCTTACGCAGGCGCGGATCAGGCCTGATGACGCAGGCGCTTGGGCACTGATCACCGCGTGGGTGCCAGAGTTCGACGCATGGGCCATCGCCGATCACGCCAGCATTGCCGGGCAAAAGCGACTGGTCGCTGACCCATCGCGTTTAGATGAAGTCGAAGTGTGGACAACATCGGATCATATGTGGACCAAACGTGCAGCCTTGGTCATGACCCTGCCCTGGACCAAACAGAACCACCCCAAACCCGCCGATACAGCGATCCGAGACCGGGTTCTGGGCTGGGCTGCGTCTTATGTCACTGATCACGATTGGTTTATACAAAAAGCAATCGCGTGGTGGCTGCGCGAGCTATCCAAGCATGACCCGGACCGGGTGCGCAACTTTCTGGATGCCCACAGGGCTGACATGAAACCCTTTGCCGTCAAAGAGGCCGCGCGTAAACTGCCCGACTAGGGCGCGCCATACACTGTGACTTCCGGCAATGATGTTAAAGGCGCTTCGATCAGGCGCATCGCGGCAAGGCTCATCTGGCTGCCGGACCCTGCGGCACCGCCTGAGGGGCGCAGTTCGATGTTGATCGTCTTGCCTTGGTATTCGACGCGACCAGCGGTGAGCGCGGTCACCAAGGGCGTTTTCAGCCAAATTCCCGGTTCTGCTGGTGGCCCGAGCGATGCAATCGTCGTACCCAGCGCCTGATCATCGCCCGTCGGTTCTTCGGTGACGACAGCCGCATCGCGTTCTGCCTGACTGGTCGTGTCAAACTGCTCGGCGGTGACTGCCGTTACTGGTGGCCGTGGCGGCGGCGTGGGGTTCAGCGTTGGCACGGGTGCGGCAATGGCGGGTGCCGCAGCGGTGCCAAACAGCCCCTGAAATGACGGGGTGGAACAGCCGGCGAGGGCCACGATAGGCAGGATCAAAACTAGTCTCATAGCGTCACCCTATGCCGCCATTTGATGCCATGCAACGGCCCTCATGGCGCTTGCGCAGCGCATCGCCCGTGCTAAGGTTACCAGTATGACAGAGCCATTGATCGACCCGTTTGCCCGCACGATTGAATACCTTCGAGTATCGGTCACCGATCGTTGTGATTTTCGCTGTGTGTACTGCATGTCAGAGAACATGACCTTCCTGCCCAAAAAAGAGCTTTTGACGCTGGAAGAGCTGGACCGCATGTGTTCCGCCTTTGTCCGGCTTGGTGTGCGCAAACTTCGGATCACCGGGGGTGAGCCTTTGGTCCGCCGCGACATCATGACGTTCTTTCAAAGCATGTCGCGGCATCTGGATACGGGCGCATTGCACGAGCTGACGCTGACCACGAATGGCAGCCAGCTTGAGCGCTTCGCCGATGATCTGTTTGCGGCTGGTGTACGGCGGATCAACGTGTCGCTCGACACGCTGGATGAGACGAAATTCGCTGACATTACGCGCTGGGGCCGCCTGCCCCAGGTTTTGCGCGGGATTGATGCCGCACAAAAGGCCGGGTTGCGGGTCAAGATCAATACCGTCGCACTGAAAGGCTTTAACGAGGATGAGCTGGAAACGCTCACCGATTGGTGTGCCTCGCGTGACATGGATCTGACGTTCATCGAAGTGATGCCAATGGGCGATATCGGAAACGAAGATCGGTTTGGGCAATACTGGTCGCTAAAAGACCTGCGCGCTCGCCTTGAAGCACGGTCAACGCTGACCGATTTGCCTGAACGCACCGGTGGACCGGCGCGCTATGTGAGGGTTGAAAATACCGGACAAAAGATCGGCTTCATCACCCCGCTCAGCCATAATTTCTGCGAAAGTTGCAACCGCGTCCGGATCACCTGCACCGGTGAGATATATACCTGCCTGGGTCAGGAAGGGCATTCCGACCTGCGCGCACCGTTGCGCGCGTCCGAGGCAGATATTGACCTCGAAAACGCGATCCGGGCTGCGATCGCACTAAAGCCCAAGGGGCATGATTTTGACTATTCGCGCCAGAAGGTCGACGGGCAGGTCAGCCGGCACATGTCGCATACGGGTGGCTGAGCTTGCAGGCTCATTGCGCCCCGGAACTGCTGCTCCCATGTGACAAAACCTATGCGGGAACGTGCCCAAAGCAAGAATAACTGGCTGACGTCCTATCCTTTAGGACAGAACGCGAGTTTTTCTCTCATGGTGTCCTCGTCATCCCGCTAAGCTATTTTAATGTATAGTAAAGGTTAGCGAGTAACATGTTTAACAAATCCAACGGTAAGATCACCGCAGTCATTTTTTTCACCGCGTTGGCGGTGCCAACCATCACCACCGCAGAACAAATTGAGCTTCGTTCTTACGATGGCTCAGCCAGCATGGCTGGCAAGCTAACGGGCTACAACGACGGCCTCTATCAATTGGAAACAGCGCTAGGCAGCCTGATGATTTCTGCAAGCCGGGTACAGTGTGAAGGCGCGGCATGCCCCTTGGCGTCAACTGTGCTGTCAGATCTCCAAGCTGCGCAGGATGAACAGCTATGTGAGAACGGGATGCCAACCGATATCCTAACCAACTAGGGTCAGGATCCATCTTTGGTAAGCGGGGCAGATTGCCCTCACTTTCGACCGCATGGGCTGTGTTGCTACAACAGGGTTAGTTTTGGCGCAAACCAGCAATTCACCCTGCTGGCATCCTTTGCTCTACGATCTCGGCCCACCATGAACATCCTGCTGGAATAGCTTCATCCGCAAAGTTGTATTCGGGATGATGCACCGACGCCGTATCGCCGTTGCCAACCAGAATATACGCTCCCGGACGCTCTTCGAGCATGAATGCAAAGTCTTCGCCGCCCATCACCAAGGGGGCGTACTCGCATGCCCCGGACACTGATTTTGCCACCTCGGCTGCGAACTCTGTCTGTGCTTCGCTGTTCACCATTATCGGGTAGCCGCGCACATAGTCCACGTCCGCAGTGGCGCCAAATGTCGTCGCTATCCCTTCTGCAATCTCGATCAACCGCTTTTCGGCCAGATCACGCATTCCCGCAGAAAGCGTGCGCACGGTTCCACGCAGATGCACTGTCTGCGGGATGACATTGTGGGCTTTGGATGAGGTCTCAAAGCTGGTGACCGAGACAACCACCTGTTCCACCGGATCAACGTTGCGCGATGCGATTGTCTGCAATGCGATCACGATTTGGCTGGCCACCACGGTCGTATCAATCGTTTCCTGAGGTTTGGCGGCGTGCCCACCCTTGCCTTCAATCGTCATTTCAAACTGATCTGCTGCGGCAAAGAATGCGCCCGGCCGGATCGCAAAGCTGCCGACCGGTTTACCGGGCCAGTTGTGCATGCCGTAAACCTCTTGAATACCCCAGCGGTCCATCATGCCATCGTCACACATTTCCTTGCCGCCACCGCCGCCTTCTTCGGCAGGTTGGAAAATGACCACAACCTTCCCGTCGAAATTGCGGGTTTCAGAGAGGTATTTCGCCGCCCCCAGCAACATCGCGGTATGCCCGTCGTGTCCACAGGCGTGCATCGCGCCATCCACTTTCGACTTGTAGTCGAGCCCGGTTTGTTCGTGAATCGGAAGGGCGTCCATATCGGCGCGCAAACCGATGACTTTGCCTGATGTGTCGCTTTTGCCATTGATCACGCCGACCACGCCGGTGCGCCCGATGCCTGTGACGATTTCATCGCAACCAAATTCCTTGAGTTTTTCGGCAACGATGGCCGAAGTCCGATGCGTCTCAAACAGGATTTCGGGGTTCTCATGCAGGTCGCGGCGCCACGCTGTAATTTCGGGCAGGAGTTCTGCAAAGCGATTCTTGACGGGCATTTTTAGGGCCTCCGGTTAAATATATACATTATGTGGTTCAATCGGCGAGCATGTCCACCAGCCGACCGATAAACGCTTCGCCCTGCTGAAACTGATCCACTGTCACAAATTCATTTGGTTGATGGGCCTGCGCAATATCGCCGGGTCCACAGATCACGGCAGAATAGCCGCGTTCCTGAAATTGGCCGGCCTCGGTGCCATAGCTGACAACATTGCTGGCGTTTTCACCAGTCAGTTGACGCACCATGGCTTCGGCTTTGCCATCTTGTTCGGGGACGAGTCCCGGCACTCTGAAATACTGCTCTGCGGTGATCCCGGCTTCTGGACGGACGGCTTTCATTTCCGCCTCAAGTTCGGCCACTTTCGCGTGAAACCGAGCCTTCCATTCAGCGATATCTTCGCCCGGTACGATGCGGAAATCAAAACCGAAGTGGCAGTCCTTGGCGGTGATGTTATGCGCCGTGCCGCCGCTGATCGTGCCTACATGCAGCGTGGTGTAAGGCGGGAAAAAATCGGCAGACAAATCACTGGGGGTGCGGGCCGCGTTTTCGGCGTTTACCTCATTGGCCCAGTTGATCAGCTTGGCCGCCATCATCACGGCGCTGACGCCGGTGGGGGCAAGTGAGGAGTGCACTTCGAACCCGCGGAAATGCATCTTGTAGCCGATGCCACCTTTATGGCCGGTGACAACTTTCATCATCGACGGCTCCCCCACCAATACAGTGTCCGCACGGGGCAATCCCATGCTAACCATATGGTCGATCATGGGAGGAGCGCCGACGCAGCCGACTTCTTCGTCATAGCTCAGCGCGATCTGTAGCGGTCGTTTTATGCCGCGCTCCAAGGCCAATGGCACAGCCGACAACGCCAAGGCGTCAAAACCCTTCATGTCGCAGGTGCCACGCCCATAAAGCTTGCCGTCGCGCTCGGTTACGGTGAACGGGTCGGTGTCCCATGCTTGCCCATCGACAGGCACAACATCCGTATGACCGGATAGTACAACACCGCCATCGACCTGTGGTCCCACATGGGCATAGAGTGCCGCCTTCGTGCCATCCTCATTGGGCACGCGTGTCGACTTGACGCTAAATCCTGCAAGATAATCCTCAACAAAATCAATCAGTTCAAGATTGCTGTCGCGACTCACTGTCGGATATCCAACCAATCGGTCCATTAATTCACGAGCGCTAAGCGTCATATCTATCCTTTCAAGACAATCCGTATTTCACGCAAGATAGAGCATATCTTGTGCAAAACATGGACAGCGACACTGTGGCGTGTTCATTACTGCACTGTAAACAGGTTTCGACTTGCGGGATCGAAATTTGATGATACCGTCTGTCGCTAAGGTCACCGGCGATTAATAAGTACGGGGCAAAAAAACAAGAATACTGAACCACTTGGGAGGTTCTATATGCCCGATGGGGCGCTGCCTGTCCTGGATGTCCGGGACCTCAAAACTGTTTTTAGAACGCGCGGTGGCGAAGTCCACGCCGTCAATGACGTCAGCTTCTCTTTGAAGCCCGGCGAATTGTTGGGGGTGGTCGGGGAAAGCGGCTCGGGCAAGTCGGTGACGATGATGTCGCTTTTGGGCCTGCTGCCATCGCCCCCTGCTGACGTGCGCAATGGATCGGTCAATTTCGACGGCAAAGACTTGTTACACGTCAGCCCCGAAACCTTGCGCAGTATACGCGGTGGTAAGATCGGTTTCGTGTTTCAGGACCCGATGACCTCGCTTAACCCGGTCTATACCGTGGGTTACCAGATCGCCGAACCGCTGCGCAAACATATGGGAATGAACAAACGGCAAGCCGCTGTGCGTTCGCAAGAATTGTTGGAATTGGTCGGCATTCCTGATGCAAAGCAGCGGCTGGATGATTATCCGCACCAGTTTTCGGGCGGCATGCGCCAGCGCGTGATGATCGCAATCGCGCTTGCTTGCGATCCAAAGGTGCTGATCGCGGATGAACCTACGACGGCACTGGATGTAACCATTCAGGCGCAGATTCTTGAGCTGATGAAAGACCTGCGCGACAAGCTGGGGATGGCGGTGATCTGGATCACCCATGACCTTGGCGTGATTGCGGGCATCGCTGACCGGGTGATGGTGATGTACGGCGGGCAGGTTGTGGAACATGCGCCGGTACATGCGCTCTTTAGCGACCCGCAACACCCTTATACGCGCGCATTACTCAAAACGATCCCGACAATCCAAGGCGAACGGGCGGCCCGTCTGACCATCATCGAAGGCCAGCCGCCGATCATGACCGGACCGCCCATTGCCTGCCCGTTCCGCGATCGTTGTGATGTGGCGTTTGACCGATGCGAAGTGCACAATCCGCTGCGCTATGATCTGGGTGATGGCCATGACGTGGCGTGCTTTTATGATGCCCGCACTGGAGGGCCGCGCGATGTTTGATGAGGTCAAGAAACCACTGGTCAGTGTTCGCGACCTGAAGATGCATTTCCCCATCTATGCCGGCCTGCTGCGCCGCCGCGTGGGCGAGGTGAAGGCGGTCGATGGCGTTAGCTTTGACGTTATGGAAGGCGAAACGCTTGGGCTGGTGGGTGAAAGTGGGTGCGGGAAATCCACCTGTGGCCGTGCGGTGCTGCGTCTTTATGATATAACCTCTGGTTCAATACAGATTGACAACCGCGAGATCGGTCCGACCCCTCAATCGCAACTGCGCAGTATGCGCCCCACCATGCAGATGGTGTTCCAGGACCCGCAAGCGTCACTGAACCCCCGCATGACCGTCGAAGACATCATCAAAGAGCCGCTGGACGAACACACCAAAGGAACAGACGCCGAAAAGCGTGAAAAGGTCGGCGAATTGATGGATGCGGTCGGGTTAAACCGCAAGTTTGCCAAGCGCTACCCGCATGCGTTTTCCGGCGGGCAGCGGCAGCGCATCGGTATTGCCCGCGCGCTGGCGCTGAACCCCAAATTTATCGTTTGCGACGAACCGATTGCCGCCTTGGATGTATCCATTCAGGCGCAGGTGGTGAACCTGCTCGAAGACCTGCAAGAGCAGTTTGGCCTGACCTATCTTTTCATCAGCCACGATTTGTCGATGGTCCGCCATATCGCAACCCGTGTTGCCGTGATGTATCTGGGCAAGATTGTCGAACTGGCCCCGCGCGAGGCGCTTTATGCCGATCCACTGCACCCCTACACCAAGGCGCTTTTATCCGCAGTCCCAGAACCGGACCCCAGCCTTGCACGCGCAACCGAACGCATCATCCTGCAAGGTGATGTGCCATCCCCGTCAAATCCCCCTAAAGGATGCAACTTTTGCACCCGCTGCCCGTCGGTGATGGACATCTGCAAGGATGTGGAACCAGATTACCGCGAGGTGCGCCCTGGCCGGTTCACGGCCTGCCACCTTTACAACGAAACAACCGACGCTGCCGATGCAACGGCAGGTCATGAGGCCGAAGAGCACACAACATGACAAAGACCAACAAGGAGAAGTCAAAATGAAACTCAAAACAGCCCTGATGGGCGCTGTTGCCAGCTTGGTGCTTGCACCGATGGCCTATGCCGATGGGCACGAAGGCGAGCGCGGCCGCGATGGCAATGTTAACATCATCTATTGGCAAGCCGTTTCAATCATGAACCCGTTCCTGTCGGGTGGTACGAAAGACATCGAAGCCGCCAGCCTCGTGCTGGAGCCGCTTGCACGCTACAACGAAGAAGGCGTGATGGTTCCTTATCTGGCGACCGCAATTCCGACCGTCAGCAACGGCGGTGTATCAGAGGATCTGACCTCGATCACTTGGCAGATTGACCCCGATGTTGTCTGGTCTGATGGCACACCCGTCACATCCCGCGATGTACAGTTCACATGGGAATACTGCACCGCTGAAGGCGGTGGCTGTGCGCAGGGTGCCAAATTCTCAAACGTTGATAACGTTGAAATTATTGACGAAAAAACGGTGAAGGTGAACTTCACTGGTCCCGCGCCAAACCCTTATCAGGCGTTTGTTGGCCACGAGTCGCCAATTCTGCAAGCCGCACAATTCGCTGAATGCCTTGGGCCTCGTGCACCGGAGTGCACAGACGCCAACTTTGGCCCAATCGGCACAGGTCCGTTTGTTGTCACAGATTTCCGCGTCAATGACGTTGTGCAGTTTGCGGCGAACGAAAACTACCGCGATCCCGGCAAGCCTGCCTTTGCGACAGTGACCTTCAAAGGTGGCGGCGATGCAACGGCTGCCGGTCGTGCTGTCATGGAAACAGGCGAATTTGACTACGCCTGGAACATGCAGCTGGCACCTGATGTGATTGCTGCTATGGCCGAAGGCGGCATGGGCGTGCCTGTGTCCGCATTTGGGACATTGGTTGAGCGGATCGAAATGAACCTGACCGATCCATCACCAGAACTGGAAGAAGGCGTGCGCTCAACTGTTGCGGCACCGCATCCGTTCCTGACTGATGCCCGCGTGCGTGAAGCACTGTCCATCGCAATCGATCGCGATCTACTGGTTGAAGTGGGCTATGGTCAGGCCGGTCGTCCGACATGTAACCTTGTGCCAGCGCCTGCGCTTTATGCGTCTGACAACACGGCATGCCTGACACAAGACATGGAGCGCGCGAATGCGTTGCTTGATGAAGCAGGCTTTATGATGGGCAGCGATGGTGTGCGTGTGAACGCAGACGGCGTACGTTTGTCGGTTCTCTATCAGACATCCACAAACGCCGTGCGTCAGGATTTCCAAGCCCTGATCAAGCAGTGGTGGGAAGAGATCGGTGTTGAAACCGAGCTGCGCAACATTGATGCGGGTGTCTTCTTTGGTGGTGATCCGGGTTCGCCTGACACATTCCAGCGCTTCTATGCTGACGTTGAAATGTACGCCAACAACTTCCCCGGCACGGATCCACAGGCCTATCTGGGTGCGTATCTGTGCGACAACATCCCGTCGCCAGAAACACAGTGGCAGGGTGAAAACATCAACCGTGTTTGCGATCCAGCCTATGACGCGCTTTGGGCCGAGTTGGCTGCGACAGCTGACCTCGAAGAGCGGGGCCGCATTGGCCGTGAGCTCAATGATATGCTGACCAAGGACAGCAACATCATCGTGCCACTGGTCGATCGTGGCCGTGTGTCTGCACATTCCGTTACACTTGGCGGCGTTGTCCTGAACACATGGGACAGTGAGCTGTGGAACATCGCTGACTGGTATCGCATCAGCGAATAAGCCAACCCGTTGGCCGGGGTCCGCCCCGGCCGACATCCCTTTTTCCGAAAGCCATGTATAAAGGCGTCGTAAATGCTCACCTACACCATCCGTAGATTGCTGCTGTCGATCCCGACGCTTATCTTCATTGCTTTTGTCATCTTCATGCTGCTGGAACTTGCACCCGGCGATCCGATGGCCAGCATGCCCCTTTCAATACCGCCCGAAGTCCGCCAGCAAATGCGCGAAGCGCTGGGTCTGGGAGAACCGTGGTGGATCCGCTTCCCGCTTTGGCTGAACCAGTTCTTTATCGTCGAACCGCAGTATTGGATCGACAACGCCTTTGGCACGAATTTCGCCGATGGTGCCCAGCGCATCATCAGCTTCCAGTCCCGCAGCCCCGTATTTGACGTGATTGCCCAGCGCCTGCCACAGACACTCTGGGTTGTGGCGATGTCCTACGTTGTTGGTGTGCTGATCGCCCTGCCGATCGGGATTATCAGCGCCTACAAGCAGTATTCAGTCTTTGATCAGGCCGGTACTTTCATCAGCATGATCGGGTTTTCCGTGCCACCGTTCTTTTCCGGCGTGTTGCTGATTGTGATCTTCTCGGTGCAATTGGGATGGCTGCCCTCCATCTACGATACAACCTTGGTTGTGAACTCTTGGGACACGTTCACGCAACAGCTTCAGCAGATGATCATGCCCGTGATGGTTCTGGCCTTGCAGACCACTGCACAGGTCAGCCGTTACATGCGGGCATCCATGCTGGACAACCTCAGCCAGGATTACGTCCGCACCGCCCGTGCCAAGGGGATGTCGGAAAGCGTTGTTGTTCTCAAGCATGTGCTGCGCAATTCGATGATCCCCGTCGTGACCGTGATCGCGCTTGGCATCCCGTCTATCTTTGGCGGGGCGATCATCACCGAACAGATTTTCAAGGTGAATGGCCTGGGCCAATTGCTGATCATTGCCTTGCAAGGTTCTGACATTCCGATGGTCATGACGATCACCTTCCTGCTGGCGGTGCTGATCGTCATGATGAACCTGATTGCCGATGTGCTTTACGGCATTCTTGATCCGAGGATCCGCTATGACTGATACAAGCCTCGAAAAAGAAGTCGTTATTGAGAAGCCGCGCAATCAGTGGCTGGATGTTTGGGACCAGTTCCGCACCCACAAGGGCGCTGTCTTTGGTCTGGGGTTCCTGATTTTCATCACCCTGTTTGCGACCATCGGCCCATGGCTGTGGCAAGTCGACCCCGGACGGCTGGATATCCGCAACAAGGACCTTCGTCCGATCTACATGGCGCTTTTCGACGGCGATGCAAAGGTGAGTTGGGCCAACCCGATGGGCACAGACAACCTGGGCCGCGATATCATGGCAAACATCATGCAAGGCGGCCGCATCTCGCTCGCCGTTGGATGGACCGCGATGATTTTGGCGGTGTTTTTGGGGACGCTGATTGGCGTTCTGGCCGGATACTTCCGCCGCCTCGACGGCATATTAATGCGCTTTACCGATCTGGTGCTGTCGCTCCCATTGCTGCCATTGCTGCTGGTCATGATGCTGCTCTTCCGTGATCCGTTGCGGGCTGCCTTTGGGCCAGAGAACGGCATATTCATTTTGATTGTGACAGGCATCGGCATCACCTCGTGGATGCAAACCGCCCGTATCGTGCGCGGTGACGTCATGGCGCTGAAAGAGCGCGAGTTCGTGCTGGCCGCCCGCTCCATCGGTACCCCTGCCCGGCGAATGATCACACGGCACCTGCTGCCCAACGTCTTGTCACCGATTATGGTCTCGGCCACGCTTGGGCTGGCCACCGCCATTATTACCGAAAGCGCGTTGTCCTTCCTTGGCCTTGGCTTCCCGTCCGACTTTCCCACATGGGGCAAGATCCTGTTTGATAGCGTTGACCGGATGACCGCATTCCCCGAGCGCGTGCTCTGGCCCGGTCTGGCGATTTCGCTGACGGTGCTGGCGGTGAACTACATCGGCGACGGGCTGCGCGATGCGTTGGATCCGCGGATCAGAGGGTTATAACAGAAAAAGGTGCAAAGCCGGCGTAGGTCGGCTTTGCGGACAGAGTTGCCATTTATATCACGATTGCTCCGACAGCTCCTGAACTTCACGTTCATGCATTTCTCGTAATTCGGCACGCAACGAAAACCAGATGTATGAGGAATAAGCGCCAACTGCCAACCCAAACAAAAGAATGATTAGAGCATATTTTTTCATTTTATTCCGGCTATTTGAATCTGCAAAAGCAATTGCAAACCTGACCTTACATTGACTCAACTGATCAGCGAGGGAAGTCGATGACTCGAAAGGTATGTTAGTCCACTTGATTATGTAAGTGTAGTGTTTCAGGCAGGACTGCTTTGGGCTCAAACTAGTCATTGGCCCACTATAGGGTGTTGAGACGCCGTAAAACAAGAAAGCCCCGCTGCTCGCAGCGGGGCTTTTGCCGTAAGGTGGATCATGATCCACCTTACCTGATCATCAGTCAATCTTCGGCAGCAGCGCATCCAGTGAAGCTTTCGCATCACCATAGAACATCCGCGTGTTGTCCTTGAAGAACAGCGGGTTCTCGATGCCCGAATACCCTGTCCCCTGCCCACGCTTGGACACAAACACCTGCTTGGCTTTCCAGCATTCCAACACCGGCATACCTGCAATTGGGCTGTTAGGGTCGTCCTGTGCCGCAGGGTTCACGATGTCGTTGGAGCCGATCACGATCGCGACGTCCGTATCTGGGAAATCATCATTGATTTCGTCCATTTCCATCACGATGTCATAAGGCACCTTCGCCTCGGCCAGCAGCACGTTCATATGCCCGGGCAGACGCCCCGCAACCGGGTGGATCGCAAAGCGCACGTTCTTGCCCTTGGCGCGCAGCTTGCGCACCAGTTCGGACACCGCCTGCTGCGCCTGTGCGACGGCCATACCGTAGCCTGGAATGATGATGACGCTGTCTGCTTCGTTCAAGGCCGTGGCCACGCCATCAGCGTCAATCGCGACCTGTTCGCCTTCGACCGCCATCTGTTCGCCCGCAGGGCCGCCAAAGCCGCCCAGAATGACAGACACAAATGACCGGTTCATCGCCTTACACATGATGTAGGACAGGATCGCACCGGAAGAGCCGACAAGCGCACCGACGACAATCAACAGGTCATTGCCAAGGCTGAAACCAATCGCCGCTGCGGCCCAGCCGGAATAGCTGTTCAGCATGGACACGACGACGGGCATATCCGCGCCGCCGATACCCATGATCAGGTGATAGCCGATGAAGAGGCCAGCGAGTGTCAGCAACACAAGCGCCCAGGATCCGCTGCCGCCCATATACATGATCAGCAAGATCACGGAGAGCGCCGCGGCACCGGCGTTCAGGAAGTGCCCGCCCGGCAGCTTGTTCGCGCCTGTGTCTACCTTGAACGGCAGCTTGGAAGAGTTACCCGCAAGCTTGGCATAGGCAATCACGGACCCGGTAAAGGTCACCGCACCGATCCAGATACCCAGCACAAGTTCGACCCGCAGAATGCTGATCTCGACACTGGATTTCTTGGCGATCAATTGCCCAAAGGCGCTGAGACCATCGTAAGCCTCTTTCGGCAACCCGATGGCGGTAATCCCATCTGGCCCAACGGCGCCCAGCACTTGGCCGTTCGCCTCATAAAGCGCGGCCATATTGTTGATCATGATATCGGCGTTAAAGCCGACAAAGACCGCCGCCAACCCGACCATAGAGTGCATGATCGCGACCAGCTCTGGCATCTGCGTCATCTCTACCTTGGTCGCCAGTTGATAACCAACCATGCCGCCCAGACCGATCAGGATGACCGACAGGATACCCAAGCCCGCACCGGGCCCAACAAGCGTGGCAAAGACCGCCAGCGCCATACCTGCGATCCCGTACCAGACGGCCCGCTTCGCGCTTTCCTGCCCGGACAGGCCACCCAATGACAGAATGAAAAGAATACCTGCGACCACATAGGCCGCGATTGTAAATGCGTTATCCATTGCCCTGCCCCTTTAAGACTTTTGGAACATGGCGAGCATGCGCCGTGTCACGAGGAAGCCACCGAAGATGTTCACGGCGGCCATAAAGATACCAAGTGCGGCCAATATCGTGATCAGCACACTGCTTGATCCGATCTGGATCAACGCGCCGAGGATAATGATCGACGAAATCGCGTTGGTCACAGCCATTAGCGGCGTATGCAGCGAATGTGCTACATTCCAGATCACCTGGAAGCCGATGAAGACTGACAGAACGAACACGATAAAGTGCTGCATAAAGCTGGCTGGCATGCCGGGGATCAAACCCAAGCCAAGGATCAACGCCGCACCTGCGCCCAAAAGGGTCACTTGCGTCTTGGTCTCTTTCTGGAAAGCGGCCACTTCTGCGGCACGCTTTTCATCGGCCGTCAGTTCCTTTGGCTTTTCCTTCTTAGGTGCAGCCGCAATCGCAGCCACCTTTGGTGGTGGCGGCGGGAAGGTAATCTCGCCTTTGTGCGTCGCTGTCGCCCCACGGATCACGTCGTCTTCCATGTTGTGGTTTGGCGTGCCGTCTTTTTCAGGCGTCAGATCCGTCATCATGTGACGGATGTTGGTCGCATAAAGTGTCGAGGACTGCGCGGCCATCCGGCTGGGGAAGTCGGTGTAACCTACGATCGTCACACCGTTATCGGTGACGATCTTTTCGTCCATGACGGTCAGTTTGCAGTTACCACCACGTTCAGCCGCCAGATCAATGATAACCGAACCGGGCTTCATGCTTTCAACCATGTCTTTGGTCCAAAGCTCTGGTGCGTCGCGGCCCGGGATCAGCGCCGTCGTGATCACAATATCAATATCAGGCGCGATTTCGCGGAACTTGGCAAGCTGTGCTGCCGCAAATTCAGGCGAGGACACGGCAGCATAGCCACCTGTCGCAGAACCGTCCTGCTGTTCTTCTTCGAAATCGAGGAAGACAAATTGAGCGCCCATGGATTCGACCTGCTCGGCCACTTCGGGGCGCACGTCGAAGGCGTAAGTGATGGCACCCAGCGATGTTGCCGTACCAATTGCTGCCAAACCAGCCACACCAGCGCCGACCACCAGAACTTTCGCGGGGGGTACCTTACCAGCGGCAGTCACCTGTCCGGTAAAGAAGCGGCCAAAGTTGTTACCGGCTTCGATGACGGCGCGGTAGCCGGCGATGTTCGCCATCGACGACAGCGCGTCCATTTTCTGCGCGCGGCTGATGCGTGGTACCATGTCCATCGCGATCACGGTCGCGCCTTTGGCGTTCGCGGCTTCCATCAGTTTTTCATTCTGCGCGGGATAGAAGAACGAGATCAGGGTCTGACCTTCGCGCAGTTTCTTGACTTCGGCATCCGACGGGGGGCGTACCTTGGCCACGATGTCTGCCGCTTTGTAAAGCGCAGCGGCAGTCTTTACGACCTCAACTCCGGCGTCCTTGTAAGCCTGATCAGAGAACCCAGCGGCAGCACCGGCCCCTGTTTCAATCACGCAATCATAGCCAAGCTTTTGCAGATCCTTGGCAGAGGCGGGTGTCATTGCGACCCGGTCTTCGCCTTCGAATATCTCTTTTGGTGTGCCGATCTTCACGGACCATCCCCCATATCTGTTCTTGCAGTCAGTTTGCATTATAGCGCGCAAGAATATTTCACAAGGGACTGGCGGCCATGACATTAAATGTCATGCGCTAACAGTCACACCCAGCGGCGCGTCTTTTGGCAATAGCGGGCAAATTCAGCACGGAATTTCACCCGGAGGCGGTTTTCTTCGGGAACAATAAAACGCTGTGTGATCGTGAAGATGAACAGCGGGACAAGTACCAATGCGATCGGTGCATCCCAGCGCAGGGCAAGCCCCGCAAGAACCAGCGTATCCCCAAGATAAATCGGGTTGCGCGAGCGTTTAAAGATACCCGAAGTGACCAGCCTGTCCGCCTCCATATGCGGAATGATCGTCGTGCGCTGTTTGCGCAATTCAGCGGCTGCCAGCAGGATCAGCACGATCCCACCACCAACGAGCAAACCGCCCAATAGCTCGGTCACTGGCCCACCAACGGCCCATGCCATCGGCTGAAGTGCTGCAATCCACCACGTCAACACCAGTGCCAGCAGCAACCAAACAGGCGGTATGTCGATCCATTTCATGCTCATGTTTCTGCAGCAACGCTTTGCCCTTGTCCATGCCCGCCGTGCGGTTAGCATATACCCAAACGAAAGGATTGATCATGGAACATGCAGGCAAACACGCGCTGGTCACAGGCGGGGGTTCGGGCATCGGCGCTGGGATCGCGATGGCGCTGGCCGAGGCCGGGGCTGAGGTCACGATCACCGGTCGTCGCGCTGACAAGCTTGAGGAAGTCGCCGCGACCTCTGACCGTCTGCATGCCTTGGTGATGGATGTGGATGATGAGAGTTCCGTGCGTGACGGGATTGCCGCCGCATCGCAGGCGCGTGGTCCGATCCAGATTTGTATTGCAAATGCCGGGATCGCCGAAGGTGGTCCGTTTGAGAAAACCACGCTGGCGCAGTGGCGAAAAACGATGGTGACAAACCTTGATGGTGTTTTCCTGACCTTTCAGGCGGCACTGGCGACGTTAGAAGACGCAACCCCTGCCCGTATGATCGTGGTCAGTTCAATTGCAGGTGTGCGTGGTTTGAAGAATGCGATCCCCTATACCGTGACCAAACATGGTGTCATTGGCCTGATCCGCGGCTTGTCAGAAGAGTTTATGCGCCGTCCGATTACTTTCAACGCGCTTTGCCCTGGTTATGTGGACACCGACATCGTGCGCAATCAAATCCCCGGCCTGATGAAACGGTTCGGCGTCGATGAACAAGGGGCGATTGACGCGATTTCCAAAGGGAACCGACATCACAAGCTGCTTGAGGTCGATGAAACCACCGCCGCTGCGATGTGGTTGTGTTCGGAGGGCGCGCGCAGTGTGAACGGCCAAACGATACAGATATCTGGAGGACAAGTCTGATGGTTGGTCCCGCTCTCGTCATTCTCGTCGCACTGATCCACGCGTATTTCTTGGTGCTGGAGATGTTTCGCTGGGAAGCACCACGCACCCGCAAAGTGTTTGGCACCACGCCAGAATTTGCTGCGGAAAGCAAAGTGATGGCCGCCAATCAAGGGCTCTATAATGGGTTTCTGGCGGCTGGTTTGCTTTACGGCCTTGTGCTGGGTGTCGCTGGCGGACAGATGGTTGTCTTCTTATTGCTTTGCGTCATTGTCGCTGGCGTTTACGCCGCTATGTGCGGGATAAAAGCGGCACTCTTTGCGCAGACTGTCCCTGCCACGCTGGCGCTGATCGCCCTACTTCTGAATATCTAAGGACCGCCCATGACCGACTTTGCCGCGACCAAAGCCATGTTCTATTTGCCGGATGGCATGATCTATCTCGACGGCAATTCGCTGGGTCCATTGCCCAAGGCAACGGTCGCACGGGTGGAGCGGGCGGTCACCGCTGAATGGGGCGAGAAGGTGATCACAGGCTGGAACCGCGCAGGTTGGATGGCGCAGCCGACCGAACTGGGCGACCGGATCGGGCGGTTGATCGGTGCCGAGCCGGGGCATGTGGTGCTGGGCGATACGCTATCTATCAAGGTCTATCAGGCGCTGGCAGCAGCGATTGATCTGGTGCCGGATCGCCGCGTGATCCTGACCGATAGCGGGAATTTTCCATCCGACATTTACATGGCCGAAGGGCTGATCAAGTCGCTAGGCCGCGGGCATGAATTACGTGTGGTCGACCCAGAAGATGTGGCGAACCACATCAACGATGATCTGGCCGTATTGATGCTGACGCAGGTCGATTACCGCACCGGGCGTCTGCATGACATGAAGGCGTTAACCGCGAAAGCCCATGCTGCAGACGCTGTAACCTGCTGGGATCTGGCGCATACGGCGGGCGCGATGGCCGTTGATCTACAGGGTTGCAACGCTGACTTCGCGGTCGGTTGTACCTATAAATACCTGAATGCCGGGCCGGGTGCGCCCGCGTTCATCTATGTGGCACCCAAACACATCAGTAGCTGTCAACCGGCCCTCTCAGGGTGGTTGGGCCATGAAGCCCCCTTTGCCTTCGACCTCGACTATCGCCCCGGAACGGGAATTGAGCGGATGCGCGTCGGCACGCCCTCTGTGTTGCAGATGGCGGCCCTCGATGCATCACTCGATATCTGGGATCAGGTGGATATGGACGCGTTGCGCAAAGCCTCAATCGCGCTGACCGAACGGTTTATCGCAGGGGTTGAGGCGCGTTGCCCGCAACTCACCCTCGCCAGCCCCCGCGATCCGCAGGCGCGCGGCAGCCAAGTGTCTTTTGCGTTTGAGGACGGATATGCCGCGATGCAGGCCTGTATCGCGCGCAATGTTATTGGTGATTTTCGTGCACCGAACATCATGCGTTTCGGGTTTTGTCCGCTCTTTATTGATGCAGGCGATGTGGACGCAGCCATTGATGTGATTGCCGATGTGATGGGCAACAGGCTTTGGGATGATCAGACGTACAAACAGGTCGCGCGGGTGACCTAGACAAACGTCGTATCTTGGGCTTCCGGGGGCCTGTCGTAGCCGTGAACTTCAACGTTCAAGGCCGCACCCAATAAGATCAGATATGCACTGACGTAAAGCCAAAGCAACAAGCCAATGACGGCGCCGATGGAACCGTAAACCTCATTATAACTGGCAAAGTTGGTCAAGTAGTAAGACAGCCCCGCCGAGGCCGCGACCCATAAAACCACGACTGCAAAAGCACCCACCGTGATCCAGCGCCCTCGGCTGCCGATACGGGCAGGACCAAAGCGATACAGCAGGCTCAGCCCCGTCATCAGAACGCCCAAAGCAACAAGCCAGCGGATTCCCTCCAACAGCCATGCGGTTGAATTCGCAACCGGGATGAAGGCCAGCCCAATCGGCACGATGACAACGACGGTCAACGCCACAATGGCCAAGCTGACCAAGGCTACCGTCAGCATCAGCGCCACCACCATCTGCCAAATCCCATTGCGCATCCGCTGACCGGCGATCGCATTGAGACCGCCAATGAGCGCCGCTACACCTGCCCGGCAAGACCACAAGGCCAGAGATATCGACACAAAAGTGGCCCAGCCCAGTGCGCCGGACGGGGCCGCAACCAGTCGAAACACCTGGCTTGCGATCAGATTGTAGGCATCGGGGGGGATGATATCCTCCATCAACGCCAGTTGTTCGGCAATAACGACTGGATCAGCGATCAGCCCAAAGATAGCGATCACGGCAGCGATACCGGGGAAAATCCCAAACATGCCGAAAAACGCGACACCAGCCGCGATCAGCCCCAGATGCTTTTCGCCTGCGGTGGTCCAAACAGCGACCAGAACGCGCCAAATCCGTAAAACCGTTGCCATCTGTCTTCGCTATCCGCCTTTTTTTCTTTCTGCGCCTCAACTTAGAACAAAACCAGTGCAATCGCCACTTTCGTCGGCAGGTCATACTTTAAACTTTCGGCATTTGACCGCCTTGCCCTCAGAAAAACATCGCGCTTGGGCAAAACACGCGTTAACGTTTCAAAAAACGGGACCAACCCGAAACCTGAGGCAAACGCAGTGAACACCCTAACAGAGCATACCAATACGCTGGCAGAGCGCGTGTTGAACCAAGACAGTGACCGTTATCTGGTGGCGATCACCGGCGCGCCAGGCTGCGGCAAATCAACATTGGCCGACGAGTTGGCCCGCCGTCTGAATGCCCAGGGCCGCAAGGCGATTGTGGTGCCGATGGACGGGTTCCACCTTGATAATGCCATTTTGGAAGCACGCAATCTGCGTCCACGCAAAGGTGCACCTGAAACCTTTGATGCACCCGGTTTCCTGCGCCTGATACGTGCCCTGAAAACCGGCGACGAGGTCTTTGCCCCTTCTTTCGACCGCACCCGTGACATCGCGATTGCCGGTTCCGTTGCAGTACCGGCAGAGGCTCGCGTTGTGATCGTCGAAGGCAACTACCTGATGTTTGATGAGGCCCCGTGGTCCGAACTGGCCGGGCTTTGGGATCTCTCTGTGCGCCTGAATGTGCCAATGCCTGAACTGCGCGCACGGCTGATCCACCGCTGGCTGAGCCTGAATTATTCGCGGGCTGTTGCCACCCGCCGCGCAGAGGGTAATGATATCCCCAATGCGCAGCGCGTGATTGACCGCGCCCTGCCTTGCGACTTTAATCTTAATGGGGAACCCACCCCTCAATCTTAGGGGCGTTTCATGACAGCGCGACGTATCGCAACCCAAGCCATTCCCGGACAACAAGCAGGCACGTCTGGATTGCGCCGGAAAACGCGCGACTTCATGGCACCGCATTTTCTGGAAAACTACGTGCAGGCCACGCTGAATGGCATTGGCGGCGCGGCAGGCAAGCGCCTTGTCGTTGGCGGCGACGGTCGGTATTTCAACCCCGAAGCGATACAGGTTATCCTGCGTATGGCTGCGGCCAATGGTGTGGCCGAGGTGATCGTTGGGCGTGATGGTCTGCTGTCGACCCCGGCAGCGTCGCACCTGATCCGGCTGAACAAGACCGATGGTGGTTTTATCCTGTCAGCCAGCCATAACCCCGGTGGTATAGATGCAGATTTCGGGATCAAGTTTAATATGGCCAACGGCGGCCCGGCGTCCCAGACACTTGCAGATGCGATTTATGACGAGACGCAAACCATCGCGGATTATGGCATGTTCGACGCACACGACATCGCGTTACACGAAACAGGCACCCGGCAATTGGGCGACATGACAATCACTGTCGTTGATCCTGTCGCGGACTATGCCGCATTGATGGCAGAGCTGTTTGACTTCAACGCCATCGCCAAGCTTTTCGCTGGCGGGTTTGGGATGTGTTTCGACGCCATGCATGCGGTCACGGGTCCTTATGCCCACAAGATTTTGGAAGACATGCTTGGCGCGCCAAAGGGTACTGTGATCAACGGTATCCCGCTGCCTGATTTTGGCAAAGGCCACCCGGACCCCAACCCGATTTGGGCGCATGAGTTGATGGGCATCATGACCGGACCCGATGCACCCGACTTTGGTGCCGCCAGCGACGGAGATGGTGATCGCAATATGATCGTGGGGCGCGGCGCTTATGTCACGCCATCCGACAGCCTTGCCCTGATCGCAGCCCATGCTCATCTTGCGCCGGGTTACGCACAAGGGTTGAGCGGCGTGGCGCGGTCAATGCCGACATCAACGGCAGTGGACCGGGTTGCTGCGGCAAAAGGCATGGCGTGCTTTGAGACGCCGACAGGCTGGAAGTTCTTTGGCACGCTCTTGGATGCAGGCAAAGCAAACCTTTGCGGTGAGGAAAGTGCAGGCACCGGGTCCGATCATGTGCGCGAAAAGGACGGTCTGTGGGCCGTTTTGATGTGGTTGAACATTATCGCAGTCAGTGGAAAATCTGTCAGCGCCCTGATGCAAGACCACTGGCAAAACTACGGGCGCAACTACTATTCGCGCCATGACTACGAGGCAATTGATATCAACGTCGCCAACAGGCTTGTCTCTGATCTGAAAGCCAAGCTGGACAGCCTGCCGGGCCAAAGCTTTGCTGGTTTGGACGTGACCGAGGCAAGCGACTTTTCCTACCGTGATCCGGTCGATCACAGCTTTGTCGAAGGCCAAGGCATCCAGATCAAGTTTGCCGGCGATGCACGTGTTGTCCTGCGACTGTCAGGCACCGGAACCGAAGGGGCAACGCTGCGGGTCTATCTTGAGCAGCTTGAAACGGATGCAGCGCGTTTAAACCAAACGCCCGAAGATGCGCTTGCCGCCGTAAAGCAAGCCGCCGATGAAATTGCAGAAATCACCGCGCGCACCGGACGTGACGCACCGGATGTGAAGACCTAGACAAAGACCAGCGTAATGGCCGGGAACATCAGCAGGATGAACACCCGCACCACGTCTGAGCCAACAAAGAACAGGACCGACCGATACGTCGCCGTCATCGGCGTGTCTTTGTCCATACTATTGATAATAAACAGATTCATCCCCACCGGCGGCGTGATCAATCCGACCTCAACCACGATCAGGACCATGATGCCGAACCAGATCGCCAGTTCCTCGGTCGTCATGCCGAAATCAAGACCAGAGATAACGGGCCAGAAGATTGGCACGGTCAGCAGGATCATTGACAGGCTGTCCATCAGACAGCCAAGGATCAGATAGAAGACAAGGATCAGCACCATCACCATCCAAGGGCTGAACCCTTGCAAGGCCACCCACGCAGAGAGTTCTTGAGGCACTTGGGTCAACGCGAGGAAACCGTTGTAGAACGCGGCACCCAGCACGATGAAAAAGATCATGCCCGTGCCTGTCGCGGTTTCCGTTATACTTTGGCGAAACACTGACCAATTAAGTGACCCTGAGAAAAGCGCGATCAGCCCGGTGCCCATCGCACCCACGGCAGCCCCTTCGGTGGGTGTGAACCAGCCATTGTAAATGCCACCGACGACCAAGCCGAAAACGATCAAGACGGGCCAGACGGCCCCCAATGCTTTGAAACGCGCTGCATAGGGAATGCGCGCACGCGTTCCCGCCTGATCGGGGTAGATCCGCACATAGATCGCGATTGTCAGCATATACCCCAGCGCGGCCAGAATGCCGGGAATGAAGGCAGCGGCGAAAAGCTTGGCGATGTTTTGTTCCGTCAGGATGGCGTAGATCACGAGGATCACCGAAGGGGGGATCAGGATGCCCAGTGTGCCGCCCGCCGCAAGTGTCGCCGTCGAAAACCCGCCGGAGTAGCCATATTTGCGCAGTTCAGGCAATGCCACTTTGCTCATTGTGGCCGCTGTCGCCAAAGACGAGCCGCAAATCGCCCCAAATCCGGCACAGGCCCCGACCGACGCCATCGCCATGCCGCCCTTGCGGTGGCCCAACCAAGCCTCTGCCGCTTTGAACAGCGACCGCGACATCCCCGAATAGGTCGCGAATTGGCCCATAAGCAGGAACATCGGGATGATGGACAGGTTATAGCTGGAAAAGGTCGAGAACACCTCGGATTTCAGCCGTGCCATGAATACTGTCGTCCCGTCGGTGGCCAGCCAAAGCCCCCCGATCCCGCAAAGCAGCATCGCAAGCCCGATCGGTGCGCGCAGGAAGATCAGCAACAAAAGAACAGGAAAGGACAGATAGCCCAGCGCGAGGTCGGTCATATCATGCGCTGACCCGTCAGGCGCATTGCAGCACAATAGATGCTGACAATACTGGCGGTCACGGCCGCCCCAAAGCTGGCGGCATAGGCCCACCAGATCGGGAACTGGATCAGATAGGTGGTTTCGCCATAGCGCATCTTGTCCTGCATGCCGACAAACAGCCGCCACGTGATCAGCACGATGATCACCGCCATCACCACGCTCCAGAATGTGCCCAGCGCACGGTTGACACCATGCCCCATGCCGCTGGTGAACACATCGACCTTGGCATGTGCTCCGCTGAGTTGGGTAAGTGGCAGAAAAGCAAAGATGGCAAAAGCGACGCCTGCCTCCACCAGTTCAAAGTCGCCAAGGATCGGACCGACACCCAGACCAATCAACCAATCCCCCAGACTGCGCAATGCACCGGAATGGGCCAAATCGCTTAGCTCACGACCGCTGACACTCACGCAGACCATCAGCACCAATAGGCACAGCACCAGCCCGCCGAGCAGCGCCATGACATTTGCCAGCCGTTGGATACTTGCGTGCAGCAAGGGACCTAATTGTCCTTATGATGCTTGGCAATCAACGCGGTAGCCTCTTCGAAAAGGCCGGTTCCGTCGATGCCTGCTGCGTCAGCTTCGGCAATCCAATTGTCGATCGTAGGTTGGCTGGCGGCACGCCACGCTGCAACTTGGGCCGCATCAAGGGTGATAATGGTGTTGCCCGCCTCTTCGGCCAAGGCCCGACCCGGTGCGTCGTATTCCTGCATTGTGCGCCCTGCAAAGGCCGAAAATTCGAAACCCGAGTTTGCATCAATGACTGCCTGCAAATCCGCTGGCAGGCCGTCATAAGCGTCTTGGTTCATCGCCATGATAAAGGCCGTCGTATAGAGTGCTTCGCCGGGAAATTCGGTATGGTTGCTGACGAGTTCTTGCACCTTTAACGCCGGGACCACCTCCCAAGGGATCACTGCACCATCAATCACGCCACGCGAGAGCGATTCAGGGACCGCAGGCACCGGCATGCCAACAGAGGTCGCGCCAAGTTCAGTGAACAGTGTCGTCGTCGTGCGGGTCGGCGCGCGCAGTTTCAGCCCGCGCAGGTCTGCGACATCGGTGACAGGACGGTTAGAGTGGATCACACCGGGGCCATGCACCCAAAGGCCCAGCGGTTTGAACGCGGCAAAATCCGTGTCCATCATCCGCGCTTCGGCCAGTTCCCAAAACGCCCGCGAGGTCGCTTCGGCGTCGGGCGACAAGAACGGCAATTCAAACACTTCCAGCTGCGGAAAACGGCCCGGTGTGTAGCCTGCCACGGTCCAGATGATGTCGGCAACACCGTCGATCGCCTGATCAATCAGCTGCGGCGGCGTGCCACCCAACTGCATGGAAGGAAAGCGATCCACCTTGATCCGACCATCGCTGTCGGCCTCGACCCGATCCGCCCAGACATCCAGAATATGCGCGGGCACATTCGCTTGCGCTGGCAGAAACTGATGCAGGCGCAGCGTCACTTCTTGGGCTGTGGCGGTTGTTGCAACACATGCGGCGGCGAAGGCCCCCAAAAGGATGCGGCGCGAAATGGTCATGATGATCCTCCATCACAGATGAAACACGTGCGATACTGTCGTTATCCAACAAGGATACGCAAGGCACATTCAATCAGATGATCGTGGTCTCAACTGCGGCGAAATCGCCGATTGTGCCGTGCAATACGTCACCTTTGACCACAGCGCCCACACCAGCGGGGGTGCCGGTCATAATCAAATCGCCGGGCTGCAGGGTGTAGAGCGTCGACAGATCGGCGATGATTTCCGGGATGGACCAGACCATATCAGAGAGTTTGGCCTGCTGGCGCGTCTTTCCGTTGACGTCCAGTTTGATCGTCAGATGATCAATATCCGCCGTGGGCCTCAGCGGCGCGATGATCGCGGCATTGTCAAAATCCTTGCCTGTATCCCAAGGGCGGCGCTTTTCTTTCGCCGCCGCTTGAAGATCGCGCCGGGTCATATCAAGACCGCAGCCATAACCAAAGACAACGTTCATGGCATCGGCTTCGCTAATGTCTTTTGCCGTGGCACCGATTGCCACCACCAACTCCATCTCATGATGCAAATCGGCTGTGCGCGGCGGATAAGGCATGTCTTGGCCTGATAGCAGAACGGCATGGGCGGACTTTGTAAAGTAGAACGGTGCTTCGCGGTCAACCTCATGCCCCATTTCGGCAGCGTGATCAGCGTAGTTGCGCCCCACACAAAAGATGCGTCCAACCGGAAAACCCGCTGTCCCCTCGACCGGGATCACTGGCGTGGGACGGGGCGGGAAAACGGTGTCAGTCATAGCTCTCTCCTGTGCGTTGCGTTGTAGCCGACGGGGGCATAGCCTATCTATGGAACACGCGATATCGTCGCGCTAAGATCGGGGCAAGCCCCTTCACAACTCAGGAGCTTTCACCGCGTGACAACTGACGCCCTCCCGCTTGATGATCTGGTTGCCTGTCCGCAGTGCGACACGCTGCACCGTGCCAGCGCGCTGCCTGATAATGCGCGGGCACATTGCCAGCAATGCGGGATCGTTCTGATGACATCGCAACCAGCGGCAATGGCACGTATCCTGAGCCTTGCGCTTACGGCATTCATCATGATGATTGCCGCCGTCAGCTTTCCGTTTCTGACGCTTGATGCAGGTGGTTTGCACAATGCCACTTCGGTGATCGATGCCGTGCTGGCCTTCAATGATGGCTATGCCTTCCCGTTGGCGGTTGCGGTGGCCTTCTTTATCGTCGTGATCCCGCTGATGCGTCTAAGCGCGCTTATCTATGCTCTTGGGCCGCTGGTGCGCGAGAAAAAGCCGCGTCAGGGTGCGCGCAAGGCCTTTGCGCTGGCTGAACGGTTGCGTCCGTGGAGCATGGCCGAGATATTTATCGTCGGAGTGACTGTTGCACTGATCAAAGTGGCCGGATTGGCCGCTGTCACCATCGGCCCTGCGTTCTGGGCCTTCGCCGGGGTGGTGGTGATCACCGTCCTCAAAGATCAACTGATTTGCAGGTATTCGATTTGGGAAGCGCTGGACAAAGCCACGGCCTGATCACGGCACGCGACGCGGGGCTTGTCGCCTGTCAGCAGTGTGGGCAAGTGCATCCGCTGCATGCGCGTATCTGTAAGCGGTGCGAAGGCCGTTTGCGTAGCCGCGATGAAGAAAGCCTGCAAAAGGTCTGGGCCTGGCTGATCGCAGGTATGATTGCCTACATCCCTGCCAATGTTTATCCCATGCTGTTGACCTCAACCCTCGTCGAACGGTCTGAAAGCACGATCATTGGTGGTGTTGTGGAGTTGGTCGAGTATGGATCATGGGGGATCGCGGCAATCGTCTTTATCGCCTCAGTCATGATCCCGGTGGGAAAGTTTATCGCGATTGTCTATCTCGCACTTAGCGTACAGCGGCGCTCGATCGCCAATCAGCATGAGCGGCACAAAGCCTATGAGGTTGTTGAATTCATTGGGCGTTGGTCGATGATCGACGTCTTTGTCGTTGCAATCCTGTCGGCACTGGTGCAACTCGATACCATCGCTACGATTAACCCCGGTATTGCGGCCTTGAGTTTTGCTTTATCGGTGATTTTCACGATGCTGGCGGCGCAGGCGTTTGATGCGCGGCTGATTTGGGATGCAAACAGGACCCGTCAATGAGTGACCCAACACCAACCGGCCCCGCGCCTTTTGATGTCAGGCCGGTGAAAAAACCGATTTGGCAACGGCTGTCGTTGGTGTGGTTTGTCCCTTTGGTAGCCTTGGCGATTTCGCTTTGGGCGGCATGGCAAAGCTACGCGGATCGCGGCACATTGATTACCATCAGCTTTGAAAACGCCTCTGGCATCACCGCAGGTGAGACGGTGATAAAATATCGTGACGTAACGATCGGTGAGGTTGAGGATGTCGAGTTTTCCGAAGGTCTGACCGATGTGCTTATCCATGCCCGCGTCGATAAGAAGGTGGCCCCGTTCCTCGATGACGATGCCCAGTTCTGGGTGATCCGCCCGGATGTATCGGTGCGCGGGATTACCGGGCTCGAAACTGTGTTGTCAGGTGTGTTTATCGAAGGCAATTGGGACACCGATGCCGATGTCGCCCAGACGCAGTTCACCGGTTTGGAGCAACCCAATCTGACACTTGCCAACCAGCGCGGAACGCGGGTCGTTTTGCGCGCTGACGATGGCGGCAGCATCGCCGCCGGGGCACCAATCCTGCACAAGGGCATCGAGGTGGGCTATCTGGAAAAGCCCGAATTGTCCTTCAACGGGCGGCAGGTCGTCGTGAACGCCTTTATTGAAAGCCCCTATGACCGGCGCATTACAAGCAGCACCCGCTTTTGGGATACATCTGGCTTTAGTGTATCCTTGGGCGCAGGCGGCGTGTCCCTTGACGTCAATTCGCTTGCGTCACTGATCGAGGGCGGCATCGCATTTGATACCGTTGTATCGGGTGGTGAGGTCATCCGCGACGGCCACCGCTTTGACATTTTCGACACCGAGCAGGCAGCCCGCGACAGCCTGTTCACGGATCCCAACGCAGAAGTGCTAGAGGTCGCCGTGCTGTTTGAGGAATCCGTCAGCGGCTTGGCTGTTGGATCAGAAGTGCGCTTTCAGGGTATTCGCATCGGCGAGGTCAGCAACCTGAATGCGATTGTCGTTGGTGATGGTGACAACGCACAGGTGCGCTTGCAGGCTGTCTTGGCGATTGAACCTTCCCGCATGGGCATGGGGTCCGATGCAACCGTGGAAGAAGCGTTGGAATTGCTGTCGGATTTCGTGACACGAGGACTGCGCGCACGCATGGTCACTGGGAACATCCTGGCGGGTACCCTGTTTGTCGAATTGACCACAATCGAAGACGCTTTGCCTGCGATCATGAACCGGACATCGGGCGATTTCCCGGTGATCCCCACAACGGACTCGCAGATTTCAGACGTTGCGGCCACCGCCGAAGGCTTGCTGGCCCGGATCAATGCGCTACCGGTTGAAGAGCTGATGGATGGCGCGATCAACCTGATGGACAGCTTTGAGCGGCTGGCGAATGACGAATACACACGGGCGACACCGGCGGCATTGGTCGCACTTCTGGACGAGTCGCGTGAATTGATTGCCTCTGACGATATTCAGGCGATCCCTCGTGATCTGCGCGATGTGATCGCTGATCTCAATGGTTTGGTCACCGAGGCAACGGAATTGGGTTTGATCTCGGATATTGATGCTGCAATCGCCACTGCGGCCGAAGTCGCCGAAAACATTGACCTCGCCACCCGGAACCTGCCGCAGATCAGCGCCAATATCGAAGCTTTCACCACACGGGCCAATGAATTGGAATTGGGGGCCTTGGTGACCTCAGCGACAGCATCACTCGATTCAATTGACGCCTTCCTTGGGACCGACGACGCCGTTGCCTTTCCTGCCGAAGCAAACGCCGCCCTTTCTACAATGCGCGCTTTACTGGATGAGGTGCGCGAAGGCGGGGCTGTTGAGAATGTGAACGCGGCACTGGCCTCGGCCAATCAGGCCGCACGCGCCGTCGAAGACGCCGTCAGCACCCTGCCCGCCTTGGCGGCTCGCGCAAATGAGTTGGTCGACCAAACCGAGGCTGTTGTGAACAGCTATGGCGAACGGTCACGCTTCAGCGCGGAAACGCTGGCAACACTACGGGATATCCAAGAAGCCTCGGACGCGATTTCTTCGCTGGCGCGCACCATTGAACGCAATCCTAATTCCCTGTTGATCGGACGGTAAAATGCTTTCTCGACTATTGGTCCTGGCCATTGCCACCCTTAGCGCGTGTTCGCCGCTTGAAACACGTTTGGCACTCAGCCCGATACCTTCATCATTGGAACTGCGTCCGCTCGTGGGTAGTGCGATGGTGAGAACTGTGTCTTTGCCAAACTATGCTGCCGCCGAAGAGATCCCATTAGGGACCGCCGATGGCCGGATCACGATCAATGAAGATGTGCTTTGGGCGGACGAACCCGAGCGTGCGGTTACACTGATCCTGACACGCACTGTCGGCGACATCCTCAACACCGATGTCGGCCCCGACCCATGGCCTTTTATCGGCCTTCCCGATGTGTCGGTCGATGTGCGGGTCGAACGGATGTTGGGCAACGTTGATGGGACTTTCGTGCTGACAGGTCAGTTCTTTGTTGCCAGCGAAGGCGCAGATTTCCGCGACAGCACGCATACGTTTGAAATCACCCAAACCATGGCGGACGCATCGCTGGGCAGCATTGCAGCGGCACAGTCTGCGGCCCTGCTGACACTCTCAGAACAGATTGCCAGAACGCTAGGGCGCTAGTTTCACCCAGGCCCCGTCGCGTTTTGACGACCGCACGCAGGCATCAACAAACTGCATACCCTTGAGGCCGTCCTCAATCGTTGGATAAAGCACATCCGCCGACACATCGCGGCCTTCGCGATGCGCGGTGATGGCATCTGCGGCCTCGCGGTAGATCGTGGCAAACCCTTCCAGATACCCCTCAGGATGGCCTGCGGGAATACGGGTGACACGCTCTGCGGCGTCACCTGTACCTGCCCCGCCGCGCGTCAAAAGCTGCTTGGGTTCGCCAAAAGGCGTAAACCAAAGCTGATTGGGGTTCTCCTGCATCCATTCCAGCCCACCCTTTTCGCCGTAAATACGCAGCCGCAGCCCGTTTTCATTCCCCGGCGCCACCTGGCTGCACCACAGCATTCCGCGCGCGCCGCCCGCAAAACGCATCATCACATGGGCGTTGTCGTCCAGTTGCCGACCGCTGACAAAAGCCTGCAAATCAGCTGAAAGTGTCTCCAACTCTAATCCCGTCACGAAGGCTGCCAGATTGAACGCATGGGTGCCGATATCCCCGGTTGAACCGCCAAGGCCCGAGCGCGCGGGATCGGTCCGCCATGCAGCTTGCTTGAATTCTTCATGTTGGGTCAGCCAGTCCTGCGCATACTCCACCTGCACCACGCGGACTTTGCCCAACGCACCATCGGCCACCATCTGCCGCGCCTGTCGCATCAGCGGGTAGCCGGTGTAATTATGTGTTAGCACAAAGAGCGCGTCGCTATCATGCGCGGCCTTCACCAGCTTTTTGGCGTCTGCCATCGTCGAAGTCAGCGGTTTATCACAAATCACATGAATACCGCGTTTGAGAAATTCACGCGCCGCTGCGTAGTGCACGTGGTTCGGGGTTACGATGGCAACCGCCTCGATCCCGTCTTTCAGGCGCGCCTCGCGGATCGCCATCGCCTTGAAATCATCATAGGTGCGTGCCGGATCAAGACCCAGCGCCGCGCCCGAAGCTTGCGCCTTCTCAGAGGTTGATGACAAAGCCCCTGCGACGAGATCGAACCGCCCATCAAGCCGCGCTGCAATTCGGTGCACACCACCGATAAACGCGTCGTTGCCTCCGCCCACCATGCCAAGGCGAATTGGTCTGTCATAGCTCATGTCTTAAATCCCCAGCATCTTGCGGTTGGTCGCGGCATCGACGTCGCCGCCTGCAAAATCATCAAAGGCACGTTCTGTCACGCGAATGATATGATCTTTGACGAACTGCGCACCTTCGCGCGCGCCGTCCTCGGGGTGTTTCAGGCAACATTCCCATTCCACCACGGCCCAGCCATCGAAGTCATTGGCCGCCATTTTGGAAAAGATCGCCGCAAAATCAACCTGTCCGTCACCCAGGCTGCGGAAACGCCCAGCGCGATCAACCCACGGCTGATAGCCCCCATAAACGCCCTGTCGGCCGGTTGGATTGAACTCAGCATCTTTGACATGGAACATCTTGATGCGATCCTTGTAGATGTCGATATGATCAATATAATCAAGGCATTGCAGCACATAGTGCGATGGATCGTAAAGCATATTGCAACGGGTATGCCCGCCCAAACGTTCCAAAAACATCTCAAACGTCACGCCATCATGCAGGTCTTCGCCGGGGTGGATTTCATAGCAGACATCAACGCCATGCGCATCCGCATGATCCAGAATGGGACGCCAGCGCGCGGCCAGTTCATCAAAGGCAGCTTCAACCAGACCCGCAGGACGCTGCGGCCAAGGGTAGATATAAGGCCACGCCAGCGCCCCAGAAAAGGTAGCCATGTCGCTGAGGCCCAAGTGTTTTGAAGCACTGATCGCCATTTTGACCTGATCGACCGCCCATGCTTGGCGTGCTTGCGGGTTGCCCTGCACCTCGGGTGCCGCGAAACCGTCAAATGCGGTATCATAAGCCGGGTTCACGGCAACCAGTTGCCCTTGCAAATGGGTTGAAAGCTCGGTCACTTCGACGCCATTTGCTGCCGCCTGACCTTTGAATTCATCACAATAGTCTTTCGACCCTGCAGCCTTTGCCAGATCAATGAACCGCGCATCCCAGCTGGGAACCTGCACACCCTTGTAGCCGCAATCCGCCGCCCATTTCGTGATCCCGTCCCATGTGTTGAACGGTGCTTCGTCGCCTGCAAATTGCGCCAGAAACAGCGCAGGGCCCTTAATCGTTTTCATGGCATATCCCTCCGATTTGCAGAAACTATAACGATTTAGAAACGGCACACCAGTCCCAGGGCCACCTATTGCGACGGCGCACTCGGCGACTGAATAATCGCGCTTTCCCACTCGCGCATGAACGTGCGCCGCTTGAGCCTGTCGAGATAGGTCATCAATGCAGGCTCAAGCGCGATACGGCTGCGCCCTGCCGCATCCAGTTCGGTTATCAAAGGCGGTAATGGAAAGCTTGCAAGATCAGCGCCCTGTGACTGCGCAATGGTGAGATGACGGATGAAATCGGCAGCGGTTTGTGGTTGCAGCGTGTCCCGGGACACAAAAGCCGTGCGCATCATAGTTGTGGGAAAGTCCGAAGGCAGGATCACTTCCAGCTTATCGCGCGTATCTTGGCGGGCCTGCGCATAACTGCCCAGAACATTGTAGGCGACCGCAATTGTCCCATCCGCCAGATCATCAATCATTTCGCCTGAACAGCAATAAAGGCGGGCATCCAAGCTGCCCATCACCTCGGTCAGCCGCCAAAAGCTTTCCGAGGCACGCGCGTCTTGCGTGGCAAAGAGATAACCCAAACCTGACTGACGCACATCATAAGTTCCGACCCGGCCACGGAACCTGTCAGGATCAGCGCGCAAAGCCTGGATAAGTTCCAGCCGCGTGCGCGGCACGTCTTGTCCTGCGAAAGCCGCCTTGTTGATGACGATTGTCGCAGGTTCGGTGGTGAATGCGAAAAGGCTTTGCCGCCATTGCGCCCATGCAGGATGAGTAAT
Source organism: Yoonia sp. F2084L (assembly GCF_023015625.1). Classification (GTDB taxonomy): domain Bacteria; phylum Pseudomonadota; class Alphaproteobacteria; order Rhodobacterales; family Rhodobacteraceae; genus Yoonia. The sequence continues at coordinate 1,069,212 of NZ_JALKAH010000001.1, forward strand.
GTCGTCAATGCGCTGTGCAAAACCATCGTTGGCGAGCTTCAGTTGCAAGTCCATCGCGCTTGAAATCACGACGTCGAATTCAGCGGGCGACGCACGGAAAATCTGATCCAGATCAGCAGTGCCGGTGACGAGGTACTCGATAGAAACATCGGGCCTTTCCGCCAGAAAGCTCTCGATGATTGGCGCGAAAAACGATGTATCCGTGCTGGAGATAATCCGCATTGTCGGGCTGCTATCCACCCCGAACATGCGCTGATCTTCCCAGTCTTGGGCATGGGCCAGCATTGGCAAAACCCAAAGCGCTAAAAGGACAAGGTAACGCATGCGCCCCCCGTCTTTTGGTTTTCCAGGGTCAGCTTGCCACCATGTGCATGGGCCACGTCTTCGACGATTGTCAGCCCCAGACCTGAACCGACGATGCCTGCAACATTCGTGCCGCGTTTGAACCGCTTGGCGAGATCATCGATTTCGTCGGGATCAAACCCTGTGCCCTGATCGCAGACACGCACATGTGCGGTGGGCACATCACTGACGCTGATGGTAATCGTGCTTTCGGCGGGTGAGTATTTCAGCGCATTATCAATAAGGTTGCGCAACGCGTTTTGTACCAGAATGGGATCACCCCGCACCGCCGCGTTTCCGTCTTGGGTCATTTCCAGATCAATATCCTTCATTTCGGCGATGGGGGTCAGTTGCACCAACAGCTCTTGTACCAACGCGCCCAAATCAATGTCTTGCTGGTCCAGATTATCGGCTCGAAAGGCAATCATAGCGTGATCCAGCAACTGCCCCGCCGCACGCGAGCTTTCGTCAATTGCGCGCACCATTGCGCGCAATGCCTGACGGTTCTCGGGCCGCTCGACGCGATGCAGCGTTGTTTCTGCATGTGATCTGACAGTCGCCAGCGGCGTACGCACCCTGTGTGCTGCTTCGGTGATGAAATTCTCGGACTGCAATAGCGATTGGTTCAGCCGCGCCATCAGGCTGTTGAGCGATGACACAAGCGGAGCCAGTTCCGCCGGGATCGGCTTGACCACCGGGCGCAAATCCTTGGGCCCGCGCCGGGTGATCGCGGTGGTCAATGCCTGAAGCTGCCCAAAGGTCGTTGAGGTCGCCCAAAACGCAATCAAGGTCGCCAGCGCAAAGAAACCCGCCCCAAACAAGGCGACGTTACGGGAAATTCCATTCAGCGTGCCTGACAGCGCATCCTGCGTTTGCCCTACAGACACCACGATGTTCGTGCGAAAACCGGCGCCTATCAGCGTGCGCGATGCACTGGCCAGCCGCACGGGCACGCCGTCGAAAACGACGGTTTCATATTGCCGGTCCGTGTTTGCAGCGATGTCGCTGCGTGGCAGCGTATCATAGCCTGATATCACGGCATCATCTTGATAAATCGCGTAAAAAACGCGGTCATCAAATTCCGTGCTTAGCATGGACAGTGACGCATAAGGGAAATCAACGTCAACCACGCCGTCACGGACAACAGCCGCATCAAGGATCGAACTGACAGAGGCGCCTATGATCTGATCCTGCCCGGCCTGTGCGATCTGGGCTGCATAGTTCCGCACGACAACAAAGAGCAAAATCGCAAGAACCGCGGCACCGCCCACAAGCGTCACTGCCAGACGGTTCCGCAGTGATCCTGCGACGCGCACGACCTCAGTCATGGTCAAGCCTGTAGCCAAGGCCACGATGGGTGGTGATTGACACACTGGAGTTTTCCAGATGCTTGCGCAGCCGGGCAATATAGACCTCAACCGCGTTCTCTGACACGTCTTCTTCGTAAGAAAACAGCCGGTCGATCAGTTTGGTCTTGGGAAAAATCTGCCCCGGAGCGCTGATCAGCAATTCAAGCAAACGCAGTTCACGGTTGCGCAGGTTGATCACGCGATCACCTATCGTCAGGTTGCCTGCCACCGGGTCAAACGCAACATCCCCGTAGCGCGTGATCGTCTTTGCAGTGCCTGCTTTGCGGCGCAGCACTGCCCGGCACCGCGCCTGCAATTCGGCATGATCGAAAGGCTTGGTAATGTAGTCATCCGCCCCCAGATCAAGCACGCTGATTCTATCTGATACCTCTGACCGGGCGGTCAGTACGATCACCGGCGTGTCGATTTCGCCCGCACGATGCGCCTTCAGAAAGCTGCGCCCGTCGCCATCGGGCAGCATGATGTCCAGCAGGATCAGATCATATTCGCCGGTCTCAGAAAAGGCGACAGCATGTTCTAATCTCTCTGCATGATCAACGACATGCCCGTCGAGTTGCATCCTTGAACAAATCGCTTTTGCCAGTTCAATGTTATCTTCGACAAGAAGAAACCTCATCGTGTCACATGCCTTTCTTGCGCCATGACAGGTCGGTGTCAGGTTGCTATGATCGAGTTTGTTAACTGAGCCGCCAAGCGGACAGTTGTCAAATGGGAGGAAACCAATGAAATCGTTTAACATGACCCGCCGGGTTGTGATGGCTGCGGCTACGGCTGCTTTATCACTCGGCACACCTGCAGCGGCGGACGGCCATCAGGTCGTTGACAGCATCCACTTTCTGATCCCCGGCGGTGCCGGTGGCGGTTGGGACGGGACAGCACGCGGCACAGGCGAGGCGCTGACGGCCTCTGGCCTTATTGGCCAGGCATCTTATGAAAACATGTCAGGCGGCGGCGGCGGTAAGGCCATCGGCTACCTGATCGAAAACGCAGAAAGCCAGCACGGCACGCTGATGGTCAACTCGACCCCAATCGTGATCCGCTCGCTGACAGGTGTGTTCCCGCAGAACTTCCGTGATCTGACGCTTGTGGCCGGCACCATTGGTGACTATGCCGCCATCGTTGTGGGCAAAGACAGCCCCGTGGACGACATGGCCGGTCTGATTGCCGCCTATCAAGCTGATCCCAGTGGTACCGCGATCGGCGGAGGGTCTGTTCCAGGTGGACTTGATCACCTTGTTGCAGCCATCGTGATGAAGGCCGCAGGTGAAGACCCAACGGAAGTGAAGTACATTCCTTATGACGCAGGTGGCGAAGCCATGGCGGCATTGCTGTCGGGCGAAATCGCAGCACTTAGCACAGGTTTTTCCGAAGCCATCGCATTGGCCGAAGCTGGCGAAGTCAAGATTGTCGGCATCACTGCGCCCGAACGGATTGAAAGCTATCCAGATGCACCCACAATGAACGAGCAAGGCATCGAAGCCGAGTTCGTGAACTGGCGTGGATTCTTTGCAGCCCCCGGTTTGCCGGATGACAAACTGGCCGCTTACCAAGATGCCATTGCCAAAATGTACGACACACCGGAATGGGAAGCCGTGCGCGCCCAAAACGGCTGGGTCAACATCTACAACAACGGCGATGACTTCTTGTCCTTCCTTGAGAACCAAGAACAGGTCATCGGCGATCTGATGCGCGAATTGGGTTTCCTCTAGGGTTTACCTTTATGTCCGGCGGGTCACCCGCCGGACGTGACGTATTTGGGGGGAAAGACAATGGCGCTAGATCGCTGGATTGCACTGATCATTTTGATGATGTGCACGGGCTATGCCTACACCGCTTTTTTCACGATGGATGACATGCTGGCACCTTTCATGCGCCGCGATCCGATTTGGCCATCCACCTTCCCCAAAGTTCTGTCTGTGATGGGTATGGTTGCCGCAATTCTGATCTTGCTTGGGTTTGAAAAAGGCGACGGCACCATCAAGGCAGGCGAGATTAACTATCGTCGGTTGCAAGACTATAAAATCGGTCAGGCGCTGTTTCTACTGGGCCTGATGGTCGCTTATGCTTTGCTGTTGCGCCCGCTTGGTTTTATCGGCTCGACCGTCGGTTTCCTGATTATCGGATCGGTTTTGCTGGGCGAGCGTCGCTTGCACATCCTGATCCCCGTCGCTTTCGCTGCCGCTTTTGGCATCTGGTATCTGGTCCAGGAAGTGCTGGGTATCTTCCTGCGCCCCTGGCCCTTTGTGTTTGGAGTGTAGCCGATGCTTGAAGGACTGATGATTGGCCTTGCGACGGCCTTTTCCCTGACAAACATTCTAATGGTGATTGGTGGCTGTCTGATTGGCACATTCATCGGCATGCTGCCCGGTTTGGGGCCGATGTCGATTATCGCGATCATGATCCCCGTCGCCATCTCTATCGGTGACCCGTCGGCTGCTTTGATCCTGCTTGCGGGCGTCTATTATGGCGCAATCTTTGGTGGCTCCACCTCATCCATCCTGATCAACGCCCCCGGTGTGGCCTCGACCGTCGCATCAAGCTTTGATGGCTACCCGCTGGCGCGCCAAGGCAAGGCCGGCAAGGCGCTGACTGTCGCCGCGATTTCATCCTTTGCCGGTGGCACGATTGGCGCGATCCTATTGATGATCTTTGCCCCTGCTTTGTCCACTGTAGCCCTGCTCTTTGGATCGCCTGAGTACTTTGCGCTTATGGTGGTTGGCCTGTCAGCTATTGCGGCTTTTGCAGGCACAGGCCAAGTGACCAAGGCACTGCTAATGACGCTTGTCGGGCTGATGCTGGCCACGATCGGTGAAGGTGTGTTGTTCAACATGCCACGCTTCACTTTCGGGATCATGGATCTACAGTCCGGTCTTGGGTTTATCACGCTGGCGATGGCGATGTTTGCCTTGCCAGAGGCGATTTATCTTGTGCTTGATCCCTCCAGGTCCAAAACCGAAGAAGGCGGCGGCGAAATTAAAGACCTGCGCATCACCCGTGATGAAGCCAGACAAATTGCACCGGTCATCGGGCGGCAGTCTGTACAGGGCTTCCTGATTGGTGTGCTGCCCGGAGCAGGTGCAACGATTGCATCCTTCCTCGGTTATGCGGTTGAACGCAACATCGCCACTAAAGAGGAACAAGAGCAATTCGGCAAAGGCAGCCTCAAAGGTCTTGCCGCACCTGAAAGCGCCAATAATGCCGCCTGCACCGGGTCTTTCGTTCCGCTACTGACCTTGGGCATTCCCGGCTCTGGTACGACCGCCATTCTGCTTGGCGCATTGATCGCCCTGAATGTGTCACCCGGTCCGCGCCTGATGATTGATGAGCCGCAGATATTCTGGGCTGTCATTATCTCAATGTATCTGGGCAATCTGGTCCTTTTGATCCTGAACCTGCCCTTGATCCCCTATATAGCCAAAGTGCTTCTTGTTCCGCGGACCTTCCTAATCCCGTTCATCCTGTTTTTCACGATGATGGGGGCCTATATCGGGCAAAACAACGCGACCGAGTTGCTGCTTCTCGTTGGACTTGGCATCGCGGCCACGATCCTGCGCTTTGCCGACTATCCGCTTGCGCCTTTGCTGATCGGGTTCATCCTTGGGCCAATGCTGGAAAACAATTTCTCGCGGTCCATGCAAATTTATGACGGGATCGGTTTTGTTCTTGAACGGCCCATGACCTTGGGATTGCTGACAGTTGCGGCCCTGCTGATCGTGCTGCCCAGCTACCGCGCGCGCCGTGCGAAGCTGCGGGCCGAAGGTGTCGCTGACGGCGATTAGGAAACGCTGGTGGCTTGCCGGACTTTCAGGTTTGCGCGAATGAACGCGACAATAAAGACAAGCGTGAGAACCAGAATGACCGTCGGTGCCGGCGCGCTGTCGATAAAGAAGCTCAGGTAGACCCCAAGAAAGCCGGAAATCATCGTAACCCCAACCGCGATGGGCAGCATCAGTGCGAACCGCTTGGTCGTCAGAAAGGCAATCGCGCCCGGTGCGATCAGCAAACCAATGGCAAGGATGATCCCGACAGCGGCCAGCGTGGCGACAATCGTCAGTGAGATCAGCGCCAACAGGCCATAATGCAACCAACCGACCCGCAGTCCAACCGCTTGCGCCTGAACCGGATCGAACGCATGCAGCATGAAATCCCGCCGTTTCGCTACGATGACTGTCGCGACCAAGGCTGCAATGGCTCCTGCTGTCCAAAGGTCTTGCGCGTTCACACCCAGCATGTTCCCAAACAGGATGTGATCAAGGTGCATTTCGGTGCTGATTTTGGTGTAAAGCACAAGACCGAACCCAAACATTCCTGAAAACACGATCCCCATGATCGTGTCCTGTTTCACCCGGCTGTTGGCAGACAAAAACCCGGTGCTTAGGGCGCAAAACATACCCGCGACAAAGGCCCCGATGATCAGCGGGATGTTCAGCAGATAGGCCAGCACAATCCCCGGCAAAACCGCATGGCTGATCGCGTCGCCCATCAGCGACCAACCCTTGAGAACCAGATAGCACGACAACAGGCTTGTCGGGACTGCGATGATCGCCATCATCAAAAATGCGTTGTTCATAAACGCGAATTGGAATGGGAACAGCAGAGTTTCCATCAGTCTGCCTCTAACACTGATGCCGCCCGGCGGCGTGCGGCCAGATAGCCGTGTTTGGGTGCAAAGAAAAACGCCGCAAGAAAGATCAGCGTTTGCAGTGAAACGATGATGCCCCCCGTCGCGCCATCCGCGAAATAGCTAAGGTATGCGCCCACAAAGCTGGTCCCTGCCCCGATCGTGACGCTGAGGACAAGCAGTTTTGGAAAGCGATCAGTCAGCAGATAGGCCGTCGCCCCCGGTGTCACCACCATCGCGATCACAAGAAACGCACCAACCGTTTGTAGGGCCGCGACGCAGGATGCGGACAGCAGGGTAAAAAATACGATCCGCAGGATGTCTGGCCGCAACCCGATTGAGCGCGCATGGTTTTCGTCAAAGAAGGTGACCATCAGGTCCTTCCATTTTGCCAGCAGCACAGCCAACGTCACAAAGCCGATAATCGCCAGTTGCAGCGTGTCTGACGGCGTGATCGCAAGGATATTGCCCATCGTGATTGTCTGCACGCTGACAGAAGTAGGCGACAGCGATACCATGAACAGGCCCAAGCCAAAGAAGGATGTAAAGATCAAACCGATGATCGTGTCTTCCTTCAACCCCGAGCGTTGATTGAGAAACAGCATCGCCCCTGCCGCTAATCCCCCCGCGGCAAAAGCGCCAAGCGCAAAGGGCAGACCCAGCATATAAGCCCCTGCCACACCCGGTACGATCGAATGGCTGAGTGCGTCACCGATCAGCGACCAGCCTTTGAGCATCAGATACGCAGACAGGAACGCGCAAACGCCACCGACCAATGCGCTGACCCACATGGCGTTGAACATGTAGGCATAGCTGAAGGGTTCCAGCAGCCATTCCATCAGGTTGGTTCTTTCGTCTCGTCTTTGGCAGTTTGATGATCGTCGCCATAGACGATAAAGGGCCGCTCATCGTCGGTGATGACCCGGATCTCGCGACTGTCGTCATCATCGTGCAGGTCTGCACCGCCAAGCACGAAGTGGCGCAGCACGCCGCCAAAAGCCAATTCAAGATTTTCGTGCGTAAATGTCTTTTCGGTCAGGCCATAGGCGAGAATGGTTTCTTTCACGAGTATCGTCCGGTCGCAGAATTCCGGCACAGAGCCAAGGTTGTGTGTAGACACCAAAATCACCCGCCCTTCATCGCGCAAATCCCGCAACAGGGCGACAATAGCATCCTCTGTCTGCACATCGACACCGGTGAAAGGTTCATCCAACAAAATTACTTGGCCCTCTTGCGCCAAGGCACGGGCCAGGAAAACACGTTTGCGCTGACCACCGGAAAGTTCCCCGATCTGCCGATACCTGTACTTTGCCATGTTGACCCGGTCCAAGGCCTGCGTCACCGCCGCATGGTCAGCAGGCTTGGGGCGTCGGAAGAAGCCCATATGCCCGTAGCGCCCCATCATCACCACATCTTCGACCAGCACAGGGAAGGTCCAATCGACCTCTTCTGATTGCGGGACATAGGCCACGATGTTGCGGCGCAGCGCCTCGCTCACTGGCATGCCCAGCACGGAAATCTCACCGCGCGCGGCGGGAACAAAACCCATGATCGCCTTAAACAGCGTGGACTTCCCGGCACCGTTGACCCCCACAAGGGCCGTGATGGTCCCTGTCGGAATTTCAAAGCTCGCGTTGCGCAGTGCCGTGTGACCATTGCGGTAGGTCACCGTCACATCGCGCGAGATGATACCGGGAGTTTGGGTCATTCGGTTAGGCCCGCCGCGATGGTTTCAGTCGTCACGCGCAGCAAATCAAGATAGGTCGGCACGGGCCCGTCTGCGTCGGTCAGACTATCGACATAGAGCACACCTGCATATTCGGCACCTGTTTCGCGGGCGACCTGTTGCGCAGGCGCTTGGCTGACGGTGCTTTCGCAGAAGACAGCCGGGATATTGTTTTCGCGGACTGTATCAATCACGCGACGCACCTGTTGCGGGGTGCCTTGGCTGTCGGCGTTGATCGGCCAGAGGTATAGCTCTTGCATTTCAAAATCGCGGGCCAGATAGCTGAACGCACCTTCGCAGCTGACCAGCCAACGCTGTTCGGCAGGCAAAGCAAGGATCTGTTCGCGCAGCGGAGCGATAGCGGCCGTGATTTCGGCCTTATACGCCTCGGCGTTCGCCTCATAGGTCGCAGCATTCTCGGGGTCATGTTCAACAAATGCATCGCGGATATTGTCGACATAGATCAGTGCGCTCTCAAGGCTCATCCATGCGTGTGGGTTCGGCTTGCCGTCGTATTCACCAGATGAGATGCTCATCGGCTCAATGCCGTCGGACAGTGTCGCACTGGGCACATCAGACAGGTTGCTGAAGAATTGCTCGAACCACAGCTCAAGGTTCAGCCCGTTCCACAAAATCAGATCTGCATCCTGCGCGCGGATGATATCGCGCGGGGTCGGCTGATAACCGTGGATCTCTGCCCCGGCCTTCGTGATGCTTTCGACGATGGCGGCATCACCGGCCACGTTTTGCGCCATATCAGCGATTACCGTGAACGTGGTGACGGCCTTGAACTTGCTCTCATCTGCAAGTGCCGCAGTGGACAGCGTAGCCGCAAAAACAGCAAGTGAGAGGTGTTTCATCATCTTCATTCCAGTGTCCTTTCAAGAGCAGAGTGTCAATTGAAAACCTGCTTATGAGACTTATTCGCAATTGTAAATTTAAATGAGAACGATTCTCATTTGCTCACAGGATGTTGAATTTGGTCAAGAATTGCGGTTCAGCCTTACGTAGGGCTGAACCGCCTTATCTTATTCGGCGGGTGCGGCAGCACCCAGAGTTTCTTCCTGCGGCTCTGGCTTGCGCAGCACAAGGCGCAGCAGCGGTGGCACCGTCAAAAGCGTCAGGAAGGCCGACATCGAAAGCCCGCCAACAACCACGGCGCCTAGGCCGCGATAAAGCTCTGATCCCTCACCGGGGAACACCACCAGCGGCAGCATGCCCATGACGCTGGTCAATGTGGACATAAAGATCGGGCGAATACGGTTGCTTGTCGCCTCCTCAATCGCGGCGACCGGGTCCATCCCTTCTTCTCTAAGATGGAACAAGGTCTGGTGCACAATCAGGATCGCATTGTTCACCACAATGCCCACTAAGATCACGAACCCAAGAAGCGTCAGCATGTCCATCGGCTGTGTTTGATAGAGGTTCAGAACCGCCAGCCCCCCGACCCCACCAGCCGCCGCCACAGGCACGGCAATCAGGATGACCAAAGGCAGTACGAAACTTTCAAATAAGATCGCCATGACAAGGAAAACGATGACCAGCGCAACAACCAGATTAATCTGAATGGCCGACCACGTCTGGCTCAGCTGGTCAGCAGTGCCCGACACGCTGAGCCGAATATCGTCTGGGATACCTTGTTCTTGCAGGACCGCGACAACCTCGGTTTCAAGCAGTTCCACGGCCTGTTCGAGCGGCAAGTTGTCTGCTGGTCGCACCTCAAGCGTGACCGTGCGCAACCGTTCGCGGTGCCTGATCTCGGTCGGACCTGCCGTCAGCACCACGTCAGCCAGCGCTGATACAGGCACGATCTGGCCATTGGGCGTGACAACCGGATAGTTGCCGACATCTTGCGTGCGCGCGGCCTCATTGATGGACGGATCGCCCTTAAGCACCAAGTCGACGCGTTCCGCACCCACGGTAATCTCTGCCACACGTAGCCCGTCGTTAAAGGCGTCCACCGTCGCCGCCAGCCCGGAACTGTCCAGTCCCGCATCGGCAAGGCGCAATCGATCGGGGATCAGGCGCACCTCAGGTGCACCAAGTTCCAGCCCCGGAATTGGTCGGAACTGGTGTCCTTCGGATCGCGGAAGCAAGCCGGACACAATACCCGCAGCGCGTCCCGCGACGCCTAGGATATCTTCCAACTCTTGCCCTGATACATTCAACTCAATCGTACGTCCGCCGCCTACGCCGCGCCCAAACAGCGAGGGCTGTGTCATGAAACCGAACGTACCCGGCTCGGCAAAGATCGGTTGGCTCAGCACCGGGATCAGTTCGCCCGCACGCTGGCTATCCACCGCCCCTGCCCCAACGAAAGAGTTGCCAGGCGTTGCCACAAAGAAGAAGCTTTCGATCGTGGGAATGCCATCTTCGGTCTCAGTCTCCGGCGCGGCTTCCCATAGTGGTTGAGCGACGCGCTCGATCCGTTGCGCAATGGTTTCGGTGGTTTCAAGGTTGTAGCCCGGCGGCGGAATGATCAGGCCGAAAACAAGGTTACGATTGCCCTCGGGCAGGTATTCCAGCCGTGGCAAAAACGTCCAGCTTGCAACAGCGGCACCGCCGGCAATCAAGGTGACCATCACGATGCCGATCGTCCTGAAGCGGACAGTCATCCGCACGTAAGCCATCACAAGATCGCGAAAGCCGCGTGCCAGGTGATCAATACCCCAAAGCCTCATCGCCTTTTGGTCGTCGCGGCGTAGCAATCGACTGGCAAGCGCAGGAATGACGGTCACAGCAACGACCAACGACAATAGAACAGAGACCGAAATCGCAACAGCGATGTCGCGGAACAGCTGGCCTGCTTCCAGCTGCATGATCAGGATCGGGACGAAGACCAGCACGGTCGTCAAGGCCGACACAAGGATGGCACCCCAGACCTGTTTGGCCCCCAGATAAGCCGCCTCGCGCCGGGAGTAACCTTTTTCGCGCAATCGGTAGATGTTTTCCAGCACGACAATGGCCGCATCCACAATCATGCCGACAGCAAAGGCGATGCCAGCCAGTGATATCACGTTAAGCGTCCGTCCAGTCGCCGCCATCACCACAAAGGTCGCGACGATGGACACTGGAATGGACAGTGACACGATGACCACCGCCCGTGGTGATCGCAGGAACAGCATCAGGATCAGCGCTGCAAGCGCACCACCGATGTAGATATTCTTGGTCACAAGGTCGATTGCGCCTTCGATGTAAATCGTCTCGTCATAGACCTGATCCATGATCAGCCCTTGATCGGCGACAGGCCCGGCCTGTAGTTCGGCCAAGACAATGCGCAGTTCTTCCATGACCGTGATCACATTGGCCCCGGATTCCCGGACCACGTTGAACGCAAGCCCCGCCTCGCCTTTAAAGCGCAGCCGGGCTGTTGGTTCCTTAAAGGCGAAAGCCACATCCGCCACGTCGCTGACCCGCACACGTCCTGTCCCACCGTTGCTGGCATCAGAGCGCAAAACGACATTGCGGATTGCCTCTTCGGTGTTCAGATTGCTTTCGGTGCGCACCACATAGCGGCGCTTGCCCTCATCCACATCACCCGCCGAGATTGAGATGTTTTCGGCACGCAACCGCTGCACCACTTCAGGCACTGTCAGTCCAAAACGCGACAAACGTCGGGGGTCTACAACGACCTGCAATTCACGGGTCACGCCGCCAAAGACGTTCACGGCGGCAACACCGGGGATCCGTTCAACCCGGTCTTTGACGATGTCTTCCAGAAAATCGCCGTAGGACGGGATATCGCGGATGTTCCCTTCGGCGGCAGTGATCAAAACCCAGGCAATAGGGCTGTCATCCGCGCCAGAGGTGTTCAGCGTCGGCTCATTTGCCTCAGCCGGGTAGCTGCCGACACGGTCGAGCCGGTTGGACACCAGCAAAAGCGACTGGCTCATATCCGTGCCAATCGCAAATTCAAGTGTCACCTCAGCCTGTCCGGTCCGCGACCGCGATGTCATGATTTCCAGACCATCAAGACCACGCAGCGTTTCCTCCTGCGGGTTGACGATTTCGCGCTCAATCTCGGACGGGGCCGCACCGGGCCAACTGGTTTCAATCACGACGATGGGTTTGCGCACGTCCGGTGCCAGTTGGATCGGGATTTGGGTCAGCGCGAGCGCGCCAAACAAAACCGCAATCAACACAGCCGCGATGACCGCGACGGGACGTTCAATGGAGTAACGGATAAAATCCATCAGTTCGTCTCCACCATATTGGCAGAAATGGCCTGACCGGGGCGCAGGCGTTCATTGCCGCGCACAACGACCAGATCACCCGGAGCCAACCCGCCCAAGACCTCATAACGATCCCCCAAGGGCACGCCCAAAGTCACCTGACGCGGCTGCGCCTGATCATCGGCGGCTACAAAAACGGTCCACCCGCCCCGCGCCTGGACCAATGCGTCCTTGGGCACCGACAGAACGTCGCGTGCGGCACCCACCGGGATTTCAACCGTGAGCGATTGGCCAACTGCAGCGCTGGTCACCTTGGACAGATCAGGGGCCGCAAACAATACAGCGCGGGTGCGCGTGGATGGGTCCTCGACCGGTAGAACCGCACGCAACTCTAACGTCAGCTCCGCGCCGGTTTCGGTGCTTGCAGCAACAATCTGACCGGGCTGAAGGAAAGCGGTGTAGCGCGACGGCACACTTGCCCGCACCTCAAACGCGTCGGTATCCAAGAGCCGCACAACAGGTGTGCCCGCCTGAATAAACGCGCCCGGAATCGTGTTCACCTCAAGCACGACACCCGAAAACGGGGCAAGGATTTGACTGCGGTCCAACTGGTAGCTGGTTTCAGCAACGCGTGACTGCGCGCTTTTCTCGCGGGCTTGGGCCTCAACGAACTGCGCTTCGGCTTCTAGAAAATCGGCTTGTGCGTCATCAAAACGGCCTTGGCTGAATGATGTGCCGCCGCGCAGCGCCTCAACCCTGTCGAGGGCGACGCGCGCCCGGTCGACACGCGCGCGTGCTGTTTCAATCCCGGCGGCGGCCTCGGCAAGCTGCGCTTGTGACTGCGCAAGTTGGATCGTCAGCAGGTCATCGTTCAATTCGACAAGCAAATCACCCTTTTCAACACGAGTGCCTGCCAAAACAACGACAGTCTCCACATTCCCGGCGACGCGCCCCGCGACATTGCCATCGCGTGCTGTTGTGACTTCGGCGAAAACCGGCACCGTTTCGGCCAAAGCGCGCATCTCGACTTCTTGCACGCCGACTGATGCAGCGCGCCCTTGCGCTTGCGCGAAGGATGCCACCCCTAAAAAGATCACAAAAGTCACCAGTAAGCGCATTGATTTACTCCATCTTGCACCTCGCTAAGGTAGTGTGGCGTTATCGAAGTCAACGCATGCAGGCGCTCACAAAATCGCAGCTGCTTGTCATTTCGACCAAGACAGGCAAGCGTGAGCCCAACCAATCAAAGGAGCGCACCATGCCCAAAGGCTATATCATTGGACATATCACCGTCACGAACCCGGAGGCCTATCAAGAATACATCATCCGCGACACACCGATCATCGAAAGCTACGGTGGCAGGCCCTTGGTACGCGGTGGCCCGTCTGAAGAACCAGAAGGCCCACAATTTGACCGGCATGTGGTGTTTGAGTTTGATGATTTCGCGCAGGCCAAGGCGCTTTACAACGATCCTGAATATCAAGAGGTGGCGCGCATCCGGCGCGAAAACGCAACCAGCATGATTGTTCTGGTCGAAGGCGTCTAGGGCAGTACGGACAACCAGACCCAAACGGACAGGACCGATAAAGCGGTTGCCACCAACACCGATGAGGCCGCAACACGGCGGGCTTTGCCATACATGTTCGCAAACACATAAGCGTTGATCCCCGGTGCCATTGCAGCCGTCAGGATTGCTGAGCGGAGTGCTGCATCTGACAAATCATTGGCCTTTGCCAGCCCCCAAACCAAAAGCGGCTGCAAGATTAGCGATACGGCAACAACGAACATGATCGTGCGCATGTCGCCTTCGGGCCGGTAGCGATACAGCACACCGCCCAATCCAAAAAGGGCCGCAGGCAAAGCCGCCCGCACCATCAGGTCAATCGCGTCTGTCAAGACAACAGGCAGCGGGATGCCGCCCAGATTGACGATGAACCCCAAGCTGATCCCCACGATCAGCGCATTGTGGAACATCGCATTCAGCACCTTGCCGGGCAGTGCTGCGATGCTGCCGCCCCGATTGCGCGCGATCTCCATCGCGGTAATGCCGACGGCATAGCAAAATGGCGAATGGATCGCGATGATGGCATAGTTGGCTTCAAGTGCGCTGACCCCATAGGCCCGTTCGGTGATCGGCAGGCCCAGCAACAGCGAATTCGCGAAGAGGCAGCAAAACCCGATGGCAACGCTGTCTTCCCAGTCGCGTGCGAAAATATAGCGCCCGCCCAGCATTCCGATCATGAAGCAGGCGAAGGCTGCGATGTAATAGCTGCCCATCAACCCCAGATCAAAGTTCTGGCCTAGGTCCAGCGTCGAGATCGCCCGAAACAAAAGACAGGGGATGGCAAAGCCTTGGGTGAACTTCATCAACCCATCGACGCCTGCATCGCTGAAATACCCTTTCCAGACAGCGACATATCCAAAGCCGATAACCAGAAAGACCGGCAGAATAACATCAATCAGCGCGGCCATTGGGTATCCCTTTATTCGGCGTCGACTGTCAGGGTCATGCCATCATAAGCCGGTTGGATATGTTCTGGCGTCTCTGCCGCGACCGTCGCATAATCCAGATCATTGTGCATATTGGTCAGGATTGCGCGTTTCGGCGCCACCCGCGCGATCCATTCCAGCGTATTGGCCAAATGCGAATGTGTGGGATGTGGGTCGCGCCGCAGCGCATCCACGATCCAGCAGTCCAACTCGTCCAGCATGGGCCAGACATCATCCGGGATCGTTGATACGTCAGGCAGATAGGCGACATCGCCAATACGGAAACCTAATGCTTCAATATTACCATGTTCCACCTCAAACGGGCGCAGAACAATGTCGCCCCCTGCCCCGCTGACCGTGATATCGCCCTTGATCGCATTCAACTCGCAGATCGGCGGATAGTTCGATCCTTTCGGCTGCGCAAAGATGTACCCAAACCGGCCCAACAGGTCGTTGCTGGTGTCGCCATCGGCCCAGACCTGCAAGCGTTCGCGCATGTTGAACACGATCATCCGCAGATCATCAATGCCGTGGACATGATCGGCGTGCGCATGCGTATAAACGACAGCGTCCAAGCGGCCCACTTCGGCGGCGAGCAGCTGCGCGCGCAGATCGGGCGACGTATCAATCAAGACCCGCGTGATCTGATCTTTGCTGGTCCGCGTCACCAAAAGCGAACAGCGGGTGCGGTGGTTTTTGGGGTTGGATGGATCACACGCCCCCCAAAGCCCTCCAAGACGTGGCACACCACCCGAAGAGCCACAGCCCAATATCCGAAAACTGATCTGATCGGTCATTGCACGGCCTTCCAGAACAGGCGGTCGAAGTTTGCAGTCGTTTGCTTGGCAAAATCTTCGTAGGACAGACCAAATACCTCAGCCCCTACTTTGGCTGTATGGGCCGTGTACGCGGGTTCATTGCGTTTGCCCCGAAATGGCGGCGGCGCCAGATACGGGCTATCCGTTTCGACCAACACGCGGTCAATGGGGGCCGTTGCAAAGATATCGCGCAGTTCCTGACTTTTTGGAAAAGCTGCGATGCCTGACATGGAGAGGTAGAAACCCATGTCCAGCGCGGCTTTGGCCAGTTCAGCACCGCTGGAAAAGCAATGCATGACGCAGGTGTAGGCTCCGTTGTCGAATTCCTCACGCAGGATCCGCGCCATATCATCATCGGCGGCCCGCGCATGAATAATCAACGGCAGCTTTGTTTCACGTGCGGCCGCAATATGCACCCGCAAGGATTGCTGCTGAATATCAGCGCTTTCAACGGTGTAGTGATAGTCCAGACCCGTCTCACCAATACCGACAAATTTGGGATGCTCAGCCAAGGTGACCAGCTCTTCGAACGTGGCAAGCGATTCATCAGCCGCACTCATCGGATGGGTGCCTGCCGCATAAAAGACAGGCGCATAGGTTTCAGCTATCGCACGCACCTGTGGTTCCAGCCGCAACTTGGTGCAGATCGTGACCATACGGGTCACGCCAGCATCAAGCGCACGCGCAATCAGGTCGTCCCGCTCACCATCGAAATCAGGGAAATCAAGGTGGCAGTGGCTGTCAACGATGGTCGCTTGGGTCATTTCGCGGCTTTCAGGCTACGGCGGTCCCTTGTGCCGTCTCTTCAATCTTGAAAATCATATCAAGTATCAACGCCGCAGGGTCAAGGTTCACCGCGCGCCCATGCCGTGACCGATCTGTCAAATCCTGCTGAAGCTGCGCCCAGTTGCGCGCCGCGCGATCATCCGGCGCGATACGCGCCAAAAGCCGCGCCTCTCCGGGTGCACCTTGCGCGGCAGGCTCGCCCATCAGTCCGGCACGCGCGGCACGCGACAAAAAGAGATCAATCAGATCAAGCGTCATGCCGAACCGCACTTCGCCGGTCTTTCCCACGCAAGCGTCCGCAAGCCGCAGCGCCGAGGGCCGGTCAATGCGGGGCAGTTTGTCCAAGGTTTTGACCAACTCAGCATAGAGCGCCAGCCCATCATGGTTCAGCAACCGGATCGCATCACCGGCAGAACCACCAGCAAGTGCAGCAAGGCTCTCTGTCTGGTCAGAGTGGTGCCCGGCCTGCACCAGTGCCCGGTGCAGATCATCGGCGTTCAACCGGGCACAACGCAATTCGCGACACCGCGACCGGATCGTTGGCAGCAGGCGCGACGGCTGGTGTGCAATCAACAGGATCGTGCAGTTTGCCGGTGGCTCTTCAAGCTCCTTCAGGATCGCATTGGCCGCATTGCGGTTCAATTCATCCGCAGCGTCCACGATGACCACACGACGGCCGCCGTCAGCGGCAGACATATGAAAGAACTTTTTCAAGCCGCGCACCGCATCAACGGTGATGTCGGATTTCAGCTTCTTCGTCTTGTCGTCCCACGGGCGTCGGATAAGTGACAGGCGCGGATGCGCCCCGGCCTGGATCAATCGGGCATCGGGGTGTTCGGGATCAATGGCAAGCGTTGGATCACCGAAAAGACCAACGTCCGGGTCAGACAGCAGAAAAGTAGCGATCTTCCACGCCAACGTGGCTTTTCCCACGCCGCGCGGCCCGGTGATGAGCCAGCCTGAATGCAACCGCCCTGCCCCGAAAGCTTCAAGAAAATCCGCCTCGGCCTTGGACTGGCCAAAGAGGTCGCGGGTTTCACGCGGATGCGGAGCACCCGCAATCCGATCGGGTTCAGGGATGTCATCGTCGCTCATGCGTGCGCCGAGATTTCGCTGGCGATCTGGTCGGGCGTGCGGTTGCCGTCGATCAGGACGCAGCGCTTGGGATTGTCATGGGCCAAAGCGAGAAAGCCATGGCGCAAGGTTTCCTGAAATCCCAGCCCGAAGTCCTCAAACCGGTCTTCACCTGATTTGCGGGCCAGACCACGCTCAAGCGCTGTGGCGGGGTCCATATCAATAATGAAAGTCAAATCTGGTTCGCGTCCGATCATAAGCCTGTGCAGCTTATCGACCATGCCACGCAGATCACCGCGCGTCGCCCCTTGGTAGACGCGCGTGCTGTCGGCAAAGCGATCCGAGATCACTGTCTTGCCTTGTGCCAAGGCAGGCTCAATCGTTTTTTCCAGATGATCCCTGCGCGCGGCAGTGAAAAGCAAAATCTCGGTTTCCGGCGACCAGCGGTCAGGATCACCCGTCAGCACCAGTTGGCGAATTTCCTCGGCCCCGGGGCTGCCGCCTGGTTCACGGGTTAATACGACATCTTGATTTTGGGCACGCAGATGATCAGCAAAGCGACGCGATTGCGTCGACTTGCCAGAACCATCAATGCCTTCAAATGTAATAAAGCGTGGCGCGGTCATGCCTCCTCGGCCACCTCGTCGCCGCTACCGGGTCCGTATTTCTGCCACAGGACCAACGCCGCGGTGCGCATCCGGGTAGCAAAGCCACCACGCGCAACATCAGCGTCCGCCACCAAAGGAATGCGCTTTTCAGGAAGCTCATCAAGCGTGATCACCAATTCACCCAACTGTTGTCCGGCACTGATCGGCGCCTCAATCGGGCCATTATAGACCACTTCGGCGTCAATATCGCCTTGGTTCAAAACCGGGACCAAGAGCGAAAAATCTTCTGCAACCGTAAGGCCAACGGTCGGTAACTCACCCATCCAGACATCAGCAGAGGCGATCCGCGTTCCCGCTTCGGCCACTTCTTTTTCCGCAAACTGGCGAAACGCCCAATTGATGATTTTAGAGGATTCCTCGGCCCGTTCCTGCCGTGTTTCAAGCCCGGTAATCACGAAAATCACACGGCGGTCGCCCTGTTTGGCAGACCCGACAAGGCCGAACCCTGCTTCCTCGGTATGGCCGGTTTTAAGGCCATCGGCTCCGATCCCCATCGACAACACCGGGTTGCGGTTGCGAGAATTAGACGGGACCCGCCCGTCAAAAGCAAACTCTGTTTCGGCAAAGAGCGGGTAGAAAGTTGGGAAATCGGTGATCAGCCGATTGGCCAGAATACCAAGGTCTTCCATCGACATCCGGTGCCCGGCGGCAGGCCAGCCGCTTGAATTGACGAAGGTCGAATTCATCATGCCCATCTGGCGGGCCCGATCCGTCATCATCCGGGCAAAGCCCGCTTCAGTACCATCCGGCGATAGTGCCTCGGCCAAAACGACGCTGGCATCATTGCCAGAGACCACGATGACGCCGCGCAACAAATCCTCGACTGATACCCGGTCGGTAGTATCAAGAAACATCGACGACCCGCCAAAGCTGGCGGCGTGGCTTGAAACGGCAAGTTCCTCGTTGATATCAAGGCGGCCATCAGCGACAGCCTCAAACGCCATGTAGATCGTCATCAGCTTTGACATTGACGCAGGCGGCAAAGGGTTTTGCGCATTTTTCGACAGTAGCACGGTGCCGGTTGTCTGATCGTAAATATACGCGGCCTCTGCCTTGGTCTCAAACGCATGCGCCCAAAACGGGGCCGCTATGAATGTGGCGGCCAAAGCAAGACGGCGAAAGCATCCAAAACGCATCTTGGGGGGTCCTTTCCTGATCCGCTATTCTTCGTCGGCTTCGTCTTCGATCACAAAGGCATCGACAAAGCCCAATTGCTTAAGCTGCGCAATCTGACCTGTGTCGGTCAACGGCCCGGCAATCACGCGCCAGACGGTGCGACCGCCGAGCTCTTCGGGTAAGACAGCCGCCTGAATGCCGGATGCAATAATCGTCTGCGCGGCGCCTCCGGCGTTGGCTTCAACACTAAACACTCCGATTTGCGCAGTCGATCCTTGCGGCAAAGGTTCTGTCGGCACGACCGGTTCAGGCGCAGGTGCCGCAAGCACGGCAGAGACGTCAATGGTTTCGGCCCCTTCTGCTGCATCATCCTCGCCATCGGCAGTGACAGCAGCAGCGGCAGTTTCGGTTGCTGTCTGCGTCGCAGATGCAGTCGCTGCCGCAGCCTGTTCAGCGGCAGCGGTTGCCGCTTCCAATGCGGGTGGCAGCACGACCGCAGTCGCCGCAGCAGCAGTTGCGGCCCCATCTGTTTCGCTCGCCTCAACCGGATCAAGCGGTTCAGCCTCAATTGTCACAGGTGCCTCCAGGCTGGCAACAACAGGGTTTTCGGCATTTGCAGGATCGGTGGTGATGACCGTTTCCTCGCGACGCAGCACAATAACGTTCAGTTCCGTCGGGGATCCGGCCAGAATACCAAGCTCTTCTGCGGCATCAGACGACACCTGCAACAAAGGTCCGGGGTTCTCGCGCTCGCGGCGGAACAGCGCGCCAACGATCGAGCGGCCGTTTTCGGTGTTGCGAATGACGACGCGGTCAGGATCCTGCACATCAGGGTGCGCAACCCAGACACCACCCAGTGAAGGGCGTCCGTCCCACAGACCGCGGTCCGTGACTTCGAAGATATCCGGGCGTTCAATATCGCTGCTTTGAACCCGCTGGTTTGGCGCATTTGCAGGCACCGGAGCCTGCGTTTCAGCGCCTTCGGATGTGGGGAAGGCAAATTCGCCATTCTCATCACATGCCGCCAGCCCCATCGCCGTGATCAGCGCCAGTGATATCGGCCACCTTTTAGCGCTCAAAAACACTTTGCCCGTCATTCTTTGCCCCTTCATTGCGCCCCGGAATACCGGGGCTTCAGCCGTTTTCGGCCGCATTTATTGCTGCTCAGCATCTGTCGGGTCGGCCCCAAAACGCAGTCCCACGGGACAATCGCCCACCTAAGGTGCGACGATAGCGCCGGTTTGGCCGTTTTGAAAGAGTCTTGGGCAAATTGTCGGCGGATTTCCCCAAAGCGTGAACCTGCTTTTCGAATCACAAATGACCCGCTAACAGGGCTATGTCGGAGGAGTGGCAGAGTGGTTGAATGCACCGGTCTTGAAAACCGACGTAGGTGAAAGTCTACCGTGGGTTCGAATCCCACCTCCTCCGCCAGAAATAAGGCTCTTGTAAATAAGGAGTTTTATTGATTTTTCGGTCATCTTATTGACCACAAAACCGGCTAATGATGCGGCTTCAGCCGCGCGGTTCTCTCAACCAGACCGTTGTGTGAACAAATTCTTGGGCCGGAGATAATCGTCAACTTTTCAGATTTCGCGAAGGAATGCAGATTACGGCAGAACAACGTGACTTACTGACTTGCGAGGTCGAAGAAGATCGCGATGCATTGCTAGGGTCAGGACCCACGCCAAAGCGATGTAATGACCATTGACCGGAAAGTTCTTGGGACATGGTACACGGACGAAATCGCAGCTTCATCCTTCACGCTGAGTGAGAACAGAGACTTGAATTCGAAGCACCCACTTGTTGGATGCTTCGCGACTGCATCATTGAGTGGTATCAAGGCGACCCGATCATAGTTTGCATCATATGCGTTGCAAAAAAGTGGGCAGGACGCGGATCACCTCTATGCGGCAATGTGCTGATGTCAATCAGCCGTTTCAACGACGCCGTTGGCGAGCATTTCATTGATCTCAGCATCGGCAAAACCAAGATTACTCAGGACTGACAGACTGTCAGCGCCCAAGCGATGAGGCGGCGTATTTGGCAACGCAGAGCCACACGTGAACGGTAACCCCGGAAAACCTGCCGGGCCGCGCGTCGCAAAACGCCGGTCAACTGCAGGAGGCAGATCAAGCGCCTCAGCCAGTCCACGCAAGCGCGCGCATGGCACGCCTGCTGCCAGCAGGATATCTTCCCACTCAGCGGCTGATTTCGTCAGTAAGACTGCCGCTAACTCCTTCACAATATCAGCGCGGTTTTCATTCCGCGCATCTGGAGTCGCAAACCGTGGATTGTTCAGCCATTCTGCCCTGTCGATTGCAGTCGCCAGCGCTTGGAACTGGGCCTCTTCGTTCACGCCAAGACTTATGTGTCCGTTCTGACAGGCGAATGTTCCGGCCGAGGGCGACCTACTGTTGGCAGCGTTTCCGCGTCGTTGCGGTTCTATCCCTGTAAGATGGTGGTCGGTGATCATGGACGACATCAACGCGAATGCCGTCTCTAGCATCGACACATCGACGAAACTACCCTCGCCGGTTTGGCTGCGCGCCGTCAGCGCTGACATGACACCCAAGGCCCCCGCCATGCTTGTGGCATAGTCAATGATTGGCGCACCTGTGCGCATTGGCCCCGTGTCCGTGTCCCCTGTCAGGGCCATGAGACCACTGATCGCCTGAATATTGATGTCATAGGCCGGAGCATCTGACATCGGGTTGTCGCGTCCATAGCCGGTCATCGCGCAGTGGATCAGACGGGGGTTGATGGCCCTTGTGTGGCGTTCTGTGAGTGTAAGCCGCTCTAGGGTTGAGGGGCGATGGTTTTCGACCAGCACATCGGCCGAGCGTATCAGCCGGGCGAAAACCTCGCGACCTTCGGGACATTCTAGGTCCACTGCGAGATAGCGTTTGCCTGCTCCTTGAGTCTGGAATGCCGTGCTCATCCCGTCTGATGCGCGGTCGGGATCACTGCCGCCGCGGTAACGCATCGCGTCTCCCCGGCCCGTCCCTTCAACCTTGATGACCTCTGCCCCTAACTGACCCAGATAGTAAGCACAGGCCGGTCCCGCCAGAACATGGGTCCAGTCGACAACCCGGATGCCTTTCAATGGTGCGGTCATCATACATCCCTCAGTGAGGCGGCCCGCGCCTGTTTCTTAACGCTGCGCACCCGTGCAATCATTGCCGTGATGCCGATCAAAAGGAACACCAGTGCAATGGGACGGGTCAGAAAGATCATTAGTCCGTTGTCGCTCAGCAGCAGCGCCTGGCGAAAGGCTTCTTCCGCGCCGCCGGCGAGAACGAAAGAGATCACGAAGGCTGCTGGATTGAACTGCAGTTTGCGCATCGCCCATCCGGCAAATCCCGCGGCGACCATGACGTAGACATCGAACAGGTTTCCGCGCGACGTGTAGGCCGCAACAAACGAGGTCAGAAAGATGATGGGATAGAGCACCTGTGTCGGAATACGCGTGATGAACCGTCCAACGTAGGCCGCGCCATAGTACCCGATCACGCCATACATCACGATCCCGATCAACCCGCAGGCGAACAGCGCAAAGACCAGATCGCGGCTCGTCAGAAACATCGTCGGCCCGATTTGGATGCCGTGGATCAAGAAGACTCCGATCAGGATTGCGCCAATGGTCGAGCCGGGAATGCCCAGAGTCAGCAAAGGCGCCATGGACGGTCCGCTCACCGCGTTATTCGCCGCCTCGGGCGCGGCGATCCCTTCGAGCGCTCCTTTACCCCAGTCGTCAGGGTTCTCCGCACGACGCTTGCCCTCTCCGTAAGCCACAAAGGCGGCGATGGCGGATCCCAGCCCCGGTAGCATCCCGATGAACGAGCCGATTAGCGCCGAGCGGATGACATGCGGTACGCAAGGTTTGTACTCGGCCCAGGTCAGCGCATTGCGCGCGGCATCGCCTTCGCCGGTTATCACCATCTCCGCTTTGGCCCCGCGTTCCTCGATCTGGGTGAAGACCTCGCCCAAAACGAAGATACCGATCATCAGGGGTACCAAGGAGATACCATTGGTCAGATCGAAACTGCCGAAGGTGAAGCGCTCGGTCGAACTGATGGGATCCAATCCGATCATCGCCACAAGGATGCCAAGGGCCGCCGAAGCTAGACCCCGCGTCACGGATTTACCAATGACGGAGCCGATCACGACGAACGCCGCAAAGTAGACCGCGAACAACTCTGGGGGTCCAAGCTTCAGCGCGATGGCAGCGATCCATGCGACCCCAATGATTAAAAGGATCTCGCCGGTGAAGTCACCAATCACCGACGAGATTGTCGCGACCTTCATCGCTTTGCCCGCTTTGCCTTGTTGGGCCAGAGGATACCCGTCCAGCTGCGTTGCCGCCGAGGCAGCTGTGCCCGGTGTGTTGAACAGGATCGCAGCAATAGATCCGCCATATCGCCCCGACTTTCCAATGACATAGAGGAAGGCGAGCGCCGGCAGTGGCTCCATGTAGAACGTGAGCGGCAGGAGCATCGCAATCGCAGCAGAGGCCGTCAGGCCCGGAATGGCACCCACGATCATCCCCACAATGGAGGCCAAAAATACCCAGCCTAACAGGATTGGGTCGCCCAAAACCGTGACAAGGCCAGTGAAGATATCCATCGCTCAATAGCCTCCGATGACATCAAGCAGGTCGAACCACTTGCCAAGTGGTGGAAAGACACCCAACGCAACAAAGAAAATACTATGATAGACGGCAGGACAAAGCGTTGCCGCAGCAGCAAGGCCGATCGGATTACGAACCCCGAAGATATAGAGGGCCAGAGGGGCGGCTAGCGCGGTACCAAGAAGATAGCCAAACGCTGAGATCGACCAGACATAGACTAGCGACAGGACCAAAAGCGCGCCGATAGCCGGAAGATGCCGCCGCTCTATGGCTGGCGATGGCTTTTTGCCCCAAAGCTCTGCAATCCCCAGCAACATCAGCGCCACCGACCCGCCCAGCGGAAAGTACCGTGCGCCCCAACGCCCGTATTGATCAAGGCTAATGCCCATGCTTGTGACGATTGCGCTCATCCCGATCAGGATGAGCGCCAGGCCGACGGCCCGCGAGGCGGGAGCTGCCTCTGCGGACATTGCGTTATCCTTGCGACTTCAGCGCATTGATGACGGGTTGGGTGTCTTCCTGCATCTGGCGCAACAGTGTCTCAGTATCAGCCCCGTTCAGGAACGCAGGCACGTTGCCGCGTTCGCGCATCAGGTCTGAAAACTGCTTGGTTTCGGTAATGGCCCTCAAGGCTGCTTCCATGCCGCTGATAATTTCGGGGGCTGTTCCCTTTGGAGCAAAGAACACGATCGGAGATGAAACCGCAACGTAATCAAAACCCAGCTCGGCCAGCGTCGGGACATCGTCACGGATCGCGTCGCGCGCGGGTGCGGCAAGCGCGAGGACTCGCAATTCGTTCTCAAAACCTGCGGCCTGCTGAATACCCACAAAGGCGAAATCGACCTGCGCGCCAATCACGGCTGCCCGGGTCGGACCACCCCCTTTGAACGGCACGTCCTGCGCCGCAAGGTCATTACGGTTGAGGAAGCTTTGGCCAGCAACATGGTGGAACCCACCACGCCCGTTGTGTGCCCACCGCAATGATCCCGGATTCGCCCTTGCGGCATCGACCAGATCTTGCACGTTTTGGAAAGGGCTGTTGGCCGGTACAATAACGGCTGGTGTCAGGTTGCCGATCTGAGCAATGATATCGAAGCTGTCGAACGGATTGACGTCTGTCTCGCGGAGCATCGAGGTTAATAGGAAAGACCCAGAAGAGGTGACCATTACCGTATTGCCATCGGGCCGTGCAGCGGCCGCTTCGGTAGCACCGGTAATACCGGAAGACCCCGGCTTGTTCACAATCACAAGCGGCACCGGCAGAATGCCGTCCGCCGAAGCCGCAGCCGCGCGCGCCAGGGCGTCCGTGCCGCCACCCGCTGAGTAGGGCAATATCGCATTGATGGGGCGGCGAGGCGCCCATTCGGCCAGCACAGGAGCTGCTGCCAGCATGGCAGAGGCTGACAGGCCAAGTCTCATAAAGTCGCGTCTTTCCATGATGTCCTCCCACAAACGTCGGCGCCTATTTTCGGCGCCGTCAAAGGTCTTGCTGGAGCTTAGCAAAGGACATAACATATAAAAAACGCAATTAATGCATTTATAAATCGAATAAATAGAACAATGAATATCCGATCTTTACGCATCTTCGTTTACGTGATGGAGGAAGGCACGCTAGCGCGGGCCGCAGACCGCATGCATCTAAGTCAATCCGCCGCAAGCCGGCAGCTGGCGCTCTTGGAACAGGAGTTTGACGTCAGCTTGTTCAGCCGGGATCAAAAGCGGCTGATCCCAACGCCTCAGGCTGAGACATTCTATCCAGAAGCCCTAAGCCTCCTTGCCCAGATCGACGATCTGCCGACTGTCTTCGGCCAGATGAATCAGGAAATGCGCAGCCCGCTTCGGATCGTCTCGCAAACACGGATTGCCAATGGTCTCGTTCTTCCCGCCATTGCCGAGTTTGCCGCAGTACACCCTGATCAACCGGTGAAGTTGGAAATCATGCTGCGGCGGGACCTGGGTCGTCGGATCATGCACCAGCGGTTCGATATCTGTGTCTCGGCGTTGCCGCTGCCAGTCGAGAAGCTGGACCCTATACCGCTCGGGGCCACCACGCTGTGCATTGCTTTGGCGCGCGGCCACCCGCTCGCTTCGCGTAAGCGCCTCGGGCCGCCAGACATGCGTGGTGTCCCCTACATTGCGCTTGACGATGCTACGGTGATGCGTCGTCTGATTGACAGCAAGGTCGTCGGGCTGGACAAACCGGCCTATGAGGTGTCAGTCGGCACAGCCGCCTATCGGCTGGTGCATGGAGGTCTCGGTTTTGCTTTCGCCGATTCCGTTTCTATTGATCCCGAGCTTGCAGATGGGATCGTATTGATCCCGTGGGAGCAGACGCTGACCATCGAGTTCGGCTATTTCGTCGCGGAGCGACGGGTAACAGAACCCGCGGCCCATGCCTTTGGCGAAATCCTCAAGCGGCAATTCAGGTGCAAGTCGGGGCAAAGGTAAAGTCGGGCGATCAAAAACAGTGACGGTCTCGAAACGTCTTCTGATTGGGTGGATGAACTATATATTCGATGAAACGGATAGCGCGCTTTGTGCTTTACGGGTCGCAACGCTGCATTAGGGTCACGCGCGCAAACAACCGTTTTTTGATCATCTACTATTTCTGAAACTGACGTTAAAGCGTCCGCAGAAAAAGCGCGGTTTGTCCGCGTCCAGAAGTCGTTGATCCGTTCGAAAACCAAGCCTGATTTTTGACCAGAAACATGCATTGCGGCGGGTCACTTTAAACAATCTGGGGCTTCTCATTTGATGAGGTTGCCGGACCGCCCGCAGGGGTGGCCCAAGCTATTTTGGTGACGCTCATTGCGCCATTTCTATCGTCGCCTTTCTCTCTACGTGCCCCGGCTCCAGGTCTTGGGCTTCTCCAAGCCAAAGCCAATCACCAAGCCCAGATTTGTCGACACGAAAATCCGGCAATCCCAGCCATGAAACCGGCTGAACAGACGGGCTGTTGAGAGACTGCATCCGTTTTGAGATGTTGGACAAAAGGGCCACGATAGGTTCGTGAAAGAAACCGACGATCCAATTTACAAACCAGCCGACCAAGACGTCCAGTCCCGGTGGCAAACCCACGCTATGCGTCACGCCAGGTTTTGGATCCACAGCGAACTGCACTTTGTGGTTCACGACCTTAAGCGGCATGTTCATGGTCAAATCGCAATTGAACGTGGTCCAAAGCGGCATCTTGCTGACGGTTTTGACCACACAGCGTAGATGGCCGGGAACCAAGGTGAACGTGATTGAATTAATCGTCGGATCGACCCACCAGATGCCGTGCTCCATCTTTGGCAACTTGATCGGCTTGCTATTGGCAATCACCTTTGACTTCGGATTGTACTTAAAGTGCGCTTTTGGTTTGAAACTGTTGTTGAGGTAAGGGAGTATGATCCGGTTCTGAACTGCGTGCTTTGACAGAGCAAAAATGCGATCCAGCTTTGGTTTGATAAGTTTAGGGTCCATCGTCGTATCAGTTATCGCCGTTTCGCATCCCATGATCGCAAGATAAGCAGACCCATCACCCAATTCGACATACCGCCATGCATTATGCGGCATTTCCAGGCCGCCGGTCGTTTTTGTAGCCACACTTGCAAACACAAACGAGACTTTATCGACGTGTTTTGACAGGCATGTTGGAACGACTTCGCGAACCACGTTGAGCTTCAGAGAAGGGATTTTGCCCGAAGGATCAACAATCCGCAGCGCATGAGCGCCTTCCTTTGAATTCGCCCGTTCAAGAGCATCTTCGATGTCAAATACCAGATGTTTCTGATCCGGTGTTTCAGGTACGGGGATGAGTTTAAGCGCAAGCTCGATCTTCATTACGACCCCGGTCAAATCGACGGCCTTTCCAGATCCTTGCATGCGGCCGGACGCGAACGGCACCTCAACATGCAAAAGTTGGCCCGAACCGCCTTTGACAATGCGCCAGGGGCCAAATTCACCCTCAACACGGACGTGCCTTTCACGATACCGAAACCCGGTAATGAGCTTGTCTTGGTCTGCGGCCAACACGTTATTCGCCGTGTCGACAGAAACGATTGAAACGGTATCAAACTTCATCGGTCATCTCCTCTTTTGGGCCATAAATCGCCTGGAATTCGGCGAAGGGGTTTGCAGACTTCATGCGATCATCAGGAAGCTGAAGCGTGCCGCTGATCTGCAAGGGGCCGACCAGACCAGCATTGGCCGGGTCAAGGATGGCACCATGCGGCCAGATGACATCGGTCCCGGCCTGTGCCAGCAAACCCGAAAGCCCGGGTCCATTTCCGTCCGCGACCATGTCGGCCACGAGGATGAACATCTGTCCTGCGGTCGCGAGTGTCCCACCGATCAAAGCAGCTGTGACAAGATATGCTGGAACTGCTGCAAGCCCGCCAGTAACGACGATACCTATGGCGGCGGCGACGGCCATGATAATTCCCAAGATAATCTCGGCAATGATCATACCCTTTGCGTGACGCGTATGGGATATCGGATCAGGTTTGCTGATCTCCTCGAATGAGAGGGTCTTTTCACCTTTCTTGTTTTTATCGAGCTTTATTGCACTGCGCGATGAGGCGTTGGTAACAGAATCGACACCGGGAATGATCGGTGTGCTGGTTTGCAGACTCATATCAAGGGCTGTGTTCAGAAGACTGACATCCATCTTTTCCAAAACCGGATTATAGGATTTCCCATCAACCTTCAGATCATGAAGTTGGGCGGCCCCTCGAAACGAGAGTGCAAGGTTTTTTGCATCGACCTCTACCGCGTCCTGCGGCAAGCCGGGAAAAGCGACCGGTAGAGATGGCGCGATCATGTCTGACAGAACACGTTCAGGAGATACCAATAAAGCGGCGCGGTCTCCGGGTCTAATGGCACCCGGTGACAACTCTGGAACAAGCGCATCACCGGTACGTCCCGCGGTTTGACAAAGAACGGCAAAGGTATCGTCGCTCAAGCCATCGTGGGCGCAATATGCGTACGTCGCATATGTGGGCCGGAGCCACGAAAAAGCTTCATCCTCCGCAACTGACTTGGCGATATTCACCACAGCAAAAACATGGGCGAACGTCAGCAAGTTTTCCTGAAGCCACATGCCCAAACCGCCGGTTACGGCTGCGCGATCCACGACAAATGGGCGTTGATCATAGTCTACATCTATAACCGAAACAGGTCGGAATCCTTCCGCGTCGACGTCTCGCGATACCATGAGACACCGCACCTCAACCGTGTCGTCACCCAAGGTGTCATGGGGAATGAAGTCGAGGCAAAGCGAGATCTCGGCCTGACCTGCGCCAATTTCGCGGGTGCCGTCTTCGTCGCTAATGACGAGGTCACGAAACGGCAAGCGCATGTGAATGTTCTTGCCATCGCCCCCCTCGCACATCGTCCAGTCACCGAATTTGGCCTGAACGATGGTGTCGTCGATTTTCTGTTGGAAACTCTGGGGCGATGTACCCGCCCCAGAGATTGCTGCGTTGACATCAAGAACCTGAACAGCTGAGACACAATCCCAATCATGTGTACTGACCGTTCCGTTCGTCAGGAAATGCTGATGCATGGTCATGACGACACCTTGTCCCAGGCAAAGCCAGCATTCCCGGTCACTTGAAAGGAACCGTTAAACTGGATCATTGTCACTTCGTAGTCAGAGGCCTCGGGCCACTGGATTGGCGCCATGATTTTTGCAGCAAAGAAGTCAAAGCGCGGCAGTTCGGTTTCACTGTCGAACCCAGCAACGATTTGAAGAATTTCCATGAAGGAGACGAGGCCACCACAAACTGATGCAATTATATTGGCACCAATTGCGGACAGACCCGCGCCAAACCACGCTTTGGCGGTCAGAAAGCCGTTTTTGATCCAACCGATCTGATCTGCTGCACCCAAAGCGCGAAGGTTGGACATTTGTTCGGCTGTCGCTTCTGCGGCTTCCATGCTTGCTGCCATTTCACCTGCAGCACCGCCGGCGGTCTCGGCCATCGCGATCTCGCGAACGTTTGCCCATTTGACTTTGAATAGTGAATAGGCCGAGGCAAACAACGAAATGCCTAAAAGTACCAATTCAACGATCTGCGCACCTTTGGTTTTTTTGACAACGATTTGATGATGCAGAAAATCGGTTGAAAGGGTGTCTTTTGGCGCAGG
Source organism: Yoonia sp. F2084L (assembly GCF_023015625.1). GTDB lineage: Bacteria > Pseudomonadota > Alphaproteobacteria > Rhodobacterales > Rhodobacteraceae > Yoonia. The sequence continues at coordinate 1,099,154 of NZ_JALKAH010000001.1, forward strand.
AATAAGACTAAAGCTTTGGTTTTCGTCGAGTTTTGCGGCCAGTCTGGAATTGAACTTGTGAAACACGTTGTACAGGAACCCAAAGTGCCAATAGTCGTGACGCAAGTCGGTGTAGCTCACGTCAAGGTAGGTTTCGGCAAACCGCAGGACAAAATCATTTGTACCAATGTCCGCCTCATAGCATTTTGACCCATCCTCATGCTTGCTGAAATCCATTTGGTCGATCTTGAGAGGAGCGGTGTTTTGAATTGCCGTTTCGTCATCAAAAATCTCAAAATAGTCGTCCGGCCAAACCTTGTTGGCGTCTTGTGTCAATGGACCCGAAAACAGATGCCCGGCACCGGGCAGGATCATCTTGGACAGGAACCGTTCCTTTGAGATTAGAAAGGATGACCGTTCATCAACCGGAATCGCATTGTGCGACACTTCGTGGGCCAGACCATCTGCGCTGCGCCCTTCAGTCATGCACAAGACGGCAAAGATACCGTCATCCGCGGGCATCAGATCCTTGACCGCATAGCTGATATGGGTGGGCATCATCCATTGGAAGGCGTCAACATCGGCCTTTTGATTAAGGTTAACCGATGCGAAGACGTGATTGAATTCCTGCAAATTGTCTGGGTCATTCAACCAATCGCTTAGCAGGCCGATAATCGTTCCGCGCTGCAGACCCGACATATCGCCACCATCATATTCGAGATCGAGAACAGCGACTGGGATAGCATCTTCACCTTCCGCGCCAGGCTTGGGCCCAAGGATTTTCAGATCGTGCCACAGACCGCCATCACTCGGACGGTCTGGCTGCGGAATAAAGTCGAATTTGACTTCAATAATGACATCCACATCATTGAACGTTTTTGGTGTGTCCGGGTCCGCGCTATCGTCAAGCAAGAGCGCCGATACAGGCAGCTTCATATGAGCGTTTTGGCCATCGCCGCCGGGGATCAGCGCCCAATCTTCGAAGGGGCCAGATATTGTCACCTCTCGGCTGCCCGCAGCTTCGGTAATGCTGAAATCTGAGGGGGAAGAACCCGCTTTCGAGATTGCATTATTGACGTCAGCAAAGCGGATCGCAAAGACCGTGTCCCACCCATTTGTGGGCGAGGTTGTCTCGTTCGCAGCGTCATTGAGAGTTAAATCATGTTTGGTCATTTGATGTCTCCTTTTTGAAATTTGGGCATAGAACTATCGGTCGCACAAATGCGTCATTCTATCTAAAGCGTTGATCTAATTTATTTTTGTGAGTTTCGGCCTATCCGCAGCAACGCGAATAATCCTGCCGCCAGCAGCCACGCCGACGCCGGAAGCGGCACAGGTGCGGGCTGACTGAGCGTATATTGGTAACTCAGGTCTGTTTGCTCGAACGTGCTGCGAAACGGCGTGCCGACATTTGCCAATGTGATCAAGAAGTCGGATCCATCTGCCACCGGTCCGGTGCCTACGCCGCCTTGGGTGTCATTGGCGGCCCAAGTTGCGAACCCCTGAATGACATACAAGACACCGTAATAAGTACCTGCTCCCAATGAAAGGTTTTCGAACAAGAGCCCGGAGTTCGATGAGGTTAGGTCAGTACGCGCCACAAGAGACAAGGCGCTTGAAGACGGGCCTATTTCAGAGGAGATTTCAAAAATCGCTTCGCAGACGCCAAAGCAGGCGATTGGCGCAGTATAGGTGACGCCTGTAAGATCGGCGCTTACGTTAAATTGTGATGCCGCTCCCGATTGAATGACGCCGGGGCCAAAGGCTGTTCCATTGTCGCCTCCGCCAACATCAAAGATCACCGTTTTTGCTTCGGCTATACTCGCACTGAGCAGAACGGGGGCGGCGACAATCGCCAATGATCTTAAAAAATTGTTAAACATAACTTACACTCCAACAAGAAAACGAAACAGGCTTGACCCCGCGTAATGCAAAACTTGTATATCAGGTATATGCTGATCGGCATATATCGCTTTAATCTAAGGAATTCTTATGCCGCGTAGACCTATCGCCCCTTGGCAAGAGGCCATTGCCGACCTTCAAACCGGAGACCTTATTTTCTGTCGGGGGATGATGTGGTCCTCTCGGTTGATCGAATTCTTCACTGGTGGCGTGTGGTCCCATGTCGCCATGGTCATCGACCCAAAGGATATCGACGACAGTCGTTTGGAAAAGGGACTTTACCTTTGGGAATCTACAAGCCTTGATGGTCACGACGTCAATCCTGAGGTTGCCAACCCCAAGACAGGACCGATGTTGGTCCGGTTAGAAGACAGGATCGAATACTATCTGACAAAAAGCGGCAGCTATAAATTACTGTCAGCCAGATACCTACACGCTGACCGCACGCCAGAGATGCTTCTCAAAATCAAGAAATTCGTAAATGATCCCGATGTGCGCAATTCCAAGTACCCTGAGGAATGGCATATCCTGTGGTATTATTTTCGAGAACGTTTTCTCACCGGGCGTAGAGAGAACACATTCTATTGCAGCGAATTGGTAGCGGCGACCTACCAAGCAGCTGGGCTCTTGCCGCCGGTCCCATCGGCACAGAGTTATTGCCCCCGGGACTTTTCTGAAACGGGCTTTGTCCCCAGGCTCAGGCGGTCAGAACTTGGACAAGAACTTCATATGGGCGTTGTTAAGTGATCGTGCGGCACGCCAATTGCTTTTGCAACATCGCCGTATTTCGAGTGACCTTTCAGCCGTAAGAACATGGGATCGCAACACCACCCCAAAAATAGCGGAACACGTTGAGATAGCCCCGCTTGGGCTGTTTCGATCGCTGTGTCAAAGTCACCAACAGCGATATGAACCATAGATTCGAAGAGTGGGGAATGAACTGGCGCTTTGCGCATACCCTCAAGCGTTTTTAGATGCCCATACGCAACCTCGGTCTTACCTGCGAGGCCGGCTACATATCCTGCAATTCCCACGAAAACAGCCGATATCGGATGCGCCTTCACGGCGCGGCCGATATACACGGCAGCCGCATCCAGATTGCCAACATCAGCCTGACACAGCGCCATCCATATCGTTGCGCGCAGGTTCCCCGGCTCCATGTCAAGCGCAGCAGAAAGGTGGTCAATCGCGCGATCAAGCTGTCCCGTGTCCCGAAAAACATGGCCCAAATGCACAAAGTTTGCGATAGCAATGGGGTTCAGCCGCATCCCCTGCTGCCCGACGTCCTGAGCCATTTCATGGCGACCCATGAATAGGTGCAACAGTGATGCCCAGACATAGCCATCTTCCCGCGACGGATCCATGCTAATCGCGCGTTCCAAACTGCGCTCGGCCTGCGCAAAATCCCAATCCCCAAAGAGCTGGGCATACCCAAGCGCGCCGTGGGCGGCACCAGAAAAGGGATCTAATTCCACCGCCGACTGAGCTGCGGCTTTCCCTGACTGTTGAAGATGCGTGGCGATGCCCGGCATATAGACAGCCATTTGATTTGACGCATTGGCCAGTCCGACATGCGCTTCAACGGATGTTGGATCTGCTTTGATTGCGTCGGTGAAAAGACCCATTGCTTGCTGCAACCCTTCTGGGGTGCGTTTATCAAACAAGTAGGACCCACGCCAAATATGATCCGAGACTGGCTGATCAATAAAGGCAGCCGCATCCTGTCTAAGTGGCGCACGATCAACCATCGCAACAAGGTCGATGCCGATTTCGGTTCCAATCCGAAGCAGATCATCAACGGTTCCCTGATATTGCCTTTCGAAGACGAGCTGTTCTTCTGCGACGTCGGTGCATGTCAGGCAGAGCGAAAGGGTTTCATCGGAAGGAATAAGGTCAATGCTTACCCAGTGAGAGATACCCAACTTTTCCTGGAGCAGCGGCCGTTGGAGGTCTGCTGACCTTGCAGTTTTTGTGGTGGGTAGATCAATAGTTCGAAATGTCCGTTTGGTGATGATTTCGCAAGCAGCGGAAACCAACATGCCCCCCAAATCGCTATCGTTCGCTTCTTGGACATCGAAAGCAAATATCGGACCTGTGTCGGCAGGTTCCGAAGCACTCTGCAAGTGGGTTTCAAGTGTATCGCGCAACCAAAGTGCTGTCGCCTCAGTGCGGTTTGTGACATCCAGCCGTTCTATGATCGCAGAAATATGGACCTTGATGGTACCTGGACTCAACCCGATGAGTTCGCCGATTTCCGCATTTGTGAACCCCTTGGATACATATCCAAGAACTTCGGTCTGGCGCTGCGTCAATACATCTATTTCTGACAAGGTAATTCCAGCTTCAAATGAGGATATCGTCATTCATCTCAGCCATTCAGGCAAGAAATTTATGTGACCCGCCGTTCTGATACGGTAGCAGCCAACCTGGTGGGATGGTAATCTTCCGAAAATTTGGGGGTGTCTGAAAGTAGAATTCTTCGAACGACAGAAGAGGAAATTAAAGTAAAGCGACGCGCAAATCATGGCGATGCTGAAATAGGCAGATACCGACGTGCATGTTGCTGATCTTTTTAGTGAGCATGGGCTGAGCAGCGCAAGCTTCGCTAGATGGCGATCCAAGTATGGACAACGGCCCTTCCATCTTTTTTGAGGTATTTCACAGTGATGTTCCGCATAAGCTAAACCCGTTTGTGTAGCTAAACGTGTATGCAGATAAGATGCAACAAGGATGAAACACCTTACGCATCAAAAACTCAGGTGGGATTTGATGGTGCCCCACACGGACTCGAACCGCGGACCTACTGATTACAAATCTGTTTATGCGGATTTCCATACCTGAACATATCAGCTCATTTTCCCTATATTATATAGCTATTTACGTGTATCGTATGAACATAGCTGACCATAGAAAACCGCTCATACGCGAGTGATTTGAGAGCCTAGATGAGCCTAACCGACCTACAGATTAAACGTCTGAAGGCCCCCGAAAAAGGGCAGAAGACATACTATGATAACGCCCTGCCCGGCTTTGGGGTCAGGGTGTCTCAAGGCGGCACGAAGACATTTGTTGTGCTTTATGGCAAGGATCGCCGTCGCCGCTCATTGGGGCGCTATCCTGGCTTGTCACTATCCGAGGCCCGTCATCTGGCCAAGCAAGCGCAGGTGGATATCACCTTAGATGAGCAAAGTCCACGAAGCGCACTGCCAAAAGTTTCGTTCGCAATCGCCCGATCCAAATTCTTGGCAGATTGTGAAGTGCGAACAAAACCTCGGACCGTCGAAGAATACCGTCGCTTACTCAATCGCCACTTCCACTTTGAGTGTAACATTACTGACCTGTCACGCCACGACATCGCGTCTGTGGTGGAAAAACTGAAAGCCAAGCCATCAGAACAACAGCATGCATTTGTAGCGATCAGAACGATGTTGAATTGGTGCGTGAAGCGTGGGTATCTTGATCTAGCCCCAGTCCCGCCAATGACTTTCAAAACGCGACCCCGTGAACGCATTCTGAGCGATCAAGAGTTGGTCTCCGTCTGGCAACGGGCCAGTGAATTTGGCTATCCCTACGGACCTATCGTTCAGCTTCTCATCCTCACTGGCCAACGCAAAGGGGAAGTGGTCGGCCTGCGTCGAAGCTGGTTGGCAGACGGAAAGATCGTATACCCGTCTGAGTTTGTGAAGAATAAGCGATCTCACATCATACCTGTGGGACCGGAGGCTATGGAACTGATCAACAGCCTGCCCCGTGACGCAGACTTAATCTTCCCATCGCGATTTGAGGACGACAAGCCTTTCAACGGGTTTTCAAAGTGCAAAGCATCCTTTGATCAAGGCCTAGAGGTCGAGCCATACACGCTGCATGACCTTCGACGGACTTTCAGCAGCAATATGGCAAGGCTGGGAACGCCGATCCATGTCACTGAACGAATACTGAACCACGTCTCGGGCACGATCAGTGGGGTAGCGGCGGTGTACAACCGTCATGCGTACATGGATGAGATGCACGAGGCCTTTGTGCAGTATGAACAGCACTTGTCAGGAATCCTTAAGGCGCAATCCAAATCTTGATATACAATTATAAGCTGCTAGCCTACAGCTTCCTCGGGGAATTTGTCGAAACCCGAGCATCGCGATGCTCTTCTATCTAGGAGAGATCGTGATGAGAATACTGTCAAAACGCCAGGTCAAGGAGTTGGTTTTGTACTCACCGCAACACATCGCACGTCTGGAAAAGGCAGGCCTATTCCCCAAGCGGGTACAGCTGGGCCCGAACCGTGTGGGTTGGGTTGAAAGTGAGGTGCGAAAGTGGCTTGAGCAACGCCTGGCGCAACGAGAAGTGCTGATCTGACACTCCTGAAAGGGAGCTGGGTGGTCGGGGTTGCAAACCTGGCCACCCGACAGTGCCGGCCCAAAGCTGCCCGCCGGACGTTGAATGTGATGCTGCGGTGCGGCCTACCATTGCCTACGTTCGCCAACACCGGGAAACCTGAAGTTGCGGTTTTAGCGCAAGCCCCCCCGAACCGGAGTTTCGCCCTCCGTGTAGGGCCTCGAGAGGACTTGAACTTCAAGAATGGTTTGACCAATGACTCAAAACCTTAGCCACGGTATTCAAACTACAGACTGGACTTGGCTCTCCTGATAGCAGAGTTTCACATCATGACCATTCAAAGACCTTTCAAAGTAAGCACACATCTTAAGGACGTAATCGGACGCGATCTGGTTACGAATGAATTTGTCGCTATCTTTGAACTCGTAAAGAACTCAGTGGACGCAGGTGCTACCCTAATCCAACTTGAGATAGACCCTCAGTCAGACGCAATTCGGATTGTCGATGATGGCAAAGGGATGAACGTTGATGACATAACCGAGAAATGGCTGTTCGTGGCCTATTCAGCGAAAGCTGACGGAAGCGAAGATGATGGCACCGGAGACTACCGAGATAAGATCAAGTCCGTCGGTGGCTACGCAGGCAGCAAAGGTATTGGTAGATTTTCCTGCGATACGTTGGGCTCATCACTTGAGCTGTTTTCCAGATCGAAAAAGACCTCTTCTACCGCTGTTGGGCTTTCAGTTGATTGGGAAAAATTCGAACTTGATAGCAAGGACGAGTTCAAAAATGTTCTTGTAGACATAGACGAACACACTGATTTCCCCAGTTTGGGCGCAGCAACAGCGCCAAATGGCACCGGAACAGTCCTGGAGATCAGTGGACTACGCCATCACTGGGACGAAGCTAACCTAAAGAAGTTGCGGGCCTATCTTGCCAAGCTGATCGATCCATTTGGGACCACGGATTCAGTCAATGTTGTTACATATCTCATCGGTTCGGATGAACACGACGACGAATTGAACGGCCCTATTGGCAACAACATTGCAGATGTCCTTCGCGGCAAGACATCACGAATCAAAGTCACCATAGAAAAAGGAAAGGTTGTTACTGAGCTCGTTGATCGTGGTCGCAGAATCTACAAAATCTCAGAACCCAACCCTTATTCGGAATTGGATAGATGTGATGTTTCCGGGGAGGTTTTCTACCTAAATCGAAGCGCGAAAGCTACATTCGGACATCGCATGAAGGTCACTTCCGTCGAATTTGGGAGTATTTTTCTTTTCTTGAACGGATTTCGGATTTTTCCAATTGGTGAAGAGCGAGACGACACATTCGGCCTCAACCGGAGAAAACAACAGGGCACATCAAGATATCTAGGCACTAGAGATGTCTTAGGCAGGGTCGACGTTGGTGCCCCTCCGAAGATGTTTCGAGAAGCGTCGAGCCGCGATGCAGGCTTAATCGAAGATGCCAACAGCAGAGCCCTTTTCGACGCCATTCTCGAAAAAATGATCAAGCGCCTTGAGCGCTATGTTGTTGGGGTTAACTGGAAAGACAAAGCTGATCAGGGGCGAGATACACCTGAAGGACTTGAAGGCGATCCAGCGAAGGCCAGAATTCTTCAAATCGTCGGCGGTCTTGCCCGCACCAAAGAGTTGGAGATACTAGATTTCGATCAGGACATTCTTGACCTAGCCGATGCTAAGGAAGCCGCCACGGAGAAGGCACTGTCAGACCTCATTTCCATCGCGGAAAGAGATGGCGACACCGAACTTTTGAAACGTATTGAGCAAACCCGAGCGAGAATTGCTGAGCTCGAGAAATCAGAGGCGGAAGCTCGAAAAGAGGCCAGCCGAGTTGCCGAGGAACGGGCAAAGTCAGACGCGCTGATTGTTAAGCTTGAAAAGCAATCTCGTTACTTGGCTGCCAGCCAAAACTTGGATGCCGAGCGCATCCAGCTATTGCTGCACCAAGTAAACATCTATTCTGGCCATGTGGCGTCAAGCACCACCCGAGGACTAAATAGTGCTCAAGAAGCGATGAAGATGCTTGCTGATGCGGACGATATGGACCCTGACGATTTTCAGGATTTAGCTGGTGCACTGAGAACAAACCTGCGCACGCTCATGGATGATTTTTCTTATATTCGTCTTGAAAACAATCGGCTTCAGACCATTTCGCGATTCGCTCCAAACATCAAAGTTGACCTTGAAACAAGCCACATTCAAGGAGACATTATTGAGTACTTGGGCGAGTATTTTGCAGTGATGTTGGCGGATTCTGGAAGAGCCCCAAGAGTTCACTTTGACTCCAAAGTTGAAACGCTAGAGTGCGAATTTTCGCCATTTGACCTGGCAGTGGTTGTAGATAATTTGGTCGACAACGCCAGAAAAGCGAAGGCCCTAGAAATCTGGTTTACAGCTCAGCCATCTCAGAGCAAGGGCAAGCTTGAGCTTCGGGTACACGATGACGGTCAAGGCCTCGACATAGATAAAATTGATCGAGATCGGATTTTTGAAAAGCACTATAGTGGCACGCACAACGGAACAGGCCTTGGCCTATTCCATGTTGCGCAGGTCCTACAAGAGATGGGTGGCAGCATCAGGTTTGACCCAAAATCAGATAGTGTTCGGGCCGATTTCATTATTACCATTCCGGAGAAAGCCACGTGAAACTTCAATTTGGACTACTTTGGATTGAGGACAATTTCTCGGAACAAGAAGAGGCAGAGATTAGGTCAGGCGCTGCCGATGCAGGCTTCGAGTTAGAAATCACCAACTCAAAAGACGGATCGGATCTTGATGCGTTGTCAGAGCATCAAGCAAAGTTTCATGCGTTCGATCTGATCTTGCTGGATTTAAAGCTGGCTGGTGGCGTATTGGGCGACCAACTTGCTCCACGGGTTCGAGAGTTGTTTCGTTCTACACCAATCTTGTTTTACAGCGGCAGCGAAAGCGAAAACGATCTGCGTAATCGTATGGCAAATGAGCGGATTGAAGGTGTGTATTGTGCTCACAGGGTTGACGGAACTAAGTTCACGACCCGCGCAGCCGAACTGATACAAGACTATGCGCACACATTGAACAGACTATCTGGAATGCGCGGACTAGCAATGGAAGTTGTGGCTGAAGTGGATGTGATCTGCCGTGAGGTCATTTTGGAACTCGCCGTCGGAGAGAATGAAGAGTTTGCTGCCGGATTTCTCGATAAGGCAGTTTGCGACCAGTCTGACGCAAACAAAGAGACCTTTCCAACACTCAAGGACGTGTCAACGCGAATTGATCATCCAGCAACGGATAGCATGAAGGCCTTCAATCTGTTTAGGAAGTTACTGCGAAAACACATAGCCAACCTGCCCAATGGAGTGGCAAAAGACAAACTAAGCGCGCTTCGAGCGGCAACAAGGGATTACCGCAAAAGTGTCTTAGATGTCAGGAACGTTCTGGGGCATGCACTTGAAGACCGAAATGACAAAGGTTGGCTAATTCTAGACAGAAACGGGAAGCCTTTCATGACCATCGACGACTTCCCAGGCCATCGGAGCACCTTCCTTAGCCAATTGAGAGCAGTCCGGCAGATTTCGGATATCTTGATCACGAAGGACTGACGCAATGGTTTCACCAATAGCTCTTGCCAGAAGCGGCGGGACCGCATTCCCAACCTGAGTATACCGTGGGCAATCGTGCTTCCTTCTGTGTCCTCCAGTCGTATATGGTCCGCAAAACTTAAACCAATCCGGAAAAGACTGTATCCGGGCATGCTCACGAACGGTCATTGTTCTGGGCTCACTGTAGTGGACAAGATCATCTGGTAGCGTCGTAATGGTCGGAGCAGGCTGAGCAGGGTCAAGCGGGGTAATGGAGCGTTTTTTAATCCCAAACCGTTCCCTATCTTCTGAGGATATACATTGACCAGGGCTGCAGTTCTCCAAAATATCCTTAAACCGTTCAACAAGGCGATCAGAATGGCGGGCCAACCTCATATCCGATGGTTTTCCAGGCCAACCATCTCTCATCAACCGCAAATACGCGGACTTAATCTTTGGAGCCTTATAATCCAAAGCCTTAAACCCGCGTGACCCAAAATCAGGGTCGTCGACTAGATCACCAGCTAACGTCTCCAAATCAGCCAATGCTTCCAGAGTAGACGTTGGCTTCAGACTGAGGCCGAGCTTCTGTAAGAAGTGTCTTCTGCCTACTTTGAGACGCACGATTGGGTTGACCCCGGGCAAGGATCCTTTTTCAATACCTATTAGCAGGTATCTTGGCCTCCGCTGTGGCACCCCGAAGTCTGAAGCTGGAAGGATCGTCTCAAAAGCATCGTAGCCAAGCTCATTCAACTTTGCTTTGGCAAAGCTTGGATAGTCGCTGTGCGCTTCGTGGGGCATTGAGGCAAAGCCTTGGACATTCTCTAAGAGAACAGCTCGTGGCCGCACTAATTCAACGAAATCGAAATATGCGTTTATCATTTGACTTCGAGGATCCGAAGGGTCTCGCCGCCCATTCATGCTGAATCCTTGGCAAGGTGGGCCGCCTGCAACAAGGTCAACTTGCCCACCAAGCTGCTTCAATTCAGCCTTCTTGCCATTTACCACGTCGAGAATATCATGTGCGCACTGATCAAGCCACTTAGGCCATCTTTGCTGATACTCCTTTCCGAGGACTAAGTTGCGATGATACGTGGCGTAAGCATGGGGGTGAGCCTCGATCGCAAACAAGTGCTTAAAGCCTGCTTGCCCTAGCCCCAACGACAGCCCACCGCATCCCGCAAAAAGATCAATACAAGTATAGTTCATAGCCGCCTTCTACTCGTAAATTTCACTTGATGTCCAGGCCCTAACACTTGATCTGTTCCTGATTTCTTCTTGACAATTAAGCTGTCGGATCACGAATTGCACTTCCGGTTGCGCGAGCGACTAAGGCCACTACACGACCTTGTCGTCTCAGTGATCGTCATGCAAGCGACCGATATCAGCTCTTGCGAAAGAAAAATTCTATGTTGCTTTCCTAAGGGTAAAGCGACTTGGACACTAATCAACTTCAAGGATGCACGCTCCAAAGCCCCACTCTTTTTTCTTGCACCTATACCGAATGGCTGCAGACCACCCTGCGACACGCTTATCACGGCAGTCAAAAATCGTACAGCATTGGCAGGGCGGGCGGGATTAATGATCTAATGATCTAATGATCTAATGATCATTAATTTCGGACCCAGTATATCGCGTAAGTTACTGATTTATATAAATTCATACAACTTGACAGATCGGTACGAAATCCGAAACGATTTCTGCAACCTGTGCGAGAATCAGTTTGTCACCAGTCAACCCTTTATCGATTTCTGACGTCACCCTGCGGGCATTATCGGCGATTAACGCATACCGATACCTGACGGTCGTGCAGGTCGCCACGATCACTGGCGTCAACACAAAATCTGCTTCAGAAATGCTATTGCGGCTAGAACGCCACGGGCTGCTTGATCACTTTGGCAACGTTGGGATCAGGGGGTACGGCAAGACGCCCAAGGTGTACTTTCTAACCAGACGTGGGCATGCGGTTTTCTCCGAAGAGATGGAAGCTCTTGGTCAGTCTGAACCGCGCCGGGTTTGCCGGAGGCTCCAACTCATGAGTAGGATGGAGCATCATGACAAAGACAACGAACAAGTATTCACCAGAAGTCCGCGAACGCGCTGTACGGATGGTATTGGATGGCG
>NZ_JALKAH010000002.1 GCF_023015625.1 Yoonia sp. F2084L
GCCATCCAATACCATCCGTACAGCGCGTTCGCGGACTTCTGGTGAATACTTGTTCGTTGTCTTTGTCATGATGCTCCATCCTACTCATGAGTTGGAGCCTCCGGCAAACCCGGCGCGGTTCACCATGCATATTTTCTGGCCACTGATCAGCCCCGGCCTTGGAGCGGATCAACGCGATTGGCTTCCGCCCATGCATTCAGATCAGCGCCGCGATAGATGATCTTGCGACCCAAGCGATAGAACGGCGGACCCATGTTTTTGTGACGCCATTGTGCGAGCTTGTCGCGGTCGCCAATGATCTCAAGTTCGCTATCGCCAAGGACGTAGTTTCGGTTTTGCTCGAAGAGATTTGCCATTTTGTGGCCTCCAACTCATTTTCATTGGAAGCAGGAAAAGCAAATGGAGTTGAAACCGCCAAGACCCAAGGAAAGCCCGAATGGGCCAGACCAGAAGACCTAATCTCCGAGACCTTTTGAATACTGTAACAACGCGTTTACTACATCTTTGTGTTGTGACGGCGGTCGGAGACCCCCAAAAACACTCCCAAGGGCGTTGCGAGCCTGCGGTTCGAGGTCTTCCGGCGTCAGTTGGCCAACGGCCCATTTTGCAGCTCGCCGGACATTTGCGCGTATCTTGAGTAGTTGAAAGATCTCCTCAAGTGCTCTGGCATAGTCTGTTGACGGATGACCACCATCTCTGGACGTACCTACGGTTGGTTTTTCTCCGGTTTCCCGTGCGATCTCTCTCGCAAATCGCAACGCAATCGTTCGTGCGTAGTGATTAGGTGGACGTGAGTTATTGCTCCAGAACTCAAGCTCTTGATCCCGCAGCTCTTTCTGGCGCTCAAGCATTGCTTGGTTATAGTCAAACAAGAGCATCGCCAGCACAAACGAGTGTCCGTCTTCTGCTGCATTTTTCTGAATTAGATCAGTGATGTTTGCAGGTCGGTTAGTCCGATATCGTACCCTGACCTGTTCGTCGACATACGTTACCAAAGCCTTCGCGTGTGTGTCGTCGGTAGCGTCAGAGCTGAAACCTTTCGCCAGCAAGCCCAACAAACCTCTGGTCGCCTTTATCGCATCTTTCACATCTTTAAATTCTGCGGAAAACTCTTTCTTGTTGTCATGCAAATTTGGCTTGGAAACATCAAATGGGGGGCCAGCAGCACCCAGAATTGTCGCCGCTTCTTTTTGGTAGAACCGGTTGGTTATAGCTCTAAGTTGCTCAAAAAGGTCAGGCTCTTCCATCAAAAGGTAGGATGAATGACACCTTTTGTCCGGTCAATACTTTGCTTGAGTTGCGTTCAATTGGCGATTTCTTACAAAAGGCCTCATTGGGCTAACCTTACGGTCTTTCATTTTGTGCCTGAAATGAGTGAAGAGGCACAACATCACCGCTTTGGCCGGAAGCAAATGAGGACCATCGCTCCATCAGGCCGCGCCGCCGCTCCAACAAATCGGACCGGGCATAGGCGCGCTCAACGTCTGACCCGACCTTATGCGACAAACTCATCTCTGCCACCTCACGTGGCGCGCCTGCCACCTCAGACGCCCAATCTCTAAATGTAGACCTAAAGCCATGAACCGTGACACCCTCAACGTTCATCCGGCGCAAGAGCATCAACATCGACATATTGGACAAAGGTTTGTGCCGTTTCTGTCCCTCGAACACGTATTCCGACTGTATTGCTTTGAGTGGCTCGATGATCGCCAACATTTCATCAGTCAAAGGGACGCGGTGCAATTCGCCTGTCTTCATCCGTTCTTCCGGGCAAGTCCAGAGCCGTGCGTCGACGTCTATCTCCTCCCACCGCATCCCCAGAACTTCGCCAGTCCGCGATCCGGTCAGGCAAGTGAAGCGTAGGGCCTTGGCAGACATTGCATTGCGCCCCTTTAGGTCAGCGTAGAACGCAGGCACGTCCTGCCAGCGCATTGCCTTGTGGTGTTTGGGCTTGGCCTTCACTTTGGGCAAAGCCCCCGCATCCTTAATTGCCGTTACGGGATTTTCGCCAGACCGAAAGCCTTTGGACCGCGCCACATCGAGAACTGTCTTTATCCGCTGAGCCAGTCGTTTGGCAGTTTCGTGCTTTTCCGTCCAGATCGGCGACAGGCACATCATCACTTCGGGCTGGTCGATACTGTCCAACGGCATGCGCCCAATCTTTGGGAAAGCATAATCGCGCAGGGTGTTGATCCATTGCTGGCCATGCTTAGCATTCTTCCATGTTGGCATCCGCTCAATGTGGACCTGTTGTGCAAATTCTTCAAATGTTGGGATTTCGCGCTGGGCATTGAAACGCGGGTTCAGGCCCTGTTTGGCCATGCGCCGATATTCCAAGGCTCGTTCGCGCGCTTGGTTGATCGTGACTATATCTGCCCCGCCCAATCCAAAGTCGGTGCGCAACGCCGCGCCCTTCTTGTTCTTGGCCCCTTTTACCACAACGCGCACAATCCAACGCCGCGCACCCGAAGGATCGACGACGAGATAGAGCCCGCCGCCATCGCCGTGACGTCCCGGCCCAAGGTTCTCGACCAGCTTCTTTGTCAGTTTGCCAGATAGGGCCATGCAAAATACCACATTCAATACCACTCAAGGTATCAATATAGACGGTATCGAAAGAAACTCAACATAACTGAACGCGGCAAGAAAAATCATGTTAACAAAAGAAAAAGGTCGCCCAAGACGACCCGTTCAAAACGTTCAAGAATGGTTAGTGGCGGACTGGGGAGGATTCGAACCCCCGACCCCTTGATTCGTAGTCAAGTACTCTATCCAACTGAGCTACCAATCCGCGTGCCGTGGCATTTAGACCCCGAACACCGATGATGCAAGTCCCAAATCAGATTCTTTCTCATTCCGCCGCGGGCGCTAGTGCGAGGTCTTCTTTGGGTAGCTGGATCACGAATGTCGTGCCTGTGTCATCTGTGCGTTGCAGCTCCAACCGTCCGCCATGGCCCCGGATCAGGTCCGCGGCGATCACAAGGCCTAGGCCGCTGCCGCCCTTCCGCACGCCGCCCTGAAAAGCCTGGAACAGATGTTCCTGAGCTTTCTTGGGCAGGCCCGGTCCGGTGTCGGTGATTGTCAGTTGCCAGGCCTGGTCATCCTCATAGGCATGCAGGCCAATCTCGCCGGGTTCATTGGTGGCCATGATCGCTTGCCGCGCATTGCGCACGAGGTTGAAGATCACGCGAAAAAGCTGTTCGCCGTCGGCCCGCAGGGTCATGGAGGCCGGGATGTCTTCCGCGAACGACAGCGGATAGTCGGCCGCAGCAAGCCTTTCGCTGTCGATCACGTCACTGACGATTTGGGACAGGTTCACGCGCGACAGGGCCGGGGCAGGTTCATCAACCCGACCAAAGGCAAGCGTTGTTTCGCACAGGTTCACGGCGCGGGTGATTGAGCCGACCAGTTTGGGGGCCATGCGTTTGACCAAAGGATCATCAGAGGATTCGATCCGGTCGGTGAAAAGCTGTGCCGAGGTCAGAATGTTACGCAGATCGTGGCTTACCTTGGCAACTGCACCACCCAATTGCGCAAGCCGTTCCTTTTGCTTGAGCGCACCGGTCAACTGCTGCTGCATCATCTGCAGTGCGTCTTCGGCATCGCGTAGTTCTCTGACACCCGCTGACGGTGTAATGATCTGGCGCGCATCCTCGGGTGACTTCGCGTAGGCCTGCATGTGATCCACGACACCCTTGATCGGCCGCACAAGCAGGATCTGGACCGAGAGAAACAATAGGCTGGCGGTGATGATCGAAATGAATGCCGACAGGAACAGAATGTTGCGCCCATAAGCCAGCAGGGCATTGCGCAGTGGCATTTCATCCATCGTGACTTCGATCAACAGGCCGCCATCACGTACGGGGTTGCCGATCACCCGAATGATCCGGTCTTCGGTATCGACCAATGTCCGCAATGCGTCCGCGATCAATGTCATACTGCTGGGATCGCGCAGATCATAGGTGGCTGTGATGGGCGAAGGAATTGGAGAGGACAGCGCCAGCTGCCTGATCTCGTCCCGCCGCAGGACCACGTTATAAACTTCCGCGTTTTTCAGCAGCTCAACTTCAAGTGCCGGGCTGATCATATCGTCGGCCTCCAGCGCGAGCGAGGCAATCTGCGCCCGTTCCAGTCGCGCCAGCAGATAGTCCTCACGGAACCGCGCGATAGATGGCACGAAGATGAAGACTTCGGCCAGCATCACGAAGATCACCGTGAGGATCAGAAAGCGACCTGAAAGTGAGTTGGTCATGTTTCCTCGCTTGGGGGCTTATGGCAGCCACCGCTGCACGAAGCCGACAACACGCTTTACCGTGGGGTTTTCAAAGAGTCTCGGACTAAAATAAGCGCCCGCGGCCCGTTTGTTAACCTCACTGACGGTCGGATAAGGCAGAACCGTGTTTGCGATGGCCGACATCTTCATCTTATTGGCGATGGCCATGGCCCACATGCCGATCAACTCGCCCGCCATATGGCCTGCGATGGATACACCGACGGGGCGGCCTTTGACGACCATCACTTTGATCAGGCCTTTGTTTTTGCGTTCGGCAATCAGGCGATCATTGTGGTGAAAATCAAACCGGACAACCTCAAGCGCTGCACCATGTTTCTTCTTGGCTTGCGCCTCGGTCAGGCCAACTTGTGCAAGCTCAGGGTCTGTATAGGTGGCCCATGGAATGTGGTCTGTGCGTTGTTTGGACGGCAGTCCGAACAGCATTGACCGGATCAGCACACCGGCGTGGTAGCCCGCGACATGGGTAAATTGCAGGCCGCCAGCAACGTCGCCTGCGGCATAGACCTTTTTGTTGGTGACAGAGCGCAGATCGGGGCCGACTTTCAGGCCCGAACGGTCATGGGCGATGCCACCTGCATCCAGATCCAGTTTATCGGTGTTCACTTTGCGTCCTACTGCCATCAGCAGGTGAGAGCCCGTGAAGTCACCTTTTGGCGTATGCACTGTGATTGTCTTGCCTTTGCCGCTGATCTTTTCGGCTTGGGCTTCTTCGATAATGTTGATGCCTTCGTCTTTCATCTTGTCCAAGACGAACGCGGCCATTTCAGGATCGTCTTTCCCAAAGGCCTTCGCGCCTTCGATGACAGTGACGTTGCAGCCAAGCCGTCTGTGCGCTTGCGCCATCTCCATCCCAATGGGTCCACCGCCGATGACGATCAGATGCTTGGGCTTTTCGCGCAGGTCAAAGATGTCTTCGTTGGTGTAGTGCTTGACCGTGTCCAAACCGGGGATCGGCGGGACGAAGGGGCCGGAGCCGGTTGCCACCACGAAACGGCGTGCTTCGATAATGTTGTCGCCTGCCTGCACTTCGGTTTTGGAGATGAATGTGCCGAATTCTTCGATGACCTGCACGCCCAGACCTTCGAAACGCTCAACGCTATCCACTGGGGCAATGGTCGCGATCACGTCGTGGACGTGGTCTTTGGCGGCACCATAGTCGACCTGCGCCTCAACTTCACCCACACCGTACTTCGCGCCGTGGGACATGGCATAGGCTTGCTTGGCCGACGCGATCAGCGCTTTGGAAGGGACACAGCCATAGTTCAGGCAATCGCCGCCCATTTTGTGGCCTTCCAGCAGGACCACTTTGGCCCCCATCTGGACGGCACCGGCTGCGATGGACAAACCGCCCGAGCCGCCGCCGATGATGCAAATATCTGTTTTGATCCGGTTCATGATTACAGGCCTTTCTTGCCGCGAATGGCATTGATCGCGATGGGCAGAGCGGCGAGTACACACAGCCCGATGATGGGGAAGATGATCTGCGGCTCAAAGATGATGCCAAGGTTCGGGGTTTCGCCGCGGGCAAAAACCTCGCCGAGGCCAGCGCCAACAGAGGTGTAGACAACAGCGCCCGGAATGATGCCAAGGAAGGTCGAGATCACGAAGCGATGCAGTGGCACCTCCAGGAAAGAAGGGATCAGGTTGGCCAGGAAGAAGGGGACAGCAGGAACCAAGCGGATCAGGAAGAGCATGGACCATTGGTTCTCATCAATCCCGTCCTTGATCTTCTTTACGGCACCCTCAGAGCTTTCGAGCTTCTTGCCGAGGCTTTCACCAAACCCCCAGCGGGCGGCAAGGAAGATCGCGGTGGCTCCGATGGTCGCACCAGTCATGTTGAACAGCGCGCCGGGGAACGTCGCGAACAGGAAACCACCAGTCAGCGTGGCGATTGTTGCCCCAGGAAGGGAGAAGGCAACAATCACTACATAGGCTGCGATAAAGACCAGGACGGTCAGCAGATAGTTGGCGTCACGGAAGCTAAGTAGGGCCTCGCGGTTTTCGGCCAATGCCTCGAACGTCAGGTAATCACGCAGAAAAAACGCACCCAGCACGGCAACGACGCCGATAATGATCAGGGGCAGCTTTTTGAGTATCGGGTTGGCGGGGGCTTCGGTCATATCGGTCATCTTTCGGGTCCTATGGGTGTCTGTCGTGGTTGCAGGTTAGATGGACCTATCCCTGCGTTCGCGATACCCACTTCACGGCGCATTGATGCAAAGCACCCTTGATGTTTCAGTTTTGCGGGGGTCGCCCGTGAAGTCTGTAACATTTGACGTGATCGAAATATGGGAATTGTTGCAGTTTCACCCCGGCCAGCGCGTTGACATGCATAGCTACCCCCTCTAAAGGACGGGTCTGAATTGTAGTTCGGCTTCGAATCCCCGTCGTGGATTTGGCCACAAACCGGAGAGCACGCGATGAAGCGCACGTTCCAACCATCAAACCGGGTTCGCAAGAACCGTCACGGATTTCGCGCACGCATGGCCACGAAGGCCGGTCGCAAGATCCTGAACAATCGCCGTGCCAAAGGCCGCGCGAAGCTGAGCGCGTAAGCGCAACAGCCGTTTTGACCGATTTGAAACCGCCGGTTGGGCCTGATGATGGCACTCCGGCGGTTTCTGTTTGCGTATTGACCAAGCGCGCCGACTTTGTGCGCGCGTCTCACGCCCGCCGCCAAGGCACCCCCGGCATCCACCTGCAAGGCCGCAAACGCGCTGAGGGCGAGGCCAAGGGCATCCGCGTCGGTTTTACCTGCTCCAAGAAAGTCGGCAATGCGGTCGCCCGCAACCGGGCCAAACGGCGCCTGCGCGAAGTGGCCCGCATTGTCCTGCCCGAAATGGGCCGGGACGGCTGGGATTACGTGCTGGTGGGTCGCAAAGACACGACCGCGACCCTACCTTTTGAAACATTGGTGGCCGATCTGCGCCGCGCAATGAAAAAGGTCCACGGATGAGCCCCTTTGCCTACATCGTTTCATTGCCCGTCCGGGCCTACCGCTTGGTCTTGTCGCCATGGGTTGGGATGAGTTGCCGGTACCAGCCCACATGCTCGGCCTATTCGCTTGAAGCATTGGAAAGGCACGGGGCGATCAAGGGCAGCTACCTGACAATAAGGCGTATCCTGCGCTGCCATCCATGGGGTGGATCAGGGATTGATAACGTACCGGACTAGGAACAATTCGCTTCTCAAGGCAACTGCGCAGTCGCGGCGAATGACTGTTTTTCAGCCCACTGCGGAAGTCTTCAAATTATGCTGCGCACGCTCGCAGCACAAAAATCGCCGCGACCGCTTGGGCCATGCAGCAGCACAGCGGCGACGAAACCAGCCATTAGAACACAGCGCAGAGCGGATCCGGAGAGCAACTTACGGGTCGCGGACTTAGCGATCCTTCCCGTTGCAAGGGTTTTGAGTTATTCATTCTTAGATGCCTACTTGTAAAGATGCCCCCGGTCTATTGCTGCGGCCCCTTCAGAGGGCGGACTGGGGCTGGGTCTTGGATTGGTTCAGCGATCCATGGCTTAACAAAGAGCTTGGACCGCTAGACGACGCGTGGCTAGAGCACGTTCTGAATCAAGTTGATGGTATTGAACTCGTTGCGACGGAGAGTGAGCAACCAATTGGATTGACAGGAATAACATGGTCCGACGCCACGTCTGGCTATCACACAATCACTAGCTTTTCTGTCAACCCTGCTCAACGAGGACGCGGCATTGGTCGCAAGGTTTTGGATGCAACAATCCGATGGTCTGGGCACCCCAAAGGCAGCGGATGGATTGCATTCGTCGCCAAGGATAACCTCCCGCCGGCCAAATTACTCTTGTCTGCTGGGTGGTTAGAAGACAGCGAGATAAAGGGTATGAGAAAGTTTCGGTGGACTTGATAGGTCTGGGCTCAGAGCCGCCGAATGCTCATTCGGCAAGGCCAAAGCAGAACGCGGATCAAGACCGGTCGTTGGCAAATCAGGAGTTGTGGTTTGCGCATCGGGCGGCGAAGATGTCAGCAGAGCCCATACTACCAATTCTCTGCAGAGCAGCGAAGGTCAGTTTCAAAATTGTGCGAATTGTC
Organism: Yoonia sp. F2084L; assembly: GCF_023015625.1. Classification (GTDB taxonomy): domain Bacteria; phylum Pseudomonadota; class Alphaproteobacteria; order Rhodobacterales; family Rhodobacteraceae; genus Yoonia. The sequence goes on from NZ_JALKAH010000002.1 coordinate 8,363, forward strand.
TCGCCTAAATCTGTGGTATCCGCCAAGGTTGGTCTTAGTATAATGGGATGAGGGAGATGCTTGTACTACTCAACGGTGCACCCGGCGTTGGAAAGCTCACTGTCGGTCGAGAGCTGTCTTCACTTTTGGAAGCCCGTCTTTTGGACGTCCATACGGTCTACAATCTGTCGTTTGCATTGACTGAGTTCAAATCAGAGGCGTTCTTCAAAACGATTAGGTCCATCTGGGCTCTCGCGGACGAATTAATCTCAGAACTACCTGTAGACGAAACTATTGTTTTTACAGAAACGCTCGCTGCAGGATCACCTTGGGCCGAAGAAACGTGGGCTCGATATGAGCGTCTGGCCAAAGAACGTGGTCCTTTGTGTTCCATCCACCTTAGCTGCAGCCTGGATGAGAACTCTCGCCGCATTTCTTCTATTGGAAGAAGCGACAAGCGTAAGCCTCAAGACCCCGAGTATGCTCGAAGCTGGCATGAACGAGACCGCCCTCTCATGGGGTACGATACTGAGCGTCTGCTCACGCTTGAGACCACAAATCTATCAGCAAGACAGGCAGCCCAATCCATCAGAAAGTGGATATATTCTGAAATCCTAAGTTGATCGCGAAAGCAGTCGTTCATCTTCAGCATCGAAACTTTCACTTCGTCCGCGTCTCGTTGGTCCGGTCGGCTTGCGGTGAAAGTCCAATCTCGGTGCACGCAAAATCATCACCCGCGAATGCCCAGATTGGCGACTCGCGCCGCAATGCAACAACCGGGGTGCCGCAACCGCGAAGAAATGCTGAGTCAGCAAAGTGCGAAACGCGAATGGCGGGCACTGCCCGCCACCTACAGCTTCTCAAACGAAATGGTCACGACCCCGATATCCAACCCATAGCGCTTTACATAAGCCAGATTGAGCAACCGATCCTCGGCCAACAACCACATCCAGTCATCAAATGTCACGCGCAGCGTCTCGGTCTCGCCAGTCGCGGAGGGCACGGGCAGGTCGATCTCGTATTTCCAGTTGAAGCGGTCACCCTGTTCGATGCCCACAGCCTGCCCAATCACGCCGGGGGCGGTGCCGACCCAGCTATCATCGCCGGTTTTGGTCAGCGTCCAGATACGCTGCTCGGTCGATCCGTCCTCATAAACGAAATCCTCGACCAACCGTAGCCGCTCACCATCCCAGTCACCGTCGATGGTCACAACAAAGCTGCGGCGCACCGTGCCAAGAATGTCTTGGAATTGGCCATAGGCCACCAACTCGCCGTCAAAGAACTCTTCAAGGTTCAGTTTGCGGTCGCTGAGTGCGGGATCATCAAACGATGGTTTTCCAGTGCAAGCGGCAAGCAAGACAAAGGCGGTGGCAAGGATCAGACGCATGATGTTCTCCGTTTGTTATAGATGATACGTTCCAATACGCTCTTCGGATGCCAATAGGCAGTGATCTGGCGTCCCGGCACCGCCATCGTAAGGGATGATATCGAAACCCGAGTTGGACTTGGTGCTTCAACGGCGGCCATCATCCCGGCGACAAGGTGCAAGGCAAGATTGCCGAAGTACGCGAACGCTCAGGCGTCGTTCCTGTTGGGTCCTGACCCGGGAGGCAAGCGCCGACAACATCTCGGGCCCGACGATCCGCGCATTGGCTTGTGCCTGGGGTGACAACAGCCTCTCAAACTTTGCCAAACGCGATATTGCGATATGAAAACGCGAGATCGCAGGAGTCGTCGCAGCATGAATGTGGCAACAGTGTGGAGATCGTAGAAACAAGGTTTTTGCGCCCCTGCAGCATTGCGAAGCAGATAAGGGGTGATACATTGTCGCGATAAGCTGTACAATTTGGGAAAAATCGGCTGAATCAACTAATTTTTGCCTGCTTTAGGTGTTCTACTCAATAAGTTGAATACACCGACAGATGGCTGGAGCTAACAAGACCATGCTTACTAGAATTGCGACCATACTGTTATGTTCCGTAGCGCCTGTTGCGCTCATCGCGCAGGAAGTTGAACTGCGCTCTTCCGATGAGTTCATCAGCGTCGAAGGTCAGATCGTTGGCTTTAACGGCGTCATGGTGCGCGTGCTGACATCCGTTGGTGAGGTCAGCGTTCCGGCCTCGGAAGTTGTCTGTTTTGGTGCGGGCTGCCGTGAAATCGTGGCTTCGAATACCTTTGGTCTAACGGCTGATGTGTTTCAGGGCATTAATGATGGCACGCAGACCGCCACACAGGCTGCATCGGATGAAATGACGATTGCGTTTGCGGTTCCGGCTTTTGCCACGTTGTATCGTACCGTGTCAGGCGCTTTTGCGGTCGCAAGCCAGACGGCCACGGATGTCACGCTGGGCGCGAGCGGTGAAATTGCGTTGGCAAGCGGCGATGGCGCGCAGACGGCGCGTATCAGTTTTGCGGCGTCGGATGCGGAAGGCGATATCACTGTGCAAAGCGTTTCGCTGAATGGCACGGCCCCCGCGGCATTCGCGAGCCCCTCTGATTGGGCCGGAAATGGACCGTTCAGCCAACAGATGATAGGTCTGGACGCGTTTTCCGTTGTGGTTGCCCCCAATGCGGAAATTTCACAGATTTCGGTCAATGATCTGGCCCGTATCTTTGCGGGTGAGGTGACGAACTGGTCGCAGATCGGTGGGGCTGATGTGAATATCCTGCCGCTTCAGATGCCAGCCACGTCGCTGATTGGCTCTGATGTCGCAAACCTTGTGATGCAGCCTGCTGGCAAAGAGATTGCGGGCAATGTGCTGACCATGGCGCAAGAGGCCGGTATTGTCGCCTCGATCAACCAGTTCCCAGGCAGCGTCAGCATCGTCAGCACTGGCAGTGCCAACCCAGATCTTGTTGTGCCCGTTGCAGGCTCTTGTGGCGTGGCCGTTGCGCCGACGCCGTTTAACATCGTTTCAGGTGACTACCCTTTGATCCGCCCGATCATGGCAAGCTATGCACAGGCACCCGCCACGCAGTTGGTGACTGAGCTGTTTGACTTCGCGTCCTCTGACGTGGCGCAAGTCTTGTTGGATCGTGAAGGTTTCATCAATAACACAACTATCCGGCAAGACGGGGGCACAAAGAATGCGCGTCTTAGTGGATTGCTGGACGCTTCTTTTGATAGCGATCAGCGTGATGCCGCAGCAGAAATGTTTCAGGCGCTGTTTGACGCAGAGCGTCTGTCAGCGACACTTGTTGGTGGTCAGGTCAGTGGCCCGGAAGGGGCATGGAACCGGGCAGTGCTGCTTGATCTGGCGCAGGCTCTGGGTGATCCCGCGCTTGCAGGGCGCGAGATTGCGTTTGTCGGTATCGGTGAAAGCACGGCAGGGAGTGCCGCTGCCGTCGCGGCATCCGCGGCATCTGCCGCTGCCATGCAGGCTGCCTTTGCGCTGATGGCGTCGCGTGAAATCGCAGCCAGCGACGTGACCCTGGCATCATACGGATTTGGCGACGTGTCCAAAGTGACTTGTATTGATGGGCAAGTCGCAGGCTCCGAGTACACCCGGATCGAGGTTTGGGTCCGCTAATCCAGCCGCGCGACACATCCCGATGATGTTGCTGCGAATGTCAGTCACCCCGGCACAAACCCATCGCGGTGACTATTGTCTTTGCAGGCCCCGCTATTGGTAATCAGGTGGCGTGATATCGCTTAACAGCGGATCACATGCTGTTGTACCTGTCATCCAAAGGGTGCATTTCGACGCCCAGCCACATAGGTAAGACACATGAGCAAACGTATCCTATCCATTATCGCTGCTGTCGCACTGACGCTTTATGCCGGTGCTGCATCGGCGCAGCAACTCAGCTTGTCGCAAATCTCGGCCTATCTGAACCAGCTTCAGACTGCGCAGGGGGGGTTCACGCAGATTAACGAAGACGGGACGCTTTATACCGGGCAGATTTACATCAAACGTCCCGGGCGTATCCGGTTTGAGTATAATGCACCATCTGAATCGATGGTGCTGGCAAGTGGTGGCCAGCTTGCGATCTTTGATGCACGATCGAACACGGGGCCAGAGCGTTACCCCCTTAATCAGACGCCGTTGAGCATTATTCTGGCACCCAATGTCGATCTTGAGCGTGCGCGCATGGTCACTGACGTATCGTCGGATGGCACCACAACAAGCGTGACGGCGCAAGACCCTGATAACCCGAACTATGGCAGTATCCAGATGGTCTTTACCGCCAACCCGGTTGAACTGCGTCAGTGGGTTGTGACGGATGATCTTGGGGTTGAGACGACAGTGATCCTGAACGATCTGGTCGCTGGTGGGTCATTGAGGGACATTCTGTTCAACATTCGCGCTGAAACGCGTAATCGCAGCAACTGAGCAAGCAACAGTCTACAATAAAGGGCGGTCCTCGCGGGCCGCCCTTTTCATGTCATCGTTTGCGGCAGGACCGCAGCTGCTGATCATACATCACCGCGCGCCCTTCGACTTCGCCTGCGATGCGCACCAGCCAGCTTTTGGACCGCCAAGTGCCGCGTTTGAACCCGGTCCGACCATCATGATAGGCCAGATACTGATTGCGGGTGTCGTTGATGGGCACGCCGGTCTCTGCGACGGTCTGGGTCATATACCAGCCCATAAAGTCCGTGGCGTCATTGATATCATCACGTCGCGCGCGGCTGCCACCGGGGCCTTGGCGATACTCCTCCCAAGTGCCATCCAGCGCCTGACTATAGCCAAAGGCAGACGACTGACGGCCCACAGGGATCACACCCAGCGCATAGCGGTGCGGCGTGCGGTTATTACCGATGAATTTGCTTTCCTGATAGATGATTGCCATCAGCGACGGGACCGGCACGCCATATCTGCGCTCGACCGCACGGAATGCACGAAGGTATTCGGGGCGCTCGGACACGATACTGCATGCATCATCAAGGTTACGCGGGGCCGAGAATTCACTCGATCCGCCGCCGCAACTTCCCAGAAGCAACACACATGCCATGGCGCGAAAGAAACTGCTCATCTGCCTCTCGCTTTTCTTTGTTTTTTTCAAGCATAGCGTGTTGCGCGCTGTCTGGGAATCCCCAACGCGGGTTTGTTAGATCACAAATGCAAGGATCAGCGGTAAAACGAGCACCGAAAGCAAGGTTGAGGCGACAACAAGCCCAGCCACAGGTTGCGCATCAGCGCCATATTTCTCGGCCAGAAGGTAGGATGTGACTGCGACCGGCGTTGCGACCTGCACGATCAGGACACCGGCGGCAACCGGATCCAGCCCGAACCACGTCGCCGCCAGCCACCCAGCACCGCCACAGATAACGACCTTGATCACCGACAGGATCACCGCTTGGCCCATCGCCTTGGTTTCCAGCCGCGCGACCGCCACGCCAAGCGTGATCAGCATCATGGGAATCGCCATTTGGCCGATCAATTCAATGGCATTCGTCAGAAATTCAGGCGTTTTCCACCCTTGCCACAAGAACAATGCACCCAGCAAAGTTGCCCCGACCAGCGGTTCCTGGATCACACGTTTCAGTGATCCGGCGCCGGCCACCATCCAAATCCCGATAGTAAAGGACAAGATCGCCATGATCGCGAAAACAACCACCGCATAGCCCAGTCCAATCTCTCCGAAAGCAAAGAGTGCCAGAGGCAACCCAAGGTTGCCCGTATTGCCGAAAATTAGCGGCGCCAGATAGGTTTGCACGTCCAGCCGTGCGAGTTTCACAACAATGAAACAACCAACCATTACAAGGCCGTATGCCACAAATGACGCTAGCGACAGGGCGGCCAAAGCCTGCGGTTCGACCTCGATATTCATTAGCGCGACAAAGATCAAACAAGGCACTGCCAAGGTCATCGCCATGCGCGTCACAAACTGGACCCGGTACTCAAACCCCAGCTTGACCCAGACAAATCCGACAGCCGCCAAAAGGAATACGGGCGCGGTGATATTCAGCACTGTCAGGGCGAGGTTCACAGACTGTTTCCTTTAAATCTTGGTTGCAGGCGTGGACTTTGCGCCTGCAGCGGACGTATATTGCCCTGAAATAGGAAGATCATGTTCAAAACGCGCGCGAAATATCATCTGGGCCAGATTGTTAGGCATCGCAAGCACCCGTTTCGCGGTGTCGTCTTTGACGTGGACGCCATGTTTTCGAATACGGACGAATGGTACAACGCGATTCCCGAGGACAGCCGACCGAAGAAGGATCAGCCGTTTTATCACCTGTTGGCCGAAAATGATCAGAGCTTTTATGTCGCATATGTCTCTGAACAAAACCTTGTTGCCGACTATTCGGGTGAACCAGTGGATCACCCTGATCTGGACGACCTGTTTGGCCCGTTTGAGGATGGCCAGTACCCGTTGCAGGTACAATTGAACTAGCCCTCAAAGGCAACCACCTGTTGCCGCATCTTTCCCAGCCCTTCAATTTCAGCCGTAACAACATCGCCCGCGCGCAAAAAGCGCGGTGGCTTCTGCCCGCCGCCGACGCCCGGTGGTGTGCCGGTCAGGATCAGGTCACCGGGGTGCAGGGTGATAAACTGGCTGACGTGTGCAACGATCTGGCGCACCGAAAAGATCATCGTCGCGGTTGAGCCTGTCTGCATCCGTTGCCCACTGACATCCAGTGACATCGAAAGGTTCTGCGGGTCCGCGACCTCATCCTTTGTCACAAGGTAAGGGCCGATCGGCGCAAAGCTATCGGCGGACTTGCCCTTCACCCATTGGCCGCCCAGTTCGGTCTGGAAATGCCGTTCAGACACATCATTGGCCACGAAGTACCCCGCGACATGATCCAGCGCATCAGCCTCCGCCACATGTAGCGCCCGGCTGCCGATGGCGACGCCCAGCTCAACCTCCCAATCGGTCTTGGTCGCGCCTTTCGGGATGACGATCGGATCGACAGGTCCGGTCACATCGCAGGCTTTCATAAACAGGATCGGGTGCTCCGGGATCGCCATGCCCATCTCAGCGGCGTGGTCGTAGTAATTCAGGCCGATGCAAAAAACACGGCGCACATCGCTTAGGAACGGGGCGGGGGTGCCGGTGATCTTGGGAAGCGCGCCCAAGTCGATGGCCGCCATTCTGTTCAATGCTTCAGGCGTGATCTGCCCGGTTGAGACATCATCAATATGCGCCGACAGATCGCGTATATCCCCGTTTGCATCCATTGCGGCAGGTTTGATTCCGTCCACCGTTCTGATCCGACATAGCTTCATGGCGTGGCTCCCTATTTCACGAAAGTCATAGCGGCACGCCAGAGGGGTGGTCAACGCGGCCGACCATGTTACATCCTGTCGCAAGACCGAAAGGATACCCAAATGCTTGTTGTTGTTTCGCCTGCCAAATCCCTTGATATGGACCCAGTTGATGTGCCCGCCACCGCGCCTGTTTTTCAGGAAGATGCGGTGCGCCTGTCCAAGACGGCCAAGAACCTGACGTTGAAAGAACTCAAAGGGTTGATGGGTATCTCGGACGATCTGGCCCGCCTGAACCGTGACCGGTTCAAGGCATTTGCGGCGCAACCTGATGCTGAGGTGACGAAACCTGCGGCGCTCGCGTTCAACGGGGACACCTATCAGGGGTTGGAGGCGAAAACGCTGGCGCAGGATGACATGGCATGGGCGCAGGATCATCTGCGCATCTTGTCGGGTCTTTATGGTTTGTTGCGCCCGCTTGATGCGATCCAGCCATACCGTTTGGAAATGGGCAGCCGGTTGAAAACCCGGCGCGGCAAGTCGCTTTATGACTATTGGGGCGACACAATCGCCAAGGCACTGAATGCGCAGGCCGAGGCTGTCGGGACCGATACGCTGATCAACTGTGCGAGTCAGGAATACTTTGGTGCGGCCGACCATAAGGCGCTGAAGCTGCGCGTGATCACGCCGGTCTTTATGGAAGTCAAAGACGACAAACCACGCATTGTCAGCTTCTTTGCCAAACGTGCACGCGGTGCGATGGCGCGGTTTGTCGTTGAAAACCGCGTGACCGATGCGGACGGGATCAAGGCGTTCACCTCTGGCTGTTATGCCTACGATCCCGACATGTCCGAAGGCGACAAATGGGTGTTTGTGCGGGATTACCCCGCAGCAGCCTAAGGCTGTGCGACAGCCCCGACCAGCCGTGGTTGCTGCATATTCAAGAATACGTCGGCGACCTTGTGGGCTTCATCGCCGGGGGTCACATCCTGACTATAAAGCGCGCGCAGCAGCTGAAAGTCCGGCTCACGGTTTTCGCGCACGGTGCCGGTATTATCGAAGGTGAACACCGAAGACCCTTGCGAGTCGTTCAGCAGCCCAAGCGTCTGCATGAACTCTTCATAAAGACACTCTGCCACCGGGGTCAGCGCATCATCCATATTCAGGAAGATAAAACCGGCCCGCAGTTCGTCATTCAGTGACATCACGTTGAAATAGCAGCGCATATCGCCACCTTCGGCGAATTGGCGGCTCAGACGCTTGGTGCTTTGGGTCAGCGCGCCAAGGGTAATGCCGTCCTCCAGACCGGTCAGAAAGATAAAGATGCTGCCTGTCACGTTCAGGTCCTGATCCGCTTGCTCGCCTGCAAAGGTTGCCCGGACAATCGACCCCGCGACGCCATCATAGTCAGCGGCAGGCATACGGAATTGCGTGTTTCCGGCTAGGCGTCTGTTGAACTGGCTCAGGTCAAAGAATTCCACCGCGCCAATACCGGGAAAGCCGGGCACCTGCGCGTTTACCATGTCCACCATGCCGTTGATCTGGTCGCGATAGGGATCACCATCGTGAATGACGGTCAGTTTCGGGGGATAGGCCCACCGACGCACCGTGCCGCGTTCAGACGCCAGAATCTCGACAACCTGATCGTAAACGGGTTTTTCCTGCGCTGTGACCACGGCTGGAAGCCCGGCGAAAACGAAAGACAGTAACGTGAGTATTCTTAGCATTCGTGGCATTTTCAGTACTCTCTGGCTGGTACGATGAAGGTGCCCCACGCGATTGAGTATTCGTTGCCACAGCTCAAAAAGCGAGCGGTTTATTGCTCAAATCCCTTGTTCTGCAGATAATTGTTGATTGACGTGTCCTCGCCGCAACACGCGCACCCAAGGGTTGTCTGTCGCCCGGTCATGGAAAGGGAAACCGCCTAAAAATCCGCCGCAATCCGCATGTCGCGCAACGGGCGCACTGCGGCGATGGACGCTTCATAGAGGGGATCGGCTTTGTAGGCGGCCAACGCTTCAACGCTGTCAAACTCTGCATAGACGATCACATCAACTTCGGATGAAAGCGCGTCACTCTGCGTATTCTCGCGAACCTCAAAAACGCTGCTGTGTGGAATGCCCGCAAGCAGTTCCAGCCCCGCCACAATGCGGGGGATATCCGCCTTGTCCTTGGCACTAAAGAACACAACATGGCGCAGGGGCGGGCGGGCAGTCACGGGCAGGTGGCCTTACTCGATCATCAAGGTTGGCTTGTTACAAACATGCCAGCCCAACCGGTGCAAGTACCAAGGCCTGCGTTAAATGCGCTCAATCGCCAAAGCGATCCCTTGGCCGCCCCCGATACACATCGTGATCAAGGCGCGCTTGCCGCCCATCCGCTCAAGTTCATACATCGCTTTGACCGTAATGATCGCGCCGGTCGCACCGACCGGGTGGCCTAATGCAATCGCGCCGCCGTTCGGGTTCACACGGGCCGGATCAAACCCAAGCTCATTGGACACGGCCAGTGCCTGTGCGGCAAAGGCCTCGTTTGATTCAATCACATCAAAATCGTCAACGGTCAGTTTGGTCTTCACCAGCAGGTTTGCGACTGCGGGAACCGGACCAATCCCCATGACCTCAGGCCGGACACCCGCATGCGCATAGCCCAGAATGCGGAATTTCGGGGTGAGGCCTGCATTGGCTGCCGCATCCGCCGTCGCCAGCACAATGGCCGCTGCACCATCGTTAAGGCCAGAGGCATTACCTGCCGTCACTGACCCGTCCTTCTGGAAAGCAGGACGCAGACCGGCAAGCGCCTCTGCCGTTGTCGACTTGGGATGCTCATCCGTGACAAAATCGACCATCTCGCGGCGTTTTTTCACCGGAACCGGTGTGATCTGGCTGTCGAAATAGCCCGCAGCAATCGCAGCCGCAGCACGTTCCTGACTTTGCAGCGCAAAGGCATCTTGGTCCGCACGGCTGATATCATGTTCGCCTGCAACGTTTTCTGCCGTCACACCCATATGTCCGGTGCCAAACGGACAGTTCAGCGCGCCCAGCATCATATCTTGCGTGCGTACATCACCCATCTTGGCGCCCCAGCGCTGGTCCGAAATGATGTAGGGCGAGCGGCTCATGTTCTCGGACCCGCCGGCAAGGCCAAATTCAGCATCCCCCAGCATCAGCGATTGCGCGACCGAGATAATCGCCTGCACGCCCGATCCGCAAAGCCGGTTCACGTTCATGGCGGGGGTCGTATCGGGCACGCCTGCATTCATCGCAGCGACACGGCTGACATACATGTCCTTGGGTTCGGTGTTGATCACATGGCCAAAGGCGACATGCCCGATCTGCGTGCCCTCGACGCCTGATCGTTCCAATGCAGCCTTGCTTACAATCGTGCCCAACTCAATCGGAGACGTCCCCGCCAGCGACCCGCCAAAAGCCCCGATGGCGGTCCTTGCGCCACCCAAAATCACGATATCTGTCATGTCAGCCCCTCCTGTCTATCCTGCCATAGTGGTATCCCAGCCACGCCAAGGAAACAGCAAAACGTGACGGCACATCTTGAAAATTGCCTCTTTATGTCCAAATAGTATACTATCGTATACAGTAAGGGGGAGGTCATGCTGCAAGACCTGACCGGGGGCAATCCGATTGTGATTGTCATCGTTTTCATCGCCGTTGTCTGGCTGCTGACACGCTATGGCAGTGGTCGAAACAAGAACGGAAAAGACGAATGATCACCGCTTTGGATCATATCCAACTGGCATTGCCAGCGGGGGCAGAGGACAAGATGCGCGCGTTTTACTGCGGCGTTCTGGATATGGTTGAAGTCGCAAAACCAGCACCACTTCAGGGGCGTGGTGGATTTTGGGCGCAGGCGGATTCACTTGCTTGCCACTTCGGGGTCGATCCCGACTTTCACCCGGCCACCAAGGCGCATCCGGCCTTTGTGGTGAAGGACCTGCGCGGCCTCGCCAACCGTATCGCCAAGGCCGGACAAGATGTGATATGGGACACCTCACTGCCCGACGTCGCGCGCTTTTTTACGGCCGATCCCGCGGGCAACCGTCTTGAGTTTATTGGTCAAAGCTAGATCCCGCCCGATGCAAATTCCGTCTCAGTCTTTTGAAATCCCCGCGGCGCTGATCGTCTTTTTGTTGGTGGTCTATTGGCTCTACCGGAGTCTGAAACAGCGTGAGCAGGATGAAAACGAAGACGACCCGCGACCCAGAATAAAGCTGCGCGGTCCAGATATGGCGTTCAGCGCCGGGCGCGACGCGGCACAGCAGAACGCCCGATTTCAGCAGGTCTTTATACCGATGGAGCCCGAAGAAGAGGACGCCTTGCGCGACTTCTACCTGCGCGAACTTGGCTTGATGGAAATGCGTGCCCCGAATTATCCGCAGAATCAGGATGGGTTCTGGGCCGTCAGCGGCTCGCGGCAAATCTATTTTGGCACCCAACCGAACTTTGCATTCGATGTCTCGGCCTTGCCGGCTTTCCCGCTGTCCAACTTGGAAGCCGTTGCCGACCGGCTGGCACAAGCAGGCCACCCGGTTGCTTGGGACCGCAGCCTGTCTTACGTGCAATGCCTAGTCGTAACAGACCCAGCAGGCACCCAAATCGCATTGATCGGTGGCTAGAAACTGAACCCTGCATCGTCGTCGGTCAAATCGGTCTAGCCAGACGTCAGACCACTGATCAACGTATTGAGCTGCACCCGCAGTTGATCAATCGTTGTGACGTAAGTGGCCATAAACCCACGCGTCTGCGGCAGGTTTTCGGTGATCTGATCTGCAAAGACGTAAGGCAGGATCAAAAGCGCGAACAGGATCAGAATAAAGAAGAAACCGCGCCGGAAACCGCCGCGTTCAACAGCTTCGCGCTTTTCCTTTTCGGTCAGCCCGGATGTATCGCTCGCCTCGGCGCGGGCGCGCAGGGCCGCGTTGATTTCATTGATATCAGGCACAGAGCGGACGTTGGCGGCGCTGGCTGCTGCCGCCGCAGCGGCACCTTGTCCTGCGGGTATGCCGCCTTCCTCATGTGTCATCTTTGCGATGCGCTGTAGCGTTTCTTTCGTATCCACGGTTTCGGCGCGTTTGGCAGCTTCGGTCGCAGGGGGTTTTGGTGTCTTGGGTCCAGGGAACGCGCCTGCGCGTTTGGCTTCTTCGCGCAGGATGTTTGCGACTGTACTATCGAGTTCTTTGCGCTTTGGTTCCGGCGGCGTATCCGCAGACTCATCTTCCGACAGTGGATCGGATTTTGGCTTTGTCTCTTTCACCGCGTCAGGCAGTTTCGGCGTGACCAGTTTTGAGGTTTCACGCCCCGGAACGGTCGGCTTTTCGGTCTGGAACCACGACTGCTGACAGTTCGAACACTGCACATCGCGCCCCCCTGGTGGGATCGCATCGTCCGAGACTTCGTACTGGGCCTCGCAATTGGGGCAAATCAGCCGCATGGTGTTATTCCTTCTGCCCGGCGTGTTTGGTGGTTTATTATTGTCGCCGCCTGCAATTTAACAACGGAAACGCCAAACGCAAAGGTTTTGCGCACACAGTCCCGCGCAGACATTGAAACCTGTTGCAGATTTGGGCAGAAGAGCGGTGTAGGGCAGGGGAAATGCAGTGATTGAACTTGATAGAGTGTCTTATGGGTATAGAGGTAATCCGCTTTTTTCCCATTTGTCGCTGACACTTGCACCGGGATCGTTTCATTTCCTGACCGGCCCTTCGGGTGCCGGCAAAACAACGCTGCTCAGGCTGTGTTATGCCGATTTGCGCGCGATGGGTGGCAAAGTGCGCCTGTTTGGGCAAGACGCCGCCACCCTGAACCGTGACGCGGTGGCGATGTCTCGTCGACGGATTGGTGTTGTCCATCAGGATTGCCAGTTCCTTGATCATCTTAGTATTGCGGAAAATATTGCCCTTCCGTTGACCGTATCGGACCGTGCCGGAGAGGTCGCTGGTAACCTTGAAGAGCTGCTCAGCTGGGTGGGATTGGATGCGCAAGCACGCCAGCTTCCGCCAGAGTTGTCGGGGGGTGAGCGCCAGCGCGCGGCCCTGGCCCGAGCCGTCATTGTGTCCCCGGATGTGATCATTGCGGATGAACCGACGGGCAATGTGGATTGGGAAATGTCACAACGTTTGCTTGGCCTGCTGATCGAACTCAACAAGATGGGTAAGACGATCCTGATCGCGACCCATGATCTGGCGATGATCCGGTCGATGAAATCAGATGTCAGCGCCCGTGTGCTGCGCCTGCAAGGCGGGCAATTGCAACAAGCCGGGGCAGAGTTGTGAAGGCGCTGCTGGAGCTGATCGTTGGTGATCCACAGGCGGACCGCTCTGTGCCGCCGACGGGCCTGACAGCGCGGTTAACGGTGTTTGTGTCCGTCGTCATGGCGTTTTTGGCGGTGATTACGCTCGCGGTGTCATTGACCACAGGCCGTGTGGCCGGACTCTGGGCCGAAGAACTGGCGCAATCCGCGACCCTTCGCCTGCCTGCTGACCCAGCAACGGCAGACGCACTGTTGCTATCCGCGCTTGAGGTGTTGGAAACGACGCCCGGCATCAGCAGCGTGCGCGCCTTGTCACAAGATGAACAGCAGGCCCTGTTAGAGCCGTGGTTTGGCCCTGACTTACCGTTAGAGGCGCTCCCGGTTCCGCAGTTGATTGAGATTGTAGCGGATGGCGATGGCTATGATGCCGACGGTTTGCGCGCGCGGCTGACCGCGCAGGTCCCCGGTGCGATTTTGGATGATCACACCGCTTGGCGCGCGCCGCTATTGGAGGCGGCAAGTCGGGTTCGATTGATTGGCTGGTCCGTGATCCTGCTGATCGGGGCGACTATTGCGGCAATGATCACGCTTGCTGCCCAAGCGTCATTGGCCGCCAACGTGCAGGTCATTCGGGTGCTACGTCTGGTAGGGGCCAAAGACGCTTATATCGCGCGCGCTTTTGTGCGTCGCTACACCTTGCGCGCGGGTGGCGGTGCGATTGCGGGTGTCATCCTTGGTGTCATCGTCGTTCTTTTGATGCCGCAAGGTGACCCCGGTGGCAGTCTTCTGATGGGTGTGGGCTTTGCCGGGGCAGAATGGCTTTGGCCCTTGCTGATACCGCTTCTGGCTGCGATTGTTGCGTTCTTTGCGACCCGTGCCGCGGCGTTTCGCAGGCTGAAGGAACAAACATGAGCACATCAATTCAATGGGTTCGCTCGCTGATCTTCAACGCGCAGATGTATGTGGCAATGCTGGTGGTCGGTATTCTCTATACGCCTGCTGCGATTTGGTCCGCCGATGGCGCGGTCGCCGGATGCCATGCCTATTGCCGCTACATCCGTTGGAGCGCAGGTTGGATCATCGGCCTCAAGTCCGAAATCCGCGGTGAGCCGCCCACGGACGAGGTGATGGTCGCACCCAAGCATCAGTCCTTTCTTGATGTTCTGATGATCTATGGCGCGATGCCGCGTGGCAAATTCATTTTCAAGGCGATCCTGAAGTATGCGCCTATCATCGGGCAGTTTGGTCTGCGCATTGGATGTATCCCGGTCGATCGCGGTAAGCGCGGGCAGGCGATCAAGCAGATGGTGGCCGATGTGCGTGCTGGCCGCGCCCGTCCGGGCCAGTTGATCATCTACCCTCAGGGGACGCGCATCGCGCCGGGCGTGAAGGCGCCTTACAAGATCGGCACCGGTGCGCTTTATCGCGAATTGGGTCAGCCGGTGGTACCTGTCGCAACAAACGTCGGGGTGTTCTGGCCTAAGCGCGGTGTCATGCGTAAACCGGGCACAGCAGTGTTTGAATTTCTGCCACGGATCGAGCCGGGGTTGGATGTGGATGAATTCATGACCCGGCTGGAACATGATATTGAAACCGCCTCGGACAGGCTCAACAAAGAGGCGGGGTTTTATGGCTGATCATGTGATCAGGGATGTGGCCGTACTCGAAGCGCTTTATGGCACTCCGGGCAAGGCATCCTTGATCAAGGTTGCCCCGCATCTGACCCCGCTTTACCGCAAATGGATCATGGCCTCGCGCCTTTGCATCGTCTCGACCGTCGGGCCCGAAGGAACCGACGGCAGCCCGCGCGGCGATGATGGTCCTGTCGTGCAGGAATTGGATCAGACGACGCTGTTGCTACCCGATTGGCGTGGGAACAATCGGATTGATACGCTAAGCAACATTGTCACTGACGGGCGGATCAGCCTGATGTTCATGATCCCCGGATCGAACAACGTGATCCGGGTGAATGGCACCGCCGCAGTTTCGGTCGCGCCTGATCTGATTGACCGGTTTGAACAAAAAGGGCGTCATCCCCGCAGCGTGGTCGTCATCACCATCGCCGAGGTTTACAGCCAATGCGCGCGGGCGCTGATGCGGGCGCGGGTGTGGACCTCTGACGATGAAAGCGACGATCTGCCGACCGTTGGCGCGTTGCTGGCCGAGCAGGAAGAGGCCTTTGATGGTGCGGAATACGATGCGGCCTGGGCTGATCGCGCCGCCAAAACCATGTGGTAGCTAGCGCAGTGTCAGGTTGCTGTTGCGCCCAAGGACATATCGCAGTGACCAGCCGATAATCACAAGGCTGATAATCAGCCACAACCCGCCCCACATCACTGTCGTGCCGCCGAATTCCTCAGCCAGCATCCGTGCGTCTGACCGCAGGTTGGACCGCGCGATGGTGTCGCTGAAAATGTCGTAAGGAACGTAGATCATGCTGGTTAAGCCAATGATGCGCAGGATCATGTCATTGGCATTATGGCTCAGCTTCACGGACGCCGCGATCATCACAAAACCGGTGGCAATCGTAAAACCAAGCGCAAAGACCTCGCGCACATAAAACCCCGCGATGATCAATATGACGACACCGCACAGCGCCATGACTTGACGATCCAGCTTTGTGCGGGTGGCGGCAATTAGCAAGGCGACACCAATCAGCAGTGACCCCAGATACCCCGCCGTTAAGGTCCAGAAACGGCTGCCGCCCCGGCTGAGGACCAATCCGCCTTGGTCCGGAGATATCGACAAGCTGACGACGTCGCCTCCGGTTAGAACCGTCGCGATGGCATGCGATGCCTCATGAAAGAACACGATCAGGATTTTGAGTGGGACAAGGGCGGTGGTTTGCCAAAACGCAAACACAGCTGCGGTAAGCAGGAGTAGCTGCCAATGCCCCTTCAGAATACGCAAGCCTAGGCCGCAAGCCCTTTGGAACCCAAAGCGAGGTATTTGTTGCGCCGGTCCGCCCGCAGCTTATCGCCCGACAGATCACGCAATTCGTTCAGCATGCTGACAATTGCTTCGCCCACCGACGTGATCGCGGTGTCGGGGTCGCGATGCGCGCCGCCTTCAGGTTCGGGGATGATCCGATCACAAACGCCCAACTCATGCAGGTCTTTGGAGGTCAGGCGCAGCGCTTCTGCGGATTCGCGCATCTTCTCGGCGTCTTTCCACAGGATCGAGGCGCAGCCCTCGGGGCTGATCACCGAATAGACCGAATGTTCCAGCATCGCGACCCGGTTGGCCGAGGCAAAGGCCACAGCCCCACCAGAGCCACCTTCGCCGATCACAACGCTGATCAGGGGCACTTTCAGCTCCAGGCACTTTTCGGTCGACCGGGCAATCGCCTCGGACTGACCGCGTTCTTCGGCCCCTTTGCCGGGGTATGCGCCGGGTGTGTCGACCAACGTAATCACGGGCAGGCCAAAGCGGTTGGCAAGTTCCATCAGACGGATGGCTTTGCGGTATCCTTCGGGGCGGGCCATGCCAAAGTTCCGCTCAATCCGGGATTTGGTGTCATTGCCCTTTTCATGACCGATCACCATCACCGGGATGCCTTCAATCCGGGCAAGACCACCCATCACCGACAGGTCATCAGCAAAGTTCCGGTCCCCTGCAAGGGGGGTATATTCGGTGAAAAGCGCATTGATATAGTCTTGGCAATGCGGACGCTCAGGGTGACGCGCCACCTGACATTTCCGCCATGCGGTCAGATCACCGTAAAGCGACTTGAGCAGATCAGCGGCCTTCCGATCAAGCGCCGCCGCTTCCTTCTCAACATCCATTTCAGGATTTTCGCGGGCCATCGCGCGCAGTTCTTCGGCTTTGCCTTCAATCTCAGCGAGCGGTTTTTCAAAGTCGAGGTATTGGGTCATGGCGGACGGCCTTTTGCATGCGTTCACAGATATATGGCGCATGGATCGGGCAAGTGCAACGGCAGCGGGTTGCCACATTATTGCCATTTGCAATGATCCCGCAAACAGGCGAATGTCCTGCCAAATTGTCGCAGTAAAGGATTTTCACATGCGTATTCTGACGATCACAGCCGCCCTTGCACTTGGCCTTGCGAACCCCGCGTTCGCGCAATCAGTCAATTTTGGCGATGACAGCAGCCAATGGGCAAACGATGGCGAGTGTGACGATGGACGGTTCACAGGCCCCGGTCTGACATCCACACCGCTGCTGCAAGAAGATGTTCTGGCTGATGCGACGGACTGCCGGACCGCTTACGAAGCGGGTCGTCTGACGCTGGCTGGTGTTGCCGACGATGGCACCATTGATTTTGGGAACGACGCTGGCGAGTGGTCCAACGACGGTGAGTGCGATGACATGCGTTTTGCCGGCCCGGGCATGACCACGACACCGCTGCTGCAAGACGACATCATGCGCGATGCAAGCGATTGTCGTGATGCTTACGGCGCAGGCAGGCTCACTTTGGCGGGCCAATAAACGCTTCGCGTCAGCCCGCGATCATCTCGGACTGGCGCACAATCACTTCGGCTTGCTTGATCGACGCAATATCAACTAAGCGGCCCTTATAGACGGTCGCCCCTTCGCCGCGTGCCTTGGCGTCTTCCATGGCGGCAAGAATTTCGCGCGCCTCTGCGACGGCTTCCTCTGATGGTGTGAACACCTCATTTGCCAGCGCGATTTGCTTGGGGTGGATCGCCCATTTACCGACCATGCCCAATGTGGCTGACCGTTTCGCCTGCGCGCGGTAGCCTTCATCATCGCTGAAATCTCCGAAAGGCCCATCGACGGGCAGCACACCATGCGTGCGGCAGGCGGCAACGATGGCCGTCTGCGCCCAGTGCCAAGGGTCGGAATAGTGCCGCGTGTCGCCATGTAGCATGTAGTAGTTTTCCTGCGTGCCCCCGATGCCCGTCGTCTGCATACCCATGGATGCAGCAAAGTCAGCGGCACCCAGGCTCATCGCGGCCATGCGCGGGGAACTTGCGGCGATTTCCTCGACGTGGGCAATGCCGGCCGCAGATTCGATGATGACCTCAAAGCTGATGGGTTTTGTGCGGCCTTTGGCGGTTTCAATCGCTGTGACCAGCGCATCAACGGCATAGACATCCGCCGCGCAGCCCACCTTTGGGATCATAATCTGGTCAATCCGGTCGCCTGTCTGTTCCAGCACCTCGACGACGTCTTTGTACCAATATGGCGTGTCCAACCCGTTGATCCGTACCGAGAGGTATTTGCTGTTCCAATCCACCTCGTTGATCGCCTGAATGACATTGGCGCGCGCGGTGTCTTTGTCGGTAGGTGATACGCTGTCTTCCAAATCAAGGTTGATCACATCTGCCGCACTCGCTGCCATTTTCTCAAACAGCTTGGTGTTTGAGCCGGGACCAAACAGCTGGCAACGGTTCGGACGGGCAGGGGCTGTGGGTTGCAGACGGAATGACATCGGTGATCCTCGGCGTATTTTAATTACGTGACGGTTGTTTGTGTCGGTATATTATTGCGCCAAACCTCACAAGGTGAATATGCAGCCGCAGCAAAGAAATGCTGCGACGCAAAATTTCCGCGAAAATTTTTGACGCTCAGAAGGAAATTCCAGAATTTCCTTCGCCCGTCGCTAAACGCCAGCCTCGACGATGGCCTTGGCCAACATAGGCACCGTCTGCGCGTTCAATCCGGCGATATTCATGCGGCTGTCGCCCACCATGTAAATCCCATGATCCGCGCGCAGCTTTTCAACCATCTCTGGCGTTGTGCCCAACCGGCTGAACATGCCCCGATGGTGCGCCAGAAAATCAAACCGGTCGCTGTTTGTCAGACGCTTGAGTTCATCAGCCAGTTGCTGGCGCAGGTCCAACATGCCGTTGCGGGTTTCTTCCAACTCGGCTTCCCAATCGGCGCGCAATTCCGGGTCTTGCAGTATCGTCGTGACGACCCGCGCGCCGTGATCTGGCGGGAAGGAATAGTTCTGGCGGTTCAGGAAGGCGAGGTTTTGCTGGGTCAGCGCCTGCTGGTCGGCGTCCTTGCAGACGGCCATCAGGATGCCTGTCCGCTCGCGGTAGATACCAAAGTTCTTCGAACAACTGGCCGCGATCAGGCAGTTTTCAAAACTGCTGGCGATCTGGCGCGTCGCTTTGGCATCGTCTGCCAATCCATCGCCGAAGCCTTGGTAAGCGATGTCGATGAACGGCACAGCACCTTTGGTCCGCATAAGGCCGATTACATGTTCCATCTGACCGTAGGTCAGGTTCGCACCTGTCGGGTTGTGGCAACAGCCATGCAGCAAGACGACATCACCGGGTGCCACTTTGTCCAGATCAGCAACCATACCTTCGAAATCGACACCGCGTGTTTCGCTATCAAAATAGCGATACTCGGCCATTTTCATCCCAAGGTATTTGATGATCGACGGATGGTTTGGCCATGTGGGGTTCGATAGCCAAACGGTCGCTTTCGGGGCCGCAATGCGGATCAATTCAAGCGCTTGGCGAATGGCACCTGTACCGCCCGGTGTGGCAACAGCGGCGACACGTTCGTTCAGAACACTGTCGCCAAGCACGAGGTCCTTCATCACAGCACTAAACGCCGGATCACCTGCCAGCCCGGTATAGGCCTTGGTGGACTGGTCCGCCAGAATGCGCCGCTCCGCCTCTTTCACGGCCCGCATGACGGGCGTGTTGCCGGTTGCGTCTTTATAAACGCCTACACCCAGATCGACCTTGTCGGCGCGTGGGTCGGCTTTGAATTTGGCGACGAGGGCCAAGATTTTGTCAGCGGGTTGCGCGGTCAGATTTTCCAGCATGAGTTAGGCTCCGGTGGCGATTGGAAGGTCGGCGTACATGCCCCATTCGGACCATGACCCGTCATATAGCGCATGATCGGTTTTGCCGATCCGTTCAAGGGCAAGTGAAAGGATCGCGGCGGTCACACCCGACCCGCAGGTCGTGATGGCAGGCTTATGCAGATCAATGCCTGCATCCTGAAAGACCGTGCGCAGTGCATTGGGCGCTTTCATGGTTCCATTCGCATTCAAAAGGTCCTTGTAATAGACATTCTGCGATCCCGGAATATGCCCCGACCGCATGCCCTCACGGGGCTCAGGCTCATCGCCCCGAAAGCGACCCGGCGCGCGGGCATCAATGATGCTGTGATCGCCCAGTTTCGCCGCACGAGCGACGTCAGTGACATCGCGCATCCGGTGGGGTTCCATTTTC
This sequence comes from Yoonia sp. F2084L, assembly GCF_023015625.1. Lineage (GTDB taxonomy): Bacteria > Pseudomonadota > Alphaproteobacteria > Rhodobacterales > Rhodobacteraceae > Yoonia. Next base: position 28,950 of record NZ_JALKAH010000002.1, read on the forward strand.
ACCGTCATATGGCGGTCACGGATCGTAGGCGGTGTCGTCGTGGTCTTGTGCCCGTCGGCCAGCCATTTTGGCAACCCGCCGTCCAGGACCGCGATATTGTGCTGGCCCATCAGGCGAAACAGCCACCACACGCGGGCAGCGGAGAACAACCCTGCCCCGTCATAGACAACAACCTGATGGCCATCGCCTACGCCCATCGCGCGCATTCGCGACATGAATTTTTCAACTGGGGGCGCCATGTGCGGCAGTTCAGACCGGCCGTCGCTGATCTCATCAATGTCAAAGAAACGTGCGCCGGGGATGTGGCCTGCGGCGTACTCCGCTTTGGCATCGCGTCCGCTGTCGGGCAGATACCAAGAGGCATCAAAAATCCGCAGATCAGGGTCTTTGAGGTGAGTTGCCAACCAATCGGTGCTGACAAGCGTCCTGGGATCGTCAGATGTAGATGTGGTCATGCGCACTCCGGTTCGCAGTTTGCTGATATCGCGTAGCGCGTAGAGCGTTGCATGACAAGAGTTTGGAGCCAATTCCGGGCGTTTGGGGGGTTACCCATGGGTTACCTTTGCTAAAGTTTTAAATAAAGAAACTGCCCGACTGCATCGCACGCAAGACAAACCTATTCTTAATCCCCATGCCGCAACAGCCGCTGCTTTTGACGGCCCCAGTCACGCTTGGCTTCGGTCTGGCGTTTGTCGTGGTTTTTCTTACCCTTGGCCGTTGCTATTTTTAGTTTCACCAATCCGCGATCGTTGAAATACATCACCAGTGGCACCAGCGTCATGCCTTCGCGTTTCGTGGCGTTCCACAGCCGGGCCAGTTCACGATTCTTGACCAAAAGCTTGCGCTTGCGCCGTTCCTCATGGGTAAACATAGCGCGGTCATAAGGGGCGATGTAGGCGTTGGTCAGCCATAACTCACCATCATCAACGGACGCATAGCTGTCAGCAATGTTCGACTGCCCGGTGCGCAAGGACTTGACCTCGGACCCGGTCAGGATAATCCCGACTTCCAGATCATCTTCGATGGCATAGTCGTAGCGGGCACGCCGGTTCTCGGCGATGACTTTGTAGTTTTTGTTTTCCGGTTTCTTGGCCATAGTTGGGATCAGATAGGGGATGCAGGTCTGACGCACAAGATGTGCCAGATACGCAACCGCATGGAGAGACATGGGATGTTTGTGCAAATCGCACTTGGAACACTGCTGATGCTGTTTTCAATTCTGATCGCAGGCATCAGTTTTTGGTTCATGGAAACGTGGCTGTTGAAGTACCGCCCGTGGCTGACCCGCGCGCCGCATCGCCCGAAACTGATCCTTGTGCTGTGTATCGCGGCGATTTGGATCATGGCGCAGATGACGGCGGGTGTTTGGGCCTGGGCGCTGACCATGATGGCGCTTGGAGTTTTTGATACGTTGGAATTGTCGGTTTACTTCTCACTTGTCGCCTTTACGACCTTGGGTTTCGGCGATGTGCTATTGCCGGTTGAATGGCGGCTGCTGGGTGGCATGGCCGCTGCCAACGGGCTTTTGAACATCGGTCTGGTGACTGCGCTCTTGGTTGAGGCATTGCGTCAGGTGCGTTTACAGCAGTTGCAAATGACAAAGGCCGACAGTTGAGCGTTCCGGTTCTTTCCAACAAGACGGCGCGTCATGTTTTTCTGGAAAAACATGGCCTCTCCGAACGCCCTTCGGGGTCTGGAAAAGGCGCTGATCTGAAAGGTATCATCGACGATCTGGGCTTTGTGCAGCTTGACAGCGTGAATACCTTCGCGCGTGCGCATGATCTGATCCTGTGGTCACGGCGGCAGCAATTTCGCCCCAAGGCGTTGCAGCATCTGCTGCACCGGGACCGACAAGTTTTCGAACACTGGACCCATGATGCGGCCACCATCCCGATGGAAAGCTTTGCCCATTGGCGCTTGCGATTTTCCCGCGATGCGGTGCGAATGGAGGAACGTTGGAAAGAGTGGCGCAGGGGTGATTTCACCGCCAAGATTGACGCCGTGCTGCGGCAGATTTCAGATCAGGGCTGTTGCACCTCTGGTCAGGTCGGCACGGATGAAAGCCGCGGGTCGGGTGGCTGGTGGGACTGGCATCCGTCCAAGACCGCGCTGGAATATCTGTGGCGGTCAGGTCAGGTGTCCGTTCTGCGCCGCGATCGTTTTACCAAGGTTTATGACCTGACCGAACGTGTGATCCCGGCAGAACATCTGAACCGACGTCACCATATTGAGGAAACGATTGAGTGGTGTTGTGCGGGTGCGCTGGATCGTCTTGGCTTTGCCACCAGCGGTGAACTGGCCGCTTTCTGGGATCACGTCACGCCTGCCGAGGCAAAGGCATGGTGTGCCGCCGCCTTGGCAGACAGGCGGGTGATTGAGATTGATGTCGAAGGTGTGGACGGCAAGCTGCGCCGCTCTTTCGCTTGGCCGGATATTCTGGATGAGACGATATCACCACCGGTCCCAAGAGTTCGCATCCTGTCGCCATTCGATCCCGCCTTGCGGGACCGCAAGCGGGCCGAGCGCTTGTTCGGGTTTCACTATCGGATCGAGATTTTCGTCCCCGCGCCCAAGCGCAAATACGGCTACTACGTTTTTCCGGTGATGGAAGGCGACCGCGTGATCGGGCGCATTGACATGAAACGCGAGGACGGTGTTCTGGCCGTGCGTGCATTCTGGCCTGAAGACGGCGTGCGGATGGGGGCAGGTCGCCGAAAGGCGCTGCACACCGAATTGGAGCGCGCTGCTGCCTTTGGGGGCTGCGATGCGTTGGAATTCGCCGATGGTTGGATCAGGTAAGGTGGGTTTAAACCCACCTTACATCAGTTCAACAGTCCCGCATGCACCATCGCGGCGCGCAGTTTTTCCTTTGTTGCATCGGTCAGGCCGATCAGTGGCGACCGCACCTCGTCGCTACAAAGTCCCAGCAAAGACATCCCATATTTTGCACCGACCAAACCGGGCTCTGTAAACACGGCTTCATGCAGTGGCATCAGCCGGTCAAGCTGCGTCAGCGCCTTGGCATAGTCGCCAGCAAGCGTGCTGGCCTGAAATTCTGCGATCAGCTTTGGCGCGATATTGGCAGTGACCGAAATGCAGCCCACGCCGCCGTGGGCGTTGAACCCAAGCGCAGTCGCATCCTCGCCGGAAAGCTGCACGAAATCAGGACCGCAGCGCATCCGCGTCGCGGGCACGCGTGATAGATCGGCTGTGGCGTCTTTGACGCCGATGATCATCTCATGCTTGGCCAATTCCGCCATTGTGTCGGGCGTCATATCCACAACAGACCGAGGCGGAATGTTGTAAATGACAATTGGCAGGCCGCAGTCCGCTGCGGCTGTGAAATGTGCAATCAAGCCGCGCTGGGTCGGCTTGTTGTAGTAAGGCGTCACGACAAGTGCTGCATCGGCGCCCGCTTTTTTGGCCGCTTTCACCAGACGCACGGTTTCTGCGGTATTGTTGGACCCTGCGCCAGCGATCACGGGGATACGCCCCGCCGCTTCTGTGACAACCGTTTCAACCACCAGATCATGTTCGGCATGGGTCAGCGTTGGGCTTTCGCCCGTCGTCCCGACAGGCACAAGCCCGTTGCTGCCTTGCTCCACATGAAAGTCCACAAGTTTTTTCAGCGCGTCCACGTCAACTTGGCCGTTCGCAAACGGCGTGACGAGGGCGGGGAGTGATCCCTTGAACATGGCACGCTTCCTTGTTGTTGATGGCCGTGATTGGCCGTGGGTAAAATCGCGCGGACACTAGGCGCAGTTCGCAAATCCTACAAGCCCCGCTTTTCTGCCGATTGCCGTGTTTGTGAGTTGTTATTGTCCTCCAACACGTTATTTTTCGCACCTAGACCAGCAAAACGGTGGGCCGATGCGACTTCTGATCTGGGTGATGATGACGATTGGCGCGGCCGGGGTGGCGTCGGCACAATCAGTGCATCCCAAAAGCGTCGCAGCCCTTGATGCCATCCAAAGCGGCTGGGACGTGGCCTATCAGATCGCCGAAGACGCTGACCCGGTGACCGCAGATTTGCTGACATGGTTGCGGTTGCGCGATGGCACTGGGACATTTGCTGAATTCAGGGATTTTCTAACCCGCCGCGCGGATTGGCCTGGGCAAAGCATTATCCGCGCGCAAGCCGAGCGCGCGATTGTGCGGGGCGAAAACGCTGAGGCGATCATCGCATGGTTTGAAGATGCTGCACCGCGCACAGGTAAAGGGGCAATCGCCTTGGCACGCGCTCATATTGCATTGGACCAAGCCGATGAGGGCCGCGATGTGTTGCGCGACGCGTGGATCGGTTTGCGTTTAAGCGATGATGGGCAAAAGGCCATGTATGACGCTTTTGGTCCGCAACTTGAGCCATTCCATGCCGCAAGAACTGATGCCCTCTTATGGCGTGGCCGTGCAGAGGATGCGGCCCGGATGCTTCCCTTGATGGAGGAAGACGCACGCGCCCTTGCTGCTGCACGGATCGGGTACATCACACGGGCAAGTGGCCTGCCTGCATTGATGCGAGCGGTGCCAAGGGAACTGCGTGAAGACGCCGGTTTGGCCTATGCGCGTTATTCCTGGCTTGCGGCAAGGGGCGAACGAACCAAGGCGGTTGAAATGCTGTTGGACCGCTCAACAAGCCGTGCGGCGCTGGGCGAGCCGCTTCGCTGGTCTGGTTGGCGCCGGGTGCTTGCACGCTGGGAGATGCGCGAGGGAAGGGCCGAACAAGCGTACACACTGGCGTCGCGTCACTACCTTTCCGAGGGTGCACCCTACGCCGATCTGGAATGGCTGTCTGGCTATATCGCGCTGACATATCTGGGCGATCCTGCACAGGCCTTGACCCATTTTGAAAATGGGCTGCGCGCGTCTAGTAGTCCGATTTCGCTGGGCCGCATGCAGTATTGGATTGGGCGGGCGCACGAGGTGAAGGGCAATGTGGATGCTGCCGCAACTGCCTTTGGTGAGGCCGCCGCACATCAGACCAGTTTTTACGGGTTGCTTGCCTCAGAAAAGGTGGGGCGACCGCTGCGAGCGGCACTCGCCGGGAGCGAAGTTATCTGGGAAGATGCATCCGTGTTTGAGGACGACGCCGTCAAGGCGGCGATGGTCCTGCTCGCAGGCGGCGAACGCGGTGCTGCGGTGACGTTTTTTGCCCATCTGGGACGCACGCTCGATACCGAAGAACTGGCACAGGTCGGTGCCTATCTGTCGGATATAGACGAGCAGTATTATGCTCTTTTGCTGGGGAAATCTGCGGTACGTGCAGGCCAGCTTGTACCGAACATCTACTTTCCCGTGCATGATCTGGCCGAAATGGACCTGCCTGCCGACCCTGCGCTGTCGCTGTCCATCGCGCGACGCGAAAGTGAATTCAACATCGGCATTGGCAGTCCTGTGGGTGCGCTGGGCCTGATGCAATTGATGCCTGCCACCGCGCAAGAGGTCGCAGGTAACCTTGGCCTGCCTTATGCGCGGGGACGGCTGACCAACGATTGGCGCTATAATGCGACGCTTGGCGCCAACTATCTGGCCTATCTGGAGGATGAGTTTGGTCGCAGCCCGGTGATGATAGCCGCAGGCTATAATGCGGGCCCAAGCCGACCCAAGCGCTGGATGGACGAACGCGGTGATCCGCGTCTGCTGGAAATGGATGTTGTAGATTGGATCGAGCATATTCCGTTTCGTGAGACCCGAAACTATGTGATGCGGGTGACCGAGAGTATCCCGGTTTATCAGGCACGTTTGACAGGAGATACCGGCCCGGTACGGTTTACCGAATTGCTGATCGGGTCAAAGCCACTGATCCGCCCCCGCGCGCGGCCCTTGCCGCAGGACGAAGCGGCAGTGACACCGGCGGTCAGGCCCATCGCCCGGCCCTAACTTGTTTTCTTTTTGGCCCGCCATAGGGTGAACAATCCGGCACCCACGACAATGGCAGCTCCGATGGCAACGTTTGGCCTGAGCGTTTCACCCAGTAGCAGCAAACCGATGGCGCTGGCGAAAACCAGTTGCAGATAGGCGAAGGGTTGCACTTCGCTGGCCTCGGCCACCTCATAGGTTTTGATCAGCAGCCAATGTCCGCCAGCGCCCGTGATGCAAAGGGCTGCCATCCACTGCCAATCGGTTGCGGTCATCGGCTCCCAAAACCAGACACCGGCAAGCGTCATCACGACGGCGCCTGAAGTGCCGGTCCAGAAGAAGGACGTGGCGGTACTGTCCTTGCGCGCGGCATAGCGGGTCAGCAGGCCATAAAGCGCGAACATGAATGCGGACGCCAACGGGACTGCTGCGGCAGGGGCGAACACGGTGTAGCCGGGTTGCAAAATGACAAGCACCCCGATGAAGCCGATGCCAATGGCGGCCCAGCGTCTCCAGCCGACCTGTTCGCCCAGAACCGGACCGGAAAGTGCGGCAATCAACAGCGGGTAACAGGCAAAAATCGCATGGCTTTCCACAAGGCCAAGCAGGACGAAGGCGCTGACCATCACGCAGATTTCCAGCGCCAGCAGAACGCCGCGTGTGATTTGCACAATGGGTTGCTTGGTTGCCGCTGCTGCCTTGATAGACCCTGACTGGCGTGTGGCAATCGTGATGACGAAGGCTGCAAAGAACCAATAGCGGATCATGACGATCATGATCACATTGTAGTTCTCGGCCAGATGGCGCGATATGCCGTCCTGGACCGCGAAAACGAAGGTCGTGCAGATCATCAACAGGATGCCGAGGCGGGGGTTATTTTGCATCCGGCAGCCTTGCGCGGGTCATATGACGTTTGCGGCCATAACCGGGGGTGCGGGTGACCTCGAAGCCAGCATCTGTGAGTGCCTGCCGGACATGACCAGCGGCAGAGTAGGTCGCGGCTGTGCCGCCGGGTTTGGTATGCGAAGCGACTGCTTGCAGCAGTGCTGGCTCCCAGAGTTCCGGGTTCTTTGCGGGCGAAAACCCGTCCAAAAACCACGCGTCCGCAGTACCGTCCCAAGCTGGTAGCGTTTTCCGGGCATCGCCGGTCACCACATGCAGAGTAGGACCATCGCTAAGTTTGGTCGGACCCGTCGCAGGTGACCATTCAGCGAGCAGAACATCCGCAAACGGTTTTAGCTGTGGGAAGTGGCCGAGGGCCTCTTGCATGTCGGCTATTTGCATCGGGAACGCCTCGAAAGACGTGAAATTGAGACTGCCGGGACGTCCGGCTTCTGCCCATGCCGCCCATGTCACAAGCAGGTTCAACCCGGTGCCAAACCCAAGTTCTGCGATCTGGAACGCACCGCCAAACCGTGCGGGCAGATCATTGCCTGCCAGAAAGACATGCTCGGTCTCAGCCACGCCGTTTTCCAGCGAATAATATGGATCATCAAAGGCCGTGGCGATCGGCACCCCGCCGCGCCAGTCGAGTTTTGCTGTCTGGTCTGTCATCGGCCCATGCCTTACTTAGGCGTCAAGTTTGGGCGGAAGGATGCGGAATGGCAACGGCTGATGTGACGGTCATGGGGGCAGGGGTGTTCGGCCTGTCTGTGGCCTATGCGTGCGCGCGGCGCCGGGCATCGGTGCGGGTGATTGACCCCAATGGTGTAGCCAGCGGTTCCAGCGGAGGCGTTGTTGGTGCGCTCGCCCCGCATGTGCCGGAGAACTGGAACGAAAAGAAGGCGTTTCAGTTTGACAGCCTGATCATGGCGGAAAGGTTTTGGCGCGATGTTGAAGCGCTGACCGGTGCTGACGTTGGGTATGCGCGCTCTGGCCGGTTGCAACCTTTGGCGGATGAGCATGCGGTGTCTTTGGCGCGCGGGCGTGCTGAAAGTGCGCAAGCATTGTGGCAAGGCAAGGCCGTCTGGGAGGTTGTCGCGGCTGGCGATGCAACATGGATGCCACCTTCGCCCAGTGGGCTGGTGGTCCGCGATACCCTGTCCGCATTGATCCACCCGCGCCGCGCGACGCGCGCCCTAGCTGATGCGGTGATCGCACTTGGGGGTGAGGTGTTGGCAGACGGTGCATCTGAAGGCAAAACGGTCTGGGCGACGGGCTGGCCCGGGATGAAAGAGATTGGCGGCAACGGCGTGAAAGGCCAGGCGGCTTTGTTGCGCTTTGACGCGGCAGGCCAACCGCAGTTGTTTGCTGATGCGCTGCATATCATCCCGCATGGTGACGGAACGGTCGCCGTCGGCTCCACGTCAGAGCGTGATTTTGATGATCCCACGGGCACCGATGCTGCACTTGATGATGTGCTGGCCCGCGCCTATGCGGCTTTCCCGGTGCTGAAGGGTGCCGAAGTGATCGCGCGCTGGGCTGGTGTACGCCCCCGCAGCAAAAGCCGCGCGCCTGTCTTGGGGCTGCACCCGACCCGCGCTGGCGACTACATCGCCAATGGTGGGTTCAAGATAGGCTTTGGCATGGCCCCCAAAGTGGGTGAGGTCATGGCTGATCTGGTCTTGGATGGGCGTAACGTGATCCCTGATGGCTTTCGGGTTTCGCCAAAATTCTAGAATTTTGACAGGCTATAGGATTTCTAGAAATCCTATAGCCCACTAGCGTGTCAGCGGCATGTGTCGGTTCACATCCTTGTAGAGCAGATAGCGAAACGGGCCTGGCCCACCTGCGTAACAAGCCTGCGGGCAGAAGGCGCGCAGCCACATGAAGTCACCGGCTTCAACCTCGACCCAATCCTGGTTCAGACGGTAGACCGCCTTGCCTTCCAGCACATAAAGCCCGTGTTCCATGACATGCGTTTCAGCAAAGGGGATCACGCCGCCGGGTTGGAAATTCACGATATTGACGTGCATGTCGTGACGCATGTCTGCGGGATCGACGAAACGGGTTGTGGACCATGCGCCGTCAGTGTCCGGCATCTGGGCTGTCGTTGCATCGTCTACATGCGTGACGAAGGCGGATGGAACGTCGATACCATCAACTGCCCTGTAGGCTTTGCGTATCCAATGAAACCTTGCAGGCGTGTCGGTGGAGTTGTCTAAGGTCCAATTGCAACCCGGCGGTAGGTACGCATAACCGCCAACGTGTAACTCATGGGCGGTGCCTTCCACGGTCAGCGTGCATCCACCCTCAACGACAAAAAGCACGCCTTGGGCTTGCGGATCACCTTCAGGTTTTGTGCTGCCGCCGCCGGGTGCGACTTCCATGATGTATTGACTGAAGGTCTCGGCAAAGCCGGACAACGGCCGCGCCAGCACCCAAGCGCGTGTTCTATCCCAAAACGGCAGGTTGCTGGTGACGATATCGGTCATCGTCCCTTTGGGAATCACGGCATAGGCGTCGGTAAAGACTGCACGGTCGGTCAGCAGCTGGGTCTGCGGGGGCAGACCGCCTGTGGGTGCATAGTAGGGTGATTTGGTCATGCGGGATCCCTTCGCGACCTATTAAAGATGACGGCCCGCCGCGCAGGAAGTGTCATCCATCCGAAAGGTTCTTTCTGATTTCTTTGATAGTTCAAACCTTTGGGGCCGCCGCGAAAGGCAGATGACCGGTCTTGATCCAGAGCTTTGCGCCTTGGTCTCCGGCAGTGATATGGACTGGTGCGCCTTGCGGGAGGCGCAGCCATGCCCCTGTGTGCAGTTTCTCGCCGGCATCCACACCATCTCCGGCGATGATCAAGACCTCAGCGCCCCCTTGAGGCGTCTCGGCGAGAAGAGCACCAGCCTCCAAAGCGATAAACCGCACCGTCTCGCGGGTGTCTTGGTGCAGTGTCTTCGCCATCAGTCCCGGTCCTGCTGTGGTCAGGTTAGTATCCATTTCCACGCGAAACTGTGTGCGATCATCGGGATCAAACTGCCAGAGTTTCACAAAGATCGTGCATCCTTCGGCTGCACCCGGCGTGTGGGATGTGGTGGGTGGATTGCGCACATAGGTGCCTGCCGGATAATCCCCATGTTCATCCTGAAACACGCCCTCCAGTACGATGAATTCTTCGCCACCCGTATGCGTATGCGCCGAAAACTGGCTGCCCGGCGCATAGCGCACAATTGACGTCGCCCGCGCGACCTCATCCCCGATCCGGTCAAGCATCCGCCGATCCACGCCGGGCATAGGTGAGGGGCTCCAGCCGGTATCGTGGGATTGTAGCAAAACCCTTTGGGTGAAATTGGCGTTCAGTTCCATGTGTTGTCCTTAGAGAGGGGCGATTGTAACGCCAGCACGCGTTAGATGTTGGCGAAGTTCGCGTGCCATTGTGACGGCACCCGGAGTGTCGCCGTGCAGGCAAATGGTGTCGATCTGGCATGGAATGTGCTTGCCCGATTGTGCAATGATCGCGCCTGCTTCCAGCATGTTCAGGATGCGCGGCGCTGCTGTGGCGGCGTCGTGCAGAACGGCACCGGCTTTGCTGCGATCCACAAGGGTTGCGTCGTCATTGTAAGCCCGATCCGCAAAAATCTCACCGGCCCAGTTGCAGCCCAGTTCGCGCACCACCTCTTCCATCGCGGTGGCGGCAAGGACCATGATCACGATCTCAGGATCGACATCGAGCGCCGCCTGATAGCAGGCGCGCGCCAAAGCCTGATCGACCGAAGCCATGTTTGATAGCGCGCCATGCAGCTTCAGATGGCGGACCCGGCCCCCTGCGCGCTTTGCGATTCCCTGTGCGGCACCCAGTTGATAAGCCACTGCATTCGCAATCTCATCGTGTGGGATTGGCAGCTTGCGCCGCCCGAACCCTTTGAGATCGGCAAATCCGGGATGCGCGCCAATCCCGACCCCTTTGGCGACTGCGCGCCGCATCGTTTTGTCCATGACATCCGGGTCACCTGCGTGAAACCCGCAAGCGATATTGGCTGATGAGATGATATCCAGAAGTGCGTCGTCATCACCCATCTGCCAAGGCCCAAAGCCTTCGCCCATGTCCGCGTTCAGATCAACGGTGCGTGTCATATCAAGGTCTTTCAAGATCATCGCCGGGCGTCGCCCCAGAGATTAACTGGTAGCGGAGCAAATCCGCAATGTCATGGGGTGCGCGGATCATGGGTTGGCACAACCGAGTGAGCTGTCGCAGGGTTGCGGCCTGCGATATCGCTGTGGCATCGGCTTCTTCCACGGTCAGAAATTGGAATTGCAAGGACGTTCCGGGGGCCGCCTGCGCGATCTTTGGCAGGTCGGACGGGATCACACTGCCGATCCGAGGGTAGCCGCCGATCGTCTGGCATTCACACAGCAGAACATATGGCACGCCATCGCCTGTCATCTGGATGTCACCCGGCACGATCAGGTCAGAGACGTGGTTCAGCCCGTCGCGGGTGCTGAACCCGTTGCCGTCATAGTCGAGCCTGACCCCTTGGCGGTTACCCCGCGGACTGCGCGTGAATGTCGTTTGGGTGAAGGCTGCCAGCGTTTCGGGTGCAAAGAAGTCGGTTTGCGGTCCCGACATGATACGGATGGTGCCGCCCGCAAAACGATCGGCGACAGGCAGTTTCATCGGTGCGCGCATGCGGTCGGCATCCGCACCAAGCGGTAGCGTATCCCCCGGCTGCAAAGGCTTGCCGATACCAGCCGTCAGATGCGTCGCACGGCTGCCCATGATTGGTGGTGTGGCAATGCCACCAGCGAGGGAGAGATACCCAAAGACGCCTTGTTTTGCGCCGCGAATGGTCAGTTTTGCACCAGCTGGCAGCACGTGGGTTGCGTTCGGGCTGATCGGTTCGCCGTTGATATCGGCTTGCATGACTGCACCGGTGAGCGCGAAGCGCACCGCTTGGTTTACGCTGAATGTGCCGCCAAAACCCATCATCTCAATGGCTGCCTGACCCGGCGGAGTGCCCAGTAATGCGGCCGCTTCCAGCAGTGCCAGAGGATCAGCGGCGCCGCCTGTTGACAGCCCCTGTGCCTTCCAGCCCGGTCGTCCCAGATCCTGCACTGTCAGACCCGGCCCGGCGTTGTGAATGGTCAGTTGCGCGGTCATCGCAGCACCTCGCAAGTGGCACCGCCATTGCTGTCGGGGTTCTGTTTGATGTCTTTGAATTCAGCGTCCGAGACCGCCACAAACTGCACCGCATCACCGGGCGTGAAAGCGAAGGGCTGCGATGTTTCGGGCAAGTAGACCCGAAAAGCGGTTTGGCCGATGTGCCGCCAGCCTGTCGGCGCGTCTGCCGCCCAGATAATCAACTGGCGCACGGCGGTGATCAACGCGCCGCGCGGCAAGCTTTCGGTCAGGCTGGTTTGGCGGGGAATGTCCCAATGGCCGGGCAACATGCCCAGATACGGCTGGCCCGGTGCAAAGCCGATGGCGATCACATGGGTTGTCGCGGCTTCGATTTCAGCGACGGCTTGCGCCGGGGTCAGCCCGGCCAATGCGGCGGCTTCTTCCAGTTGCGGGGCATGATCCGGTCCAAAAGCGGCAGGGATACGCCAAAGCCGCTTGGGTTTGGGATCAGGTGTTTTGTGTTCGGCGATCAGAGCTTGGATGGTTTGCGTCACCGTATGACGGTTTGTCAGTTCAGGGTCGAAGCCGATGCGCACGGACACCAGCGAAGAGGCTACTTCGGTGACCCCTTTCACCCCCGCCTCTAGCACCATGTCGCGGAAGCTCAGCGCGCGGGCGTTCGCCTCTTGCGTCAGGGTCCGGGCAAAGCGCACCAGAACACCATCCACGCCAAGTGGACGCAGGTCTGGGGCGTTTTGCTGCGCAGTCATGCGGCTGGGTTTACGAGGTCTGCGCGGGGCTGTCGATGGGGCCATTGTGCTTTGCCCAGTCCGAAAACCCGTCCTTCAGATGTGCCGCTGGAAACCCCATGTCGTTGAGCGCAGCCACCGTCAGCGCCGAACGCCAGCCCGAAGCGCAGTGAAAGATGAAGGTTCGATCCTGCCCGAAGATGGCCTTGAAATACGGGCTCTCAGGATCGACCCAGAATTCGGCCAGACCGCGCGGGCAATGAAAGCTGCCGGGAATGGACCCGCTGCGCTGCCGCTCGCGCACATCGCGCAGGTCGACAAATGTGACCTGCGGGTCGTCCAACATGGCGATGGCGTCGCCGGTTTCGACCTCTTCGATCCGGGCGCGGGCATTTGCAACAAGGGCTGCGGCGGATGTCTTGAGTTTGAGCATGGTCATGTCCTGCGTTTGGGTTGCTATCATCTTGGGCATAAGCCCCCCCGGATTGTCCAGATCACCGCGACTGAAACAACCTATGACAGTGATATGATCAGGGTTCATTTCACCAAAGTCGTGGTCATGCCGTAGCAGTGTGCCAACGCACACTACTATGACGGAGATAACACCATGCGCGCACCTCAGATGTTGGCCCTTTGCCTTTTGGCAGCCACCGCCGGCCCAGCCTTTGCTCAAGATGAATCCACCGATGTCGACACTATGGCCGACGAGGTGATGGAAGAAACGATGGAAGATGCCATGGCCGATGACGCTATGTCTGACGAAGTTATGGAAGACGCAGCCCCGAGCCTTGAAGATATCGCTGCCTCTGATCCGGCTTTGGATGTGCGCACCAATGAAGATGGCGAAGTGGATGCCATGGTCATGCTGTCCGATGTGCTCTTCAGTTTTGGCGATGCATCGCTTGAGCCTGCGGCTTTGGACGTTCTTGGTGGTATCGCCGAGAAGCTGGACGGCGTAACATCGCTTGAGATTACAGGACACACCGATGCGATTGGTGATGAGAATTTCAACCTCGCGCTTGGTCAGCGCCGCGCTGATGCCGTGCGCGATTGGCTTGTTGCGAACACTGATTTGACGGCTGATGTCGTCACTGCGCGCGGCGTGGGCGAAGCCGATCCGATTGCACCAAACCTGACCGAGGATGGTGCGGATAACCCGGAAGGTCGCGCCGCAAACCGCCGGGTTGAGTTTACGTTGCCTGACGAAGGCTGATCAGTCGCAGTCTAAGTTGAGTTGCTGCCCGCCCTGCATCAGTTTGGCCTCTCTCATGCCCGGATCGTCCGGCAATACGAACGCCAAGTCTGACCGCGCCCGGTTGCGTGATTGTCATGGGCGTAAGTGGTGAGATAACATGATCCGGGTTGATATCGGGCATGACAGAGTGCGCAACAGCGTGGGTCGGATGCAGATTACTGTTGCCTACGCTTATAAAATCATCTGCGACAACACCGATTTTCATGGTTTGGGACCTTGGTCTAATCGAGTGATATGGGCGGCTTGCCCGGCTGGAAACAGGTCGCGCACAAGCGGGTCGTGACCGGGGATGATCAATGATGGCGATGAGGCGAGCCGGTAAAGCGTGTCATACCCATCCAGCATGTTTTGCAAATCAACCACGATGGGAAAGGGTTTGCGGGCCTGAAAATTCTCATAGTAGTGCGCCGCATCTGACGCCAGCACCAGCCACCCCGCCGAGGTCCGCACCCGGACACATTGCAGGCCGCGCGAGTGGCCGCCGATGCAATGCACCGTCACACCGTCCGCGACGTCGCCATCGCCATCATGGAAGATCAGTTTGCCCCCGTATAGCCGTTTGACGGCCTCGCAGATATGGCCTGCCGTAAATGGCGTGCGCAGCGTGTCGTGGCACATGCAGGGGCCGGTGGCAAAAGCCATCTCAGCCGCTTGCATGTGCAGTGTCGCATTGGGAAAAAGATGCAGCCCGCCCGCGTGGTCGTAGTGCAGGTGGGTCACAATCACGCTGGTGATGTCGTCGGCTTGCAGGCCAAGCGGGGCCAGCGCCTCTTGCGGGGCCATGCGGATCGGGCGGTCGCGTGCGGCGGCTTCGGTGTCGTCGTAGCCGGTGTCGACAAGGATCACCTCGTCCCCGCGTCGCAAGATCCACATGAAATAGTCCATCGCATGTGGTTGGTCGTGATTGTCATCAAAGATAAAGCTGTCGGCACGGGTGCGTGCGTTCCTGTCGGCGTATTTGACGGCGTGAACTTCCCAATCGGTCATTGTGTCACCTTATCCCAGATCTGCACCTGTTTGTCTGCGATCATCGGCGCTGTGGCTTTGTCGAAAGCCTGAAAATGCGCGCTACTCAGGTGCAGGTCAAAAGCTGCGCGGTCGTCGTAAAGCTCGTACAGAAAAATCTTGTCAGGCGCGTCAGCGTTGCTGAGTACGTCAAATTGGTGGCACCCGGCCTCATGCATCAGGGACGCGCGCGCGTTTTCCATCATCAAGGGCATGAACGCACCCTTATGACCGGAGCGAAGCTGGAATGTTACGCAAACCGCATACATCGGCGACCCTTTCACTGTGTTTGATCACGTTGGACGATGCGACGACCCTACGCAACTGTACACTGGCTTTATGCATACATTAATGTATACGTTGTCAAGAATTGATCAACAGATAGGATGAAAAATGGGGCGCAGCTTTGATATTGCGGTGTTTGATGGCGATGGGATCGGGCCAGAGATCATGGCACCCACGGTCGCGATCCTACGCCAGCTTGCGGATGCCTCGCCTGAGTATGCCCTGTCATTCACGCATCTTCCCGCAGGTGCAGCGCATTATGCAAGGACGGGCGAAAGCCTGCCTGCCGCTTCTTTGGATGCCGCAGGCAAGGCTGATGCCGTCCTGTTATCAGCGATGGGTCTGCCAGACGTGCGCTATGCCGATGGCACCGAAATTTCGCCGCAGATTGACCTGCGCAAGGCATTCAACCTTTTTGCTGGCGTCCGGCCTGTGCGCATTGGTCCGGGGCATCAGACGCCTTTGAAAATTCCCGAAGGGCGCGAGGTGGATTTTGTCCTGATAAGGGAAAGCACTGAAGGGTTGTTCTATACGCAAGGCAAAGGTGAAGTGACCGAAAACGAAGCGCGCGAGACGATGCTGATTACCCGAGAGGTGAGCGAAAAACTGTTCCGCTTTGCGTTTTCGCTGGCGCAGGACCGTAAAGCGCAGGGGCAAGGAAAGGGCCGGGTCACTTGTGTGGACAAAGCCAACGTCTTCCGCGCCTTCGCCTTTTTTCGTGGTATCTTCGATGAAGAGGCCAAGGCCTTCCCTGATCTGGTCGCAGATCACGCCTATGTCGATGCGACTGCTCTTTGGATGGTGCAGAAGCCGTGGGATTTTGACGTTTTGGTGACCGAAAACATGTTCGGCGATATTCTATCTGATCTGGGTGCGGGCCTGATGGGCGGCCTTGGTGTGGCCCCTTCGGCGGATATCGGATTGGAGCAGGCCGTGTTTCAGCCTTGTCATGGATCGGCCCCGGATATCGCAGGGCAAGGCAAGGCCAACCCGATGGCGATGATCCTGTCTGCCGCGATGATGTTGGAGTGGCTGGGGATGCGGCATGATGTGCTGGCCCTGACAGCGGATGGGCAGCGGCTGCGTCAGGCGGTTGAGCAGGTCATGCAGGATGGCATGTCTGTGACCGCGGATCTGGGTGGTCAGGCCACCACGGCGCAGACGGGGGGCGCAGTTATGGCGGCACTTGCATAATGGTTTTACGCGTCGCTTGCATTGGGGCAGGGTACTTTGCCCAGTTCCACATCGGCAGTTGGCAGCGGATGCAGGGTGCAGCACTTGTGGGTGTTTGCGACCTTGATCGGTCCCGGGCCGAGGCGACGGATGCGCTCGCCTTTGACAACACGGAGCAGATGCTTGGCACTGTGAACGCTGATATCGTCGATATCATCTTGCCGCCAACGGGCCATGCGGCGGCAATCCGGGCGGCCATTGCGGCAAACCCGCGCGTGATCATCTGCCAAAAGCCGTTCTGCACCTCATATGATGAGGCCTGCGAGATGACTGATTTGGCCGAGGCTGCGGGTATCCCGCTGATCATCCACGAAAACTTTCGCTTTCAACCGTGGTACAGGGCGGTCAAAGAACAGATCGTGTCGGGGCGCATTGGTGATCCCTTACAAGCGACGTTCCGACTGCGCCCCGGTGATGGGCAGGGGCCCGATGCCTATCTGGACCGCCAGCCCTATTTTCGTGAAATGCCACGCTTGCTGATCCATGAAACAGGCGTGCATTATGTTGATGTGTTCCGGTTCCTGTTCGGTGATCCGCAACATGTCTACGCTGACTTGCGCAAGGTAAACCAGGTGATTGCGGGCGAAGACGCGGGTTACGTGGTCTTTGATCATCCCAATGGTGTGCGCGCGGTGCTGGATGGCAACCGCTGCCTGGATCACGCCGCTGACAATAGCCGCCGCACGATGGGCGAGGGGTTGTTTGAGGGCACGAAAGGCACTTTGACCATTGCCGGTGATGGGGCGGTGCATTTCCGAGCCTTTGGTGAGGTCGCCGAGGCGTTGGTCTTGGCCTCTGATACGCATGATGGTTTCGGTGGCGATTGCACACATGCGCTGCAATCCCATGTGGTCGCGGGTCTGCTGGATGGCGCACCATTTGAAAACGCAGCACGCGATTACTTGCGGGTCATCGAAACAGAGCGTGCGATTTACCGCTCCGCTGCCCAACACAGCAAGCTGGAAATCTGATGGTCGCGTCCGGTCACCCCAAGCCCAAAAGCAACTCGGCTATCGCTGTCGAAAAGCTGCGGGAACTGATCTTTGCAGGGATACTGCCTGCGGGGTCCAATCATCTGGAAAGTGAGCTTGCCTTGCGGTTAGGCATGTCTCGCACCCCGGTGCGTGAGGCCGCGCTGACGCTTGAGGCGCAGGGATTGGTACAGGTTCAGGCGCGCAGGGGCGTGCGCATCTTGCCTATTTCGATCCGTGATATGGAAGAGATTTACGACGTGCTAACAGCACTCGAAAGCATGGCGGCGGGGCAGGCGGCACGGCAAAACTATGCCGAGGAAGAACTGCAGGAATTGCAACAGACGATTGTTGACATGGAAGACGCGCTGGATCGCGAAGATCGCGAGGCTTGGGCTGCGGCAGATGATAGGTTTCACAAAGAACTGGTGCGTTTGGGCGGCAATGGCCGTGTTGCCACGATTGTCGCGCTGATGGCCGATCAGGTGCGCCGCGCGCGTGCCGTCACGCTCTATCTGCGCCCGCTTCCATTGAAGTCGAACGCAGACCATCGGGGCGTGCTGGAGGCTATTATCACTGGCGATGCTGAACGTGCTACACGCATCCATAGCGCGCACCGCTCAGCATCAAAGAAGACGTTGATGCAGCTTTTGAAGCAAACCAAATTGCATATGCTCTGATAGGCTATTCCCAGCTTATCCGGTGAAAAAGTCGGGTGGCTGCGTCTGGTAACTGTGACACTTCGTCCCTATTTAGGGCCAAATGATTTGCGCCTGCCCGATGTGTTGGGGTTGGTATTTTGACGCCGAAGGATTGCTTCATGTCACCTAATAATCAGCCCGACTTGGCTGGAAAATTGAAATTTGATGATGATAACGGCGCTGGGCGCTCAAAATGGATTGCTGGTGTGCTGGCGCTGATCCTGTTTGGCTGGATGGGCAGCGGGTATATCCTGCCTTCGCAGGCAGCCGAGGATGACGTGGCTCAAGAGCCTGCGCCAAGGGCCGTTGTTGTGGCTGTTATGCCATCGCAAGCCGCAGATGTGCAGCTTGTGCTCAGCGCAGAAGGCCAGTCGGAACCTGATCGCGCTACAATGATCAAGGCCGAGGCTGGAGGGCAGGTTTCCTCTGTCTCAGTCGCGCGCGGCGATCTGGTGACAGCCGGGCAAGAGCTTGGGCGTTTGGATGCCGGAACGTTTGAAGCCCAGCTTTTGCAGGCTGAAACGCAGTTGGAACAGACCACACGTGACCTTAATAACGCGATTGCTTTGCAGGAACGGGGTGTTGCTACCGATGACCGGGTCAGTATGGCGCGTGCTGCAAACGCAGCCGCAGATGCTGCAACAACCGCCGCGCAAGAGCAGCTGGAAAACACCATTATCAGAGCGCCATTTGCCGGGCGCTTGAACGACCTGACCCTTGATGAGGGTGAGTATGTTGATGCAGGTGATATCGTGGCCGAAGTGCTTGATAATGATCCGATCACCGTTGTAATACAGGTCCCCCAACAGGCATTGTCCCGCATCCAGAACGGTCAAATGGCTGAGGTGCAGTTTATCACCGGCGAAGAGCGCACGGGTGTTGTCAGCTTTATCGGAGCAAACGCCGATCAGCAGACACGCACCTTCCGGGTTGAGGTCACGGTCGACAATCCCGACAGTGTGATGCCTGCCGGGCTAAGCGCGCGTATCGCACTGCCGACCGGAAAGGCACGCGGCCACTTTATTTCGCCGGCTATACTGTCGCTGGACGTGAGCGGTGAACTTGGGATCAAAACGGTGGAAGCGGATAACACGGTTTCATTCATTCCGGTTTCCATCGTGCGTGCCCAAACCGATGGTGTCTGGATCACGGGTTTGCCGGACGATGCCGACATCATCACTGTTGGCCAAGGCTTTGTGAATGCGGGTGATGTGGTTGATCCGCGACCGATGGGTGCTGATCAGACAGCGGATATCTCACAATGAACTGGCTGATCGACGCCGCCTTCAACCGCAGCAAGGTTGTGCAGCTATTGCTGGTCTTTCTGCTGGCGGTCGGGACGCTGTCCTACATTTCGATCCCGAAAGAGAGCAACCCGGAGATCCCGATCCCAGTGGTGTATGTCTCGGCTTCCGTCGATGGGATTTCACCGGAAGATTCCGAGGATGTCCTGCTTGGCCCGATGGAGACGGAGTTTGCGTCGCTCACCGGGCTGAAATCCATGACCGCCACGGCCAGCGAAGGGCGCGGCAGTGTGCAGCTTGATTTCGAACCGGGCTTTGACGCGGATGAAGCGTTGGATAAGGTCCGCGAAGGTGCGGACAAGGTTGAGAACGATCTGCCGTCGGATGCCACGGTCGTCGTGACTGAAATCAACACAGCCCTTTTCCCCATCCTGACCGTCATTCTGTCCGGGCCTGTGCCAGAGCGGACGCTGAACAACCTTGCAGAGAACCTGCAAGACGACATCGAGGCCCTTAGCGGTGTGCTTGAGGTTGATGTCGGCGGTAAGCGCACCGAGTTGATGGAAGTGCTGATCGACCCGACCGTGTTTGAGACTTACAACATTACGTTTGATGAATTGATCAGTTCAATTACGAACAACAATCAGTTGATCGCGGCAGGTGCGATTGAAAGTGAGGCTGGGCGTTTGGTGCTTAAGGTGCCGGGCCTGATCGAAAACCTAGCTGATGTTATGGAACTTCCCATTCTGGTGCGCGGGCAGACGGTTGTGACCTTCGCCGATGTGGCCACCATCCGCCGCACATTTGAGGACCCGACCGGGTTTGCCCGCATTGACGGGCAGCCTGCGCTGGCGCTTGAAATCAAGAAACGCGTGGGTGCCAATATCATCGAAACCGTGGCCGAAGTCCGGCAGGTGATTGAGGCGACCCAAGACGAATGGCCCGAAAACGTGCAGGTTCGCTATACGCTGGATGAAAGCGAAACCGTCAAGACGATGCTTTCTGACTTAGAGGCCAATGTCATCGCCGCGATCATTCTGGTGATGATTGTCGTGGTCTATGCGCTGGGCCTACGGTCGTCGCTGCTGGTGGGTTTGGCTATTCCGGGGGCGTTTCTGACCGGCGTTGCGGGCCTCTATTTCATGGGCTTCACGATGAATATCGTGGTGCTGTTTTCCTTGATCCTTGTGGTTGGGATGCTGGTGGACGGTGCGATTGTGACGGTCGAACTGGCGGATCGGTATCTGCACGAAGGCCAGTCCCCGAAAGAGGCCTATGCCCGTGCGGCCAAACGCATGGCTTGGCCAATTATTGCTTCCACGGCGACGACGCTTTGCGTGTTCTTCCCGCTGCTTTTCTGGTCGGGGGTCGTGGGTGAATTCATGAAGTTCTTGCCGATCACGGTAATCTTCACGCTTGCCGCATCGCTGTTTATGGCGCTGGTGTTTATCCCTGTCATGGGCGGCCTGATTGGCAAGCGGCAGGCGCAATCGGCCAAATCCAAAGCCCAGCTTTATGCTGCTGAGCACGGTGACCCACGCACAATGACCGGTTTCATGGGCGGCTATGTCCGCGTGCTGCAATGGTCGATCCTGCGTCCGTGGACCACGCTGAGCTTTGCGATGATGGCGCTGATTGCGTCCTTCGTGGCCTATGGCAGCTTTGGCAACGGATTGACGTTTTTCCCCGATGTTGAACCGGAGTATGCGCAGGTTGAAGTGCGCGCAAAGGATAACTTTTCGGTCTATGAACAAGACAGGTTGGTCCGGCAGGTCGAAGCGCGGTTGGCTGCTTATGACGAGATCGCCAGCGTCTATGCCCGGTCCGGCGGCGGCAATGATGGTGGCGACCGGATTGGAGCCATTCAACTGGAATTGGCAGAATGGGATACGCGGCGCCCCGTTGCCCTGATCGCCGAAGATATTCGGGCCGAGATGGCCGAGATACCCGGTATTGATGTGCAGGTGCAGACGGATTCAGGCGGACCCGGTGGTGGCAAGCCCATCAATTTAGAAGTCGTCGGCAACAATCCCGCTGACCAAGAGGCTGCGGTTGATAAGATCATCGCTGAAATGGACCGGATGGGCGGTTTCATTGATGTGGTCGACACAAGGCCCAGCCCCGGCGTCGAATGGCAAATCTCTGTTGATCGGTCCGAGGCCGCGCGCAGTGGGGCCAATGTCGCTTTGCTGGGGCAGGCCGTGCAATTGTTGACCCGCGGGATCACCGTGGCAGATTACCGGCCCGAGGACAGCGATGGCGAGGTTGATATCGTTGTGCGCTTCCCGGCCGGGGATCGCACGCTTGCCGAACTTGAAGCATTGCGCGTTCCAACGAGTGCGGGCCTTGTGCCGATTTCGAACTTCGTGTCCTTCAATCCCGCCCCCCGCAGTGGTGTGATCACCCGTATCGACCAAGAGCGTGTGGTCACGATCTCGGCTGATGTCGCATCGGGCGTCTTGGCCAATGATCAGACCGTCGCGCTGCAAAACGCGATCACCACGCTTGATCTGCCAGCAAGCGTGCATGTTGAGTTTGGCGGCGAGGCCGAAGATCAGGAAGAGTCGATGACATTCCTGATCGGCGCTTTCTTTTCGGCGATTGGTCTGATGTTCGTGATCCTGCTGACGCAGTTCAACAGCTTTTGGCAGGCCTTTATCGTGATGTCCGCAATTGTGTTCTCTATCGCGGGGGTCTTGATCGGTTTGATGGTCACTGGGCGCCCCTTTGGTGTGGTCATGGGCGGGATCGGTGTGATCGCCTTGGCCGGGATCGTGGTGAACAATAACATTGTTCTGATCGACACCTTCAATCAGTTGAAAGCGCAAGGGTTTTCATCGCTTGAGGCGGCGTTGCGTACCGGTGCGCAGCGCTTGCGTCCTGTGGTGCTGACGTCGGTGACGACCGCGCTTGGCCTGATGCCGATGGTGATCGGTTTGAACATCAACTTCTTCACCCGCGAAATCGTCTATGGCGCGCCCTCTACCCAATGGTGGACAGAGCTGTCCAGCGCAATTGCAGGTGGTTTAGTTTTTGCAACGGTGCTGACGTTGTTGGTGACACCGGCAATGCTGATGCTGAGCGAGCGGCGCGCGAAACGGTTTGAGCCGTCGGGCGCTGGTGGTGCCGTGCCGGCAGAGTAGGGTGGCTGGCTTGCAACGTCGTGCGTTACGGTGCGGTGACGGCTATGCGGGACAAAGCGGACTTGTGCTGATGCAGCTATTGCTAACGCAGCATGCCTTTGCAGGTGCGGCATCTCTATCGTCTCGACTCCGCGTATGTCATTAAAGCGGCCATTCGATGCAGAAATGCCAGCGCTGTCACCGCGATAGCTAATCGGTTTGCGATAGTGCAACGGCCGACACGTATTTGTCTCGAAGTTGGCGGACTGCAAATGCACACCGCCAACTCGGATCAAATATATCTAGGCGATATTCGAAACCGCTTGTTGCTCGCTGAAGCTTACAACCACATTGCCCTTCTTACGCCCCGTATCGACATGAACATGAGCGGCTTTCATATCTTCAAACGCGTAGCTTCGGTCTATGACGGGCTGAAGAACACCTTGCGCGGCGAGTTTTACGACTGCCTCCATAATATCCCGGTGCTCAGACGCGACGCCACCCACCATTTTTTTGCCCGCAAGACGCGCCTTGAGGCCGCCAACAAACATGTCCGATGTGATACCCGCGATCAGGACCATTTTTCCTCCGTCTCGGATCGCGTGCTTGGCTTGCGCCCAAGGCAGCGTTCCGACGGTGTCAACGACCATGTCATATTGGACGCCTGTCTCAACAACGTCTTGCTTGCGATAGTCAAGCACGTGATTTGCACCCAAACCACGAACCATCTCTGCGTTTCCACCGCTACAGACTCCTGTGACATGCGCACCGAGATGTTTGGCGATTTGGACACAGGCCGATCCGACAGATCCAGACGCCCCGTTGATCAGAACCGTCTCACCCTGTTGCAGTTTGGCCTTATTGACCAAAAAGTCGTAGGCCGTTGTTGCACCGAATGGGATCGCTGCCGCGTGTTCAAAGCTGATGTTGTCCGGCTTTGGGGTCAACTTTCCATCCTCAGGCATCGTGATGAACTCTGCATGTGCGCCAAATGCAGCGCCGGGAAATCCAATCACGGCGTCACCGGTTTGATAGCTGGTGACCTCTGAGCCGATCGCTTCGATCACACCGGAAAATTCAGTGCCAAGGATCGGCTTGCGCGGGCCGGTGATACCGAACACCAGCCGCCCCATCAGGCCAAGGCCCTTTGGCATGGTCAGGCTGCGGGCCCGCCAGTCGCCTGCGCTGACGGTGGTAGCGTAAATGCGGATCAAGACCTCATTTGGTTTGGGCGTTGGCTGGGGAAGTGTGACCTGTTCGATCACGTCAGATGAACCGTATTGCGTGTATGAATAAGCAAGCATTGAACGTCTCCTCTATGCGGTTGCAGGTGTGAATTGGGGGGAAATGCGGCCACCGCGGATCAGCAGCCAAAGGCCGAAGCTGATTTCGGAAACTGTCACAATGACCAGCAGCGCGATGTAGGTGTAGTCGAGTGCTGCGACATCCGTGAATGTCAGTTCAACGATACCTTGCAGCAGATAGCCAAATGCGCCGATGAACAGGCCCCGACCCAACAAACGCGGGACGATTCCAGATTTCAGGATCAGCCAGCCAAGCGCCGACAGATGCATCCCAAAGAACAGCTGCCAGACAAAGACGCCCGTCGAATGTGCATCAAAGAACATTTGAACAAGGGCATGGAGTTGCGCTGTGTCCCAGCCGGTGTCACGGGTCAGTAAGATGTAGGGCATCACCCAAAGCAGGATGTTAATCCCCATCACGGTTATCATGCCCGCACGAGATATCAGCGCGACCATCGACATCTTTGGACCTACATTCTGGAACATCTGATAAAGGATCGCGGTGATCGCCAATTCAAACAGGATCACCAAGCTGTCGGCGACGATGCCAAGCTTGAACAGCCCCTGATTGGCCAGCAAGTTGGCGCTTGAAGTAGCGGCATCTGCGGCAACGATCTGCATTGGGACATAGCCGATGCTGAAGCCGCCGCAGACGGCGATTGCGAGATAGAGCGCGCCAGCGGTGCGCGCGGCGCCCGGATCCCAGTTTGTATGTGGACCAGTCGTCATCCTCTTTCCTTTCTTGTTTCCAGTTGATGTTGCGAAGGGTCTACGCTTCAAACCCACCCATGCGAATTGACCAAAATTCCATTTTTGATATGCATATGCGTATGGATTGGCGCGCTGTGAAATTTGACTGGAACAAGGCACGCGCCTTTTTGGTGACGGCAGAGGAAGGGTCGTTATCTGCCGCCGCCCGTGCTTTGGGCATGGCGCAGCCGACGCTTGGGCGTCAGGTTGATGGCTTGGAACAAGAGCTTGGCGTGGTCTTGTTTGAACGCGTGGGCCGTGGCCTGACGCTCACGCCAAGTGGCATGGAGCTGTTAGACCATGTGCGCGGCATGGGGGAGGCAGCGGGCCGCGTCTCGCTGACCGCCCTTGGTCAAAGCCAAGCGCTGGAGGGGTCGATCAGCATATCCGCGAGTGAACTCTATGCCACCGTCCTGCTCGCCCCGATCGTTGCTAGGCTGCGCCTTGAGGAACCGGGTATTCATGTTGAGATCGTCGTTTCAAACCACGCGAGTGATTTGCTGCGCCGCGAGGCGGACATTGCAATCCGCCATTTCCACCCAACAGAGCCTGACCTGATCGCCAAGAAGATCGGAACTGCAGATGCGGTTTTATATGCGGCACCTAGCTATGTTGAAAAACTGGGCCACCCGACCAAGCCCTACGATTTGCGCCACGCTGACTTCGTGAACATGGATCGCAATGGGATGATGCTGAAGGGCCTCAATAGCCTTGGGCTGGGCCTGACGGAGGCCAACTTCCCATTATTGACCGAAAGCTATTTGGTGATGTGGGAGTTGGTAAAGCAGGGGGCCGCCATCGGTATTCTGGATGCCGTCATTGGAGACGCCGAACCTGCCGTTGTGCGGGTCTTGCCTGATCTGGAGCCGTTGTCTTTTCCGATCTGGCTGGTCGCGCACCGCGAACTGACAACCAGCCGGCGGATCCGGCGGGTCTATGATTTCCTTACCGAAGAGCTAAAGCGCTAGTGATGCCGGAGACGGCTAAGTGTCACAGGCGTGATCCCCAAAAACGACGCGATAAGTGCGTGGCTAAAGATGTCTTCATAGCCCGGATAGGTCTCGCGAAACCACTTTAGCCGATCAGCGCCACCGAGTGCTGCAAGACACCACTCTCGATCCGCTTTCTGGTTCAACGCCTCGCGCAGTGCGCCATTGGCCCAGTTGCGAATGGGTTCAGACGAAATCATGAGCTGCGTCAGTTGATCGCTGTCGATCCGGGCAATTGTTGCGCTGGTCGTCGCGACAATCGAAACGAGCGACCGTCCCGCGCGCGTGCGCGCAATGTTGGGTGTCACAACACAGGGCCCGGTGTAGAAACCCACACAGACCTCTTTGCCCTCGGGATCGCAAATGGTACTTATGAGGTGGCCGTCCAAAACAAATATTTCATCTACATGAGGGTCTTCTTGACGCACGATGTGCGCCTTTGCCGCCACCCGCGACGTGGACCATTCAGAAGCAAATTTTTCGACGCCGCCGTCCTGTGACAAGTCGGGCGATTGCATCAGAAACGTTCGTAAATCCATGTCTGCAGGCCTTATCAAATGATAATGCGGGGGGCTTTGTTTGCACGCATCTATCGCACAAACAAAGGAGTTTGAAAAATGATTGATAGAATTTGGGCAAGACATTTAGGGTTGGCAGCTGTTGGCTTTGGAGTGGCCGCTGCGACGGTTTACTATCTGATGATAGCCGTCACGCTCTCACATCTCGAGTCGATATCTGGGCATGTGCCATTTGACATGCGTCCGGTGGGTTACAGCCCACAAGAAGCCACAGCACTTTTGGAAGGCTTGGGTGCCGAAGGACGTAGCTATTACCTAACCCGCCAAATACCACTCGATACCGCCTATCCAGCCCTGCTTGCTTTGACTTTGCTCGCCACGATTTGCTGGTTTGGTCAACGAATACCCAACAGCAGACTGGTTCGCGTCGGCGTTTTCCTTTCGGTCGGCAGTGCGCTGTTCGACTACGCCGAGAACCTTGGGATCATCGCGATGATTTGGAGCTGGCCAGACGTATCAGAGCTTCTGGTATATGCCGTTTCCGCCGCGACAATCGTCAAATCCGCCCTGACAACTTTTGCTGTACTACTGACACTTTGCATTGGTTTCGTTTGGATGCGCCAACCCGGACGCCGGCCATCACCCTATGGGTCGATGAATTCTGCGAAGAACGGATAGGCGCATGTTTTATTTAATGAAAATTCCACAAGCCATGTTCTGGTTCTTGTCTATTGTCGTCGCCCTTGTGTCCTATCGATTTGTTGTGCTTGGGATGGATGAGGCGTTTGCGGGCGCAACCCACCAACTTTTGACATCTAGAGACGCATTCTATCTGCACATCATCACTGCGCCGATTGCCTTGGCCATTGCACCGTTTCAATTATCCAGAAGATTTCGTGCGCGCTCAATTCGCAGTCATCGGTTGATGGGCAAAGTATATTGCACCGCGGTTTTTTTGGCAGGGATGAGCGGCGTCATCATTGGCTTCACCGCCAGGGGCGGCCTGATCGCCCAGTCAGGATTTGTGTTGCTGGGGGTGGTTTGGCTGCTCGCGACGTTGCGTGCGCTGCAAGTCGTCATGCGCGGTCAGATTGCGCTTCATCAAGCATGGATGATCCGCTCAATCGCTTTGACGTTTGCAGGCGTGACGCTGAGGGTATTATTGCCCGTTCAACTTTTGGCAGGCATTTCAATAGACGTTGCTTATCCGGTTGTTGCTTGGCTTTGCTGGGTGCCAAACTTGGTCGTGGCTGAATTCGTCATCCGTAGATCGAAGAATTCACTGGGGCATTATGCCGAGACTAGAAAACAAAACTGCCCTCAAAACTTGCGCTCACCCCTGGGTCCTTAAAGTGGTGGCTTGGTCAAATGATGCCCATCTATTGGATCGTCCGGGTTCGTCACGCAGCTTAGAATGGCGCTACACGATACGAATGGGCCGAACACCATCATCAAAGGGAACGATGCGCCGGCGAAATGAGTGTTCTTCAACACAAACAGGTTCCTGAATCCGGTCCATGCGGAAATGGCGAAAATCTTCACGCACCGGATCCCAAGCGACCAGATACCACAGAGGCGGCAGAATCAGCAAAGCTTGCGGTTCGACATGCCGCTCAGTCTCCGCCCCTTTGGCGTCGCGATAATGAAACTGCAAGAAGAACCCTTTGAGAAATGCTGTCTCAAATGCGGGCAGCAAATCAGGTGCCATCTCTCCGAGATTGGATGTGTCGACTTGCGGCGCGAGAGGCCCGACATAAAGGCAATCCAGCAAGCGGCGTAAATCGCGGATTTTGCCAGTTGGAAGGGCTTTCTCAATTTTGGAAAGCCCGGCGTCAGCAAGGCTTGAGAACGGGAGGTTTCCCGCCGCACGCATGGCTGACACACCAATGATCAATGCGAACACCTCTGCCACAGACAGGCGCGCGGTCGTTTGGATGGAAGACGCATCTAGGCTGAGCCCGCCGCCGCGCCCCGGTTCGGTTTGAATGACGAACCCTTCGTCGCGCAATGCCGCAATGTCGCGGATAATCGTGCTGCGTGAGGCCCCGACTGTTGATGCAAGCGTCTCGATCGTTGAGGTGCCGTTGCGGCGGAGGTTGCGCACAATGGCGTCTTGCCGGCTGCGTGTCTTCATAGTGGGAGCTTATCACAAAAGGTATCAGATTTTGGATTGTTTTTGTCTTAGGCGATCAGGACACAATTAAGGAGGAAACTGAAAATGTCTAAGATCACCAACTTTCCAACTCCCACAGTCATCCCAGTAAACGGTGTCGAACTTGAAGTGTTTGAAGCCGGGCAGGAAAATGCGGACAACCCGATTGTCCTTTGCCATGGTTGGCCAGAGCACGCCTATTCATGGCGACACCAAATGCCTGCGCTCGCCGCAGCAGGCTTCCATGTCATCGCCCCGAACCAGCGGGGTTATGGCAAATCATCACGTCCTGATCAGGTCACGGACTACGATATAACACAGCTGACTGGTGATCTTGCGGCGCTGCTTGATCATTTCGCATATGAAGAAGCTGTCTTTGTCGGCCACGATTGGGGCGCGAATGTCGTGTGGAGCCTCGCACAGTTGCATCCAGATCGGGTGTCCAAGATCATAAATCTCGCATTGCCCTATCAGGCACGCACGTCAAAGCCTTGGATCGCGTTCATGGAAGAGTTCTTTGGTGCCGATAACTACTTTGTCCACTTCAACCGGCAACCGGGCGTTGCTGATGCAGTGCTTGACCAGAACACCTCTCGGTTTCTAAGCAATTTGTACCGCAAAAACGTCCCGCTATCTCCGCCTGAGCCCGGCATGACGATGATCAACCTAGCGCAGGCCGAAGCACCCTTGGGTGAGCCTATCCTCAACGACGAAGAACTTGCGGTTTACGTTGAAGCCTTCGAGAACGCTGGTTTCACCAGCAGTATCAACTGGTATCGAAACATGGACCGCAATTGGCAGATACTCGCGGACGTGGACCCGATCATCCACCAGCCTGCGCTTATGATCTACGGCGAACAGGACATGATCCCGAAATCGGAAAATCTGGCGGATTTCGTGCAAAACGTGGATGTGGTCAGCCTTGATTGCGGGCATTGGATTCAGCAGGAAAAGCCGCAAGAAACGACCCGGACAATTTTGCAATGGTTGGCAGAGAGCGGCGGCACTTAGGGCCCAACGCCACTCAGTAAGCCTGATCGCTCGTGTCGCCAAATTCGCCACCAGAACGGCTGAGCTTGTACAGATCAGCTCCGCAGTACGACGTCGCATGCATCCGTCTCTGTTGCTAAAGAACTGGGTCAGGACGTATTCTGTCAACAGACCACCGGATAGGGGCAATAGTCATGACCGAACAAACCATGGCAGCAGGGTTCGCAGCTTCATTTGCCGACTATGCCTGCGACCGAGGCGCAAAGCGACACGCGTTGCTGGCAGACAGCGGTCTGACAGAGGATGATCTGTCTGATCAGGATAACCGCATTCCAATAGCGGCCTATCAGGCGATGATTGGTGCTGCGATCAGGCAAACTGGCGACACCGCCTTGCTGCTGCGACACACATTGGAAACGCGGTTAGAGACAATGTCGGTCGTGGGTCAGATCGTGCATACTTCGGCGTCACTGCGCCACTCTCTTGAGCAGCTCAACCGCTATTTGCACCTGATGGGCGATGTGGAACTGCCTCCAGGCGTCGACCGGTTCGGATTGCAACACAATGCGGACGGTCTTTGGATCGTTGATCATCTCGTGTTGCCTCCTGACATGTCTTTCTGGTCCGAGGTGTCGTTTGCGCGATTCATCAGCGAATTCCGTCGATCATCTTCGGATGCGACGTTTGAGATTGGGATGCAGGTCACTTATCCGCCGCCGCCGCATGTGGATGAGTATCCTGAACTGTTCCGCGTGCCCGTACAGTTTAATGCGACCCGCAATGCGCTTCAAATTGATCCGGTCTGGGACAGTCCCGACACAGAGTTTGAACCCGGGAATGAATATGCGTTCGGCATCTTTACCCGCCATGCTGATGAGATGCTCGCAAAGTTGCCGGCGGATACCTCGATACGAGCGCAGATTGAAGCCCAGATTTTGCCCAAGATACATGAAGGGTCGATCTCGATGGACAAGATTGCACATGACATCGCGATGAGCCGACAAACACTATATCGGCGCCTGAAGGACGAGGGTGTCACATTCGCTGAGATCCACGATGATCTGCGCCAACGCATGGCGATGGAGTATCTGGGTGGACAAAAGGTCACCGTGAATGAAACCGCATATCTCTTGGGGTTTTCCGAAGCCTCATCTTTTGTGCGCGCCTTCAAGCGTTGGACCGGGCTTAGCCCAACTGCCTACCTTAATCAGGCCGCCTGATGACACTCTGTTACGAAGTGTCAATTCATTGATGCCTGCGGTCATGCCGTTACAGTGCTAGGCTGGCTATCTGCTTTCTCGACAATAAGACGAGAAAGGTCAGACAATGAAAACGCAGATTACCCTTACCACAGCCGCATTGGCCCTTGTGACAGCATGTGCTGACAGCGGCGCAGATTACCAGCCCATCTTGGATGGTACGCCGACCGCAGCTTATCAGGCCGACTTGACGAGCTGTCAGGCGCTTGCCCGCAATCAGAAACAGTTCGATCAGGACACCATGGCCGCAGCTGTCTTGGGTGCTGGCGTAGGTGCCGCACTCGGTGAAGCTGACAGTGGCGACGCGCTGGGTGGCGCTGTCGCAGGCGCACTAGCCGGCGGCATTTCGAGCGCCGTAGATGTAGGCGAGCGGCGCGAAGCCATCGTTGTCGAATGCCTGCGTGGTCGCGGCCACCGGGTCGTTGGTTGAGGGCGCCCCCATGACAAACGTCCTCCGCTTACGCGCCAGACGGTTTCACGCGCTCCATGCCATACTCACTGGTAACGCAGCTTCGGCACCTCTCAAGCATAGCGATCTTTCGGATCACTTGTCCCGGGACATGGGCTTGCCGGAATGCAGGCTGTACGAGCGACCTACCAGCCATCTGGGCATCTGCATTTTCCCTGGCAGACCCTAGCGCCTATCTTCACAAGAAAGCTTGTTGATATGAGACGTGTCTTCATCGCTGGAGCGACCGGCTACCTTGGTCGCCATCTTTGTGCCGAATATCAGCAACGTGGTTGGTATGTGATCGCTCTTGTTCGCAAGACGTCACAAGCAGCGCCGATCGCAGCCGACCAGCTGATTGAAGCCCAAGCCACGGATCCCGAGACTCTGAGAGGTGTCATGGCGGGGGCCGATCTGGTTGTGTCCTGTCTTGGCATCACACGGCAGACGGATGGGCTGGGCTATTGGGATGTTGATTATCAGGCCAACCTCAACCTGCTGCGCGAGGCGGAGCGGGCGGGTGTGGGCCAGTTCGGATATATCCACGTATTGCGCGCCAGCGATATGGCGCAGGTACCGATGGTCGCAGCCAAATCTGCATTCGTCGTGGAACTGCAGCGCTCTGCGGTCGCTGCGACGGTCATTGCACCCACAGGGTACTTTTCCGACATGGCCGATTTCCTGAAAATGGCGCAATCTGGACGGGTTTGGTTGTTCGGCAATGGCAACAAACGGATCAACCCGATCCACGGTGCTGACTTGGCAACCGCCATCGCAGAAGCTGTCGAGGCGCAGCTCGATTGGCAAAATGTCGGCGGACCTGATATTTTTACCCAACGGGAGCTGGCGGAACTCGCGTTTGCCAGCATTGGGAAACCCTCGCGGATTACTCTGCTGCCGGACATTATTCGGCGAATTGCCCTGCGCGTTTTGCCGTTTGTCACGCCCAGCCGCATCAGCGGGCCCGCCCGGTTTTTTCTCAGCGCATTGGCCCTCAACATGGTCGGTGCCTGCCACGGCACGCGGTGCCTGAAAGATTATTTTGAAAACAGCATTGCCGATCTAAAGTCGGCAAGCATCCACCCCATTTCAACTGAAAGGAAAGAATTATGACTATGCAACGTATTGGCGGGATTGCCGCGTTGGTCTGCGCCGCCACCTACATTTTTGGCTTTGTTCTGCTTGTAACAGTTTTCGCTGAATCCGGCTTTGGCACTAACCGCATTGATGCAGCAGGTGTGGTTCAATTCACCGTTGAAAACCAAGCGCTCATGATCACGTGGAACACAGTGATCTATGTTTTGAACTCACTGGCGCTCGCGGTGCTGGTTGTCGCACTGGCAAGCCGTTTGAAAACCAAGTCACCGGATTGGAGCACCATCACGCTGGCCTTTGGTCTGATCTGGACAACGCTTGTGTTGGGCGCGGGTATGATCGGCAACGTCACAACAGAACAGATGGCAGTGCTAGCGCCGAACAACTTTGAAACAGCGGTTCAGACTTGGGAAGCGCTGCACGCTGTCGAACTTGGACTGGGTGGCGGAAATGAAATTGCCGGTGGGGTCTGGATCCTCTGCGTCAGCATTGCGGGCCTGATTTACCAGTCGTTTGGAAAGATCATCGTTGGGCTTGGGCTGCTCACCGGCTTGGGCGGGTTTCTGACGATCCTGCCGCCCTTGGGTGAAGTCGCGGGCGCAGTTTTCGGCCTTGGTGCGATTGCGTGGTTTATCGCGGTGGGCTTGGCGCTTCTCTTCAAGCGCGATGCTGTGGCAATGCAGGCGAGCGCCTGATCTTCAAGAGGTTCGAGGAGTTTGCCGATGACACTTTCGCAAAAGATCCAAGCCCTGATCGACGTGGAATGCGCAAAGGCAAACACCCACGGAGTGATCTTGCGGGTCTCTTCCGGCGATGGTCGCGTGGATTTCAAAGGCATTGCGGGGGTTGCGACCCCCGACACACGGTTTCCAGTCGCGAGCATCACCAAGATGTTTACCGCGACGCTGATCATGCAGCTTGTTTATGAAAGACGGATCAATCTTGATCAGACCGTTCAAAGCATCCTGGCCGATGTAGATCTATCTGGCCTGCAAGTCGTGAAGGGGGTGGATTACGGGCCAACGCTGACTATTCGACATCTGCTTCATCAGACATCAGGCCTTGCGGACTACTATGAAAGTGACCTTGCCATTGACCTGAAAAGCGGCAGGGACCGCAGTTATGACCTATACGATGTCTTGCGTATGACAAAGGCGCTGCCACCGCAGGCGGCACCTGAAAGCGGCAAGTCGCATTACTCGGACACCAATTACCAACTGCTTGGAGCGGTCATCGAAACCGCAACCGGTCAAACCTATGATCAGGCGCTGCAAAGCCGCATTTGTGAACCACTAGGACTGACGCAAACCGGCGTGTTACAGGGAAACGACATGGGTCTTCCGGTATATCACAAAGACAAAAGACTGGACGTCCCTCAAATCCTCGCAAGCATGACGTCGGATGGCGGCATCATTTCTACCATGGATGAAATGCTGACTTTTCTGCGCGCCTTTATGGATGGTCAACTGTTCAAGCCAGAAAACGCTGTCCAAATGCGTCAGTGGAACCGGCTCTTTTTTCCGCTTCAATATGGGTACGGGCTTATGCGGGTCAAACTGCCCCGTTGGATGACGCTGTTTCGCGCCACGCCTGAGTTGATCGGGCACTCCGGGGCAAGTGGATCTTTCGCCTTTTATGCACCGGAACCGGACATTTACCTGATCGGGTCGTTCAACCAGACCGACGCACCGCGGCGGCCCATCGCTTTCATGCTGCAATTGCTGAACCTCGTTGCAAAACACGGGGCATCAAGATGAAACGCATGCTCAAGTGGATGACTGGCGCGGCGGCGGTCCCGATTGCTTTTTTTCTGGTCGTCAGTGATGCCAGATAAGAACAACAGACACAGACGTCTCCAATCCATGATGCGACCCTATGAGAGCCCGCACCACGCTGTTGTCGCCTTTCAGTTGCTCAACGAGAAGGTGACATACCTCCACTCCGGGTCAGAGGTCTCTGATGCCCCGTGTGAGGATTGGTTTTTCGAGATTGGCTCCATCACCAAGGTCTTCACGGCAATCCTGCTCTGTCTGCTGGTCGAAGAGGGTAGGATCGACCCACAAGCGCTGGTGCGCGATATGTCTGACACTTTGAAAGACGTGCCCGAGTGGATTACCCCTGAACGCCTGATTTCGCACACAAGCGGACTGCCGAACTATTTCATGCCCCTATGGAAAGCACTGCTAAGGCAACAGCCGGATGGCCCCTATGCAGCGTTTTCGCGTGAGGACCTGCTCGCGTGGTTCCGAAATCGCCGCGGCAGGCCGCGCCCGTCCACAGATCGGCATGTCTACTCGAACCTTGGTGTGGGCCTATTGGGCGAAGCAATGGCCATCTTGGAAGGGAAGCCTTTCGTTGAACTTCTCGTAGAGAAGGTGACCGGCCCGATGGCACTCAAGGACACAACTGATCATCTCGACAGCGGTCAGCACAACCGCTTCGCCAATCCAAAGACAACCAGGGGCAAATCCATCCCGCCTTGGACATTTCAAGCCTTGGCTGCGGCCGGTTGCCTGCGGTCCACGGCGCAGGATCTCGCTCGTTTTGCCAGTGTCGTTATCCGTGCAGCGAACACCCCCAAAACGGCCCTTGACCGAGCGATCCACAGGTCAACGCTTCCGCTATATGGTCTTGGCCCGAAAGGGGCCATGGCT
Organism: Yoonia sp. F2084L; assembly: GCF_023015625.1. Taxonomy (GTDB): domain Bacteria; phylum Pseudomonadota; class Alphaproteobacteria; order Rhodobacterales; family Rhodobacteraceae; genus Yoonia. The sequence goes on from NZ_JALKAH010000002.1 coordinate 63,528, forward strand.
CCGACAGCGCAATGTTCTGGCTGGCTGTTGGTGACGCCGGACAACCGAGAGCCAGGGTTTCTGTTTCACAATGGCGGAACGGCCGGATCGTCATGCGCCCTCTATGTCAATCCTGAACGGAATGCGGCGTTCGCCATCCTGTCAAACAATGGGGTTGCGGGAAATATATGGGGGAGCACAAAGCTCAACTGGTCCAAGCCGATGAAACATGCCAGTGAGCTGTTTGCTATGGGTTGATTTTGCTAAAGCCGTCACCGCCAATAGCTGTGCCCGATTGTTCAACGTTTCGTTTTGCGCACGGTTCGCATGAACGACCGGTTTTTTGCGGCACGGCGGCATCGGAAATTTGTGACCCTGCAGCAATATTCATGTTGGGAGCGCACGCAGCACAAAATCAATGTGTCCGCTATGGGCTCAAAGCGGCCAAAAGGGTCGCTCGCAGTAAACACGAATCTGACGGAACTGTTTGGCTGAGAATTTGAAGCTAATTGTCATAAGTCGTTGTGGCGCAGCCCTATGGAGGGCTGCGCCACAACCATTTACTTCACATCGAAGCGATCAAGGTTCATGACCTTTGTCCACGCCGCAACAAAGTCGTTCGCGAACTTCGCTTTGGCGTCATTCTGCGCATAGACCTCAGCCAGAGCCCGCAGTTGCGAGTTGGAGCCGAAGACCAGATCGACGCGTGTGCCGGTATACTTGACGTCGCCCGTCGTGCGGTCACGGCCTTCATAGGTGTCATCGCCTGCGTTCTTCCACTCGATCCCCATATCGACGAGGGTTGTGAAGAAGTCGTTGCTCAGCGTGTCTGTCTTGTCGGTGAAGACGCCGTGCCTGGACCCGCCTGCATTGGCACCCAACATCCGTAGACCGCCAACCAGAACCGTCATTTCCGGTGCAGAAAGTGTCAGTAGTTGCGCACGGTCGACCAGCAGCTTTTCAGCAGGCACGTTGAAGTCGGCCTGAAGGAAGTTGCGGAAACCATCGGCTTGCGGCTCAAGCGGTTCAAAGCTTTCTGCATCTGTTTGCTCGGCGCTGGCGTCCATACGACCCGGTGTGAACGGCACGGTGATGTCGTGACCGCCGTTTTTGGCCGCTTGTTCAACCCCGGCACAGCCTGCCAGCACGATCACATCGGCAAGCGATACCTTCTTGCCGCCCGATTGCGCGTCGTTGAAGGACGTTTGCACGCCGGTCAGCGTGTCCAGCACCGAGGCCAGTTGCGCGGGCTGGTTGACCTCCCAATCCTTCTGCGGAGCCAAACGGATGCGTGCACCATTTGCACCGCCACGCTTGTCCGACCCACGGAAAGTGGATGCCGAGGCCCAGGCGGTTGAGACCATTTCGGAAATGGACAGACCAGAAGCCAAGATTTTTGCCTTGAGTGCGGCGATGTCTGCATCGTCGATCAGGTCGTGATCCACAGCTGGGATCGGATCCTGCCAGATCAGGTCTTCGTCAGGCACTTCGTCACCCAAATACAGAACCTTTGGACCCATATCGCGGTGTGTCAGCTTGAACCATGCGCGGGCATAGGCGTCTGCGAACTCATCCGGGTTTTCAAGGAACCGTTGCGAGATTTTTGCATAGGCCGGGTCCAGCTTCATTGCCATGTCCGCTGTGGTCATCATCGGCGCATGTTTGCGTGATGCGTCATGTGCGTCTGGCACGGCATCGCCCATCGCACCGCCTTTGGGGTGCCACTGATGCGCGCCTGCCGGGCTTTTGCCCAGTTCCCATTCGTTGCCCAAGAGTGTTTCGAAATAGCTCATGTCCCATTTCGTTGGTGTCGGGGTCCATGCGCCTTCGATGCCGCTGGTCGTGGTGTGAACGCCTTTGCCGCTTTCGAAGCCGTTTTTCCAGCCAAGGCCCATCTGTTCCATTGGCGCGCCTTCCGGCTCTGGCCCCATCAGGTTGGGATCGCCCGCACCATGTGCCTTACCAAAGGTGTGACCACCAGCAACCAGTGCGACGGTTTCTTCGTCGTTCATCGCCATCCGCGCAAAAGTCTCGCGCACGTCATGGGCTGAGGCGAGGGGATCAGGGTTGCCGTTTGGCCCCTCTGGGTTGACGTAGATCAGGCCCATTTGCACGGCGGCGAGTGGGTTTTCCAACTCACGCTCGCCAGAATAACGGCTGTTTGGTTTATCGGATGTGGCCAGCCATTCATCTTCGCGGCCCCAGTACACGTCTTCTTCGGGTTCCCACACATCGGCGCGACCGCCGCCAAAGCCGAACATTTCCAGCCCCATGGATTCCATCGCGCAGTTGCCGCAAAGCACGAAAAGGTCGGCCCATGAAATCTGGTTGCCGTATTTCTGCTTGATCGGCCACAGCAGGCGGCGGCCTTTATCAAGGTTGCCGTTGTCGGGCCAGCTGTTGAGCGGGGCAAAACGCTGTTGACCGGAGCCTGCACCGCCGCGACCGTCCGCGGTGCGGTATGTCCCGGCTGCGTGCCAGGCGAGGCGGATAAAGAACGGGCCGTAGTGCCCGTAATCCGCAGGCCACCAGTCCTGGCTATCAGTCATCAGGGCGTGCAGGTCTTTCTTCAGCGCCTTGAGGTCGAGCTTCTTGAACTCTTCTGCATAGTCGAAATCCAGACCCATCGGATCAGAGGCTGGCGCGTTCTGGTGCAGGATTTTCAGGTTCAGCTGGTTAGGCCACCAATCCTTGTTCCCGCGCACGCTATGGGTCGTATTGATCGAGGCCCCGTGCATGACTGGGCATTTTCCGGCGTCGTTACCGTCCATTTGTTTTCTCCGATGTTGGTTGCGTTGCGTGCGCTACGTGATTGGTTCAAGATCGCGCTTAGAATCATTCTAGCACGTCACCACCATTGGTTTAAGTTGCATTTTTTGATTGTCATCATAACTTCACATTATGAAGAACCTAACACTGAAACAGCTGCGCTATTTCGAGGCCTTGGCCCGCCACGGGCATTTTGGTCGGGCGGCGGATGCCTGTGCAATCTCGCAACCGGCCTTGTCTGTGCAGATCAAGGAGTTGGAGCAAAGCCTTGGCACACCCCTTTTTGAACGGGGTCCGCGCCATGTCAGTCTGACTGCTTTTGGCGAAGACTGGGCGCTGCGCGTGCGCGAGATCTTGCGCGCTGTTGATGAGTTGGGTGACATGGCCCGCGCGGCGCAAACGGGTTTGGTTGGGCGGTTGCGCATCGGCGTGATCCCCACCATTGCGCCCTATCTTTTGCCCGGTCTCATTGGGCATCTTGCCCGCGTGCATGCTGAGCTTGATGTGCACATCCGCGAAACGGTAACGCCCAAACTGATCGAAGAACTTGGTGATGGGCGCATTGATACGGCGATCGTGGCTTTGCCCGTGGCCGAACCGGGGTTCGAAGAAGTGCCGCTGTTTGATGAAAACCTGATGCTGGTGCGACCCAAGGACGACGGTCATCATCCGGTGCCAAGCCCCGATGCATTGCGTCAGATGCGTCTTTTGATGCTGGAAGAGGGGCATTGCTTTCGCGATCAGGCGCTGTCGTTTTGCAATCTGCAAACGACGATGCCGCGCGAAGGGTTAGACGGCAGTTCACTTTCAACGCTGGTGCAGATGGTGGGTGCGGGCATTGGGGTCACCCTGATCCCAGAAATGGCGGTGAGGGTCGAGACACGCTCTGCCCCGGTCAGTATCGGGCGGTTTGCAGAACCGCAGCCGAAACGTACCGTCGGAATGATCTGGCGCAAGACGAACCCACTGGCCGGTCAATTGCGGCAAGTGGCGGATGTGGTGCAGCAGGTGGGCCTTGGTTTGCCCTGCGATGTCTAGTGATCGCTACTCAGTAACTTACCTAGCAACGGATTCGGGAATTTGCGCGCAACGGTGACAGCATGGAAGCTTTCGGTCAGCCCCATTTGATGATGTGCCTCGATCAGCATCCCGGATTGTAGCTCGTTTTGCACGGCAATCGGCGGCAGCACCGCCAGCCCAATATCTTCGCGCGCTAGCAGGCGCATCATCGCCATATCGTCCACCTCTGCCGCGATTGTCGGGCTGATGTCGTGGCGGGCGCAAAGGCGGTCGAAACCAGCGCGCACCGGGCTGTCTTCGGTTGGAACGATCATCGGATTGTTGCCCAGCAGCTTTGGCAGAGGCAGATCACCGGCAAGGCGCGTGGGCGTGCCAATAAGACTGACGGGCTGGTCCGAGATGGGTTGCGAGATGAAATTCGACATCGCATCGTGGGCCGGGGCGCGATTGGTCAGGACCACATCAAGGCTCAGCGTCTCCAGGCTTTGCAGCAGCTCCACCAGCGTGCCCGAGCGCAGGACGAGTTCTACGTCTGGCAGGCCCAAGAGTGGCCGTAGAAACTCGATTTGAAAGTTACGCGACAACGTGGCCAACGCACCCACCCGCAGCACCTGCCGTGGTCGCCCTTGCTGGCTGAGCGTGCCCAGCAGGTCTTTGCCCGCATCAAAAATCGTATCGGCATAATCCAGCGTGATCCGCCCGGCCTCTGTCAGGTGCAACTGCCGCCCGCGCCGTTCGAAAAGCGCATGACCCAAGCGATCCTCAAGCTTGCGGATTTGAACCGAAAGCGCGGATTGCGACAGGTTCAGTTTGCCAGCGGTCCGTGTGAGGTTGCCATCATGGGCCACAGCCCAGAAATAGCGCAGATGATTGTAATTCATATCTGACATTCATTCGTTTTAAGTGAACGATATGTATCAAACAATGTATTTTTTATCTGGATGCCTTTGCCATATCCCGTCGTGAAATCAAAACGCGCGATGGAGACGACACATGCTGCTCAACGCTTTGCCCTTACTGGCCCCCCTGATCCTGCTCGCGGCGGCATTTGCGCCGCGTTACCTGCAAGATGTCTCAACCGCCAAGGGCGCCCTGTGGGCTGAACAGGCAACGTTGGGGACTATTGCGGTTGCGGTCCTGTCGGCGATTGTTTTGGCGGTGAATGGCAGCGGGGATAGCTTTCTGATTGGCCTGTTTGGCGTCGGTCTGTCGGTTCGCCTTGATATCGTCAGCGTCATCATGTTGCTGCTGGTCACCTTCATCGGCTGGGTCGTGGTCCGCTATGCCCGCACGTATCTGGACGGGGAAGAGCGGCAGGATGCTTTTACCTTTTGGCTGTTGGCGACGCTGGCCACCGTCTTGTTTTTGATACAGTCGGGGAATGTCACGCAGTTCGTCGTGGCATGGATCGCCACCAGCATGTGTTTGCACAAGCTGCTGTTGTTCTATCCAGAACGGGTGGCGGCGCAGCGTGCGGCGCATAAGAAATACGTCATGGCGCGGATCGGTGATGTGGCGGTCATTGGTGCTGCGATTTTACTGGCCAGCAGCTACGGCACGACGCAGATCTCGGCCATTCTTGCGCAAGCAGAGCAGGGGCTGGGCGGCGGTCTGGCGCTGGCGGCTGCTGCGCTAATCGCGCTGGCCGCGATCCTGAAATCGGCACAATTCCCCACGCATGGTTGGTTAACCGAGGTCATGGAGGCCCCGACACCCGTATCCGCCTTGCTACACGCAGGCGTGGTCAATGCTGGTGGCTTTGCCCTGATCCGCTTTGCCGATGTGATGCTGTTGTCGCCTCTGGTTCTGGCAATCCTTGTGATGGTGGGCGGTTTCACGGCGCTCTTTGGGGGGCTTGTCATGCTGACCCAACCAACGGTGAAAGCCTCGCTGGCGTGGTCAACCATCGCGCAGATGGGGTTCATGATCCTGCAATGTGGTTTGGCGCTGTTCCCGCTCGCTTTGCTGCACATCGTGGCGCACTCGCTTTACAAAGCGCACGCTTTCCTGTCGGCAGGCAATGCGGTGCAGAACGTGGCCGCTATTCGTAAACCGGGGCCGGTGGCGGTGCCAGATATGAAGGCGGTGACACGCGCCTTTGTCGTGGCCATTGCGATCTATGGTATCGTTTACGCGATCCTTGGGCTGGGTTTTGACTTTGGCGGCAAGTCCCCTCAAGCAGTCGCCTTGGGCGCGATCCTGATCTTTGGGGTGGCGTACTTGCTGGCCCAAGGTTTTGCAGATGAAGCCCCGCAAGCACTGACCCAACGCACGGCGGTTTATGCGGGAACCGTCACGCTCAGCTACCTTGTGCTGCAACGCGCATCGGAGTGGTTGACCGCAGGCACATTGCCCGCGACCCCGGCAGCAGGCGCGCTGGAATGGGCGTTGATTATCCTTGCAATGATCAGCTTTGGTTTGGTCGCACTGGCCCAAGCGACGTTGCCTTTGTGGTCCTATCACCCCGCAGCACAGGGTCTGCGCGTGCACCTGTCCAACGGGCTCTATATCAACGCGATCTCTGACCGGGTTTTAGGCGGTTGGAAGCGGACATCATCCAATAAAGGAGCAGCACAATGATGGCGGATACTTTTTCGGGCTATGCCGGTGTGCATCTGGAGCTGATTGCAAAGGCAGAAAGCGCGGGCCGCGCGATCCCGCCGCTTTGGCCCTTGTCCTCATCTGTCGCGGTGAATCCGTTTCTGGGCCAGACAGAGCAGAGCCTGCCTGAAGTTGCAGCCTTACTGGACCGGGTTGCGGGCACGGCGGTGACGATGCCGCGTGACTGGTATGCAGCGAAGATCGCGGACGGAACAATCGACGATGCCGATCTTTTGGCGGCACTTGCGCAGTTTCCGGGTGCAACGGATGATGTTGCCGCGCTGAAGGCGGCGGCGCAGATGCCATCCACTGCTACTTCTGCACTGCCGACCATCGCCGATTTGGCCGCTGAGGTTTCGGGCATCGATTGGCCGGGTATCATTGCCGAACGGTTTGGCGTCTGGGCTGCGGGTTACTTTGATGCAGGCCAAGCGCTGTGGCAGACCAAACCGGGCCGCCGCGCCTTTGATGCATGGCGTGATTTTGCCAGCCGCGATCTTACGGCTGAGATTGCAGGGCTTGCCGGGTTTGGTGCGCTGGTCGCGAACACACCGCAACAGACACGCAATGCACTCGTGGCGGCGAGTGATGTGTTGGGCCTGACGGTGGAGGCTTCGCAAACCTATTTCCACCAGTTACTTTTGGGTCTTGGGGGATGGTCGCAGGTCGCGCGCTACCGGCTTTGGCAGGCGGAACTGGCAGGTGGCACGGATGTGACGACCACCGACGTTCTGACGATCCGTTTGATTTGGGAACAGGCGCTTTACGCGCAATATCAATCCCAGATTGACGAAAGATGGGCCGAGGTGCGCGCCGCACATGCCGCCCCCTTGGCTCCAAGCGAGGATCAGTTGATTGATGCAGCTTTGCAGGCCGCGGCTGAGTTTGCTGGTCAGCGCGGGCTGGCGGATACGTTGCAAAAGCCGTCCGAGATCCCGGTTGAAGGACGCCCGGCATTGCAGGCGGCCTTCTGCATTGATGTGCGGTCCGAGGTGTTTCGCCGTGCGCTCGAAAGCGTTGATCCCAGCATTCAGACGTTGGGCTTTGCTGGGTTCTTTGGCCTGACAGCATCGCACCAGAGCTTTGCTTCTGATGTCGCCGAAAAGCGTCTGCCGGTCCTGCTCAACCACGGTGTGACCAGCAAGGCGGGAGGTCCGGCCGACGCGACTGCTGATCAGAACGCGCGCTTTGCTGCGCGTGCGGGCCGGGCATGGGGACGGTTCAAGCTGGCGGCGGTTTCATCGTTTGCTTTTGTTGAAGCAACAGGTCCGATTTATATCAGCAAGTTGATACGCGATGCACTTGGCGTGGACGGCGCAAAAACGCCCGATAAGCAAGCACCGGTTTTGGATGACAGCTTTGGTTTGGAAGACCGGATCGGGGCTGCGACGTCCATTCTTGGGGCGATGTCGCTGACCGATAACTTTGCGCCTTTGGTCCTGCTGTTCGGGCATGGGGCCAATGTGGTGAATAACCCCCACGCCAGCGCGCTGCATTGTGGCGCCTGTGGTGGGTATACAGGCGAGGTGAATGCACGGCTTTTGGCGGGCATTTTGAACGACAAGGACGTGCGCGCCGGGCTGGCCGATAATGGGATCACGATCCCGGAGGATACCCTGTTTGTCGGCGGGTTGCATGACACCACGACGGATGATGTGACGATCTACGAAGGTGATTTCGCGGGGCATCAGCACCAGAGCCACTTGAAGACCGCGCGGGGTTGGCTGGCGTCAGCCGGCAAGTTGGCACGGACCGAGCGGGCTTTGCGCCTGCCGCGTGCGACCAACGGTGACGACATTAGCAAACGTAGCCGGGACTGGGCCGAAACACGGCCTGAGTGGGCATTGGCAGGCTGCAAGGCCTTCATTGCAGCCCCTCGTGCGCGCACAAAGGGCAAAGGGTTGGAAGGTCGCGCGTTCCTGCATGACTATGACTGGCAAAAGGACGATGGCTTCGGCGTGCTTGAGCTGATCCTGACAGCGCCTGTCGTCGTCGCCAGTTGGATCAGCTTGCAATACTATGGCTCTGTCGTGGCTCCCGGTGTTTTTGGGGCGGGCAACAAGCTGTTGCACAACGTCACTGGCGGTATCGGTGTGGTCGAGGGCAACGGTGGCGCGTTGCGCGGCGGCCTGCCGTGGCAGTCGGTCCATGATGGTCAGAACTATGCCCATGATCCGCTGCGCTTGTCTGTCTGTGTGGAAGCACCAGCTGAGGCGATCAATGATATCCTGACCAAGCACCCAAATGTGCGGGCGCTGTTTGATAATCGCTGGCTGCACCTGTTCACGCTGGATGAGCAAGGACGGATGTCCGCACGCTATGAAGGTGACCGCAAGTGGTCGCAGGTGGCAGAGATCACCGAGAAGGCTGCGGCCTGATCAGGCGATAACCTGCAGATGTTGTTTCTGTGAGGCCGTGTCGTGCGCTTGTAGCGACATCGGCCAGCGGATGAACAGCATCGCGGCCCCGTTGATTTGATGATGGCTCAGGGTTTGGACCAGATCGCCAATAGCGCAGGTGGCGGTCACCTGTTCTTTGCGCTGGGCCTTGGCGACGATCTGCACCTGCAATGGCACGCCGGGACAGGTGTTTTGTAGCTGGGCACTGATGCCCTCGGCGGCACCGACGGCCATGTAAAGTGCAACGCAAGTGCCCGGTTTTAGATCACGGATCGGATCGGGAACAACATAGCCCTCTTGCCGATGCCCGGTGGTCAGCACCAGCGTATCCACCTCGCCCCGTTCGGTCAGGCTGTCGCCAACTGCAGCTGCAGCGGCGCAGGCTGCGGTGACACCGGGGACGATTTCAAACGGGATGCTGCTGGCTTTCAGTGCGTCTGTTTCTTCAGTGCTACGCCCAAAGACGCCCGGATCACCGCATTTCAAACGTACGACGCGCTGCCCGCGCTTTGCAGCAGCGACCAGCGTTTGGGTGATCTTTTCCTGCGGCCAACTGTGGCAGCCCGGAGCTTTACCGACGTAGATGCGTTCGGCATCGCGCCGTGCCAGTTCAAGGATTTCAGGGTCAAGCAGTCGGTCATAATAGATCACATCGGCCTCTTGCAGCCGTTGCACGCCGCGCAGAGTGATCAGGTCCTTTGCACCGGGACCAGCGCCAACAAGGCTGACGCTTCCGCCTTGTGTTGCGCCAAACTCGCCGGTTTCAATGGCTGTCTTGATTAGCTTGGCTGCGTCGCGTTCGGCCCCACTGGTAAAAAGCTGGCGCGGCGTGTCGTTGAAAACCCAGCGCCAGAGGTCACGCCGGGCGCGCGGAGCAAGCCGGGCTGCCGCAGCTGTGCGTAGCCTGCCTGCCAATGCAGCCAGATCGCCCAGACTTGGCTCTAACACTTCTTCGAGTTTTGTCTTGATCTGACGGGCCAGTACAGGAGCCGTGCCTTCGGTGCCGATCGCCACAACAACCGGGTCGCGATCAACGATGGATGGGGTGATTGCGTCGCACAGATGCGGTTGGTCGACGACGTTGACGGTGGCACCGGCCTCTTGTGCCAACGCGTGCAGCGCCATGTCTGCACCGGGACAACCCGATGCAATGAAAGCCAGTGCGCTGTCTTGAAAGCTGGCGGGTGCGATGGGGCCGGTTTGATGCGTGATACGCCCCTGTGCGGCCAAATCGGCCAGTTCGGCATCCAGTGCTGGCGCGAGGATGACAAGCTTCGCCTCAGTTTTCAGGATCAACCGGGCCTTTTGTGCGGCCTGCTCACCCCCGCCAACAATTACGACGCGGCGACCTGCCATTTGAAGAAACATGGGAAAGGTTTTCATGCGGAAAGGCTTTCTTGTTGTTGGCGATTGGCCCAAAGAGTGCGGCTCATCTCCTGGGCTGTGGCAATCGTGGGGGCGGCTTTCAATGTCCAAAGTGCAAGTGCCGCAGTGCTGGTAATTGTGGCTATGGCGAACGGGTCTTGTGCAGTGCCTTGCCAAAGGGCGCGCAGATCGACCGCGTGGTTCACCTCATGCAGGCGACGTGTTTCAACAAGAAGTGGGGGCGCGGTCTCATTGATACGCGCGCCGTTCCGCAGGCCAAAAACAGCCACCGATTTTGCGGGGTGCCGTTCGAATTCGCCGCCGCCGCCCTTGATGATCGTCAGTCTCTTTTGGCCAAGCATTGCGGCAGCATCGGACTGTAGACTGCGATAGGACGGGTGAAACACCCCTTGCACTGTCGCAGCGGCGCTGGACGGGTTCCACATCCGCAGGACGGTGTTAAAGCAGGACCGCAGGCCAAAGGTGTTACGCAATTGCAGCAGGGCGAATGCTGCGGGGCAGAGCGTTTCTAACGGGCTGTAGTGTACTTGCGGTCCGGCCAGATCGAGTGCGTCGCGCACGGACGCGGCTGCCGATTGGTGGGAATTCCAGCCATGCATGGAGATGCGATATCTTGCCTGCCCTACTAATCGCGCGGCCAGCAGGAACAGGGGCGCACCCCGGCTGCGGCCCGCAGCATAGGACGGCCAGTCGAGGTCTGCGGCGGGCAATGCCCCGCTGACGTGGCGGCGCAGGGCGGCGGTGAAACCGGCGATCTCTGCGGCTGTTTCGCCGCGCAGGCGCATCACCATCAGAAGGGCGCCCACGGCCTCAGGTGCTGCCTTGCCTTGCAGGATCAGGGTCATGGCCTCTTGCGCTTCGTCCAGTGTCATCGCTCGCGCGCGTCCTTTGCCGCGTGCAACGATCTGGACAAAGGGTGCAAGGCTCATTCGGCGGCCATCGGAAGTGATGCCTCTGTCAAAAGGGTGGCCAGTTCGGGCTTGCAGGACCCGCAGTTCGTCCCCGCACAGGTCACATCGCCCAAGGCGGCCACACTGCGCGCGCCATTTGATGCCGCAGCCAGCAGCGTGTTGCGCCCGACGTTGAAACAGGCGCAAACCGTGGCACCGGGGTCGGGCAGATTGGCGCGGGTGCGGCCTGCCAAAGCGTCAAGGGTAGGGGTGTCGGTTCCGATGCAGCTGATCGCTGCGCTGCGGGACAGGACGACGGGATGGGATGATGCAAAAAGCAGGGCGATGATGATCCCGTCAGCCTGAATTGCGACCCGGACCGCGCCAGTCGCCGGGTCGGTTTGCACCGAGACGTCGCCGGTCGATTGCCCGGCAAGGCGCAGGGTCTCCTGTTCCCAGTCATCGGGCGTTTGGCTGGCCGCAAGCTCGGCCTGCCAACCGGTTTGGGTGCGCGCGATGGCAGCATAGGGCGTTTGGGGGCGCAACACCTCGGCGCTGGCCAGAAAGCCGTACCATTTGGGTTTGTAGAGCTTGGCAGAGACAGCCCCCGATTTCAGCGCGGGCTGCCCTGAGATCGGGTCAGTGACCGGCGCTGTCAGGCTGTTGATCAGGCCGGATGATGACCTTTGTCGTGTCCAGTGCATTGGCGCGAACAGCTGGCCTTGGGCCACACGCGGTGTGACCAGCGCCCGCAGAATTGCACGGCCATATGTGTTTTCCAGAGTGACCAGATCGCCTGCTCCGACTTGCAATGCAGCAGCGTCCTGCGGGTGTATTTCGACATAAGGTTCTGCCAGATGCGGCCCAAGGCGTGCGGATTTCCCGGTCCGTGTCATGGTATGCCACTGATCACGATTGCGCCCGGTGTTGAGGGTGAAATGCTGGGTTGAGACCGCCGGCGCCGCGACCGGGATCATGCGGGCTTTGCCATCGGGATGAAAGAACCGCCCGTCGGCAAAGAACCTGTGGTCGTTGCTGGGCCATTGGGTTGGGATCAGATTGGCATAATCGGCATCGGCGAAAATGCTCAGGTCCAGATCGCGGGGAAATTGCGTTGTGGCGGCATCAAGGGCTACATATTCGGCAAATACATCGGCGGGGGTTTTGTAAGCGAAGGCGGCTCCGAACCCCATGCGCGTTGCGACGTCACTGATGATCGCCCAGTCGGGGCGCGCTTGACCGGGGGCGGGCAAAAACGCCCGCTGTCGCGAGATGCGCCGCTCGGAATTGGTGACTGTCCCGTCCTTTTCACCCCAGCCGGTTGCGGGCAGGCAGACATGCGACAGCATCGTCGTGTCGGTCGCCTCGATGATGTCGGATGTCACGACGAAGGGTACATTGGCGATGGCGGTGGCAACCCCGTCCGCATCAGGCAATGACACGGCGGGGTTCGTTGACATGATCCACAGCGCTTTGATCTGGCCGCTGGCGCAAGCCTGAAACAGGTCGACCGCCTTGAGGCCCGCCTTTGAACAGATCGTTGGGCTTTCCCAAAAAACCTGTACTGCTTGCCTGTGATCCGCGTTGTTCAGTTCAAGATGATTGGCCAGCATATTAGCAAGCCCGCCGACTTCGCGACCGCCCATGGCGTTGGGCTGCCCGGTGGCGGAAAACGGGCCCATACCGGGCTTGCCGATGCGGCCCGTGGCAAGGTGGCAATTCAGTATGGCGTTGACCTTGTCGGTGCCACAGGCGGATTGGTTCACCCCTTGAGAATAGATGGTGACGACTTTCGGGGTATTGGCCCAAAGGTTGAAAAACGTCGTCCTATCCTGGGCGGACAGTCCGGTATCGGACAGGTTGGATGCCCGCGCCGCTGCCACAGTTTCCGCCAGCCCGTTCACGTGGTTGTCGGTGTAGGTCTGATCAAAGCTGCCATGATCGTCGAGATGCGTCAGCAGCCCGTTGAATAGCGCCACATCGCCGTCCGGGGCGATTTGCACGTGTAGGTCGGCCAGATCGGAGGTCGCTGTGCGGCGGGGATCAATGTTGACGACCCGCATATCGGGTCGCGCCTCTTTTGCGGAAGCAATGCGCTGGTACAACACCGGATGACACCACGCGAGGTTTGAACCGACCAGTACGATCAGATCGGCCTCTTCCAGATCGGCGTAGATGCCCGGCACGGTATCAGTCCCAAAGGCCCTTTTGTGCCCCGCGACGGATGATGCCATGCAAAGCCGCGAATTTGTGTCGATGTTGGCAGACCCGATGAAGCCTTTCATCAGCTTGTTGGCGACGTAGTAATCCTCGGTCAGCAATTGGCCAGAGGCATAGAAGGCCACGCTATCTGGGCCGTGCTCGGCTATGGCCATGGAAAACTTTGCTGCCACCAGATCAAGCGCTTCGTCCCATCCGGCCTGCCGCCGACCGATTTTCGGGTGAAGCAACCGGCCTTCCAGATCAATCGTTTCACCTAACGCCGCCCCCTTCGAGCAGAGACGCCCAAAGTTGGCAGGGTGATCGGGGTCACCCTTGATGGTCCCGTCAGACCCCGCCAGAACACCGCAGCCCACGCCGCAATAGGGGCAAGTGGTTTTGGTCAGGCTCATGCCGCGACCCGTGCGCGCAGAAAGGCGCGGTCAAGCAATACGCGCCCGTTTTCGATGCGGGCAGGGTAGGTGGCGACGCGGCCTTCGTCTTGGCCCTGTGCCTCACCTGTTTCCAGCGATATGATCCAGTTGTGCAGTGGGCAGGTCACGGATTTGCCGTGCACAATCCCTTCTGCCAGCGGCCCGGCTTTATGGGGGCAGGCGTTGTCGAGGGCAAAGACCTCGTCCGCGCCGGTGCGAAATACAGCAACGCAGCCAAGCGCCGTTTTGACCATACGTGCGCCACGCTGAGGGATCTCATCCAGGGCCGCAATATCAATCCAGTTGCTCATTCAGCCGCCTCCAATGACAGGTTTGCCAAAGGGCGGTAGCTGTCCGCTTTTTGGCTGGAATGTTCGGCCCACGGGTCTTTGCGGTAGATGGATTGGCTGAGTTCGAACCGGTCGACCAATGCGGCGCGTTCGTCCAGATCATCAACGATGCGTTTCTTGATCCAGTCCAGACCTACTTTGCCCATCCATTTGTAGATCCGGTCGAGATATTTTGCGTTTTCGCGATAAAGCTGTGTGACCGCTTTGATCACGTTAATCGCGTCTTGCTCGGTCGGTACTTGCACCAGCAATTCGGTCTCTTTGACGTCCATGCCCGCCGCCCCACCGATGCTGACCTGATAGCCGCTGTCGACACATACAACACCGATGTCCTTGCATGTCGCCTCGGCACAGTTGCGCGGGCAGCCGGACACCGCGAGTTTCAGCTTGTGCGGTGTCCAAGACCCCCACAATTCCTTTTCCAACTTAATCCCAAGGCCCGTGCTGTCTTGCGTCCCAAACCTGCAATGGTCCGTGCCAACGCAGGTTTTGACGGTGCGCAGACCCTTGGAATAGGCATGACCCGAAACCATACCTGCCGCATTCAGATCAGCCCAGATATCTGGCAGGTCCTCGCTTTTGACGCCCAGAAGGTCGATGCGCTGACCGCCGGTGACTTTGACGGTCGGCACCATGTATTTGTCAGCCGCGTCGGCAATTGCGCGTAACTCATCCGGGGTGGTGATCCCGCCCCACATCCGTGGCACGACGCTGAATGTGCCGTCCTTTTGGATATTGGCATGCTTGCGTTCGTTGATGAACCGGCTTTGCGGGTCGTCTTGGTATTCCAACGGCCAGTCTGCCAGCAGATAGAAGTTTAAGGCAGGACGGCACACATGGCAGCCGCAGGATGTCTTCCACCCGCATTCCTGCCAGACCGCAGGCATTGAGGTCAGTTTTTGCGACTTGATCATGCGCCGTACGTCTTCGTGGGTCATGTCGGTGCAGCCGCAGATGGATGCAGCGGCAGGCACGACGAAATCATCGCCCAATGTGACCGCCAGCACCTGTTCGACCAGCCCCGTACATGTCCCGCAGGACCCTGACGCTTTGGTGGTTGCCCGCACGGTGCCCAGATCAGTGGCACCGCCTGCGATCGCATCTTCGATTTGCCCTTTGCAGATACCGTTGCAGCCACAGATCTCCGCGTCACGCGGTAAGGCTGCAACAGCTGCTAAAGGGTCCAGGGGGGTCCCCCCTTGGTAGGCCGGGCCAAAGATGAGCGTGTCGCGCATCTCGGAAATGTCGGTCTTGTCGCGGATCAGGCCGAAGTACCAGCTGCTGTCGGCGGTGTCGCCGTACATGACCGCACCGACCAGAATGTCATCTTCAACCACCAAACGGCGGTAAACGCCGCGCATCGGATCGCGAAACACGATGTCTTCGCGCCCTTCCCCATCTGCAAAGTCGCCTGCGCTGAACAGGTCACACCCGGTGACCTTGAGCTTGGTTGAAAGTTCTTTCACCACAAAGGCGGCAGGCTCATCCAGCAAGGTCCGTGCGACGACCTTGGCTTGGTCGTATAGTGGGGCGACAAGGCCAAAGAGGTGGCCGTCAAACTCCACGCATTCCCCGACCGCCAGAATGTCCGGGTCAGAGGTCTGCATTTGCGCATTCACTTCGACGCCGCGCGCCACACTGAGGCCCGCATCAGTAGCAAGCCGGGTTTCCGGTCTGATACCCACGGCCATCACGACAAGATCAGCTTCTAGCCCGGTGTTATCCTCAAGCATTACACCTTCCACATGGGTGTCACCCAAAATGGCGGCGGTCGATGCCTGACAGATCACCTTTACGCCCTTGTCATGCAAATCGCGCCGCAGCAGGAACCCCGCGCTTTCATCAAGCTGGCGTTCCATCAGATGCCCCATGAGGTGCAGGACAGTGACATCCATCCCCCGCTCAACCAGTCCGGCGGCCGCTTCAAGGCCCAAGAGCCCACCACCGATCACGACGGCTTTGCCACCCCTGGCGGCCGCATCAATCATGGCGTTAGTATCATCCAGATCACGGTAGGTGATCACGCCGGGCAGGTCTTTGCCTTGGACGGGGATGATGAAAGGCGCAGATCCGGTGGCGATCAGCAGCTTGTCGTAGGGAACCGTGCCGTTCTGGCCTGTGACCGTCTTTGCGTCGCGGTCAATCTCGGTAACATGTTCGCCAAAGCGGCAGGTGACGCCATGCTCTGCGTACCAATCGGCATCATGCGTGACGATGTCGTCATATGTCTTGTCGCCTGACAAAACGGGCGACAGCATGATGCGGTTATAGTTCCCCCGCGCTTCGGCATTGAACAGGGTCACGTCGTAGTCCGCGCCTGCATCGAAGAGGTGTTCAAGCACCCGGCCAGAAGCCATGCCCGCACCGATGACAACCAGTTTTTGAGTCATATCTTTCACTCCGCTGCGATGGCTTTGGGTTTCGATTTTGGGGTCGCGCCGTGCTCGTATTCTTCCAGGAAGTCGAGCACCTCCTGGCGATAGCTGTAGTAATCAGGATGCTCTAACAGCGCCTTGCGCGTGCGCGGGCGTGGCAGGTTCACATCAGTGATCTTGCCGATTGTCGCCTGTGGTCCGTTGGTCATCATCACCACACGATCCGCGAGCAAGATCGCCTCATCCACGTCATGTGTGACGCAGATTGCGGTCACTTTGGTACGCGACCAGACCTCCATCAGCACCTCTTGCAGCTCCCAGCGCGTCAGGCTGTCGAGCATGCCGAAGGGTTCATCCAGTAGCAGCAGTTTGGGCGACAGGGCAAAGGCGCGGGCGATACCGACACGTTGTTTCATGCCGTTGGACAGGCTTGCTGCACCTTTATCCATGCTGTCGGCCAGTCCGACGCGTTCAAGGTAGTATTCGACGATATCCTGCCGTTCGGCTTGGCTTGCTTTGGGGTAAACCTTGTCCACACCAATCGCGACGTTCTCCTTGGCGGTGAGCCATGGGAAGAGGTTGGGTGATTGGAAAACGACAGCGCGTTCAGGATCGGCCCCTTCGACGTTCCAGCCATCGAGCTTGATTGCACCCTTGGAAATCGGGTTGAGGCCTGCAGCCATTGTCAGAACCGTGGACTTCCCGCAGCCAGAGTGGCCGATGAGCGAGATGAACTCGCCCTTGTTGATTTTGAGGTCAAAGTTTTCAACGACGGTAAGTGGCCCTTTGGGTGTGGGATATACCTTGTCCAATTGCGAGAAGTTCAGAAAGCGTTCTTCAATGCCGCTTTCCTGGGCCTTGGCAACGGCGGCGGGCACCCCGTGAATGGGTGTGACGTTGGGCAGGATGCGTGACCCTTCGACTTTGGCGGCGATGCCGACATCCATCAGATAGGTCGTGACCTGCCCACGCAGCGCCTTGAAAGTCCCGTTATTGTTCATTGCAATCCGGTCGCGTGGACGCGGGATATCGACTTTGAATTCATCGCCCAACGTTCCATCCGGGTTCAGTGCGATGATGCGGTCGGCAAGGATGATCGCTTCGTCCACATCATTGGTGATCAGAACGCAGGTCTTTTTGTCCTTTTCCCAAATCGCCTCAATCTCATCGGCCAGATTGGCGCGGGTCAGCGCATCGAGCGCAGATAGGGGTTCGTCCAACAACAGCATTTCAGGGTCCATCGCCAAGGCGCGGGCGACATTGACACGCTGGCGCATGCCGCCGGACAATTCCGCCGGGCGGCGGGTTGCGGCGTGGCTGAGGCCCACCATGCCAACGTAGTGATCGACTTTCGCGGTACGTTCCGCCTTGGACAGATCGGGGAACATGGTGTCGACGGCGAGGCCGACATTCCCGTTCACCGTCAGCCAAGGCATTAGTGAGTAACTTTGAAAGATCACACCACGCTCACGGCCCGGTTCGGTGATGGGCGCACCCTTGTAGGTGACGCTGCCACCGGTGGGCTGTTCCAGCCCGGCCATCATGTTGATCAGGGTCGTTTTGCCTGTGCCCGAGAAGCCGAGGATGACAACGAATTCACCGATCGCCACATCGAGATTGATGTCTTTCAGGACGGGTGTTTCATCGTAGTTTTTGCTGACGTCTTTGAAGGAAAGAATGCTCATCTGGGTCACCGGTTCGCTGAGAAGGTGAACATGGATTGCAGGGCGTACATGACCCGATCCAGCAGGAAGCCGATGATGCCGATCGTGAACACGGCAACCATGATGCGGGCGAGCGACTGGGACGATCCGTTTTGGAACTCATCCCAGACGAATTTGCCAAGACCGGGGTTCTGGGCCAGCATTTCGGCCGCGATCAGAACCATCCAGCCAACACCGAGCGACAGGCGCAGACCAGTGAAGATCAGCGGCAGGGCGGAGGGCAGCACCAGTTTGGTGATCTTGGTGTAGGTGTTCATTTTTAGCACGCGGCTGACGCTGACGAGGTCTTTGTCGATGCTGCTGACGCCAAGGGCAGTGTTGATCAGTGTAGGCCAGAGGGAACAGAGGGTCACGGTGATGGCTGAGATCAGGAAGGACTTGGAAAACAACCCGTCGTTGGTCGTATAGACGGCTGAGACAATCATCGTGACAATCGGCAACCACGCGAGTGGTGAGACGGGTTTGAAAATCTGGATCAGCGGGTTCAGAGCAGCGTTGGCTGTGACTGACAGGCCGGCGGCGATACCCAGCGGGATGGCGACAATAGATGCGATCAGGAAGCCGAAGAATACAGTTTTGATCGAGGTCCAGATTTGATCGTAATAGGTTGGCTTGCCGGTATAGACCCGCTCGCGCACCCGGTCTGCGTTGCCTTCAGCGATCAGTTCGGCATTGCGGGCGTCTTGGCGTTCATAGAAAGCAATTTCCTTTTGCGCCTCTCGCTGTGCATCGGCGTGCAGATTACCGACTTGTTCCCAAACCTGAGCGGGGCCGGGGACGGCACCAAGGGATGTCTGAACCTTCGGTGCCAATGTGCCCCAAGCGATCAGGAATGCCGCGATAGCCAGCAGTGGGACACCCAAGAGCTGCCAGATCTCTTTGACCTGCGCGCGTGGGTTATCCCCGGCGGCAGCCTTCAGGATGGGTGTCAGCCATGACAGGCCGAAGACCTTGAACCACGCGTCAGCCTTGTTGATGCGGGTAAAACGCCGGGCGCGGCGGGCCTCAATGTCGAGTGTATCTGGGTCAATCGCGGTCATGGGTTTATCCATTTGCTGCTTTGAAAGAAGGGTGGGCTGAAGCCCACCTTACGTTTCCGCAAGGTGGGCCAGAGCGATTAGCCTTGGATTTCGCTACCGACGACGCTCTGGCCGCTTTTCAGGCCAATCGGCAGGCTGTCGATATAGGCGTTGGGCGCGCGCCCGTCGTAGCCGATCCCGTCAATGATATCGGCGGCGGGGGTGGGCTCTTTGAAGCCGTCGCTGTCCCAGGGGAAGTCCGCCGCGTTCGCCATCCCTTCATCGACCAGCATGCGGGCGGCTTCGAGATAGATGTCAGGGCGGTACACCTTGGCGGCGGTCTCAAAGTACCACTCATCCGGCTTCGTTTCAGGGATTTGACCCCAGCGGCGCATCTGGGTCAGATACCAGATCGCGTCAGAGTAAAACGGATACGTCGCGTTGTAGCGAAAGAACACGTTGAAGTCTGGGGCAGGGCGCACATCGCCTTTTTCAAACTCGAAGAAACCGGTCATCGAGTTGGCGATCACCTCGTAGTCTGCCCCTACATACTCAGAACGCGACAGAATTTCGACTGCTTCGGGGCGGTTGGCGTTGTCATTTTCATCCAGCCAGATGGCGGCGCGGATCAAGGCCTTGGTCAGCGCTATTGTCGTGTTGGGGTTTTCCTCCGCAAACTCTTCCGTAATGCCAAAAACCTTTTCAGGGTTGTTCTTCCACATGTCGTAGTCGGTGATGACCGGCACACCGATGCCTTTGAACACGGCCTGCTGGTTCCAGGGCTCGCCTACGGCATAGCCAAAAATCGTACCGGCCTCCATCGTGGCGGGCATCTGCGGGGGTGGTGTAACTGATAGCAGCACATCTGCGCCGATCTGGCCCGAGATGTCCTGTGGGCTATAGTATCCCGGCTCTAGCCCGCCAGCTGCCAGCCAGTAACGGATTTCATAGTTGTGGGTGGAGACAGGGAAAACCATACCCATATTGAAGGGGATGCCTTGGTCTTTGTAGTCTTCAACCACGGGGGCGAGTGCGCTGGCGCTTATCGGGTGCTGCGGGCGGCCATCGTCCATCAAGGGCACGTTTGGCTTCATCTCTTCCCAGATTTCATTGGAAACGGTGATGCCGTTCCCGTTCAGGTCCATGGAGAAGGGGGTGATGATATGGGCCTCGGTGCCGTAACCGATGGTGGCGGCAAGCGGCTGTCCGGCCAGCATATGCGCGCCGTCCAACTGGCCGCTGATCACGCCATCCAGAAGCACCTTCCAGTTGGCCTGCGCCTCAAGCGTAACAAACAGACCTTCGTCTTCGAAATATCCGAGTTCATAGGCGATGGCCAATGGGGCCATATCGGTCAGCTTGATAAAACCAAGGGTAAGCTCGTCCTTTTCAAGCTCTAGAAATTCGGCCGACGCGGTCGATGCGATCAGGCTGGTTGTCGCAAGGACAAGTGAAAGTGTGTTTCTCATCTATTGGTTCCTTTCAGTGCCAAGATGGCCAAAACGAAAAAAAGCCGCGCGTCAGGTTCACGGGGGAGGAGCTCCGTGTTCCAAACGAGCGGCTTTGCTCTTGTAAAAGCACAGGCCAGCATTGACCGATGCAGAAGTGGGGGCGACGATGCCCTTCGATTTCATTAGGAATGAAGGGTGCGATCCGCACAATGATTTTTTCTGCGCTGCCGCATGATTTTACGCGGCGGTGCAGAAACTGCCTAGTTATTCATCCCTTTTCCGCGCTGAAATCAAAGGTTCTGCCGTCAAAGAAGGCATCTGGCGCAAGAATCATATGGCCGCGTGACGACGCAACAGCCGTTTCAAACCGCAGTGACCCTTCGATTTTCTGCGATGCACCGGGCATGTCAGCGCCGATCCCAACAAGGTTCTGCCGATAAAGATCTGACCGAAAGCATGTTTTTGCTTTTTCAACATCGGCAGCATCCGCGCCAAGCTGATGCGCGATCCAAGCCGCCTGACTGCGCCACGGAAAGCTTGCGGCATGTTTGTGAAACTGGACAAACCGGTCGACCTGCATGGGGTTTTCATCCGCGCTGGGCGCAATATGGCCTGTGAGTGCGGGGTCAATCAGGTCTGGCGAAAGGCTTAGGTGTTCACTGCGTCCCAAAATCTCAACCGCGAGGGGTTTGTTCTTTTTGGCATCAAGCCACTGGGCCGCCTGATAGACGGCGCGCATTAGCTTGCGCGCCGTGTCGCTATTGGCCTCAATCCAGTCGCGGCGCGCAGCGAGCACCTTTTCGGGCGCGAATTGCCAGACATCGCCGCCCGACATCATCAGCCGGGCCACGCCCCGTTGCACGGCGACGCTGCCCCAAGGCTCACCTACCCAAAATGCATCGACGAACCCGTCGGCGACGGCATCGGCCATGCGTGGGGGTGGCACAGTGACTTCTTCTATGATCAGCTTTGGTGCGGTTGATGTCCAATAAGACAATAGCAGGCGGTGCATTGAGTAGTGGAAGGGGACGCCGACGCGCAAAGGTTTGTCGTTCACTTGCGCGATCTTGGTCAGCAATCCTTTCGCGTCACCAAAGGATACATCCCCAATCTGGGACGCCAAGCTCTGCGACACCCCGAAAACGGTACCATTGACCGACAGCACCATCAAAGCGTCGATCTGCGCGTTTAATCCGCCCAAACCAATCGACATTGCAACTGGCATGGGCGACAGCATCTGTGCGGCATCCAAATGCCCCAGCGTCAGCATATCGCGCAGGGCTGACCACGACGGTTGGCGCACCAGATTGAGCGCAAGCCCTTCTTCAGCGGCGAACCCCAGTTCTTTGGCGATAACCAGAGGCGCGCAGTCAACCAGCGGGACATAGCCGCAATGCAGGACAGTTCCGGTCACGACAGCAGGTCCGCCGCTGTAACAAGCGCATGTGCGACGTCAATGACCTTACGCCCTTGGCTCATCGCGGTTTTGCGCAGCAAGTTATATGCATCATCTTCCGACAACCCGCGCTGGCGCATCAGGATGCCCTTGGCGCGGTCAATGGTTTTGCGATCCTCAAGGGCCTGCTTGGCCGCATCCAGTTCTGACTGCATCTGACGCATAATCTGAAAACGCGCGATTGCCGTCTCCAGAACCGGTTTGATCCGATGCATAGTGAGGCCATCAACGACATAAGCGCTGACACCGGCGTTCAATGCGGCCTTCGTCAAATTGTCATCTGTTTGGTCGACAAAGAGAGCGACGGCACGCTTTTCGGTCTGCGTCACATAGGAAATATGTTCGAGTGTGTCACGATCTGGATTGGCCAGATCAATCAGCACGATATCAGGGGCAAACTCGCGGACTGTACGATCAAGGGCCGAGATCTGGCCCAAGGCTTTGACGTCACTCCAACCTGCCGCGTTCAGCGCATCGACGATGTCGCGCACTTTGGCGGGATCGGCTTCGACGACAAGAATGCGGAGGTTTTCGCTCATGCCACCGTCATTGTCGGCTGCGGGCAGCAGGTCTATTGAGCCACGCAGATTTTCTGCGTTGCAGCAATGGGAATGTCACAAATGAGGCAAATATCAATCACCTGCCCAATGCGCGTGCAGTTGTTTGGCGTCAGTGCAGGGTTATCCCGCCCCGCCCATGCGCACGGATCGCCTGCGCAGGAACTCCAGCGTGAAAAGAAGTGCGGCAGACAGGACCACGAGCAGTGTTGCGACTGCAAGGATCGTTGGATTGATCTGTTCGCGTAGTCCAGAAAACATTTGCCGGGGGATTGTCCGTTGTTCTGGCCCTGCCAAGAACAGAACCAGCACAACCTCATCAAAGGAGGTCACAAAAGCAAAGAGCCCGCCAGATATCACGCCGGGCCGGATCAGTGGGATCACAACGTCCCAGAACACTTTCACCGGTGATGCCCCAAGGCTGAGGCCCGCCACAAAAAGCGTGCGGTCAAAGCCGCTGAGGGTGGCTGTGACCGTGATGATGACAAAGGGCACGCCGAGTGCTGCGTGCGCGATGATCAGGCCGGTATAGGTGCCGACCAGATTAAACTGGGTGTAGAAGAAGAACATGCCCGCCGCGATGATGATCAGCGGGACAATCATCGGCGACAGCAAAAGCGCCGTAATCAACCGCTTATAAGGCATCCAGGGCGACGCCAGCCCAACTGCGGCCAGCGTGCCAAGGGTGGTCGCAATGAAAGCAGCGGCAATCCCCACAACAAAGCTGTTCCAGATCGCCAGCCGCCATTTTTGGTCATCTACGATCTCTTGATACCAGCGCAACGAATAGGCGTCCGGGTCCAGCGACAGCATGCCTTCGGTAAACGTGAAAAACGGCTCTGCATTGAACGATAATGGCATCATCACAAGGATTGGCATCATCAGGAAAAACAGAACAAGAAACGCGAACACGCGCAAAGCGTAATGGCCCGCGATATGCCAGAGTGTGAAGTATTCGGGAAACTGCTTCATACTCTAACCCAGCTTGATGTTGTCGGTGCCGACGAAGCGGTCAAACAACCAGTAAAGCACCAGAATGAGAACCAGCAGCAGCGATCCAAGCGCCGCTGCCAGTTCCCAGTTGTTCGACTGCTGCATATGGAACGCGATGATGTTTGAGATCATTTGCCCATCGGTCCCGCCCACCAGCGCTGGCGTAATGTAATAGCCGACCGAAATGATGAAGACCAAAAGCGCGCCTGCGGACAAGCCGGGCAGGCTCATGGGCAGGTAAATCTTATACCAAGCACCAAGTGGTTTGCTGCCCATCGACATGGCCGCACGCATATAGCTTTGGTCGATCCCGCGCATCACCGCATAGAGAGGCAACACCATGAATGGCAACAGGATGTGCGTCATGGCGAGGATGGTAGAGAATTGCGTATAAAGCAGTTCGAGCGGTTGATCCGTAATCCCAATGGCAAGAAGCGTGGAGTTCACCACGCCGTTGGTTTGCAACAACGCGATCCATGCTGTTGTCCGCACCAGAAGTGACGTCCAAAACGGCAACAGGACGAACACCATCAGAAAGTTCGCCATACTGTCCGACGCATGCGCCATGTAGAACGCAAGCGGATAGCCCAGCAGGATCGTCAACACCGTGATGATCAGAGCCATGCGCAGGGTTTTCGTATACAGCTTGACGTAAATCTGTGTGTCCCGTTGAACGATGTTTCCGTCCGGGCCGCGTTCAAGGTCCACAGAGGTCAGGTAATAGCTTGTGGAATAGGCCTGACCTGCTGCTTTCACCGCACTCCATGTAGCCGGGTCTGCCCAACGATCATTCGCTTCTATCAAGAGGGCCGCGCCATTCGTGGCAATTTCGGTATCATCAACGCGGCGTAGGCTGCGTGCGGTTGATTTCACAACGCTCGACATGCCCGGCAGCGCGCGGTTGATTTCATCGGCCAGCTGGCCAGATGTGCGATCATTCGCCATGCGTTTCATGTCGGCGGCGAATTGTATCAGGACCGTGTCATCGGGAATTTCTTCGCCAGACCAATCCCCAAGCGCGACCAAAGTATCAGGTATCAGATTTGCGACCGTCGGATTGTGGATGCTGCGATACAGCATCGTCGTGATCGGTGCGACAAAGGCGAAGATCACAAACACCAATAGCGGCGTTACAAACAGGAACGCCTGCAGCTTGCGCTTGCGCACTTCGCGCGCGGCGTTGCGCGCGTCAGCTGGGATTAGTCCGGGTGCAATATCGGTCATAGTGTGACTTTTGATGTCCCCCGCGCCCGATCAAGGCGCGGGGAACAATGGCTTATTGCAGCAGCCATTCGTTGAACTTTTCACCAAGGCTTTCGCCAAAGTCGGCCCAGAAGATGCCGTCTGCTTTCAGACCTTTGTCAAGGTGTGCGGTCGGCAGGTCCTGCTTTACGCTTTCTGGCAGCAGTGCCTGGGCAGACGCCCGGGTTGGGCCGTAGGCTACATCCTGCATGCCGGACAATGGCACTGTCTGTGTTGCGAACTTGATGAACTCCATCGCGGCGTCCATGTTTGGCGTACCGCGCATGATGGCCCAGACATCAAGGTCATACACGTGACTGTCCCAACCAATCGCGAAAGGTGAGCCTTCCTGAATGGCAGCAAAGATACGGCCATTGGCAGACTGCACCATCTGTGCGCCACCGTCGTTCAGCAAAACGGGGGCCTGCGACCAGCTATCGTACCAAACAATGTCTTCCTTGATGGTATCTAGCTTGGCGAATGCTTGCGCTTGGCCTTCATCTGTCGAAAGAACCTCGTACACGTCTTCAGGTGCGACACCATCGGCAATCAAAGCCCATTCCATGTTCACCTGCGGGCGCTTGCGCAGGCCACGCTTGCCGGGGAAGGCTTCGGTGTCAAAGAAGTCGGCGATTGTCTGCGGACCGGGGCCGTTTTCGGTGTTGTAGGCAAACACGATGGACCACACGATGTTGCCCACACCGCATTCATTTGCCAAAGCGTCAGGAATGAAATCTTCTGCCGCGGGCGTCCCATCATCGCCCGCAGGCAGGACAGATTGGTCAATGATCTCAAGATAACCTTCGGAACAAGCGCGTTCGAGGTCGATCACTTCGACATCGACCACATCCCACTGGATGTTGCCAGCTTCGACTTGCGCTTTCATCTCTGCGATGCCGCCGCCGTAATCCTCGAACAGGATATTCATGCCGGTTTCGGCGACGAAGGGATCAATCATATGCTCTTTTTGTGCAGCACCATATGCGCCACCAAAAGATGTGACGGTCAGATCTTGCGCCGCAAGGGGGCTGGCAGTCAGCGCCAAAGCAGCAAGTAACGTCAGATGTTTTTTCATCAGTGTCTCCTTGTCAGTCCGGGTGTTTTGCAGGGCCCCGGTTTGCCCTGTTTCGCTTACCCAGCCGGGAAAGCGATGCAATCGGATGCCAGCCAAAGAAGCTGGGCTTCGGCACCGTCGTCAAACTCTGGTGCAGATAAGTCGTTGAGAACCTTCACGATAATGTCGGTCCCATCGGGCAGTTTGAAGTAATAGCGGATGAAGTCGCCAACATAGATGCGTGTGTTGAAACGCACTGTCAGGGCATTGTCATAGGCGTGGGTTGTGGGGTGAATGAACAGCTTTTCGGGGCGGATCGACACCTGACAGGGGCCACCCTCGCTCAGGCCCTCAGCCAATTGCGCAACAACAGTACCCCCATCCGTCTGCACCTGTACTGTGTTGCCTTGGATCGCCGTCACTTTGCCGGGGACGAAGTTATTCTCTCCGATAAAACCCGCCACAAATGCGTTCGATGGGCGTTCATAAAGTTCG
This sequence comes from Yoonia sp. F2084L, assembly GCF_023015625.1. GTDB lineage: Bacteria > Pseudomonadota > Alphaproteobacteria > Rhodobacterales > Rhodobacteraceae > Yoonia. The sequence continues at coordinate 89,921 of NZ_JALKAH010000002.1, forward strand.
GCAGGTGGTGCGCATTGCTGGACAACACCGTCATTGAATACCGCAATCCTGCTCGACATCGACAAAGCTTCGGTCTGGTCATGGGTCACATAAATCACGGTGAAACCAAGCTGTTTGTGCAAGCGCGTAATCTCAAACTGCATCTGTTCGCGCAGGTTTTTATCGAGCGCCCCAAGCGGTTCATCCATCAAGATCAGCGTAGGCTCAAAGATCATGGCCCGCGCCAAGGCCACGCGCTGCCGCTGACCACCAGACAATTGGCCCGGACGGCGATCACCAAAGTCTGACAGTTCCACCAGTTTCAGGTATTCCGCCACCCGGTCTTTGATCTGGGCCTTGGGCATTTTGCGCACGGTCAGCGGATAGGCCAGATTTTCGGCCACGGTCATATGCGGAAAAAGGGCATAGTTCTGAAAGACCATGCCGATGTTGCGCTTGTAAGGGGCTGTGCGGTTAATCGACTTGCCCGCAATCGCGATATCGCCTGAGGTCACGCTTTCGAACCCGGCCAGCATCATCAATACGGTCGTCTTGCCTGACCCGGATGGCCCAAGCAACGTGATGAATTCGCCATCCCGCACGTCCATGTTAAAGCCTTTGACCACAAGGTTTTTCTGGTCGTAGCTTTTCTTGACGTCATCGAAACGCAGAAATGTCTCTGATCCGAGATCTTTCATAGCCGTACAAACACTCCCCCAAGTGATTGCCCTGACTTAAGCAGGTGCGATGAGTTTGCACAACAGCGATCTCAGTCGCGTGCGACCTTCCCGTCTTGCAACTGGCCGACTACCGCAAATCGGCAATCACGACGCCATCGCGCGGCAATGCGCCGGGTGACACAAGCTCTATTTTGCCGGTCAGCTTAAGAACTTCCTTGATGGAAGCCGCGAACACTCCCTCGTCGCTGGCTTGTGTTTCAAGCTTGACCACCATCTCATCGCGTTGTCCGTCATGGCTGACTTCGATACGTGCGCGTGCGATTTCCGGGTGGCGGGCAACAAGGCTTGCGACTTGTTCGGGCCGCACGAACATGCCTTTGATCTTGGTGGCCTGGTCGGCGCGTCCTTTCCAGCCAGCAAGTCGCATATTGGTGCGCCCACAAGGCGAAGTACCCTGAACGATGGCTGAAAGATCGCCTGTGGCGAACCGGATCAGCGGATAGTCGGGGTTGAGCGGGGTTACGACCACCTCGCCGATGTCGCCGGGCGTCACTGGATCACCGGTGCCGGGTGTCACGATTTCCACCAATGCGCCTTCGTCGACGATCATGGGGGTGTCCGCGACGGTTTCGTAGGCGATGTTGCCGACGTCTGCGGTGCCGTAGCATTGCAGGCAGGTGATGCCACGATCAGCGTAGGCTTTTCGGACCGGCGGGAACAACGGCCCACCTGAGACGAGCGCTTTGGTGATCCCCGACAGATCAACGTCCATCTCATCGGCCTTGGCAAAGATCGCACCAAGGTAGTCTGGCGTCCCAGCATAGGCCGTTACGCCAAGGTCATGCGCGGCGCGCACCTGTAATTCCGTTTGGCCCGGTCCGGCAGCAAAGACCTGTGCGCCGACAGCTATAGCGGCACTTTCGAACATCGCGCCAGCCGGGGTGAAATGGTAGGAAAAGGTGTTTTGCACCACATCGCCGGCGCCGATGCCCGCAGCGCGCAAGGCGCTGGAAAAACGCCACCAGTCCGCACCTGACCCACCGGGTTCATAGATCGGGCCGGGCGACTGGAATAGACGGGTGATCCCTTTGGTGGGAATGCCTCCAAAAGGCGGGTTTGCGGCTTGTGCTGCGCTCAGTTCCGACTTGCGCAGTACCGGCAGCTTGGCAAGATCGGCAAGCGACGTGACTTGCGCCGCGGCTTCAGGATCCAGTTGCGCTTTCAGTTGCGCAAGTTGATCGGCCTCGCGCGCATCGGCTGATCGCGTCTCGCGGGGATCAAGGGCGGTCATGCCAGCCACCTTTTGCGACGACGATAACTTCGCACGTCGCGGAATGACTTTCGTCCCTCGTCGGACATGCCCAGGTAAAACTCTTTGACGTCGGGGTTGTCGCGCAGTTCGGCAGCCGGACCTTCCATGACGACGCGTCCGCTTTCCAGAATGTATCCGTGGTGCGCGAACCGCAAAGCGACATTGGTGTTCTGTTCGGCCAGCAGGAAGGACACGCCTTCGTTTTCGTTCAGGTTCTTCACAATTGTGAAAATCTCTTCGACCAGTTGCGGGGCGAGGCCCATTGAGGGTTCATCCAAAAGGATCGTCTCGGGCCGTGACATCAGCGCGCGCCCAATGGCGCACATCTGCTGTTCACCGCCTGAGGTATAGCCGGCTTGGCTTTTGCGCCGCTCTTTCAGACGTGGGAAATAGTTGTAGACCAGTTCAAGGTCATCATTGACCTTGGCGCTGCCGTCGCGCCGCGTATAGGCGCCGGTCATCAGGTTTTCTTCGATGGTCAGGTGCTCAAAGCAATGGCGACCCTCCATGACCTGAATAACGCCACGCTTCACCAGATCAGACGGAGAGCTGTCCTGGATGCGCTCGCCGCGATAGGTGATTGAGCCTTTGGTCACCTCACCGCGCTCCGAGTGCAGCAGGTTCGAAATCGCCTTCAATGTCGTCGTCTTGCCAGCGCCGTTGCCCCCCAAAAGGGCCGTGATGCCGCCTTTGGGCACATTTAGCGACACGCCCTTCAGCACAAGGATCACGTGATTGTAGATCACTTCGATGTTGTTGACCTCTAGCAGGGTCTCAACTTTTGCATCGTCCAGCATAGCGCTTTGATCCATCTTTAGATTGTTTGGATTGGGTGGCCCTATGCAGGGCCACCCTGTTGTTGTTTAGAGACAACCTGGTTCGATGTTGTTCTCTGCGGCAAAGGCCGCGGAGTCCTCGGCGATCAGCGGATCAATGACGCTGTCATCCGGCGCAATATAGTCGGTCAGGGCGACCCATTGCGCATCTGCTGCATTCCACTGCTGGACAATGCCAAGGCCGGACCCACCGTGGTTTTCGCACGATACGCTGAACTCTGGTCCGATCTGGGACATACCCAGTTCGGCCATGCGGGCCTCGGTGATTTCCAGATTTGCCATGCCGTCACGTACCATCGCGGCAGTCACGTCAGACACGCCGTGGATTTCCTGCGCTTTGGCAATCGCCTCGGCTGCCAGCATTGCGGCATACATCCCACGTGTATAAAGCACCGAACCCACGTTTGATCCGTCACCAGCAGCATTGCCAGCTTCGTGCACAAGCGTCCGGATTTCGTCGAACACAGGCAGGTTCGCATCAATCCGGTTCATGTTCAGCGATTTGTACCCGTCAGCACCGGCGCCCGCTGGGGTCACGTCATGCTCGGCCCCGGCCCACCAGTTGCCGATGAAGTTTTCCATCGGGAAACCAATGTTGGACGCTTCCTGCACGGCAACCTGGTTCATCACGCCCCAGCCCCACATCAGGACATAATCAGGACGTTCGCGGCGGATTTGCAGCCACTGTGATTTCTGTTCCTGACCGGGGTGGTCGACGGCCAGTTGGCTGAGTTCAAACCCGTGCATCGCGGACAGTTCTTCCAGCGTGCGGATCGGTTCCTTGCCGTAGGCAGAGTTGTGATAGATCAAAGCGATCTTTTTGCCTGACAGATCACCACCGTTTTCTTCCAGCAGGTAGTTCACCATTACGGACGCGGCATCCCAATAGTTCGCAGGGTAGTTGAAGACCCAGTTGAACACTTCGCCATTGGCGGCGGACGTGCGGCCATAGCCCATCGTATGGATCGGGATTTCATCCACGGTCGCTTTGGGGATGATCTGATACGTGATCCCGGTGGACAGCGGTTGATAGATCAACGCACCTTCGCCCTTGGTGCTTTCATAGCATTCCACACCTTTTTCGGTGTTGTAGCCGGTCTCGCATTCGACAATGCGGATCGGCTCACCGCCGATGCCGCCATCGCGGGCGTTCAGCAGGTTGAAATAGTCCTGATACCCGTCGCTGAATGGCGTACCACCAGCAGCGTAAGGTCCGGTGCGGTACGACAGGTCAGGGATGACCAGTTCGGCCATCGCCGGTGCAGCGGCTAGTGTGCCTGCCAAGGCCATTGCGGCCAGTTTCTTCATCTTCATCGGTATTTTCCTCCCATAGGTTTTCCGATCGTACTTTGAGCAATTTCGCCCATTTAATGCGGGAACGGCCAAAGCCGCAGTTTCTCTTTCGTCAGCCGCCAAAGCTGGGCCAATCCATGCGGTTCCTTGATCAGGAAGAACATGATCAGCGCGCCGACGATCACCAATTGGAAATGGGCGACCAAATCGGTGGGCCAGCCCATCACATCTACGCCCAGCCATTTCAGCGCGACGGGTAGCAGCACAAGGAATGCCGCCCCGGCAAAGCTGCCGAAGATCGACCCAAGGCCACCAATGATGATCATGAACAGCACAAGGAACGACTTCTGGATACCAAAGGCTTCACCCACTTCGACAGCACCCAGATACACTGCAAAGAACAGCGCGCCTGCGATACCCACAAAGAAGGAACTGACGGCAAAGGCAGTCAGTTTGGCCTTCAACGGGTTCACGCCAATGATCTCGGCCGCAATATCCATGTCGCGGATGGCCATCCAGGACCGCCCGATTGTGCCGCGCGTCAGGTTGCGGGCGATGATTGCACAGACCGTCACAAAGAACAGGCAAATCAGATATTGTGCCCATGCCGGTGTGCTGGGGCCTGTGACTGCCACGCCAGCGACCAATCTCTCTGGCGCGCTGATCTGGCCGGAGGCAGAGTAGTTGTAGAACCAGCTGACTTTGTTGAAGAGCCAGACGAGGAAAAACTGCGCGGCCAAGGTGGCAACGGCAAGGTAGAACCCCTTGATCCGCAAGCTGGGCAGGCCAAAGGCCGCGCCGACCACAGCGGTGATCCCGCCCGCCAACACGATATGGATCATGATGTTCACATCGGGAAAGGACGTCATCAGCTTGTAGCAGGCATAGGCCCCTACTGCCATGAAGCCGCCCGTGCCCAGCGACACCTGCCCGCAATATCCGGTCAGGATGTTCAGCCCGATCGCCGCAATCGCATAGATCAGAAAGGGTACCAGCAGCGAACTGGCCCAATAGTCGTTGATCACAAAGGGGATCACCAACCAGGCCACGGCCATCGTCACCCAGAACCCGATCCGGTCCAGCTTGAGCGGGAAGGTCTGGTTGTCGGCCACATAGGACGTCTTGAAATCACCGGCCTCACGATAGAGCATTACATTGCACTCCTTTCGTCGAGGTATTTGTTGCAAGCTGTGACAACTGCGGCCATGCCCCACAAGAAGACAAGATCATAGAAACTCCTAACCAAGGCTGCGACGTAGATCGTGCGCTCCACGCTTTGAAAGCTGCTTCCTAAGGCGCCGGGCGATGTTGTGACCCGTAGTTCCCAGATGTTGGCCCCTGTGATTAGGATGCCAAACACAAAGAGGAGTGCTGGAACAAATCGAAAGATTGGTTGCAACTGCGCCATCATACCCTCTCAATAATTCTTTCGCCAAACAGCCCCTGCGGGCGGAACACCAGAAACAGCAGCGCCAGCACATAGGCGAACCAGTTTTCAGTCGCACCGCCCAGATAGGGCGCGCCGATCAGATATTCGAAGAGCTTCTCACCCACGCCAATGATCAGCCCGCCGACAATCGCGCCGGGGATGGAAGTGAAACCACCCAGCATTAGCACTGGCAGCGCTTTCAATGCGATGAGCGACAGCGAAAACTGAACGCCCGATTTCGCCCCCCACATGATACCCGCGACCAGTGCCACAAGGCCCGCCAGCGACCACACAAGGATCCAGATAAAGTTGAGCGAGATGCCGACGGATAAGGCTGCCTGGTGATCATCGGCGACAGCGCGCATCGCGCGTCCTTGCTTGGTGTATTGGCTAAAGGCGATCAGCCCGGCCACAAGGATGATCGCCACGACAGTCGCCACCATATCCAGTTTGTCGATAAAGAAGCCGAAGAAGTCGTCGCCACCCAATCCGGCTGTTGCCTCTTCCACCCAAAGCGACCCGCCTTGCGGTAAGCCCACTGCCAGTGTCTTGATGTCTGACCCCCACATCAGATCGCCGACACCTTCAAGGAAGTAGGCAAGCCCGATGGTGGCCATGAACAGAATGATCGGTTCCTGCCCAACAAGATGTCGGAAAACAAACCGCTGCACGCCCCAAGCAAAGATCACCATGACGATCAGGGTCAGGATGATGGCGGCGAGGACGGGGACGTTCCATCCGAAATAGTGGATATCGGTCCCAAAAATCGCGTTGATCAGATGCGCAAAGGGCACCTGACCCGACATGATCCCGGCCAATGTCAGGGCCGAGAACAGCGCCATCACGCCTTGGGCATAGTTGAAGATGCCGGACGCTTTGTAGATCAGCACAAAACCAAGGGCGACAAGGGCATAGAGGACCCCTGCCATCAGGCCGTTGATGATGACTTCGATACCGTACAGGAAATCAGCGGACATCAATTGCACTCCGTTGGAAAAAGCTCACAGGATGCCGGGCTGTTCCCAACCCGTGCTGCCGTTAGAAGTGCTATGGTTGCCGTTGGACGTTCCCCGACCAGAAAATTGGTTAAAGAAACTTGAACAAAGCCGTCATCGACCGGTGTGGTTGCCCAACCACCGGCCCGTCGGGATGGATTGACGCGCGATAACCCAGCTGGACCCTTACTTCTAAAACTATCCGGAAGAGCCTCATTCCAGTCCGAAACATTAGCGTCCACAGACGCCGAGAGAGACATAACTGTACAGTTGCCAATTTCATCACGCTGCATATCAACTACAGACCATCCACCATCATCGGCTACCCAAATTGCTTCGGGTTCAGAACTAAACCCGAGGTTCTCGGCAAGCTCAGTGATTTGAGCGGCTGATAAGGCGGTCAAATCGTCACGCTGCACTGCCGTATTCGTCAACGCCTGCATAACGCAATACCTCCAAAAACCATCAAACATACTATCGGCATGGCCTGCGCGCGGCTGCACTATTACACCCACGAAAACTAAGGGAATCACGATTCTAATCATGTGCCACCCCCAGATAGGCATCGATCACCTCTTGATTGTTGCGCACCTCATCTGGGGTGCCGTCGCCGATCTTGCGGCCGTAATCCATAACGACGACGCGGTCGGACAGGTCCATGACCACGCCCATGTCGTGTTCGATCAGGGCGATTGTGGTGCCGAACTCATCGTTCACGTCCAGAATAAAGCGGCTCATGTCCTCTTTTTCTTCGACGTTCATGCCCGCCATCGGTTCGTCCAGCAGCAGCAGATCAGGTTCAGCGGCCAGCGCGCGGGCCAGCTCGACGCGCTTTTTCAGACCATAGGGCAGGCGGCCCACGGGGGTCTTGCGGATGGCCTGAATTTCAAGGAAATCAATGATCCGTTCTACCGCCTCGCGGTTTTCGTTCTCTTCGCGCTGGGCCTTGCCCGCCCAGATCGCCTGCGCCAGCATGTTGCTTTTGATATGCCCCATACGGCCTGTCATGATGTTGTCGAGCACGGACATACCTTCAAACAAGGCGATGTTCTGAAAGGTGCGCGCGACGCCTTGGCGGGCCACCTGAAAGGGCTTCATTGGTGGGCGTTTCTGGCCGCGAAAGTAAACTTCGCCCTCTTGCGGTTTGTAGAAGCCTGAGATGACGTTCAGCATGGATGATTTACCAGCCCCATTCGGTCCGATAATCGCGCGGATTTCGCCTTCGCGGATGTCAAAACTGATCGCCTTGATCGCCTCGACCCCGCCGAAACGCAGGGTGATGTTGCGCAGATCCATCATGACGCCACCGATCTGGCGCCCGTCCTCGGTCACATACGGCGCGTCTTTGTCCATGACAGCGTTCTGGTTCATGCGGCCACCTGCGCTTTCGCAATCACCGTGGCATCGCGGATGTCGAGCGTGGCTTTGATCTTGCCTTTGCGCCCATCCTCATAGGTGACTTCGGTTTCGGTATAGATGGTATCAGAGCCGTCATAGAGCGCATCAATCAGGTCTTGATACTTCTCTGCAATCACCGCGCGGCGGACTTTGCGTGTTCGGGTCATTTCGCCATCGTCCGCGTCCAGTTCCTTGTGCAGCACGAGAAAGCGATGAATTTGGCAGGCCGCCAACATGTCATCCTGCGACACGGAGTCGTTCACCGCATTCACATGCGCCAGCACCGTATCAAGCACCTGCGGGTGCTGCGATAATTCCTGATAGCTGGAATAAGCGATGTTATTGCGTTCCGCCCAGTTACCCACTGCTGTCAGGTCGATGTTGATAAACGCGGTGCAACGGTCGCGGCTCGCTCCAAAGACAACGGCCTCAAGGATATTAGGATAGAACTTGAGCTTGTTTTCGATATATTTCGGGGCAAACAGGCTGCCGTCTGCCATTTTGGATACATCCTTGATCCGGTCGATAATCCGGAGGTGGCCTGAGGTTTCTTCGATAAAACCCGCATCCCCGGTCGCGACCCAGCCTTCGGGGTCTTTGGTGGATGCGGTGCTTTCAGGGTTGCGGAAATACTCCACGAATGTACCCGGCGAGCGATAGAAGACTTCGCCGTTTTCGGCGATTTTCAACTCCACACCGGGCGATGGTACGCCAACAGTATCGGAACGTACTTCGCCGTCAGGCTGCTGTGTGATGAAAACGGTCGCCTCGGTCTGCCCGTATAGCTGTTTGAGGTTGATCCCAAGACTGCGGTAGAAATCAAACAGCTCAGGGCCAATCGCCTCGCCCGCTGTATAGCCAACACGCACACGGCTCATGCCGAGGCGGTTTTTTAGCGGACCGTAGACCAGATATTTGCCAATGCTGTGCAGCAAGCGGTCCTTAAATCCGACAGTTTTCCCATCGAGCAGCTTTGGCCCGACCTCTTTGGCGTGCTCCATGAAATAGGCGAACATCCAGCGCTTGAAGCGGCTGGCGTCTTCCATGCGGATCATCACTTGGGTCAGGTGCCCTTCGAAAATCGCGGGTGGTGCAAAGAAATACGTCGGGCCAATTTCGCGCAAATCGGCGTTCATCGTCTCTGCGCTTTCAGGACAATTCACGCAGAATGCCGACCAATAGGCCTGACCGATGGAGAAAATGAAATCACCGACCCAAGCCATTGGCAGATAGGCGAGTGTTTCTTCGCCAGCGCTCAGGTGATCAAATTCGGATGAGTTCTTGGAGGTCTCGATCACATTGCGATTGGACAGCACCACGCCTTTGGGGCGGCCTGTGGTGCCTGAGGTATAAAGCATCACGCAAGTATGGTCGTAGGTCAGCGCGTCACGACGTGCGTTCAGTTCTTTGGACAGTCGTGCTTTGGCGGCGCGGCCTTCGTTCTGGATGTCGGCAAAGGACGTGATTTCACTATGGTCGTATTTGCGCATCCCACGCGTGTCGTAATAGATCACATGGTCGATCCCATGGACCGTTTCCTGCGCCTCGATGATTTTGTCGACCTGTTCCTGATCGCCCGCAATCGCAAAGCGCGCGCCGCAGTTTTCCAGCACATAGGTCATCTCTTCGACGACGGCGTCCTGATAAAGCGGGACGGGCACAGCGCCTACCGATTGCACGGCAACCATCGACCAGTAAAGGGCAGGGCGGTTGCGGCCAATCACGGCGACATGGTCGCCAACGCTCACACCCAGATCAAGCAGGCCCAAGGCCAATGCCTCAACTTCGTCAGCGGTTTCGGCCCAGGTCCAGCTTTGCCAAATCCCGAATTCCTTTTCGCGGTAAGCTGCTTTGTTGCCATAACGCTTTGCGTTGCGCGCCAACAAATGCGGCACGGAGACCAAGGTCTCTTGCTGGTTTTGATCCGTCATGCATCCTCCCAAACGCAATCGCGAACGACCTTCAATGTTCCTCCCAAAGGTCGCGTACGATTCTTTTGACAGACAAGTTTTTCAGAAGTTTATCCGAAATGTTGCGAAACCTTGCAAGCGTCACATGCTCTTGTGGTGTGCCAACCAAGTGCTACTGATATGGGATGAACCGCATGTCACCCACCCATGAAACCCTGACGCAGGCTGGTCTGAACCTGATCAGCCAAGCGATTTCGATCTATGATCAGGACTTGCGGCTTGTCCTGGCCAACCGACAATTTCAGCGGATGTTTGACCTGCCAAAAGCACTGGTTGAGCCGGGTGGGTCCTTTGAGGAAACCCTACGTATCTTGGCAGAACGGGGCGATTATGGCGTGCTGGACGATGTTGATTGCTTTCTCGCTGAAAGGGTCGCACAGGCCAAAGCGTTTGAGCCGCATTACTTTGAACGTACCCGCGCAAACGGCACAACGATTTCGGTTGAAGGCAGCCCGCTTGAAGGCGGCGGCTGGGTAGCTGTTTACTCTGACATCACGGAACTCAAGACCCAAGAAGCGCTGTTGCGCTCGCGCTCGGACAACCTGTCGGAAGAATTGATTTCGCGGTCAGAAGAACTGGCTCGCGCAAACCGCACATTGACTGCGACGGTGACGGCGCTGGAAGAAGCCAAACGCCAGCTTTTGGCGTCACAGGCCCGGCTAAACCTGACTAATTCCATGATTCCGGCGCATATCGCACGGGTCAATCGCGACGGGGTCTATACCTACACCAATCACAAACTGAACTCGATCGTCCCCGGCCGTTCAAACGACATCGTCGGCAAACATATGTCCGATGCCTTGGGGCAAGAGGTGTACGAAAAAATCTCGGATGGTTTCGCTGCAACGCTGCGCGGTGATGCCCCTGTGGTTGAATTCGAACATAAAGAGGCGGGACGCTATAACCGGGTCGCGTTCACGCCAGACGTGAACGATGATGGTGAAGTGGTTGGCGCATATCTGCTTTCGGCCAATGTGACCGAACAGGTGCGCGCGCGGCAAGCGCTTGCGCATACCAAACGCCGGGAACTGGCGGCCCAACTGACCAGCGGGCTGGCGCATGATTTCGGTAACCTGCTGACGATCATTTTGGGCGAGCAGGACAGGCTGGCCCGGCTGGATGACATGCCGCAAGACGCGTTGACGTTTCTTGAAACGATCAAGTCTGCCGCGCGACGCGGTGGCGATCTGATTGCCGGCCTTGGAGAATTGGATGCGCAGCGGTCCATCAACATCCGACTGACTGACTTTGCAGGGTTCTTGAAACAAACGACCCTCTTGGCGAAGGCGGCAACACCTGATGACATCACGCTTACTGTGATCAACAAAGTCAGCGCCTCTCATCTGATGATCGACGCGGGTTTTGCGCAAGATGCGCTGCTGAACCTTGTGTTGAACGCAATTGACGCGATTGAGGGGGCGGGTGCGGTGACGGTCACCGTGTTAGTGGATGCCGCTGATTATTTGACATTCTGCGTTGAAGATACCGGATCAGGGTTTTCACAAGACGCGCTTGCCAACGCTTTGGCACCCTTCTTCACGTCTAAATCCGATCGGGCAGGGCGGGGGCTTGGGCTGTCCACGACCTTTGACTTTGCGCGATCAAGTGGCGGCACGGTGCGGCTGGCAAACCGTAAAGAGGGGGGCGCACAAGTCTCAATGCTGGTGCCCTATTTACCGGCGGACCCGGTCGTGCCGGGTGTTGTCCTTCTGGTGGAAGACAACGTCGATATCCGACAAACAGTGCGGGGCTATCTGCAACGTATGGGCCACGCGGTTGTCGAAGCTGATACTGTTGAAGAGGCACAGAAACTGGCCGTGGTTGGCGATATCACATTTGTGGTCACCGACCTGATGCTCAAAAACGGTGGCACCGGATTTGCATTGGCAGAACATTTGCGCAAACGCAGAAGCGACCTGCCGGTTCTGATTGTGACGGGGCTTCCTCAGAGCGATCCGCAGTGTCAGCTGGCGGCAAAAACCTATCCGATCTTGCGCAAACCCTTTGAATTTGATGCCTTGGTGACGGAAATGAACAAGGCGACACGCACATGAAACCCGGCCCCCTGATTACGGTTCTTGACGACACGCCGGAAATCCGCAGCATTCTGTCGGATGCATTAGAGCAGGCAGGGTTCAGAGTGCGGTCTTTCGGGCGCGCGGCGGATTTCGAACAGGCCTGCAAATCAATATCGCCGGATGCGTGCATCATTGATCTGGGGCTGCCTGACAGTGACGGGCTGGCGCTGGTGCACCGCTTTGCCAGCCAGTCAGATGTGCCGATCCTGATCATCTCGGGCCGATCGCGCACGCAGGATAAAATCGTGGGGCTGGAACTGGGGGCCGACGACTACATCATCAAGCCATTCGAAGTGGAAGAAGTGATTGCCCGGCTGCGCGTTATCTTGCGACGGACAAATGCCGAACCTCACAAGAGTGCCACCCAGACGGCGCGGTTTTGCGGCTGGACCGCAGATCTTAACCTGCTTCAACTGACGAAGGACACGGGCGAAAGCCAGAACCTGACCTATGCTGAAAACGAAATACTGAAAATGTTTCTCGCTTCGCCCAACCGTTTGATCAGGCGCGAACAGATCCTCGACTATCTGGGAAGCAACGCAGACGACGCCTATGACCGTTCCATCGACGTCAAGGTTTCAAGGCTACGCACCAAACTTGGCGATGATGCGCAAGACCCACGTATCATAAAGACCGTCTACGGCGCCGGATATATATTTGTTGCTGAGATCCTTGAAGGATGAGTTTATCGTCAGGCGCTAATCTGACAAACTGACGGTGTGAATCTAATGGGTCCTGACCCTAAGTCATTTATTTGCAGGTGTATGGTGGAGCCTAGGGGAGTCGAACCCCTGACCTCTTGCATGCCATGCAAGCGCTCTCCCAACTGAGCTAAGGCCCCATCCTGACAGCATTCGCTGCGTTACGCTGTCTATGCAGCGATCCGGGCGAGATCAAGTAAAAATCACGCCCGAAGCGGTTGTTTTAGTCGTCGTCGCTTGCTGGCACGTCGGCCAATTCATCCAACGACACCGTGTCATCGTCTTCGTCATCTTCCAGGACATCATCGCCCAGATCGACGTCGTCGCTATCGTCGTCATCGTCATCAAGCACCAGTTCTTCTTCTTCCGAAGTTTCCTTGGCTTTCTTGGTCTGCGCATCCTCGGCATCCGCGACCATTGTGCGGGTCTTGGATGTGTCTACAGTGACCTCATTGCCCGTGTAGGGGCTGATGATTGGTGTCGCGTTCAGGTCGTAAAAGCGTTTGCCGGTTTCGGGGCAAAGGCGCTTTGTGCCCCACTCTTCCTTAGGCATAGGCTATCCCTTCAAAATCCTAGTCTTCCCTTGCGGGTGATCGGTGCCAACTGCCATAAGTGCAGAGCCGAGTCAAAGCCTTTGGCACATGAAATATGAGTAGTTGGATATGGGCCGTCATACACTTGAAGGCAACCCCCCGATTGAGGTCACTTTGCGCCATTCTGCACGCGCCAAGCGATTGTCGTTGCGTGTGTCGCGTCTGGACGGTCGTGTCACGCTGACGTTGCCGCATCATGCGCCTACCCGCGAGGGGATCGCGTTCCTGCGCAACAAAGAGGCGTGGTTGCGTGGCCATCTGAGTGACCTGACGCCTGTATCGTCGGTCGCGGTGGGTCAGACCGTGTTGTTTCGGGGTGCGCCAGTGCCCGTCGTTGTCGGTACGGCCAAGAGGGCGCGTCTGTTGGATCACCAGATCGAAGTCGCGGCACAGGCCCCCGCAGCACCCCAGATCAAAGCGTTGTTTCGCCATCATGCACGGGATGCATTGGCGCAAGCCTCTGATAAATATGCGGCGGCGTTGGGCCAGACCTACACGCGTCTGTCGATCCGTGACACCCGATCGCGCTGGGGGTCGTGTTCCAGCCAAGGCACGTTGATGTATTCATGGCGCTTGATCATGGCCCCGCCTGAAGTGCTTGATTATGTCGCCGCGCATGAGGTCGCCCATTTGGTTGAGATGAACCACCAGCCCGCATTTTGGGCTGTCGTGGCACGGCTTTGCCCCGATTATGCGCGCCATCGGCAATGGTTGCGTCAGCATGGCGATCAATTGCACCGCGTGACCTTCAACGATTGACCTCGGCGTTGTTTGTGATCACAAACAACGGATGATGATCCAACCACGCCCGCAAGACAGCACAACGGCCGCGCATGAGCGCGTCTATCGGGCTTTGCGGACACAAATCATGCATGGCGAAATCCCCCCCGGCGAAGCGCTGACACTGCGCGGGATCGGCAAGGCGTATGACGTCTCGATGACCCCCGCGCGTGAGGCGGTGCGCAGGCTGGTCGCGGAAGGGGCGCTTTTCCTGTCGTCCTCGGGCCGTGTTTCGACCCCGGCTTTGTCCAATGAACGTATCGAAGAACTGGCGACGTTGCGCGCTTTGTTAGAGCCTGAGCTGGCGTCGCGCGCGTTGCCCCGTGCCCATTTCGCCCTGATAGAACGCTTGGAAACCATCAACCAAGGTGTCAGCCAAGTGATCGCCCGCCATGACGCCACGGGTTATATTCGCATGAACCTTGAATTTCATCGCACGCTGTATCTGCGCGCGCAGGCGCCTGCGATGCTGGCGATGGCGGAAACGGTCTGGCTACAGTTGGGCCCGACGATGCGCGCGCTTTATGGGCGACTGAACCGGACCGAGCCGCCTTATCATCATAAGCTGATCCTATCTGCGCTGAAGGCCGGGGATGAACCCGGTTTACGTCTGGCGGTCCGTGCGGACGCAACGCAAGGTCTGCGCATGTTGAAAGGCTGACCCTAACTTTGGGTGACAGGAAACGCATCGAGATCTTCAAGCGCGATATTCATGACGCGACGAAAGTCTTCGCCTGGCATGCCGATGCCATGCGCCAGATCGGATAGAAACGCATGCTCGGACGGTAGAATACGCCCGCTGGACAGCGCGATAAAGAAAGCACCCCGCATCATCACGTCTTTTTCAGAGTCGCGCAGACCGCGGCCAAAGTCGACAAAATCCTGTGGCGATAGGTTCATGTCGATATGGTCCGTAATACGGATCACATCGGCGGCCTGTACATTGCGGCGTGTCAGCCGCCGTGCCGTTTTCCCAATAAGTGAGATTTCTGAGGCCGCAACGATACCGTCGCATTTGCCCACATAACACATCGCCGTCAGTATGCGCTGCGCCGCTTTCTTGCGCATCGGTCCTCGCAGATCATAGCCCATCAGTGACTTGATGCGCCGAATGATGACTGCGATGAGACCAAGCGCCAAGGCGATCCAGATGCCATAGTTGCGCAGGTTCCGCTCAAGACTGTTCTTGGCTTCAGAAGGCAAGGTTGGGTCCACAAGGTTCAGCGATTGCGCTGTTTCCATCTGTGCTTGTGTGAAAGGCCGGTCTGCGATCAAGTTGCACCCGTCGCTGGATAACACATAACCGACGATATCGCTGGACAGTGTATAGCCAAGGATCCGAAAGTCACGGGTCGCGTAACATAGCGACAACGTGTCGGCAGCCGGTCCGGGGATCTGTGTATCGGCAAGATATTCGATCCCGTCAAACATCCCGCTGCTGGTCGTAAATGCCTGCGCCGGGCTACCGGCGAAAAGACTGAGCAGCAAAATATATATGAAACGCTTCATCGGAGTTCTCTGGTTCACCACTCAATAACTTTTGTACCAAACCCGAAGAATGTGGCGCGTATGTGTTCTTAACTGTGCCAGTATGCGGCATTTGTCATCACTTCAGGGGGTTAATGGCCGCTGACGCCGGGTAATGTTTATCCAAATGCGCGCCGAAATATGGGCCCGAGACGTCATCTGAGGCCCTTTCATAGCTACTTTGTCACGCTTACGCGTGAATTGCGCCGTCCCCGCAGGCTAGTGCAGCTTCGCGTACCGCCTCCGAATAGGTCGGATGCGCGTGGCATGTGCGTGCAAGGTCTTCTGCTGCCGCCCCAAACTCCATTGCGACACAGATTTCGTGGATTAGGTCACCTGCCATCGGGCCAATGATATGCGCGCCAAGCACCCGGTCTGTTGTGGCATCAACCAGTATTTTAACAAAGCCGTCGCCTGCGAAATTGGCTTTGGCGCGCGCGTTACCCATGAAGGGGAACTTTCCGACTTTGTAGGCACGCCCTTGTTCTTTCAGGGTTTCTTCGGTCTCGCCGACATTGGACACTTCAGGGTGCGTATAGATCACGCCGGGGATCACGCCATAGTTCACGTGCGGGTGCTGGCCTGCGATGCCTTCTGCCACGGCCATGCCTTCGTCTTCGGCTTTATGCGCCAGCATAGGTCCGGCGATTGTGTCACCGATCGCGTAGATGCCTGCGATATTGGTAGCGTATCTGTCGTTGGTTTTGATCTGGCCACGCTCGGACATTTCCACGCCCAAAGCATCAAGACCAAGGCCGTCGGTGAATGGTTTGCGCCCTGTTGCGACCAGAACAGTGTCAGCTTGCAGCGTATGTTCACTGTCGTCTTTGCGCAGTTTATAGGTAACAGTGGCCTTGTTTCCTTTGACCGCAACACCTTGGACAGCAGCGCCGAGGGTGAACTTCAGCCCTTGCTTTGTCAGCATTTTCTGGAATTGACGCGCGATCTCTTTGTCCATGCCGGGGGTGATGGCGTCGAGGAATTCGATGACCTCAACCTCAGACCCCAAGCGGGCGTAGACTGAGCCGAGCTCAAGCCCAATCACACCTGCGCCGATAACGACGAGTTTTTTAGGAACTTTGCCCAGTTCCAGCGCGCCGGTGGATGTGACAACTGTCTTTTCATCGACCTCAACGCCGGGCAAACCTGAAGCTTCGGAGCCGGATGCGATGACGATATGCTTGGCCTCATGGACCTCATCGCCGACCTTGACTTTGCCTGCCTCAGGAATGGACCCCCAGCCTTTCAGCCAGTCTACCTTGTTCTTTTTAAACAGAAATTCGATGCCGCCGGTGTTTTGGGCAATCGTTTCATCCTTGTAGGACAGCATCTGCTTCCAATCGACCGAAGGTGTTTTGCCCTTCAGGCCCATTGAGGCGAAGTTATGCTCTGCTTCATGCAGCATATGGGTGGCGTGCAACATTGCTTTGGACGGGATGCAGCCCACGTTCAGGCATGTCCCGCCCAGCGTGTCGCGCCCTTCGACGCAGGCCACTTTCATGCCCAATTGGGCGCAACGAATAGCGCAGACATAGCCGCCGGGGCCGGCGCCGATTACGATGACGTCATAGCTGGACATGGGGTCTCCTTAAGCGAGCAATATTGCGTACATATCCTGTACAGAACCTGTACGTACAGTTTTTCATATCAAAGCTGACAGTATCATCAGCATGGTTGAGAGGAACCCCACAAACCAGATCAGCGAACGCCAAGGCGTGAGGCCGAAATAATAAGCGGGGATATAGAGGATGCGGGAACCAAGATAGGTCCATGCGCAGGCAGCGGAAAACCCGGTGCCTTTATCGCCAAGAGTGATAACGACAACGGCGATGGTGAACAGGATCAGCGCCTCAAAATGGTTGTTGAGCGCGCGATAAAGGCGGCCTGTCTTGTCACTGAGCAACTCGACCATAGGTTTGCCCATGCGGCTGTTGTCACGCGGTGACAACGTTTTCCCGACACCAAGTTCGATATTGGCAGGGATCGCCATGAGGGCGAATTGGACGCCTTGGAGCAGGGCGGCGAGAGCGAGGACGGTGAGTTCGGGGGTCATTTTACCTCTGCTTTTGAGTCATCGGAAATCGGTCTGGAGGAATTTGAGTTGCGAGTTTCATCGTCCGGTTTCAAGAACGGAAGACAAATTGCATCTAAATATGCCAAGTTGCGATTTGCGAGCCATTTAATCCCTAAAAGAAGAGTAATGCCTAAAATAATGCACCCTAGAAATCTCTTTATTTCATGTGTTTCGATCAGGTGAAAAAGAAGCCCGAACATGAAAATCACGACTAAGACTGCCGTCCCCTGCAGTACTGTAAGGGAAGACGTATAGTAGTCGTATTCCCTTCCAATAATTGAATTGTCAATTTTGGCAATTTCACCAACCATAGTGAGGTGTGAATTTGTGTCTCCAGAAACCCATAGGGCTCTTCCACATGCCAAACATATCTCTCCGATTACGTACACTATAAACAGAACCATTGCTCCCAAAAGGAAAGTTTCTGCATTGCTAGCTGTATCTAACCAAGTGCTTATGTCAGCTAGAAATAACGCTATTACTCCGTCGTCTAAAAATTTCTTAGGACGCTCCATCGAAGCGACTAGGTCTGAAACATCGGTTTTCGTTTCGTCGACAAGTTCTATAAATAATGTTGCTTCGCCAAGAACTCTTTGGGCTTCCAACTTAATAGCCGGAAGCAACGCCGCGATGGACGCATGCAAGATAACTATTACGGCGATAGCTCCAAAGCCGATGGTCGTAAATGCGCGTGGCCAGCGAGGTGCAATCGTTGAAAGCACGGCTTACAAATCCATCAACAACCGTCGCGGATCTTCCAACGCCTCTTTCACCCGCACAAGGAATGTCACCGCCCCTTTACCATCCACGATCCGGTGGTCGTAGGACAGGGCCAGATACATCATCGGACGGATCACGACTTCGCCGCCTATCGCCATCGGGCGGTCCTGGATCTTGTGCATGCCGAGGATGCCGGACTGTGGCGGGTTCAGGATGGGCGAGGACATCAGCGAACCATAGACCCCGCCGTTGGAGATGGTGAAAGTGCCGCCTTGCATTTCGGCCATGCTCAGCTTGCCGTCGCGGGCTTTGGCGCCCATTGCGGCGATGCTTTTCTCGATTGTCGCGAAAGACATCTGATCGGCGTCGTTGATCACCGGTACCACAAGGCCCGTGGGCGTGCCTGCGGCGATCCCCATGTTGACGTAGTTTTTGTAGACCACGTCGGTGCCGTCGATTTCGGCGTTGACCTCTGGCACTTCGTTCAGGGCGTGCACGCAGGCCTTGGTGAAGAAGGACATGAAGCCAAGTTTGACGCCGTGTTTCTTGAGGAAGAGGTCTTTGTACTCGTTGCGCAGGGCCATCACCTCGGTCATGTCGACCTCGTTGCAGGTGGTCAGCATGGCGGCGGTGTTCTGGCTGTCTTTCAGACGCTTGGCGATGGTCTGCCTTAGCCTTGTCATTTTGACCCGCTCTTCGCGTTCGGCCTGGCTGGCCGCCACTGGTGCGCGCGGGGCTGGTGCCGAAGAAGGCGCGGGAGCGGCTGATGAGAGCGCGTTGAGGACATCCTCTTTCATCACGCGCCCGTCTTTGCCCGTCCCTGCCACGTCAGAGAGGTTGTTTTCCGCCATCAGTTTTTTGGCGGATGGGGCGTCTTCGACGTCTTTTGCTGCCGCAGGCGCGGGTGGCTCATCGGCCTTTGGGGCCTCTTCGCTTTTCTTCGCCGCAGGTGCCGGTGCTGCATCGCCTTCGGCGATTTGGGCCAGCAGCGCATCGACGCCAACGGTTTCGCCTTCGGCGGCAACAATCTCGGACAGGGTGCCAGCGACGGGGCTGGGTACCTCGACCGTCACTTTGTCTGTTTCCAGTTCGCAGAGCATTTCATCAACGGCAACGGCATCGCCGGGTTGTTTGAACCATGTGGCGACAGTGGCCTCTGTCACGGATTCGCCAAGGGTCGGGACGCGGACTTCGGTGCTCATTACTTTGTTCCTTTGATGGTCAGCGCATCGTCAACGAGGGCTGTTTGTTCTGCTTTGTGTTTGCTGGCCAGACCTGTGGCAGGCGAGGCGGCGGCGGCACGTCCGGCATAGACGGGGCGCGTGTGTTTGGCTTTGATCCGGGTCAGGACCCATTCGATGTTGGGCTCCATGAAGGACCAGGCACCCTGGTTCTTGGGCTCTTCTTGGCACCAGACCATTTCAGCGTTCTTGAACCGTGTCAGTTCGTTGACGGCTGACTGTGCGGGGAACGGGTAGAACTGTTCGTAGCGCATGATGTAGACATCCTTGATGCCGCGCGCGTCGCGTTCTTCCAGCAGGTCATAGTAGACTTTGCCCGAACACATCACGACCCGTTTGATCTTGCTATCGGCCACCAGTTTGGTGTCTGAATTGCCCTGCTGTGCATCGTCCCACAGGACGCGGTGGAAGGAGGACCCGGTCGTGAATTCTTCGCGCTTGGACACGGCCATTTTATGCCGCAGCAGCGATTTGGGTGTCATCAGGATCAGCGGTTTGCGGAACGTGCGGTGCAGTTGCCGCCGCAGCAGGTGGAAGTAGTTCGCAGGCGTCGTACAATTTGCCACGATCCAGTTGTCACCACCGCACATCGTCAGGAACCGTTCCAGACGCGCGGATGAGTGTTCAGGCCCTTGCCCTTCATACCCATGCGGCAACAGGCAGACGAGGCCGGACATGCGCAACCATTTGCTTTCGCCAGAACTGATAAACTGGTCGAACATGATCTGCGCACCATTGGCGAAATCGCCGAACTGTGCTTCCCAAAGTGTCAGCGCGTTTGGTTCGGCCAGCGAATAGCCGTATTCGAAACCAAGTACCGCGTATTCGGACAGCATCGAATCGATTACTTCGTACTGCGCCTGACCCTCGCGGATGTGGTTCAGCGGATAGTACCGATCTTCGTTGTCCTGATTGATCAGACCCGAATGGCGGTGGCTGAATGTGCCGCGCGTACAGTCTTGGCCAGACAGGCGCACAGGATAGCCTTCGGTGAGTAGCGATCCGAAGGCCAATGCTTCGCCAGTGGCCCAGTCGATGTTTTCGCCGGTCTCGAACATCTTGGCTTTGTTTTCGATCAGGCGCCCGATGGTTTTATGCAGCGGGAAGTTTTCGGGCGCTTTGGACAGCGCCTCGCCCACGGCATTGAAGGTGGCATCCTCGATCGCGGTCACGCCGCGTTGATAGTCCTCGTCCTTGCGGTCGAGGTGGGACCATTTGCCATCCAGCCAATCGGCCTTGTTGGGTTTGAAGTTCTTGCCCGCTTCGAATTCTTCATTCAGGTGCGCCTGAAACGCGGCCTTCATGTCTTCGATTTCGCCTTCGGGGATCAAGCCATCGCTGACCAGCCGTTCGGTGTACAGCGTCAGCGTGGTCTTTTGCTTTTTGATCTTTTTGTACATCACCGGGTTGGTGAACATCGGCTCATCGCCTTCGTTATGTCCGAACCGGCGGTAGCAGATGATATCCAGCACCACGTCCTTGTGGAACTTCTGGCGGAACTCGGTCGCAACACGGGCGGCGTGCACCACAGCCTCCGGGTCGTCGCCGTTGACGTGGAAGATCGGGGCCTCAACCATCAGCGCGATGTCTGTGGGATAGGGGCTGGAGCGGCTGAAGTGCGGTGCGGTTGTGAAACCGATCTGGTTGTTCACGACGATATGCATGGTGCCGCCGGTCTTATGGCCCTTGAGGCCGGACAGGCCGAAACCTTCGGCCACAACGCCTTGGCCGGCAAAGGCCGCATCGCCATGCAGAAGGATGCCCATAACTCGGGTGCGGTCTTCGTCGTTTTTCTGGTCCTGCTTGGCGCGGACCTTGCCCAGCACAACCGGGTTCACCGCCTCCAAGTGGGATGGGTTTGCTGTCAGTGAAAGGTGCACCGTGTTGTCGTCGAAACTGCGGTCTGACGACGCGCCGAGGTGGTATTTCACGTCGCCCGACCCATCGACATCCTCGGGCTTGAACGACCCGCCTTGGAATTCGTTAAAGATCGCGCGGTAGGGTTTTTCCATCACATTCGCCAGCACCGACAAACGGCCACGGTGGGGCATACCGATGATGATTTCATCCAGACCCAGCTGACCGCCGCGTTTGATGATTTGCTCCATTGCGGGGATCAGGCTTTCGCCGCCATCAAGGCCGAAACGCTTGGTGCCCATGTATTTGACGTGCAGGAATTTCTCGAAACCCTCAGCCTCGACCAAAGAGTTCAGGATCGCCTTGCGCCCTTCTTTGGTAAAGGCGATTTCCTTGCCGTAGCCTTCGATCCGCTCTTTCAGCCAACCCGCCTCTTCGGGGTTGGAGATGTGCATGTATTGCAGCGCGAATGTGCCGCAATAGGTGCGCTGCACGATGGCGATGATTTCGTTCATCGTCGCCACTTCAAGGCCAAGAACGTTGTCGATGAAAATCGGGCGGTCCATGTCTTCGGGCGCGAAACCGTAGGATTTCGGGTCCAGTTCCGGGTGCGGTGTGTTTTCACGCATCCCCAGCGGGTCGAGGTCGGCAATCAGGTGACCCCTGATGCGGTAGGCGCGGATGATCATCAGCGCGCGAATACTGTCGAGGACCGCGGCACGAACTTGGGATTCGTCCAGTTCGACGCCCTTCTCGGCGGCCTTTTCCTTGATCTTCTGGCCTGCGGCTTCGGGTTCGGCGGGCCACTGGCCGTCAAGGGCGGCGGTCAGATCATCCGCCGGGGCAGGGGGCCAATCAGCGCGCGCCCAAGAGGGGCCAGCGGCCTCTGCCTTGGCATCTGTTGGGGCATCGCCGAGCGACCGGAAGAACGCCTGCCAGCTTTCATCGACCGCGCCGGGGTTGTCGGCGTAGCGGGCATAGAGCTGTTCCACATATTCCGCGTTATGCCCTTGCAGGAAAGACGAGGCGTGGAAGACGTCGTTGGGGGAGTGATCGTTCATGAGGGGACCTCGTGAGGGTTGGGGCCGAATTCAGTTGCACCGTCTTCTGAAGGGCGCATGAGCAAGATAACAAGTACGATGGGGCAGACGATCCACAAGATCCAAGAGATCAGTCCGAGGATGGTGGTTATCGACACCGCAAGACCAAACGAAACTTTTGACAAAGCGTAAAAGATTACGACGGTTAGGACGCTGGATAGAGGACCCAAAACGAGCATTGCTAATCCAAAATAGGCTTTTGCTCCCACGTCGTGTAACCGGCGGGAAGTAGCTGCCGAGAGTAAGAGATAGAAGCATCCTGCAATCGTCAGCGAAATTGCGCTCCAGTCGATCCTATATAAGTACCAGGCGGTCTGACGCTCTAGTGATTGGGTCGTTTCGCCAGTGAAGGCGCTGGTCTTTGTCACCAGCACATCAGAGGTGACAGATGAGAAGAAACTTGTATGGGGATATAGTAGAACCGCAGCCACCGCTCCAACGAATACAGCAAACCACCAAAACTCAGACCGCGAGGCGCGGCCTTTGAATTGGAAAGACTTGGCGAGACAAGTCTTGATGGCTGTCGCAGGTCCCATGTGACTACGCCGCTTTTTTCACGGGATTGTATTGTTCGAGGTTTTCAACCTTATGCCCTTGCAGAAAAGAAGAGGCGTGGAAGACGTCGTTGGGGGAATGGTCGTTCATGACCGCTATCCTTTTACCTTGGTAACACTGCAGTAGTGAGAAAGAGATCGTTTTCTAGGTCTATATCTAGAAGCTCATTGATACCTTGGGTATCGAAGATCGTGAGGGCTGCGTCGCGCAGTTTGATGCTATCTGTTCCTCGGAGGAAATCTGGACCTGTTATTGACGAGTACTTCATCAGAGTGCTCCCAGTCGGACTATTGAAGAGGATCGCTCGCGAATTCGTCAATTCTTCCAACCACTCAGAATTTTCTGAAAGCAATCCACTTGCTACACAATAGGTGTTGTCAAGACGGTCCAACCTCAGCGCAAGGAACTGCTCCGTTTCACCTGCAAGGGAAACGAAATAACCGACACGTCCGATTGGTGAGCTAAGGCGGCTTTTGATACCTTCTAGTCTATTGGCAAAGATCCCACGGTGAAGCTCGTCGCCAAGAGCTTGAGATAGTTCATTGGCGGAGTAGATCACAGCCAAGCTGTTAGCAGCGCTGTCAGAAACTTCGTCAGGAGAAACTCGAACCCAACCCAGGTCTTCAAGCTGTGCCTGATAATCCTCAACAGTTTCCATGACGGTCGTACAAATAACGGCCGTGTCTTCCATATAAGGGCTGAGAGTTTGGGCTTGCAGCAAGGACCCTTGGACCGCGAACGTAGTGATCGCGGTTATCGCTGAGAAGAGTTTTTGCATGCGTCGCATGGTGTCAGCCAATCGCTTCCAGCACAGCCTCGCCCAGTGTCGCGGGGCTGTCCGCCACCACGATCCCTGCGGACTTCATCGCTTCGATCTTGCTTTCCGCGTCGCCTTTGCCGCCTGCCACAATCGCGCCGGCGTGGCCCATGCGGCGGCCGGGAGGGGCGGTGCGTCCGGCGATGAAACCGGCTGTTGGCTTCCAGCGCCCCTTTTTCTTTTGGGCGGTCAGGAATTCGGCGGCTTCTTCCTCGGCGGACCCGCCGATTTCGCCGATCATGATCATGGAATGCGTTTCGTCGTCATCAAGGAACATATCCAGCACGTCGATATGCTCGGTTCCCTTAATGGGGTCGCCACCGATGCCGACGGCGGTGGACTGGCCCAAGCCGCTGTCAGAGGTCTGCTTGACCGCCTCATAGGTCAGCGTGCCGGAACGGGAGACAACGCCGACCGATCCGCGCTTGTGGATGTGGCCGGGCATGATGCCGATTTTGCACGCATCAGGCGTGATGACACCAGGGCAGTTGGGGCCGATCAGACGCGAAGCGGAGCCTTCCAAGGCGCGCTTCACGCGCATCATGTCGAGGACAGGGATGCCTTCGGTGATGCAGATGATCAATTCCATTTCGGCGTCGATGGCCTCAAGGATACTGTCGGCAGCAAAGGGCGGCGGCACGTAGATGACAGAGGCATTCGCTTCGGTCACCGCTTTCGCCTCATGCACCGAATTGAAGATCGGCAGGTCCAGATGCGTCTGACCACCTTTGCCGGGGGTTACGCCGCCGACCATCTTGGTGCCATAGGCGATGGCCTGTTCAGAGTGGAATGTCCCCTGCGAGCCGGTAAGGCCCTGGCAGATGACTTTGGTGTTTTCGTTTACGAGAATGGCCATGTTGGTGGCTCCTTAAAATCTTTTCATCGCGGTGGGTTGCACCCACCCTACGGGATCAACCTTTGACGGCTTTAACGATCTTCTGCGCGCCGTCTTTCAGGTCGTCCGCTGCGATCACGTCGACGTCGGAGTTGTTGATGATCTCTTTGCCTTTTTCCACGTTCGTGCCTTCCAGTCGCACGACCAGCGGCACCTTGAGGCCGACTTCTTTCACTGCCGCAATCACGCCTTCGGCGATGACGTCGCAGCGCATGATGCCGCCGAAGATGTTCACCAGAATGCCTTTGACGTTGGGGTCGGATGTGATGATCTTGAACGCCTCGGTCACTTTTTCCTTGGTCGCACCGCCGCCCACGTCGAGGAAGTTGGCAGGCTCGGCCCCGTAGAGCTTGATGATGTCCATCGTCGCCATGGCAAGGCCCGCGCCGTTGACCATGCAGCCGATTTCACCGTCGAGCGCGATATAGTTCAGGTCGAACTTGGACGCGGCGAGCTCTTTGGGATCTTCTTCCGTCTCATCCCGCAGGGCGGCGACATCGGCGTGGCGGTAGACCGCGTTGCCGTCGAAGGCGACCTTGGCGTCGAGCACTTTGAGGTCACCGCCGTCTGTGACGATCAGCGGGTTGATTTCGAGCATCTCCATGTCTTTTTCAACAAAGGCGCGGTAGAGGTTGCCCATCAACGCGACGCATTGTTTGACTTGCTGCCCTTTCAGCCCCAAAGCAAAGGCGACGCGACGCCCGTGGAAAGGCTGGTACCCTGTCGCGGGATCAACGGTGAAGTTGAGAATTTTCTCTGGCGTGTTCTCGGCCACTTCTTCGATGTCCATGCCGCCTTCGGTCGAGCAGACGAAACCAATGCGGCTGGTCTGGCGATCGACCAGCAGGGCAAGATACATTTCAGTCTCAATGCCGGAGCCGTCTTCGATGTAGATGCGGTTGACTTGCTTGCCAGCGGGGCCGGTCTGGTGTGTGACCAACGTACGGCCCAGCATCTTCTTGGCTTCCTGCGCGGCTTCCTCAACCGACTTTGCCAGACGCACACCGCCTGCTTCGCCTGCATCAGCTTCCTTGAACTTGCCTTTGCCCCGGCCACCTGCGTGGATCTGTGCTTTGACGACCCAAAGCGGTCCGTCCATTTCGCCAGCGGCGGTTTTGGCGTCCTCGGCGCGGGTCACAGGGCGTCCGTCCGAGACGGGCGCGCCATAGCTGCGCAACAAGGCTTTGGCCTGATATTCGTGAATGTTCATAAGACAATTCCAATTTGGCTACGGTTGGTCGCAGCTAAACATAGAAAAATCAGGGGTTATAAGCGAAAAATGCGAAATCGCCAGAAATTCGCACATTTGTGATCACAGTAAAAATTTCTGTGATCACAAAAAGGCTCTGCCTTGAATTGCTTCAACTTTAATCAGTTTTGAAAGATTCGCGATGATGATAGCAAAGACATTATGGTGAATGACACTGCAACATGGGCCGTCGTGGCAACGGTGGATGAACCGCCTGCATTGGTGCAGGCCTTTGTGGCGTGGTATTTGTCGTTGGGGGCCGCGCATGTCTTTGTTTATTGCGACAGGCCCAATGATCCTGTGCAAACCATGCTGGCAGAGTTGCCGCAGGTGACGTTTGTGGCCTGTGACGATGCACATTGGCTGAGGGTCGGCAAAAGCCGACCGCGTCGCCATGAGGTGCGGCAAGTGCGCAATGCGCAGGATGCCTATCTGCGCACGGATGCGGATTGGCTGCTGCATTGTGATGCGGATGAGTTTTTGTTTGCCGATACAGTTGTTGGTTCGCATTTGGCGGCTGTTTCGGACGATACCGATTGTCTTGTATTGTCGGTGGCAGAGCGGGTTCATCGGCCCAGTGATACGCTGGCCAGCATTTTTGAGGGTGCCTTTCGCCGGCCATTTCGCGATGCTGCCGATCGCGGGCGCGAGGTTTTTGGTCCTGATTTCGACCTGACCTATCGTGGGCTGACGGGGCATGCGCAGGGTAAGGCCTTTGTCCGCACAGATCGCCCCATGCAAATGTCTATTCATCGTCCGCGGTCGCGCGGTGCAGATCAGGACATTGCGCTGGAACGGGCGCAGGTTGATCGCTTGGAACTGCTTCACTTTGAAGGACTGACCCCGGCATATTGGGCCTTTAAGCTGACGCGCATGATCGAGGCTTTGCAGGAACGGGACGGGATGCCGCCGTCACAGCATAGGCGCAAACAGGCGGATGCGTTGATTGCAGCGCCGGATCAGGCGGCTGACCTTTACCGCCGTTTGAAGTGCCCGGATGCCGCTACCATTGATGTTCTTGAGCGGCTGCGGCTTTGGGCGACCCCCACATTTGATCCCGCATCTGCCGTTGTTCGTTACTTTCCCAATGCGGCATTTGACCCAAGCCCCGCCGCGATTGACCTGTGGCTGCAAGAGAATAAACAGCGGGTTGTTTCATATTTGCATAAGTAGCGGTGCCTGACGAAAAAGGGCCGCCCGATGGGCGACCCTCCAGATTACTCATTTCCACCAAGGCTTAGGCCAAGCTGCTGTCGATACCTTTGCAGGCCTCAACCAGACCTTTCACGGCGTCGACGGATTTATCGAACATCGCTTGTTCGTCCTTGTTCATCTTGATCTCAACGACACGCTCGATCCCGCCTGCGCCGATCACCGTCGGGACACCGACGTAGAACCCGTCAAGCCCGTAAGCGCCTTTGACGTGTGCTGCACATGGCAGCAGGCGCTTTTGGTCTTTGAGGTAGGCTTCGGCCATCTCGATGCCTGATGTGGCAGGTGCATAAAAGGCCGAGCCTGTTTTCAGCAGGCCCACGATTTCAGCACCGCCATCGCGTGTGCGTTGGACGATCGCGTCCAGCTTTTCTTGCGTGGTCCAGCCCATATCGACCAGATCTGGCAGAGGGATGCCGGCCACCGTGGAATAGCGTGTCAGTGGGACCATTGTGTCGCCGTGGCCGCCCAGAACGAAGGCGGTGACATCGCGCATGGAGACATCGAATTCGTCCGCCAGGAAGTGACGGAAGCGCGCGCTGTCCAGAACACCCGCCATGCCGCAAACCATGTGATGTGGCAGGCCGGAGAATTCGCGCAGCGCCCAAACCATTGCGTCCAGTGGATTGGTGATGCAGATGACAAAGGCGTTGGGCGCGTGGGCAGCGATGCCTTCGCCAACGGATTTCATAACCTTCAGGTTGATGCCCAGCAGGTCATCGCGCGACATGCCCGGCTTGCGGGCCACGCCGGCGGTGACGATGCAAACGTCTGCGCCAGCGATGTCTTCGTAGCTGTTGGCGCCTTTGAAGCTGCCGTCAAACTTGGCTGCCGGGCCGGATTCGGCGATATCAAGCGCCTTACCTTGTGGGATGCCTTCGGCAATATCGAAGAGCACGACATCGCCGAGTTCTTTGACGGCTGCGAGGTGTGCAAGCGTGCCGCCGATCTGTCCGGCGCCGATAAGGGCAATCTTTGGTCTGGCCATTGAAACGGGTCCTTTGGTGATTTGGCTTTCGGCGCTTTGGGTAAGGGTTTGGCGGCCTGCGTGCAAGTGTGCTGCATTGCGGCATCACGTAAAGTGCGGTGGCCAAGTCTTTGGCAAACCGCTAACGAGACGTGAATGAAGGACAAATCGGGCCCTCTACGTGATTGAATTTGGCTGGCAATTTTTTGCAGTTGGTATCCCTGCGATCATTTTCGGAGGGATATCAAAAGGTGGCTTTGGCTCCGGGGCCGCATTTGTGGCGGGCGCGATTCTTGCGCTTGTTGTGCCGCCGGGGGTCGCTTTGGGGATTGTGCTGCCGCTCTTTATGCTGGTGGATGCAGCGACCTTGCGCCCCTATTGGGGCAAATGGCATTGGCCCTCTGCGAAAGGGCTGATGTTGGGCGCTGTCCCCGGCTGTATCATTGCAGCCTTGCTTTATGCCGTCGTTGATGCGGATATGTTTCGCCTGTTGATAGGTGCGATCTGTCTGGCGTTTGTGGCATTCCAGTTGGCGCGTGCAAGGGGGTGGCTGACCATCAAGGAAATGCCGTTCCGCGCGCCGGTGGCTTGGTTTGCGGGCATGGTCAGTGGTTTTACCAGCTTTGTCAGCCATGCGGGTGGTCCGCCCGCCGCAGTCTTTCTGCTGTCACAGGGCCTCAGCAAGACGGCATATCAGGCCACAACGGTGGTGACGTTCTGGGCGATCAACTGGATGAAGGCGGTCCCTTACGCGTTTCTAGGTATCTTTAGTTGGGATACGCTCATGGGCAGCCTGGTATTGGCACCTTTTGCCTTGCTTGGCGCGTGGATCGGCGTGAAAGCCCACCATCTGGTGCCTGAGCGGTTGTTCTTCGGGCTGACCTACGTGTTGTTGGTCTTGACGGGTGTCCGGCTTATCTGGGTCGCGTTGTCGTAAGCCGGACCCTGATTTCAGCTTTGGCTGTCGAAGTTGGCCAAAGGTTCGTTCACATATTGATAGGCTTGGCCTGCTGCGACAAGGCAAGTGGGCCCGCCCGGACGCGTTACCGTGATGGTCCACGATCCTGTGTCCATCGAGGCAAAAACCTCAACCACCGCATTGTCACTGCCCAGCCCGATGGATTGACGGCTTTCGCCATAGCGTTCGCCCAGTCGTTCGACCACGATTGCATGGTCTGCGCAATTGCCGCTCTGTGCGCTGACCGGTTGCGCGGCAAGCAATGCGGCACCAATGCCAAATGACATCAGGAAAAGTGTACGTCTCATTTTGTTCCCCTTTTTACGAAAGGCCACCGCAGCATCGGCGCGATTTGCCAAGTGGATCAAATTCTGCGTTCAACTTGCGCTAAATTGGTTAACACACCGTAACGATGCCTATTTTGCTGCATTGCGGCATTTTCACCTTGAATGAATTGCGAAATTCTGGCGTTGTTCGCGCAACTTTATTGCGAGGAAGATTCGATGCATGACCGTCCATACCGATCCGCTCTTTACATCCCCGGGTCCAAGGACCGCGCGCTGGATAAGGCGCGCGGGCTGCCTGTTGATGTGATCCTGTTTGATCTGGAAGATGCGGTGGCACCCGATGCCAAGGTAGCGGCCCGCGACACGCTTTATGCAGCGCTGGCAGATGATGGCTATGGTGCCCGATTGAAGATCGTGCGGATCAATGGGCTGGATACCGAATGGGGTGCTGCGGATGCCGCAGCCGTCGCTGCGATGAACTGCGATGCGATTTTGCTGCCGAAGGTGAATGGCCCCGAAGATGTGGACAGGCTTGCCGCTTTGGTGCCTGATCTGCCGATCTGGGCGATGATGGAGACGCCGCAAGGCATTTTGAATGCGCAGAGCATCGCTTCACACCCACGGATTGCGGGTTTTGTTTTGGGGACGAATGATCTGGCGAAAGATCTCAATTCACGGACCCGTGCCGCTTTGACGATGTCGTTGCAGCACTGCCTTTTGGCCGCGAAGGCTGCGGGGGTCGTGGCATTGGATGGTGTCTATAACGCCTTCAAGGACGAAGAAGGACTGCGCGGCGAATGCGCCGAAGGTCGCGACATGGGTTTTGATGGCAAGACGCTGATCCACCCCGCCCAGGTGGCGATTGCAAACGAAGCCTTTGGCCCGACTGACGATGAAATTGATCTGGCCCGCCGTCAGATCGCGGCGTTCGAGGCGGCAGAGGCCGAAGGGCAGGGCGTTGCCGTGGTCGATGGCCGCATTGTTGAGAACTTGCATATCGTGACCGCCCGGGCGACCTTGGCGAAAGCTGACGCCATCGCCGCATTGGAGACCACATGAACTTACTGATCGCAGGAGTTGCCCTTTGGTGGGCAGCGCATTTGTTCAAACGGCTTGCGCCCGGACCGCGTGCGAAGCTCGGTGAACCTGGCAAGGGGCTTGTCACGGTTTTGATCGTGGTCAGTATTGTGCTGATGGTGCTGGGATACCGCGCCGCCGAGGGCGCAGTCTATTGGGGCCGTGAGCCGATGTGGGTTGGTATCAATAACCTTCTGATGGTCTTGGCCTTCTATTTCTACGCAGCTAGCGGTGCCAAGGGCGCCAAGATCTGGCTAGGTACAAAGGTGCGCCATCCGCAGCTGACAGGTTTCTCGATCTGGGCCTTCGCGCATTTGCTTGTGAATGGCGACACCCCTTCGTTCATTCTGTTCGGCGGTTTGTTGGTCTGGGCTATCGTTGAAATTCTTCTCATCAACACGCAGGAAGGTCCGTGGAATCGGCCGCCGCAAGCCCCATTCAAGAAAGAGATCGTGGCAGTTGTGATCACGCTTGTGATCGTTGGCGTTGTGATGGGAATTCACTATGCGCTAGGCGTGACGCCTTGGGGGTAACGGCATGAAAATCTATCGTTTATTGACTGAGGATGACACATCGGCTTTTTGCCATAAGGTGTCTGAAGCCTTGTCCAAAGGATGGGAGCTTTATGGCGATCCGACCTATGCGTATGACCACGCCAATGGCGTGATGCGTTGCGGGCAGGCGGTGACGAAAGATACCGACACGTCTTATTCTTCAGACATGAAGTTGGGCCAGCAATGACCAAGACGAACGCTGGCCGCTTTTTTGAAGATTATGCCATTGGCGATGTGATCACCCATGCCGTGCCGCGCACCATTTCGGGGGGTGAGCGGGCGATGTATCATGCGCTCTATCCTGCAAGGGGCGCGCTGTATTCGTCGGATGAGTTTGCGCGGGCTTGCGGTTTGCCCGGCTCGCCAGTGGATGATCTGGTCACGTTCCATACTGTGTTTGGCAAGACGGTGCCGGATGTTTCGCTCAATGCTGTAGCCAACCTTGGTTATGCCGAAGGCCGCTGGCTACGCCCGGTTTATCCCGGCGATACGTTGGTTTCGCAGTCCGAAGTGATTGGGGTGAAGCAGAATTCCAATGGTAAATCTGGTGTTGTGTGGGTTCGGACCACGGGGCGTAATCAGCGTGACGAGGTGGTGCTGAGTTATGTGCGCTGGGTGATGGTGCGTAAGCGTGATGCAACGCCTGCGCCGCATACGGTAATACCAGAGCTTGCGGCTGCGGTGGCGCCCTCTGATCTTGTGGTGCCGGATGGTTTGTCCTTTGACGGCTATGATTTTGACCTTGCCGGTGAGCCGCATCGCATGCGTGACTATGCTGTGGGCGAAGTGATCGACCATGTTGATGGCGTGACCATCGAAGAAGCCGAGCATATGCTGGCCACTCGCCTGTGGCAGAACACTGCCAAGGTGCATTTTGATGCGACCAATCGGCCTGATGGCAAGCGGCTGATTTATGGCGGGCATGTGATCTCGCTCGCACGCGCGCTGTCTTTCAACGGCTTGGCCAATGCGCAGATGATCGTTGCGCTGAATGCGGGCGCGCATGCCAACCCTTGTTTTGCGGGCGATACGGTGCGGGCGTGGTCTGAGGTGCTGGATACGGCTGAGACTGCTGCTCCCGGCGTCGGCGCGATCCGGTTGCGATTGGTTGCGACCAAGGGTGATGCGGGTGTCTTGCGTGGCGATGATGGCAAGTACCACCCGGATGTGCTGCTTGATCTGGACTATTGGGCGTTGATGCCTGTCTAGCCCCACAGATGTGATTTGCGCGGGCCTGATCCACCGCTAGGGTGACCGTATGCGTGCGATCTTTTGTGCCTGTCTGATAAGTTTTGCCGTTCCCGCGCAAGCGTGCGAGGTCGCCTTGATGCTGGCAGTCGATGTGTCAGGGTCTGTCGATCCGACAGAGTATCGCATCCAGATGGAGGGGTTGGCTGCGGGATTACTGGACAGTTCGGTCTCGGCCGCGCTGATAAGCGGTCAGTCAAAGCTGGCGTTGATGCAATGGACTGGCACCAGCCGTCAGGAGGTTGTGATTGGTTGGACGACAATGCGCGACGATACGGATGTCCTGGCCTTTGCCAGCGAGGTGGTCGCCGCACCGCGCCTTTGGCGTAATTTCTCGACCGCGATTGGAGAGGCATTGGCGTTGTCGCTGACACACTTCGCGCAGGTGCCCGAGTGCGCGCGTCATGTTCTCGACATCTCAGGCGATGGCCCAAGCAATGAGGGGCGTTTGCCCACTTCGGTCTGGTCCGAATTGCAGGCGGCAGGTGTCACCGTGAATGCGTTGGTGATTGAGGCCAGCATACCTGGACTAACCAAGTATTTTGAAAGTGACGTGATCACAGGGCCGGGCGCCTTTGCCGCGACGGCCAATACTTTTGATGAATATCCGCGCGAAATCGCGCGCAAACTGCTGCGCGAATTGACCAAGTCTTTGGCCGCCGCGGAGTTAAGCGGTCGTTAACTTGTGATCACAGATTTTCTAAGTGTGATCACAAGCTGTAGAAACCCACCAACACGCGACCATTTTTCACGCATCTATCGTGTCAGCCCGCGTGACTCTGCCAAAAAAATCG
Organism: Yoonia sp. F2084L; assembly: GCF_023015625.1. Lineage (GTDB taxonomy): Bacteria > Pseudomonadota > Alphaproteobacteria > Rhodobacterales > Rhodobacteraceae > Yoonia. Next base: position 123,097 of record NZ_JALKAH010000002.1, read on the forward strand.
TGCAAAAAGAACCCAAAGGCGTCGTCTCGCCGGACGACACATGCCAACGAAGGGAACAGTTATGGCTGACGTGAACCGGGGCAATCGCCCGCTTTCACCGCATTTGACGATTTATCGTCCGCAATGGACCTCAATGTCCTCAATTCTTGTACGGATCACGGGCAATGCGCTGATCGTGGCTGCATTGATGATCGTTTGGTGGTTCGTCGCCGCCGCTGCGGGGCCTGAGGCTTTCGCAACCGCAAACGGGTTCGTGACCAGCTGGTTTGGCGATTTGGTCATGACACTGTCTGTCTTGGGCCTGTGGTATCACCTGCTGGGCGGCTTGCGCCACTTGGTCTGGGACAGCGGGCGCATGCTTGATGTTGATAAGTCTGAACTGGCGGCGCAAATGATGATGGTGCTGTCGGTGTTGTTGACCATCTTTACCGTTATTGTCGTTTAAGGGGGGCGCAGACATGGCATTTTTGACCGACCGCAAGCGCGCAACCGGTATGGGGTCTGCCAAGACCGGAACACACCATCACTGGCAAATGATGGTAACCTCCGTCGCTTTGCTGGTGCTGACGCCGCTTTTCATCTTCACCTTCGGGTCGATTCTTGGGTCCTCCTATGAAGAGGTGATTGCCTATTATCAGCGTCCATTCCCGGCTGTCGTCGCGATCCTGACCTTGTTGGTTGGCTTTTTTCATTACCGGTTGGGTGTCCAAACCCTGATCGAGGATTATGTTCACGGTTTCGCCCGCAAAGCGGCGATCATCTGCATGATCTGTGTATCCTATGCGGCGGCTGCCTTTGCGATCTTCGCAATCATCCGCATCGCCCTTTAATTCTTTCGGAGCAACCTCAAGATGGCAGCCTACGAATACGAAACACATACCTATGACGCGATTGTTGTAGGGGCCGGCGGCGCTGGGCTGCGGGCAACTTTGGGTCTGGCTGAACAAGGCCTGCGCACCGCCTGTATCACCAAGGTCTTCCCGACCCGTTCGCACACTGTGGCCGCTCAGGGTGGCATCGCCGCGTCCTTGGGCAATATGGGCCCGGATAGCTGGCAGTGGCATATGTATGACACGGTCAAGGGTTCGGACTGGTTGGGTGACACTGACGCGATGGAGTATCTGGCGCGAGAGGCACCGAAGGCGGTTTATGAGCTGGAGCACTACGGCGTGCCGTTTTCGCGCACCGAAGAAGGCAAGATTTATCAACGGCCCTTTGGCGGGCACACGACTGAGTTTGGTGAAGGCCCGCCCGTGCAGCGCACTTGCGCCGCCGCTGACCGCACCGGCCACGCCATTTTGCACACGCTTTATGGTCAGTCGCTGAAACAGCAGGCCGAATTTTACATTGAATATTTCGCCCTTGATCTGATCATGTCGGATGACGGCATCTGTCAGGGTGTGATCGCGTGGAAGCTCGATGACGGCACGATGCATGTCTTCAACGCCAAAACCGTTGTGTTGGCGACTGGCGGCTATGGCCGTGCGTATTTCAGTGCCACATCTGCCCACACCTGCACAGGTGATGGTGGCGGTATGGTGGCCCGTCAGGGACTGCCGTTACAGGATATGGAATTTGTGCAATTCCACCCGACGGGCATCTATGGTGCTGGGTGTCTGATTACTGAGGGTGCGCGCGGCGAGGGTGGTTATCTGACCAATTCCGAAGGCGAGCGGTTCATGGAGCGCTATGCGCCCAACTACAAAGACCTTGCCCCGCGCGATTACGTCAGCCGCTGCATGACGATGGAAATCCGCGAAGGCCGCGGTGTGGGGGCGGGCGGTGATCATATTCACCTGAACCTGAACCACTTGCCGAAAGAGGCTTTGGCCGAACGGCTACCGGGTATTTCAGAAAGCGCGCGCATCTTTGCGGGCGTCGATGTGACGAAAGAGGCGATCCCGGTGCTGCCGACCGTGCATTACAATATGGGTGGTATTCCGACGAACTATTATGGTGAGGTTTTGAACCCCACCAAAAAGGACCCAACCGCTGTTGTGCCGGGTCTGATGGCTGTGGGCGAGGCGGGTTGTGCCTCTGTTCATGGGGCGAACCGGTTGGGATCGAACAGCTTGATCGACCTTGTGGTCTTTGGCCGTGCGGCAGCGATCCGTGCTGGTGAGGTTGTCGATCGTGATGCGCCGAACCCGACGCTGAACCAAGCTTCTGTTGACCAGTGCTTTGACCGCTTCGACGGGTTGCGCCATGCGAAAGGGACAGTTGGCACCGCCGAACTGCGTCTTGAGATGCAGAAAGCGATGCAGGCGGATGCAGCGGTGTTCCGCACCGACAAGACGCTCGGCGAAGGTGTGGCGAAGATGACGGCAATTGCGGAAAAGATGGACGATCTCTCGGTCACCGACCGCAGCCTTGTCTGGAACAGCGATCTGATGGAGACGCTGGAACTGACAAATCTGATGCCAAACGCACTGGCCACGATTGTGGGTGCTGAGGCGCGTAAGGAGAGCCGTGGCGCACACGCGCATGAGGATTACGCGACGCGCGATGATGAAAAGTGGCGGGTGCATACACTAAGCCACATTGATGCAGCCAAAGTGAAGTTGAGCTATCGCCCGGTGATCACGAAAGGTTTGACCACCGAAGCCGAAGGCGGCATCTCTGAGGCCAAGATCGCACCCAAAGAGAGGACATTCTGATGCGTGCTTTAGCTCTTCCTTGTACGGCTGTGCTCATGCTGGCCGGTTGTATGCAGGACCTTGGCCCTGCTGGTGATACGCTGGCGCGTGATGCGGCAAAAGGTGTGGTCAATACCACCGTACAAAGCCGGTTCCCGGGCGTTGATGCACGGCCCTATACCGACTGCATCATTGATAACGCATCAGGTGGCGAGATTATCCAGATCGCTGAAGCGGCCCTTGTGGGGACCAGTCAGGCAACGACCAACCTGATCGTTGATATTGCGCAGCGGCCAGATACGGTACGTTGTGCTTTGAATAGCTCGCTGGGGACAACGGGGCTGGGTTTGTGAAGCGTTTGTTCGTTCTTCTCAGCGCGTTGGCGGTCACCGCATGTGGTGAAGTCTCGCCCGAGCGTGCCGCAGATCGCTGCGAGGAACGCGCGCGCGCAGCGCAGGGGCCCGAGGTTGGGGTGACGGTCGGTGCGAACAGCAACAGCGGAGCCTTCGCAGACGCCAGCATCGGCATCAGTTTAGACGCAATTCGCGGTCGCGACCCGATTGAAGTTTATGAGAGCTGTGTTTTTGGTTTGACGGGTGAGTTACCGGTGAGGCCAGCGCGGTTGCGGGCGATATAGGCGGCAGACTGGCTTTTGTTCACGGGTGTAAACTCATTTTTTTGCGAATAATCGCAGCAGATCTTGCAGCGGAGAAGTTTGCATTCACGTGAACGCGCGCCTGATCGCCCAGCTGCTCGACCGTTTGCTGATTTTCCAGCAGTGTTCTGATTGCAGTTTCCATTGCTGCCGCATCGTGTTCATCGACAAGGATGCCATGTTTGCCGTCTTCGACAGCCTCGGGAATGCCGCTGTGACGGGTGGTGACGACGGCAAGTCCCGATGACATAGCTTCAAGAATGGCAACCGGTAGCCCTTCAATATCTCCATCAGCTGCGGTGACGGAGTGCTGCAAGAAACAACTTGCTTTTTGCATCAATCCTTGCACTTTTTGGTGCGATGCCGCGCCATGTAAGGTGATTTTGTCGGATAACGCATGTTCTGCTACGTACCCTTTGCAGTCTTCAAACAACGGTCCATCCCCAATAAAATCAAGATGCGCATTTGGCCAGTCTTTTGCGGCAGACGCGAAGGCTGAGATGGTGATATGCGGCGCCTTCTTTTCTACGAAGCGCCCAACGGCGAGGCATCTTTGCGGTATGCGGTCTGAGAGCTGAAAAGCATCTGGTTCGATGCCACAAGGTGTGATGGTTATCAAATCCTCCGGGCACCCGATCTCGATCAACTTATTCGCCAAGAAACGCGAGGGCGCAAAGAACCCCTCAGCTTGTTTAAACAGCTTCTGGTATCTGCGAACGGTCTTGGGTTTCCTGATCTCTTTGGATGCGTCGTATCCGTGGAAATGCACAAAATAACGGCAGTCAGCTTTTCGTGCTGCGGGTAACAGCTTATATCCCAGACCACCAAACTCCGCCATCATTGCTGTGACGCCATGTTCGCGCAAGAAGCCCGCTATGATGTGGTTTGGTCCTCTTAGCTGGTTCAGACCTGATACCGTTCTGCGCGATGTCGCATCAATGATCACCGCGGGCTTCTCGCCCAGATACAGATGCGGCCCTGGAAGCTGTGGTGCCTTTGGCGTCTCAAGCGACACGAAGACAGTCCGGTTCGGCGCTATGAGTTTGCCGTGCTGCCTTACAAATGTTTGCGAGTTTTCGCTAAATGTTGCCGACGCTAGTGCAAACAATTGTTCAGCCTTATACTGTGTCCGAAGCGGAGTAGTCGCAGCACATTAATCAGGTGTGCAGAAAATAACCATGTTGAAAGAGTAAGGTCGGGCGTTGCGTCATATTCATCTTATCGATACCTCAATTGGCTCGGACAATATTGGCGATGAAATAATCGTCCAGGAGGCAAAAAAACACCTCCTTCCCTTGCTGACGGACGCCTACATCTCAACCTCGGCTGGTCACGACGGTCTTGGGAATTACAGCCGCGATATCGCTGCATCTGCGGATGCGATTGTCCTTCTGGGCACGAACGCATTGAGTGCAAAGTACAAGGGCGGGTCAAAATATATTTGGCACGTCGAAAGGCAAGATCTGCCAATCCTTCGAGAGAAGGTGGTTCTTTTTGGTGTGGGCGCGAACAGAGATTTTCGAAAGATTGACAGAAAGCAGCTGAAATTTCTCAAGCATGTGCTGTCCCCGAACCATATCCATTCCGTTCGTGACGAAACTGCGGCCCGCATTGTACGCGCATGCGGGCTTGATGTGTTGAACACCAGTTGCCCTACACTTTGGACCGAACCGACCGTCAATGCGGATCGGGCATCCCCGGCAACGACGGTTTGTTTTACACTGACAAAGCATAAGGGAGACCCGGCAGACCTTGATCTCCTGCACGTTCTACAAAAGACTTATGAGGAAGTATGGTTCTGGCCTCAGCAGCCCCGCGACTTGGCATATTTGCAACAGATGGTTGGCCGTCAAGATGTGAAAGTCTTGCCCGCCAATCTTACGAGCTATGATGCATTTCTGGCTGGAAGAAGTGTCGATGTGGTCGGTACACGGCTACACGGTACGATACGCGGCCTTTTGCACGGTCAGCGGTCTATTGTGGTCGCGATCGATAATCGTGCGCGCGACATAGGCGCAGAAACCGGACTTCCAACAATAGCGCGCGCTGACGTGAATGATCAATTGGCAAACCTTCTGGACAGCGATTTCACGACGACTTTGCAATTGCCCACACAGAACATTGCGAAATTTCTCGCGCAGTTTCGTGTCAGCTAGCTACATTGAGCAGCGGCGTGACATTTTGCAACACGTCAGAACAGGAATTTAACGTCGAGTTTTCATGACTTAGACGGAAAGCCGCATTGTTCTTGGTGCGTTGAAGAGCTATGTTTTACGTGTAAGCGAAGGAAGACAAATGGTACAACTCACACTTCCCAAGAACTCCCGCATGAAGGTGGGTAAGACCTGGCCAAAGCCGGAGGGCGCTACCAATCTGCGCAAAGTGCAGATTTATCGCTGGAATCCTGATGATGGGCAGAACCCACAGCTGGATACTTATTTCCTTGATATGGACACATGTGGTCCGATGGTTCTGGACGCGCTGATCAAGATTAAGAATGAGATTGACCCCACGCTCACCTTCCGCCGGTCCTGTCGTGAAGGGATTTGCGGGTCTTGCGCGATGAATATCGACGGGATCAACACGCTTGCTTGCATCTATGGCATGGATGAAGTGAAGGGTGACGTGAAAATCTATCCGCTGCCGCATATGCCGGTGATCAAGGATTTGATCCCCGATCTGACCCATTTCTATGCGCAGCACGCCTCTGTCATGCCATGGCTTGAAACAAAGACGAACCGCCCCGCAAAAGAGTGGAAGCAATCAGTTGATGACCGCAAGAAGCTGGATGGCTTATATGAGTGCGTCATGTGCGCGTGTTGTTCAACATCCTGCCCGTCTTACTGGTGGAACGGTGACAGATACCTTGGGCCAGCAGCGCTGTTGCATGCGTACCGTTGGATCATCGACAGCCGTGATGAGGCGACAGGCGAGCGTTTGGATGAATTGGAAGATCCGTTCAAGCTCTACCGCTGCCACACGATCATGAATTGTGCCAAGACCTGCCCAAAGGGTCTGAACCCCGCCAAGGCGATTGCGCATATCAAAGGCATGATGGTCGAACGGGTCGTTTGATGATCGAGAGGTCGGAGGGGGGCCGTCTGCCCCCCGCTGCGCCCCCCCGAGGATATTTTTGGGCCAATAATAACGAAGCGTTAACCGTAATACAGCGATTGTAGTGTCGCGGTACAGGCAGGGATGCCGATGACCGTGGCCGGTAATGACCGGATGGGCTCGTTCTTTGGGACGGGCCCATAGTTATTATTGGCCCATAAATATCCTGGGGGAGGACCGGTACGGGCCGGGGGCAAAGCCCCCTCAGGTCGTCAGCTAAATGCCGCTGCCAAAGCAATCTCAACCATATCGCCAAAAGACCTTTCACGATCTTCCGCAGGCAGTGCTTCATGCGTGATCAGATGATCGCTGACCGTCAGCACCGCCAGGGCCCGCCGCCCGTGTCGCGCGGCAAGGTTGTAGAGTTCGGCCGCTTCCATTTCGACGCCCAGAATACCATGCCGGATCATCTGTTCGTTCAGATCGGGGCGTTCATCATAGAAGACATCTGACGAATAGATGCCGCCCACATGGGTTGGCACGCCTTTCGCCTTGGCCGCATCGTGGGCCGCGGCCAACAGCCCGTAATCGGCACAGGGTGCGAAGTTCAACTCTTTGAATATCCCGCTTGATGGGGTGGAAAGGGTCGAGGCCGTCATCGCCAGGATAACATCCCGGATGCCCACGCTGTCCTGCATGCCACCGCATGATCCAATCCGGATCAACGTTTGCGCATCATAGTCTTTGATCAGCTCATTCGCGTAAATCGACAGTGACGGCATGCCCATGCCGGACCCTTGGATCGTGACAGGGTGACCATTCCATGTGCCGGTGAACCCGAGCATCCCGCGCACTTCGTTGATGCAACGTGCGTTTTGCAGAAACGTCTCTGCCGCCCATTTGGCCCGATAGGGGTCGCCGGGCATCAAAACGGTGGGGGCGATGTCGCCTGTCTTTGCGCCGATATGGATTGTCATGCTGGGCCTCCTGATGTGTCGAGGCCCAGCTTAGGGTCATGCGTCTAAAGGGGAAAGCTAGATTTCCATTGCGTCTGGTGACGTGCCGCCTGCGATCGCCTTTTTGAACCAATCAGGCTGGCGGCCTTTGCCAGTCCAGGTTTGATCGGCGTTTGCGGGGTTCTTGTATTTCGGCGCAGACGCGGTTTTTGGACCGGTCTTTGCTTTGCGGGTTTTGCGCACAGGCGCGTCCGCCGTAATTTCTGCCAACGAAAAGCCATGCGCTGCGGCCGCTTTTTCGGCCGCGGCCAGTGCGGCTTTCTTGTCTTTCTCAGCCAATTTCACCAAAGCTTTTTCAACATTGGCTTTGAGCTTTTCAAGCTCTTTTCGTGTCATTGATTTCAGGTCAGGTTTCATATTTACCACTCCAATTGATAAGCGTGGCAATAGCACCGTCATGCGTGAGGGACACGTCGAAAACGAAATATGCTGTACTTAAGCGTATTTTCTGCCGATTATTCTGCTGCGACAGAGCGCGGGTCGACCAATTCTACGATATCGCCCATGATTTTGTTTAACTCAAAGTCTTTTGGCGTGTAAACGCGGGCCACTCCCATTGCGCGCAATTCATTTGCGTCGTCGTCAGGGATAATGCCGCCTGCAATCACCGGGATGTGGGTGATCCCGGCGGCGTTCAGTCGTTTCATCACGTCACGTACCAAGGGAATATGAGAGCCCGAAAGAATGGATAGGCCGATCACGTGGCAATTGCCATTTTGTGCGGCTGTCACGATTTCTTCTGGTGTGAGGCGGATGCCTTCGTAGTCGATGTCCATACCGCAATCGCGTGCGCGCGCGGCGATCTGTTCAGCCCCATTCGAATGGCCATCGAGCCCCGGTTTACCGACAAGGAACTTCAGGCGGCGACCCAATGCTGCGCTGACCAGATCGACTTGTTCGCGTAACTCTTCGAGGCCTTCAGTTCGGTTCGATGGGTTGCTGCTGACGCCTGTTGGCGCGCGGTACTGCCCAAAGACGCTGCGGATGACGTCAGACCATTCGCCCGTTGTGACGCCAGCGCGCGCGCAAACGATTGAGGGGGGCATGATGTTGCTGCCGTCTTGTGCTGCTGCGCGCAGTGCTGAAAGCGCCTTTGTGACGGCTCCACTGTCGCGGTCGGATTTCCATGCGTTCAGGCGGCGCAATTGGTCAGCCTCCGCTTCTGGGTCCGACACCATGATTGCATCATCGCCAGCGGTCAGCGGTGAGGGTTCGCCCGCTTGCCATTTGTTGACGCCAACGACCGTGGTGTCCCCGCGTTCAATGCCGCCAATGCGCGCTGCATTGCTTTCGACAAGCCGGGATTTCATATAGGCAATTGCGCCGACTGCACCGCCCATTCCATCAATTTGCGCCAATTCGGCGCGGGCGCCGTCTTTAAGCTCATTTACTTTGCGATCAATTGCGGGGTTGCCGTCAAATAGATCGTCGAACTCCAACAAGTCAGTTTCATAGGCCAAGATCTGTTGCATCCGCAGCGACCATTGCTGGTCCCATGGGCGAGGTAGGCCAAGCGCTTCATTCCATGCAGGCAATTGCACGGCGCGGGCGCGGGCATTTTTGGATAGTGTGACAGCGAGCGTTTCCAACAAAATACGATAGACGTTGTTTTCGGGTTGTTGCTCGGTCAGGCCCAGCGAATTGACCTGCACACCATAGCGGAAACGACGGTATTTCGCATCTTCCACGCCATAACGATTTGCGCAGATTTCATCCCATAATTCGACGAAGGCGCGCATTTTACAAAGTTCAGTAACGAAACGGATGCCTGCATTTACGAAGAATGAGATGCGACCAACCATTGCTGGGAAATGCTCTGGCGGGACTTTTCCTTTGAGGTCGTCCAAAACGGCAGTGGCCGTTGCCAATGCGAAGGCGAGCTCTTCCTCGGGCGTCGCCCCGGCCTCTTGCAGATGATAGGAACACACGTTCATCGGGTTCCACTTTGGCAGGTGTTCGCGTGTGTAGGCCGCGACATCGGTGATCATCCGCAGCGACGGCTCTGGCGGGCAGATATAGGTGCCGCGTGAGAGGTATTCCTTGATGATGTCGTTTTGAACAGTGCCTTGCAGCGCGCTGACATCTGCGCCCTGTTCCTCGGCGACCGCGATGTAGAGTGACAGCAACCAAGGTGCTGTCGCGTTGATCGTCATGGACGTGTTCATCTGGTCCAACGGAATATCGTTAAAAAGGGCGCGCATATCGCCTAGATGGCTGATGGGCACGCCGACTTTGCCAACCTCGCCTTTCGCCAGCACGTGATCGCTGTCATAGCCTGTCTGCGTGGGCAGATCGAAAGCAACTGAAAGACCGGTTTGCCCCTTGGCAAGGTTGCCACGATAAAGCGCATTGGATGCCGCCGCAGTCGAGTGACCTGCATATGTCCGAAACAGCCAAGGGCGATCTTTCTGCGGTTGCGACATATGCGGCTCTCCTGAATCAGTCTACGTAATTTAATTTCGCGCAGACCCCGTTTATCGGACATTTTATGGCGCTGTCAATTCGCTGCGTTGCGGCATCATGGGATTTACGTCTGCACCGTTCCCTGTCACCTTCGCGCTATGACGCAAACGATTTCAATGCCGATCTGGGCGTTCGTTCTGATGGTCCTGTTCGCCGCAGTGACCTTTGCGTCGCATTTCCTGTTCCCTTCGGTCCGCTGGTTCTTCCGTAAGCGTGCCGAACGGGTGATCGCGCGGGTGAACGAGCGGCTGCAACGCCCGATCGAGCCGTTCAAGCTGGCGCGTCGCTACGACATGATCCAGCGATTGATCTACGATCCCGAGGTGACGCAAGCCATTGTGGAACATGCGCGCAAAGAAAAGATCCCCGAAAACGTAGCCTTTGAGCAGGCACGTCGCTATGCGCGCGAAATTGTTCCAGGCTTTTCAGCCACGGCTTATTTCAGTGTCGGTATCCGTTTGGCACGCTGGCTGTCGAAGTCGCTTTACAGGATCAAGCTGGGCACCTTTGATCGTAAGCGACTACAAGAGATTGATCCCGATGCAGCCGTTGTTTTTGTGATCAATCATCGCAGCAACATGGATTATGTGCTTGTGACTTACTTGGCGGCAAACGCCGGTGCACTGTCCTATGCGGTCGGTGAATGGGCGCGTGTCTGGCCATTATCGCCGATCATTCGTGCGATGGGAGCCTATTTTATCCGGCGTAAATCGCGTGGCGCTCTCTACCGCAAGGTGCTGGCTCGCTATGTGCAGATGGCGACCCGTGGCGGCGTAAGCCAAGCGGTGTTTCCTGAAGGCGGGTTGAGCCTGAACGGATTGCTTGCCCCACCACGAATGGGGCTGTTGAACTATATCGTTGACGACTTTGACCCGAACGCTCGCGAAGTGATCTTTGTTCCTGTCGCGCTGAACTATGACCGCGTGCTTGAGGATACGATCCTGATTGCCGCCGACAAATCAGGGACCCGCAAATTCAAACCGCCTTTGCTCGCGGTTCTGACGCGTGTGCTGCGTCATGTTGTGTTGCGGGTCACGCGCAGGTTTCGTGGGTTCGGTACGGCATCCGTCAGCTTTGGCGAACCGCTTGAGCTGTCCAAGTATCATGCCCAAGAAAGTCAGGACCTGACCGAAGCGATTGCCACGGAACTGATGAAACGGATTGCCGATGTCACACCGGTGCTGGGTGTGCCGCTGGTGTCACGTCTTATACTGGAGCAAGAACAGACCACTATCGCCGATCTTGAGGCGGGTGTGACCCGTTCCATCGCGTTCCTCAAAGACCGCCGGTTACCTTGTCCGCGTCGCAGTGCCACCGAGGTCGTGCATGATGCGCTTAGCCGGATGGGCGGGCGTGATCTGGTGCACGAATCTGCGCAAGGTGTGACTGTCACGCCCAAGGGTCGCGACATCCTGACCTTCTATGCCAACTCAATTGCGCATCATTTTGATGCAGGTGCAGCAAATTCAGACGATATTTCTGCGGCTGCAGAGTAATTAAATTACAAAAGTAGGCTTGATTGGGTTGCAAAGTTACTTTGTGATCGCGTATTTATGCATCAACGCGACCGATTCTGCGGTGCGGCAACAACGGAACCTGAGTGATGGAGACTGAGATGGCCCTCGACCAAGCTGGATACACGGCACCTGAGAAAGACCTGTATGAAGTGGGCGAAATGCCACCCATGGGCCATGTGCCAGCGCAGATGCACGCATGGACCATTCGCCGCGAACGTCATGGCGAGCCGGACAAGGCGTTCCAGTTGGAAGTTGTCGATGTCGCACAGCCTGACAGCAATGAAGTACTTGTTTTGGTCATGGCCGCTGGCGTGAACTACAATGGTGTCTGGGCGGGCCTTGGTATTCCGATCAGCCCCTTTGATGTGCATAAGGCTGACTTTCACATCGCCGGGTCTGATGCGGCTGGTATCGTTTGGGCCGTTGGTGACAAGGTCAAGCGCTGGAAGGTCGGGGATGAGGTGGTCATCCACTGCAACCAAGATGATGGCGATGATGAGCACTGCAACGGTGGCGATCCGATGTATTCAGAAAGCCAGCGGATTTGGGGTTATGAAACACCTGATGGGTCCTTTGCGCAGTTTACCTGTGTGCAGTCTCAGCAATTGATGCATCGTCCACAGCACCTGACGTGGGAAGAGAGCGCCTGCTATACGCTGACGCTTGCCACAGCCTATCGGATGCTGTTTGGCCACGAGCCACATGATTTGAAGCCCGGTCAGAACGTGCTGGTTTGGGGTGCGTCAGGTGGTCTGGGATCTTACGCGATCCAGTTGATCAATACAGCAGGTGCCAATGCGATCGGTGTGATCAGTGACGAAAGCAAACGCGAGTTTGTCATGTCGCTGGGGGCCAAGGGCGTCATCAACCGCAATGACTTTGACTGCTGGGGGCAGCTGCCCACGGTGAACACGCCTGAATACAACACTTGGCTGAAAGAGGCCCGCAAGTTCGGCAAGGCGATCTGGGAGATCACGGGTAAGGGCGTCAACGTCGATATGGTGTTCGAGCACCCCGGCGAGGCGACGTTCCCTGTGTCTTCATTGGTTTGCAAAAAAGGCGGCATGGTTGTGATCTGTGCTGGCACCACCGGATTTAACTGCACCTTTGATGTGCGGTACATGTGGATGCATCAGAAGCGTTTGCAGGGTAGTCACTTTGCTCACCTTGCCCAAGCCAGCGCCGCCAACAAACTGATGTTGGAACAGCGCCTTGATCCGTGCATGTCGGAGTGCTTTGAGTGGGGCGCTATTCCCGCCGCCCATACCAAGATGCGCCGCAACGAACATAAGCCCGGCAATATGGCTGTTCTGGTGCAGGCACCCAAGATGGGTCTGCGGACTTTTGAGGACACGCTTGAGGCCTCGCGCGACTGTTAAGCTGACCAATTTTCCAAGCTGGGCGCGGCTGGAAACAGCTGCGCCTTTTTTGTTGGCCATCCCATTTTTTTGCAAAAGACACACTTATGCCCAAAAGACAAAATACACCCTAGGGTTGTTAAAGGTTAATTAACGATTTGCGGGGACGGTGACGCATGGGACGAGACTGGATCATTGATGTGCTAGCCGATCTGCGCCAATTTACGCGTGAGAACGATTTGCCTATGCTCACGGCGCAACTTGAAGAGGCGGGGCTTGTTGCTCAGGTCGAAATCGCGTCTTTGACGGAACATGGCGCGCTTACGCCGCGCACTGATGCAGATTGTGGTCTTGGGATCCCAACAAAGCTAAGTATCTCGCGCCGCAGCTAATCAAGGCCGCTATCGTGGTGAATTGCGCTGGCTACGCCTTGGGCGTCTAGATACAGTTGCTGGTATGAACGCACCCACGATTACATTCTCCGAGGATCAGGCTGAGGCTTGGGATAGCGTGACGGTTGCGTTGCGTCAGTCAGGTGTTGATCTGGACGATAGCCTGCTTCAGCCGCCGCAGTCGGATACGACATCTGTGATGGCCGTGATCGGCAAGGCCGGGTCTGGAAAGACCATGCTGCTGGCCAAACTCTATCATGCGTTGGAAGAAGCCGGTGTTGACGTCATTTCCGGCGACTGGGAAGGGCGCAAGCGCAAGGACAGGCGCACCCTGGCGATTTTGGCCCCCACGAATAAAGCGGCGAGTGTTCTTCGCAATCACGGTGTACCTGCGACGACGATCCACCGTATTCTTTACACGCCTGTCTATGATCCCGAGTATGAAAAGGTCGCCGAATGGCTGGCCGGGCAGGGTGACAAGCCCGAGATTGAAGGGCTGACGGATGTGGCGCTTGACCGTGCCTTTGCGTCTTTTCAGGCCAACAAATCAGTGCCTGCCGCTTTGGCTGCTGCGGGTCTGCGGGGCAGCGATTTTATCACAGGCTGGAAACGCCGCGAAGAGGCGCTGGATATCGGTTTTGTCGATGAAAGTTCCATGCTGGATGAAAAGCAGTTTGAGGATCTCAAAGAGATTTTTCCGACGCTGCTTCTCTTCGGTGATCCCGCGCAATTACCGCCGGTGCAATCGTCGGGTGGCATGGTTTTTGAAACATTGCCTGCGCCGCGTGTCCTCACGCTCAGCCGTATTCACCGGCAGGATGCGGGTAACCCGATCCTTGATCTGGCGCATGCGCTTGCTGACCCGCAGTTAGATTTTCACAGCTTTGAACGGATGGTCGAAGAGGCTGCGAAAGAGGATGAACGTGTTGTCATGGCGCAAAGGGTCGAGGCCGATTTGATGGCTCGCTCCCCTTGTCTGGTCTGGCGCAATGCGACCCGTATCCGGCTGATCCATGCGTTTCGCGCCGCCTTTGACGCGCCGAGGGATGAGCTTTTGGCAGGTGAGCCGTTGATTTGTGACGGGATCGAGTTACCGCTGAAGCACCGTAAGAAAAGGCTCGATCTGGAAGCGCGCGGACTGATCAAGGGCGCGCAGGTTGTCTACCTTGGACCGGGCAAGAAACCCGGATTTTCACGCTTGCATGTGATTGGGGCGGAAGACCCGCAAGTCAGTGCCGCCAGCATTGTGAAGATCGAACAAGAAGGCGACGAAGAGCCGTTTATCCCATTTGCCGCGAAGATGGGCGCGACTTTCCTGCATGGTGCTGCGGTCACGATCCATAAAGCGCAAGGGTCGCAATGGGATACGGTGCAGGTCTTTGCGCCAGATATTTATGCCGCGTCCCGGATGGGCCGGGTTGAAGCAGGCCAGCCGCTTTGGAAACGGCTGGCCTATGTTGCGATCACGCGGGCTGAAACCCAGCTACGCTGGGTTGTGCGAAACCGTTTGGCAAGGCCACAAGGTGTGCTGCGTGTTGACGATCTTGAGGTCCCAGCGGCCCCCTTGGAATTGAAGAGCGAAGAGATATGAAATCAATCATCATCACTGGGGCCAGCAGCGGGATTGGACGTGTGACGGCCGCGCATTTCTTGGCGCAAGGCTGGCGGGTCGGTCTGATTGCACGGCGCGAAGATGCTTTGCAGGAAATGGCGCAGGACAATGCTGTCATCATGCCATGCGACGTCACCGATGAGGCGGCGGTCAATGCAGCTTTTGCCGGGTTTGGTCATCTTGATGTCTTGTTCAACAATGCCGGTATGTTCGGCCCGCAGACAACAATTGATCAGATCGCCTTGGATGACTGGAAGCAGGTCGTCGATGTGAACCTGACGGGTATGTTTCTTTGTGCCCGCGCTGCCTTTCGTCAGATGCGTGCGCAGACCCCGCAGGGTGGGCGGATTATCAATAACGGCTCGATCTCGGCCTATACGCCGCGCGAAGGGTCGATCTGCTACACGACGACCAAGCATGGTGTGAGCGGTCTTACCAAGACACTGTCGCTGGATGGGCGCGCTTTTGATATCGCTTGTGGGCAAATTGATATTGGCAACGCCCGCACCGATTTGGTTGTCGGCTTGGAAAAGACCCGCGCGGCGCAGGGGCTGGAGCCGCTACCAAGCATGTCGGTGGAAGACGTGGCCCGATCCGTCTTTCACATGGCAACGCTGCCGCCAGAGGCGAATGTGCAATCCATGATGGTGATGGCAACAAAGATGCCGCATATCGGGCGTGGCTAGCGGCGGAAGACGCTGAATGCAGCCGACGCACCCCAGCCCGCCGCAATCGCGATGGACAGCGACATCAACCCGTAAAGGAACGGGTTTTCATGGGCGAGGTTGTAAAGCCAGCGTTCAAGTCCGACTTTCTTGACTGGGATTGTGGTTGCGTAAAGGTCCACGATTTGACGATCGCGGGTCAGGTAAATCTCAACCTTGTAGTCACCCTCGGTCAGGTTAGCGGGCAAAGGGATCAGCGTGCGGAACAGGGATTCTTCCTCAACCCAGACGCCTTCTGGCAAGGTCTGATACAGGCCCTGTCCAGCGCGGATGCGGATCAGTGCCTGGGTGAACCTTTCGGCCCCCGACACGGTTGCCCCGACCGAGCGGATAGCCCTGCTTGTGCTGATACGCGTATTCAGGTCCTCGGTCGCGGTCAGGATTTCATTCAGGGGTCTGTTTGTTGCGACAGCATAGAACGTCGGCGCAACATCCACTTCCACAGATTCGGTGTTCACCCAAATCCCAAAACGGCGGTCTTTCTTGCGCACAGTCACAGGTTCGTCCGGGCCTGCGACCGTCACGATCACGCCCAAATCCCCATCGGCTTGGATCGGGGCTTCGCGTTTGATCGCGCCAAAGATCAGGATTTCAGACCCTTCAAACGTAGCGGTGATTGCGACCTCATCCCGGCTGAGGCCAAGCACGATTTCCTCGGCTTTTGCTGGCAAGGCCAGCATGAGAAAGAGAGCAACAAAGCGGATCATGAGTGCCCCCCGGTGCCCAGAGAAAAGAGCTCGGACGGCATCACCAGAAGGTCGAACGCCAGTTTGCCACAGACGGCCAACACCATGATAGCCAACCAGATGCGCAGTTGCTCGGCTTTCATGCGCACGCCGATGCGCGTGCCGATTTGTGCGCCGATAACGCCGCCGACAAGCAGCAGCACGGCCAGTACGACATCGACGGTAAAGTTTGTTGTCGCGTGCAGCATCGTCGTAAAGGCGGTGACAAAAATGATCTGGAACAGAGACGTGCCGACAACCACTTTCGTGGGCATGCCCAAGAGGTAGATCATCGCAGGCACCATGATAAAGCCGCCACCGACACCCATGATTGCTGCCAAAACACCAACAAGAACGCCGACTAAAAGTGGCGGAATGACCGAGATATAAAGACCCGACACCCGGAATTTCATTTTGAACGGAAGGTTGTGGACCCAGTTATGTTTGCGCCGCGTTGGAGGAGCGCCACCCGGTCGGGAGGATTTGCGGATCGCGTTCAGGCTTTCGATAAACATCAAAGAGCCGATCATCCCAAGGAAAACCACATAGCAAAGCTGGACCAGCAATTCGACCTGACCAAGCGCCTTGAGATAGTTAAACAGGATAATACCAAGGCCAGAGCCGATCAGGCCCCCGATAAGCAGCACCGTTCCCATTTTGAGGTCAACGGTCTTTCGCTTCAAATGCGCGAGTACGCCAGAAAAGGACGAAGCAACAATTTGGTTGGCTTCAGTGGCAACCGCAACAGCGGGAGGGATGCCGATGAAGAACAAAAGCGGCGTCATCAAAAAGCCGCCTCCGACCCCAAACATGCCCGACAAAACGCCCACAATTCCACCAAGCCCCAATAAAAGGAAGATGTTCACCGAAATTTCGGCGATAGGGAGGTAAATCTGCATGAACTAAATCCGGGCGCTTGTGCCACTTTGTAGCACCAAAAACCTAATCATGCGTTGTGTCAAATGATGTCAGGGGAATAATGATGCAAACGCAGCATTTCCGCCACGTGGACATACCGGTGCAGACAGATTGGACCTACGAAAGGGCGCGGAGATAGCCTCGCAAAACTTTCTCAAGCTTGGCGGCACCGATGGGGGCCATCGCTTTGGTGTGTTCATGGCTGATTGCTTCGTCGCTCATGCCCGCCGCCATGTTCGTGATGGTGGAAATGGCCGCAGCTTTCAGCCCAAGAAAGCGCGCGAGGATCACCTCTGGAACTGTCGACATGCCGACAGCATCGGCGCCCAACATCTTGATCGCGCGAATTTCAGCGGGCGTTTCAAAAGACGGCCCCGAATACCAAGCATAGATACCATCAGCCATGTCGACCTGAGCGGCTTCAGCAGCCTTGTGCAAGTCGGCTCTGATCTGCGGATCATAGGCGTCTTTCATCGGGACGAAGCGTGCATCCGTAGGCTCGCCGATAAGCGGGTTAAGACCAGAGAAGTTGATGTGATCAGACAGGCACATGATCGAACCCGTCGGCATATCAGGCTGCATAGAGCCCGCTGCATTGGTCGCGATCATGGTGTCAGCGCCCAGTTCTTTCAACACTTCGAGTGGTAGCCGCATCGCATCACCCCGCCCGCTTTCATAGTAGTGCGCGCGCCCGCCAAAAACGGCGACACGCACGCCTTCAAACGCACCGACGACGATGTTGGGGTTGTGGCCGGACACGCCTGCATGTGGAAATCCGGGGAGGTCTGCGTAGGGGATGGCTATGCCGTCCACTTCATTTGCGATGTGCCCAAGGCCAGAGCCAAGGATCAGGCCAATGCGCACAGGCGCATCGCCCGCGATACCTTTGATCTGTTTGGCGAGGTCTTTAGCGTTCTTTGACATAAGGTTCGCCCCCGGCGCGTGGCGGGATCGCCTTGCCAACGAAACCGGCGAGGATCACGACGGTCAAGATATAGGGCAATACGTCAAGAAACTGTCCGTTCACTTGGAAGCCGACCACGTTTTCAATCACGTCAGGGCGCAAGGACATCGCTTGCAGGAAGCCGAACAGCAGGCAGGCGTAAAGCGCGTACCATGGACGCCACTTGGCAAAGATCAGCGCGGCAAGCGCGATAAATCCACGACCGGCGCTCATGTCTTTGACAAAACCGGCCTGTAGGGCAGTCGCAAGATATGCACCGGCGATGCCGCAAAGGATGCCGCAGATACCGACCGCCGCAAAGCGCAGCCAGATGACCGAAACGCCCGCAGTATCAACCGCAGCTGGATTTTCACCTACCGCACGCAGGCGCAAGCCAAAACGGGTGCGGAATAGTATCCACCATGTAAGGGGCACCATCAGCAGTGCGACATAGACCAATATCGTATGGCCAGAAATAAGCTCGTAATAGATTGGCCCAAGGATGGGAACATTTTGCAAAGCTTCCGCAAAGGGCAGGTCAATCGGGTTGAACCGCGCATCGCCTGTCAGCTGCGGCGTGCGTCCACCTTGCCGGAACCAGCTTTGCGCAATGACAACCGTTAGACCAGCGGCCAGAAAGTTGATCGCGACCCCGGAGATCAGTTGATTTCCTCGGAACGTGATCGAAGCCAGACCGTGAACCACGGACAGCATCATGGAGGCGCCAATGCCTGCAAAAAGCCCCAGCCATACGCTGCCAGAAACGGCAGCGATGGCGGCTGATAGGAAAGCTGCTGCCAGCATCTTGCCCTCTAGCCCGATATCAAAGATACCGGCCCGCTCGGAAAACAGACCTGCAAGGCAGGCCAGAAGAAGCGGGGTTGCCAGACGCAAAGTTGCGTCCAGCATTTGCAAGAGGGTCGCAAAGTCCATTTACGCTGCTTTCTCCATCAGGAATGGGAAGAGGCTGAAGAAGCGATCAGCGACCTCCGGGTTCTTGCGTAAGTAGGATTCAGCCTCTGCTTGCGTGATATCGACCGCCTGGGTCTTGTCACGCCGCAAAAAGAACTGAAGTCCTAACATCGCGTCGAACCGCTCGTCGGTAATGAACGGGTCATGTGGGACGCGCGGCATGACGCTTTCATTGGGCATCAAAACGCTTGTAGGTTTCTGAAGCGACAGTAGTGCAACCAGATGTGGTGGCACTTCGCTTGCGGGTGTGCGGTCGATCACATGGTGAACCCACTGGTGGAGTTCCTCCATCGTAATCATCCCAAGTGCAAGACAACTGAGCACAAAGCCCAGATCTGCACCGGTGTCGTCTTCGACACCTATTTTAAAAGGTCCTGCCTTCATTGTTTTGCTCTCCTCATTGATAGGAATAGCCGCTCGAGCGGCATGCGCACCATATTGTCCAGTGCGCCCGTAAAGAGGATCACCAATGCCTGTATTACGATGATCAACTCACGGGGGATCGACGTCCATAGGGCGAGTTCTGCGCCGCCTTGATATAGAAAGCCGAAAAGAAGGGCCGCCAGTAACACCCCGAAAGGATGGCTGCGCCCCATCAGTGCGACGGCGATGCCAATAAAGCCCGCCCCCTCCACTGCGTTCAGGACCAGCCGTTCGGCCTCGCCCTGTACGTTGTTGATGGCCATCATGCCGGCAAGAGCGCCTGAGATAAGCATGGCAACCATAATAATTTTGGTCGGGCTGATGCCCGCATATTTCGCGGCTGTTTCGGAGTGACCGAAAGACCGGATTTCATAACCCAGCCGCGTTTTCCAGATCAGCGCCCAAAGGGCGACACATGCGGCCAACGCGACAAAGAAGGTGATGTTTGCAGGGGCGCCACGAAAAAACGTGGTTTCGCCGAAGTTGAACATATCTTGGAAGGACGGCAGGTGGGTCGCCTCGGGGAATTTGGGTGTGGCAGGTTCCATGCCGGGGGCCTTCAGCGCGCCAATCAGGAAATAGTTCAGAACAGCGGCCGCGATAAAGTTGAACATGATCGTCGTGATCACGATGTGGCTACCGCGCTTGGCTTGTAGGAATGCGGGGATCGCGGCCCATGCCGCACCAAAGATTGCAGCACCAATCGTGGCACCAAGCAATGCGAGCGACCAATGCGGCCACGGGATAAAGAGACAAATGATCGCAACGCCGAGGCCGCCGATCAGCGCTTGACCTTCGCCGCCGATGTTGAACATCCGGGCGTGGAACGCGATGGATACGGCAAGTCCGGTGAAGATGAAATTGGTTGCGTAATAGAGTGTGTAACCCCAGCCGTAGGTTGAACCGAGCGCGCCATCGACCATCAGTTTGAGCGCTTCCCAAGGGTTTTCACCGATGGCAAGGATGACCAATGCTGACAGGATCGCGGCCAAAAGGATCGAGATCAAAGGGATCAAGATCACATCAGCCCACTTCGGCATGACGTCCATTACGCTGCTTCTCCGCTCATTCCTGCCATCAGCAGTCCGAGTTCTTTTTCATCTGTTTCTTGAGGCATTCGCTCGCCCATTATTTTTCCGTCGAACATAACGGCAATGCGGTCTGAGAGCGACAAAATCTCTTCCAACTCGACTGAAACCAGCAAAATTGCTTTGCCCTGATCCCTAAGTGCAACAATCTGCTGGTGGATGAATTCGATCGCGCCGATGTCCACGCCGCGTGTGGGTTGGCCGATCAGCAGTAGATCAGGGTTCTGCTCAATCTCGCGGGCGAGCACGATTTTCTGCTGGTTACCGCCGGAAAAGCTCTTGGCTTCAAGGTTTGGATCAGGGGGGCGCACATCAAAACGCGCCATCTTTTCTTCGGTATCTTTGTAGATGGCCGCATTGTTCATAAACAGTTTTGAGCGTTGGTATTCGGCATCATGGTGATAGCCGAAGGCAGTGTTTTCCCATGCGTGAAAGTCCATGATCAGACCTTCGCGTTGGCGGTCCTCTGGCACATGGCTGATCCCGCGTGCCCGCCTGCTTTGCCCGTCAGATTTGGCACCGGTTAGGTCGATCTCTTCGCCGTTCACCAAGATCGTGCCCGTGCCCTTTTCATAGCCACCCAACACTTCAAGCAATTCAGACTGCCCGTTGCCTGCTACACCAGCAATCCCAAGGATTTCGCCCGCATGCACATCAAAGCTGACGCCTTTGACGCGGTGTACGCCTTTGTCGTCGGTGACGTTGAGGTCTTTGACCTCAAGAATTTTGCGCCCAATCTGTGCTGGCGCTTTATCGACGCGCAGCAGCACTTTGCGGCCAACCATCAGTTCAGCCAGTTCTGGCGGGCTTGTCTCGGACGTCTTGACTGTCGCGGTCATCTCGCCCCGGCGCATGACGCTGACGGTATCTGTGATTTCCATGATCTCGCGCAGTTTATGCGTGATCAAGATGATTGTTTTACCTTCGCGCTTGAGGTTTTCAAGGATGCGAAACAGGTGATCGGCCTCGGCCGGGGTAAGCACGCCGGTGGGTTCATCAAGGATCAGGATGTCAGCCTTGCGATAGAGTGCCTTGAGGATTTCGACGCGCTGCTGCATGCCGACCCCGACTTCTTCGATCAGGGCGTCAGGATCGACATTCAGTTCGTATTCTTCGGCGAGGCTCTTCAGTTCGCGCCGAGCGCGGGCAAGCGAAGGGCGCAAGAGCCCGCTGTCCTCGGCACCAAGAACGACGTTCTCCAGCACCGTGAAGTTTTCAACCAGTTTGAAGTGTTGGAACACCATTCCGATGCCTGCAGCGATGGCCGCTTGACTGTCAGGAATTGCAGTTTTCTGACCAGAGATGAAGATTTCGCCCGCGTCAGCCTTATAGAACCCATATAAAATCGACATTAGGGTCGATTTACCTGCGCCGTTCTCTCCGATGATCCCGTGGATTGTGCCGGGCATGACGCGGATGGAGATATCTTTGTTTGCCTGAACAGGGCCAAAGGATTTGGAAATACCTTTGAGTTCAATGGCGGGGGCTGCGTCGGTCATCGTGACACCTGTTCTTTGGAATGCAAAAGGCCGCGCGGATTTCTCAGCGCGGCCTTGTGTTATGGCCTGAATGTCAACTTAGAAGTCGAGCGCAGGGCAGCTTTCGTCGGAGGTGTAGTCATGGACCGATAGCTCGCCTGATGCCATGTCGGCTGCGGCACCATAGGTGGCTTCCAGCATTTCGTAGGACACGATTGGCTCATTGTTGGCATCCATCGCGAAGCCTACACCACGGTTTGCAACGCTCATTACGTTAAAGCCGGTTTCGAGATCTTCGCCAGCCATCATCGCATCATAAACCGCGTTATCAACGCGCTTCATCATGGATGTCAGAACCTGACCCGGGTGCAGGTAGTTCTGGTTCGCGTCCACACCGATAGAGAAGATGTCTTCGTCCGCAGCGGTCTGTAGAACGCCAACACCTGTGCCGCCAGCAGCCGCAAAGACAACATCCGAACCTTGGCTGATCTGCGCCAGTGTCAGCTCGGAACCCTTAACCGGGTCGTTCCAAGCGGCAGGTGTTGTACCTGTCATGTTTGCAATCACATTGATATCTGCGTTCACCGCTTTTGCACCCTGTGCATAGCCACAGGCGAATTTGCGGATCAGTGGGATATCCATGCCACCAACGAAGGACACCGTGCCCGTCTCGGACGCCATCGCAGCCATCATGCCGACAAGGTATGACCCTTCGTGTTCGTTGAACACCACGGAACGGACGTTGGGCGCGTCAACGACCATGTCGATGATTGCGAACTTGGTGTCTGGATAGTCGGCTGCAACCTCGGCAAGTGGTGTCGCCCATGAAAAGCCTGCCATGACGATCGGGTTTGCACCGGATTCAGCGAAGCGGCGGATCGCCTGCTCGCGCTGCGCATCGGATTGGATTTCAACTTCGGCGTAAGAACCACCGGTTTCCTGTGCCCAACGCTCGGCCCCGTTATAGGCGCTTTCATTGAAGGATTTATCGAACTTGCCGCCAAGATCGAACAGGATGGCAGGATCTGCAGCAGCGGTACCAGCTGTCAAAGCCAGCGCGGCAGATGCGCCAAGGAATTTGTGCATAAGTGTCATTGTTATTTCTCCCAGGTCGTTACGCGAGGTTTTTCGCGGGTGCCACGCACCCCCTCATTTGAAAGTCGAGCCGATCTATCGTCGGTCATCACATGATAAGGCCTTGCCTTGCAGGGAAGATCAACTGCTTTTTAAGGATTCAGGCGGGTGGGGTCCCCGAAAACGAGAGTTATCAACAGGCTGACGCAAAGTCAGGTTATGGTCAGCGCTTTGCGCAGCACCAAAGCGGCGACGGGTGCACCATCTTTGGGCAGATAGTATCCCGGACGACGGCCCACTTGGGTATAACCGGCAGCGGCGTAAAGCGCTTGCGCTGCCGTGTTGTCTTCGGCGACCTCAAGGAAAATCGCCTCTGCTCCTTCAGCGCGCGCGCGTGTTTCGCCGCTCTGCAATGCTTTGCGCGCACGTCCTTGTCTGCGTTCGTCGGGGTGCGTTGCGAGTGTGAGCACTTCTGCCTCGCCCGCCACGGTGCGGATCAGAATAAAGCTACCAGTATCGCCTTCTGCAAAGGTGCCCGATTGGCCAAGCAAGGTCGCGAATTCCTTCGTGGACCATGCGCGTGTTGCGCTGAAGGCGGCGGCGTGGATGCGCGCGAGGTCTTCGGGGGTCATGGCAGCAGCAACGGTGCCGGGTCACGCGGCGGGGCGGCGTCAGCGCTGCGGATGTAGAGCGGCGTAGGGCGAGTAGTGTCAGCACCCAGTTTGCTTGCCGCGATTTTTGCCGTCGCTGCGATAAGGTCTGCCGCTGCTGTCTGAGGGCCCGCTTCCAGCGGAACCTGCACAGGGTCAGTCGTCATGCCGTCTATATTGAACGTCTGTTGGTAGGATTGCCCCCGCGGCGCGGGAATCGTTGCTGTGAACGGTCGTTCCTGACCCAAGGCGCGGGCTTCGAACCCGTTCACGCCGATGGCGGGTTTGCCCAAACCCAGCGCCAGTCCGCGTGCTGCTGACACTGCGATGCGGATGCCAGTAAAGTTGCCCGGTCCGACGCTGACACCAATGCCATCGAGGTCGCACCAGTTGATGCCTTCGTCATGCAGCATCTTTTCCAGCATGGGCATCAGGTGTTCGGCCTGACCCTTGGCCATCTTATCTACACGGGTGACAATCCGGTCGCCCAACAGCAAAGCGGCGGCGCAATGCGCCGCCGATGTATCAAATGCCAATAGCTTTACTTTAGGCTGCAACCGGTCGTACCTCGACCACCTCGGGAATATAGTGCCGCAACAGGTTCTCGATGCCCATTTTCAAGGTCAGCGTGGACGACGGGCAACCGGCACAAGCGCCTTGCATGTGCAGATAGACGATCCCGCGTTCAAATCCATGGAACGTGATGTCGCCACCGTCTTGAGCCACAGCGGGCCGCACGCGTGTATCCAGCAGTTCTTTGATCTGACCCACAATTTCACCATCTTCGCCGGTATGTTCAGCGTGGCCGCTGACGGGCTTGTGATCTTCCGCCATCACGGATTGGCCGGACTGGTAATGTTCCATAATCGCGCCAAGGATACCCGGTTTGATATGGTCCCATTCGACGTCATCTGCCTTGGTCACAGTGACGAAGTCAATCCCGAAGAACACGCCGGTAATGTTGCCCGTCGCAAAGATACGCTTCGCAAGCGGCGAGCCTTCGGCGGCGTCAATGCTTGGGAAATCGGCGGTGCCGACCTCAAGCACGTTCTGGCCAGGCAGAAACTTGAGCGTTGCGGGGTTTGGTGTTGATTCAGTCTGGATGAACATGGGGCCAACCTTTTTTGTCAGGCTTTAGATATGCGCATGAAGGGCCGCCGAGTCAAGGTTTGGAATGGTTCTAAACTGAAAATCAGCCGTCAAACCAAGTTATGGGCCGCCATTTCGGTGAAGGCAAAGATATTCAGGCCGATGTGGCACAGAATGCTAAACCCGATGCTGCCTGTTTGCATGCGCGCCAACGTCCAAAGTGTCCCAGCAAATGCCGCACCGCCCAACAGTGCGGGAGCGCCGCCAGTCACAACAACCCCGGCGGCAAAAAGCAGGGCGATATGCCAAGCGGTGAACAGAATGATTTGGCCAAACTGCGCAGTCTTTGAGGCATTATCCCGCAGCAGCGTGCCGCGCCAAAAGACTTCCTCCAGCGTACCGTTCATCAGTGCGCCAAGCACCATCACGCCTACAACCCAAAGCGGCAACGGATTGTCCCAAAGTGCAATGCCCGCCGCCCCAGCGACGCCAAGGACCAAAAGCGCATTCAAAGCAATCAGGGGGCGGCTGGGTAAGTCCAGACGAAACTTGGCGCGCTGGAAACCGCCACGCCAGAGGATCAGTGGGACCAAGACGCAAACCCAATAAAAGCCGAGTCCAGCACCATATCCCCAAAAGGGCGGCAGATTGCGCGTGAAAAAGTAAAACACTACCGCCAGCACAGGCATGGCAGCGGCGATGCCCCATGCCGCAGACCGATCCATCAAGTGATCGCTTCAAGCCGTTCTTTTGATAAATCACCCGGCACGATCGTGATCGGTATTGGCAAACTGCCGGATTGACGGCTCAGATGCGTGACAAGCGGGCCGGGGCCTTTGCTGTCATCCCCCGCACCAAGCACCAGAATCCCAACTTCAGGGTCTTCATTGACATGTGCCATGATCTCGACCAGCGGTTCGCCTTCACGGATCACCAGCTCAGGATGAACGTTTTGTTTGTCGCGCATCCATTTTGCAAAGACCTCGTAATGGACTTCGATCCGTTCGCGGGCTTCGGCGCGCATGATTTCACCCACACCGATCCAGTGATTGAACTCATCTGGCGGAATGATGGACAGAATCGTGACACCGCCACCAGTGTGGGCGGCCCGCATCGCCGCAAACCGCATCGCGTTCAGACATTCGCGGCTATCATCCAAAACGACCAAGAACTTACGCATGACGGTCTCCCTCTTCGCTCCAATACTGGAGCATGATCCGGGTGGTGGCAACGACAGATTATGGCGCTTGATAGGTCCAAATCTCAGGCCGAGCTTGCAGCCCAATCCCAATACATATCGCGGACCTGTCGTGTCACGGGTCCGACCTGATACTGGCGGTCTTCGAAGGCCGTAACAGGTGTCACTTTGGACATATTGCCTGATAGAAAGACCTCGTCCGCGCCGCGAAAATCATCAAATGTCAGGACGGTTTCATGCACATGCACCCCGTCTGCTTTGAGATTGGTGATGTGCCGCGCACGGGTGATCCCGGACAGGAACGTCCCGTTCGGGATCGGCGTGAAGACTTCGCCATCCTTGACCATGAACACATTTGCAGTCGCGGTTTCGGCGACATTGCCCATCGCGTCGGCGACAAGCGCATT
Organism: Yoonia sp. F2084L; assembly: GCF_023015625.1. Classification (GTDB taxonomy): domain Bacteria; phylum Pseudomonadota; class Alphaproteobacteria; order Rhodobacterales; family Rhodobacteraceae; genus Yoonia. The sequence continues at coordinate 149,490 of NZ_JALKAH010000002.1, forward strand.
GCCAAAGCCACGGGCGCGCACCTCGGCCAGCATCCGGGCGTTGTTGGGGTAAAGACAACCAGCCTTGGCGTTGACAACTGCGTCGTCGATGACAGGGCGACGGAACTTGGTCAGACCCAAGGTGGTTGAGGCGGTCACGGGGGCAAAGGGGATTTCCTCAAGACAAATGGCAAAGCCTGTTTCCTCGGGACTGGGTACAATCGCTGTCGGATCGCCATGGATCGCCCAATACATCGGCCGGATATAGACAGCGGCCCCTTTGGGGTAGGGCGCCAACCCCTCTTTCGTGATCGCGATCATGTCTTCGGTGCTGACCGTCGGGGTGATCATCAATGCCTCTGCTGAACGGTTCACGCGGGCGCAGTGCAGGTCCAGATCAGGCATCAGCCCGTTCACGAAGCGTGCGCCATCAAACACCGTGGTCCCCAGCCATGATCCATGATCAGCCGCGCGCATGATAGGCACATTGCCTTCATGCCATGTGCCTTCGAAATACGTGCGGATGTTGGTACCGGTGGCCATTATGCGCCCTCCCTCTTGGGCGAACCCTAGGCGCGGGTCTTGCTAAGGTAAAGTGGGAGCGGCGCCCGATGCCGGGGAACACCGGACGCCAGAGTGAGCCGAGGTGATGCGTGGGACGGGTGAGCACCAAGGCTGGGCTGGCAGAGCGAATCTATGCCGCGCACTTGGATGGTCCCACCTATACGATTCAGTTTTGTGACGGTGAATTGGCAAGGGCGAGCAGCGCTGGCATATCAAGCGGGTCATTGACCATGCGCAGTTCACCCACCTCATTGCGGGGCCAGTCCGCCATTGGTTTGTCGACGTAGAGTTCCACACCGTTGTCGTCCGGATCACGCATATAGACTGCCTCGCTCACGCCGTGGTCGGCGGCACCGTCGAGCGGGATACCTGCGGCCATGACACGCGCAACGACCTGTGCCAGAGCCGATCTATCAGGATACAAGAAAGCAGAGTGGTAAAGCCCTGTATGCCCGGCAGGCGGCGGTGTTGCGCCAAGGCTGTCCCATGTGTTCAGACCGATGTGGTGGTGGTAATCTCCGGCCGCGAGAAAGGCCGCTCTTGCGCCATAGCGCTGCGTTACGGCAAACCCCAAAAGGTCTGAATAGAACGAAATGGCGCGATCCAGATCCGACACGCGTAAATGAATATGGCCGACGCGGGCTGATGCGATCGTAGACATGGGTGGCCTCTCAATGCTTGGTTCACCAGATTTAGGCGATCACATCAGGCGACAGAAGAGCCACTTGCGCATGGCGTCTGTGCGCAGGTCCACACAAGCGTGCTAGCTGCGCAGCAAGCCCACGATATCGTATGTATCCCGCAGAATTGGGTTTGCGATGGCGCGCGCTTTTTCGGCCCCTGCACCCAAGATGCGGTCGATCTCTGCCGGATCAGCCATGAACCGCGCCATTTCGTCCGCGATGGGAGCAAGTTTTGCCACTGCCAGATCGGCCAGCGCTGGTTTGAACGTGCCCCATTGCGCGCCGGAGTATTCGGCAATCACGGCCTCGGGCGTCATGTCATTAAGGGCCGCGTATATTTCGACCAGATTGCGCGCTTCGGGGCGACCGGCAAGGCTTTCCACTGTATCGGGCAGTGGTTCCGGATCGGTTTTTGCCTTGCGGAACTTCTTGGCGATCTTGTCGGCATCATCGGTCATGTTGATGCGTTCCATGTCGCTTTCGCCTGACTTCGACATCTTCTTGGTCCCGTCACGCAGGTTCATGATGCGCATCGCAGGGCCTTCGATGACCGGTTCGGTCAGAGGGAAGAAGTCCGTCTTAAAGTCGTGGTTGAACTTGGCCGCGATATCGCGCGTCAGTTCCACGTGCTGTTTCTGGTCTTCGCCCACAGGCACGTGGGTCGCGTGATAAATCAGGATATCGGCGGCCATGAGAGCGGGGTATGCATAAAGGCCCAGCGACACTTTTTCCGCGTTGCTGCCTGCTTTGTCCTTGAACTGGGTCATGCGGTTCATCCAACCTACACGGGCCACGCAGTTGAAGATCCAACCGAGTTCGGCATGTGCTGCCACTTGGCTTTGATTGAACAAAATGGATTGGCTGGGGTCGAGACCCGCAGCTAGATAACCTGCTGCCACTTCGCGGGTCATGTTGGCCAGCTCTTTGGGGTCCTGCCAGACTGTGATTGCGTGCATATCGACCACGCAATAAACCGTTTCCATCTGACCCTGCATACCAACAAAGCGTTTGATCGCCCCCAGATAGTTGCCCAGCGTCAGCCCGCCGGAGGGTTTGATCCCTGAGAAAACGCGCGGTGTGAAATTTGTCTGGCTCATGGTGCAATGTCCGGGGTGGATTTCGGGGCAGGGCTCGCATACCCATGTCCGAGCGACCCGTCAACGTCAACAGCCCCAGTGAGCCCCCTATGAAGCCAGAAAGCCCGTTCAACGCTTTGCCACCTGTGGTCATCGCGCTGACCCTTTTGATAATTGGTATCGAGGCCGTGTTTCAATTGGCCAACGCCGGCATTATCGGTGGCCCCCGCGGTGTTGGCTGGCGGATTGCGGCGATTGAGGAATACGGGTTCTCTGCTGCTGTGCTGGATCGGGTTTTGGTGAATGGTGACTATTCGCTCGATATGCTCAAACGGTTTGTCACCTATCCGTTTGTGAACGTGCAGATCACACAGGTCGCCTTTTGTGCCGCCCTGACGCTGGCTTTGGGTAAGTTCACGGCTGAGTACTATGGGCAGGTGAAGGTTTTGTGTCTTTATGTTGCGACCAGCATCATCGGGGCGATCGCCTATGGTATGCTTGTTGAGGGCACGTATCCTTTGTTGGGCGGTTTTACACCCGTTTACGGTTTGATCGGTGCCTATACCTACGCGCTTTGGTTGCGGTTGGGGAACGCGGGCGAGAACCAGATCATGGCGTTTCGGTTGATCGGGTTTCTTTTGCTGATCCAGTTGATCTTTGGTCTGATCTTTGGCGGCAACAGCCAGTGGATTGCAGAGCTGACAGGCTTCTTTTCGGGGTTCGTGATGTCTGCGGTTTTGGCACCGGGTGGGTGGAGCAGCCTTGTGGCGCGATTGCGCGAACGCTCTTAGCGGCGCAGATTGCGGCGGAACTCTGAGAGTTTGAATGCGCCTAGCAGATGCCCGAGCCCGAAGTAGCTGATGATGCCAATGGCGACTAAAGCCAACAGCGCCACATAGCGGACGGTCGCAATTGCGAAAAACGGTTTCATCACGGTTGCGGTGATGATCAGGATTAGCCCCATGCCAAGGGCGGCCAGAACGATTCTGATTAGGCGTGTCTTGAACCGTGCGTCAAACTTAGCCGCATCACCCATCGTGCGCGTTCCGCGCATCAGCAGAATGACCATCGCCCAGCCGGTCAAAGAAGTGCCAATAGCCGCAGCCGCAAAGCCAATGATGGGAGATAAACCAATCGCCAAAGCCGCATTTAGCACCATCGCAATCAGCGCGTAATAGAATGGTCGCTTTGTGTCTTCGCGCGCAAAAAACAGCGGTTGCAGCGTCTTTTGCAGCACAAAGGCTGGCAGCCCCAGACCATATATAGCAACGGCGAGGGCCGTTGCGGCGGTGTCATCGCTGGTGAAAGCGCCGCGCTCAAACAGCACACTGACGAGCGGCAGCGGGATCACCATCAGCGCGACCGATGCGGGGATCGTCAGTGCCAGGCTGATCTCTGAGGCGCGGTTGAACGCGTCGCGCCCGCCTGTTTCGTCCCCGGCGCGCAGGCGGCGTGAAAGGTCCGGCAGCAGCACGACACCGATGGCGATGCCGACCACACCAAGCGGGAGTTGATAGAGCCGGTCAGCGTAGTTCAGCCATGCAACAGCACCTTCAAAGAAACTCGCCACCTGACGGCCCACAAGCAGGTTGACCTGTACGACTCCGCCTGCAAGGGCGGCAGGGGCTGCGATGATGGCAAGGCGTTTCAGTTCTGGCGTGATCTTTGGCAAGCCAATGCGCAGCGTATATCCGGCACGTTTGGCAGCGATCCACACGACGGTAAGCTGCGCGATGCCAGCAAGGGGGACGGCGTAGGCGAGGGACTGGCCGATGATGCTTTGACCATCCGGTCCGGTGCAGTCACATGTCAGCCCCGTGATGATCAGCGCGATCACGAAGATGATGTTCAACAGCACAGGTGCTGCTGCGGCGGCTGTAAAGCGACCTGTGGCGTTCAAGACGCCCGAAAGTAAGGCTGTGAGCGAGATAAACAGGATATAGGGAAAGGCGATCCGTCCATAATAGACGGCAAGGTCAAACCGTTCGGTGCCAAGAAACCCGCTCGCCATCATTGCCACAAGCGCGGGCATGAAGATGACGCCAATCACGGTAAAGACCGTCAGGATGCCCCCCAGTCCGACAAATGCGTCCTGCGCAAAGCGCTGGGCATCGTCGTCACCTTCGACCTTCTTTGAAAACATGGGCACAAAGGCCATGTTGAACGCGCCTTCGGCAAAGAAGCGGCGAAACAGGTTGGGCAGGGAGAATGCGACCAGAAACGCCTCGGCCACCGGACCTGTGCCAAGGTAGGCCGCGATCATGATATCGCGTACAAACCCCATCACACGGCTGAGCAAGGTCCAGATGCCGACCGTAAAAAAGCCAGTCATGAGGCGAATGGGTTTCACGCGCAGGGCTCCAAAGTTTCTAGAAACTTTAGTCCAATTATTTGGAAAAAATTGGCCTGTGTTACGACGATCACCCCGCCACCGCCCGCTCAGCACCCTGCGCAATTGCTTCGCGTAATTTACGCTCAAGCCCGGCACGCTTTGCTTCTGAGTGGTACTTTAGCCCCACGATGTCCTTGACGTAAAACGTATCCACAACCTGCTCTCCATATGTCGCGATGACGGCTGAGGCGATGTAGACATGCGCATTCGCAAGAGTTCGGGTCAAATCGTAGAGAAGTCCGGGACGGTCGCGCGTGTCGACCTCGATGATTGTGTAAATCTCGGATCCTTCGTTATCGAAGCTGATGTTGGTAGGCACTTTGAATGCACGCTCGCGTTTTTTGATCTTGTCTTTGTCTTTCAGTGCTTCCTTGGCGACGACTTCGCCCTTCAGCGTGCGTTCGATCATTTTGCGCAGACGGGGCAGGCGCGCGGCCTCGTAGGGGTTGCCGTCGTTGTCCTGCACCCAGAAAACGGCCGTCGCATAGCCGTCTTTGGATGTGTATGTCCGCGCGTCCACGACGTTCGCGCCGACCAGTGCAAGCGCCCCGGTCATGCGGCTAAAGAGGCCCGGATGATCCACCATCGCAAAGCAGGCGCGCGTGGCATCGCGGTCTTCATCCAGCATCAGGTCGATCTTGATCTCATCATCCGCGATTTCGCGCAGCAGCTTGGCAAAAACGGTTTGCGCCGAAAGCGGAAGACCCTGCCAGTAAGGGCCATAGTGTCGTCCGACTTCGGCTTTAAGCGCCTTGTTGTCCCAATCAGAAAGGGCCGCACGCAGCGCGCGTTTGGCCTCTACCTCGCGGGTTTCGCGGTTGAGGTCTTCAAGACCGGTTTCCAATGCAGACTTAGTCGCTTTGTAAAGGTTGCGGATCAGCACCGCTTTCCAGTTGTTCCACGTCCCCGGACCAACACCGCGAATGTCACAGACTGTAAGGGCGGTCAGCAAATCCAGCCGCTCAACCGATTTCATCGCCTTGGCAAAACCGCGCACTGTGCGCGGTTCCGAGATATCGCGCTTTTGGGCAATGTCGGACAGCAACAGGTGATATCTGATCAACCATTCGACCGTTTCGCATTCCTTCTTGTTCAGCCCCAGACGCGGTGCCACTTTGCGTGCAATCTGGGCGCCAAGGATGGAGTGATCTTCGTCCCGGCCCTTTCCGATGTCATGCAGCAAAAGCGCGATATAGAGCACTTTGCGGTTCACGCCGCGTTCCAGAATGCCCGAGACAACAGGCAGTTCTTCAATCAGCTCTTTGCGTTCAATCTGGGCCAGGTTGCTGATGCATTGAATCGTATGCTCATCAACGGTGTAGTGGTGATACATGTTGAATTGCATCATCGCGACGATAGGTGCGAATTCGGGAATGAACGCGGCCAATACGCCCAATTCATTCATCCGGCGCAGCGCGCGTTCAGGGTTGCCATGTTTCAGCAGCAGATCAAGGAAAATACGGCGTGCTTCCTTATTGTCACGCATCTCGGCGTCGATCAGATCAAGGTTGGCTGAGATCAGGCGCATTGCGTCAGGATGCAGCAATGTGCCTGTGCGCAACGCCTCTTCAAAGATACGCAGCATATTCAGCTTATCGGCAAAGAATGCCTTTTCACTGGCAACGGTCAGCCGGTTTTGCTTGATGGCATAAGGGGCCTTGGCCCGTTTGCTTCGTCCAAACAGACGCAAGAGCATTGGTTCTTGTTTGGTGTGGTTGGCTTCCAACGCAGTCAGGAAAATACGTGTCAACTCGCCGACATGGGTCGCCTGCCGGAAATAGGCTTGCATGAAATGCTCAACGCCCCGCCTGCCGCCGTGGTCGGTGTAACCCATGGCTGCTGCAACCTCGACCTGCATGTCGAATGTCAGCTGATCTGCGGCCCTATTCGCAATGAGGTGCAAGTGGCAGCGCACGGCCCAAAGAAAATCCTCGGCGGTGACGAAGGTTTCAAATTCTTCGGCGGTGAAAACCTTCAGATCGACCAATTCGGCAGCGTCTTTAACTCCGTTCACGTATTTGCTGATCCAAAAAAGCGATTGCAGGTCGCGTAGCCCGCCTTTGCCCTCTTTGACATTGGGTTCGACCACATAGCGTTGCCCACCTTGCTTACGGTGCCTTGTTGCGCGTTCTTCCAGCTTGGCCTCGATGAATTCGCTGGCTGTTGATTTGAACAAGTCAGACCAGAGCTTGTCGCCCAATTCAGTCGCAAGCTCTGCGTCCCCTGCAAGATAGCGGTATTCGACCAGCGACGTGCGGATCGTATAGTCTTCTTTGGCGAGCCGCAGACAGTCCTTCACGGTCCTGCTGGCATGCCCGACCTTCAGCTTCAGATCCCATAGCATATAAAGCATGGATTCGATCACGCTCTCTGCCCAGGGCGTGATTTTGTAGGGCGTCAGAAACAGCAGATCAACATCGGAATGCGGTGCCATTTCGCCCCGTCCGTAGCCGCCAACCGCAATCAGCGAGAGCCGCTCGCCTTCTGTCGGGTTCGGTAGCTTGTGCAGATGCTCAGTCGCGACATTCAGCACCGTTTTGACAATCTGGTCGGTCAGCCAGCTATAGGCACGCGTGGTCTGGCGCGATGCAAAGGGCTGCGCTTGAAAGGCGGTGGCAATCTGTGACATGCCCGCTTTGCGCGCCTGCCGCAAAGCGGCAACGGTCGCGGCGCGAACGTCCTTTTCCGATTTTGCAGAAAGAATGGCCTCTGCGATCTGGGTCTGCACCGCTTGCGCATCAAAAATGACAGACGCCGGACAGATCAAACCGTCCGGCGCATCTGCCTGCAAAATAAGGTTGGGTTCAGAGGCCGGGGCCACCAAAGCTTCTTGGAGCTTGTTCAAGGATCACAACCTGATTGTTTTCAATAGTAGCAACGGCAAGCCCACGCTGGTTCAGGCCGTTCGGCAAAAGGCGAAAGACGCCTGACGTCCCACGAAACCCTTGCGGCTGGGTCAATGCAGATTTGGTCACTGCATCGGAATTTCCTGCCGCAGCAAGAGCCCCAATCGCCGCAATTCCGTCATAGGCCAAACCTGCGAGCGGATGCGGTTGCGCGCCATATGTCGCCGCATAGCGGTTTGCAAACAGCGTCGACGTGCCCGGATCAGGCATCGCAAAAAGACCGCCCTCAAGTCCCGGCAAGGCTGCCAATTGCGGCAGCGTGTCCCAGCGTGTCAGACCGATAAACCGGCTGCGGTCAGTATCCATCCCTGCATCCGGCAAGGCTGTTGCCAGGATAGGCAAATCGGCACTCGCTCCGGCCGTTGTGAACACGGCTTGTGCACCAGAGTTTCGCACGTTTGAAACAATCCGCCGTGTCGCGGTAAAAATGCCTTGTTGCGACAGCGCATAGCTTTCAACGCCAACCACCTCTGCGCCATTACTTTGTACGGCTGTAGTAATGGCGTCGCGGCCGACCCGTCCGGGCAGGTCATCGCCATGCACGACCATATAGCGGCTGATGCCTTGGCGTGACCCGTATTGTACGAGCCGCTCGGCGGTATTGCCGAATGTCGCGCCAAGGATAAATACATTACCACCTGCGAAAGCGCGGTTGTTTGAGAAGGCGAGCACATTCACGTTGCGGCCCGCGATTGCGACACCAGCGGCGTTTGCCGCTTCGCCGTAAAGTGGCCCAATGATGATCTTTGCACCTGCATCAACAGCCTGTCTTGCTGCGATGGCGGCCTGTTGTGGATTGCCGCCAGCGGTGTTGTAGACCGTCAGATTGACACTGGCACCTTGCAGGTCTGCAATAGCCAATCGGGCGGCGTTTTCAAAATTCTGGGCAAGTTGATTGTCGGTTGCCTGCGCTGACCCACCCGGCACCAGCAAAGCGACTTCAATGGGGGCTGTCGGATCAATCTGCTGACCGACATTGGCATCCGGTGCCAAGGTCACGTCGCAGGCGGCAAGCCAGAGCAGGGCGGTAAAGGCAAAAAAACGAGCAAGCGTCTTGCGGGCGTTGCTGAAACGGGCAAACATACGCGGTATCCCTCCTGGTTCGCGCGATTGGCGTTTGGGTTTGACCCAAAGTCCTGCCGCGATATTGAGGCTCATCATAAAGCAGGGGGCAGCCGGGTCCAGAGATGAATTATATAACCAAGCCACTCTCTGCCGGTCTGTACTTTGTGGCCACACCGATTGGGTCCGCGCGCGATATGACATTGCGTGGTCTGGATATTCTGGCCTCGGCCGATTTGATCGCTGCAGAAGACACCCGCACGGCGCGCAAACTGATGGAAATTCACGGCGTGCCGTTGAATGGCCGCAAGGTCGTGGCGTTCCATGATCATAGTGGTGATGGCGCTGTGGCGCGGCTGGTTGCAGATATCAAAAGTGGAGTTTCGGTGGCATACGTGTCCGAGGCGGGCACACCTTTGATAGCGGATCCGGGGTATGAATTGGGGCGCGCTGTGATTGCCGAAGGGTTGCCGGTGACTTCAGCGCCAGGTGCATCTGCTGTACTTGCGGCACTGACCGTTTCCGGGCTTGCCACGGACCGGTTCGCCTTTGTTGGGTTTCTGCCTGCGTCAAAGAAACAACGCGAAACCGAGATCGCCGGACTGCGGGATGTGCCGTTTACGTTGGTGTTTTACGAAAGCCCGAAACGTGTTGGGGAAATGTTAGGCAATTTGCGCGATGTTCTGGGGGGTCAGAGAGAAGCGGTCGTTTGCCGCGAGCTGACAAAAAAGTTTGAAGAGGTGACGCGCGGGACATTGGCGGAACTGGCAGATGCATTTGCGGCGCGATCCGTGAAGGGTGAAATCGTTGTTCTGGTTGGGCGCGCTGGTGCGGTTGATGTGGCCAACGATGATATCACCGGCGCTTTGCGCGAGGCGATGAAAACGATGCGGGTCAAGGATGCGGCAACAGTTGTGTCAGGGGCGTTGGGTTTGCCGCGCAGGCAGGTCTATCAGATCGCACTGGGTTTGGGAGAAGACGATTGACCGGAACAGTCGGGTATCACGCAGGGCTTGCTGCTGAAGATATCGTTGCAAATGATTATGCAGCGCGCGCGCACGATATCGCGGCGCGTCGCTGGCGTGGAAAAGCTGGCGAAATTGATCTGATTGTGCGGGACGGGGACACCGTTGTTTTCGTCGAAGTGAAGAAAAGCCGCAGTTTTGCGACCGCCGCTGGCCGGCTGGGTCGTCGGCAGATGGAACGCATTGTTACCAGCGCGACAGAGTTTCTGACTGATGAACCGCGCGGTCAACTGACCGATGTGCGCTTTGATCTGGCAGTTGTGAATGGCATGGGTCGCCTCAAAGTGATCGAAAACGCCTTTATGGAAATGTGACATCCCATTGCACATGATCTGTGGCTAGGCCATCAACGCGGCATATCATCTATGCAAGAGGCCGCACCATGTCGCTGAAGATCGCTTTCCAGATGGACCCTATTGGTCCGATTGATATTGATGCCGACAGCACCTTTCGGATTGCCGAGGAGGCACAGGCGCGCGGGCATAGCCTGTTCTACTACACACCGGACAAGCTGGCCTATGATCAGGGTCGCGTAACGGCCACAGGCTGGCCTTTGACGGTGCAGCGTGTGAAGGGCGATCACTTCGCACTTGGCGATGAACAGACCGTGGATCTGGCTGAATTTGATGTGGTTTGGCTGCGGCAGGACCCGCCTTTTGACATGGGCTACATCACAACCACGCATATTCTGGACATGATCCACCCGGATACGATGGTTGTGAACGACCCGTTTTGGGTGCGGAATTATCCTGAAAAGCTGCTGGTGTTGAATTTCCCTGACCTGACCCCCCCAACAATGATCGCCCGAGACCTTGAGACGTTGAAGCGTTTTCGCGCGCAGCATGGTGATGTCATTCTCAAGCCGCTTTATGGCAACGGCGGCGCAGGTGTCTTTAAGCTGAAAGCAGATGACAGCAATCTGGCATCCCTTCATGAGCTTTTTGCGGGCATCAATCGAGAGCCACTGATCATGCAACAGTTTCTGCCGGCCGTTTCCAAGGGCGATAAACGTGTGATCCTGGTCGATGGTGAACCCGTTGGCGCGATCAACCGTGTACCGGCCGCAGGAGAAACACGCTCAAACATGCATGTTGGCGGGCGACCTGAAAAAGTTGACCTGACCGACCGCGACCGCGAGATTTGTGCGCGAATTGGCCCGCTTTTACGCGAAAAGGGTCAGATTTTTGTTGGTATCGATGTGATCGGTGACTGGCTGACCGAGATCAATGTGACCTCGCCCACAGGCATTCAGGAGCTTGAGCGTTTCGACGGCGTCAATATCGCCGAGAAGATTTGGCACGCGATTGAGGCGCGCCGCTAGACTTCTTTTGCCATAGCCAACCGGTAACTGACAGCTTCGGCAACATGTGGTTTGCGCACGTCTTCGGACCCTTCCAGATCAGCTATTGTACGCGCGACGCGCAGGACCCGGTGATAGCCGCGTGCTGACAACCCGAACCGTTCGGCGACTTTGATGAGAAGCGCACGACCTTTGGTATCGGGTGTGGCGATTTCATCCAATAGATGTCCTTCGGCATCTGCGTTGACCCGCACATCGGGGTGGCCGACAAAGCGCTCTGTTTGTGCATCACGGGCCTGACGCACGCGGGCAGCGACATCAGCAGAGCTTTCGCCGCTTTCTGGCAAATCCAGATCGGTGAAGGCAACGGGCGGCACTTCGACCCGTAGATCGAACCTGTCCATCAATGGCCCTGAAATGCGCCCCATGTAGTCCTCGCCACAGACGGGCACCCTCGCGCAGGCGCGCGCGGGATCAGCCAGATACCCGCATTTGCAGGGGTTTGCAGCAGCGACCAGCATGAACCGGCAAGGATAGCGCACATGCGCATTGGCACGCGCGACGACCACCTCTCCGGTCTCGATGGGTTGCCGCAGTGTTTCCAACACTGTGCGCGGGAACTCTGGAAATTCATCCATGAAAAGTACGCCGTTGTGGGCAAGGCTGATCTCGCCGGGTTTGGCGCTGCGGCCACCACCCACGATTGCTGCCATGGATGCCGTATGGTGCGGCTCGCGAAACGGGCGTTCGCGGTTGATGCCGCCTTCATCGAGCAATCCAGAGAGGGAGTGGATCATTGATGTCTCTAACGCTTCTGTCGGCGTCAGTTGCGGCAGGATGCCGGGAATACGTGCTGCCAGCATGGATTTGCCCGATCCCGGTGATCCGACCAAAAGCAGGTGATGCCGTCCTGCTGCGGCGATTTCCAACGCCCGTTTGGCCCGTTCCTGGCCTTTCACCTCGGACAGATCGCGCGCGCCTGTTTGGCTTAAAACTTCGCCGGGTTCGGAGGGTTGCAGCACGGCCTGTCCAGTGAAGTGCCTGACCATTTCGGCCAAACTGCGCGGGGCGATGACATTGACTGCGCCTACCCAAGCGGCCTCTGCGCCGCAGGCATGCGGGCAGAGGAGGGTGCGATTATCCTGTCCTGCCGCCATGGCGGCGGGCAGCGCGCCCACGACAGGCACAAGAGTGCCGTCAAGCGAAAGCTCACCCAAGGCGACGGTTTGTTCGGCATCGTCGCGGGGTATGATGTCAAGCGCTGCCAGTAGCGCCAAGGCGATAGGAAGATCGAAATGCGACCCTTCCTTTGGCAGATCAGCGGGGGACAGATTGATGGTGATCCGCTTTGACGGCAGCGCAATCGCCATCGCGGTTAACGCAGCGCGCACTCTTTCGCGCGCCTCGGATACGGCTTTGTCCGGCAGGCCTACGATGGAAAACGCAGGGATTCCGGGTGTGACGGCGCATTGGACTTCGACCAGCCGCGCCTCAACCCCTTCGAATGCTACCGTGTAGGTCAAAGCGACCATCGCGTTCCCCCGTTCTTGGTTAACGGGTAGGCGCAGGTTCTTTAAGAATGGTTAATCTGTGGCGCTAGGCCAGGGTATTTGGCCAAGGTCGCTTGGGTAGGGCCACGGTTCATGTACTTCTTCCAAGGCGGCTTTGCGCCATGACAGGAATGCGGAATCATTCAGGTGCGCGTCCACGTAGTCTTTGGCCGCAGCACTGACCGGCAGATTATAAGCTGTGATGCGCATTGCGACTGGTGCATAGAAAGCGTCAGCCAGTGAGTAGTTGCCAAACAGCCACGGCCCACCGCTCCCGTGTTGTTTACGTGCCAATGTCCAGAGCATTTCAATTCTTGCCAGATCGTCTTTCACTGCTTGCGAAGCTTCAAAGCCCACCCATCCAAAGCGGATCATCATGGGGCAAGCATCGCGCAATGCCTGAAAGCCGCTGTGCATTTCTGCCGTGATAGAGCGAGCCAAAGCGCGGGCGGCGCTGTCGCGTGGGTACAGGTCAATGTCCGGGTGACGCTCGACCAGCGTTTCAGCCATGGCAATACTGTCGCTCAGGATGTGCCCTTCTGCCGTTTGCAGAACGGGTACGGTTTTGGCGGGTGCAAGATGCGCCAGATCTGCTTGCATTGTGCCGGAGTACAGCCCCACCATATGCGTTTCAAAAGAAAGCCCGAATTTCTCGAGCATAAGCCAGCCGCGCAAGGACCAGCTGCTGAAGGTGCGATCACCGATATAGAGTTGATATGTCATGACTGCCTTCTTAATGGCCGGCCTTACCCAAGACGAACGATCTTATGTGAACAGCCCCATCAAGGGTTGTGATTGATAGGCCCGCTGGTCCATCGACCATCCGCATGCTCCAGCACTGTCACGGAAAGGTTGTCGATCCGATGGCTGAATGCCTCGTATGCCCCGATGCCCAGAGCGCGCTGCACTTGCGTCAGGATTACACCAAAGTGGGCCACAACGATCAGATCGCTATGCCCGCCTGCCAAGTATGCATCAATTGCGGTGTCGACCCTTTGACGAACGGCGTTCCAACTTTCACCACCCGGCGGCGTAATATGTCCCGGCGTTTCCCAATAGGCCCGGATCGTCTTGGGGTCCTCGGCCTCCACGTCAGCAAAGCTGCGCAGTTCCCAGTCACCAAAGTTGATTTCCCGCAAGCTTGGATCATGTGGCAACCTGATGTCGGGCGTCAGTGCGTCCGCTGTTGCACTGGCGCGGATCAGATCGGATGAAACAACCGGGGCATCGGGCAAGTATCCGCGCAACCGTTTGAGGGCATCGGTATCTGACAAATCTGCCGGAATGTCCGACCACCCGACCATTGTTTTGGCATGTGTGGGGCCGTGGCGTACCATCCAGAGCTTAGTCACGGCGTACTGCCTTTGAGTGTCCGCGGGATGCCGGCCATGACTGCGACGACCAATTCGGCCTCTGCTGCCAGTCTTTGGTTCAGACGCCCTTGCGCATTGCGAAATCGGCGTGACAAGGCGTTGTCGGGCACGATGCCTTGGCCAACCTCGTTTGAGACGATCACAACCGGTGCTTGGCAATCTGCCAAGGCGGATAACAGTGCGTTGCTGTAGTGTTCGACATCATGGTCGCCCAAGATCACATTGGTTAGCCAAAGCGTGACGCAATCAATTAATATGGGATCAGTGCCGGTGCATTTTCTCAACGCGCCTGCGATGTCGATTGGTTCTTCGATTGTGGTCCAGCCGTCCCCGCGCATGTGTCGATGACGTGCAATTTTTTCGACCATTTCCGCATCGAATGCTTGGGCCGTCGCGATATAGACTGGAGTGCCCCCGGCCTGTAAAATAAGGCTTTCAGCATAGGCGGATTTGCCAGAGGCAGCGCCACCTAGGACAAGCGTGAGGTTCGGCAATGGCATAAGCGATACTTTTTGTGATCCATTTTCTTCAACCCTGCGTAACTATTTCAGACAACAAAGTTAATGCACCTCACTGCACGCATGGGAGAAATACAATGGGCGTTTCCGGTTTTTCTGATCAGACTTTGTCTCGGACGGCGATGAAAGCAGAGTTGCTTGACGCTGAAACCGAGCTAGCGTTGGCTTATGCGTGGCGGGATGAACGTGATGAACAGGCCCTGCATCGCCTGATCACGGCTTATATGCGTCTGGCGATTTCAATGGCCTCGAAATTCAAGCGTTACGGCGCGCCAATGAATGATCTTATTCAGGAAGCATCGGTTGGTCTGATGAAGGCGGCCGATAAATTTGATCCTGACCGTGGCGTGCGCTTTTCAACCTACGCGGTTTGGTGGATCAAAGCGTCCATTCAGGACTATGTGATGCGCAATTGGTCGATGGTGCGTACCGGGTCCACGTCTTCGCAAAAGTCGTTGTTCTTCAACATGCGCCGCGTACAGGCTCGGTTAGAGCGCGAAGCGGCGGCTGAAGGTAGAGCCATAGACAAGCACAAGATGCGCGAATTGATCGCAATAGAAGTTGGCGTGCCGCTTCATGATGTAGAGATGATGGAAGGCCGGTTGTCTGGGTCCGATTTTTCTTTGAATGCGACCCAATCGGTCGAAGATGAAGGCCGCGAATGGATTGATGCGTTAGAGGATGATGGTCCGCAGGCGGCTGAAACAGTCGAGAGCAATCATGACAATGATACGTTGCGCCAGTGGTTGCTGACCGCGCTAACCGGTCTGAACGATCGTGAGCAGTTCATCGTGCGTGAGCGTAAGCTGCGAGAAGATCCACGTACTTTGGAAAGCCTCGGCACAGAGCTTGGACTGTCGAAAGAACGTGTGCGCCAGCTTGAGGCCGCCGCATTCGGCAAGATGCGCAAAAGCCTTGAGTCCCAAAGTTCTGAGGTCCACGCATTTTTTGCATGACCCAAGACATTGTGTTTCCGGTCTGATCTGACCTAGTGTCAGGCGACCCCGACCGGAGACCTTTGATGCTGGCAGACAAGCATATTCTGTTGATTGTAGGAGGCGGCATTGCCGCCTTCAAATCGTTGGACCTTGTGCGCCGTCTGCGTGAACAAGGGGCACAGGTCACGCCGGTTTTAACCAAGGCGGGTGTAGAGTTTGTAACTCCGCTCAGTTTGTCTGCCCTTTCCGCGTCAAAGGTGTACCAAGACCTGTTCAACCTCACCGATGAGGCCGAGATGGGGCATATCGAATTGTCCCGCGCGGCTGATTTGATTGTAGTGGCCCCTGCCACAGCCGACCTGATGGCCAAGATGGCAGGTGGTTTGGCGAATGATCTGGCTTCAACCCTGCTTTTGGCCACTGATAAGCGCGTTTTGATTGCGCCTTCCATGAATGTGCGGATGTGGGATCACCCCGCCACTCAACGCAATCTGGCGACATTGCAGGGTGACGGCATCTTGGTCGTGGGCCCGAATGAAGGTGATATGGCTTGTGGTGAATACGGGCCCGGGCGGATGGCCGAGGTGCCCGAGATTATTGCAGCTATTGATGCGGCTTTGGCAGACGGCCCACTGAACGGCCGACATGTTTTGGTGACCTCTGGCCCAACGCATGAACCGATTGATCCGGTGCGTTACATCGCCAATCGCTCGTCTGGCGCACAGGGGACCGCGATTGCCAAGGCCCTGGCGGCACTGGGTGCTGATGTGACCTTTGTCACCGGCCCGGCAGATGTGCCGCCTCCGATGGATATGACCGTGGTGAAAGTACAGACAGCGCAGGAAATGCTTGAGGCCGTGCAAGCGGCGGGTGCTGCGGATGCGGCTGTTTTTGCCGCTGCGGTGGCTGATTGGCATGTAGCCAATGCCGGGGATAGCAAGATCAAGAAGGATGGTTCGGGCCTGCCAAAGCTCGATTTTGCAGAGAACCCGGATATTCTGGCGACCGTATCGCAAATGTCCAAGGGACGTCCCAAGCTTGTGGTTGGCTTTGCCGCTGAAACCGATGATGTCATCGCCAATGCGACGGCCAAACGTCTACGCAAGCAGTGCGATTGGATCGTAGCGAATGATGTATCGCCAGAAACGGGCATCATGGGCGGGTCTGAAAACGCAGTGACGTTAATCTCGGCGGATGGCGCGGAAAGCTGGCCGCGTATGTCGAAAGACGCCGTTGCTGCAACACTTGCCCAACGTATTGCCGAGGCGATTGCGTGAGCGTGACGATCCGGTTTCTTTGGGAAGAGGGTGCAGATCAAAGCGTTGGTTTGCCTGCCTACGAGACCGCAGGGGCTGCGGGTGCTGATCTGAGGGCCAATTTTTCGGATCGCGCGTCTGTGATGTTGGCAAAGGGTGCACGGGCATTGGTCCCCACGGGTCTGCGTATGGCGATCCCTGACGGCTTTGAGGTCCAGATCAGACCGCGGTCAGGCTTGGCTCTGAAGCATGGTATCACGCTGCTGAATACACCGGGCACCATTGATAGCGACTATCGCGGCCCTTTGGGTGTGATCATGGTAAACTTGGGTGACGAAAGCTTTGCGATTTCGCATGGGATGCGGATTGCACAGATGATTGTCGCGCCAGTCATACAGGCGCGCTTTGAAACGGTGCATGATCTTGATGAAACGGCCCGGGGCGCAGGCGGCTTTGGGTCAACCGGCAAATGATTATGGTTGGCACAATGGCAATCACCCTTTGGGTGATTGGATGGGCGATGAAGGTGCCCTATGCCGTGCGCTGGAACATGATGGCGATCTTGTTGGTGGGCGTCATGATCATTCATTTCATCCTGCCCAATGGTCACCCTTTGCGGATGGCGACAGGGGGGGATGCGCGGCTCTGGGCGATTTTCTTTGGCTTCGGCATCTTGGTTTGGGTCTACCGGAAATTTCTGACTAACTTGCGCGCCCGCGTGCAAACCCAAGAAACGCCCGCGCCGAAATCGGACAGTTTTTCACCCACGGAATTGGACCGCTACGCGCGCCACATTATCCTGCGCGAGGTCGGTGGGCCGGGCCAGAAGGCGTTGCGCGATGCGAAGGTTCTTGTTGTGGGTGCCGGGGGATTGGGCGCACCTGCGCTGCAATATCTGGCGGCAGCGGGTGTCGGGACCATTGGTGTGATTGACGACGATGTGGTCGAGAACGCCAATCTGCAACGGCAGGTGATCCACCTGGACCGCAATATCGGTATGCCCAAGGTCCATTCTGCGGCAGAGGCGATGGTGGCGCAAAACCCCTTTGTGACCGTGCGGCCCTATCATCGCAGGCTGGAAGCGGATATCGCCGAAGAGCTGTTTGCCGACTATGATATGGTGCTGGATGGTACTGATAACTTTGAAACACGGTATCTGATCAACAAGACTGCGGTCACCACCGGGCGTCCGTTGGTTGCAGCGGCGCTCACCCAATGGGAAGGACAGATCAGCGTTTATGATCCGGCCAAAGGCACGCCATGCTATGAATGCGTATTCCCCGAGGCGCCAGACCCGTCGTTGGTTCCAAGTTGTGCTGAAGCGGGCGTGATCGGCCCGCTTCCCGGCGTGATCGGCGCGATGATGGCGGTTGAAGCGGTCAAGCTGATCACGGTTGCAGGCGATCCTCTTGCGGGCCGTTTGCTGATTTACGACGCACTCTACGCGCAGACCCGCACAATTGGTGCGAAACCGCGCGCGGATTGCCCGGTCTGCCATGGCAGGGGCTTGCGCGAGGCGGACTGACGTTCATACTGCGGACAAACACAAATCTGGGGAGATTGACATGAGATTACTTGCAACACTGGTCGCGGGCCTTTTGGCGACAACAGCGGTCGCGGATGGCCATTTGCCAGACCTAGAAGGCCGCGAAATCGTTGTTGTGACGGAAAACGCCTATCCCCCTTTGCAGTTCATCGACAGCAATGGTGATGCGGTTGGTTGGGAATATGATGCGATGGCTGAAATTGCCGAGCGGCTGAATGCGACCATTGTTTATGAAAACATCAGCTGGGACGCGATGATTCCAGCCGTGTCGGAAGGCCAGTTCGATATGGGCATGACCGGGATCACGATCCGCGAAGACCGCGCTGAAGTCGTTGATTTTTCAGACAAATATATGACATCCGAAATGGTCATGATGGTGCGCGGTGATGAGGACCGCTTTGCCGACGCCGCCAGTTTTGCTGCGGACGACGACCTGCTGATGGCAGCCCAGCCCGGCACAACGCCGTTCTACGTTGGTGTCTATGACGTGCTGGATGGGGACGAAGCGAACCCACGCATCAAACTGATGGAGACATTTGGGGCGACAGTTCAGGCGCTACGCACGGGTGACGTTGATCTGGTGCTGACCGATGGCACAGCGGGTAACGGCTATGTTGATGCCTCCGATGGTGGGCTCAAGATTATCGGTGAAAAGTTGGGGACCGAGGATTTTGGTTTCATCTTTCCCAAAGGCTCTGATCTGGTTGAACCGATCAATGCCGCGATTGCCGATATGACGGCGGATGGCACGATTGATGCGCTGAACACGACGTGGTTCCTTGAATACAAGCTGGGCGAATAGGCACTGATGTGGAGGTCCGGGGTCACGCCCGATGATCCCTACCTCCCCCAATGACAAGGACTTCCCTTGGTGGCTGGTCGCTGTGGTGGCGATTGGTATCTACCTGTTTTGGCAGGTCCTGACGGTT
The DNA here is from genome assembly GCF_023015625.1 of Yoonia sp. F2084L. Lineage (GTDB taxonomy): Bacteria > Pseudomonadota > Alphaproteobacteria > Rhodobacterales > Rhodobacteraceae > Yoonia. The sequence continues at coordinate 168,587 of NZ_JALKAH010000002.1, forward strand.
GAAGAATACAGCCGCGTTTTGTCGACCCTAAGGCGGGGCATCTGGGTAACGATCTATGTGACGGTCGTGTCCTACACGATGGCCTGCGTGCTGGGTCTGTTGCTTGCCCTGGCCGTTCTGTCGCGTTCATTGATCCTACGCCAGATGGCGCGGTTCTACATTGAGATTGTGCGCGGCATCCCGATTATCGTGCTGTTGCTCTACGTGGCCTTCGTGCTTGCCCCTGCCATGGTCGCAAGCTGGAACTGGATCGCGGAAGGCATCGGGTTCGATCCTATCCGCACCCGTGATTTCTCGCTTTTATGGCGCGCGGTGATTGCACTGACCATCGCCTATTCGTCCTTTCTGGCCGAGGTATTCCGCGCGGGGCTACAATCGGTCGACGAAGGGCAGATCGAAGCGGCAGAGGCGCTGGGCCTCAATCGCTGGCAGCGGTTTCGCTTTATTGTGTTTCCGCAAGCGCTCAAGACCATCCTGCCACCTTTGGGCAATGATTTCGTCGCGATGGTGAAGGATTCCTCGTTGGTCAGTGTGCTGGGTGTCACCGACGTCACCCAATTGGGCAAGGTGACGGCAGCGGGCAATTTTCGCTACTTTGAAACCTATAATGTGGTGGCGCTTGTGTATCTCACGATCACGATTACCCTCTCCATAGCGCTACGCCGATTTGAGAGACGGATGCGGTCCCGGTGAGCGCCGAATCTGCGTTTTTTTGCCAAGAAGAAGCCATTGAGGTGGCACCTGGGGTAACGAAGCCCTACCTCTACCGCAAAGGAGTTCTGCCATGACAAATCCACTGCTTGCCGACTGGAACACACCGTTTGAATTACCGCCTTTTGATCTGATATCTGACGATGATTATGCGCCGGCGGTCGAGGTGGCCTTGGCCGAGGCGCGCGCCAACATTGCGGCGATCGCGGACAATCCTGAGCCGCCGAGTTTTGCCAACACAGTTGAGGCGCTTGAGCGCGCTGAGGAAACACTGGGGCGTGTTCTAGGTGCGTTCTACAATGTCGCCGGTGCGGACAGTAATCCCAAACGAGAGGAGCTTCAGCGCGACTTTGCACCGATGCTGAGCGCCTATGGCTCCGAGGTTGTCGAGAATAAAGCACTTTTTGCGCGGGTTGAGGCGGTTTGGGATCGTCGCGCGGAATTGGATCTGACTGATGAACAGCAGCGCGTCCTGATGCTGTCACGGCGCGGCTTTGTCCGGGCAGGGGCGCAGTTGGAAGGCAAAGCCGCCGAGGACCTGCGCGCGGTGAAATCGCGCCTGTCGGTGCTTGGCACCGAGTTTACCCAGAACCTGCTGTCGGATGAGCGTGAATGGTTCATGCCGCTTGGTGCGGACGATTTGATTGGCTTGCCAGATTTTGTTGTGGCCACAGCCAAAGCGGCGGGCGAGGAGAAAGAAGCGGGCGGTCCCGTTGTTACCCTGTCCCGCTCTCTGATTGTGCCTTTCCTGCAGTTCTCAGAGCGGCGCGATTTGCGCCAGAAGGCCTATGAGGCTTGGGGCGCGCGCGGGGCCAATGGTGGTGACACCGATAACCGTGGCATCGCGGCTGAGACTCTGAAACTGCGCGAAGAGCGGGCGAAACTGCTGGGGTATGACACCTTTGCCGATTTCAAGCTTGAGACCGAAATGGCAGGCACGCCGGGGGCCGTGCGTGATCTTTTGATGAAGGTCTGGGAACCTGCAAAGGCGGCGGCCGAGGCGGATGCCGCCATTTTGCAGCGTATGCTGCATGCGGATGGTTTTGACGGGCCGCTGGAGCCTTGGGATTGGCGCTTCTATGCAGAGAAACGGCGCAAGGAACTGCATGATCTCGATGAGGCAGAGCTGAAGCCGTACTTGCAATTGGACCGGATGATTGATGCTTCATTTGCATGCGCAAACCGGCTGTTCGGACTTGAATTCGAACCGATTGAGGGACCTGTCTACCACCCCGATGTGCGCCTTTGGGAAGTGACCCGTGACGATGAACATGTAGCCGTCTTTATCGGTGATTATTTTGCACGTGGGTCCAAACGGTCGGGCGCATGGTGTTCGGCGATGCGGTCGCAACACAGGCTCGGGCGCGATGTGCGACCGCAGGTGATCAATGTCTGCAACTTTGCAAAGCCTGAGGCAGGAAAGCCGGCTTTGTTGTCCTACGACGATGCGCGCACGCTGTTCCATGAGTTTGGCCACGCCTTGCATCAGATGCTGTCGGATGTGACTTATGAAAGCATCTCGGGCACGTCTGTGGCGCGGGACTTTGTTGAATTGCCCAGCCAGCTATACGAACACTGGCTTGAGGTGCCTGAGGTGCTGGCGGAGTTTGCAACACATGCTGACACCGGCGCGCCCATGCCAGAGGATTTGTTGGAACGTATGTTGGGTGCTGCGACCTATGATATGGGGTTTCAGACGGTTGAATATGTGGCCTCTGCCCTTGTTGATTTGGGCTTTCATGATGGGTCCGCTCCGACGGATCCAATGCAGCGTCAGGCGGAGATCCTCGAAGAAATCGGGATGCCCAATGCTATTCGTATGCGCCACGCAACCCCGCATTTTGCCCATGTCTTTGCGGGGGATGGCTATTCCAGCGGCTACTACAGCTACATGTGGTCAGAGGTGATGGACGCCGACGCATTCGCCGCATTCGAAGAGGCAGGTGGCCCGTTTGATCCCGAGACCGCCAAACGATTGGAAGAGACAGTCCTGTCATCTGGTGGATCGGTTGATGCCGCTGAGCTTTACATCGCTTTCCGTGGGCGTCTGCCGGGTGTTGAGGCTCTGCTCAAAGGGCGTGGGTTGGATAAGGCCGCCTAGTCGCGGATTTCTGCGTCAGCCACGCCCCAGATCGTCGTCTTGGGGACCCAGCCTTTGTAGCCACCCGCAGTCAACTGACACCATTCAGGGTTACAATCGCCAAGGCGTGCCACCACACCTGGCTCTAGCAAAGCGTTTTCCAGCGCGTTTGGTTCCGGCCGTGCACGCAATGCTGTTTCTGGCTCTTCAATCACAACGGTGCGCGCGCCGGACAGCATGCGGTAATGCACCCAGCCACCCTGTCCGTCGCGGTCGATCACGCGGCGCCAGTGGCCGTATTCAGCGACCACTTGCAATGGCATATCGCGGCGTTGAAACACCCAGTCGATCCGGTGGGACAAGGACGGGCCACGGCGCACGTTGGCTTCGCTGGCACGTAAAGACACATAGCGTGGCAAAGGCAGGTTTGTTTCGGGTCCGATTGCAGGCCCCGTGTCGCTGGTCTGCGCAGAGACAGCGCCCATACCCAAGACAATCGCAAACGTTGCGATCTGAAACACGCGAAACCAATGCGCCACTGCACCCATTGTTTGCCCTTACTGCTCACTTTTGCGGCGCGCGGTTCTTGTGCTGCGCGTCCCTTTCGCGCAACCTGCCATGACAAGGCCGATTTGAAAACCCGTGGGAGGGCATTGCATGCCAGGTAAGCAGTTAAGTGTTGTCGTGACGCGACGGTTGCCCGAGGTGGTCGAAACCCGGCTGAAAGAGCTTTTTGACGTCGAACTGCGCGATGACGACACACAGATGACGAACGATCAACTCGCCGAAGCGATGGCGCGCGCTGATGTTTTGGTATGCACCATCACAGATCAGATTGATGCTAAGTTGCTGGGGCGTGCAGGCGAGCAGTTGAAACTGATCGCGAATTATGGCGCGGGCGTTGACCATATTGACGTGGCCACGGCGCGCCAACGCGGCATTCACGTCTCGAACACCCCTGGTGTTGTGACCGAAGATACCGCCGATATGGTGATGGCGCTGATCCTCGGTGTCACGCGCCGTATGGCCGAAGGGCTGCGTGTCGCTCAGTCCGAGGATTGGCGCGGTTGGGCACCGACTGCGATGTTGGGTGGCCGGATCAAAGGGCGTCGTTTAGGTATTCTGGGCATGGGCCGGATTGGTCAGGCCGTCGCGCGCCGCGCTGCTGCATTTGGCATGCAGGTACATTACCACAACCGCAAACGTCTGCGGCCTGAGGTTGAGGAAGAACTGGATGCGACCTATTGGGAAAGCCTTGATCAGATGGTGGCCCGTGTCGATATTCTGTCGATCAACTGCCCACATACCCCATCTACATTTCACCTGATGAATGCCCGACGATTAAAGTTGATGAAACCTGATGCTGTGATTGTGAACACGTCACGCGGCGAGGTGATTGATGAAAATGCTCTGACGCGGATGTTGCGCGCAGGTGAGATCGCGGGTGCGGGCCTTGATGTGTTTGAACGGGGGCATGAGATTAATCCGCGCCTGCGCGAATTGCCTAACGCGATCTTGCTGCCGCATATGGGGTCAGCGACCCTCGAAGGGCGTATTGAGATGGGCGAAAAAGTGATCGTGAATATCAAGACCTTTGCCGATGGTCACAGACCGCCTGATCTGGTCGTGCCAGCGATGCTTTAGCCTGCCCAGATTTCTGGCAAGGTTTTGAACTTATCGTCTTCTTCAATGATGTTGATGTAATGTCTCATTGAGTGCGCAAAGAGGCTTTTGTGCTTCACAGACTTGAACAGTTTTGTCTTTCCCATGTGGTGGTAGGCTGAAGGAACCTTTGGCACCGGGTCATCGGTGCGGTTCACAAGCAGGCAACGCCCGTCTTTTACAACGCCGTGTTTGCTCCATTTGGGGCGCGGGGCGGCAAAGCCGATGGCCGGTGTGTTGTAGGTCTTGGACAGGATCTGTGCCGCGGCAGCACCTAGCGAATGACCGATGATGTAGTTGGGCGTGACGCCTTCGCGCTTGAGCCATTCAAAGATTTCGATCGAATACCGCAGAAAACCCTGGTGCCATTTGGTGCCTGATGCGCCTTTTTCGCTGCTGGTTGCATGTTTCAGCACAAAACGCTGACCACCCAGTCGCAGCGGGCGCAGGTTGAATTTGACATAGTCGCGGACCGAATTCGAACCTGGCAACAGCAAGATGTTCCCTTCCAGCAAATGCGCCTGTACGTCGTTGTGATCCAGGGACTTGATAACGCGGGGGCTGACGATCCGGCCTGCCTTGTAGCTGGCGTCGGCCAAAGTTGCTGCATCTTTCAAGCGATAAATCGTCATACCATTCCCCTAAATGGCCCTAACGAAACACGGCATGAGTGATTTGCCTAGTAGGGAAAGCCTGACCCCTTGTCGGTTTTGCGCTTTAAGCGGTCGGCTGGTTCTTTCGCGCGGCTGCGGTTTCGCGCAAGTTAACGCCAAGGATGCCAAGGGAGTCGTCATCATGAAAACGCAGGTCAAAGCACTGGTTGTCGGTGGCGGCGCGGTTGGCACGTCGATTGCTTATCACTTGGCCAAAGCCGGTTGGGATGATGTGATGCTGCTAGAGCGGGATGAGCTGACCTCTGGTTCAACATGGCATGCTGCGGGCTTGCTGCCTTTGTTCAACATGTCTTTTGCGACGACCCATATCCACAAGTATTCGGTCGATTTCTATAAATCGCTTGAAGAGGAAACCGGGTTGAACGCTGGTTTCGCTGTCGTTGGCAACCTGCGCATGGCGCAGACGCAAGAGCGGATGGATGAGTATATGCTCTATGCGTCCACTGCTGAAACCTGTGATGTGCCTTACGTCTGGATGACCCCCGATGAAATCAAGGCGAAGTGGCCGTTAATCCGCACGGAGGACCTGAAAGGCGCGCTTTACCACCACACCGATGGCTACATTAATCCCGCCGATGTGACCCAGGCGATGGCCAAGGGCGCGCGTCAGCATGGTGCGATCATTGAACGCAAGTGGCAGGCTGATGCCTTTGAATGGAACGGTGAAGCGTGGGAGGTGACCTGCACCAAGATGGTTGAGAAGGGCGGTAACCTTGTGCCCTCGGACGAGCAGATTGTGATTACGGCAGAGCATGTTGTCACTGCCTCTGGCAACCACGCGCAGACGACGGCCAAGAAGCTGGGGATCAAAATCCCAGCGATTCCGGTCGAGCATCAGTTCATCGTGATGGATAAAGACCCCGCGCTGGAAGCGTTCCGCGCTGAAGGCAATGTCGAACACCCCGTGGTCCGTGATGCGGATGCACAGTCTTATGTGCGCGAAGAACGGGGCGGTTGGATTTTGGGGGTCTATGAAAAGGGCGCACCGGCAGTTTTCGAATATGGTGTTCCCGATAGCTTCCGTGCCGATCTGTTCCCGCTCGATCTGGAGCGGATTGAAGAGCAGTATATGGCGATGATCCATCGCATTCCGTCTTGCGAAGACAGCGGGCTGAAGGACGATTTCAACGGCCCCATTTGCTATACGCCTGATGGCAACCCGTTGGTTGGTCCCGCGCCGGGGCTGACGAACATGTGGCTGGCTGAAGGGTTCTCGTTCGGGATCACGGCGGCGGGTGGTACGGGCTATTACCTTGCGCAAATGATGGTTGATGGCGAGGCTGAGATCGACATGGCGTCGCTTGACCCCAAACGCTATGGCGACTGGATGACGACCGAGTTTGCGGCGCGCAAGAACGAAGAATGCTATGACCACGTTTACGTGCTGCATCACCCCGATGAAGAGCGCCCGGCTTGTCGTCCGTTGCGTACATCGCCTGCTTATGATCGCCAAGCCGCCCGTGGTGCGCAGTTTGGGTTTGTGAACGGATGGGAGCGTCCAAACTACTATGCGCCCGAAGGCTTCAACGATCATGATAGCCGGTCTTTCCGCCGCGGCGGGTGGTGGCAATATGCTGTGGAAGAGGCCAAGGCGATCCGCGAAGGCGTTGGCCTGATCGACGCGACAGCCTTTGCCAAACACCGGATCAGCGGACCGGGGGCCACGGCGTTTTTGGATTGGTTCACGACGAATAAACTGCCGCGTGTTGGTCGGATTAACCTCACGTATGCGCTGACAGATCATGGCACGACACGTACCGAATTCACGATCGTGCGGCTGGCCGAGGATGACTACTACTTGGTTTCGGCTGGTGGCTGGCACGCCTATGATCAGGACTTTCTCTACAAAGCGGTCATGGAGAAAGAGGAAGAGTTCGGTCGGATCAACGAACAGGACGTGACGACGCAGTGGGGCGTTTTTGCGATTGCTGGTCCCAAGTCGCGGGATGTCTTGAATGCGGTGATCAAGGACGCGGATCCGGCGACAGCACTGTCAAATAAACGCTTCCCTTGGCTATCTGCCAAGCAGATTGAGTTGGGCATGTGTCCCGTGAACGCGATACGGGTTGCCTATACTGGCGAGTTGGGTTGGGAGTTGCATCACCCGATTGAGATGCAGAACTACCTCTTTGATCTGCTCGAAAAAGCGGGTGAGCCGCATGGTATGAAACTGGTCGGCGCGCGGGCGCAGAATTGGCTGCGGCAAGAGAAGTCTTATCGTGCGTTTGGGACGGAGTTGGGCCGGGATGCGACACCGCTCGAGGCCGATTTGCCACGCTTTGTTGATTTGTCCAAGGATTTCAACGGTAAGGCCGCGATGGAAGCGAAGGGTATCCGCTCTAAATGTGTCACCCTCCTTATTGATGGTCCAGATGATGCCGATCCTTGGGGGCGTGAGGCGCTTTATGCAATGAATGGCACCCGTGTTGGCCGTTTGACGTCGGGTGGGTATTCGGTGGCATTCGAGAAGTCGATTGGGATGGGCTATGTGAAGCCGGAATTGGCTGAAGTCGGGACGAGATTGCAGGTTAAAATGCTGGACACGCTTTGGAATGCAGAGATTGTGGAAGACAGCCCCTACGACCCCAAAAACACCACAATCCGCTTGGATGGTTGACAGAAGCGACCCTGTAAGGTGGGTTTAAACCCACCTTACGTCAAAGAAAGGGTCGCATATGTCTGATAAGATCGCAGTGGAAAACATCAATACGCTCGGCAAGACCACTAACGTGGATAAGGCCAAGTATACCGCCATGAAAGACGCGATGCTGGCCACTTTGCCGAAGGCTGCACCGGGCATGACTGCGAAAGAGGTCAAGGAAGCTGCCAAAGTGCATTTGCCCGAAGAATTGTTTCCGGGCGGTGCGACCGCCGGATGGTGGCAGAAGTGCGTGCAGCTTGATTTAGAGGCGAAGGGCCTGGTGATCCGAGAGGACACGAAACCGCTGCGGTTTCATCAGGTTTAGGGACCGGCGCGCCGTTCAGTACGGAGGGGCGTCTTTTGCTGGCCCTGTACGTCAAAGTTTGCGGGATCCAGCCATGCCTCAAATCCCGCCTTCACCTGTGGCCAGTCGCAATCGAGGATCGAAAACCAAGCCGTGTCACGATTTCGCCCTTTGTAAACCAGTGCCTGCTTGAACAACCCGTCATACTGGAACCCAAGCCGCGCAGCTGCCAGTCGAGATGGCGCGTTGAGCGCGTCGCACTTCCATTCGTATCGGCGATATCCCAATTCATCAAAAACACGCTTCATCATCAGATACATCGCTTCGGTCGCCATCGGCGTCCGCTGTAGGACTGGTGAGAATGTGATGTAACCCACCTCTGCCACACCATTTTCGGGTTGGATCCGCAGGTAACTGGCGACACCAATCGGCTGCCCAGTCGTCTTGTCGATGATGGCGAAGAATAGCGGGTCTTCGCTGTGGCACGCATCAGCGACCCATGCGGCGTAGTCAGCCTCAGATTTGAACGGCCCCGCGGGCATGTAGGTCCAAAGTGTGCCTGTTTCATCTGCCGAAAAGGCTGCGTGCAGCGCGGCACTGTGACCCTGCTCCAGTGGAACCACGTTACAGGTACGTCCGTACATCGGGGTGCGAGGCAGCGGTTTACAGCCCGCCCATCCCAGGACCGGTGCACCGATGGGTTGGCCGTGGGTATTGGTATGATCCGTCATGCGAACCTGTGTGGTGAAAGTGCGACGATTGTCTCTGGCGGCAATGTAGATGCAGCACCGCTGATCAGGTCGGCAAGCAGTTGGCTGGCGGCTGGGGCCGATTGCATCCCGTAGCCGCCTTGCCCGGCGCACCAGATGAAACTGGGGTCGCGGGCATCGGGGCCAATGACCAATGTCCTGTCTGACGCAAAAGTTCGCAGTCCCGCCCAAGAGCTGAGCAGGCGGTTGACTGGTTCCGTTACATGGGCCTCATACCGGGCGAGCCCTTCTGCCAGCACCATGTCATCAGCATACGCATCATGCGGTGTTGTTGGGTCTTCCTCGGCGGGTGACACGATCAGCGCGCCTGCGTCAGCCTTGGCATACCACCGCTCGCCTGGGCCGAACAGCATTGGCCATGTGCTCACGTCGTGCCCGCCGGGTGCCGGGATACGCGCCATTGAGCGGCGCAGCGGTGTAAAGCCAAGTGGCGCGATACCTGCCAGTTCAGCAATGTGATCGACCCAGGCGCCAGCGGCGTTGACCAGATTGCGGGTCTCATAGGTTGTGTCGCCCGCGGTGACAGACCAGCCGTGTTCTGTGCGCGTGATCGCGGCGACGGTAGATTTTGTGGTGATGGCGCCACCATTTTCGCGCGCCATCCGGGCGAAAGTCTGGATCAGCTTATCGGTGTCGATATCCCATGCGGAGGCATGATAGGCGGCGCGATTGACCACGCCTTCATTCAGGATCGGCACCATAGCTTTGGCGTCTTCGATACTGATCGTTTCAAGCTGCATTTGGTGTTGGTCCGTGTCAAAGGCCTCGGTATCGTCTGACGTGCCGATCAGCATCAGCCCACGGGGGCTGAGTACGCCTGCGTCCTCGTGAAACCTGCGGCTGGCTTTGTTCAGTTCGATTGTGGAGGGCTTGCCGTAGTTTTCTTCGAACATCGCCGCCGACCGGCCTGATGTGTGATATGCCAGTGCATCTTCACCTTCCAGCAACACGACCTTGCCAAGTTGCGATAGCCGCGCAGCGGCGGAGGTTCCGGCGACGCCGCCTCCGATGATAAGAAAGTCGATCATGCTTCTTCGAGCCTGTCTGTGGCTGGTGCGGGGGTGATGCTGAGGGCGGTGATTTCGGCATAAAGCGCAGGCGTCATTTCAAAGCTTTCCGCAGCTAGTGACGGCTCTAGCTGTTGTACGGATCGCGCTGAGATGATCGGCAGCGGTCTAACCGGATGATGCGCAGCCCAAGCCACAGCAAGAGTTGCCGGATCAAAACCCTGCCGTACTGCTAACGCGGCAAGCTTGGCTGCGGTCTCATGCATCCACGGCTGATCATACCTGGCTTTGTAGCGGTCATCCTGGGTCAAACGCCCAGTTTCTCCGCTACTGTACTTACCCGTCAGAAGCCCGCCACCTAATGGTGAGTAAGGCACAATCACGATTCCCTGATCTGCAGCCATCGGAAACAGCTCAACCTCGCTTTGGCGTTTGACAAGGTTGTACATCGGCTGAATGACATCAATTTTGGTGCCGAGAGACCTAGCAACCGCCTGCGCCTTCATGACCTGCCATGCGGCGTAATTAGACACGCCGATATGCCGGATCAGGCCACGCGATTGCAGATCAGCGAGGGCGCTGAAGGTTTCTTCCAATGGCGTCTCATCGTCGAAACGATGCATGTAAAGCAGATCGACGGCGTCTTCGTTCAATTGCTGGCGGCAGGTTTCAAAATGCTTGCTGATATTGGCTTTCGAGGCCCCTCCGACATAGCCAACCTTGGTCGCCAGATAAATGTCGTCGCGTGCCGGTTTAATCAATGCGCCGGTGATCTTTTCCGAAGCGCCGCCGGTGTATCCGACCGCTGTGTCAAAGTGATTAATGCCACTGTCCCATGCCGCCTCAAACATGGCTCGGCTGGCCGCCTGATCTGCGGTGCCCCCAAATTGCATTGTTCCGAATGTAAGCCGCGATAGCGGTGCGCCATTGCGCGTTGTCAAATCTGTCATTTTCGAACTCTGGCATGCATGTGGTATGATGAAAAGATATTGTCAGTCGGAGGGGCCCGGATGGGACGTGAAGCTGTTGCCGTTTGCCATTGGCAGGGTGAAGTCGCCGAGGCGAAATTGCATTTGGACGGGGCTGCGCTGCAGTTGCGCGGCGATCTGCGTCTCGACATCCCGCGTGGGCATATCAAGGACGTCACGCTTGTTGATGAAGGGGTGCGTGTTGCCACGGATGGGCCAGAGTTGGTGATGGAATTTGGTGCTGCTGAAGCTGTGCGATGGCAGAAGGCCCTTTTGAAGAAGCCGCCGACCTTGGCTGAGAAACTGGGGATTTCTGCGGACAACCCTGCCTTTATCCAAGGAGCATTTGAAGACGTGCCTCTGGAAGAGGCTTTGACAGGGGCCACGGTCCAGACGGTATCTGATGCGACCTTATTGATTGCGATTTTGATGGAAGAGACAGATTTGCATGCGGCCTCTGATCTTGCCTTGGCTCATCCTGAAAAGCATATCTGGATGGTGCACCGCAAAGGCAAGGCTGCTATTGTCGGCGATACCGTGATCCGCGCGCATATGCGCGGACTGGGATTTATCGACAGCAAAACCAGTGCCGTGTCTGATCAATTGACCACAACACGGTATCGTTTGCGCGCCAAGTAGCGGCGGCCATTGACAGCCTTGGCAATGGAATGGCTACTACGCGTCAGACAAACCGGAACCCTGATCAAAGATTGCTGATGCTGATTGCCTTGCCCCTTTTGCACTTGTCAGGTCCTGCGGCATGACAGGGTTGCCTGTCGCAAAGCCCGGGCAAATCATTGGCCTGTTGGGAGGGTCCTTTGATCCACCGCACGAGGGGCATGTGCACATTACAAAGGCCGCGTTGAAACGGTTTGGGTTGGATCGGTTATGGTGGTTGGTGTCGCCGGGCAATCCGTTGAAACAAGATGGACCAGCACCTTTGGCTGAACGGATGCAGGCGGCGACTGCGATGATGCAGCATCCACGCGTCATAGTGACAGACATCGAGGCGCACATGGGCACCCGGTACACCGCACAGACACTTGCTGCATTGCACCGCCGGTATACCGGTGTACGGTTTGTGTGGTTGATGGGGGCCGATAACTTGGCGCAGTTTCATCGCTGGCAGGACTGGCAATGGATCATGGAGACCGTACCGATTGGCGTGGTAGCCCGTCCGGGCGACCGTATGTCTGCACGCATGTCCAAAGCGGCCAAGGTCTATGCCCAGGCCCGCGTTCCGGGACGGGCGGCCCATATCCTCGGCCGCTTGGACGCGCCCGCTTGGGCTTTTGTGAATTTGCCGATGTCTGATCAGTCATCCACCGCAATCAGACAGCGAGGTGAGTGGTGATGCAATTGTCGCGTCGAGCAATGCTGGCAGGTGCGGTGTCGACGCTTGCGACAACAGGTTTTGCCGATGCGCCGCTGACCTCGATACGCCCCCTTGCGCGCACTCCAGCCAAGGATGCCATTCGCAAGATGGTCGCCGGTCGCGGGTTCTCTGGCGATCTGGGGCTGAAGGTTGTTGATCTGCAATCTGGCGAGGTGCTGGAAGATATTTCATCGCAAACGCCCCAGCCACCGGCGAGTGTGACAAAGGCAGTGACGGCGCTCTACGCGCTGGAAACGCTTGGGGTCGGTTATCAATATAAAACACGTCTGATTGCGCAAGGAGACATCGAGGACGGCATTTTAGATGGTAATTTGATCCTCGTAGGAGGCGGTGACCCAAACCTTGTGACTGATCAAATTGCTGAGCTTGCCCAAAGTTTCAAAGATACCGGCCTGCGCGAGGTTCGGGGTGACTTTCTGGTGTGGGACAATGCCCTGACGAACCTTGATGAGATTGATGCGGGTCAGTTGGATCATCTTGGTTATAATCCGACCATCACCGGGCTGAACCTGAACTACAATCGGGTCCATTTTGAATGGAAGCTGGAGGACGAAGATTATGTGACAGCGCTGGATGCGCGCAGCGAGAATTATCGGCCTGCCGTCACGACTGCACGCATGAACATCGTGGATCGCACGACGCCTGTGTTCACCTACCGGGATGCTGGCGATGTGGATCAATGGACCGTTGCCAGACGCGCATTGAACAAGGAAGGGTCGCGTTGGTTGCCGGTCCGGCATCCTGCGCTTTATGCCGGCGAGGTCTTTGCCACCTTTGCGCGTAGTCATGGAATTGTACTGAAGGCACCCAAGGAAACGATGGATATGCCAGAGGGTACCGTACTGGCAAGTTATGAAAGTGCACCACTGCGTGAAATGATGCGCGGTATGCTGCGATATTCGACGAATATCACGGCCGAGGCTGCGGGTCTGACGGCGACCGCCGCGCGAGTGGGGCAGCAGCGCGGTTTACGCACGTCGGCCTTGGGGATGGCGCGCTGGGCGGATGCGCGGGCGCAGGGTATCGCACCTTTCTTTGTGGACCACTCAGGGTTGGGGGATCAGTCACGTATTTCGGCTAGTGATATGGTGCGTTTGTTGGGTGCCACGGATGTCATGCCAACACTGAAGCCTATCCTGCGCGACGTCAGATTGGTGGATGATAACCAACGGGTGATCGAAGACCCGGCGATTTCGATCAAGGCCAAAACCGGCACGCTGAACTTCGTCGCTACCCTTGCGGGCTATGCGCGCACGAAAAGTGGGCGTGATCTGGCCTTTGCGATTTTTGCCTCTGATCTCGCGGCACGTGAGGTGGGAAAAGCGCACGGTGCCGAATCCCCGCCCGGCGCGCGTGGTTGGAACCGGCGCGTGCGCAGTTTGCAGCAAGATATCCTCAAGCATCTGGTGTTAAGGCTGACCTGATCAGAGCGTCATATGCCGGGCCCGTGCGCCGCGTTCGATGGCGGCGGCATGGAGGCGATCAAGCTCTAATTCATCACGAATCTCTTCCAGCATGCGCAATTCGGCGCCAAGGATGCGGCCATCTGCCGCCGCCACGTCGCAAGACAGCGCATAAGCGGTCTCATAAAGATGATCCGGCAGCGCATCGCGGATCAAGCCAAACAGCGCCTCAAGCCCATCTTCCTGCTCAAGCAGATCAAACACCATCTTCGACATGCGCGGCAGGCGTTCGGCATCGTAGCCTGCGAAAACAGGCAAGTTATTGATCGCATTGCTCATTTTCACGAGCTCGGCGGTGCGGATATGCTCGTCTGACGCGGACATCGCAATCATCAGGGCGGCAAGCGCGTCTTGCGCGGTCATCGGGGCGTCTTCGAGCATCATCATTTCCTTTGGTTCTGTCCCACATTTATTGACGCCTTGCCTGTCTCGCAATAGGGAGTGCGCGTTGCGGCGTCACAATGACACCCCCCAAATGAAGTGAGAAAACCATGAGCAGTATGCGCGAAGCGGCGATGACGTCGAAGGCCTGGCCCTTTGAAGAGGCGCGCGCATTGCTTAAACGCTATGAAAACAAGGCACCAGAGAAGGGCTATGTCTTGTTTGAAACGGGCTATGGTCCGTCTGGCCTGCCGCATATCGGCACGTTTGGTGAAGTTTTGCGCACCACGATGATTATGCGCGCGTTTCGTGTGATTTCCGACATTCCGACGAAGCTGATCTGTTTTTCGGACGATCTGGACGGCATGCGCAAGGTGCCCGGCAACGTGCCGCAGCAGGACATGCTGGCGGAACATATGCATAAGCCGCTGACATCGGTGCCTGATCCGTTCGGGACGCATGAAAGCTTTGGCCACCACAACAACGCAATGCTGCGACGGTTCTTGGATACGTTCGGGTTTGAGTATGAGTTTTACTCAGCACGTGAGTTCTATAAGTCCGGTCAGTTTGACGAGATACTGCTGCGCGCCGCCGCGCGGTATGACGACATCATGGCGGTGATGCTGAAATCGCTACGCGAAGAACGCCAAGGCACCTATTCGATTTTTCTGCCAATCCATCCCGAGACTGGGCGCGTCCTTTATGTGCCGATGAAAAATGTGGATGGCGACAAGGGCGAAGTGACCTTTGATGACCCCGACGGTCGCGAATGGACCCTGCCTGTCACGGGCGGCAATGTGAAATTGCAGTGGAAGCCGGACTTCGGCGCGCGCTGGGCTGCGCTGGACGTCGATTTTGAGATGTACGGCAAGGAACACGCGACCAACACCGCAATCTATGACCGGATTTGCGAGATTTTGGGCGGGCGCAAGCCGAACCACTTCTCTTATGAGTTGTTTCTTGATGAGAACGGCCAGAAGATTTCGAAGTCCTCCGGCAACGGTATCTCGATTGACGAATGGCTGACATATGCGTCGACTGAGAGCTTGAGCTATTTCATGTACCTCAAGCCGAAAACAGCGAAGCGCATGCATTTCGATGTGATTCCGAAGGCTGTGGATGAGTATCATCAGCAGCTGCGCGCCTATGCGACGCAGGATGAGGCAGGCCGGGCGAACAACCCGGTATTCCACATCCACGGTCATAACGTACCCGCCTCGGATATGGTTGTGTCGTTTGCGATGCTTTTGAACCTCGCGTCGGTGTCGGGTGCTGAGGATAAGGATACGCTCTGGGCTTTTATCCAGCGTTACGCGCCAGAGGCGTCTGCAGAAAAGAACCCGCAGATGGATCAGGCGGCAGGCTTTGCGGTGCAGTATTACAATGACTTTGTGAAACCCACCAAAGTGTACCGTGCGCCAACCGATCAGGAACGCGCCGCTTTGACCGATTTGGCAGGGCGGTTGAAGGGCTGGGACGGCGGACTGGATGCCGAAGAACTGCAAACGATGGTCTTCGCTGTCGGCAAAGAACATGGGTTTGATCCGCTGCGTGCATGGTTCACGGCGCTTTACGAAGTGCTGTTGGGCGCGTCACAAGGACCGCGTTTTGGCGGTTTCATCGCGCTCTACGGCGTGGATGAAACGGTGGCTTTGATCGAAAAGCAACTGGCAGCGACGGCGTAACCACAAAAAGAAACCAAACTGATCAGCGTCTTTTTGCGTATGTATTATAGGGATACGCAAAGGAGACGTTGATCATGCGCATTGCAAAACTCATTTTGGTGTTCTGGCTGGCGGCCACATCGGCCTTTGCTCAAGACTCTGATGCAATCGAAGGTGTGATTGGCAGCCAGCTTGAGGCGTTTAATAATCGCGATGTTTCAGAGGCTTGGCAGTACGCCAGTCCCAATATCAAACGTCTGTTCGGTAACCCTGGCAGTTTTGGCATGATGGTCCAGCAGGGGTATCCGATGGTCTGGGATAATGCCGATGTGCGGTTCTTGGAATTGCGGGATATTGCGGGCAACCTTTGGCAGAAGGTCATGGTGCGCGATGCGCAGGGTGGTTTGCACATTCTGGACTATCAGATGATTGAAACATCTGACGGCTGGCAGATTAACGGCGTTCAGTTGTTGGCGGCACCCGATGTCGGGGCCTAGGTTGTTGCGTCACCAACCGTGACGGTGCCCTCAGGTTCTTTTTAACTCTGATCATTAGGCCTTGAGACGGGTGGCCCGGTTTTGTGCCGGGCCTTTTGCGTTTCTCAAACAACAAGGGCCTTTTTCATGAACAAAGCCATTACTGATGGGATCGTCTTTGATCCGCTGCCATTTTCTGCGGGGCTTGCGCTCTGGTCGACGACCGACGGCACACCTGGTTCGGATTCATATGCGTTCAGCGGGTCGGGTGTTTTCGTTGCTGCTGATCAGGATTTTGCGGGCTGTCTGGAACTCGTAAAAACAGATCCGACAACGCGCGTGCGCTATATGGGTGAAACACCGATCATAGCGGGCTGCTATTTGCAGATCACCGCGCGGGTCAAGGCCGTTGCCGGTGCGCTGCCTGCTGTCAGCATTGCCGGTTGGGCCGGGCAGGGCGGTGGACTTCAGCTAACGGGTGTGACCGAGGCTGGGCCATCGGTGCAATTGACCACCTATGGCGAGGTTGTCGAAGTCACAGCCATCGTTGCCACGGCGGATCGCAGCGGTGTTGATCTGGTTTGGACGGGCGCGCAATACGGCCACTTTGGTATTGATTTGACAGGCCCTACGGGCGGTGTTGTCCGCGTGGATGATATCACCGTCAGCGACGTATCCTCCGTCTTTACGCGCGATCTGGTTGGTCTTGTCGATGTGCGTGACTATGGCGCGAAAGGTGACGGGGTGACTGATGACAGTGCCGCGTTCAATGCGGCTGATGCGGCAGCCGCCGGTCGGACGATCATGGTGCCAGCCGGTGATTACCTGCTGGAAAGCAACGTAACGATGGAAAACCCGGTGCAGTTTCAGGGACGGATCGTGCAGACCCCCGAGAACCGGTTTATCCTGCAACGCGATTACGACTATGACAGCTATCTCGCGGCATTTCAGAACGAAGAGCTGGCTTTCAAGAAAGCCTACCAAGCGCTGATCAACTTTGCCGATCACGATTCGCTTGATCTTTGCGGGCGGCGTGTCTTGCTGACCGAACCTGTTGATATGCAGGCCGCAGACCCTAGCCGTACCCGGTTTGAAACGCGCCGCGTGATCCGCAACGGTCAATTCCAGCCCGCTGACGGTGCCGCGTGGGATACAGTTGAGGTGATGTCGCAGGCGACTTATGCGGCCAATGACGACAACCGGCTGACGAATGTCGTCAACATCGCAAGCATTCCTGTGGGTTCACTGGTGCAAGGCAATGGCGTTGGACGCGAGATATACGTCACGTCTGTCAATGAAAGCGCACAAACTCTGGAACTGAGCCGCCCACTGTTTGATGCAGAAGGCACGCAGGATTTCACCTTCACACGCTTTCAATACATGTTGGACTTCTCAGGATACGAAAAACTGAGCCAGTTCAACCTGGATGATATCGAGTTCCAGGGCCGCGGTATCGCAAGCGGGATCATGATGGCGCCTGATGGCTTTACCTTCCACGTGCGCGATTGTTTCATTAACCGGACCAAGGATCGCGGGATCACCTCACCGGGACGTGGCTGTCAGGGCATGATGCTTGACCGGTGCAACCTGATTTCGGATGAGCAGGATATTCCCGTGGCTGACCGTGTCAGCGTTGCTTTCAATGCCAACGCCAATGACGTCAAAATCCGCAACAACCGGACCAGTAAGTTCAAGCATTTCTGCGTCTTGGCCGGATCGGGTAACCTGATTGCAGGCAATCACTGGTTCCATGGCGATGATGAGGTCAATGGCCTGCGCTTGGGCGGCATCATCCTGACTTTGCCCAACCCCAAGAGCATCTTTACGGGCAACTATTGCGATAACAACTTTATCGAGTGGACCAATGAACATGACAGCACGCCTGCCTTGGGTACTCAGTTTTCCTTTGGCGGTCTGACTATTACGGGCAATATGTTCACCACGAATGATGTCGCCGACTGGTTCAACTTCATTGTGATCAAACCTTACGGGCCGGGCCACTTCATCAACGGCTTTTCCGTCGTAGGAAATGTGTTCCGCTCACTGAATGGCCGCATTGACCGGGTCGAAAACGTGGATACCACATTTGCCGATCTTGATTATGCTCGCACCCGCAGCTTTGAATTCTCAGGTAACACCTTCCACAACGTGAACGAGCCTGTGTCGAACCCGGCATCCCTGTCGCATCAGCAATCAACGGAGGCCGCGACATGGGTGATGCAGACAGATACTGCGCTGCCCTTTGATGGACGTGCCTTAACCGTCGAAAGCGTGATGCCGATGGGTGCAATCACCGATACGGGCGAGAACCGCGTGCATGACCTGCCGTGGTCTGAAGGCGCACAAGGCAGCGATTTCCGCGATGTGCACTTGAACTGGAGCACGGCGGTCAAAGGTCAGGTCCGGTATCAGGTCAGGATGGATCAGACCGACTAAGCTACAACGGCACGAAAGCATTAGGGGCACCCATTGGGTGCCCCTTTTTCTATGTGTTTTCCCCGTCTTATGCTGCAGTGCAGAAAAATGCTGCACTCGCGAAGCGTTTGGGGTATAATTACAGGGAATCTGAAAACAACCCTAAGGGACAACACTATGATACCCGCATTCACAATCTCACTTGCCGCGCAGGGAATGCACGCCGCTAGCGCCGTTATTGGTCAGCAAATGCGCTTTGCCGATGCCGTGATTGATCAGGCCTCTGTCGCGCAGCGTGCAATCATGCAGCCATATACTGGCGCGCCGAACGCGTCTGTCACGGCGAGAAAGAAGGTCGTGAAAAAAGCAGCAGCCAAATCGAAGGCTGTGCCGGTCAAAGCGCAACCATCCGCGGTCAAGCCCGTCGCAAAACCGGTCGTAGCTAAGGCTAAGCCAGTTGTTGTAACGCCAAAAGCGACGACACCTGTAGAGGCGAAACCTATCGCAAAAGCCGCAGCACCAGTCAAAACAACAACGCCAACGAAGGCCGCGGCGCCGAAGGCGAAAGCTACGCTAAAACCTGCCACTCAGGCTGCTGCACCGACGCCTGCGAAGCAATCAGCGCCAGTCAAAGCGCAACCGGAATTCAAATCCACTCAGACAAATGCAAAGCCAGCGGCTGAAAAAGCCGCGCCGAAAGCCGCAGCAAAGCCTGCGGTAGCGAAAGCGGCGCCAAAGGCGGCCGCAAAGCCTGACACAAAGACGGTGACGTCAAAGCCTGCAAAGCCAGCAGCGCAAAAGGCGAAGGCCGCAAAACCTGCTGCAAAAGTAGACGCTGTTCAGCCCGCATCAAAGGCAAAAGCAGCGCCACGCGGCAAGACGGTGACGGTTCCTGACACCCCTTGGGACGGCAAAGCTGCCCCGCAGAAATCGTAATTTGACTGCACAGCAATAAGGCCCAAACCCACCATGCAAAATTTGCATGGTGGGTTTGCACAAATGGACGTTGTTGTGCATTGGGCGCAGGCATAGCTGTCAAAACGGGAGGCCACACAACCCGTTTTATGAGGCTAAAAATGTCACTGCGTCCAGACAACACACTTATTTCCAACCGCGAGATGCTGATCGAGCTATTCCTTACGCCGTTCCGCGCTCTTGGGGCTGCTATCGAAAACTACGCGGTCAGCAATGCGCGTACACAAACACTGCAAGCTATCGCCGCAATCCCCGAAGAAGAGCTTCGTGCAAAAGGTCTGACCCGTGCAGATGTCGTCAGCATGAATTTTCGGCACGACGCCTAAGTATCACACGGTGACAGATACGGCTGAAACCATGCCGTGTTAAAAACCAATAAGGGCGTGCCATTGGTGCGCCTTTTGTGTAAATCCCTTAACGATTTGCTGATGTTTCGGTCAGGTCACTTTACAAAGTGTAAATTCCCTATCCGTGATCCCTTGGATTCACTGTCATTTTCGCCATGATGCGTGATGAGGAGGCTGCGTGCGACGTGCGCAGTGAAAGATAAAGATCAGGGGGGATTTAGCATGACCGATCAACCAGCCGGAACCTATGCGCCATCGGCCGATATGGCAGCAGGGGCACATGCCGACAAAGCGACCTATGATGCGATGTATAAGGCGTCCATTGACGATCCAGAGGCGTTTTGGGGCGAGCATGGCAAGCGGCTTGACTGGATCAAGCCCTATACCCGCGTCAAGAATACAAGCTTTGCACCGGGCAATGTGGACATCAAATGGTATGAAGACGGCACGCTGAACGTCAGCGCCAACTGCATCGACCGGCATCTGGAAACGCGGGGCGAGCAAACCGCGATCATCTGGGAGCCTGACAGCCCGGATGAGGATGCCGTCCACATCACCTACAACATGCTGCACGAGAAAACGTCGCTTATGGCGAACGTCCTCAAGGAAATGGGCGTGGGCAAAGGCGACCGCGTGGTCCTTTATCTGCCGATGATCCCAGAGGCTGCTTATGCGATGCTGGCCTGCGCGCGGATCGGGGCGATCCATTCCATCGTTTTCGCTGGTTTCTCGGCCGAAGCATTGGGCGCGCGGGTCAATGCCTGTGACGCCAAAGTAGTGATCACTTCCGATGGTGCCCCGCGTGGTGGGCGCGTGACCAACCTCAAAGACAGCGTCAATCAGGCGCTGCTGAACGATTTTGACGAGGTGAAATGCCTCGTGGTCAAGCGCACCGGCCAACAGATCGCCTGGCGTGAAAACCTTGATTACTGGCTGCACGAGATGGAAGAAAAGGTCAGCAGCGACTGCCCGCCAACAGAAATGAACGCCGAAGATCCGCTGTTCATCCTCTACACTTCAGGCTCGACCGGTCAGCCTAAGGGGGTTGTACATTCCAGCGGCGGCTATCTGGTCTATGCGGCGATGACGCAGCAATACACATTTGACTACCATGACGGTGATATTTTCTGGTGCACGGCCGATGTCGGCTGGGTCACCGGCCACAGCTATATCGTCTATGGCCCGCTGGCGAATGGTGCGACGACGGTCATGTTCGAAGGGGTGCCGACCTATCCTGACGCCGGTCGTTTCTGGGCCGTTTGCCAGAAGCACAAGGTGAACCAGTTCTACACCGCCCCGACGGCCATTCGCGCGCTGATGGCACAGGGCAATGCGTTTGTTGAGAAGTATGACCTGTCCGATATCAAGGTGCTGGGTACCGTAGGCGAGCCGATCAATCCAGAGGCCTGGAATTGGTACAACGACGTCGTCGGCAAAGGCAAAGCGCCCATCGTCGACACATGGTGGCAGACCGAAACGGGGGGTCATCTCCTTACGCCGCTGCCCGGGGCGACGGCGACCAAGCCCGGCTCTGCCACCTTGCCGTTCTTCGGCATTCAACCGGTGATCCTTGAGCCGACCTCTGGCGAAGAAATCCACGACACCGCCGCTGAGGGCGTGCTTTGCATCAAGGACAGCTGGCCTGCCCAGATGCGCACCGTGTGGGGTGATCATGAGCGGTTCGAGAAAACGTATTTCAGCGACTACAAGAACTACTACTTCACTGGCGACGGCTGCAAGCGCGATGCAGATGGGTATTACTGGATCACGGGCCGCGTTGATGACGTCATCAACGTGTCGGGTCACCGGATGGGGACGGCCGAGGTGGAAAGCGCCTTGGTGGCCCACGCCAAGGTCGCAGAAGCCGCCGTCGTCGGTTATCCGCACGCTATCAAGGGGCAGGGCATCTATGCCTATGTCACGCTGATGAACGGCGAGGAACCATCCGATGAGCTGCGCAAAGAGCTGGAAACATGGGTCCGGTCCGAGATCGGCCCGATTGCCAAGCCCGACTTGCTGCAATGGGCGCCGGGGCTGCCAAAGACGCGTTCGGGTAAGATTATGCGGCGAATTTTGCGCAAGATCGCCGAGGATGATTTCGGGGCGCTGGGCGATACGTCGACTTTGGCCGATCCGTCGGTGGTGGATGACCTGATCGAGAACCGAATGAACAAAGCCTAGCGTATGCTTGAACGACGAAAAGGCCGCATGGATTTCCATGCGGCCTTTTGTTCATGCCTAGGTGCGGCTGCTCAACAGTTTTAGACCAGCAAGTGCAAAAAACGTACCCAAGATGCCCTGGATAAACCGGCGCGCTTTCGCGTAAATCCGCACCATGACAGGTGTCGAAAATGCCAGCGCGTAAAGCAGGTGGCATATGATGGACAGGATGAAAGTGCCGATAACAATCGCCAGCGCCACCCAAAGCGGCGCACCGTCTTGCAATCCAAGCGAGATGATCGCGATCCACGACAATGCGGCCTTGGGGTTGGTCATCTGAATGATATAGCCACGCCGCATGTATCCAAATGCAGTGCGGCGTCCACCTGCAAGTTCTTTCGCTTCTATGTCATGGGGGGAGGCTGCGGATTTAAACGCCTTGTAGGCCAGCCAAAGCAGATATGCACCGCCGAATATCTTTATCACCAACAGTGCGGATGCGTAGGTGGCCAAAAGCGCCGATAGCCCAAAAGCAGTCAAAAGTGACCATGTGAGCGACCCGACCGCGACCCCCATAGCAAGGGCAACGCCAGAGGTGCGCCCCACGCTCATGGACGTTCCCATGACGGCCAGAACATTCGGCCCGGGGCTGGCGATGCCCAGCAAAAACGCGGAATACGCCAGCATAATTCCCGGAAGATAAAGAGCAAAATCCTGCATTTTGGAGCCTTTCAAATCTTAAATGTGTTCACACAATGTTCTCGGTCTGCTATTTTGGCAATTCATTTCTTGCAGGGTGATCTTTTCGCTCACTGACCCTGCTCAATCTTCACATTTACCTTTTCGCTCTCAAGCAGCTTCACTTCCCTCTGCGGGAACGGGATGCTGATACCGTGTTCTGCGAATGCGTCCCAAAGCGCCAGATAGACATTCCCGCGTATGTTCGTCAGGCCGCCAGTGGGGTCTCTGATCCAGAACCGCAGCAGGTAGTCCACCGAACTGTCGCCAAATCCGATGATGTGACAGACGGTGGGGCGATTGCTCAGCACGCGGTCCACGCCTTGTGCGGCTTCAATGGCAATACGGCGCACCTCATGCGGGTTGTCGTGATAGGCCGTGCCAAAGTTGATATCGAGACGGACGAAGTCGTTCGAATGGGACCAGTTGACCACTTGGCCAGTGATCAGGTCCTCGTTCGGGATCAGGTATTCGCGCCCGTCGCGGGTGACGACCGAGACATAGCGCGCACCCAGCGAATTGATCCAACCAAAGGTATCGCCAAGGCTGATCACGTCGCCGGGTTTGATCGACTTGTCGAGCAGGATGATCACACCTGACACAAGGTTCGAGACGACCTTTTGCAGACCGAAACCAAGGCCCACACCAATTGCACCGGAAAGCACCGCAAGCCCGGTCAGGTCAATTCCAAGCGCACGGACCCCAACGAAGAATGCCGCGCCATAGAAAGCGATCTGCACGCCTTTGACGATCAGCACTTGCATTGATGGGCTGATGTCTTCGTTTGATTTGATCCGGCTTGAGGTGGTTCTGGTCAGGAACCGTGCAAGCGTGATGAGCACGCCAAGAATAACGAGACCCTGAATAAGCAGCAGCAAAGAAAACCGGATCTCTCCGATGCTGAAGCCAATACTGTCAAGCAGGCGCTCTGCTACATCCAGCAGCCCCAGAATCTGCAAGGTGGCCCACGTCCATGCGCCATAGCGGACAAACTTGCGCAATGTCGGGCTTTTGATCAGGCGGGTGGCAAAGACAATCAAAAGCCACGCCAGCGCCAACGTACCGATCACGCTGAGCAGATAACTGCGACTGGGCCATGTCACCTCGCGCATCGTGAAGACCACAACCCACATCAGCAAAACAAAGAAGATTGCCCGCAGACGTTGATGCACCACAACCAGAATGCGCATGCGCCACTTCGGCCAGTTTTCGCGCGATCCCATCCACGCCCGGATGCGTGGGCCCATGATCGCACGCAGCAGATGCGCGGCTATGAAAACACCCAGGGCGATCAGCAGTTGATACAGGTTCCATGTGCGGAACATGCTTTCGCCGAAGGTTTGCGCTTGCGTCAACAAGTCTGTGCCGATGCTCAGCACCTCATCAAGCGGAGCGCCCGCGATGTCATCGGGCGTTAGCGTTGATCCATTGTCGTGTACGGCCATGTATCCGGATTCACCTGTTGCTGTCGCAGCGTGACACGCAAGGTGAATGCGATCAAGTCAGCGCTGCTTGTGACCAGCGTGCTGCACTCTCGCCGTGTTAACGTTTGTTTTCTTGTCTGGAGGTTTTGAAAGGTCTATCAAAAACAGAACTTAGATCACAAGGTTTGGATCCTCATGGATATCAGTATCATTCTTTTGTTGTTGGCCGGTGGTGCGCTGCTTATCCCGCTGCTTGGCGGTGACGATGACGACGATGATGACGCGAACGAAATTTCAGGCACCCTCGAAGACGACGAGCTTGAGGGCACCGAAGGAGCTGATTTGATTCGGGGCTTTGCTGGTGATGACATCATCAATGGCAATGGCGGTCTGGATGTACTCATCGGTGGCGACGGTAACGACACCATCACTGGTGGCGAAGATCGTGATGAGATTTTTGGCCGCGCAGATGACGACATATTGTTCGGTCTTGGCGGTGATGACACCATCGAAGGTGGCGCTGGCATTGATACGATTGATGCTGGTGAAGGCAATGACATCGTGCGTGCCGGCAATGGCAATGACGTCATTTTTGGCAACCTCGGCACTGATAGACTACGTGGTGAAGACGACGATGATGACATCTTTCTTTGGGGTGCTGAAGGTCGGGCGTTTGGCGGTGACGGCGAAGATGAGCTTGTCATGGTTACAGGCCGCGGTGTGCTCGAGGGTGTTGCGGGTGTAAATGACTTCTATGCTTTGGCCAATGATGGCGATGACCAACAAACGGTCGCGATTATTGAAGATCTCGGCGTTGGCGATGAAATCTTTCTGACAATTGATACAAGCGACGCAGGTGCGGAGGATGCTGATCTTCTTGTCACAATCACCGAAGGCATGATCAACGGCAGCGCGGGCTATAACATCGAGGTGTCGTTCCAGAACGAAGCTGATGAGCCGGGTGATGGCGAAACCTTCGAAACTGCGCGCGTGTTTGTACTTGGGACAAGTACACCGATCGAAACGCTTGTTGACTCCATCAAGGTCGATGTGACCGTGAATGCGGGTCTTTCTACCGATGCAGCACAGGACACCTTTGAGGCCGTTAGAGCGGGCGCTGCGGCAGCCGCTGCGACAAGTACCCCCGCCTAAGTGACAGGTGTTCGCTAGTGTGGGCCTTGCAGCTTCGGCTTGCCTTCTGTATCTGATCGCGCATGAAAAAGGTTTTTGACATGGATGATCGCGCCCGGCTGCCTTGGCGGTTTTTTGGTGCGCTCGGCACAATCCTTGCCCGCGACTAACACCGCCGTGTTTCCGCACGCCTGACGACCACTGACATTTTGATACGGGAGAGGACAATGTCCCCCAAAACGCTCTATGATAAAATCTGGGACGCGCATGTCGCCCATGAAGCCGATGACGGCACCTGCTTGCTCTATATCGACCGCCATCTGGTCCACGAAGTGACCAGCCCGCAAGCCTTTGAAGGGCTGCGCATGGCAGGCCGCAACGTCCGCGCGCCAGAGAAAACAATCGCCGTACCGGACCACAACGTGCCAACAACACCGGGCCGTAATGATCCAAAGAACATGACCGAGGACAGCGCCATTCAGGTGGCTGCTTTGGACACCAACGCCAAGGAATTTGGCATCCACTACTATCCTGTCTCTGACGTGCGTCAGGGCATCGTGCATATCGTCGGACCCGAGCAGGGTTGGACGCTTCCCGGCATGACCGTTGTCTGTGGCGATAGCCACACGGCGACCCATGGTGCTTTTGGCGCGCTGGCGCATGGTATTGGTACGTCGGAGGTGGAACATGTGCTGGCCACGCAAACGCTGATCCAGAAGAAGTCGAAGAACATGAAGGTTGAGATCACGGGCAAATTGCGCCCGGGTGTCACGGCCAAGGACATTACCCTGTCTGTTATTGGGGCGACCGGTACCGCAGGCGGCACCGGCTATGTCATCGAATACTGCGGTGAAGCGATCCGCGATCTGTCCATGGAAGGCCGCATGACGGTCTGCAACATGGCCATCGAAGGCGGCGCGCGCGCTGGTCTGATTGCGCCGGATGAGAAGACATATGAGTACTGCAAAGGTCGCCCCCATGCGCCCAAAGGTGCGGCTTGGGAGGCTGCGGAAGCTTACTGGCGCACGCTCTATACCGACGAAGGCGCGCATTTCGATAAGGTCGTGACGCTGAAAGGCGAAGACATTGCGCCTGTGGTGACATGGGGCACATCGCCCGAAGACGTACTGCCGATCACGGCTGTTGTTCCTTCTGCCGATGACTTCAAAGGCGGTAAGGTTGGTGCGGCGCAACGCTCGCTCGACTACATGGACCTCAAGCCCGGCACACCGCTGTCCGAGATCGAGATCGACACTGTCTTTATTGGCTCCTGCACCAACGGCCGGATCGAGGATCTGCGCGCTGCGGCAGCGATCCTGAAAGGCAAGAAAAAGAAAGACGGGCTGCGGGCGATGGTTGTGCCCGGCTCTGGTCTGGTCCGTGCGCAGGCTGAGGAAGAGGGGTTGGCCGATATATTCAAGGAAGCCGGTTTCGAATGGCGTCTTGCAGGCTGTTCCATGTGTCTGGCGATGAACCCGGATCAACTGGCACCCGGCGAGCGCTGTGCCGCGACATCGAACCGGAACTTCGAAGGGCGGCAAGGTCGGGGCGGTCGCACGCACCTGATGTCACCTCAGATGGCCGCGGCAGCGGCCATTACGGGCAAACTGACCGACGTGCGCGAGATGATGTAAGCGGCGCGCTTATCAAACCCTGCCGGGTTTTCTTCGCGAAGAAGGACCGCAGGGACTGATGAGCAGCCCCGAAAGGACAAAAAATGCAGAAATTTACAAAGCTCAGCGGCATCGCCGCACCGATGCCATTAGTCAATATCGACACTGATATGATCATCCCCAAGCAGTTTTTGAAGACGATCAAGCGGTCTGGCCTTGGCGTGAATCTCTTTGATGAGATGCGCTATGATGACGACCGTAACGAAATCGCGGATTTCGTTCTGAACAAGCCGCAGTATCGTGAGGCGCAGATCATTGTGGCTGGCGATAACTTTGGCTGCGGTTCATCCCGCGAACATGCGCCATGGGCCATTGCGGATTTCGGAATCACTTGTGTCATCGCGCCCAGCTATGCCGACATCTTTTACAACAACTGCTTCAAGAACGGCATCCTCCCGATTGCCTTGCCGCAAGAACAGGTCGATGTGCTGATGAAGGATGCCGAGAAGGGATCAAACGCGCGGATCGAAGTTGATCTTGACGCACAGACGGTCACCACCTCGGACGGCGAAACATTCAGTTTTGAGGTGGATGCCTTCAAAAAGCATTGCCTGATGAATGGCCTCGATGACATCGGACTAACGATGGAGAAAGCGGCGTCAATTGATACGTTTGAAGCACAGGCAAGCGCAGCGCGCCCTTGGGTTTAGGCCCCTCGTTTTTTGCTTTAAAAGGCCGCGGGTGTAAGCGGCCTTTTTGTTTGCGCATGTCTGTCACACACGGATAGATTGAAGGTGCTGGTCGTGGTACATCTTAGCGTGATAGACACTTGATAAGTGTTGGTGCATTTTTGCACCTATGTGGTGACATTCTGGCACCACTTGTATTTCAAAGTCGATGGAAAGCCCCGCCCGGTGATGCCTTTGGTTGATGCAACGCGCTGGATTTGTTCAGAATTACACCAATAATAAGATATTCGCTGTCTTGTGTGACCTTGCCGTTCAAAAACGCCCGTCACACCAGATGGCGGCACAAATGAGGAAGATGCGCAGTGCTAGCCCGACTGCCCGGAGCATTGGTGAGAGCCGTTTTGGTCGTGATGTTGATCGTCATGCCATACGCGTTGCTGCCCAGCAGCGACAACGACAACGCGCAGATCATTGTGCTTGTCGCGATCTTTGGCGCGCTTTTCACGATTGTTGAATACAGCTCAAGCAGCCCAAGCCTTGTTGAGTTTCGCGATGCGCCACCATTCAACCGCATCCGATTTTCGGCACTTTTTGCAACCGTCCTATGCCTCGCCGTGATCTTTCGCGGCAGTGATACGCCATCATCAATCTCAGCTTACTTTCAACAAAGTGGCAGCGTCATAGGTCAAGCGATTGATTTTCCCTATTCGCCTGTGCGCCTGATGGTGCTGATGATGCCCGACGGCACCAGCCCCGCCGTTATTGAGCGCCTGCGCGATGCTGCCGGTCTGAGCTATCTGGTATCAGTTTTTTCGGTCATCTGGTTCATTATCCGGCTGCGCCTTGACCGTTGGCCGCGCCGCACAGAGGCGTTTAATGTCTGGATCAATCTGCCAACATTCGACCCGACCGCAGGTGGTGACGTGGTCAAACGCCTCCAACGTGACAGTCGTATTAACATTATCTTAGGATTTCTGTTGCCCTTCTTGGTGCCAGCAATCGTAAAGCTTGTGGCGGCCCTTGGGACGCCGATCAATCTTGATAATCCACAGACGTTGATTTGGACGGTCTCTGCATGGGCATTCTTGCCGGCCAGTATTTTGATGCGCGGTGTCGCCCTCAGTCGGGTTGCGCAGATGATCCAGATGCAACGCAGAAAAGCGTCCGATCGCTAGGTATTTGGGTTTGGCTGGCTGTCTTCACCGCGATCACCAGTCCGGTTGACGCCGACACCTACCGCATTGCCACATTTGCAGCCCCACTCAGCCGGGATGGTCCCGGTTTGCTACTGCGCGATATCAAACGGGACGAAGATCCGCAGATTGACGCCACCCGCAGTATCATAGCCGCCATATCACCCGATATCATTGTCCTGACAGATTTTGATTATGATCTTGACGGGGTCGCCTTGGCGGCCTTTGCGGCCTCTTTTGATCCGCACTACCCGCATCATTTTGCACTGCAACCTAACGCCGGGCTTGCCACCGGGCTTGATCTGGATGGGAATGGGCGTTTGGGGGATGCCCGCGATGCGCATGGATATGGGCGTTTTGCGGGTGATGGCGGTATGGCAGTCCTGTCGCGCTATCCCATAGATCCGTCACAGGTGACCGATCTGTCGCGCCTTTTGTGGAAAGACCTGCCCGGTGCCACCTTGCCGCAAACGGCAGATGGCCCGTTCCCGAGTGCAGCGGCACAACAGGTCTTGCGCTTGTCCTCAACCGGGCACTGGATCGTCCCGGTCATCTTGCCTGATGGCCCGCCGCTGGCGCTGCTGGCATTTTCCGCGACGCCACCGGTTTTTGATGGTCCTGAGGATATGAACGGGCTGCGCAACCGGGATGAGTTGCGCATGTGGGAGGTGGTGTTGGATGGTGGATTTGGCCCGCCCCCCGGGTCGTTCGTGATCGCAGGTAACGCCAATCTTGATCCTGACGACGGACAAGGACTGTCTGACGCGATGGCACGGTTCCTTCAAAACCCAAAGCTACAGGATCCGCTGCCCAGCCAAGACACCGCAGACTGGCCGGAGGACGGTCCGGGCAATCTGCGGGTGAGCTATGTCTTGCCCTCTGTGGATTGGACAGTGACGGACGCTGGCGTCGTCTGGCCTGCGCCAGACGATCCTATGCGTGCCCTAGTTGGTGATGACGGTTTGGCTGCTGGCCCGCACCACCTTGTCTGGGTTGATATCAGCCGGTAAGCCTGCAAGCATCACATCCTCCAGATCGGTCGGCTCAAAATCGGGCAGCAGCCTATTGAACCTGTCTGACCCAATCTGATGCGGCATCGCGTAGAGGTAGCGCATTTCGCGCATTTCACGAGCTAATTCCCACAACGGGCTGAGAAGCGTCATGATCCACCACGGAAAGCGGGTGATCTTGATTGTGCGGCCTGTCGCATCGGATACGGCGGCGTGCAAATCACTGGTCGTAAATGCGTGGCCCGGGAAGGGAACATCTTCGAACTGCCCAAGCTCTGCCCGCTGTTCGGCAAGCTGCACAGCTGCGCGCGCCCAATCAGGAACATAGGCATAGGCCTGCAACGTCTTGGGGTCCGCCGCTGCGGTGATCCTGTCCTTCTTGATATCGCGCATCACGAGCATACTCATGATGTCACCGTTGCCTGCGGGGTCGATAAAGTTACCTGCACGCAGCACGATGGTCTGCACGCCCGAGGCACGATAGCTCTCTTCCATTTCAATACGCACGCGGCCCTTTTTAGTGGTCGCAAGGTGCGGTGTGTTTTCATGC
Organism: Yoonia sp. F2084L; assembly: GCF_023015625.1. Taxonomy (GTDB): domain Bacteria; phylum Pseudomonadota; class Alphaproteobacteria; order Rhodobacterales; family Rhodobacteraceae; genus Yoonia. The sequence goes on from NZ_JALKAH010000002.1 coordinate 199,029, forward strand.
AGTACGCCGGGCTGATCACCGTAGTTATAGATATTGCCAGGGATAATCACCGTCGCCCCGCTGGCTTTGGCCGCTGCGATCACCTGTGCGGTGATTTCGGGAATAGTACGCTCCCACGCGTGATAGGCGGGCGGGTTCAGGCCGTTGACGATCACATCAACGCCTTGGGCAGCTTTCACCATGTCGCCTGTTTTGCGGTCATAGTGGCGCACTTCCCAGCCCGCATCCCAAAACGCGTCTGTTGCGCGGCTGCCGATCTTGCCGGACCCGCCAAGAATAAGAACTGTCTGTTTCATTTATGCGTCTCCCATACGGTTGCTGAGGACAATGTGTGCTATTCAAATCGAGAAATGAATTGCCAGAATTCGCAGATCATGTATTCAATATTGAATGGATAAATCACTCGGATCATTGGACTGGTCGCTGGTCCAAGCCTTTTTGGCAGTGGCTGAAACTGGCAGTCTTTCCGCTGGCGCGCGAGAGTTGGGCACAAGCCAGCCCACGCTCGGGCGCCAGATCAAAGCAATTGAGGCGCAGTTGGGTGCTGAGCTTTTTCGCCGCCAACCGCGCGGCTTTGCACTCACGCAGACAGGTGCAGATCTGGTTGCTCCAGCCATTGCAATGCGCGACGCCGTTCAACAAATCGCCCTTACCGCAGCTGGCCGGCAAGCCCAGTTGGAAGGCACCGTTCGGATCACGGCCAGCGTGGCGACCTCGGCGATGCATCTGCCCTCGATCATTGCCAAAATTCGCAAACTGGAACCCGAAATCGCGATTGAACTCGTGCCGAGCGACGACACCAGCAACCTGCTTTATCGCGAGGCAGACATCGCGGTACGTATGTACCGCCCCACTCAGCTTGATCTGGTGACACAGCATATCGGGGATATTGCATTGGGGGTCTTCGCCGCCAAATCCTATTTGGCAGAGCGTGGTGTGCCGCAATCGCTTAGCGAAGCCACTGGACATGACTTTGTTGGCTATGACGCACTTCCCCATATTATTGATGGCATGATCAAGGCAGGTATTGATGTTGACCGAGACTGGTTCAAGGTGCGCTGCGACGATCACATCGCTTATTGGGAACTGGTGCGCGCGGGATGCGGCATTGGTTTTGCACAAAGGAACGTGGGGTCTATTGATCCGCTGGTGACCGAATTGATGCGCGACATCACAATCCCACCTTTGCCGATTTGGCTGACTGCGCATGAAGCGATGCGCCAGACACCGCGGATCAGGCGTGTTTGGGACTTGTTGGCCGAAGGACTTAGGCCCTTGGTATCTTGAACCCCGCCGCCCTTCGCGCTAGGGCCTTTGCAACCTAATCAAGCAAGGACCAAACCTATGGCAAACCCTTCTCTTTTGATCCTCGCCGGCGACGGCATCGGCCCTGAAGTTATGGACGAAGTGAAGCGGATTATTGGCTGGTTCGGCGATAAGCGCGACCTGACTTTTGTCGTGTCCGAGGATTTGGTCGGTGGTGCGGCCTATGACGCCCACGGTGTGCCCCTGCATGATGACACAATGGCCAAGGCCCAAGAAGTGGATGCCGTTCTGTTGGGTGCGGTCGGCGGTCCGAAGTATGACAATCTGGATTTCAGCGTAAAACCCGAACGCGGGTTGTTGCGCCTGCGCAAAGAGATGGACCTGTTTGCGAACCTGCGGCCGGCACAGTGTTTTGACGCGCTGGCGGATTTTTCTTCTCTCAAGAAAGACCTGATCGCGGGTCTTGATATCATGATCGTGCGCGAACTGACCTCTGGCGTCTATTTCGGCGAACCCCGCGGGATCCACATCGAAGACAATATGCGCGTCGGTATCAACACCCAACGGTATACCGAGGCCGAGATTGAGCGTGCAGCCCGCGCCGCCTTTGATCTGGCGATGAAGCGTGGCAAAAAGGTCTGCTCGATGGAGAAGGCCAATGTAATGGAAAGCGGCATTCTGTGGCGTGACGTGGTGACCGAAGTGCACGCAGATTACCAAGAGGTCGAACTCAGCCACATGTATGCCGACAACGGTGCAATGCAGCTGGTTCGCGCACCTAAGCAGTTCGACGTGATCCTGACGGACAACCTCTTTGGCGATATCCTGTCTGATTGTGCAGCCATGTTGACGGGTTCACTGGGTATGCTGCCATCCGCCTCGCTTGGCCTGCCGATGGCAAATGGGCGACCGAAAGCGATGTATGAACCTGTCCACGGTTCGGCACCTGATATCATGGGCCAAGCCAAGGCGAACCCGATTGCCTGTATCCTGAGCTTCGCGATGGCACTGCGGTATTCCTTCGATGAAGGCGCAGAGGCGGACCGTCTGGAAGCCGCGATCGAAAAAGTGCTCGCTGATGGCGCACGCACGGGTGATCTGATGGGGCCGGAGGACGGAACACCGCTGAGTACGACTGAGATGGGTGATGTGATTTTGACGGCACTTGATGAAAGTCTGTGACGCAGATCAGGCCATATGACCCTACACTTGCGCAGGATTTCCTCGCCCTGAACCGTGCGGTGCTGGTGCATTACGACATTGCGCCGGCCACGTCAGCCGAGGAAGCGAGGCTGATCGGCCTGCTTGATCAGGGCCGCTATCTGTCATGCGAGATAGCCTATGTTGATGAAATACCGGCCGGTTTTGCCACATGGGCGTTGGTTTTCCCGGCAGGTGCTGGAATGGCTTTGTTCATGAAGGAACTCTTTGTGGCACCTGCGTTTCAAGGGCAGCGTGTGGGACGGGCCATGATGGCGCACCTGACCCAGATTGCGATAAACGAAGGGTGCAAAAGGATCGATTGGCAAACCGATGGTGACAATACGGGCGCGCGCGCGTTTTATGCCAGTATTGATGCACCTGTTGTTGATAAGGTAAGTTACCGCGTGACGGCATCGGACTATGACCGCTTTTTAAATCACGGCACCAGCAAAAGCTGACCGCCGCATAAAGGATGACCCGGATGTCCCCGAATGCCAAAGGTGCATTGTTGGCGTTGCTTGCCTTTGGCATCTTCTCGATACATGACGTCGTGGTGAAAATCTTGGGCGGGATCTATTCGCCGTTCCAGATCGTGTTTTTCAGCGTCTTGCTCAGCTTTCCGCTGGCGATGGTCATGCTGATGCGGGATGTGACGCCGGGGACGCTGGTGCCGGTCCATCCATGGTGGCTGGCTTTGCGGACCGTTGCCGCAGTGGTCACGGGTGTGTCTGCCTTTTATGCGTTCTCCGTCCTGCCACTAGCCCAAACCTATGCGATCCTTTTTGCAGCCCCCTTGCTGATCACAGTCCTCGCCATCCCGGTTTTAGGTGAAAAAGTGCGCCTGCGCCGCTGGATTGCGGTGTTGGTTGGGCTTGGCGGGGTGATGGTGGTGTTGCGGCCCGGCCAAACCGATCTGTCGCTTGGCCACCTTGCGGCCTTGGCTGCTGCTATCGGCGGGTCATTGGCTTCCATCGTGGTGCGCAAGATCGGGTCTGAAGAACGGCCCGTGGTCATGTTGCTTTATCCGATGATGGTGAATTTCATCATCATGGCTTGCGCGCTGCCGTTCGTTTACAAACCCATGCCAATTGAGCATCTTGGCCTGCTTGCAATCATCGCAACCTTTGCATGGATCGCCAGCCGTCTGGTGATTGCGGCGTATCAATCTGGTGAGGCAGCCATCATTGCCCCCATGCAATACAGCCAGATCATCTGGGCGACGCTCTTTGGCTCTGTGTTTTTTGATGAGACTATTGATCAGGCGACGACAATCGGTGCCGGGATTATCATTGCGAGCGGCCTTTATATCGTGCTGCGCGAAAGCAAGAGCGGCAATTCTGAGAATACCCCGGTTTTGCGAACGCGGTCACGTTCTGAGACTGGCACGACGCCGCGCGTGTCGCTATTTATGCGTGCTGCTGGTAAGATCCCCCCACGCCCTGACGATCCTTAGCCAGCGGCTTCCGGCGGCGCAAAGCTATGTGGATTGGCGCGTGCCCAGCGTTCGCGATAAATCGGGTTGTCATCGCCGTCATCAAGCAAGAAACCTTCGCGCAAGTAGGTGTAGACATCCGCAGCCTCAGTCATTTGACCGTCAGCTTTGCGGGTCATGAAGTGATAGGGCAGGAACCCGCAAGGATCATCCAGACCAGCGGCACCCGCCATCTCACCCAAGGCTTTCAACGTGTTGGCATGGAAACGCGCAACGCGCTTGCTTTTGTCGTTGACGTTCAGGGCCGCCTGGCGCATCGGGTCTTGCGTGGTCACGCCGACAGGACAGTGGTTCGTATGACAGGCCTGTGCCTGAATGCAGCCAATGGCGAACATGTAACCGCGGGCCGAGTTGCACCAATCCGCCCCAATCGACAGCGCCTTGGCAATATCAAAGGCACTGACGACTTTACCCGCCGCCCCGATTTTCACCTGATCGCGAATACCCGCGCCACGCAGCGTGTTGTGCACGAACGTCAGCCCTTCGACCATCGGCATGCCGACGTGGTTTGCAAACTCCAATGGGGCAGCACCTGTGCCGCCTTCGGTGCCGTCCACCACAATAAAATCCGGGATAATCTCGGTCTCAAGCATAGCCTTCACCATGCACATAAATTCGCGCCGGTGCCCAATGCAAAGCTTGAACCCGATAGGTTTGCCACCTGACAACTCGCGCAGCTGGCCGACAAATTGCATCAGCTCCATCGGGCCAGAAAACGCGCTGTGGCCTGCAGGCGAGACACAATCAACACCCATTGGAATGTCGCGGGCTTCGGCGATTTCAGGTGTAATTTTTGCTGCTGGCAGCATCCCACCATGGCCGGGTTTGGCCCCTTGGCTTAGCTTGATCTCGATCATCTTGACCTGATCGTTTGCTGCTTGTTTCGCGAATTTTTCAGGGTTGAACGTGCCGTCGTGATTGCGGCAGCCAAAGTAGCCCGAACCCACTTCGTAGATCAGGTCACCGCCACCTTCGCGGTGATACCGGCTAATGCCGCCTTCGCCGGTGTCATGGGCAAACCGGCCTTCTTTTGCGCCTTTGTTCAGGGCCGAAATTGCATTCGCGGACAGCGACCCAAAGCTCATGGCAGAGATGTTGTAAAGCGAAGCGCTATAGGGCTGTTTGCACTTGTCCCCGCCAACAAGCACACGAAAGTCAGTGTCGTCAAAATGGGTCGGCTCGACCGAGTGCGTCAACCAAGAATACCCAGCTTCATACACGCGTTCATGGCTGCCAAAGGGGCGTTTGTCCTCGGCCCCTTTTGCGCGTTGATAAACAAGCGAGCGTTGTTCGCGGCTGAACGGCTGTTCCTCTTGATCACCCTCGATCAGATACTGGCGAATTTCAGGACGGATTTTTTCGAACAGAAACCGGATGTGACCCAATACCGGGTAATTGCGGACAATCGCGTGGCGCGTTTGGTTCACGTCCCTTATGCCAAGAATTGTCAGCGCGGCAAAGACAATGAAAAGAACAAAGACCCACGGTGCCCAAAACCCCGCAACAAATGTCACAACGGCCATGAGGCCAACAAAAACGAACGTTGCGTAACGCTGCAACGAGATCAGTTCACGCACAACATACCCTCCCTCTTTTGAGGTAGACTAGGCCGCTCAATTCATTAACGAAAGGCTGATTTGATTAAGTTTTGATCACAAAAAGAAAATGACACTGTTAGAAGTCTGCGGTCACGCCCGGCAGATCCAGTGCCTTGATCAATTCGCGCAGTTCTTGGCGAGCAGCAACGTTTGAGATATTCATACCCTTCACGCCGATATCTCGCAGGTCCAGCAAGGTTAAGCCACGCGGAAAAAGCTCGCGGAAAATCACGCGTTCATTGAAACCGGGGGCGGTGCGAAATCCGATCCGCTTGGATAGTTTGGCGATGACCGCTTCCATCTTTTTCTTGTTCACCATCGCCTGCGCACCCATGCGGTTGCGCACCACCACCCAGTCGATAGGTTTGAGCCCCGCCTGGCTGCGCAACTGCCGCGCATTCCAGACCATTTCGGAATAGACCGAAGGCCCCGTGATCTCTTCCCCGTCGCTGTCCACATGCGCCAGCAGGTCAAAGTCGATGAAACTATCATTGAGCGGCGTGATCAGTGTGTCTGCCAGCGAATGGGCCACTTGGCTCAGGCGCGTGTGCGATCCGGGGCAGTCAATCAGGATGAAGTCCGATGTTGGCTCCATCTTGGCCACGGCCATCGACAGACGGTGGTCAAAGGCGTTTTCGCCCGGCTTCAGCGCATCTTGGTCAATCTCTGGCAGGTCGTGATAGGACGGGGTGGGTAGGTCCAGCCCCTTTTTCATCAAAAAGGCTTCGCGGTTACGCACATAACGTCCCAGCGTTTTCTGGCGCAAATCCAGATCAAGCGTACCAACCTTATGACCCATCCGCGCAAGGGCTGTGGCCACATGCATCGACACGGTGGATTTGCCCGCACCGCCCTTTTCGTTGCCGACCACGATAATATGCGCCACTGGACGATTCCCTACTAATCAAGCTTTGCAAAACTATATGATGTGGTTGGGACAAGGGAAAGCACATGAAACACGCATGCGGGATGTTTTTCCCGGCACCCTTGACACAAGCGCCACAAAGCCTCATGTGCCACACAACCGACGCAAGCTGCCGCGTGAGCAGAGCGAGACCGCAGGTCTATCCGCAAGGCGTCGCTTAAACTTCAGGTTCCCACATCACGCAGGGGTCCCGCGCCACATCGGCGCCCGGACAATGCGGTCTTGGCTGTCAGCATATTGGCGCAACCTTTGCACGGGTTCATGGCGTTCTGCCGTGGGCCAAATGATATGCGCGGGCTGCTGGCCTGCTAGAAATTAGGATATTCCTTTATGGATTTCGACATGCTGGGCCTTGCGCCCCGACTGGTAAACGTACTCAAAGAACAAGGGATCACTGATCCCACACCAATCCAAACCCAAGCCATTCCGCACGCCATGAATGGCCGCGATGTGATGGGTCTGGCCCAAACAGGCAGCGGCAAGACCGCAGCCTTTGGTCTGCCCATGATCCACGCGCTGTTAAAGGCAGGCGTGAAGCCAAACCCCAAAACAACGCGCGGTCTAATCCTCGCCCCAACACGCGAACTGGCCAAACAGATTGCCGATAACCTGACCGCCTATACCAAAGGCACCCACCTCAAAGTGGCGTTGGTCGTTGGCGGGGCAGGGATCGTCGCCCAAACGAAACGGCTTGCTGGTGGTGTTGACCTGCTGGTCGCCACACCCGGTCGCCTGATCGACCTTTTGGATCGCCGTGCGGTACGGTTGGACGAAACCATTTATCTGGTCCTCGATGAGGCCGACCAAATGCTCGACATGGGCTTTATCCATGCGCTGCGCCGGATCGCACCACTGCTGGCAAAAGACCGTCAGACGATGATGTTTTCCGCCACGATGCCGAAACTGATGGGCGAGTTGGCAGGTACCTACCTGACCGACGCCGTGCGCGTGCAGGTGAACCCTCCGGGGCAGGCCGTGAAGAAGATCAACCAGTCGGTGCACTTTGTGGCACAAGCCGCCAAGACCGACCTGTTGGTTGAGCTGCTGGACAAGCACCGTGATGAGTTGGCAATTGTCTTTGGCCGCACCAAGCATGGCTGTGAAAAGCTTTATAAAGTGCTTGAGAAGAAGGGCTTTGCCGCTGCATCCATCCACGGCAATAAATCTCAGGGGCAACGGCAACGCGCGCTTGAGGCTTTCAAGGCAGGCAAAACCCGCGTCTTGGTTGCAACGGATGTGGCCGCGCGCGGTCTGGACATTCCCGATGTACGTTTCGTCTATAACTACGACCTGCCCAACGTTGCTGAAAACTACGTTCACCGGATCGGCCGGACAGCACGCGCCGGGGCAGATGGGAGCGCTGTCGCATTGGTTGCACCCGATGAGATGATCGAATTGAAAGACATCGAGAAAGCGATGAAGGATACCATTCCCGTCGCTTCAGGCCGCGAATGGGAAATCCAACCGGGCCAGAAAAAGCGCCCCAATGGCGGCGGCGGCGGTGGGCGCCGTGGCGGTGGTGGCGGTGGACAGCGTTCCGGCGCGCCACGCGCAGCCGGCAAACCCGGCGGCGGTGCAGGCAAACCCGGTGGGCGTCGCCGCAATGGCGGCGGTGGTGGAAACCGGTCGCGCGGGCAATCGGCAGCTTAGAGCGCGCTCCAAATCATGAGTATCGCGAGATGCCATCTGACTTTTCAGGTGGCATTTTGTTTTTGGGTGGATGACTGCTTTGAGCCCAGTCTTCCCATTCGCCAAGTCTTGGCGAAAGTCTACTTTCGCTTTGGCAGCAAATCCGAACTAGTTCTCGTTATTGTGACAAATGAAAAGGGTCGTGCGAGCAAGCCCAGCACGACCCTTCCAAATATCTAGCCGCTTAGCTTAACGACTGATCTCGTCGGAGATAATGGTCAGCATCGCGCGCAGCCATGCCGGATTGCCCTCAGCCGCGATAACTGCATTGCTGAGCGTTGTTTTTTCGCTGTCAGGTAGATCTAGCGTGTCGATAAGAGCAACTACTTTGTCAGCATCGAAACCTTCGATGGTCAATAATTCTTCCGACATCGCCATGAGGTCTTCTGTGGTGTCCTCTGTCGCAGCGGATGCTTCTAGCGCGGCGGCGGCGTCGACTTCAGCTGCTTGCGCTTCTGCTGCGGCGGCCACCTGTGCGGCAGCTAAAGTTGCAGTCGCTTCTGGTTCGGCTTGTGCAGCAGCAGTTTCGGTCTCTGCGGCAGCAGCTTCGGGTTGCTCAGCGGCTTCCGTGCCTGATGTAGATGCCACCAACTCCTCACCGTCAATACATGGGATGTTGAGTTCCATACCTAAAAGAAGCACGGACCGGTCCGGACCAATCTGATCTGCATTTGCGGCATAAATCTCATCTACACGGCGCGCGGTGCCATATGCCCACTCTGAGATATTCGAAAGGCTGTCAGCCCTCTCAACGACATAGGTTGTTCCGCAGACGATTTCGTCAGAGTGCGCGAACATCGGCGTACCCAAGCTGACCCCGATGAGTGCCAGGCTAATGTTGGCGATTTTGAACTTATTCATTTGAGAACTCATAATCTGTTATCGGCTTGTTAGTATTTGCACGCAAATGCTGACTAAAATATGACCGATTTCACTCAAACCGCGTAAGTACCGCTGCGTTATCTACCGTCATTTTGGGGGCAAGCGCGGGGTCAGCTTCACATTGGCAAGGTCAGGACGGATGTAAGGATCGCAGTCATTGATAGAATGACAATGAACACCCCCCATTCAACCAGTATTGATCGGGCCAGGTGTCGTGCTGCTGTGTGGTCGCCAGCTTGCATGCGTGGAATGAACCGCATTTTGTTGGCAGCGGCCAGCGTCAAAAGACCACCGACAAGTATGACCTTAATGATCAACGCGCGGCCATAGGCACCATTTACTAAGGCACTTAGCGTGCCGACCAGGACGTAACCCATATAGAGACCCGCCAATACAAGAAGCGGGACCAAAACCATCGCAAGCCGTCCAAAACGATGCCCCACCGAAACCGCCTCCGGTAGTTGCGCCGGATGCAGCGAAAGTTTACGCAGCGGCGACAACACTCCGATCCAGAAACAAACTGCGACGAGGTGGAAAAGCAGGATCAGGTTCAGCATGATACTGTCACGATCCGGGATATGTCCGATATGCGCAAAGGACCATAGTGCTATGATCCCCCCGATCGTTGACAAGAGTAAGCCGCGCCGTCCCAGAAACACGCCAACAATCAGTAACCCAAGACCCACCACGCGCAGGACAAATGCCGTCCCGACTGGCGTTGTCCATAATAGACCCAGCATTTCAGGATCTGTCATGCCAGACACGTCACCGGTCAGCATCGCGCCACGCAAGCAGAACCCGACAAGTGTCGCAAACAAACCAATAACGGCAAAGAAGATGATAAACGGCCGATTGATTTTCAGTTGCAAAACCAAACTCACAAGAACGCTGCCGAAAGAAGTAAACACCCCCAGGTAAAGTCCAAACTTCGCCAAGATGGACGCCATGCCCCAAAAATCAAGCACGTCTATTCAACGGTAAAAGCAAATGACCCATTCAGGGCATGGCCATCATCGCCCAGTCCACGCCATTCCACCAGATACGCCCCTATACCCATCGGTTCTAACGGGATGACATAATCAGAGATGAAATCGCGAAATTCACTCAAATTCAGATCAACCCGTGTCTCATCCGCATGGGTCATGCTGACGCGCGTCAGTCTGATCCCGCTGGTGAAATTCATAACGATTTCGGTCGGAGCGTCTGTCAGCGCCGCCTCGTGCGCGGGCAATGTTGTTTCAAGCAGCGAATGTGCGACAGCAGCCGTTCCAGACAGAAACGCAAATAGCACTGTCAGCAAGGTTCGCTTCATGTTTCCATCTTTCCGTCATTAAGCGCGACTACAGCTCTGCCGCTGTGTCAGTAACTTATAAGCGCTTCATGGCAATATCTGGACTTTTTCGCGCCATGTAAACGGAACTCTTCGATTTGGCTAAACGGATATCCTGTCCCTCCGCACCCTCGACCTTAGCCTAAGTCCCGATGAACAGTGAATACCATGCTAGCTCATATTGGCTTTCAATTTCGCCAGTAACGCTTCATCTGCCAATTTCCTAAGCGCCTGCCGCCCTATCCAATTGGCTGTCTTGTCATCCATGTCTTTCAGATCGGTTGCGAACTGAACGGCCGTGCGATTGAGCGCGTAGTTGCGTTTCCCGGCGGCACGAAGCGCCATGTCGATGGCTTTTTTGACAAGTGGACGTTCATCAATGGCCGCCGCGCGCATCAAGGGGAAGGTCGCTTCAAACGTGGCGTTTGACGCCGATTTGTCATGGAAGGCCAGTGCCCAGACCAATGCAAAGCTGGCACGCCGCACAAATTCTTCACTGTTCGGCGCCCACTGATGCACCTTGTCCCATGCGAAGTCCGTTCGGTCGAACAGGTCAAAGCACGCCGTGTCACAGATCGCCCAATTGTCGAAGTCGCTACACCACTGGTCCGCCTGTTTAGACGTAAGCTTGTCGAGTTCTGCCAGAAAGACAGCCATCGTGCGTGCCTCGTAGCGACCATCTTTCCACAGTTGCAGTGCGAGGTCATGGTCGCGATCAAGGGTTTTGGCGTAGCGTTTCATGTCACCCATGCGGACACCAAAGGCGCGTTCATTGGGAATGCCATACCGTAGCAGCCCGGCCTTGGTTTCCGCACTGCTATTGTCTTGTAGCCACGATATGACTTGTTCGGCTTTCATGGATGATCATGCCGCATTGAACGCAGCTTCAAGCGTTCTAATCTCGATCTTGCTCATGTCCATCATCGCAGCTTGCGCACGTCCTGCGGCTGCCTGATCCTCCGCCCCCAGCAGGTCGGACAGCGCCTTTGGAACGATCTGCCACGAAACACCAAACCGATCTACCAGCCAGCCACAGCGACCTTCTTCTCCACCGTCAGAGGTCAATGTGTCCCAAAGCCGATCAGTTTCGGTTTGATCGACTGTCATGACGGAAATCGATGCAGCAGGCGTTTGCTTGAATTGAGGGCCACCATTGAGAATTTGATACGGTGTCCCTGCAAGAGTGAAATCGACAACGACGGCGTCGCCATCAGGTGCTGCGCGGACGACGTTTTCAATCTTACTGTTTGGGATCAGGGCAATATAGGCATTTGCTGCTGCTTCCCCATTGTTCTCAAACCATAGGCAGGTTCTGACCTTGTGATCATTTGTCATTTCTTGCGGCCTCCGTTGCTTTGGGGTGAAAGAGTAGTTCCAGATATCGTTTCAAGTGGTCGAGGCTTTCGACAGCGGCAGCGCTATTGTTCGTGGCCTTCGCCACAACAAAAGAACCCTGGATGACGGCTTGGATATGTGTTGCCAGGCCAATTGGGGTCCAATCAACATCCAGCGCCGACTGACTGATCGCTTCCGCAATATCAGCCTCCAGCGTTTCAGCATGGCCTGTAATACTTGCACCACAGGCATCGCGAATGGCCGGATAGCTTTCAAAGGTTTCCTGGGCCATTGTGCCGACCAGACAGGTAAAATCAGCCAGGTCACCCTGAATGATGGCTTTGCGAAAATCGACATAGGCGATGAGACGATCGGCTGGATCTGCCGCGTCATGATAGGGTGCAGTACGGAAGATGTCTGAGGCGACTGCGGACCAATGATCTGCAGCAGCCACGCCGACATCTTCCTTGCTCTTGAAATGATGAAAGTAGGCTCCTTTGCTCACACCGGCTCGCTTGCAAAGGTCGTCTACGCTTGTGGCCGAAAACCCCTTCTGGCGAATTGCATCCATTGCGGCATTCAGAAGCCTTGTGCGGGCGTCACCACTTTCAGGCTGATATTTTGTGGGTCTTGGCATAGCCTTAAAATACCGACTATACGGTATGTTTGTCAATCCAGATCGAAAGCCATTTGGCGAAGAAACCGGGGCGAACGCATCCATAGGTCACCTGCCTATCGCCGCAACGAAGAGCTTGAAGTTGATGAATTCGAGATTGTCCTCAACTACTCCGAACGTTGGCAGAGCTAGCCATCACAACGATAGAGCCGAACGGGCTTGGTTGACCCTCTCGCGATCAGGCCCTTTGCCTCTAGGTCCAATTGCACAGCCTTGAGCCACCAGCCAGCTTTTGCACCCCCCGGAAACACTTCTTCCGACAGGCGCTTCAACAACTCTGCTTTCGCCTCGGCAACCGTGATCCCAGGTGCTGTGTTGGGCAACACAGGTAGCAGTGCTTCACGCATGGCCATGTATTTGACGCGATCAACACGTTCGGTCCGGTGTGGCGATGTAATGCTCTCGATTTCAATCTTGCTATCGGCTTCAGACATGAAGGTCTCCGCCCACGACAATTTTGGGATTGCGAAAGCCCATTTTGACCCATGCACCAAAGAGCCGGGCGTAGAAAGATAACGAATGCTGCTTCAGGTTTGGAACATCGTTGGGCAGGCCCTCGGCGCTTGCAAGATCGCCTGTCATCGTGCGCATTTCCAGCTTTGGCAAAGCATCCTCGGGCCACAATTGTCCATAGAGGCTAAGCCAATGACCGCCTTTCATCTCCATGAATACGGGCGTGTTGCAGCAAGAGGCAATCACGCGCCGGGTACCTGCATCCGATGACAAGCGATACTCTCTCAATTGATCTGCACCGGTTAGAAACCGAACGCGGTCCTTGCGGTGCATGACAAAGGGCGTTGCCCCCTTTTCGTCCACGATGCGCGGTGCTTTTGGCAACGTCATCATGACGTCGCCCGCTTTCCGGCAACTGTCACAAAGGCACTCCACACTCGCAATATGCGGCCCGTCAACTTCTAAGGTTACTCGCCCGCAAGCGCAGCCTACTCTTTGGGGTGTCGTCATCAGATCATCCTCGAATCCTTATTAATTAGACTGGACCGTCCAGTTTGATCTGTCAAGAATGCGTGCTATGTCGTCGCCTAATCGAGTAAGAGGCCCAACGATGTCGAATGGAGCAGCCACCCGCGTCCGCCGAAGTCGCGAGAAGATCCTCGCGGCGGCAGAGACCGTGTTTTTACAGCATGGGTTTCTTGGCACCAACATGGACGTGGTCGCCGAAAAAGCAGGTGTGTCCAAGCAAACTGTTTATGCGCATTTCAAATCCAAGGAAGCGTTATTCATTGAGGTCGTGGAAGCTATGACCGGTGGTGCTGCGGAAGAAATCGGCGAGGATATAGAAGATGTGTTCGGGGATCAAAGGGTCGAGGATTACCTGCGCGAGGTTGCTATCGACCAACTGACAGTCGTTCTGACGCCGCGCCTGATGCAGCTTCGCCGGATGGTCATTGGCGAAGTCGAACGGTTCCCTGAATTGGGAAAATCTCTGTACATCAACGGACCTATGCGATCCATCAAACGGCTTACGCGGGCATGCGATCACTTCACGAGCGTCGGCCAATTGTACACCCCACACCCCGAGGTGGCCGCAACCCAATTCAACTGGATCGTGATGGGGGCGCCGACAAACGCCGCAATGCTGCTGGGCGACAAGGGGATACCCCAAGAAAGCCAACTTCGCGCCCATGCAAAGGAAGCCGTTCGGATATTTCTGTGCGCTTATGGTGTGCATTCTCCGTGATACATGTGCGGTACACAGCTAATCATTCTGTTGGCATTCAGTAAGGCAGCGCGCGCTTGACCCAAACATAACCACTCAGCTATGAATCTAATCATATCTGACGGGTTATGAATAATGTCTGAGAACGTGACCACATTGCTGAAGGTTCTGGCTGACCCCAGCCGCAGAGCAATCTTTGAACGATTGTGCCGTGGCGGCGAGTTGACGGTTGTTGTCTTGACCGAACATGCCGGGATTTCACAACCAGCCGTTTCCAAGCACCTTGGCGTGCTGAAACGCGCGGGCCTGGTCAACGACCGTCAGGATGGACGCAAAACACATTATTCGCCCAAACCGCGCGCGCTTGGCCCACTCACGGACTGGGCCGCTGAAATGAACGGTTTCTGGGAAGCGCGCTTTGATGATCTTGAAGACCTGCTGAAAAGGACAGACCAATGAACGATACGGCAACCCAGACACAATCCGTCGTCGTCGAACGCGACATCGCCTGAGGTCGAGAAAACCGCGAAAGACGCACTGACTCTGCCGAACGACCTGTTAGATGCCTTCTCGGCTGATCCGGATTATGCGACGGCTTTTGATGGGCTCACCCGAGGTCGCCAGCGCAGCTACATCATCCACATCAACGCTTCAAAGAAACCTGAAACGCGAGCAAACCGGATTGCCAAATCGCGTGACAAGGGTCTCAAGGGCAAGGGTCTACTGGAGCGTTGAAGCCTCTGGGTCGCCAAAGGAAACGGAAGTCCGCTGAGTGACCCGAAAGCGATCTTAGCGCGATTGCAGCGAATGTCTCAAAGGTCCCGCAAAGCAGGCATCCAAAAACAAAACGCCGCCCTGAAATCGGAGCGGCGTTTCAAAATCATAGGGTGGGTGAAACCCACGCGCGTGTCTTAAAAACCAAGACCAGCGTATTTGTTCTTGAACTTGGACACACGGCCACCGGCGTCCATCAGACGGGTGGAACCACCGTTCCATGCTGGGTGCACGGATGGGTCAATATCCAGCGACATTGTATCGCCTTCCTTGCCCCAAGTGGATTTCATCTGCACCACGGTGCCATCGGTCATTTTGACGTCGATGATGTGGTAGTCGGGATGCGTATCTTTTTTCATAGGTTCGATCCTTACGCTTCAGCGCCCTTGGGCGCTTTGTAGTTGGCGACTTCTGCGATACGTGCGGACTTACCGCGACGCGAACGCAGATAGTACAGCTTGGCGCGACGCACGCGACCACGGCGGACCACGGTGATGCTGTCGATATTGGTGGAATGCAGCGGGAAAACACGCTCCACACCTTCGCCAAAGGAAATCTTGCGCACTGTGAAAGACCCGGCAATGCCTTTGCCGTTCTTGCGGGCGATGCACACGCCCTCGTAGTTTTGCACACGGCTGCGTGTGCCTTCAGTCACTTTGTAACCGACGCGGATGGTGTCACCCGCTTTGAAGTCCGGGATTGTCGCCCCAAGTGCGGCGACTTGTTCCGCTTCGAGTTCTGCGATCAGGTCCATCTGAAACGCTCCTTAAAATGCTTGCGGTTATCCGCAATGTTTGTTCGCGTGGCCCAGAGCTCTGTGTCGTTTCCGGGTCCAGTCACCTGCCCGCCAGAGATGCGTCATCATTTCTTTATTGTGGTCGTCCGGCCTGCCTGGTGAGGCATGCACCAACGAAGGTGCTCTCAGTATCCAGATGGTTCCATAAACCAACGCCCGGAATCAGCGAGGCTGACCGGGAATGCTGCCGTATAAGCGGATGCCCGCAGCGGATCAAGGGGTTTTGGGGCGTCTCGCAGGGAGATTGTTGGGCGTGACATGGGCCAGCGCGCCGTCCCCATAGGATTTCACGACCTCCGAGATCACAACATGAAACCCACCATACCATTTCTCGTACTGGGCCTTGGCTTCAACATGCAGCGGATGGCTCGAAAACGCCTTCAATGCAGCCTGATCTTCCCAATAGTAGATCGCGTTCTTTATGGAGCCGTCCGTACTTACCCAATTCTCTTTCCCCAAGAACCCGGGCGTGGTTTCCGCAGCTTGCGCAATCAACCCATCAAGGCGAAAGAACGCCTCATCCAGATCAGTCTCTGCAAATATGAAACTCGCACTTAGAATGGCCACACCTTCGTCAACTTTCTATGTCCAATCAAACTTCGGGGTGGGGCGAAGCCGAGGGGCAGCGCCCCTTGCATTGTGCGACAAACTGGACATCCCGCGCCTGTCATGCTCAAAGCGCCTCAACAGGAGACGTGTCCCATGACCACCACCAGATTCGCCCCATCGCCGACCGGCTGGCTGCACATCGGCAACCTGCGCGCGGCGCTGTTCAACTATGCCATCGCGCGCCAGCAGGGCGGCACTTTCATTTTGCGGATCGACGACACGGATGCGGAACGCTCCAAAGATGAATATGTCGCAGGCGTCAAAGAAGACCTGACATGGCTTGGCTTCACGTGGGACCGGGTGGAACATCAGTCGGCGCGCATGGCAAACTACCTTGCCGCCAAACAAAAGCTGATCGACATGGGGCGTCTTTATGAGTGTTTCGAGACACCGGTTGAACTCGACCTGAAGCGCAAAAAGCAGCTGAACATGGGTAAACCGCCGGTCTACGATCGTGCGGCTTTAGACCTGTCTGACGCCCAAAAAGATACGCTGCGGGCCGAGCGCGGCTCGCATTGGCGGTTCAAGCTGGATCACAAGCGGATCGAATGGACCGACGGAATCATCGGCGACATCTCCATTGATGCAGCCTCGGTCAGTGACCCGGTGCTGTTCAAGAATGACGGGCAAATTCTCTACACACTGGCATCCGTTGTGGATGACACCGAAATGGGCATTACAGATGTCGTGCGCGGCTCGGATCACGTGACCAACACGGCCACACAAATCCAAATGATCGAAGCATTGGGCGGGGATGTCCCTCGTTTCGCACACCATTCCTTGTTGACTGGCCCGCAGGGAGAGGCGCTGTCAAAACGCCTTGGCACGCTGGCTCTGCGCGATTTGCGCAAGCAAGGGATTGCACCACAAGCAATCCTGTCGCTGATGGCGCGTTTGGGCTCGTCAGACCCGGTCGAACTGCGCGGTACCATTGCCGAAGTCGTGGAGGGGTTCGATATCGCGAAATTCGGCTCTGCGCCCACAAAGTTTGACGCGCAAGACCTGATCCCACTGACAGCGCGCCATTTGGCAACCCTCGGGTCCGGTGATGTGGCCGATGTTTTAACATCGGCTGGCGTGCCCGACGATGTCAAAGATCCATTCTGGAATGTCGTGCGCGACAACATCAACAACTTGGACGAAGTGGCCGATTGGTGGGCGCTGTTCCGCGATGGCGCGACACCATTGGTCGAGGACGAAGACCGTGAATTTGTGGCGCAAGCCTTCGCGATGCTGCCGCCGTTGCCCTATACGCCCGCCACATGGGCCGAGTGGACCACTGCCGTGAAAGAGGCGACAGGCCGCAAAGGCAAGGGCCTGTTCATGCCGCTGCGCAAGGCCGTCACAGGCCGTCAGCGTGGGCCTGAAATGGCCGATGTGATGCCGCTGTTGCAAACCGCACCGACACTCGACTAGCTTATAATGCTCGAAATTGGGCGGGTGTCCTGAGCTCTTTTGAACCATGCATGATCTCAAAGCAGGTGCCGCACTGACATGAGCGAACCCGACGCCAAAGCCAAGTTTACCCAAGGCAGCCTGTTTGGGCATATCTCAGTGATGTCACTGACGGCCTCTATTGGCTTGATGGCTGTATTCCTTGTCGATTTTATCGATATGATTTTCATCTCGATGCTGGGCAAGGCTGAACTGGCCGCGGCCGTCGGATACGCCGGTGCGATCCTGTTTTTCACGACCTCGTTCGGGATAGGCATGGCGATTGCGGCGGGTGCGTTAGTTGCACGGGCTTTAGGTGCCGGGCAGGCCGCAGAGGCGCGCAGGCGTGCGACGAATTCGTTGATCTATGGCGTTGTCTTCGGTGCGATTTTCGCCGGTGTTGTATGGCTCAACCTCGCATTTCTTGTCTCGCTGCTTGGTGCCACTGGCGAAACCCTCGACCTTGCCGTGCATTACCTGCAAATCATCGTCCCCTCGCTGCCGTTTCTGATGATCGGGATGATCGGTGGCGCGATCTTGCGCGCGCATGGGGATGCCCGCCGCGCGATGATGGCGACGATCTGGGGCGGGCTGGTGAATGCTGTGCTGGACCCAATACTGATTTTCGGGCTGGACCTTGAACTGACGGGTGCGGCCATCGCCAGTGTTTGCGCACGGCTGGTCATTGCAATCACGGCGTTACTGCCTTTGATCCGGCATTACGATGGGTTTGATAAACCAACCCCCAGCAGCCTGACGATTGATCTGCGTCTGATCCTTGCAATCGCTGTTCCAGCAATCCTGACCCAGCTGGCGACACCAATCGGCCAAGCCTATGTGACCCGTGCAATGGCGGAATTCGGGGAAGAGGCCGTGGCCGGCATGGCCATCGTTGCGCGGATGACGCCTGTTGGCTTTGGTATCATCTTTGCGCTGTCCGGCGCGATCGGACCAATTATCGGACAGAACGCGGGCGCAGGGTTGAATGACCGGGTACGTGGTGCTTTCCGCGATGGACTTTTGTTCACTGGCATTGTCGTGCTTGTTGTCTCGACCCTCTTTTTTCTGGCACGCCCCGGTATCCAGATGCTGTTCCAGCTCGAAGATGGGCTCGCGCTTACCCTTGTGTTCCTTTTTGCCGGACCGCTGTCGTTGATGTTCTTTTTCAACGGGGTGATTTTCGTAGCGAATGCGGCGTTCAACAACCTTGGGCACCCGTTCTATTCGACGGTGGTGAATTGGGGGCGGCACACCCTGGGAACGATCCCCTTTGTGATCGTTGGGGCCGCTTGGTTCGGTGCCCCCGGTGTGTTGATCGGGCAGTATCTGGGCGGCGCGGTCTTCGCAGTTTTTGCCGTATTGCTGGCCCGCCGCGTCATGGCCAAGCAAGACACCGAGGCCGAACCGTCCGAACCTTTCGCCCGCCAAGCGCGCCTATTCAGCCTTCTGCATCACCGCCGCTAGATGTGCATCAACCAACCCGCGTTCTTTTGCGCTAAGGCGTTGGTGGCGGGAATATATCGGCGCGGCACGGTCATCAAGTACAGGCAAATCCCAACCGTCAGTCGTGTCAAAGAAATGGGCAACGCCTTCATGCCCATGCATCCGCAGGTATCCTTGTACGACAACGTCGACATAGCTCAGCAAGATCGGATGATCCTCCGCATCCGCCACATGGATCAGTTTGACCTGATAAACAGCCGTGGGCGCTTTGGGTCCATCGTGGTGCACTGCTTCGCTGACATCATGGCGTTGATACGCGGCCTCGCGCTGATCCAACGCCTGCCAGTCGGCACCGGGCACCTGTGCAAGGACCCCATGCAGTGATGTCCGGGCACAGGGTGCGACCGAAAGGTAAGCTGCCTTGCGCAAGTTCGTGCGCCGCCAAACGCGCCGCCAGCCGTGCAACACCGCAGGACGCGGATCGCCGTAGTCATGGGTCGCCAGATTGACAAGGCTGCCATAGCCAAAGAACGCAGGATCGCTCATTCGCGCGCCCGCAGCACTTGCGCGGGTTTGGCCGACAGCGGACGCCATGCAAAAGCAAGCCCCGCCAGCAGCGACGCCATCACGCCGCCCCCGATGATCATCAGCGCGTTAGACCAGATGACGGTATAGTCGGTTTCCATGATAAAGGTCGAAACGGCCCAGCCACCCAGGATGCCAGCACCCAAAGCCACAATCCCGGCAGCCAAACCAAGGATAGCCGCCCGCAACGCAAAGCTCGTGATGATCCGGCGACGCGATGCCCCCAGCGTTTTCAGCACGGCAGATTCGAACGTGCGCGCCCGTTCACCGGCAGCGGCAGCACCGATCAGAACCAAAAAGCCGGTCACGAGTGTGATCAGCGCGCCGTAGCGCGTGGCCGCTGAAATGCCGCCGACCAGTTCAATCACTTGATCAATCGCATCGCGAATGCGGATGGCGGTGATGTTGGGATAGGCCGTTGCCAGATCGCGCAGGATCGCGGCTTCGGCCTCTTCTTCGGCATAGACCGTGGAAATCCAACTATGCGGCGCGCCCGCCAATGCCCCTTGGTTCATTGCCAGCACAAATCCGATGCCAGCGTCTTCCCAGCTGACATTGCGAAAGCTGGTCACCTCGGCGGTGATGTCGCGGCCCAGCACGTTGACTGTCATCATGTCGCCCAGTTGCAAACCCATCTCGGCTGCTTCTTCGGCGGCAAAGCTGATTTGCGGCGGTCCTGCGTAATCTGCAGGCCACCATTCGCCCGCGGTAATCTCGGTACCGGTGGGTTGCGCGTCTGCGTAGGTGATACCCCGGTCGCCTTGCACAACCCAATGCCTGCCTGCCGCCTCATCCGCGGGTTGCCCGTTGATCTGGGTGATGATGCCCCGCAACATCGGCGCGGTATCAACGCGGCTGACAGCATCGTCGGTGTCAAGGCGTTCGCGGAAGCCCGCGATCTGATCAGGTTGGATATCAACGAAGAAATAGCTGGGCGCCACATCAGGCAGGTCGTTGGAAAATGAGCTGCGCAGGTTGCCGTCGATCTGTCCAACCGCTGCCAGCACTGTCAATCCAAGGCCAAGCGAAAGCACGACAGACGTTGCCTCGCCCCCGCGCGCGCCAATGGACCCAAAAGCAAGGCGCAAGGCAGGGCGGCCGCGTGCCGGTTTGCGAAAACGGCGGGCGATCCAGCGGATAGCGATCGCTGCCAGCACGAGAATGGCCAATGCGCCTGCAATACCGCCTGCGGTCCAGAGCGTCAGAAACACCGTGCCGGAAAACCAAATCGCCGCAGCGATCAATGCGGCAAGTAGCGCTGCAATCGCGATCAGATAGCGGGCGCTGGGCAGGGTCGCGCTTGCTGTGAATGCGTCGCGAAACAGGGTTGCGGCTCGGATGTCTTCGGTTTTGGCCAGCGGCCACAGTGTGAAGACAAGTGCGGCAAGCACGCCATAGACCGCCGCCTCAAACAGCGGGGCGGGATAGACGGTGAAAACCGCGGGGATGGGCAGGCGTGCCTCAATGATCGGGGCAAATAGGACCGGCAGGCCCGCGCCAAGGATCAGGCCGATCAGCACACCGGCGACAGTCAGAACGCCGATCTGGATAAAGTACGTCTGAAAGATGATCTTTCGCGTTGCACCAACCGTCTTAAGCGTGGCGATCACGCCGGTCTTGCCTGCCAGATAAGCGCGCACCGCCGCCGAAACACCAACACCGCCCACGGCAAGGCCGGACAGCCCGACAAGGATCAGGAAGGCTCCGATCCGATCGACAAACTGCGCGACACCGCCTGCACCACGGCGGCTATCGCGCCAGCGCAGGCCGCTGCCGCTGAATTCTGCGTCGGCTTGCGCCTCCAGCGCCTCCAGATCAGTGCCCTCCGGCAAATCCAAACGGTATTGCGTAGAAAAGAGCGTACCTTCCGCGATCAAACCCGACCCGGCCAGATCATCGGTCAGAACAATGGTGCGCGGGCCAAGGCCGAACCCGCCAGCGGCGTTGTCGGGATAACGATCAAGGATGGCACGCAGGGTGAACGCTTGTTCGCCCAGGCGGAAGGTGTCGCCGGGCGCAAGGGCAAGCCTGTCGGCAAGCACGCGTTCCATCACACCGCCTTGGTCAGCAAGCGCTTCGGGCAAAGGGATCGGCGGATCAAGCTGGACCTCGCCAATCAGCGGATAAAGATCATCAACGGCGCGTATTTGGGTCAACCCGCGCTCTGCCTCACCATTGCGATCAACGACCACCATAGAGCGGAAATCAACGGTTTCAGACACCTGATCTGAGACGCTCAGAAGCCACTCCAACTCGGCCTCGCGGGCAAAGCGGTAGGTAAACTCGACCTCTGCATCACCGCCCAAAAGGGCCGCACCGTCGCGCTTGAGACCCGCTTCAATCCCGGCGCGTACGGTGCCAACAGCAGCAATGGCGGCAACACCCAACGCAAGGCAGGCCAGAAAGACCCGAAAGCCGCGCAAACCGCCGCGCAATTCGCGCGCAGCAAAACGGGACGCAATGGCAAGGCTCATTCGGCGGCCTTTGCCATTGGCGCATCAATGCGCCCATCACGCAGACGCACAACGCGGTCGCAGCGATTTGCCAATTCGTTCGAATGGGTGACCATGATCAGCGTCGCGCCATGCCGGTCGCGCAGACCAAAGAGCAGATCAATGATTGCCTGCCCGTTGGTTTCATCCAGATTGCCGGTCGGCTCATCAGCAAGCAAAATGCGCGGTCGCGGTGCAGAGGCGCGGGCAAGCGCGACGCGTTGCTGTTCGCCCCCTGACATTTGATTGGGATAGTGGTCGATCCGATCAGCAAGGCCCACTGCGGCAAGTTCTGCCTCGGCGCGGTCAAACGCATCCTTCGCACCGGCCAGTTCCAGCGGGGTTGCAACGTTTTCAAGTGCGGTCATCGTCGGGATCAGGTGGAAAGATTGGAACACCACCCCCATATTGTCTCTACGAAAGAGGGCAAGCTGGTCTTCGTTCATCGCTGTCAGGTCTTGGTTCAAGGCCTTGATTGTCCCCGATGTCGCCTGTTCCAGCCCGCCCATCAGCATCAGGAGCGATGATTTGCCAGACCCACTCGGCCCCACAAGCCCCAGCGTTTCCCCTGCCGCCACGTCGAGCGAGATATCATGCAAAATGTCTACGCGGCCAGCATTGCCATCAAGCGACAGGTTGGCATTGGCAATGGAAAGCACAGGGTCGTTCATGGGGCGGGCCTCGGATCAGCTATCTGCCTTTGCATATGGGGCCGTTTCGCGCGCTGCCAAGTTGGTTGCCGCCCTTTTGATCACCACAACGGTTGCGCAGGCGGAAACAATGACGATTGCCGCATTGGGCGACAGTCTGACAGCGGGCTATGGATTGCCGCAGGCGCAAGGGTTCGTGCCACAGCTTCAGGCGTGGTTGCAGGATCAAGGTGCGAATGTCACCGTCATGAATGCGGGCGTGTCTGGTGACACCACGGCGGGTGGGCTCAGTCGTGTCGACTGGACTTTAACGCCTGAGGTGGATGCGATGATCGTCAGCCTGGGCGGCAACGACTATCTGCGCGGGTTGGACCCTGCTGTCAGCCGCGCCAATCTTGATGGGATTTTGGCGGCGGGGCAAGAAGCCGGGGTTGAAATGCTTTTGGTCGGGCTGTCCGTTGGCACGAATTACGGCCTTGATTACAAACAAGAGTTCGAAGGGATGTATACAGAGCTTGCCGCCAAATACGACGTACCTCTTTATGCGGACTTCGCGGCAGGACTGCGGGCTGCTGCGGGGATGCAAGACGGCATGGCTGAGTTTTTGCAAGACGATGGGATTCACCCCAACGCCGATGGGGTTTCAGTGATTGTCGCGGCAATGGGCCCTGCGGTTCTGGACCTTGTGATGCCGGCTGAGTGAACGATGCCCGGGCGGTTCTTTCTGACCGAAACGATTGAAGGGTTTACCGATCCGCCGCGCCTGAACATCGCCCCCGGTCAGGATGTGATCACTCTGACTACCGAGCGTCCAAGACACATGCGCTAGGGCATGATCCCTGTTGGCCGCGTCAATGCGCGGGGCCGCCCGGTGATGGAAACCATTGTGAATGCGCGCTCGGAAACCGTGTTCGACAAATCCGCTTTTGCCGATGTGCAGCGGGCCATCGTTCCGGCGAGCGGCTGGTACGAATGGACGGGTGAGAAACGCCGCAAACAACCTTGGCGGATCACCCGCAAGGACGGCGAATTGCTGTATTTCGCCGCCATCTATGACGTCTGGAACGGGCCAGGCGGCGTTCAGGTGCATCAGGTGGCGACCGTGACCTGCCCGCCATCGGCGGATGTGCGCGATATCCATCACCGCATGGGGGTGATCCTGACACAAAGCCAGTGCGCGCAGTGGTTGGAGGGCGATGAAACGGGTGCCAAAGACCTGATGGTCCCCCTTCCCGATGGCAGTCTGCGCGTGCAAAAGGCGGATGATGTGGACTGGGATGGTGCCTGAGGCTAAGCTTGCCGGTCTAAACCAACAAAAAAGGGAGACACATCATGTCAGTTGCTAAGGTCACAGAGATCATCTCATCCTCGTCCAAGTCATTCGACGATGCGGTGGAAAACGGGATCAAGCGGGCGTCAAAGACGCTCAAAGGGATCACGGGTGCGTGGGTTGCAGACCAAAAAGTGACCGTGAAGGACGGCGAGGTGGATGAGTACCGCGTTGTCCTGAAAGTCACCTTCATTCTGAACTAAAAAAATGGGCGCCTGAAAACGGCGCCCATTTCATAAAATTGCTAAACTATAAATTCGCCTTAATCGGCAAGTGTCAGGTTAATAGCACTTTCTCGGCCATCGCGGCCTGCTTCGATATCAAAGTTGACCTTCTGGTCGTCCTTAAGACCGGTCAGCCCTGACCGCTCAACAGCTGAGATATGAACGAAAACGTCTTTGCTGCCGCCATCGGGTGCGATGAAGCCATAACCTTTGGTCGTGTTGAACCATTTGACAGTGCCTGAAGCCATGTCCTTGTTTCCTTATCTATCCCGCTCGCGGAAGTGCAGCGGCGTGGCTCGGTCAAACGTGATCGAAAGACTGGGCCGAGGAGGAAACAGTGGTCGATTAGTCAACTTTGCAGTCTCATTATTACACAAGACAGACGCATTTTCAACAATTTCGAAAGAGATTGATCACGCTGAGTTAACAATAAAAAATGGCGCGCGGAGGCCGCGCGCCACGATTTTTCAAAGAGTTCGCTTACGCGAGTGCGAGATTAACCGCAGATTCGCGACCATCACGGCCAGCTTCGATGTCAAAAGTAACTTTTTGATCATCTTGCAGGCCTGTCAGGCCGGAACGCTCAACAGCGGAGATGTGAACGAATACGTCCTTCGCGCCGCCATCAGGTGCGATAAAGCCGAAGCCTTTTGTAGTGTTAAACCATTTCACGGTGCCAGTAGCCATCGTGTTTTTCCTTTAGTATCAATGCTGTCCGCGAGATTGCGACAGCTTGGCGTCGTCAGTGTCAAGATCGAGAGACTGCAGCCGAAAGGGAAAACAGTGGTCGAGTTGGATAACGTGTGCAATGACCATGTGGGGGGTAAACCACAACAATTCAAGTGAAATTTTCGTAACACCTTGATTCTGATAATTTATCGCGCGTCAATTTTAGCGGATATGCGCCTAGAATAGTGACAACTTAAGGCATACCGCATCTGGAAAAACCAAGTGTCGAATGGGCGCGCTTAGGCACGCGCCACATCGATAAGGGTGTTCCCGCAATTTCCGCTTTAGAAGTTGTAGGACGCACGCAGCGAAAGGCTGTTCACGGTGGCGTCTACGTCTGCCAAGTTCGCAGCGACTGGAAACTCAAACTCAAAGTTACGTGTCACAATTTCTGCACCGAGACCGAACTGATCGTTGATCGCATAGTCTAGGCCAAGGCCGAATAGTGTACCGAGTTCGGTCTGATCAAAATCTCTGTCTGGTGCGGTGTCATCGTCAATGACGAAGGTGCCGGACGATGCACCAACAACCACATATGGCATGATATTGCCGCTGTCGTAGCCAACCCGCCCCTTAAAGTCGATGATGGACGAGTACTCATACTCATCTTCAAAGTCCTCTTCGTTCGCAGCACCGACCATGAAAGAAACCTCGCCGCCGAATACATAAGCGCCAGATTGCATGTTGTAGCCTGCAAAAGCGCCCAACATCTGACCCTCGAGAGGGAAGTCTACATCGTTGTATGTGTTGTCACCGCTAAAGGTTGCAAACGATGCGCCAGCATAAAACCCATCCAAGGCAGATTGCGCATTGGCTGCGCTGCCGGAGACCATTGCCACTAGAAGTGCTATATGTTTGATTTGCATTGAAGAACCTTTCATTTCATCCTTGAAAAAGCGGCGGATCTAAACGTCTGTCCCCACCCGTATTTACGTCATCATCACGTTAAAGGAGAGGCCACACAATCGGAGACTACTGAGAGAATTTGTTTCGCGATTTGCTGTGGTATTTATGCTATGACTCACGCGGACATCTGGACCAGGTATCATTGCCATCAACGCGAAAGGGCCCGCTGATGCGAGCCCTTGTGATTTTATAATCGCGCGTGAGGTGCCCTAGTTGCTCGCGGCGATCATATTCGTGACAAGATCGTAAAGCTCTTGGGCGGGCAGACCCTTGGCTTCGGTCTCGGCGATCCATGCAGCGGCGGCTGGTCCTGCGACCTCTTCGTTGATAGCCGACACGATTTCATCATTGATGGTGATCTCAACAATCTCGTTGTCTCTCAGGGCAGGACCCCAGGCTGACATGGTGACGCTATTGTAGTTGTTCACATAGTGCTCAAGCGCTTCATCGACCGACGACAACAGCGCCACGCGGTGCGGTGTCGAAAGCCGTTCAAGCGCAGTTGTGTTGACGACAACAGGGCAATTCGACGTGCCCGGGTTCAGGTTTGTCGTCCACCACGTACCGCTGTCGATCGTCTCAAATGCCATATGAGCGTGCGGTGCGAAGGCGACGGCGTCTACCTCACCGTTGCTCAAAGCATCTTTTACGGCCGGGGCTGGTATCGTGATTGATTCAGCACCCAGTGCTTCAATCGCGTGGCGCGCGCCACCTGACGCACGGATCGTCATGTTTGAAAAAGCAGCCAGAGACGTCGGCGGAAAGCCAACCCCAATGATATTGTTTTGCGGCTGTGGCGATGGCATCAGCAAAGTGGCATTCCATCGCGCCATGTCCGCGACGGTTGCGGGATGTTCGTAGACCGCAAGCGATAGTTCGACCTCTTGCTCAAGCGAATCTACGCCTAAAAAAGGCAACTCCATAACCGTGATCGAAGGGTTCTTCTCTGGGTGATAGCCCGCACAGAACTGTGCCATCTCAAACGTACCGGCGGCAATTCCATCAAGGTTTTCCCGGCTTGGTGAGAGACCACCGTAGGAAAGCGCCAGCGTGAACTCACCACCGGTTTTGTCGTCTATAAGCTCAGCGATCCGTTCAACATGCTCAGTGAATGCACGCCGTGAACCCCACAATGAGACGTCCCAGACAACAGGTCCATCTGTTTCAGCTTGGACATTGGGACAACCGTCGCCGGTGCAAACGAACCCTTCTGCTGTCACACGTAACGGGCCGATGTTTGTTTCGATGATGTAGGTGTCACCGGTGAAATCAAGCAACTCTCCAGTCACTGTGAGAGAACTATCAACAGAAGTCAGGGTAACTTCCTGCGCTACGCCGGGGACGGCTGCCACACACAATGAAGCAGTGAGCACGCCAGCCTTCCAGGATCCTGGGAACAGAATTTTCATATTTTCCATCTCGATTACCTATGCCTCCCAAAAGCTTGGAGGACTTATGTTCTAAAATTTCATTATTGAAATCATGGTAAATTCGAAAAATGGCAAAAAAGCGAACATAGTGGCACTTTTTTGGTGATGATTTTTGACTGCCGTTTTTCCTTTGGTTTTGGGCTTTTAAAGAAGCGATCCAGCGCCAGCATGTACTGTTTCGTCCCAGTATTACCGCACGAATTTCTTGTGCTTCATCCGCTTCGGCTCCAACGCATCGGCACCTAGCCGTGCCTTCTTGTCCTCTTCATAATCCGTGAAAGCCCCTTGAAACCACTCCACATGCGCGTCCCCTTCAAAGGCGAGGATGTGTGTGCAGATACGGTCGAGGAAGAAACGGTCGTGACTGATGACCACGGCACAGCCGGCGAAGCTGACCAATGCGTCTTCCAGCGCGCGCAGCGTTTCCACGTCGAGGTCGTTGGTCGGTTCGTCAAGCAACAACACATTGCCGCCAGATTTCAGCAGTTTCGCCATATGTACCCGGTTGCGTTCACCACCTGATAGCAGGCCGACTTTCTTTTGCTGGTCGCCGCCTTTGAAATTAAACGCCGAGCAATAGGCGCGGCTGTTCATTTGTGCATCCCCCAGTGGAATGATTTCAGCCCCGCCGGTGATTTCTTCCCAGACTGTTGCGTCTGCGGAAAGAGCGTCACGGGATTGGTCGACGTAGGACAGCTTGACGGTGTCGCCATACTCTACGCTGCCTTCATCGGGTTCGGCTTGGCCTGTCAGCATGGAAAACAGCGTCGACTTACCCGCGCCGTTCGGTCCGATCACGCCAACGATGCCGCCGGGGGGCAGGTCGAATGTCAGGTTTTCGATCAACAGCTTGTCACCCATGGCCTTTTTCAGCCCGTCGACTTCGATCACTTTGGAGCCCAGTCGCGGACCATTTGGGATAATGATCTGGGCGCGGCCCATCTTTTCGCGCTCGGACTGGTTCGCCAGATCGTTGTAGGCGCTGATACGGGCTTTGGATTTGGCTTGCCGCGCTTTGGCGCCCTGCTGCATCCATTCGAGTTCGCGTTGCAGCGTGCGTTGTTTGGATTTGTCGTCTTTCGCTTCGCGCTCCAGCCGTTTGGCCTTCGCCTCCAACCAGCTGGAGTAGTTACCTTCATGCGGGATGCCGGAGCCACGGTCGAGTTCCAGGATCCAACCTGTGATGGCATCAAGGAAGTAACGGTCGTGGGTGACGATCAGAATGGTGCCTTTGTAGTCAATCAGGTGCTGTTGCAGCCACGCGATTGTTTCCGCGTCAAGGTGGTTGGTTGGTTCGTCAAGCAGCAACATATCGGGGGCATCAAGCAGCAGTTGGCAAAGCGCCACGCGGCGCTTTTCACCGCCCGAAAGCGTGGTGACATTGGCATCGTCCGGTGGGCAGCGCAGGGCCTCCATCGAGATGTCGATTTGTGCGTCGAGGTCCCAGAGGTTCTGTGCATCAATCTGGTCTTGCAACTGCGCCATCTCGTCGGCGGTTTCTTCGGAATAGTTCATCGCCACTTCGTTGTAGCGATCAAGGATCGCCTTTTTGTCGGCCACACCCAGCATGACGTTTTCACGGACCGTCAGGTTTGCATCCAGTTCGGGTTCCTGCGGCAGATAACCCACGCGCGCGCCTTCGGCGGCCCATGCTTCGCCTGCGAAGTCCTTGTCCTGGCCTGCCATGATCCGCATCAGCGTGGATTTACCGGTGCCGTTTACACCGACGACACCAATTTTCACGCCGGGCAGGAAGTTCAGGCGGATGTTTTCAAAGACCTTTTTCCCACCAGGATAGGTTTTGGACACGCCGTCCATGAAATAGACGAATTGATTGGCAGCCATTGGGGACGCTCCGATAAGATCAGGGTTTTGCCTTAGATAGCGATGGTGCAGGGCGGGGGCAATGCGTAGTCGCGCGTGAAGGCGCGATTACGGTTTCGGCATTTCCTGCCACAGCTCGATGGGGTTTCCTTCTGGGTCACTCAGATGGGCAAAGCGCCCATTAGGATGGCGTTCCGTGTCGACCGCCACTGTGATCCCAGCCTCGCGCAGAGCAGCCACTGTCGCGTCCAGATCAGCGACGCGGAAGTTGATCATCCACTGCTGCTCGGGGCGGCCGAAATAGGTGGTGTCCTGTTTGAACGGGGCGAAGACGGTTGTCCCGCCCTCTTGCGTCCAGGCCGGATCATCGTAGCTCTCGGTGACCTTGGTGATCCCGAAGGTTTCATCGTACCAACGGCCAAGCGCGTCTGGGTCTTTCGCCCGAAAGAAGATGCCGCCGATGCCCAGAACCTTGATCATTCATGCCTCCGCGCGCGTTGGTGCCATGCTATGTTCAAATATGGATCACCATGCCGTCTTTGCCCAGCCATAACGACCCGTCCCAGTGTTTACGCACTTCTGCTTCCCAATGTTGGTCGGTGAAGTCAGGGTCGCCATCGGGGACGAAGTGGTTGAGTGCGAGTTGCTTTACACCAGCATCCTTTGCAATGCGGCCGACGTCTGCGGCATCCGTATGGCTGCGCAGGATGTGAGTGCGGAGGCGCTCATCACCGTTCGTCATCCGCGCGCAGAGCGCTTCGACCCCATCGCGCAGCATGGCTTCATGGACCAGCAGGTCGGCCCCTTTCGCAAAGGCGGCCATTTCGGGTATGTAGGCTGTGTCGCCGGACAGGACGACTGCCTTGTCGCCCGCTTCAAAGCGCAGCGCAAAGGTGTCGGTGATGGGGGGATGGACGTTGCGCATGGTGTGCAACGTGATGTTTCCAAACGTCGTGGTGTTTTGGATGATTTGAATATCAGCGAGGCTATTGAAATCGCAGCGCCCTTCGTCGCGGATGCGCAGGTCGATATCGAAACCCATGCTGTCCTGAAAGCCCGTCCAGTAACGGTCCAAGCCCTTGGGCCCGATGACCGGGATCGTGCGGTTCAGACCCGCAGTCCAGGCCGTGTGGAAGAACGGGCCGAGTTCGAGGTAGTGATCGGAATGCAGATGCGTGATGACAATCAGGTCGATATCCGTCAGGGCAACACCCTGATCACAAATGCCGCGCGTGACGCCGAGGCCCGCATCCACCAGAATAGTCATACCGCCAAGCTGTAGCAGCATTGAGGTTGGCATGTTTGACCCCGGCCTGATGGCAGGGCCACCTTTGACCCCCATCAAAGCGAGGCTATCAGGCATGGCAACGTTCCTCGTGAGGCTTAACGCACTCTGCGTCAAAGCCCCATTTTGGACGCCTCTGCATAAAGCGCAACCGCTTCATTCATGCCTGCCGTCAAATTGTTGGCCTCGTCAAACAGAACCCCAAGCTGATCGGGATTCAAAGCCTGTCCCGCCAGGACGATATCGACTTTGCTTT
Source organism: Yoonia sp. F2084L (assembly GCF_023015625.1). GTDB lineage: Bacteria > Pseudomonadota > Alphaproteobacteria > Rhodobacterales > Rhodobacteraceae > Yoonia. Next base: position 229,870 of record NZ_JALKAH010000002.1, read on the forward strand.
GAACAAGCCGCCAACTCATGATGTCGTCATCGAGATGGGCCGCGATTTCCGGGGTTGGCGGCGGGCGCACGCCGGCTGCAGGTAATCCATCACGCAAGGCCATGATGGACGTGTCAAACATTTTTGCTGTCTTGGCCAGGTCCTCAAGCGTCCCTTCGACCTCAATACCGGCACTGAGCATGCAGATATCTTTCGATGTGCGCTGCGCCAGCATCCGCTGTCGACCCGCGATATCAATTACAACCGCGTCCGCGAAGAGCAAAGCGGCGGGGTTGGCGTATTCTGAAGTGATTTGACTGACCAGAAGTTTCGCCATCTCCAAAACGGGTTCGGACTGTTGCTGTAACAGCAGAAGGCTTTCCTCACTGTGATCCCCTACAGCAATTTGTTGTGCAAGGTCACTGAAAGGGGTCCATAGGTCGTTAAGGCGGTCGATCACTGCATTCGTGCGCGCGTTCTCTTCCGGGCCGATGATGCCAATATCTGGGTTGCCGTTTTGCAAGGCACCAATGATCAACGCGAATTCATCCATCGCCGCGTTCAACATGGCTGTTGTGGTTTCGGTTTTGATGCCTGCGTCAACATAGCAAGCTGCTGCAGGAATGCGCTGGCTTAACATGCGCAGTTTTCCAGACAAGTTAATGCGCTCGCTGCCGCCGACGTCGTCGACGAAGTTGTCGCCCAATGCTGTCTGATTGCTATCTGCGCTTGCGAAAGACGCGATGCCGACGGTTAGAACTGCAAAAATGGTTGCGCGCATCGGGCGCGAAAGCAAGGCCCAGTACTCACTGGTTGGCGAATACTTCATATGCATTGTCCTTGCTTGGGGCCAGCGAATGCGCCGGCGGAAAAATTTTACTCGTTACCCAAGAACAACCGACCCTGGCAGTTCCTGAACAATACTCAAACGTTTGCGATGTTACTCGCTGCACTTGTTACCTTCACTCAATACAACTTTGCATTGACCAAGGGTCATATAAATCCCTTACGCGCGTAAAATATACAAAAGTACAGTACAAACAGTATGTTAGCCATATTTTCGACGGATAATTGCCATTTTAACGACATAAAACTACAGCGGATGACATAGTTTTTGCACTTTCTCCTCCGTCCGATGATAAACGCTATCTCGCGCTGCAGTTGCGGCTTTTTGCGCGGGGGGACGCAGCAATCGGTTCAAAGATCAAGTTTTGACGCTTCAGAATATGATCCGACGACAGTGTTCATCTCGCCCGTCATCGCATTTGCACCATTGAACATGATCTCGAGCTGCTCTTCATCAAGCGTACCGCCTTCCAGGGCCATATCAACGATGGGTTGCAGTGTCGCCCAACGGGCGATCACGACATCAAGTTCATCAGCGATCTGTTGGGTGGGCGGTGCCTTGATGCCGACGCTCGCCTCGCCCATCCGCAAAATCGTTAAAGAGGTGTCGAACATGTCACGCGCGGCTTGCAGTTCAGCCCGCGCAGTATCTGTGTTCAGTCCATTCGCCAGCAGGCAAGCGTTCTTTGACATGCGCTGGGACAACATGCGCTGACGGCCTGCAATGTCGATGGCTATGGCATCGGCAAACAGCAATTCTGCCGGGTTTGAGTATTCCGTTGAAATGATGCCGACGACCAGTTTGGCCATTTCAAGCAGCGGGCCGCTTAGCTCCGCCATTTTCGCGACGTCGGCTGTTGTACCATCGCCCGCCGCCACCCGATCCGCCAGCGCCCCAACAGGTGTCCACAGATTGGTCAACCGTTCCAGGCCCGCCAATGTCCGGGCGCGTTCTTCAGGCCCAATGATCCCCAGATCAGGGTTGCCGACCTCCAATGCCTCCTTGATGACAACGAACTCAGCCGCTGCTGCGTTGAGCACGGCAAGGCTGTCTTCGCGGTCAATACCTGCGTCCGCATAACAGGCCGCCGCCACAACGCGCTGGCTAAGCATGCGCAGTTTTCCTGCAAAATCGACCCGCTGACTTGCGCCGATATCTTCTATGAAGTTGCCTGAAGTAGACGCGGCTTGCCCTGTGGCGGGATTGTTTGCAAATGCAGTGGTACTCAATACACTGGCTGCGAAGACAAGCGCCATTGATGGAAACGTCTTGGAATTGCGAATTTTCATGGGGGACTTTCTCGTCGCAGACAGGCCGTGCTTCATGCATTTGAACGGTTGTCCTGCGCTCACTTTCACTGGTTACTGCCTTCGGGCCCCACCCGCCGAGGACAAAGGTTACGATTACTTTAACGCGATTTTAGAGTGGTCACCGTACCGATCAAGATGCAAGCCACTAACCTGTACAAAAGAACAGGCTTCGACTGCCAATACGCGCCATTCGCCCGAATAAACAAAAAAGGCCCTGCAAAACGCAGGGCCTTCACGCTGACATCGATCAAATGTCTTATTGCGGAATATCGCCGGTGAGGCCTTCAACATAGAAGTTCATGCCAGCCAAAGTGCCATCGTCGGCCACTTCGCCATCTGCCAACCAGACAGAGCCATCCTGCTTGTTGATCGGACCGGTGAAGGCGTGGTATTCGCCGGTGCGCAGACGCTCGATCAAAGCTTCGGCAGAGGCCTTGATCTCGGCTGGAACCGCATCAGAGATTTCGCCGATAGCCACCATGCCCGGGCCGATCCCGTCCCATGTGTCTGTACTTTCCCATGTGCCATCAATGACCGCTTGTGTGCGCGCGATGTAGTAGGGCGCCCAGTCATCAATGATGGAGGACACGCGTGGGAATGGCCCAAATTCCGCCATGTCAGAGGCCTGACCGAATGTCACAACATTGCCCGCGGCCTGTGCTGCGGCTTGCGGTGCGGTCGAGTCTGTGTGCTGCAAGATAACGTCCGCGCCTTGTTCAATCAGAACGCTGGCAGCTTCGGCCTCTTTCGCCGGATCAAACCATGTGTAGGCCCAGATGATCTTGAACTCGACATCAGGGTTTACTTCCTGCGCGTGGATAAAGGCCGCGTTGATGCCCCGGATCACTTCCGGGATCGGGAAGGACGCGATATAGCCGATGATATTGCTTTCAGTCATTTGACCCGCGATGTGCCCTTGGACGGCGCGGCCTTCGTAGAAGCGGGCCGAATAGGTCGAGACGTTGTCGGCGCGTTTGTAACCTGTCGCGTGCTCGAACTTCACATCAGGGAACTTTTCAGCCACGGCGATGGTCTGGTCCATATAGCCAAAGGATGTGGTAAAGATCAGGTCAGCACCCTGCAACGCCATCTGTGTCATCACGCGCTCGGCGTCAGCACCCTCTGGGACGCTTTCGACAAAGACGGTCTCTACTGCATCCCCGAAATGCTCTTCCACGGCCAGACGACCTTTGTTGTGCTCATACGTCCAGCCGCCATCGCCGATTGGCCCGACGTAGACAAAGCCAACGGTTGTCGGCTCGTGACCGTCAGCAGTGGCCCCTGTTGCAAGGCCAAGCGCGAGCGTTGCTCCGGCCAGAAGTGTTTTCATTGTCATGTGTTTCCCCTTGGTGGTCTTAAGTGTCGCCTCAACGTGAGGCATGGAATGATTGGCCCAGTGACCCGGGCGCACGTCCGGCTCGCATAATAACAAGAACCGCGATGGTGGCCAGATAGGGTGCCATAGAAAGATACTCGACCCCAATGGCGGCCCCGGCTGCCTGTAGGTTCAACTGCAAAACAGTCACCCCGCCGAACAAATAGGCACCCAGCAAAAGCCGCCCCGGTCGCCAACTGGCAAAGACGACGATGGCCAGCGCGATCCAGCCCGCACCTGCCGTCATGCCTTCGGTCCATTGGGGTACGCGCACAAGGCTGAGGTACGCGCCGCCAAGCCCGGCGCAGGCCCCGCCGAACATGATGGCGAGCATCCGGACGCGCACCACATGATAGCCCAGCGCATGTGCCGCTTCGTGGTTTTCACCCACGGCGCGCAGGATCAACCCGGCGCGCGAATACTTCAGGAAAGCCCAGACGCCGCCGACGATTGCTAGGCCGACATAGACCATCGGGTCGTGCTGAAAGATGACGGGACCAATGACCGGAATGTCACCCAGCAACGGGATGTACCAGTCGGGAAACTCCGGCGCTTTGATCCCGATGTAGCCTTGGCCCATGAGTGCGGACAGCCCCAGACCAAAGAGCGTCAGCGCAAGACCTGTGGCCACTTGGTTCGACAGCAGAAACTGCGTCAGAAAGCCAAAGATCAGCGACAGGAGTGCACCGCCAATAGCGGCCCCCAGAAATCCCAGCCAGGGAGAGGTGGTCGCAACCGCGACCACAAACCCGCACACCGCCCCGGTAATCATCATGCCCTCAACACCAAGGTTCAGGACACCCGCGCGCTCCACCACCAATTCACCAATCGCGGCCAGCAGGATAGGCGTGGCCGCAACCATCAGAGAAGCGAGCAAAAGAACGGGATTGATAGAGGAGAGGTCCATCAGCGGCACCCCATTAAGATGAAAGCCATGAAAGCGCCTCTTTGGGCAGAATAAAGACAGCGGTGAAACCCAAGATCACCCCAAAGACCCAGCCAAAACGAACGAACCAATGCGGTTTGCCCGCTCTTGCTTTGTTCTTCGCGGCCATCACCCCGGTACCCCATCCAATGCGGTCAAAAAAGCGGCTCAAAGCAGTGTCAAACAGTAAGACGAGGCCAAAAAGACCAGCGATAAACGCAGAAGAACCCAGCGCAATCCACCAACCGGTCGACCCGGCCAATTCGACAGTATACCCAGCAGCGATACCCAAAAAGAACCCAATGGCAGGTCGTGCGATGCCATTGATGATATTGTCAAAGCTCATGCAATTTTCCTCGCCCAAGTTATCCGGTAGTTTGTCAGCACATCCACGGCCAACAAAAAGAATAGCAGCATGCCTTGCAATATCTGGATCGCTGCAATCGGCAGGCCAAGGTTGGATTGGGCGATCTCGCCCCCGATGTATGTCAACGCCATCAGTCCACCGGCCAGCAAGATACCAACCGGATGCAAACGGCCAAGGAAAGCCACGATAATCGCGGTAAACCCATAGCCCACATTAAAGTCGATACTGATTTGCCCGGCGGGGCCGGCGACCTCAAACAGCCCAGCAAGACCTGCCAGCGCACCAGAAATCGCCATACAGATCAAGACCAGCAGACCGGGGTTCACCCCGGCAAACCGCGCAGCCCTCGGACTTTGCCCCGACAGCCGGACGTTGAAACCAAAGATATGCCGAGACAGGGCTACATAAGCGACGATCACCGCAAGAAACGCGGTAAGCACCCCCCAATGCATGCCGCTGCCTGCAATGATCTCAAGGTTCGCCGCACTTTCATATTGCGACAGGTTCCGGCTGCCCGGAAAACCCATGCCATCAGGATTACGCAGGGCACCAAGAGCCATCGAAGCAAGGAGCTGTTCGGCAACGTAGACCAGCATCAAGGAAACCAGAATTTCATTCGTACCGAACCGGACCCGCAAAAGCCCCGGGATCATGGCCCAAAGGAGGCCGCCGCTGGCACCGGCAATGACCATCAAAGGAAAGATGATGAAGCTTTCCATAGGATAGAAAGCCAACCCCACCGCCGCACCACAGATTGCGCCAACAATGTATTGCCCCTCAGCGCCGATGTTCCAAATACCGGCACGGAACCCAAACGACAGACCAATGGCAATCAGCACCAAAGGCGCGCCTTTGATGAGCAGTTGCGGGCGATAGAACCATGCAAATTCCGAAAACAAAGGATCAAGAAAGATCGTGCGGATCGTCACGAGCGGGTCCTGACCAAGGGCCGCAAACAACAGCCCGCCAAAAAACATCGTCAAAACAACAGCAACAACCGGGGTCGCAAAAGTCCAGCCCCGCGATGGCTGCGGACGCTTCTCAAGCATGATCATGCGCCGCCGCCCATCTTTCCATGTCCCTTTAAACTTCTGCCGGAGGCTCTACGCATCAACATGGGCCACCTCCATGTCATGGGCACCACCCAGCATCAGGCCGATCTCTTCTACCGTCAGACCCTTCGCGGGACGCGGGTTAGACAACCGCCCTTCATTCAAAGCGGCAAACCGGTCTGAGATTTCCATCAACTCATCCAAATCCTGACTGATTACGATCACAGCCGCCCCTTTTGCGGCCAAATCCAGCAAAGCCTGCCGGATCGCCGCCGCCGCTGATGCGTCAACACCCCATGTGGGTTGGTTCACAACCAATACTTCCGGCGCTTGCATGATTTCGCGTCCAATCACAAACTTCTGCAAATTTCCACCAGACAGCGACCGTGCCGCGTTCTGCGGCCCCGGCGTGCGCACATCAAAGGCGGCAATCACGCCTTCGGCAAATGTGCGGGCCTTACCCCAGTGCAGGAACCCCTTGGTGGTCAGTTTTTCCCGCGTCATGGCCGTCAGAATTGCATTCTCGGTCAGGCTCATATCAGGGGCTGCAGCATGCCCCATCCGTTCCTCAGGTGCTGCCAACAGACCCATCTTGCGGCGCGCATTAGGGGGCAGATGGCCAATAGCGTCGCCCTTGTAGCTGATCATTGTCTTGCCGGTCCGCATCTCACCCGAAAGGGCCGCGACCAATTCGTCCTGCCCGTTGCCAGCGACACCGCCAATGCCCAGTACCTCGCCTTTGCGTACTTCCAGAGTGATATCCCGCAAAGGGGTCCCAAACCGGTGCGGTGCCTTCGCACTCAGACCATTCAGCGCCAGCACAGTTTCTCCGGCTGGCTTATCCGCCTTTTCCGGCACATGCAGTACCGTGCCCACCATCAGTTCCGCCATATCACGGGCTGAGGTTTGGCGCGGATCGCACTCCCCCACAACCTCGCCCAAGCGCAGGACCGTGGCATTGTCACAAAGCGCGCGGATCTCTTCGAGCTTATGCGAGATGTAAAGGATCGCCGTCCCTTCGGCACTGAGCTGGCGCAGGGTTTCAAACAGGATATCAACTTCTTGCGGGGTCAGAACCGACGTGGGTTCGTCCATGATCAACAGCTTGGGGTCCTGCAAAAGGCAGCGGATGATTTCCACGCGTTGCCGTTCCCCGGCCGACAGTTCCCCGACGATCCGATCAGGATCGAGCGGCAACCCATATTGATCAGACACCGTGCGGACCTTTGCCGCAATCTCGGCCTGAGGCGGCGGGTTTTCCATCCCAAGGGCGATGTTTTCCGCCACATTCATCGCATCAAAGAGCGAGAAATGCTGGAATACCATCGCAACACCTGCCGCCCGTGCGGCCCGTGGCTCAGGCGGCTGAAACGGTTGACCCTCCAGCGTCATGGTCCCGCTGTCTGGTTTCACCAAACCATAAATTGTTTTCACCAATGTGGACTTGCCCGCACCGTTTTCCCCCAAAAGCGCATGCACCTCACCGCGTTCGATATTGAATGACACGTCCTTATTGGCGACCACCCCAGGATAGGCCTTGGTCAGGCCGGACAGGCGCAAAAGCGGTTCAGTCATGCAGTGCGGTCCTTCGTGGCGCGTTTCCCCGCGCTGATCATGGCAGTTGCGACGCCAAGCGCAATCTCTGCGGGGTGTTTTCCAAGGCGCGGATCGCCGATAGGACACGCGATGCGCGAGATTTGCGCGTGGCTATGCCCCAATGCCGCGAGCCGGGACCGGAAACGCGCCCATTTCGTTGCTGATCCGATCAATCCAACACTGTGAAAATCGTGGTTCAGCACAGCATGACAGAGTGCGAGGTCGATTTCATGGCTGTACGTCAGAATCAGGTGATCCGCGTCATTGGGTGCATGTTTGACCACCAACGTGGGATCGACAGCGACCAGAGTTGTCACGCCCGTCTGCGGAAAGCGATCGGCCGCCGTATCAACCCAGGTGATGTCATAATCCGGCAGGGGGGCCATCACGCCGACCAAAGCACGGCCCACATGCCCGGCCCCATAAATCCAAAGCGGGCGGGCAGGGGGCATGGTCATCGCCTCCGCCTCTTCCCAAAGCAAGCTCACTGATCCGCCGCAACATTGCCCCAGCGCTGGGCCAAGCGGCATCGTCGCCCGGTGTAGCCTGCGCCCATCGCGCAACATGCGCCGGGCCTCCGCCATCGCTTCCCATTCCAGTGTCCCACCGCCGATGGTGCCTTCGATGTGGTCTGCCCAGACGAGCATCTGAGTGCCCGCCTCACGCGGCACGGACCCTGCGGTCTTGGTCACGGTAATGCGGATGGCCGTCATGCGCGCGCCCGTTTCACAGCGCGCAGCACCTCTTCGGCGGTAGCGGGCGCTTGCAGATCAGGGTAGGCGGGGCCGCAGGCGGCGACGGCGTCTGAGAGTGCCAGAAACGCGGAGGTGCCCAGCATGAAGGGCGGCTCGCCCACCGCTTTGGACCGATAGATCGTCTGTGCCGGGTTGGGTTGATCCCAGAGGGTGACGTTGAAGATATCAGGACGATCCGAGCAGGCAGGGATCTTATAGGTCGCAGGCGCATGGGTGCGCAGGCGGCCCTTATCATCCCAGACCAGTTCTTCGGTAGTGAGCCAACCAGCCCCTTGCACATATCCGCCCTCAACCTGCCCGATGTCCAAGGACGGGTTCAGCGACGCCCCGGCATCATGCAGAATATCGGTGCGTAGGATGCGATTTTCACCGGTGAGCGTGTCGATGACCACCTCGGTCACGGCAGCCCCTTGGGCGAAGTAAAAGAACGGTGTGCCTTCGCCTTTGATACGATCCCACGCCAGATCGGGCGTTTTGTAAAACCCGGTAGCCGACAGGCTTACACGGTTGAGGTAGGCGGTCTGGACGGCCTCGGCAAAGGTCATCTGGGCATCACCGACAAAGACCTGCCCGTCTTCAAAACGGACATTTTCGGTGCGGGTCTGATGCAGTTCAGCCAAGCATTCCGCAATTCGTTCACGGATGATGTCGCAGGCATTGGCAACGGCCATGCCGTTTAAATCAGTACCAGAGGATGCGGCTGTCGCCGATGTATTGGGCACCTTGCCTGTATCAGTCGCAGTGATCTTGACCGCGCCCACTTCAATCCCGAACCGATGTGCCGCCACTTGGGCGACCTTCTGAAACAGACCTTGCCCCATCTCGGTCCCGCCGTGGTTCATATGGACAGAACCATCCTGATAGACATGCACCAAAGCACCGGCCTGATTGAGGTGGGTCAACGTAAAGGAAATGCCAAACTTCACAGGGCTGAAGGCGATACCCTTTTTCAGCACAGACTGCCCAGCGTTCCAGTCAGCAATCGCAATGCGGCGGGCATGATAGTCTGATGAGGCCAGCAACGCCTCTGTCATCTCATGCAGAATGAAATCCTTGACCTGCATGTGATAGGGCGTGGTCTGGACATCTGCTTTCGGCGAATACTGCCGTGTGTAGCGCGTGCCGCGCCCTACTTTCTCATGTTCCGAAATACCTTCGGGGGGGCGCGCAGCGCGGGGGGCAGACAGCCCCCCTCCCTCCATCGCGTCATAATAATTGCGCTGACGGATCAGCACCGGATCAAGCCCGAGTTCAGCGGCGATATGGTCCATTACCCGTTCAATCCCAAGCACCCCTTGCGGGCCGCCAAAACCGCGAAAGGCAGTGGCGGATTGCGTGTTGGTTTTGAACCGGTGCGAGGTGATCCGTGCGGTTGGTAGATGGTAGGCGTTGTCTGCATGCAGCATGGCCCGGTCCGCGACGGGCAGCGACAGGTCCAACGCCCAGCCGCAGCGCGTCATTTGCGTGAAATCGACACCTGTCAGGCACCCTTCGCCATCAAAGCCCGCGTCATAGCTGATCCGGAAATCATGCCGCTTGCCGGTGATCATCATGTCGTCATCGCGGTCATAACGCATTTTGCAAGGCCGACCGGTCGCGCGCGCGGCAACGGCACAACTGACAGCCAGTGCATTGCCTTGGCTTTCCTTGCCGCCAAAACCACCGCCCATGCGCCGTACTTCACAGCGGACGGCATGCATCGGTGCGCCCAGCGCTTCGGCGACCTTGTGCTGGATTTCGGTCGGATGCTGGGTTGAGCTATGGACCACCATATCCCCACCTTCCTGCGGCAAGGCAAGGGCGGCTTGGCCTTCCAGATAGAAGTGTTCCTGCCCGCCCATTTCAATGGTGCCTTGTACGCGATGCGTGGCCTCTGACAGTGCCTGATCCACGTCGCCTTTGGTCCAGATGCGCGGTCCGTCCTCAAACCGGCTATCGGCGGCGATGGCATCGTCGATGGTCAGGATGGGGGTGTCTTCGGCGTAGTCCACCGATGCCAAACGCGCGGCCTTGCGCGCGGCGAGGTGGGTTTTGGCGACCACAAGGAAAAGCGGCTGCCCAAGGTAGTGCACAGTGCCGGTTGCCAGCAGCGGCTCATCATGGATCGAGGGTGAGACATCGTTGGCAAAGGGCAGATCATCCGCTGTCAGCACCGCGACGACACCGGGCGCGCTTTTCACCTTTGCGAGGTTTATCGCGTTGATGGTGCCGCAGGCAATCTCGGCGGTGCCGAATGCCAGATGCAGGGTCCCTGTCGGCGTTGGAATATCGTCGATATACCGCGCAGCGCCTGTGACATGCAGGGCTGCGGCGTCATGGGGCAGGGCTTTGGCGACGCTCATGGTGTCACCTCCAACACGGATGTGGCCTGCCCGGTCATTTCGGCGAAGTAGCGGTGCAGCAGGTTCTGCGCGACCTCAAGCCGGTAGGCGGCACTGGCGCGCATGTCAGACATGGGGGTGTAGTCTTTGCTGAATTGCGCGGCGGTCTTGGCGATTGTTTCAGCCGTCCACGGCTGCCCGACTAATGCAGCTTCGACCTGATGCGCCCGGTGCGGGGTGCCGGCCATGCCACCAAAGGCGATGTGGGCTTCGGCCACGCTGCCGTCCGTGACTGTGATATTAAAACAGCCGCAAACGGCCGAGATGTCTTGATCAAACCGTTTTGAGATTTTGTAGCAACGCAGGTTTGGTGCGGACCTTGGGATCGTCACACCTGTCACCAGTTCGCCGGATGCGCGATCTTGCTTGCCGTAGGCGACAAAGAAATCCTCAACGGGCATGTCCCGCGTTTGCGTTCCATGACGCAGATGCAATGTCGCCCCGATCGCGATCAGCGCAGGCGGGTTATCCCCGATGGGCGATCCGTTCGCGATATTCCCGCCGATCGTGGCTGCGTTGCGGACCTGTTCAGATCCATAGCGCCGGATCATTTCGGCGTAGGAAGGGTGATCGTCACCTATGGCCGCCAAAACCTCGGTCATTGTCACGGCCGCGCCAAAGTGAATGGTATCGTCGGTCTGCGTGATCGCACGCAGTTCCTTGCAGCGGTTCAGAAACGCGACCTGCGGCAGGTCGCGCAGTTGTTTCGTCACCCAAAGCCCGACATCCGTTGCCCCGGCGATCAGCGTCGCATCAGGGTTGGCTGCATACCATTGCGCCAGTTCCTCCAGCGTTTCAGGTGCGTAGGACTGCGCATTCGCCTCAGGCACCTTATCATTCATCCATGTAGGCACCGGCGCATCTGCCGCTGCCTCCGCTGCGCGCACAATCGGCGCGTAGCCGGTGCAGCGGCACAGGTTTCCCGCCAGCACATCGTCGTGGTCACTGCGTCCTTGTAAATGCCCCGTCGCCATCGACGCAATAAATCCCGGCGTGCAAAATCCGCATTGCGATCCGTGATGGTCGATCATCGCTTGCTGCACGGGGTGCAGCGCACCATCGGGACCGCTGATCCCCTCAACCGTGCGCACAGCTTTGCCATGCAGCTGCGGCAGGAACAGAATGCAGGCATTGAGAGCTTTGGCCCCACCTTCATCTGTCACCATCACGGTGCAGGCTCCGCAATCGCCTTCGTTACAGCCTTCCTTGGTCCCGCACAGCGCACGATCCTCGCGCAGCCAATCGAGCAGGGTGCGCGTTGGCTCCGCCTCTACCTGCACGGTTTCCCCGTTGAGAAGAAACGTGACGTCCATGATATAAACCCGCCGCCTTACCAAATCCGTGCGAGGATGCTCAGGTGTCGATGCGACGTAGACACCTGCCTCTTTGCCGAAGCCCATGAAAACCGGGCTGAGGCAGTTTGGCAAGGGGTATCATGATGGCGCGCGCCTGCGCCGAGGGCAAATGCTGTTTCTTTAGGCGCAGCTTACTTAGGCGTCAGCAGATACTTTGGCTGCGTAGCGTTCAAGATTATCAAGTCCGCCGCCCCACCCTTGGCGGAACTCTTGCAGTGTTTCAGGACCGCTAAAGGATGAGGCTGCAACGGTGATGCCCAGCTTTGTCCCTTTGTCCGACGGATCAAGGCTGTAGGTCACCAAACTGGTGCAGGCAGCGGCTCCGCCAAAACCAGTGTCTCGGTAAAGACGGCGCGGGATGGTTCTGTCAGATCGTACCACCGGGTATCGACGATGAATTCAGGCGCATCGGCAGGCCCGCAACGATGGCGGTCCTGACCGCCGACGCGGACATCCGCCTTATCGACGACCAGAACCGTATCGGCATCAGGCCCGCCCCATTTTTCACGGTGCTTAGGATCAGTAAGCAGAACCCAGAGTTTCTCTGGCGGTAGATTGAATGTGCGGTGCAGGTCGAATGTGTCGGTATCAAGTGGCATGGTGAAATTCCTTTCTGTTGGGTTTTCACAAAGTGGTGCAGTGCGGTCAGGAGAGTGTCTCTGCTAAAGCGGCCATCTGGTCGGCAGCGGTGCCCCATCCTTCAAAGAACCCCATGTCCCGGTGGGCATCGGCCCCCGCCTTATTGAGGTGTCTGACCGTTACGGTATAGGTGCAGCCCGTGTCGTGCGCCTTAATGGTGATGTCTGCGGTAAACGGGAACTGGCCTTCGCCTGAAGTGTCCTGCGGCTGAAACGCGCCTTTCATCATATTGGTGAATGCGAAGCGTTTGCCAGGGTCCGCGGCCAGAACGCAGCCTTCCCCCATCATTGGCTTTGGCATGTCGGGGACAACCATTGTGGTGTTGAAGCAGCCTCCCGAATGCGGCTCAATCACCGCTTCTGTCGTTACAACCGGCTTGGGTGCGAACCACTGCTTCAACAGCTCAGGTTCGGTCCAGCAGCGCCAGATGCTGTGCGCAGATGCATTGATCTCACGGGTGAATTGCAGTGTTGTTTCAATCATCAAAATTCTCAATGCTTTTGGCCAGCGCATCCAGTCGCTCCAACCGACTTTCCCAGATCTCACGCTGCCAGGCGAGCCAGCCTTGCGCTTCGATCAGGGGTGCCGCCTCGATGTGACAGGTGCGCACGCGCCCTTTCTTGATGGATCGCACAATGCCGGTGTCCTCCAGCACACGCAGGTGCCGCATAAACGTGGGCAGCGCCATTTGGTGTGGTGCGTGCAGTTCGCTGACGCTGGCAGGGCCAGAGGCCAGCTGTTCAATCACTGCGCGCCGGGTGGGGTCGGCCATTGCGCCGAAAAAGGAATCAAGTTGGTTAGTCATAATGCTAAGTATTGATGTGTCTCGACCGTGTTGTCAATATAGTTAGCTGCATTGCTAACTAAATACATGCGCTTGCAGCCAGACCTGCTTTCGCTACCTTGCCGGTATGACCACTGATCCCCGATTCATCCACCTCCGCGTTCATACCGAATACTCTCTGCTTGAAGGGGCGATCCCGGTCAAAAAGCTGCCCGGTCTGGTGTCTGGTATGGGAATGCCAGCTGTCGCGGTGACCGATAGCAACAACATGTTTTGCGCGCTGGAGTTTTCCGAAGGTGCTGCCAAGGCAGGCGTGCAGCCCATCATCGGCTGTCAGGTCGATGTGACCTATCAGCCGCCCGAGCCCGGCAAACGCCCCGAGGCCCCGGCACCCATCGTCCTGCTGGCCCAGTCTGAGGCGGGCTATATGAACCTGATGAAACTGAATTCCTGCGCCTATCTGGACGCCGATGGGCAGTTGCCGCAGGTATCGGTAGAGGAGCTTGCGCAGTATCACGAGGGGCTGATCTGCCTGTCGGGCGGGCCGGATGGGCCAATTGGCCGTCTGTTGCGCCAAGGCCAGCGCCCCAAGGCCGAGGCTTTCGTGGATCGGTTGGCAGCGATTTATCCTGACCGGCTCTATGTGGAACTTCAGCGTCATCCGGGTGACGGATTGCCTGAGGCAGAGCGTCTGTCAGAACGTGGCCATATCGAGATGGCCTACGCCAAGAGTTTGCCGCTGGTGGCGACCAATGATGTCTACTTTCCGAAGTCTGAGCTCTATGAAGCGCATGACGCGCTGATCTGCATCGCCGAGGGCGCTTACGTCGATCAACAGGAGCCGCGCCGCCGGTTGACCCCGCAGCATTACATGAAGTCACCGCAGGAAATGGCGACCCTGTTTGCCGATCTGCCAGAGGCGATTGAGAACACGGTTGAGATCGCCAAACGCTGTGCGTTCAAAGCCTATAAGCGCGACCCTATTTTGCCGAAATTTGCCGATGATGAGGTTGCCGAATTGCGCCGTCAGGCCGAAGCGGGCTTGAAAGCGCGGCTGGCCGTTATCCCGCATGCAGCAGAGGTTGAAGAATACGAGAAGCGGCTGGAGTTTGAGTTGGGCATTATCGAAGGCATGGGTTTCCCCGGCTACTTCCTGATCGTTGCCGACTTTATCAAATGGGCCAAGGATGAGGGTATTCCGGTGGGGCCGGGGCGGGGGTCCGGTGCTGGGTCTTTGGTCGCTTACGCCCTGCTGATCACCGATCTGGACCCGCTGCGCTATTCGCTGCTGTTCGAACGCTTCCTGAATCCCGAACGTGTGTCGATGCCTGACTTCGACATCGACTTTTGCATGGACCGCCGGGAAGAGGTCATCCGCTATGTGCAGGATAAATACGGGCGCGATAAGGTCGGGCAGATCATCACCTTTGGTGCGCTCTTGTCCAAGGCCGCAGTGCGCGATGTGGGTCGGGTTTTGCAGATGCCCTACGGACAAGTGGACCGCCTGTCCAAGATGATCCCGGTCGAAGGGGTGAAACCCGTCTCGATTGAAAAGGCATTGGCGGATGAACCGCGCTTGCGCGAAGAAGCCAAAAACGAAGAGGTCGTGGACCGCCTGCTGACCTACGCCCAGCAGCTTGAAGGCCTGTTGCGCAACGCATCGACCCATGCCGCGGGTGTTGTGATTGGCGACCGTCCGCTGGACGAGCTGGTGCCACTTTATCAGGATCCCCGCTCTGATATGCCTGC
Source organism: Yoonia sp. F2084L (assembly GCF_023015625.1). Taxonomy (GTDB): domain Bacteria; phylum Pseudomonadota; class Alphaproteobacteria; order Rhodobacterales; family Rhodobacteraceae; genus Yoonia. Next base: position 244,984 of record NZ_JALKAH010000002.1, read on the forward strand.
CACCCAGTTCAACATGAAATGGGTGGAACAGGCCGGGTTGGTCAAGTTCGACTTTCTGGGTTTGAAAACGCTGACCGTCATCCAGAACGCTGTTGAGCTGATCCGCAAGGCAGGTCGCCCGCTGAATATCGCGGCGGATGGGACCAAGCTTTATGATGTGTTGGCGGGGTTCGAGTACGACATCGGGGCGATCCCGCTGGATGACGAAAAATCCTATGCGCTTTATTCCAGCGCCAAGACAACAGCCGTGTTTCAGGTGGAATCCAGCGGGATGATGGATGCGCTCAAGCGCATGAAGCCGACCTGTATCGAAGACATCGTGGCCTTGGTGGCGCTTTATCGTCCCGGCCCGATGGAGAACATTCCGACCTATTGCGAGGTGAAGAACGGGCAGAAAGATTTGGAATCGATCCACCCGTCGATTGATCACATCCTCAAGGAAACCCAAGGCATCATCGTCTACCAAGAACAGGTGATGGAGATCGCGCAGGTCATGGCGGGCTACTCGCTTGGTGGCGCTGACCTTTTGCGTCGGGCGATGGGTAAGAAAATCGCCGAGGAAATGGCCAAAGAACGCCCCAAATTCGAGGCAGGGGCGAAGGCCAACGGGGTGGAGCCCAAAAAGGCCCGCGAGGTTTTCGATCTACTGGAGAAATTCGCCAACTACGGTTTCAACAAGTCGCACGCGGCGGCCTATGCGGTGGTCAGCTATCAAACGGCGTGGCTGAAAGCGAACCACGCGGTCGAATTCATGGCCGGTGTGATGAACTGTGATATCCATCTGACCGATAAGCTGGGTGTCTACTTCCAGGAAGTGAAAAAGGGGCTGGGCATTGAATATACGCCGCCTTGCGTGAACCGGTCGATGGCGACGTTTGATGTGAAAGATCAAAAGCTGGTCTATGCGCTGGGCGCGCTCAAAAACGTTGGCGTCGAGGCGATGAAGCTGATTGTCGAAGGGCGGGGCGACAAAGAGTTCGTGAACCTCTTTGATTTCGCCCGCCGGGTGGACCTCAAACGGATCGGCAAGCGTCCTTTGGAGATGCTTGCGCGCGCGGGCGCATTTGATGTGCTGGACCCGAACCGGCGCCGGGCGATGATGAGTTTGGATGCTTTGACGGCGTATTCGGCAGCAATCCATGATCAGAAATCATCCAATCAGGTTTCGCTCTTTGGGGATGCCGGTGACGACCTGCAAGAGCCGCGTTTGATGGGTGGCGAAGATTGGTTGCCAGCAGAACGCTTGGCTGAAGAGTTCAAAGCCATTGGGTTCTATTTGTCGGGCCATCCGCTTGATGACTACATGGGGCCGCTTAAGCGCAAGCAGGTGCTGACGCTGGACGACGTGATCGTGCGGGCTGGCAAGGGGGCCGCGATTGTGAAAATGGCTGGCACCGTGTCGGGGCGTCAGGAACGGAAATCTGCGCGCGGCAATCGCTTTGCCTTTGTGCAACTGTCCGATCCGACCGGGCAATATGAGGTGACGATGTTTTCGGACACCTTGGAAGCGTCGCGCGAGTTTCTGGAAACCGGCAGTCAGATCGTTCTGCAATGCGAAGCGACGATGGAAGCGGATCAGTTGAAACTTTTGGGCCGTTCGGTGTCGCCGGTGGACGCGGTTGTTGCCGATGCCGGTGGTGCTGGTCTGCGCGTGTTTATTGACGGGCCAGAGGTGATTGGGTCGGTGGCAAGTGTTCTGGCAAATGCAGCAAGCGGCGCGGTCCGCGCAGGTCGGGGCCCCGTCTACTTTTGTCTGATGAACGATGATCTGCCCGGCGAGGTTGAGTTGGACCTTGGCGAGGAATTCCCGGTCAATCCACAGATCAAAGGCGCGTTGCGGTCTTTGGGCGGTGTGATCGAAGTGGAAGACGCGTAAACGCCTAACAATACAACCAGCCGCACCTCAGCCACATTTGGAATATCCACAGGATCCGCAGGTCATGCAGCCTTCGACCATCCGCAACTCATAGGATCCACAAGACGAGCAGGCCTTGCCGCGTGGTGCGCCGTTGATGGCGACTACGTCCGCTTGCGGATCGGCCTTCAGGCCCATCCCCTCACCAGCAAGGAAACCGGTTGAGATCATGTGTTTTTCGATCACGCCACCAATGGCTGCGAGAATAGACGGCACATATTTACCCTGCATCCATGCTCCACCGCGTGGGTCGAAAACAGCTTTTAACTCTTCGACCACAAATGACACATCGCCACCGCGCCGGAACACAGCAGAGATCATGCGCGTCAGCGCGACGGTCCAGGCGAAATGCTCCATGTTCTTGGAGTTGATGAACACTTCAAATGGCCTGCGATGCCCGGCAATAATCAGATCATTCACGGTGATATAGATCGCATGTTCGCTATCCGGCCACTTAAGCTTGTAGGTCGCACCCTCCAATTCCTGCGGGCGGTCCAGAGGTTCGGACATATAGACGACTTCGGCGCCCTCATCCCCGGTCCGGATTTGGGCAGGCACCTCTGCTGGCGCCGCCTCATCGGAAACTGACAGCACAGAGCCTGTCACATCATTTGGACGGTAGGTCGTGCAGCCTTTACAGCCTTGATCCCAGGCGGCCATGTAGACCTCTTTGAACGCATCAAAGCTGATATCCTCTGGGCAGTTGATCGTCTTGGAAATCGAACTGTCGATCCATTTCTGCGCCGCCGCCTGCATGCGGACGTGATCGAGCGGGGCGAGCGTCTGGGCGTTGACGAAATAATCGGGCAACGGCACGTCACCTTTCAGATCACGCCAAAGCTGCACCGCATAGTCGACCACCTCTTCTTCGGTGCGCGATCCGTCTTTTTGCAGCACCTTGCGGGTATAGGCATAGGCAAACACAGGCTCGATCCCGGATGATACATTACCCGCATAAAGGCTTATGGTGCCGGTCGGAGCGATAGAGGTCAAAAGCGCATTGCGGATACCGTGTTGTGCGATTGCATCGCGCACATCCGCGTCCATCTCTTGCATCGCGCCGCTGGCCAGAAACTTGTCGGCGTCAAACAGCGGGAATGCCCCTTTTTCTTTCGCCAGATTAACCGAGGCCAGATAGGCAGCCCGCGCAATCTGGTGCATCCACTTGTCGGTCTGCGCGGCAGCGTCTTCTGACCCATAGCGAAGACCAACCATCAGCAAAGCATCGGCCAGTCCGGTGACACCCAAACCTATCCGGCGCTTGGCTTTTGCCTCGGCCTGTTGTGCCTCAAGCGGAAAGCGCGAGGCATCCACAACGTTATCCATCATGCGCACCGCTGTGGCGACCAGATCGGTCAGCGCGACCTCATCCAGGGTGGCTGCATCCTCGAACGGATCGTTGACCAGACGGGCCATGTTGATCGACCCCAGCAAACACGCGCCATAAGGCGGCAAAGGTTGTTCACCACAGGGGTTCGTGGCCGCAATCGTCTCGCAGTAGTTCAGGTTGTTCATCTGATTGATGCGGTCGATGAAAATCACACCGGGTTCGGCGTAGTCATAGGTCGACTGCATGATCGCATCCCACAGATCGCGGGCCCTGACAGTACGGTGCACTTCACCATTGAATACTAAGTCCCAAGACCCATCCGCCTTGACTGCCTCCATAAAGGGATCAGTGATCAGCACGGACATATTGAACATGCGCAACCGGGCCGGGTCAGACTTTGCGGTGATGAAATCTTCTACATCCGGATGATCGCAGCGCATCGTCGCCATCATCGCCCCACGGCGTGATCCGGCAGACATGATCGTGCGGCACATCGCGTCCCAGACATCCATGAATGACAGCGGGCCCGAGGCATCCGCCGCCACGCCTTTCACACCCGCACCCTTGGGCCGAATGGTCGAAAAGTCATAGCCGATGCCGCCACCCTGCTGCATGGTCAGCGCGGCCTCTTTGAGCATATCAAAGATACCGCCCATGCTGTCAGGCACAGTGCCCATGACAAAACAGTTGAAAAGTGTCACCGACCGCGCCGTACCAGCCCCGGCCGTAATGCGCCCCGCAGGCAGGTATTTGAAATCGGCCAGCGCGTCGTAGAACTTGCCTTCCCAGGCTTTCGGATCGTCCTCTACTGCGGCCAAAGCGCCCGCGATCCGTTGCCAAGTATCTTCAACAGTTTCGTCAATCGGTGTACCGTCCGCCTCTTTGAACCGGTACTTCATGTCCCAGATTTGTTCGGCAATTGGGGCGGAAAACGCGGTCATGGCGGGGAATCTCCTAATGGCAGCAGGCAAGGCCTGCATCTTACGGGGTGGGGTTTCACATTGGAATGGCGAAATGGTGTCGATATCGCCGCAGGCATAATTTCTACCACATATAGTGGTTGATCTCAATACATACACCACATAAACCTTTCTCGCAGGTTCTGTTGATTAGTGATCTGCGCGCCTTATCTAAAGCGTATCCCGGGGGGGATTGATGTCGAACACTGTCCATATGCTAAAACTATCCGTCGGCACCGAAGACGTTGTCGGGCTGGAAACATGGCAAGCGACAAAGCGCGCGCAGACCGATGACGGGCTGCCGCGCCACATCACCCGGATGTGGCCCAAGCGGGGCGACGAAATCCTCAGTGGCGGGTCGATCTTTTGGGTGATCAAAGGCGTGATCCTGTGCCGCCAACCGATCCTGCGGCTTGATGAATACCTTTCTGCCGATGGTATCCGCCGCTGTGCCATCGTGTGCAAACCCGGTCTGATCCGGGTTGAGGCAACGCCCAAGCGCGCTTTCCAAGGCTGGCGTTACTTGCCTGTCGCAGATGCGCCGCGCGATTTGCCCGAAGGACGGCAAGGCGAAGAAGCACTTCCCCCTGAACTCTCCAAAGCACTGGCCAGCATCGGCGTCCGCTAGGCAGGCGGCATTCGCTGTGCCATGATCCGGCACAGGAGGAGCCAGCATGACCATTTTCACCAGTCCCTTTGCGGATGTCGCCGCATCCGATCTGACGATCACCCAGCGCATCTTTCAAGGCCTTGAGAACCGACCTGACGAAGTGGTCCTGACCGATGGTCCCTCTGGTCGCACCATGACTGCCGCTGCGTTCATGGATCAGGTCAAACGCATGGCAGGCGGGTTGGCGGCTGCCGGGTTTGGCGCAGGGCATACGGTTGCCATCATGGCCCCTAACATCCCTGAATACTGTGTTGTCTTTCACGCTGTCGCGTGGGGCGGTGGCACGATCACAACACTGAACCCAACCTACACCGCGCATGAAGTCGCGCATCAACTGGCCGACTCAGATGCAGAAATCCTGATTACGATTCCGGACTTCATGGACACCGCAAAAGAAGGCGCTGGCGACACACCCGTCGTCGCCATCGGCACGCCGGACTACGCCGCCCTCTTTGGCGATGAGGTCAGCGCACAGGTGCCGGTCGATCTGGATGAATTCACCGTCGTCTTGCCATACTCGTCGGGCACCACAGGCCTGCCAAAAGGCGTGATGCTTTCGCACCGCAATCTTGTGATCAATGTCGATCAGGTGATCGCCGCCGCACAGTTCCAGCCTGGCGAAGTGGCGGCCGGGTTCCTGCCATTCTTCCACATCTACGGCATGACCGTGCTGATGAATGTGCATTTGGCCGGAGGCGGTGCCATTGTGACCCTACCACGCTTTGATCTGCCGCTGTTTTTGCAGATCTGTCAGGATCATAAGTCGCGGCGCATGTGGATCGTTCCCCCCGTCGCGCTTGCGCTTGCCAAACACCCACTGGTCGAAAACTACGATTTGTCATCCATCGAACAGGTCTTTTCCGGGGCCGCACCTTTGGGGGCAGAACTATCCGAGGCGGTGGCGCAGCGGCTGGATTGCATTTCACTGCAAGGCTACGGCATGACTGAACTTGCCCCGGTGTCGCATGTCACGCCCGGCGCAGCCAATCGCCCGGGCGGAGCTGGTCTGGCGGTTCCCAATACGGCCTGCCGCATCGTGCATATCGAAACGGGTGCAGACCTTGCGGCGGGTGAAGAGGGCGAGCTTTGGATCAAAGGCCCGCAGGTTATGCAAGGCTACTTGAACAACGCGAAGGCGACCGCAGAAACAATCACCTCGGATGGCTGGTTGCGCACCGGTGACATCGGCAAGATTGACAGCGATGGCTACCTGTTCATCACCGATCGCCTGAAAGAACTGATCAAATACAAAGGTTTCCAAGTTGCCCCGGCCGAGTTGGAAGCCACGCTGGTCGCAATGGAAGGGATCACCGACGCCGCCGTCATCGGCCTGCCGGATGAGGACGCAGGCGAGTTGCCAATCGCCTTTGTTGTCGCCGGTGATCCGGCCCCAGACGAGGCGGCGATCAAAGCCCACCTCGATACGCAATTGGCCCACTACAAACAGGTGCATGAGGTCCATTTCGTCGATGAAATCCCCAAATCCGCCTCAGGAAAAATCCTGCGGCGTTTCCTGCGCGATGGCTTGAACGCCTGACTGGACGATGGGTGTTGCCCCTCTATAGTCAGCGCCAGACAAAAGGCAGCCACCGATGAAACCAACCTCCCCACGCGTAGCCCGCAGGCTGGCCCAAAAGGGTAGCAAGTCAGCCGCTTTGACAGTGGCTGATCTGGCAAACCGTGTGGCAAAGGCCAAGGTGAAGGGCGTGGACAAAGCGCTTGAGGAACGCGGCAAGCGTATCCTGACATCCTATCTGCAAACGGCTGCGACTTACGCAATGCCCGTCAAAGAGGTGGTTGGCGAAATGGCCAGCGGTCAGGCCGCATGGCGGTTGGGACATGCGGTGCGCGACGAAATCCTCAAAACGCCACCCGAGGCGGTGAAAAATGCTGCTTGCGTCCAAGGCTGCGCCTTCTGTTGCATCCTGTCAGGCGGCGAAGGGGGCGTGATCACGGGCTTTGAGGCCGAACAACTCCACACGGCTATCACACCTCTCAAAGGTCAACCCGACGGGCGCGATTGGCACCCAGAGGCGTGCCCCGCCCTTGATCCTGCAACGCGCAGTTGCCGCGCCTATGACGCCCGCCCGATGATCTGCCGGTCATTCCTGTCAACGGACGCCGGGGCCTGCGAACGCAACGCGGCAGGGGCCGAAGAACAGGGCGCGGGGCTTTTGGGCAGTCATCTGGATTATCTGGTGGTGCATGCATTGTGCCGCCAAGCGCTGAAAGGGATCACACAGGTCTATACCTACAGCATGGCCTCTACCGCAGCGGATGCTGTCGCAGGCACTGACGGAATTTCAACGGCCCGCCATGCGCCCAGCGCCCTCGAAAGAGCCTGCCGCGATGCAGCGCAGGCAGCAAAGGCCTGAATTAAACACCCAGCACCATCTGCAAAGCCTTGAGCTTGGCCCGTTGTGCATCCGTCCAGTTATGACGGCGGCCCCTGAACAGGGTCGCTTGGCTGGCATGAATCAGCCCGTCATCCAGAATCTTCAGGCCGTTCGCGCGCAGTGTTTCCCCGGTTGAGGTGATGTCGGCAATCGCCTCAGCCGTTTCGTTTTTTACCGTGCCCTCAGTGGCGCCCTGACTATCCACTAGCTGATAATCCGCCACGCCCTGATCCCGCAGAAAGTCCCGCACCAGCCGGTGATACTTGGTGGCGATCCGCAACCGGAAACCATGCGTGCGGCGGAACGCGGCAGCGGCCGCATCCAGATCATCCAGCGTTGTCACATCAACCCAGGCCTGCGGGACAGCGATGATCAGATCCGCGCCGCCAAACCCCATCGGGGCCAGTTCAGCGACCCGCATATCCCAATTGGCCAGCTTTTCCCGCACGAGGTCGGACCCCGTCACGCCGAGATGAATGTTGCCTGCCGCCAATTCACGCGGGATTTCACCGGCGGACAGCAAGACCAGTTCAACACCATCAATCCCATCAACGGCACCGGCATATTCGCGATCAGACCCGGACTTGCGCAGGCCAATGCCACGCGCGCCGAACCAATCAAATGTCTTTTCCATCAACCGGCCCTTGGAAGGCACACCAAGCTTCAACATCAGCGTAATCCCAAAGCCAGATCAGGGCGGATCACACCGCCCACCGCAGGCACGGCGCGACCTTGTCCCAGATGGGCAGTCAGCGCATCGTAGCGTCCACCCGTTGCAACAGGCGGTTGTTCAGGGCGATCCTTGGCATAAAAACCAAAGACAAAGCCGTCATAATACTCCAGAGATGTGCGGCCATAGCTACCTTCAAATTCAAGGCTGCCGACATCGACACCCTTGTCGGCCATCGCATCCAACCGCGCGTCCATCCCCGCAACCGCATCGCCAATTGCGGGCATATCCACTGCGATGTCACGCAAGGCACTCAGCACATTCGGTGCCGTTTCCCGCAGGCCTAGAATGGCATCAATCAACGCAATCTCTTCTGCCGCAATGGGGTCGGCAGCCGCATCAGCGCGCAAGGCTGCGATACGGTCGGCAACCTCGTTGCGGCTGCGCAAACCGATGTCGGGCCCTGCCTGCGCAAACGGGTCGTCCGCTGCCAAGAGCGCCTCTCGCGCTGGCGTCACCTTGCCCGATCCAAACCGTTTCATCAGTGCACGAAACCTGACGGGCCGCCATATGTGACGCAGCAGCGCTGCCTTGCGCGCGTCGGTCGTGCGCAGACCACGCACGGCAGCCATGAGTACGCCAATGTCGCCGGTTGCGGCCCGCACAGGCAAGCCCGCCAATCCTTCTGCAATCGCGGCGAACACCTCGGCATCGGCAGCGGCGGGGTTTTGGCCGTCGAACACTTCATAGCCCACCTGCACATATTCATTGGCGCGGGTTTCATCGGTTTCCTGTTTGCGGAACACCTTGCCCGCATAGGTGTAACGGGCCGGATCAGCATGCGTCTGCATGTGCATCTGCACGACGGGAACCGTGAAATCAGGGCGCAACACCATCTCACCGCGCAGCGGATCAGAGGTCAGATAAGCACGCGCACGAATATCTTCGCCATAAAGGTCCAGCAGTGTGTCGGCTGGTTGCAGCACATCCGCCTTGATCACCTGCGCGCCCTTGGCGGCAAAGAGATCGCGCAGACGGCGCGCTTCTTTCAATGTTTCGGGCGAAGTGGGCATCAGCTGTGCGTGTCCAGTATTTCACGGACCTTCGCGATCATCTGGTCGCGCGGCACTTCGTATTGACTGGGGCGGTCTTTCCATTCTTCCAAGGTGGCGTTCTTGGCAATCTCGGCCCCAAGGATCAGGTCCTTGATCTGGACGATGCCTTTGTCGAATTCATCACTGCCCGCAATAATGGCGATCGGGGACTGTCGCTTATCCGCATATTTCAACTGATTGCCAAAGTTCTTGGGGTTGCCCAGATAAACCTCGGCCCGGATACCCGCGTTGCGCAGGTCTGCAACCATCGTCTGATAATCCGCCATGCGGTCACGATCCATGACGGTGACAACCACCGGACCAACCGTCGCAGCACCGGTCTGGCCCTTGGCACGCAAAGCGGCCAGCAGCCGGTCCACACCAATCGACACACCCGTTGCCGGCACTTCCTGCCCGGTAAAGCGCTTGACGAGGTCGTCGTAGCGACCGCCGCCAGCGACAGAGCCAAAGTTTCGCGGACGGCCTTTGTCGTCGGTGATCTCAAAGGTGAGTTCGGCTTCGTAAACGGGACCGGTGTAGTAGCCGAGACCACGGACGACGGAAGGGTCGATAACGATGCGGTCGGGGCCGTAACCTTGGCTCCGACATAGAGTTGCTATTTCTTTCAACTCTAAAACGGCTTCCGAACCCGTCGCCGTGTCGCGTAGAATGTTGAAAAGGTTAAACAAGACCTTTCGATCCTGTTCTGTCAGGTGCTTATCGAGATCGATCCACTTTTCGTAGTCTTGTCTCTTATCTTCGTTGGCCAGATTAACTTCGTCGCTTCCAGCATCCAGAAAGCTTAGGACCACCTTTATTTGATCTTCACTTAGCTTTGCGCCTTCTGTAAAATCTCCACTTTCGTCCTTTCGCCCATCTCCCAAAAGGGCGCGAACACCGCCGAGTCCCAAACGGTCCAGCTTGTCGATGGCTCTGAGGACAATGCCCCTCTCTTTCTCGAATTTGGTAGGATCTACAGGGTCATGTAAACCAGCAGCTTCCATCACACCATTCAGCACCTTGCGGTTATTCACCCTTATCACATAGTCGCCGCGCGCGATCCCCACGGCTTCCAGCGTATCGGATAACATCGCGCAAATCTCGGCATCCGCGGCCACGGAACCCGACCCAACCGTATCCGCATCACATTGATAAAACTGACGAAAGCGCCCCGGCCCGGGCTTCTCATTCCGCCACACGGGCCCCATCGCATAGCGGCGATAAGGAAACGGCAAATCATTGCGATACTGGGCCGCAACACGAGCCAAAGGGGCGGTCAGGTCATAACGTAGTGCAAGCCAGTCGTTGTCCTCTTCCCAAGCGAACACACCCTCATTCGGGCGGTCCACGTCGGGCAGGAATTTGCCCAGCGCCTCGACGGTTTCGACCGCTGAGGTCTCTAGCGCATCAAACCCGTAACGATGATAGACCGCCGCGATCTTTGCCAGCATCTCGGTGCGCTGGGTGACTTCTGCACCGAAATAATCCTGAAACCCCTTGGGCGTCTGAGCCTTGGGGCGCGGTTGCTTTTTCATCTTGGCCATTGGATTGATCCTGCCGGTCGCATTTCATTCCCGCGCCGTTTAACCCGGCAATGTCACAGGGGCAATGCAGTCGTATATTTCAACTCTTTGAGGCTGAATGACGACACCACCGATTTCACGAACTTCGAGCGCAACAGCGTATGGGTCATAAACGCTTCGTAGGCTTCGACATCGCGGCATCGGATTTTCAGGATATAGTCGGCGGTCCCCGATACGGCATGCGCCTCCATGATCTGGGGGTGCGCATCAATGACGGTGGCGAACCCGGCAATCGAAGCCTCGCCGTGGTCAGACAGGCGGACAGTCGCGAAAACGCACAAACGGACGTCTGCTTTTGCGGGGTCCAAAAGGGCGACACGGCCTTTGATCAGCCCCAGCTTTTCAAACTCCTGCACTTTGCGCCAAACGGTCGAGGTCGCAATCCCCGCCTTGTCGGCCAGTTCCGCCAAGGAGGCCGCTGCATTCGCCTGCATCGCCACCAGCAATCTGCGTTCTTGATCAGAAAATTCCATATATCACGCGAATCCGCCTATCATCTTGCCATAAAGACTCAAAAATCAGGCATTTCAAAGGTATTATTCGACAATGGCGGTTCAAAATATCTGCAAAGGAGGACCGCTATGCCCAAAGATACCACCTATACTTCGCTTTTGCCCGATGCCGACGGCTATTACCCCTACACCGCGCAGGATGATGTGGTTTGGGCCACACTGTTTGACCGGCAGATGGCATCCTTACCCGATATCGTCGCCCCCGAATACATGGACGGAGTCGCCAAACTGGGCCTGAACGCCGACAAGACACCGCAGGTCAAGGACATCGACGCACGGCTGCATGCACTGACTGGCGCTGGCGCCTACGGCGTGCCCGCCATCATCCCGCCATCGCAATTCTACGACCTGCTGAGCCAACGCAAATTCCCCGTCGCCACCTTCCTGCGGCGACCCGAGCATATGGATTACATCGAAGAACCAGACCTGTTTCACGAGGTCTTCGGCCATTGCCCAATGCTGACCAACGCGGCCTACGCCGATTTCATCGAAGGGTTCGGTAAAAGGGCCAAGGCGCTGGGCAAAGGCTATTCGTGGCACATGTTCCGCCTGTTTTGGTTCACAGTGGAATTTGGAATGATCCGCACCGCCGCCGGGTTGCGCGCCTATGGGGCGGGCATTGTGTCCTCTCCGGCAGAGGCCGCCCATGCGATGTCAGACAAGCCACTGATGCAGGACTTTGATCTGCTGACCGTGTTCCGCACGCCTTACCGGATTGATATCGTGCAGCCGACGTATTTTGTCATCGACAGCTTTGATCAACTGGCTGGGATACTGGACGCCGATTTTGGCGGGCTGATTGATGAGGCGAAAGCGCTGGGTGATCTGCCCGCTCTTTTCGAAAGCAAACAAGCCGTGTAAAGACCGCGTATGGCAGACACGACACATCTTGAAGAACAAATCGCTCACCTGACCCGCGCGGTTGAGGAATTGTCAGATATTGTCGCACGGCAAGAGGGTGAACTGGCCCAAGCCACACGGCGGTTGGCTATGCTGATGGAGCGCGAGGCGACCCGCGATCTGGATGCTGGCGGCACCGTGCCACTGGCCGACCAGCGCCCACCGCATTGGTGAATACGCAGCACAAATAGCCCGGCAGCCCAGTGGTTGGGCGACCCGGCGCGGCTGCTTTGCGTTACATATGAACAGATCAAGAAGGGGGCGGGCCCGCCTGCACGGTTTCTGTAACCGACGGCTGCGTGATGCAGTCCATCGGAGCAATCGCTGGCTTTGCACCCTGATGGGGTGGTCTGTAAGCCCAAGCGAAACCTGATCTTGGTCGGGGCGTTGTGGTTGCCCCTTGGTTGGATATCCAAGCAAGACACTAGCGTCGGACAGCTTGCGGAAGGGTGAAGGGTGCGTGCGGTGGGCGAAAGCAAAGACATCTTTTGCCCGCACAGTGATTGGGCCCGTCAGACAGCCTTGCGCCTGACGCAACGACATGTGCCATCTGTTGCATGTCAGACGTCATCGCAAATCTTCGGGCGGTCCCGCGTCAGCCCCGGAACAGCGTAAGGCACTTGCGATTTGTAAGCCTCAAACCGGGGGCCATAGCGGCTTTGAAACCGCTTTTCTTTCATCTTTGGCGCGGCAAGACAGTAGATTGTCAGTATGATCGCTACGGCCAATTGATCAGGTGTCCAAACCGGGACTGTCCAAAGCGTAAGTGCGAAGGCGACATAGATCGGCTGACGAATGATCCTGAAAAGCCCACCGGTGGGCATATCCGGGAACACTGGTTTTATGTTCTGTGCCAATGACATCCAACCAAGCGCACCGGACTGCACTTCGGCCCCGGCGTCATAGCTGGCTTTGATCAGCAGCAGCCATGCGGTGGCGTAAAGCAGGCACAGCAGCACGAATGCGCCACCCTCGGCCTGCCACCAGATCACGCCGCTGGGTGTCCACATGGCAAAGAGCGCCAATAACTGAACCGATGCGATAATCGCATAGGTAGTGGTTGAAAGCGTGTCTGCGTGTTTGCCCGGTGCCAGACGTGTCAAAATCCGTCGGCCACGCCCCGTTAGCAGGACTGAGTGGGCAAGCGGGAATTGCAGGATCAATGCTGCATTTGCCAGATATGACCACGGGGCAGGGACCTGACCCAAGCTTGCGCTCATGCCAAAGAACATCGCGGTTATCATCGCAAGGACCGCCAGCGCAAAAATCGTGTGGCAGACTACGCCATATGTAAAGGCCAGCGCGATCCGCCCGCGTCCCCGAGGCGGGCGCAGGGTACCAAGAGCAAGACGGAAAAGCCGCATGAAAGGGGATGGCGTTTGCATTGTCATAGTCTGGAGCTAGCTGCCGTGACGCGTCTGACCACCACCAATGACCAAAGGTCGCAAGTTGCCTTGGCCGTTTTCGCCTCTAAGTCCCTTGATATGGCTAAGACACCCGCATTCCCACCCGAACAGATCAGCGAGATTGTGCAAATGGCACTGTCCGATCACGTCAGCTTTGCAGATATCACCCGGCAGTATGGGATCGCCGAAAAACAGGTGAAGGCCCTGATGCGCGCCAACCTGCGCCCCGGCAGCTATAAGGCATGGCGCAAGCGCGTGCGTAATTTCGGGGATCGTCGCGAACACTATAAGTAACCACCGTTGTAACGCGCACGCTTAGCGCTAGGTCTGGATCATGCCAGAGAAACAAAGCATCGCCCGGGCCATGCCCGTCCCCGCCAATCGCGCCGTGCGCTTTGGCAAGCTGGGGTCGATGACCGCGGGTATCGCCGGGAATATGGCGCTGAACGGGATTGCGCAGTTGGGGCGGGGCGAACGCCCTTCGATGCGCAACCTGCTTTTGACGCCGCGCAACATCACGCGTGTGGCGGATCAACTGGCCCAGATGCGGGGCGCTGCGATGAAGATCGGGCAGTTGATGTCGATGGATACCGGCGATGTGTTGCCGCCTGAGTTGGCGCAGATTATGGCGCGGCTGCGGGACGATGCGCATTTCATGCCGCCTGCCCAGCTAAAGCAGGTTTTGAATACGCAATGGCCGCAAGGGTGGCTGGGGCAGTTCAAGAAGTTTGATGTGCGTCCCATCGCAGCAGCCTCGATCGGGCAGGTGCATCGCGCACAGCTGAAAGACGGTCGCGATGTGGCAATCAAGGTGCAATACCCCGGTGTCGCAAAGAGCATTGATAGCGATGTCAGCAATGTCGGCGCGCTGATGCGCATGTCTGGCTTGCTGCCTAAAGGGTTTGAACTGGCCCCCTATCTGGAAGAAGCGCGCAAGCAGTTGCACGAGGAAACAGATTATCAGCGTGAGGCGGATCATTTGGTGCAGTTTGGCGCTTTGGTGGCTGAGTTGCCGCAATTTACGGTGCCTGAGTTTCATGCCGACTGGAGCACGGCCGATGTGCTGACCATGTCCTTTGTGTCGGGTCGTCCGATTGAACAAGCGACCGATTTACCACAGACCACCCGGAACCGGCTTGCTGCTGATCTGATTGATCTGACGTTGCGCGAACTCTTTGATTTTGGCGCGATGCAGACCGATCCGAATTTTGCCAACTATCTTTATGATGATCAGACAGGCCGCATTGTATTGCTGGATTTCGGGGCGGCGCGCGCGCTGCCTCGGGATTTGATCGGGCAGTATCGCCGTTTGCTGCAAGCAGGCGTGGCCGATGATGCGGATAGAATCCACACGATAGCGCTAGAAATCGGATTTATCAGCGCCGAGACGCAGCCCGAACACGCGGCGCAAATCGTGGCAATGATCCGGCTGGTCTTTGATGCGTTGCGTCTGGAACCGGTGTTTGATTTCCGTCAGCCTGATCTGTCGCGCCAGATGCAGGCCGCAGGGCAGGCGCTGGCCGAGGATGGGTTTGTGCCACCGCCCGTACCGATTGATGTGCTGCTGTTGCAACGCAAATTCGGCGGCATGTTCTTGTTGGCCAACAGGTTGTCGGCGCAGGTGCCGGTCTTGGATTTGCTGGCCAAATACCTTGCCGATTAGATCGGGTTGCGACGCAGAAGCCAGACGAAGAACACCCCGCCGATCAACCCGGTGACGATCCCGATAGGGATGTCGTCGGGGGCCATGACAGTGCGCGCAAAAATATCCGCCCAAAGCAGGAAGATCGCGCCGCAAAGCGCTGAGACAGGCAAGACCCGTCTGTAGTCGCCGCCGACGATCAGTCGCACGATATGCGGGATCATCAGTCCGACAAAACCGATGATGCCTGAAAAGGCGACCATGACGCCGGTGATCATCGCACCCACGACAAAAACGGTCAGCCGAAACCGTCCGACGGGGATGCCGAGGGTTGATGCTGTCTCGTCCCCGACCGTCATGGCATTCAGGTTGCTGGCGTTGGCCCAAAGATAGGCACCGCAGGCCAGCAGGATCACAAGCGGATAGATCAACTGGCTCCATTGCGCGAGGCCAAGGCCGCCAAGCATCCAGAAGACAACCGTGTGAACGGCGCGTGGATCGCCCAGAAAGATCAGGACGTTTGCACCTGACATGACGATGAAGGATACGGCAACGCCTGCCAGAACCAGCCGGTCGGCGCTGGTGGCCGAGGCGAATTGAGAAACACCAAGGACGATCAGGGTCGCACCCAATGCGCCGATGAAGGCCATGAATGGCACGGTCAAAAGCCCAATGAATAACCCGGTGTGTAGCAGCGCAAGGATCGCGCCGAATGCACCCCCTGCCGAGATACCCAGTAAATGCGGGTCAGCCAGCGGGTTGCGCGTCACAGCCTGTAGGCTGGCGCCCACGATGGCGAGGCCCGCACCGACCAGACAGGCCAGGATCGCGCGCGGAAACCGGATGTCCCAAACAATGGCTTCGCGCCCCGCCGACCAGTCGGCGGTGACGAGGCCGGGGGCGATTTTATTGGCAAGAATACCCCAGACTGTCGGAAGCGGCACAGAGACCGCGCCGACGCTTACCGCGACGGACAAAGACAAAAACAGCGCCACAAAACCCAGCCCGAAGGTCAGCCGCAGCCGTGCCTTATGCGGGCTGAGGGTCGTGATCTGTCTGTCGGCCTGATCCATGGCCTAGTCTGCGCGAAACGCAGCAGCGAGTGTTTTGACCGCCTGAATGTTGCGCGGGCCCGGTGTGGCCTCGACATATTCCAGCACCACGAAGCGGTCGTTCTTAACGGCGTCGAGATCGGCAAAGGCCGGGTTCGACATCATGAAATCGCGCTTTTGCGCGGCAGTGACTTCGCCATAGTTCACGATGACGATGATTTCCGGGTTGCGTTCCACCACGGCTTCCCAGCCGACGGTGGTCCAGCTTTTCTCGAAATTCTCCATGATGTTCACACCGCCCGCCGCCTCGATCAGCGCGTTGGGCATGGCGTAGCGACCCGCGGTAAAAGGCGCGTCCTCTCCGCTGTCGTAGACAAAGACGCGCGGGGCTTGGGGCAGGGGCGGCAGATCGGCCAGAAAAGCCGCAAGGTCGGTCTGATAGTCAGCGATAAGCGCCGCAGCGCGGTCTTGCACCCCGAAGATCGCACCCAGGTTGCGCAGATCTGTGTACATATCGTCCATAGACGCTGCGTCTTTGTCACCGACCTGCCCGATATGAATGCAGCTTTCGGTAAGCTCATAGACCTGAATACCGAAGGGTGCGAGCGTTTCAGGCGTGACATCGCCACCGACGCGCATGCCATAATTCCAGCCTGCGAAGTAGAAATCAGCGTCAGCACCGATCAACACCTCTTTGGAAGGATATTGCTCGGATAGTTCTGGCAGCGCCTCAACACCCGCCCGCATTGCAGCGTCCAGCTTGTTCCAGCCGGAAATACCGGTGTAGCCGACCATGTGGTCTGTCAGGCCGAGAACCAGCATCATTTCAGTGAGGTTGATGTCGTTTGACACAGCCGCTTGCGGTGGTGCGTCAAAGGTCACGTCGCGATCACAGCTTTGCACGGTGGTCTGGGCCAAGGCCGTGCTGGCCGCGAGGGTGAAAAATGCGGTTGTCAGTGCCAGTTTCATTATAACGATCTTTAATATGGAAGGTGGAAAGACAGGTGATTAGTGTCGCTTGGCGCCAGTTTTTCGCGCCGGGCATCGACGCGGAACGTGTCGGACACCAGCGCCTCGGTCAGCAGGCTGTCGGGCGTGCCGAAACCCCGCGGATGACCATCCTCAAGGACCAGAATGTTGTCGCAGATGTCCGCCGCCATATTGAGGTCATGCAAGGACACCACGATGGTCAGATCAAGCTTGCGGATCAGAGCGAGCACTTCAAGCTGATGGCGGATATCGAGGTGGTTGGTCGGCTCATCCAGAATGAGGATTTCAGGTTCCTGCGCCAACGCGCGGGCGACCGTTACCCGTTGCCGTTCACCGCCCGACAGCGTGCCAAAGTCACGATGCTCAAGGCCGGTCAGGTCCAGCATCTCTATTACATTGTTGATTACGGCGGTGTCATGGACATCGGCGCTGCCATAGCCGCGACGATGTGGGGTGCGCCCCAGCGAGATAATCTCGCGCACGCTCAGACCAAAGGCTGCCGCCTGTTCTTGCAAAACAGCAGCGATATGTTGGGCGGCTTTCCGGGCCGGCGTTTTCCAGATGTCGGCACCGTTGATTTTAACATGGCCCGTCGTGGGTGCCTGAAAGCGGTAGAGCAAGCGCAGCAAGGTTGATTTGCCCGCACCGTTGGGACCGACGATGCCAAGAACGTGGCCTTTTTGAACCTCAAAACTGGTCGTATGCAGCACCGGGGCGATGCGCTTGTGCGGGCGCCAGCTGACGTTTGAGACGGTAAGATGCGCGCTCATGACACCAGCGCTTTGCTGTCTTCCAGCGCGATCATCGCGGCGGGTACGCGGGCCAGCGTGGATTTGCGCAGCTTGCCGGGGCGATCAACCGAAGAACACCAGCCATCATGCAGGACGGCGTATTGCTTGGCGAAATCAACCAGATCGTCGATGTCGTCCTCGGGGGTCATATCGCCGAACAAATACGTCGCTTTTTGGGTGCCGTGATAGGCCACCGTGCAAGGGCGGTCGCAGCCCGCCATGCAAGCCACGCCGGAAATGGCGAAGTCTTCGGAAATACTGTCACCCGCCGCAGCAATGGCGCGGCGCAGCTTCTCGATAAGTTCATAGCCGGGGCGGCAATCCGTCCCCTTATGCCTACACGATGTGCAGACCGTAATACGGTGTTGTGTGGTCCGGTCCATGCAGCCCTCCGCGCATAAGCGGGGGGACGAAAGGGCATGTTTGTGCGGCCAAGTAAGCCTTGTTCACCATCATGATCTCCGCTCCGGACACCCCGCCCGGTTTGAGTTTTCGTTGGCACATCTCTGTACCCTTTGATGGCAGGTCTCCTGACTTCGCGGGTCGCTGCTTGCCCGATCCCTTCCCGAGCGCATTGCTCAGTGGTGATCATCGGGGTCGCTCGCCGCTCACAGTTGCGGGGGCAGTTACGGGTTTGGCGCGCTTTGGCTCTTCCTCACCGTATTCCCTTTTCATCCCGGACGCATTTTCGGCGGCCGGGAACCATCGCAAACACTGTTTGCGATTCCGCTGAAAGGGTCAAGGGCCGAGTTGACAGGACGTGGTGTCAGGTTGGGCGGATATGGTGAGGCTTTCCTGCCTAAGCGCTAGAGGATCAGATCAGCCAAACCAAATTGTGCTCCGATCAGGCCGATGATGATGCCGACAGGCAGGGCAAAATGAAGGGCCAGCGGCTTGCGCGGTTTTTGCAGTTGTTGCGGCTGCGAGAACCGCCCGATGGATATGAAGTTCATCACGCGCTCAACGAACAAGTAGAAAACCACACCCGCAGCAGACAGCCCCAGTAGCATCAGGATACTGCCCCATGCGCCTACGGTCGCAAGGTCCACAAAGCCGTCAATTACCAAGCCGAGAAAAACACCAATGGCAACAAGGGCAAGCCAGTTAAACCAGTCGAAGGTCTGCATTTTTTGTCGTTGTTTCATAGCGCTCCACCCTACGCATCTTCCAGGATCAGATCAGACGCTTTTTCTCCAATCATGATCGCCGGTGCATTCGTGTTACCTGACACGATTTCTGGCATGATCGAGCAATCAGCGACCCGCAGCCCGTCAATCCCGTGGACCCGCAGCTGTGCATCAACGACCGCATCCTTGCCATTACCCATCTTGCAGGTGCCCGTGGGGTGATAAATCGACGCGGTGTTGTTGCGCGCCCAATCCAGCGTGGCGTCGTAATCGTCCATCGGCAGGTCAGCATGCGGCCGGTACTCTTCGCTGATCTTCGAGGTCAGTGGCGCATGCCGTGCGATCTTGCGCGCGATATTGACGCCTGCAACGACCGTGCGGCAATCGGTTTCGGTCGACAGATAGTTGGGGATGATCTTGGGATAGGCCCTGGGATCATTGCCCTTTAACCTGATTTCGCCCTTGCTCTCGGGCCGTAGTTGACAGACCGACATCGTGAAGGCCGAGAATTTGTCGGCTCCTTTTCCAGGGTTTTCGGCTGACAGCGGTTGGACGTGGAACTGGATATCCGGCGTTTCCATGTCGTCTCGGGTTTTGAGGAAACCGGTGGCAAGGCTGGCCGCCATTGTCATGGGGCCTGCGCGGAACATCAGGTACTTCAGCCCGATCTTGGCCTGGCCGAAAAGCGAGCTGACCTCGTCATTCAACGTGGGTTCATTGCATTTATAAACCAGCCGCGCTTGCAGGTGGTCTTGCATGTTCTTACCCACACCGGGCAGGTCTTTGACAACCTCAATTCCGTTTTCGGCAAGTTGCTCTGCCTCGCCAATACCCGACAGCATCAACAACTGAGGTGAGTTGATCGCCCCACCGGATAGCACAATTTCCTTGCGTGCCTTGATGGTTTGCAGGTTGCCGCTGCGGTCGGTGTAGGTGACTGCGGTCGCACGTTTGCCTTCGATCACGACTTTCTCGACCTGCGCATGGGTGATGATTTGTAGGTTCTCGCGTGACTTAACTGGATTAAGGAAGGCCACTGCGGAACTGCATCGGCGTCCATTGCGCGCGGTCAGTTGGAAGAACCCCACGCCTTCCTGATCTGCGCCGTTGTAGTCTGGATTGAATTTATATCCCGCCGCTTGCGCGGCAGCCACCCATGCATCCGTGATGGGGCGCTGAATGCGCATGTTGGAGACAGAGAGGTTTCCTTGATTTCCGTGAAATTCATCAGCGCCGCGCTCGTTGTTCTCTGACCGCTTGAATAGCGGCAAAACGTCGTCCCAGCCCCAACCGGTGTTGCCCATTTGACGCCAGCGGTCGTAGTCTTGCGGTTGACCACGCACATAAAGGAGGCCGTTCAATGACGAAGATCCGCCCAAGACCTTACCGCGTGGCCATTCGATAGAGCGCCCGTTCAAGCCTGGATCAGGCTCTGTCTTGTAGCACCAGTCTACCTTGGGATTGTGGATCGTTTTGAAATATCCAACGGGGATGTGAATCCAAGGATTATTGTCTTTTCCGCCAGCCTCAAGCAGGATTACCTTATGCGCTGGATTTGCACTCAGACGGTTAGCAAGGACGCACCCGGCGGACCCTGCACCTACGATGATAAAATCGGCTTCCACGGCATCGTTCTCCATTTATTCGAAAAAACTCTATGCAGAACGATCAGACTATACTAGGCTTTTTTGAAACTATAAGTCTCAATAATCGACAACATGGGAGGAAACATGATGATTGGAGATAAACTAAGCGGCATTTCGCGCCGTGACCTGTTCAAACTGGCAGGGCAATACGGGATGAGCTCGACGCTGATGGCGGCGGGTACATTCGGGGGGGCAATGAGCCTTGCAAACCTGGCGTCCGCGGCAGAATCGACATACGAGCGTCGGTTCTCGAAAGAGGCAAAATATAACCTCAAGTTTGGTGCATCCGGCTTCAACGCCCGTAACCTGCTGATTGAGCGGGCTGGCGCTTTGGAATTTGCGCGTGACCTCGAAGCACGCACAGACGGCGAGATTCGCATCGAGTTTATCGGCGACAACCAGATTTGTGGTCAGACGTCCTGTGTTGAAAAGACACAGCAGGGTATCGTTGATATCTATGCGGCTTCCACACAAAACTCTGCCGGTGGTGCGCCTTACCTGAACGTTCTGGACTATGCGTATATGTTCCGTAACCGTGCGGATCAGTACCACTTCCTGTATTCGCCAGCGTCCATGCGTTTGCTGCGTGAACCCTATGAGCGCCGTCACGGCCTGAAGTTCCTGTTCAGCCACGCTGAATTGCGCGGTATCCAGATGGGCCTGAACTTTGAAGACAAGCCATTGGTGACATCTGTTGAAGACCTTGCCGGTACAAAGAACCGTGTCACAGGTACACAGCTGGGTCGCATCGCGATGGAAGCGCTGAACCTGAACCCGGTTCCGGTTGCATGGGAAGAAACGCTCGACGGTCTGAAGCAGGGCCTGATTGATGGCGCGGAAACATGGGCGTCTGCTGTTGCATATGCGAACATGGCACCTGTTGTGTCTCAGTCGGTTCACCTGAACTTCTTCTGCGGTACAGAGCATACAGCGATGTCTGCGTCTGTCTTTGATGGCCTTGAAGGTTATCTGCAGGATGCGGTTATGGAATCGTCCTACTGGGCCCAAACACACGTTCAGACAGCCAACGAAGTTGCCCTGATCAATACCGTTGGCCAGTCTGATCCACAGCTTCCAAACACGATCTTTGCTCAGAACGGTGTGCGTAACGCATTCTTGTCCCCAGAAGAGATCAAGAAAGCTGAAGAAATGTGCTCGCCTGAGTATCAGCCAGCACTTTGGGAAGATTGGCGCGAGCGCCTGAACGGGTGGTCCGGTGGTCTGGACACATATCAGGAGATCTATGACGAAGTGCGCACAATCAGCGCCGACACTCTGCCTGAGAATGTTGAGCCACGTCGTTGGTGGAAGGGCTAATACAGCCTTTTGCTAACTGAATGATTTGGGCCGGCCGGATGCGAGTTCGGTCGGCCCTTTTCAACTCAAAAAGACCGCTCCATAGTAGCGGCATTCTGACACATTAGGGGGGAGACCTAGATGTCGATACTCGCTGAAGCGGTGGCTGTTATCCCAGCCTTGTTCTCGGGCAGTTCGTGGGAAAAGCGGCAAGCATTTGATGCGGATGGCATGTGGCTATTCTGTTTTGTCTTTACGTTTGTTGGCGGCCTTGCTGCGCACTACTTTTATAAGTTCTTTCCGTTCATGGAGCGTCATTTAGAACGCACCACGGCCGTGGTGATGTACCTTATTATTGCGGGTATTATCTGCTGGGGCGTGATCGACCGGTTTGTGTTTTCAAATCAATGGTCTGGATCCACAACGATCCCACCTTTTCTGTTTATGGTCATGGCGTGGTTCGCCTGTTCCTATAACGTGAAGTTGCGCACGCACCTGAGCTTTAGTGAATTCCGCTCAAAAATGGCCCCTACCGGTCAAATGGCGACGCTGACACTGGATGCCGCCCTCTGGTTCGGTTTCTGCTGGATCGCGATCACGACATCGCTGCGGTTCACTGCACTCTCCGCTGACAACTTCCAATTGGTTGATGGTGTTGATGACGTGATGAAGTGGTGGTTCTACATCACTGTGCCAATCGCCTTTACCTTCATGTCAGGCCGTGTGATCGGTAACTGGGTTGAGGATTGGAACAACTACAAGTCCGGTGACCAGATCATCAAACAAGCTGTTATCGGAGGTGACGTCTAATGGAAGATAGTACATGGATTACACTTATCTCATTGGGCGTGACGATCTTTTTCATGCTGGGCACACCTGTCTTGCTGGTCATCTTTTACTGGGTCATCGGCATCAGCTTTGTGATTGACCTGCCTTTGGCAAACACGGGTAACGAACTGATCAACGTGTTCAGTAAAGGCTTTGCCTTGCTTGCGATGCCTCTCTTCATTCTGACGGGTGACTTGATTAACCAATCAGGGATTGCCCGACGATTATCAGATTTCGCCTATTCATGTCTGGGTTGGCTACGTGGCGGTCTGGCGATGGCATCCATCGCGGCTTGTGGTCTGTTTGCTGCGATCTCGGGCTCCAACTCGGCGACAACGGCGACTATTGGTTCGATGCTGCACCCAGAAATGGTGAAGGGTAACTACGATGAACGCTTTTCGGCGGCCACGGCTGCTGCGGGTGGTACGGTGGGCATCATTATCCCGCCTTCGATCATCTTCATCGTTTATGGCTTCTTGCTGAACCTGCCGATCTCTGACCTGTTTGTGGCGGGTATCATCCCGGGCGCGTTGATGGTTCTGGGTATGATGACTGCGGCGTTTATCGTCTGCACAATCAATGGTTGGGGCGTTCTGATTGGTCTGTCCATTTCGCGGATGATCAAAACAGGCATCGGCGCATGGTTAGGCTTCTTTGCCATCGGTCTGGTGCTTTGGGGCATCTACACCGGTCGCTTCTCACCAACCGAGGCTGCGGGCGTGACCGTTGGTTTCTGTGTGTTCATCGGCTTGGTGTCCTACCCATTGAACAAGATCATGGGCAGCTCGTCTGATCTGCCTGTCGAACAGAAGAGCTATGGGTCGATGTTCGTTGTCGAAGGCTTCACGGTTCCACAGATCCCGTCGATTGTATCGCGCTCTGCACAGATCTCGGGCATTCTTGTGCCGCTGATCGCGGTGTCTGTTGCGATGCAGCAGGTGATGTCATCACTGGGCGCCAAAGACTTTATTGGTGAGTTCGTGACCGGGATGGGCGGCTACTATGCGGTGCTGTTCACATCAATGGCGATTGTGTTTGTCACAGGGATGATCCTTGAATCCCTGCCAGTGACAATCATCCTTGCACCAATCCTCGCGCCAATCGCGGCGTCGGTCGGTATTGATCCGATCCACTTTGCGGTTGTGTTCCTGGTGGGTGCATCCATCGGCTTTGTGACACCGCCTTATGGTCTCAACCTCTATGTGGCCTCCGGTGTGACAGGCGTGCCGTACTTCCGTCTGCTGCGCTACATCATCCCTTACCTGATCGCACTGATCAGCGTGTGGTTCTTCGTAGCGCTTGTGCCTGAAACTGCATTGATGATCCTGCCGGAACGTTAATGTAGTGGCGATGGCTGATGACATAAATGAGGAGAGCTCCGGCCAAATCCCGACCAACCTTCGGCTGCTATTGCTGCTGGAGGAGGTCGCGAAGGTCGGGGTTCCTGTCACACCGTCGGTTGTGAATGAAACCTTGGGCCTGCCCAAGCCAACCATTCACCGCCTCTTTGCGACAGCCGAGGCGGAAGGGTTCTTGCAACGCGATATTGACGGTCGGTCCTATAGTCCGGGTCGGCGCATGCGGTTGCTGTCCATCAATACGCTGTCATCTGAACGGGTGCGAACGGTCCGCCTTGCCGTGTTGAAATCACTGGCTGTCGCGGTGGGCGAGACCTGCAATCTGGCCATCCCTGAACGCGAGGGTATGTTCTACCTTGACCGGGTTGAAACCCATTGGCCTTTGCGCATCCAACTGCCCGTGGGCACGCAGGTGCCGTTTCACTGTACGGCAAGCGGGAAGATGTATCTGTCCACGCTGCGCCTTGACTACCTTGAGCGGTTTTTGAAGAACTACATCCTTGAGCGGCAGACCGACAAAACCATCACGGACCCGGCTGCCCTGCAAAAGGAATTGGAAATCACCCGCGAGCGTGGGTATTCCACCGACAATGAGGAATTCATGGTCGGTATGACGGCGATTGCCGTGCCGATCCTAGACAACCGTGGGCGGCTTTTGTCGACCCTGTCGATCCATGCCCCCGAACAGCGCAGCCATCTTCCTGATCTGGTTGAATATCTTGGCCCGCTGCGCGCTGCGGCCTCAGAGCTAGCGGCGATTGTCGGGCGCTAAATCACGGTTGTATGCGAGGCGGTCATCACGCCAATGCCGCCGACGATGATCAGGCTGAGCGCCCAAACGACATCCAGATTGAACCATGTCCGCGACAGGAACTTCAGGCCAAGCCAGAAATACATGCCCGCGGCCAACGCACCGCCTGCCAAGGTCATCGCCGCAGTGTGAACGGCAGCCACAATGAAGGCCATGCCGACGTTGCTGGCCATAAGATCTTCGGCTGCACGGTGCCCGGCATCAAGGCTCTCAGGCGCACAAATCCCAAGGAAAATCGGCACCAGCATCAGCCCGGCGCCATGTGCCATCGCAGCCAAGAATGACCACAACGCAAGCTTGGACGGCGGCACGCGGACCAGGAAACGTGGATGCTTGCGGTTGATCAAAAGGTAGATGCCAAGTGCGATGACAAGCAGCCCGGCGCCCAATCTGATCTGCCCTTCCCAGTAAACCAGTGTCACCATCAGTGAAAACGGCAGCAGGATCGCGCACATGGCCAGAAAATGCCCGCCAGCAAGTGCCAACAGGGCACCTGGCAATGCGGATGTTTTCCGCTCCATCAAGGCTGCGGATACGGCCAGCGGCCAGCCCATTCCGGGATTGAGCCCATGATAAAGGCCCGAGGCGATGACGGCCCACCAAAGGGCCGCCTGCGTTGTCATTTCAAACAAGGTTCAGACCGATGGGTAGCAGAAACTGTCTGTCGAGCAGTCCCCACCTTCAAGCCTGATCTGGTGGCTGCGGTATCCTTCGGGGAACTCGACCCAGAAATCCTTGTTCAGCGTCAGGCCACCATCTTTGCCGACATCGGCGCAAACCATCGCTGCACCCCGTTCACCGGGATAGAACTGATCGTCCCATGTGGAGTAGAGCGAGTTGGTCCAGTAGACGCGTTTGCCGTCGCGACTGATCTCGACCATCTGCGGGCCATAGCCAAAGTCTTTGCCGTTGGGGTGTTTGGTCTTTTTGACGATCCCGCCAAGTTCGACCTTACCTGCCAAGACCGGGTTCATCGGGTCTGACACATCGTACTGATGCATCTCGCCCAAGCCCCAGCAGGCCACGTAGAGGAAGCGGTCATCAAGGCTGAGGTCGATGTCTGTCACCAGCGGCGGGCATGCACCAAAGCCTTTCAGCAGTTCCGGCAGGTCGTCTGCATCCGCAGGAACGGGATCAATCGTGATCGTTTTCTTCGCCTCAAACGTGCCGTCCTCTTTGCGCCACCATGTAAAGATCGCGCCTTGCAGGTTTGTGGTATCGACGACGACACCGCAGAAGCCATACTCCTTGGCCGGGTCATGGGCAGGGCGGATTTCCAAAGCCATCTGGTGGTTCTCACCCAGATCAATGCTTTGGACATTCTTACGTGCGCGCAAGTCCCAGAAGTGGATCGTGTGGCCATATTTGTTGGACAACAAATCTTCTGGCACGATCCCGTTTTCAAACTGTGGCGGCAGTCCCCACTCAGAACTGATCATGTAGTCGCGGGGCAGATTCCACCAGAAATCATAGTGTTTGTCCTGAATGCCGCGGTCCATTTCATAGCGACCGAGAATTTCGAAGGTTTCGCAATCCATGATGAAGATACCCGGAGGGCCGTCAGTGCCATCCTTGCCGCCGCCACCGAGGGTAGAGACATAAATGCCTTCGGGCCCGCAGTGGATCGTGTGCGGACGGGAATAGCCGGTTTTCGCAAACAGCTCTTCGGGTTCGATGATCTTGTGGATTTTCGCCTTCAACGGCTCTTTGACATCAATGATGTAGATACGGCTGGAACGGATGCCGGGGATGATCAGGTAGCGGCGCTCAAGGAACGCGTGGCCGGTCAGGGGCGACAGCGCCGAGGAACAGGCATTCCAGCCAAAGTGGTGAAATTCATCGCCAAGGTTCGGCATAAACAGGCTATGCACAATCTCGCCATAGGTGTCAGAGGTTGGGTCAACATCAACCACGGCAAGGCCATCAGGTTTGCTGCCATCAGGGCTGAGCATCACGGTGAACGCAACCGTTTCGGTCGGTGCTTCCATCGCGATTTTCGCGGTGGGATAAAATGTTGGATCAGGTCTTAGGTTCATAAATCGTCCTCCCATTTTCAAAAGAAATTGCCAGTTCTGGCTTATTGGGCCGCAAAGGCCGGACTTCCGACGATCACGGATGTCAATTGTCTTACATTTGATTTGAGTATGCGATCAGCAACGCCGCTTGAGTCAAGAAAAAACTGTCATCACTGCTAGACACCATGCTGCGTCAGAATTACCCCTTGGCGACATGAGCCATGCTGCGCCATAGTGTGAGCAGCCAGACAGACCGGGGATTTTTTCATGACGCTCGCCGTCCCAAAACTGCGCTCCTGCGCGGACTGCCCGATACGCTACAACGCTGTGTGCTCAAAGTGCGAGCCTGATGAGTTAGATCAGCTTGAGGAAATCAAGTACTATCGGACCTATTCCGCCGGGCAGACGATATTCTTTGGGGGTGACCCTTTGGAATTTGTAGGCTCAGTTGTCTCCGGCGTGTCCAGCCTGACCCGCACGCTGCCAGATGGGCGGGTGCAAATGGTTGGCCTTCTACTTCCCGGTGATTTCATGGGCCGTCCAAACCGCGATACGATTGATTGCGATGTGATTGCAGAGACGGATGTGATGCTGTGTTGCTTCCGCCGTAAGCCATTTGAAAACATGATCGAAGACACGCCGCATGTTGGTCAGCGTTTGCTTGAAATGACACTTGATGAACTGGATGCGGCGCGCGAATGGATGCTGGTCCTGGGTCGCAAAACGGCGCGCGAAAAGATCGCGTCACTGTTGCATATGATCGCCACCCGCATGGCGTCGTTGAAGCCGGGTGAGACAGCAGCAGCGACCTTCACCCTGCCAATCACCCGCGAAACGATGGCGAACTATCTGGGTCTGACAATTGAAACGGTCAGCCGCCAGATGTCGGCGCTGAAGAAAGAAGGCCTGATCGCCTTTGATGAGCGCCGCGACATTCGGGTGCCGGACTTGGAAGCGCTGAAGGCGGAGACGGGTGAGGATGTGTTTTAGCGAGAACGGCTGCTTTGAGCCCGAAGTGACTGATGCTGCGCGGGGCGCGAACCTCTGCTCTCGTGACTCTAATCTCCAAGATAGGTGATCTACCAAGACTATCTTCAATTCTCAGCACTGATCAGGATCATAGACATCGCGTCAAAAGCCGCTTCGCCACGTCCCGCTGAAAAGAAGGTGACGTCTGATCCGGTTAGGTGACGCCACTCCGCAGAGAAAATGTCATTGCCGCCATCGTGCCAGAGCATTTCTGTTCCGTCATTGAGAGGTTCAATGACTATCCCGTACCCATAGAATGTATCTCCGGAACCCTCGTCGACATGCGGCGTGGTTGCTTCGGCTACTAGCGTCTCATCCACGATGTCGCCGTTCAAGAACGCGGCCCAGAATGCCAAAAAACCTTCAGCCGTCGTCACAAGGCCACCATTGCCGATCAAATTCCAACCCGGCTCAGAAGATCCCCAGCTAGCATCTGCCAAACCACGGCGTTGAAAACCTGTCAGCCACATTCTGTCGCTCGTAATCGCTCGTTTGGCATCATAGGCTCGTGCGTAGCCAATGGCAGAGGAACCTTCCGGAATGACGCGGTCAATCAGATAGTCTTCATACTCCTGACCGCTCTGGACTTCTATGATTGCCGCCAAAACGGAGTAGCCTGCATTCGAGTAGGAATGGAGCGTGCCAGGAGCGGCATCCAACGGGGCATCAAACACGCGTTCGAGAAATTCCGAGCGAGAGAGCGCTTCGCCGTCGTCGCCCGTGGACTCCACGATACCAGACGTATGCGTCAAAAGCTGATGCAACGTGATCTGTGCCTTGTCCTGAGGAACGTCGGGCAGAAGCTCCGCCATGGTTGTTTCAAGCGTTAGACCTTGATTTTCGATGAGATAGAGAATTGCTACCGCTGTCACGGTCTTGGTAATCGAACCGATATCGATGATTTCATCGGCACCCTGAGCGGCAACATCTATTGCGCTTTCAACATCTATGTCTCCGACGCTGTTGCGTGACGCCACGATAACGGGAAGGTCGCGAGCGAGAGCGCCTGCTAGAGCTTCACGGGCCGGCACCTCTGCAAACAAGGGGCCGGCCAGTAGGGAGGCTGACATTGTGAGAGCCATGACTTTCATTGATTTTCTCCAACTATTCCCGATTAATAGTGATGTACAGGCTGAACCCATGCAAGCCTGAGCGGACATTCACATCGCCAGCGCGAACGGCAACTATGTCACGCAAAGCTGCCAGTCTCACCGCGACATCAAAATCGGCACGTCCGCCATTTCCAGCAGACTGCGTGTTGCCCCACCAAAGACCGCTTCGCGCAGGCGCGAATGGCCATATGCACCGCTGACGATCATTTGCGCACCAACCTCCTTGGCGCGCCGTAACAGAATATCGCCCACATGCGGTTCTGTTTTGGCCAGAACGGCGACTTCGGATTTCGTGCCGTGGCGCATCAGGTATTGCGCCATCGCCCCACCCGGATCAGACCGGTCAGGGGCGTGGGAGGGCGGATCAATGATGCAGATATCTGCAACCTCAGCCTGTTCCAGCAACGGTAAAGCGGCGCGGGCGGCGGCCAATGCCTCGGCCCCGTCGTTCCATCCCATCAGCACATGCCCGCCAACATCGGGGGCTTTGCAGCCTTTGGGGATCATCAAAACCGGACGCTCGGCGGTGAAAAGACATGCCTCGACCAAAGTCGCCGCCTCCGGGTTGTCCTGATAAGGCCGAGGGAGAACGACCAGATCAGAAAACCGCAATTTGCGGGCCAGATAGCCGGTCAGGGCAGGGCCCTGTACCGTGGCTGCCTGCGTGGACCAACGTACCATTTCGCCATGCATGCGGTCCTTGAGCCAAACCTCGATCCTTTCGCGCTGGGCCATCGCGTCCCGCGTTTGTTCGGCAAGCATGAGCGCCTCTGCGCCCATATAATAGTTGTTTGTTTCGGTATGGCTGATCGTGACGACATAGATGTCCAGATGGGCATCCATCCGATCGGCCAGTGAAATAGCCGCATCCAGCCCTTCGGTGGACTGGTCTGTATCTGTCAGAATCGTCGCAATGATCTTGTAAGTCATTGGTTCGGCCTTCCCCATATCGGTTCAACGTAGGGGGGCGATTGTTCGCGCAAACCGCTCCTTATCAGCACATTGCCGATGTCCGAAGTTGGCTGCCTTGATCCATATCAAGTGCGCCATTGATCCACATCAAAGACCCTGCCGCGCCCACATTCCATAAGCGAAAATACCAAGTAGCTGTCGGACCCGTTTCATGATCCGGCCAAAGAAGGGGATCTCTTATGGGGAACTACATTAAGTTGATCGCATTGGGGGGTGTTACGCTCTTTGCTGCGATTGCTGCAAATTGGGGGCGCGACGTTTCCTACATCGTACATGCCATGATTATCATGGCGGTTGGTGCCTTTATGTTTGTGCGCGTGTTGCGCAGCATGGATGCACCGGTGGCAGCAGCACCGACAGGCTATATGGACGACGTGGTCCGGGCCGGTGTCATCGCGACCAGTTTTTGGGGCGTCGTTGGCATGTTGGTTGGCGTGGTCATAGCCTTTCAGCTGGCGTTTCCGGTCCTGAACTTTGAAGTTCTCCAACCGTTCGGCAACTTTGGACGTCTGCGCCCACTGCACACAAGTGCGGTGATCTTTGCGTTTGGGGGCAATGCTCTGATTATGTCGTCGTTCTATATCGTGCAGCGCACCTGCGGTGCACGGCTTTGGGGCGGCAATCTGGCGTGGTTCGTTTTCTGGGGCTACAACCTGTTTATCGTTCTGGCGGCTACTGGTTATTTGCTGGGAGCAACACAATCCAAAGAATACGCAGAGCCTGAATGGTACGTCGATATCTGGCTGACCATCGTTTGGGTCGCGTTCTTGCTGGTGTTCCTTGGAACCCTGTTTAAGCGCAAGGAAAAGCACATTTATGTGGCCAACTGGTTCTTGCTGGCCTTCATCGTCACTGTCGCGATGCTGCATATCGTCAATAACATCAGCATCCCGGTCAGCATCTGGGGCAGCAAGTCCGTTCAGGTCTTCAGCGGCGTGCAAGATGCGATGGTACAATGGTGGTATGGCCACAACGCTGTAGGCTTCTTCCTGACGGCGGGCTTCCTTGGCATGATGTACTACTTCGTGCCCAAGCAGGCCGGGCGTCCGGTGTTTTCCTACAAGCTGTCGATCATTCACTTCTGGGCGCTGATCTTCCTGTATATCTGGGCAGGCCCACACCACTTGCACTACACAGCTTTGCCTGACTGGGCAGCAACCCTTGGCATGGTCTTTTCGATCATCCTGTGGATGCCAAGCTGGGGTGGGATGATCAACGGCCTGATGACGCTGCAGGGCGCATGGGACAAGCTGCGTACCGATCCGATCATTCGGATGATGGTGATCAGCCTTGCCTTCTACGGGATGTCCACATTTGAGGGTCCAATGATGTCGATCCGTGCGGTCAACAGCCTGTCACACTATACAGACTGGACCATCGGTCACGTACACTCTGGCGCACTTGGCTGGAACGGAATGATCACATTTGCCGCACTCTACTTCCTCACACCAAAGCTTTGGGGTCGTGCGCAGATGTATTCCATGTCTGCGATCAACTGGCACTTCTGGTTGGCCACGATCGGCATCATCCTATATGCGGCCTCAATGTGGGTCACCGGGATCATGGAAGGCCTGATGTGGCGCGAAGTCGACGCAAACGGGTTCCTTGTGAACAGCTTTGCCGACACCGTATCCGCTAAGTTTCCAATGTATGTGGTCCGTGGGCTGGGTGGGGTCCTTTACCTGACCGGTGCGATCATCATGTCCTGGAACATTTTCATGACCATCCGTGGTGGGGCGAGAGTCTCTGCACCGGTCGGCGTTCCAGCAGAATAAGGAGGGCTGAGATATGTCTGATACAACTCCAAGCGACGGACCTACCAAAGGCTTCCTTGCAAAACACGCGTTCCTCGAACGCAGTCCAACGTTGCTGCTTGTGGCCTCCCTTTTGGTGGTCAGCGTGGGCGGGATCGTGGAAATCGCACCTCTCTTCTATCTTGAGAACACCATCGAAGAGGTAGAAGGGGTGCGCCCCTATTCCCCGCTGGAACTGGCAGGGCGTGATGTCTACATCCGCGAAGGTTGCTATACATGCCACAGCCAGATGATCCGCCCTATGCGGGACGAGGTTGAACGCTACGGTCACTACTCACTGGCCGCGGAATCCATGTATGATCACCCTCACCAGTGGGGGTCCAAGCGGACGGGGCCTGACCTCGCCCGTGTTGGCGGCAAGTACTCTGACGCATGGCACCTTGATCACTTGATAGCACCTCGCTCTGTGGTGCCGGAATCGATCATGCCGGGCTATGCTTACTTGCTCGATGCGCCGGTGAACGCAGAATATAACGCCGATCTGGTCGCAACCCATAGTTTCATCGGGGTGCCATACACCGAAGAAATGGTCGAACTGGCCGCGTCGGACACCTTGGCGCAAGCCGACCCTGATACCGACGCCTATGACGATCTACTGGAACGGTATCCGGGTGCGCAAATCCGCAACTTTGACGGTGAACCGGGTGTTTCCGAAATGGATGCCTTGATCGCCTATCTGCAAATGCTGGGCACCACGGTCGACTTCTCGACCTTCACCCCAGACGCAAGCCGCTAGGAGGGACGACACATGGAAAACACTTCTTTGCTTGCTGAACTGGCAGACAACTGGATGCTTGTGGCGATGTTCACGCTGTTCGTGGGGGCTATTCTGTGGGCCCTGCGTCCGGGTGCCCGTGATGTGCACAATGAGACTGCCACCATTCCGTTCCGTAACGAGGACCACCCCGGTTCTTCCGAAACTGAGGAGCTGCAAAAATGAGCAGCAATGATCAAAAAGACATTGATGAAGTCACAGGGACCGACACAACCGGTCACTCATGGGACGGGATCAAGGAACTGAACAACCCGCTACCGCGCTGGTGGCTGTGGTCCTTTTATCTGACGATCATCTGGGGCATCGGGTATTCTGTTGCCTATCCCGCTTGGCCGATGGTCAGCAATGCGACAGCAGGGTTCTTAGGGTATTCAACACGCGGCGAAGTTGCGCAAGACATCGCCCGGTTTGAGGACGCCAATGCCGAAATTTCGGCACAGCTGGCATCCGCTGATCTGAATGTGCTGAACGAAAACCCAGAACTACTGCGCTACGCGAACTCTGCCGGTGGTGCGGTCTTCCGCAACAACTGTTCGCAGTGCCACGGGTCAGGTGCGGCCGGATTTACCGGTTATCCAAACCTGCTGGACGACGACTGGCTATGGGGCGGTGATTTTGAGAACATTGAATACACCATCCGCCACGGCATTCGAAACGAAGAGGATTGGGATGCCCGGTACTCTGAGATGAACGCCTATGACGAGATTTTCACCAACGACGAAGTTGATCAGGTCGTGCACTATGTCCGGCTGATCTCGGGCCAAGAGCACGACGCTGCTTTGGCGGCACCAGGCGAAGGCTTGTTCCTTGACAATTGCGCTGCATGTCACGGCGACAATGGCATGGGCAACCGCGATCTGGGGGCACCCAACCTGACAGATGCGATCTGGCTTTACGGTGGTGATCTGGCAAGCCTGGAAGAGACCGTGCGTTATGCCCGCTTTGGTGTAATGCCCCCATGGGGCGAACGCCTGACCGAGGCCGAAATCAAGGCCGTTACCGCCTACGTCCACCAATTGGGTGGCGGCGAATAAGCATCACCGACCCAAGGCCATCTGTTCGCGCTACGGTTTTGGGTCAATGTGAAGGGAAGGGCGTCCGCTGCAGTGGGCGCCCTTTTCTTTTGTTGATATGATCAGGAAAAAGGGCTGCACATAGCTGTGGGGCCCATGATCAACAACGCGCGGTCTTAGAATTTGAAGGACCCGCGAAATGATATCGAAGTCGCGTCCAGATCTCTCTCGCCCGAAGCAACACCTACATCTAGATCACCTGTCGTACTGCGCGAAAAGAGCTCTGCACCCACGATAAAGCTGTCCGAAACGGCGTAATCGGCACCAATGCCAAAGCCAATGCCGCTACCCGCGTATTCAATGCCGTCGCCGCTGTCGAAAGCAATCGTTGCAATGCCCACAACGCCATATCCCATCAGCTGATCGAACGCGTAACCTGCCTTTAGTTTGAGGTCACCGTAAGCAAATGCGAATTCCTCAGGATCATCCTCGAACGAAACATTTGGAGCAGCCGAAATCGCATATTCACCGCCAAATACAAAATCGCCGTTTTGGACTTGATACCCGACGAATAGGCCTACAGCGCCGTGTTGTTCGACATCTAAACCGGTAGAGTCTGTGGCGAGCGTTGCTGACAGCTCACCTGATGTCACGTTCGAGAGCCCGCCGCCCAAATAGAGGCCACTCCAATCCGCTAGGGATGCCGTCGGGACGAGAGCGGTGCAGGCCACCGCCATTGCTTTAAGAGTTTTCATATTCTCAGAGATCCTTACGTTGACTGCGTTGATATCGCTTAGGGCGATAAGTTTGCGGCGTGGCTAAATTATGGCGCGTATATTGCGTCGTAAAGTCATAGCATGTTTGACTGCATTCGCTGGAACGACGCAGCAATTGGTAGCTGAATAAGTCTAAACGGCCAGAATGAAGGACATGTCCGCTTCGCCAGTAGATGCCCATACTATCCAGATCATCCGAGCAAGAAATCAGCTGTCTTTATGTGCAAGCATAAATTTCAAACGGATCCTTCGCACCAAAACCTAACAAATGTGCTGCGCAGTCTATTATGCTTCCTGCGCCAGCCGCGCCTCAAGCACGTCAAATGGAACGCCCGGTTCATCCTTGGCCCCCCGGATCACCAGCGATGTTTTTACGGATGCGACGTTTTCTGCGCTTGTCAGTTCTTCGGTCAAGAACCGTTGAAATGTGCGTAAATCAGGGGCCACGCATTTGAGGATGAAATCGACCTCACCATTCAGCATGTGACATTCGCGCACAAGCGGCCAGCCTTGGCACCGGGCCTCGAATGCGCTTAGGTCCACCTCGGCCTGACTGACCAAACCGACCATGGCAAAGACCTGCACTTCGAACCCCAATTCGCGTGAATTGACATCGGCGTGGTAGCCTTGAATGAACCCTTGTTCTTCCAAGGTGCGTACCCGGCGCAGGCAAGGTGGCGCAGAGATTCCCACGCGCTTGGCCAGTTCGACGTTGGTCATACGTCCGTCCGCCTGCAACTCTGCCAGAATCATCCGGTCAATTTCGTCCAATTTCGTCCCTGGCATCGGATATTCCCTGATATTTTTGCAAATACTACGCGTATGCCGGTGGTCGCGCAAGATTATTTCAAGTGATCGCAACAAAAGATCGTGTTCAATTGGCGGCTTGTTGGTCTTTTATCATCCCGCCTGCGCCGCTATATCGGGACCGACACATCAAAAGAGGCTGCCATGACCGAGACGCGACATATCAAAGCACTGATCATTGGGTCTGGTCCTGCGGGCTATACTGCGGGCGTCTATGCAGCGCGCGCGATGCTGGAACCTGTGTTGATCCAGGGGATCGAACCCGGTGGTCAATTGACGACAACGACCGAGGTCGAAAACTGGCCTGGTGATACCGAGGTGCAGGGCCCCGATCTGATGGTGCGGATGGAAGCACATGCGCGTGCGATGGGCTGCGAAATTGTGGGCGACATCGTCACAAAGCTTGATCTGCAAAACCGTCCTTTCACGGCCACTTGCGATAGCGGCGCGGTTTACACGGCGGATGCTGTGATCTTGTGCACAGGTGCGCGGGCGAAATGGTTGGGGCTGCCATCAGAAGAGAAGTTCAAGGGCTTCGGCGTCAGCGCTTGTGCGACCTGCGATGGGTTCTTCTATCGCGGCCAAGAGATCGTTGTTGTGGGCGGTGGCAACACGGCTGTGGAAGAGGCGTTGTTCCTGACCAACTTTGCCTCAAAGGTCACATTGGTCCATCGCCGTGATGAGCTGCGGGCCGAGAAGATTTTGCAGAACAGGCTCTTTAACAACCCCAAGATCGAAACACTCTGGTTTCATGAGGTTGATGAAGTTTACGGGGCCGATACACCGTTGGGTGTGGAAGGTGTGCGCGTCAAGCACACGCAGACCGGCGCAATTACGGATATCCCGGCCAAGGGCGTCTTTGTCGCCATCGGCCATGCGCCGGCGACTGAGCTGGTCAAAGATCAGTTGGAAACCCACAACGGCGGCTATGTCAAAGTGACGCCAGGCACGACCAAAACCGAAATTCCCGGTGTTTTCGCCGCGGGTGATCTGACGGACCACGTGTACCGGCAGGCCGTCACCTCGGCCGGGATGGGGTGTATGGCCGCACTGGATGCCGAGAAATACATCGCAGAGATGGAAGATGATCAGGCTGTTGCGGCTGAGTAGGCCATGCCAGAGCAGTATGTTCTGACGCTGGACGGCATCTACTACCGTATGAAGGCCCTGACCGAGGCTGCCGATATTCTGGCACCTGCCCATGCGCCTGAAGGCCGGTCGCATCGGGAGGGGCAGCGTGCGCTTTATCTGTCCGCCTCGCCCGAAGGCTGCGTTGTCGCAACGGCGCGCTATACCGATGACGCGACACCTGGCCGCGGCATCTTTCCTTTGCGGGTTACCAATGCGCGGGTCGTTGATCTGCGCGATGATGCTGCAACCGCGGCCCTTGGGATCGACACGCGTCACCGCGCGATTGAGTGGCAAAGCCTGCGGGCCAAGGGGTTGCATGTCGCCGACATGGGATCTGGCGGATCGGGTGCGTGCGCTGGGGTTGGATGGTATGCTTTATGCTTCGCGCACAGACCCGCAAAAGACTCACCTGACGCTGTTTCAGTGGAATGAAGCCGGGACGAATGCGAAGGTTCGCGAGGCGGGTCCGGTTTTGGAAATAAACACCCGATAAACGGCCCTATTGTGCCGAAAATCTAGCCCGGCCGCGCGGTATGTCGCTGTGACAGGACACAGATGTGCAGATTGCTGTTTTTTTGCGCTGCGGCCTCTAGACATCGCATAGAAGCAAGGTCTATGCCGCGCGAAATATGATTTTTATGATGTGAGTTTAAAATGTCCCAAGACCTTGCCCCGATCCCGGAATTATTCGTCTCTTACGAGAGCGCACAGAAGATGAAGCTGGACGCCGCAGAGCTTCAAAGCCATGATCTGACGCCGCGCCAGATTTGTGATTTGGAACTGCTGATGAATGGCGGTTTCAATCCGCTGAAAGGGTTCCTGTCCGAGGCGGATTACAACAGCGTCGTGGACACGATGCGCCTGACCGACGGTGCACTTTGGCCAATGCCAATCACCCTTGATGTGTCAGAGGCTTTTGCTAAAACCGTTGAACTGGGCCAGGATATTGCCCTGCGCGACCAAGAGGGCGTGATCCTTGCAACCATGACCGTGACCGACAAATGGGTGCCCAACAAATCCCACGAGGCAGCACAGGTGTTTGGGGCCGACGACAGCGCACACCCTGCGGTCAACTATCTGCACAACCATGCGGGCCCGGTGTATCTGGGCGGCCCGATCACCGGCATCCAGCAGCCCGTGCACTATGATTTTCGGGGTCGCCGCGACACACCCAACGAATTGCGTGCCTATTTCCGCAAACTGGGCTGGCGCAAGGTTGTCGCTTTCCAAACGCGCAATCCGTTGCACCGCGCCCATCAGGAACTGACGTTCCGTGCCGCAAAAGAGGCGCAAGCGAACCTCTTGATCCATCCGGTCGTGGGCATGACCAAACCGGGCGACATCGATCACTTTACCCGCGTGCGCTGCTACGAGGCCGTGCTGGATCAGTACCCTTCAGCGACCACGACAATGTCCTTGCTGAACCTCGCCATGCGTATGGCTGGACCGCGCGAGGCTGTCTGGCACGGGCTGATCCGCAAGAACCACGGCTGCACGCATTTCATCGTAGGTCGTGATCATGCGGGGCCGGGTAAGAATTCAGCGGGTGAGGATTTCTACGGGCCCTATGATGCGCAGGACCTGTTCCGCGAACATCAGGGTGAAATGGGCATCGAAATGGTCGATTTTAAGCACATGGTCTATGTGCAGGACCGCGCCCAATATGAACCTGCGGATGAGATTGCGGATAAGGATGACGTGACGATCCTGAACATCTCGGGCACCGAATTGCGTCGTCGTCTGGCCGAAGGTCTGGAAATCCCTGAATGGTTCTCTTTCCCGGCTGTTGTGGAAGAGTTGCGCAAGACGCGGCCACCACGGGCGCAGCAAGGCTTTACCGTATTCTTCACCGGCTTCTCAGGGTCGGGCAAATCCACCGTTGCTAATGCGCTGATGGTCAAACTGATGGAAATGGGCGGGCGCCCAGTGACGTTGCTGGACGGCGATATCGTGCGCAAAAACCTGTCGTCCGAGCTGGGCTTCAGCAAAGAGCATCGCGATCTCAACATTCGCCGCATTGGTTATGTCGCCTCCGAGATCACCAAAAACGGTGGCATCGCGATCTGTGCGCCGATTGCGCCCTATGCGACGACACGGCGCGCGGTTCGCGAAGAGATCGAGCAGTTTGGTGCCTTTGTCGAGGTCCATGTCGCCACGTCGATTGAAGAGTGCGAGCGGCGTGACCGCAAGGGGCTTTATAAGCTGGCGCGTGCAGGCAAGATCAAGGAGTTCACCGGTATCTCGGACCCTTATGACGTGCCAGAGAACCCTGAGATTCGGCTAGAGACTGAAAGCGTGCCGGTCGATAACTGTGCGCATCAGGTGATATTGAAGCTGGAAAGCCTTGGCCTGATCAAAGCGTAAGAGTGTGCGTAAGGTGGATCATGATCCACCTTACGCTTCTTAATGAACCGTCACCGGTTCCATGTTGTTTTCGCGCGCAAGGTGAAACGCCAATTTGCGGTCGGCGACGAGTGCGAGTTGTTCGCCGTCGGCATTGTGCACTGAAAACAGCTCTTCCAGATCGCCGACCTTTTCGCGCATCTCGGTAGGCAGTTCTGCGGCAAGGATAGGTTTGACGTAGACGATGCCTTGTCCGAATTTTTCGAAATCAAATTTCGTGTCCATACCTTATCCTTTTTTGATGTTGATGGTTTGCACGACCCGTTCGGGCACCGCGCGGGTCAGGTCCACGTGCAGCAGGCCATTTTCGATGATCGCCTCGCCAACATCGACACCGTCAGCCAGCACAAATGAGCGTTGAAACTGACGTGCGGCGATCCCGCGATGCAAGAAAACCCTGCCTTCGCTGTCGTCGGCCTGACGTCCCCGGATGACCAGCGCGCTGTCTTCGACAGTGATTGCCAGCTCATCCTCGGCAAAGCCTGCCACGGCAAGCGTGATCCGGTAGGAATTCTCGGAGGTTTGTTCGATATTGTAAGGCGGGTAGCCTTCGTTCCCGCTTTTCGCGGTCCGTTCGACCAGCCGTTCCAGCTGTTCAAATCCCAAAAGGAACGGATGCGTTCCCAAAGCCAATTTTGTCATAAGACATGTCCTTTGCTTAAGCGACTGTCGATGTGGGCCCCGAAACCGGCGACCGTTGTGGAAAATATGGGGGTGCAGGGTGGTTTGATCAAGAGGAAGTATTAGCTTCTTAACACATACCCATTGTAGAATAGGGATGAAGAATAGCGTCTGGATGGCCCCGCAATGAACACATCTGCAAAAATGGAACAGCTTGAGGTCTTGCGGGTCAAGCTTGCGGTGCTGCGCCGCGAACACCGTGATCTGGATGAGGCAATTGAGGCGCTGCATGCCCGTGGATCATCCGACATGCTGACGATCAAACGCTTTAAAAAGCAAAAGCTTGCATTGAAAGATCAGATTGCGCAGCTCGAAGACCGGATTTTGCCCGATATCATCGCCTGATGGCATTGCCGCGCGCCCTACCTTAGCTATAGTGCCGCTTCCTTGTGAAGGTGGAAGACGCGATGACCAAACCCCTTGTCGGTATCATTATGGGCAGCCAGTCGGACTGGCCCACGATGCGTGAAGCCGCCGATGTGCTGGATGAACTGGGCGTGGCCTATGAAACCAAGATTGTATCAGCCCACCGTACACCGGATCGGTTGTGGGATTATGGCAAGACGGCGGTTGATCGTGGGTTGCAGGTGATCATTGCAGGTGCTGGCGGTGCTGCGCATTTGCCCGGTATGATGGCATCCAAGACCCGTGTGCCGGTCGTGGGCATCCCGGTACAGACCAACGCACTGTCTGGTGTCGACAGTCTTTATTCCATCCTGCAAATGCCGCGCGGCTATCCTGTGGCCACGATGGCCATCGGGGCGGCGGGGGCCAAGAACGGCGGGTTGATGGCCGCAGGGATCCTTGCCTTGCAAGACCCTGATTTGGCCGCGCGACTGGATCAATGGCGCAGTGATCTGAGCGCATCAATTGCGGATGAACCTGTCGATGAGTAACCCGCTGCCTGTTGGCGCAACCGTTGGTATTCTTGGCGGCGGTCAGCTGGGCCGTATGCTGGCCGTGGCCGCAGCCCGTCTTGGTCTGAAAACCCACATCTTTGAGCCGGGTGCCAATGCGCCTGCGGGCGATGTGTCCCACCGGGTGACGACCGCAGGCTATCATGATGCGGCCGCATTGACCGCCTTTGGTAAATCCGTCGACGTCATCACCTATGAGTTTGAAAACATCCCCACCAGCGCGCTCGATCTTTTGGAAACGCTGGCCCCCATTCATCCGGGCCGACAAGCGCTGGCGACCAGTCAGGATCGCTTGACGGAAAAGACCTTCTTGCAAGACCTAGGCCTGCAAACGGCGCCTTTCGTGGATGTTGCAAATGCGGACGATCTTGCGGCGGCAATCGCCAGCATTGGCACGCCCGCGATCCTGAAAACCCGCCGTTTGGGTTATGACGGGAAGGGGCAAGCGCGCATCATGCAGCCGGGCGATGCCGCGCAAGCGTTGGATGACATGGCAGGTGCGCCAGCGATCCTTGAGGGTTTCGTCAACTTCAGCCATGAGGTGTCTGTGATTGGCGCGCGCGGGCCTGATGGGGCCGTTGCGTGTTACGATCCGGGCGAAAACGTGCATGAAGCAGGCATCCTGCGCACGACCACGGTGCCTGCAAAACTGACACCCGGCCAACGAACCGATGCTGTACTGATCGCCGCACGCATCCTGAATGCGCTCGACTATGTGGGTGTCATGGGGGTGGAGCTGTTTGTCACGCCTCAAGGCCTGATCGTCAATGAGATCGCCCCGCGGGTCCACAACTCGGGCCATTGGACGCAAAACGGCTGTACGATTTGTCAGTTTGAGCAGCATATCCGCGCGGTCGCAGGGTGGCCTTTGGGCGATGGATCAAGGCACGCGGATGTGGTCATGGAAAATCTGATCGGCGACGATATGGACCGTGTGCCCGCATTGGCCAAAACGGATGTCGCGGTGCATCTCTATGGTAAGGCCGAGGTCAAACCAGGGCGCAAAATGGGTCATGTGAACAAAGTGATGAAGCCTTAACCCGATCGTTCGAGGTTAATCCGGTTCAGTCCGTCCCGAAAATGATATCTGTCAGACTGAGGTTGCGATCAAAGTAGCCGTCGCGCAGAAATGCGCGCACTTCTTCGATGACAAGCGGATTGTTCATCATAAAGGTATGTGTCACGGGCAGGACCATATGGTCGCGCATGCCTTCCAGCCGTGTCGATTCGACCGATACTTTCCCGTCATCCGGTCCGTCGATCAGCGTTGAATAGAACGGGTTCAATGTACGATCGCCAGCAATGATCCCAATCTCGTAAGGCAAAAGATCCAACCTATTTGGCAGGCTGTCCTCTTGTGTCCCAAGCTGAAGCCCCGCTGGTCCATTGACCCACTGAAACGGCTCAAAATCACCAAAAATATCAACGAGTTCGGACCCGCCGTTGGGTGGCCCCAGCATCACAACGCGCCCCATCTGTGCAGGGCGATTGTTGGTCAGCCATGCGCGGACAAGGATACCGCCCATCGAATGGGTCACGAAATTCACACGCCTGTCACCACAGGCTGCGACGTCTTCGGCCAGATGTTCTTCGACCAATGTCTGGATATTGGCGGTCGTGGAGGGATAGCCGCGATTGATCACCAGATAACCGTCGTCCTCCAGGACCAGCTGCAATGGTGTAAATGAAATCTCTGTCCGCGCCAGCCCGTGCAGCATCACAACGCATTCCTGCGCGATTGCCGCACTGGAAGCAAAGATGCCAAAAAGAGACGCCCAAAGATACTTCATTCGTTACAGTTAGCATTAGAAGAGTTTCGCAAAACCCCCCGCCAAAAGAAACCTAACGTCGCGCCGTCAATGATACCGCAATACCGCCCAGCACCAGACCGCCCGCAATCAACAGGCGCAGGGTCAAAGCTTCGCCGAGGAACGCAACACCAGCGGCCACCGCGATCACAGGAACGCTCAGCTGTGCAATCCCCGCGACAGTTGTCGGCAACGCGGGCAGGGCGCGATACCACAGCGCATAGCCAAGCCCCGATGTAATCGCGCCGGCAATGATAGCGGTGATCACGCCGGGTAAGGGCATTTGGCCGATCCCGGCCCAGAGCATTGCAAGGGCCACCAGAGGAAAGCACAACAGAAAGTTGCTTGCGGTGGCCCCCAGCGGGTCCGCCTCGGCCCGTCCAAGTAGGGTATAGATCGCCCAAGCTGCCCCCGCAATTGTCATTGATATCGCACCACCTATCGGCACGAGTGTGGTTCCGCTGGGCCAGAGCAAAACACAAAGGCCCGTCAGTGCGATGGCTGCTCCGAGCCAGCGCAGCAGGGGGATCGTTCCCCCTTCCAGAACGGCCCAGCCGAAGACGACGATTTGCAGCACGCCAAAAAGGATGAGTGCACCAAGCCCCGCATCCAACGTGATGTAGGCCCATGAAAAGCCGACCATATAGACGGCAAGTGCGGTGGCTCCTGCCAATCGTTTGGTGGACATGATTGCGGGGCGCGGTGCTTTGCGCATCGCAACCAAGGCCCACAACATGGCAGCCCCTGCACCGGTGCGCACCGTTGCAAAATCCATCGGATCCATGCCTTGCAAGGCCACGCCGATCCGGTTCAGCACCGAATTGGCCGCAAAGGCGCACATGGTCAGTGCAACAAGGGCAAACAGCCGCATTCCCTAGCCGCGGTTGTAGGCGGCAGAGACAAGGATGGCGGGATCGTTTTCGCCCAGACCTTCGGACAGGGCGATCTTTTGGCGCGCGGATGTGTGATCAAGTGTTGGTGCTTCTAGCCGATAGGCCTTCACGACGCGTCGGAAGACGTCGTTGTCCTTATGCGCCGCTGTAATCGTGAATCCGGTGGTTGGGTCCTCTCCCAGGATTTTCGGGATACGGTCAGCGATCATTGGCATGCCTGCGGGTCCGCCGCACAGGATGCGCAGCGCCGTTTCCAGCGGCAGGCCCGCCCGTTTGGCCAATGGCATCATATCGTCCAGCCCGCTGAAATAGCATTGGATCATGCTGTTATTGATTGTCTTCATCACGATGCCAGTCCCCAACGGGCCGACATGAAAGATGCGTCCGGAAAACGCAGAAATTGTGGATTGCGCGCGGGCAGCAGCAGCATCGCTGCCGCCGATGAACACACCACAGTTGCCAGTCAAGACCAACTCGGGACCACCAGAGATGGGGGCATCCACGGCCGAGGCACCATTCGCTTCGAAGCGATCAATCCGGTCTTGCAGAAGAGTGGGAACGACGGTGCTGGTCTCAATGATTTGCTTGCCTTTCAGATCGAGCGCAAGGCAGGCATCAAGAACATTCGCAACGGCATCATCGTTGAGCAAGCTGAGGATGAGGGTATCACTTCGCGCGACGAGCGCGGCAAGGTCGGGGGCTGCTTCAATCCCATCAACCGCCCGCCCGCTGCGGGTCCACCCAATGACAGGATGCCCCTGCGCTTGCATCCGCCGGGCAATCGCGCTGCCCATGCGCCCCAGTCCGATAACGCCGATGCGTTCCATACCAGTCTCCCTCTCTATTGCGCAGAGTTGATACCGGATGGGTGGAAATGGGAAGGGCTACAAAAT
The DNA here is from genome assembly GCF_023015625.1 of Yoonia sp. F2084L. Classification (GTDB taxonomy): domain Bacteria; phylum Pseudomonadota; class Alphaproteobacteria; order Rhodobacterales; family Rhodobacteraceae; genus Yoonia. The sequence goes on from NZ_JALKAH010000002.1 coordinate 288,999, forward strand.
CTTTTGAACGGATCGTCAGTCTGACGGAATCGCGCGGTATCCCTTGACGATCATTGCGATCCCAACCCCTGTCAGGCCAAGCCCGCTGAGGATATCGACATTCAGCCAGCGCGATGTGGCGCGCTTGACTGCTGCGCGGGTCAGCAACGCGTAGGCGAGGATCGAAATGGCGTCCAGCACGATGAATACTGCACCATAGACGGCCCCTTGCAACAGGACGTTGTGCTGCGGTGAGATGAAGGCAGGAAATAACGCCACAAAGAAGACGATTGCTTTGGGATTTGTGACGCAAGCAAAGAAACCGGCCCAGAAGGTGCCAGCATCTGATTTCATCGGCGGGTTATCTTTGGGGTGTGTGGCCTGCCGAAAGCTTTGCCATGCCATGAAAAGGATAAAGCAACCGCCAACGATCTGAAGCACCGGCAGAACCTTTTCAGACAGGGCGATCAACACGGTCAAACCACCAACCGCCACAGCGACATGGACCATGGTACCCAAAGCATCACCTGCAACAGCGATATAGGCCGCGCGCGGGCCATTGCGTAAGGCCTGCGCGGTTGCAAAAGCAACAGACGGTCCGGGGACGGCCACAAACATCAGCGTCGTGGTCAAGAAGGCAAGGAATAGAACGACGTCCATGATGTTACCCTTGAAGACAGAATGACCTCCAGAATGTATCTGGTCGTCGCCTGTCTTTCAAACGCGCAGTGCAGGCATGGCCCCATATCAACAAAAAGGGGCGGCCCCTTGCGGAACCGCCCCTGTTATTTGCGATGTGTATCGTTTCTGCCCGCAGGCAAAAGCGTTTTACATCATGCCGCCCATGCCGCCCATGTCGGGCATGCCGCCGCCGCCGCCAGCACCTTCTTTGGCAGGCTTGTCTGCAACCATGGCTTCGGTTGTGATCAGAAGACCTGCAACAGAAGCTGCGTCCTGCAGTGCTGTGCGCACAACTTTGGCTGGGTCGATAACGCCGAACTTGAACATGTCGCCATATTCTTCGGTCTGCGCGTTAAAGCCGAACGCCGCATCGCCGCTTTCACGGATTTTACCAGCAACAACGGACCCGTCGACACCAGAGTTTTCAGCGATCTGACGCAGTGGTGCTTCAAGCGCCTTGCGGATGATCGTGATACCAACGTCTTGGTCAGAGTTTGCACCCTTAAGACCGTCAAGTGTCTTGCCAGCCTGAACCAGTGCCACACCACCACCAACAACGATGCCTTCTTGCACGGCAGCGCGTGTCGCGTTCAGTGCATCGTCAACGCGGTCTTTACGCTCTTTGACTTCCACTTCGGACATGCCGCCGACGCGGATAACAGCAACACCACCAGCCAGCTTGGCCACGCGCTCTTGCAGTTTTTCACGGTCGTAGTCGGATGCTGTTTCGTCGATCTGACCACGGATCTGTGCAACGCGTGCTTCGATCTCAGCCTTGTTGCCAGCGCCATCAACGATTGTTGTTTCGTCTTTGGTGATGGAAACGCGCTTGGCCGAACCCAGCATGTCGATTGTGACGTTCTCAAGCTTCATGCCCAGATCGTCAGAGATGACCTGACCACCTGTCAGGATCGCGATGTCCTGCAACATGGCTTTACGACGGTCGCCGAAACCAGGTGCTTTGACAGCAGCGATTTTGAGGCCGCCACGCAACTTGTTCACGACGAGCGTGGCAAGTGCTTCGCCTTCAACATCTTCAGCGATGATCAAAAGTGGCTTGCCGGACTGGATCACGGACTCGAGCAGTGGGACCATTGGCTGAAGTGACGAAAGCTTTTTCTCGTGCAGCAGGATGATCGCGTCTTCCAGCTCTGTCGTCATCTTGTCAGGGTTCGTGACAAAGTAAGGGGACAGGTAGCCGCGGTCGAACTGCATGCCTTCAACGACGTCAGTTTCTGTCTCAAGACCTTTGTTCTCTTCAACAGTGATGACGCCTTCGTTGCCGACTTTCTGCATCGCGTCAGCAATTTGCTGGCCGATGTCAGCTTCGCCGTTTGCAGAGATCGTACCAACCTGTGCAACTTCGTCGCTGTCAGAAACAGGGCGTGAGGCGGCTTTGATCGATTCAACAACTTTTGTTGTGGCAAGGTCGATGCCGCGCTTGAGGTCCATTGGGTTCATGCCAGCAGCAACAGATTTCATGCCTTCGCGAACGATCGCCTGGGCCAGAACTGTTGCAGTTGTTGTACCGTCACCGGCTTCGTCATTGGTGCGGCTGGCCACTTCTTTGACCATCTGCGCGCCCATGTTTTCGAACTTGTCTTCAAGCTCGATCTCTTTGGCGACAGATACACCGTCTTTGGTGATGCGTGGTGCGCCGAACGACTTGTCCAAAACCACGTTGCGACCCTTCGGGCCCAGAGTAACCTTTACCGCGTTGGCGAGAATGTTGACACCAGCAAGCATACGATTGCGTGCGTCGGTATCGAATTTGACTTCTTTAGCAGCCATTTTCATGTGCTCCTTCAATTAGATAAGATGTGAGGGCGAAGGCTGCGGCTTACATGATGCCGAGCACGTCGCTTTCTTTCATGATCAACAGCTCTTCGCCGTCGATCTTGACCTCTGTGCCGGACCACTTGCCAAATAGCACTTTGTCGCCGGCTTTGACGGACATCGCAATCAGCTCACCGCTGTCTTTGCGTGCACCTTCACCAACGCTGACGATTTCGCCTTCTGCCGGCTTCTCTTTTGCGTTCTCAGGAATGATGAGACCGCCTGCTGTCTTTTCGTCGCTTTCAATGCGACGGACCAGTACACGGTCGTGAAGTGGTTTAAATGCCATTTCAGAACTTCTCCAGTTCGTGTTTCTCCCATGTTAGCACTCAACAGTGTCGAGTGATAACGCAGCGTAAGTAGGGATCAGACCGAAGCGAGTCAACAGGTGCCTTGCCGTTCAGTTGGAGTTTTTTGTTTTTGGTAAATTTCTGGTTTCCAAACCCGCTATCCGGCTTAGGCAGGACTTTAGTGTTGCGACCTCTTGGGGCGTAAACTGTGCCGTGATTTGATCGTCAAAGCGCCGGGCCGCAGCGCAGATATCGGCAAAGGCCGCTTGGCCTGCCTTTGTGAGATGCAGGTTTTCGTGTCTGCGGTCCTGCGTCATCTGTTGCCGTGTAAGGAACCGCTTTTGTTCCAATGCGGCCACCGCCCGGCTGATCTTGGTCTTATGAACCCGCGCCATCTGTCCGATCTCTTTGGCTGTCAGCGCCCCGTAACGGCCAAGATGGAACAAGGCCCGCCATTCTGTGCGCAACATGCCATAGCGTTCCTTATAGTGTTTCTGGAATGCGAGCCCTGATGCTTCAGCCGCTTGGTTCAGCAGGTAGGGCAGGAAATCCTGAAGTTCAAAATCAGTATCCATCTTTGGGTTCCCGCTTGTTAGTTACAAAAACAACTAATATCTGACCTCTAACGGAGGACATCGCGATGAACAAGCAAACCGCACCCGCCCACATGGTTCAGGCCCCATCCTTGCCCGGTCCGCATGCAGGCTACATGCCGGGGTTTGGCAACGACTTTGAGACTGAGGCGTTGCCGGGTGCTTTGCCCCAAGGCATGAACAGCCCGCAGAAGTGCAACTACGGTTTGTATGGCGAACAGTTGAGCGGGACAGCGTTCACCCATGAACGGCCCGAGCGGACGTGGTGCTATCGTATCCGGCCTTCGGTCAAGCACTCGCATCGCTACTCCCGTATTGACGTGCCTTACTGGAAATCCGCGCCTCATGTGGTGGAGGATGTGACCAGCCTTGGCCAATATCGCTGGGACCCGCTGCCTCATGGCGACACGTCGCTGACTTGGCTGTCGGGTATGCGTACAATGACCACGGCAGGGGATGTGAACACCCAGGTCGGCATGGCGAGCCATATTTATGTGGTGACCGAAAGCATGGTCGACGACTACTTTTATTCAGCGGATAGTGAGTTGTTGGTCGTCCCCCAAGAAGGCCGCCTGCGCTTTGCGACCGAGTTGGGGATCATTGATCTGGAACCGCAGGAAATCGCGATTATCCCTCGCGGATTGCTTTACCGGGTCGAGGTGCTGGAAGGCCCTGCGCGCGGCTTTGTCTGCGAAAACTACGGGCAGAAGTTTGAGCTGCCGGGCAGGGGCCCGATTGGGGCCAATTGCATGGCGAACCCGCGCGACTTCAAAGCACCCGTCGCGGCCTTTGAAGATCGCGAAGTGCCCTCAACAGTCACAATCAAGTGGTGTGGACAGTTTCACCGAACCGACATCGGTCACAGCCCGCTGGATGTCGTTGCATGGCACGGGAACTATGCACCGATGAAATACGATCTGAAGACATATTGCCCGGTCGGGGCCATCCTGTTCGATCACCCCGATCCGTCGATCTTTACGGTGCTGACCGCACCCTCTGGTCAGCCGGGGACCGCCAACATCGACTTTGTACTGTTCCGCGAACGCTGGATGGTGGCCGAAGATACGTTCCGCCCACCTTGGTACCACAAGAACATCATGTCCGAACTGATGGGCAACATTTACGGACAATATGATGCCAAGCCCAAAGGGTTCGTCCCCGGCGGCATGTCGCTGCACAATATGATGCTGCCGCATGGGCCGGACAAGAACGCGTTTGAAGGCGCCAGCAATGCTGATTTGAAAGCGGTGAAGCTGGACAATACGATGTCGTTCATGTTCGAGACCCGCTTTCCGCAGCATCTCACGGCGTTTGCAGGGAACGAGGCACCCTTGCAGGATGACTATATTGATTGCTGGACGTCGCTTGAGAAGAAATTCGATGGCACGCCGGGTGTGAAATGAAGGTTGCGAGTGTTTGGATCAGTGGCGAGGCTGAGGTGGATGGTGCCTTGACCGTCGTTAGTGACGATCTTGCGACCTGCCGAAGTGATCTCAGGTGTTGCTCACTGCAAGGCGCATTGGATACCTGTAATTATCATGTTGACGGCCCGCAGGTCGATTTTGATCCGCTGCATTGCCTGTCACCCCTACCACGTGCCTATCAGTTCCTTGATGGTTCTGCCTACGTGAACCATGTCGAACTCGTCCGCAGGGCGCGCGGTGCCACCATGCCGGACAGTTTCTGGACCGATCCGCTGATGTATCAGGGTGGCTCTGATAGCTTCCTGGCGCCGACCGATCGGATTATCGGTGATCCTGCCTGGGGCATTGATTTCGAGGGTGAGGTTGCCGTGATTACTGGCCCTGTGCCGATGGGTGCCGACAGGGCCAAAGCGCTTGATGCGATCCGCTTTGTGATGCTGTGCAACGATGTGTCCTTGCGCAATCTGATACCTGATGAACTGGCGAAGGGTTTTGGCTTTGTGCAGTCGAAACCGGCTTGTGCGTTTTCCCCCGTGGCGGTCAGCCCCGACGCGTTGCCGGGGTGGCGCGACGGTAAACTGCATGGTGTGATGAACGTGGAGTTGAACGGACAGCCCTTTGGGCGGTTGCAAACCGGTGTTGATATGACGTTCGACTTTGGCGACCTGATTTGTCACGCGGCCAAAACCCGCAACCTTGCAGCCGGAACCATCGTCGGGTCGGGTACCGTATCAAACAAACTGGATGGCGGGCCCGGCAAAACCGTGGCTCAGGGTGGCGCAGGCTATGCCTGTATCGCCGAACAACGGATGATCGAGACGATCCAGCAAGGTGCGCCGCAGACCCGTTTCATGCAGCCGGGTGACCGGGTGCAAATCTGGATGGAGGATGAGCGCGGCCAAAGCATCTTTGGCATGATTGATCAGACGGTGCAGGCGCTGGGCTAGGACCCGCGCGGCGCGTCGTCATCCTCGGACAGGATACGCCAAGCGTCACCGTCAAGGTCTTCGTATTGGTCGTTGCGCAGGCTCCATAGGAACGCCGCAAGGCCTAGCCCGCCAAGGACCAGTGATACCGGGATCAGGACGACAAGGACGTTCATAGCTTGCCTTTCAGCCGGAGTGCGTTCAGCAGCACCGTAATCGAAGACGCCGACATTGCGATAGAGGCAATCAGCGGGGTTGCGAATCCAGCCAACGCGATGGGGACGGCGATGACATTATATACTGTCGAGATCGCAAAGTTTTCGCGGATGCGTTTCAGCGCGGCGCGGGCCACCAGCGGCAGTTCGATCAGGGGTGTCAGACTGTCATTTAACAGTACGATATCAGAAGCCGCGCGCGATGCGTCTGCTGCCGTCGCGGGTGAGACTGATGCGTAAGCAGCAGCCAGTGCGCCCGTGTCATTCAGGCCGTCACCGACCATCAGGACCTTTGCGCCCTTGGTGGTCAAATCGTCGATATAGGCGATCTTGTCAGCGGGTTTGGTATCGGCCTGCCAATGGGCGATGCCCAATGCGCTTGCAATCTTGGCGGTCTCATCGGCATGGTCACCCGACACCAGATGCACCTCCAACCCGGCCTCTTGCCAGGCACGCACCAAGGCTTCCGCACCATCGCGAAGTTCTGAGCGCAGGGTGATCTTCTGGGCAGGCTGGTCGCCGATCTGGATGTAAGTGCCGTTTCCGGCGCCGAACCAAGCACCTGATCCAAGCCGCACATGCTGGCCTTGGTATATTGCGCTTAGACCTTTGCCTGCGTGCTCTTGATGATCACTTAAGACGGCGGGGGTCACCCCGTCCAGCGACGCCGCTATCGCTTGTGAAACAGGGTGCGTCGCGTTTTGCGTCAGGGCAAGCGCAACAGACAGCGCCTCAGCGTTCAAGGCGTCGCGCCCGGCGGCAGGCATGGTCAGCGTGCCGGTCTTGTCAAAGACGACCGTATCCACTTCGGCCAAGCGTTCCAGCGCTGTACCATCTTTCACCAGCAGACCCGCTCGAAACAGCCGGCCCGCTGCGGTTGTGGAAACCGCGGGTACGGCAAGGCCCATTGCACATGGGCAGGTGATAATCAGAACCGCCACGGCGATGTTCAGCGACAGCCGGACATCACCAGAATAGAGCATCCAGCCGCCAAATGCCGCCAAGGCCAGCAGGTGCACGATCGGGGCGTATAGCGCTGCCGCCTGGTCTGCTACCGCCGTGTAGCGATTGCGGACCGCCTCTGCCTCATCCACCATCGTGACCATTTTGCGCAGGGTCGTTTCAGCGCCCACCGTTGTGGCCCGGATCGTCAGCGGTCCGGTCATATTGACCTCACCCGCTGTGACGGCGGTGCCGGCGCTGGCATTGCTTAAACGGCTTTCACCGGTCAACAGCGATCGATCGATTTCGCTGCTGCCTTCGATCACTTGCCCGTCCACCGGGATGCGTCCGCCCGGCAAGACCTGCACCAGATCGCCAATCGCGAGGTCGGCAAAGTCGACCATCTGGCGGACGCCATCGCGCAGGCGCATCACGCGCGGCACTTCAAGCGCAGAAAGTTGGGCCGCAGCAGAGGCGGCGGCTTTGCGGCTGCGATGGTCCAGATAGCGGCCAATCAGCAAAAAGAAGGTCAGTGTCACTGCGGCGTCAAAATATGAGTGATGCCCGCCATAGATCGTCTCATATAGCGAGATGCCCGAGGCAAGGATGATCGCCAATGAGATCGGGACGTCCATATTCAGACGCCCTACCTTTAGCGACCGCCAGCCACTGTTGAAAAAGGGCTGTGCGGCATAAAGCAATGTCGGGATCGCGATGATCGCGGTGATCCAGTGGAACAAATGCATTGTCGCGCCAACCGCACCTGACCATACGGCCACCGACAACAGCATGATATTCATGTTCGCAAAGCCGGATACAGCCAGACGGGTCATCAGGCCGCGCCCATAGTCATCGGCCTCGGCCCCAAGCAGACTGGTGTCCAGAACGCGGGCCTCGAACCCGGCCAGTTCAAGCCGGTCGATCAGCTCTTCAGGTGCGATCGGTTGGTTGGTGCCGACCGTGACCCGCTTCATGCTGAGGTTCACGCGTGCGTTGGCGACGCCATCCATCGCGCGCAAGGCCCGCTCAACCCCGTTGATGCAGGCCACGCAGTGAATACCGGGCAAGGACAAGACGATCTGCGATGTGCCATTTGAGGCGGCTTTTTCAAGCTGCCCTTCTGGCAGGCCCACACAGGCCGGACAGATCGTCGTGTCGGTCATTTTGCGGTAATCGGGAAACGGCGACGGAATTTAGTGCCATCAGGGGCGATCAATTCAAGGCGCAGGTTCCAGTAGCCTTCGGTCATTTCAACGGGTGCGGTATAGGCCGTGCCGGTCCATGTGAAGGCGGGCACTGTGTCCATGTTGACGTTTGTGGCTTGTCCCAAAATGGCGTGTGTGACCTCTGCGCGCAGAGGTGCGCCCATGTGATCAAGGATTTCGACGGTCAGAACCCCATCTGCAATGTCAGCGCTGACATCCCAACGCAGGGCGTTTTGCGCAGCGCGGTCGGCCTGAAATGACTGGCTGACCTCATATGAGTTGCGCGCCTCTACCCCCGGGAAAGTCGCGATTGCATTCCATGCCAGCGTCAGATTGACCGCGACGATAATGCCAAAGCCGCCGACCATAAGGCCCAGCATGTGCCATCCTGTGAATTCACGTGTCATTATTGGGCTCTCCCGTTAAAGATTGCGTCTTTGTGCGCGCGTTCGCCTGAGACCAGATCTTCGACCCAGAACCGCAGATCGGTGCGGTCGGTGGATGCGGCCGGATCAATCGGGCGGGCAGAGACATAGACGCGCTGTAAGTAAGTTTCATTGGCAGGCACGATGATGCTGCGCTGGGCTGTGCCTTCCAGCTCAATGCGCAGGATTTCGTCCGAGGTCAGTGACAGGTGGAACTCGCGATCCTCACCATGTTTGTTCAGCAAGCGAATATCATAGATGTTGCGCACGGTGCCATCAGACAGGGTCACAAAGGTCGGATTGCGGATGGCTGCAACAGTCATCTCGATGTCGGCGCGGATGAAAAGAGCAAAGACTAAACCCACGCCGATCGCCGCCCACATGGTTGTATAAAGCACGGTGCGGAAGCGGAAAACATGCTGCCACAGCTTTTTGGCAGGTTTGCCTTTGGCCTCTTCTTCTTGATCCGACAGAGCAAGGTAGTCGATCAAGCCGCGCGGCTTGCCGATCTTGTCCATCACATCGTCACAGGCGTCGATGCAAAGCGCGCAGGTGATGCACTCCATCTGCTGCCCGTCACGGATGTCGATGCCCGCAGGGCAGACGTTCACGCAGGCCATGCAGTCGATGCAGTCGCCTGCACCCTCGATCCGTTTCTTCCCGCGTGGTTCGCCTCGCCATTCGCGGTAGGCGACGGTCAGGGTTTCGGGGTCCATCATCGCAGCCTGAATGCGCGGCCAAGGACACATATAGTTGCATACCTGTTCGCGCATGAAGCCGCCGAAGATAAAGGTCGTGGCGGTCAAAATAGCAATCGTCGCCCAAGCGATAGGCGGCGCGCTAAATGTGGCCAGACTGACAGCCAAAGTTGGCGCGTCGGCAAAGTAAAAGACCCATGCGCCGCCCGTTGCCACTGAAATCAGCAGCCAAACAGTCCATTTTGTGACACGAAGACGGGTTTTGCGGAAAGACCAATCCGCATTCCAAAGGCGCACCCGCGCATTGCGGTCGCCTTCGATCCAACGTTCAACAAGAATGAAAAGATCGGTCCAGACGGTCTGTGGGCAAGTATAGCCGCACCAGACCCGGCCAAGGGCCGAAGTGAAAAGGAAAAGGCCAAGGCCCGCCATGATCAGCAGGCCTGCGACAAAGTAGAATTCATGCGGCCAAATCTCGATCCAGAAGAAATAGAAACGGCGGTGCGCCATGTCGATCAGAACGGCCTGATCGGGCAGGTTCGGGCCACGGTCCCAACGGATCCAAGGTGTCAGGTAGTAAATGCCCAACGTCACAGCCATCACCCACCATTTCAGGTTCCGGTAAAAGCCTTTGACCCGCCTCGGAAAAATCGGTTCGCGCGGCGCGTAAAGCGGTTGGTTTTCGGATGAGGACATAGGTGACCTGCACTGGATAGAGTTCTGTTCGCAAGATTGGTTTTAAGCGGTAGGCGGGGAATATCTTTGATGTGGATCAAGCAAGTCATGCTAAGTGATTGCGTCTGGTCGGATGCTGCGGCCATAAAGCAAGACAAACCAAAGGAATTGGCATGATTGAACGTATTGAAACTGGCGCACGCTCTTCAAAGATCGTCAAACACAACGGGGTGGCATATCTGACCGGCCAGGTTGCCGAGGGCGACACCATTCAGGATCAAGTGCGCATCTGCCTTGAAAAGATCGACACTTTGTTGGTTCAAGCCGGATCGTCACGCGAAAAAATGCTGCGCGTCACGATTTGGCTGGCGGATATGAAAGACTTTGCCGGACTAAACGAGGTATGGAATGCGTGGGTGCCAGCCGGGCACGCACCGGCGCGCGCCTGCGGCGAGGCGAAACTGGCACGACCTGAACTGAAGGTCGAATTCATCGTGGATGCCGCCTACGACTAGCCTCGCATTTAGGCCCAGATAGGCGTAAGCCTATCCCCATGAAGATCGTTCGTCTTGAAGATGCTCACACCCTGCCGCTTTGGCGCAGGCCGACGTCGCTGTTGTTTGTTATGGCAATGGCGATGCCCATTGCCTTTGCGACATGGTCGGCATTGCTGAATAACTTTGTGATTGAGGTTGCAGAGTTTGATGGCTCTGACATCGGCTGGCTGCATACCGTGCGCGAAATTCCGGGCTTCTTTGCGATTGGGGTCATCGCGCTGATCATGTTCATCCGCGAGCAGGTCTTGGGGCTTGTGGCCTTGATCATGCTGGGTGCGGCCACCGCAGTCACGGCGCAATTCCCGCAGATGGGCGGGATTTTGGCGGTCACGATGCTGTCGTCGATTGGCTTTCACTATTACGAGACGGTCAATCAATCTTTGCAATTGCAGTGGATTGATAAAAAGCGCGCTCCGCAAACACTGGGCTGGATCTTGTCGGCGGGCTCTGCTGCGACGCTTGTCGTGTATCTTCTGATCGTGATCAGTTGGGAACGCTTTGGGCTGACTTATAGCATTGTTTACTGGCTGTCCGGCGGGTTCACGGCTGTGGTCGCCGCGATCTGTCTGTTGGCCTATCCACAGTTCGAGACCCCCCATCCGCAGATCAAAAAGATGATCCTGCGCAAACGCTATTGGCTCTACTACGCCCTGCAATTCATGTCCGGTGCCCGGCGACAGATTTTCGTGGTTTTCGCGGGCTTCATGATGGTCGAGAGATTTGGTTTTGCCGTCGATGACATCACCAAGCTTTTCATGGTGACGCTTTTGATCAACATGCTGGTTGCCCCGCTTTTGGGCAGATTGGTGCAAGTGTTCGGAGAGCGGCGCGCGTTGGTCTTTGAGTATGCGGGTCTGTGTCTGGTGTTCTTCGCCTATGGCGGCATCTACTATTTCGGCTGGGGTGTGATGTTGGCGACCGCTCTGTACATCATAAACCACCTCTTTTTCAGCCTCGCCTTGGCGATCAAAACCTACTTTCAAAAGATTGCAGACCCACAAGATATCGCACCTACCGCTGCCGTGGCCTTTACCATCAACCACATCGCGGCCGTCTTCTTGCCTGCGCTTTTGGGTTATGTTTGGCTGCAATCACCGGGTTTGGTCTTTCTGATGGCGGCAGGCATGGCGATTATCTCGCTGTTGCTTTCCTTGCTGATCCCGCGTCATCCCGCCCCCGGTCACGAGACCGTGTTTCAGGGCCGTTTGTTGGCAGCCGCGGAGTAGTAAATCAAATGGTCAGCGCTATATCATAGCGGAACCTGATAGGAGCACGCTTATGTTTTTCATGTCCCGCACAAAATCTGAAATGGTCGCAAAGGATGCAGCCCTCCCCGGACGTGAGGCCGCTATTCCCACGGCTGACACCCATTTCGTGTACGGCACACCACTCACAGGTGAAGTCCCCGCAGGTATGGACGAAGCGATGTTCGGCATGGGTTGTTTCTGGGGCGTTGAGCGGATGTTTTGGAAGCTTGATGGCGTGCAGTCCACGATGGTGGGTTATGCCGGTGGCTACACGCCGAATCCCACCTATGAAGAGGTGTGTTCGGGCAAAACCGGTCACAACGAAGTGGTGCGCGTGATTTTCGATCCTGGGGTGATTTCCTACGATGCGCTGTTGCAAGTCTTCTGGGAAGGGCATGACCCAACCCAAGGGATGCGACAGGGAAATGATGCGGGCACGCAGTATCGTTCCGGCATCTATATCTACTCTGCCGCGCAAAAGGCTGCCGCTGATGCATCAAAAACCGCCTTTGCGCCGCGCCTGTCCGAAGCCGGTTATGGGGCAATCACGACAGAGATCATTGACGCACCCACCTTCTATTTTGCCGAAGATTACCACCAGCAGTATCTGGCGAAAAACCCCAATGGGTATTGCGGTATCGGTGGCACCGGCGTGACCTGTCCCATCGGCGTCGGGGCCTAGACCAACGCGTGATGCGCTTGATATTGCAGCCCGCGCGCTGCTGATGCCTGTCGTGTTGGGGCAGGCCGTTTTCGTGCGCACACGCTACATCGCCTTGCCAGAACCAGAGGGCGTGCGCAGCGGCACCGTTGGCAACGGACCCGCTTTGCGTTTGCTCATCCTCGGGGACAGTTCTGCTGCGGGCGTCGGAGTGACAACACAGGCCGATGCTTTGCTGGGTCAACTGATTGCAGGTCTGGCGGGACATATGACCGTGCACTACGATCTGGTCGCGCAGACAGGTGCTAAGACGGCAGATGTGCTTGAGTGGTTGGAAGACATGGCAGCGACTGATTATGACGTGGTTATCACGGCGCTTGGCGTCAATGACGTGACCAAGGGCGTATCGCTGCGTCGATGGCTCGGCCAGCAAAACGCGCTTTTTGACGGGATTCAAAACCGGTTCCGGGCTCGCCAGATTGTTGTTTCTGGGCTGCCGCCAGTGGGGCAGTTTCCACTGCTGCCGCACCCGTTGCGTTGGGTGCTCGGACGGCAAGCGGCCCGGTTTGACCGTCACTTGCGCAAGCTGGTGGCCACGCGCCCCGGATGCACCGCCGTTGAATTTGATCTCAGGCTGGATGAAAGCAACATGTCCGAAGACGGGTTTCATCCCGGCCCGGTGGTCTATGCGGTCTGGGCTGAGAAGATTATCGATATCGTGCTGTCTGCACCTGAATTGCTTGACGCAGGGCAAGCCGCGCCATAACGGGGCGCTAGGCATCGCAAAGGCAAGATCATGATAACCTATTCGGCTTTGACAACGATCAGGGGTGAAGACGCGGCATATCAACTGGCGGATGCGATAGAAGACCTGACACCCGAACCTACCGGCGTCGGCGTTTTCGAGATTGAAGATGGGTCAGGGCTTTGGGAAGTCGCGGCCTATTTCATGGACCGACCGGATGCCGGCGCGCTTGCTGTTCTGTCCGCATTGCATAAGGCGAAGCCTTTCAACATATCCGACATTCCCGATCAGGATTGGGTTTCCAAGGTCCAGCGTGAATTGGCCCCGGTCGAGGCAGGGCGGTTTTTTGTCTACGGCAGCCATGACGCAGATCGGGTGCCTGCTGATAAGATCCCACTGTTGATTGACGCGGCAATGGCTTTTGGCACCGGCCACCACGGCACCACGAAGGGCTGTCTGGAGGCGTTTGACGCATTGCTGAACGCCGGGTTTTCTGAAGGCAAGGTTCTGGATGTCGGTTGCGGCACGGCAGTTTTGGCCATGGCGGCCGCCAAGGTTCTGCCCAATTCTGTTTTAGCCAGTGACATTGATCCCGTTGCGGTAGATGTGGCGCAAGCCAATGTTGTCGGTAACGGGTTGGAAGGTCGGGTGACCTGTGTCGTGGCAGCTGGATTTGACGCCCAAGCGCTGAAAAATAACGGCCCTTACGACCTTGTATTCGCCAACATTCTGAAGGCGCCGTTGATCGGGTTGGCGCCGGATATTGGCATGCAGACGGCCCAAGGTGGTTATGCGATTCTCTCGGGAATCCTGAATGAGCAGGCAGATGAGGTGATCGCGGTTTATCAACAAAACGGGTTCAATCTACACGAAAAGCGCGTCATTGTTGACTGGACCACACTCACTTTAGGCAAAAAGGCACCGATCGCGGGGTGATTCCACAGGGTTGTTTGAGAATTATCTTGTTCTGACACGCTTTTTTGGTGATCTTGGGTCAATAAATTTGTGAAAGTTTCCTGGAGGGTGCCACGGTGCAAGCCAACGTCCCATTTGATAAAAGATTAAAGCGCATTGTTCGGCGTCACGACAAGATGGCGAACGGCGTTGTGCGTACTGTCACGTCTGACGGCCTGATCGTTGCAAAGCCGCGCCTTTATAAGCCGCGCTTCCCGCTTAAAGGGCTGATCGTTGTTTTGATGCTTGGTTTCCTCTTTAAGGGATTCCTTTTCGCCTATCTTGGCGAAGCTGGCTATGCTGAGCGTGTTGCAACACTGCAAGGTGGCACTGTGCTTGAGCAGGCAGGTGCCTGGGTCATGCAGCCCGACCCGGTGACTACGATTGTTGCTGGTGGGATCGCGACAGTTCTGCCGCAGTAAGATATAACAACCGACAAACGAAAAGGCCGCGTTCATCAAGAACGCGGCCTTTCGCTTTTTGGTGTGCTGTCAATTCAGCGAACGTTGCGTGTCGCAATCTTGTCGATGTCGCCATAGGACAGGCCGATATCGTCCAGCTCACGTGCCGAAAGCTTGGACAGTGAGTTGCGTGTGATACGCGCATCGTTCCACGCTGCGAAAGATGCAATCATGGTTGCGAAGAAAGAAGTCTTGCCAGCGGAGAGGCCAGCAGCGGTGCGGTTGGTGTCAAAAGAGGCCATGGCCGTATTCCTATATATTGTGCTGCGCGTGCAGCGTTGATCTCATGAGGCGCATGTAGGAGGGAAAAGGCACGGTGGCTAGTGCCATTTTGGCAAGGCTCATATGCGTTTTCAGCATGCCTCATTTTTGTGCGGATTTCGCCGCAAACCCTTGATTTACAAAGGGTTAATAAGGTCGATTTCAGGCGCTCGAATGACGTATTTTGATTATGGCTATGCGTTTTGGGCTGCATCACCCCAAAACCAACAGACTTGGTCTTTGTTCGCCTTTTGTGCTAGCGAGGTTAAGAGAACAATAAAAAGAGGCGAGCGATGCGTGTTTTAGGGATTGATCCGGGTCTGCGGAACATGGGTTGGGGCGTGATCGAGGTTTCGGGACCCCGCATTGCCCATGTCGCCAATGGCATTTGCCGGTCCACGGGTGATGATCTGGCCTCACGGCTGTTGTCACTGCACGAACAACTCACCGCTGTTCTGGTCCAATATCAACCACAAGCCGCTGCGGTCGAGCAAACCTTTGTCAACAAAGACGGCGCCGGGACGCTGAAGTTGGGTCAGGCCCGCGGCATCGCGATGCTGGTGCCTGCGCAGGCGGGGCTGGTGGTTGGTGAATACGCGCCCAACGCTGTCAAAAAGGCCGTCGTTGGTGTGGGGCATGCGGACAAGACTCAGGTCGCCCATATGGTCAAAGTACAATTGCCGGGCGTGCAACTTGCCGGACCCGATGCCGCAGATGCGCTTGCCATTGCGATTTGTCATTCCTTCCACGTCCAGTCCGCCGGTAGCCTTGCCGCAGCGTTGGCGAAGGCCACCGCATGATAGGCAAGATTGCAGGGCGGCTGGAGTACCGCAGCACCGATCACGTGCTGATTGATGTGCGCGGTATCGGATACATCGTCTATGTGTCAGATCGCGTCATGGCCGGGCTGCCCCGAAACGGTGAGGCTGTCGCTTTGTTTACTGACCTTTTGGTGCGCGAAGACAATCTGCAACTCTTTGGCTTTACGACGTTGGTCGAAAAGGAGTGGCATCGTTTGCTGATGTCTGTTCAGGGGATCGGGGCAAAAGCTTCAATGGCGATCCTTGGCACGCTTGGGGCTGATGGCGTCAGCCGCGCGATTGCGCTGGGCGACTGGAATGCGCTGGCAAAGGCGAAAGGCGTGGGCCCAAAAACCGCGCAGCGGGTTACGATAGAGTTGAAAGACAAAGCGCCCGGTGTGATGGCGATGGGCGGGTCGGTCGCAGAGGCGCAAGGCGACGCGGTGATTGAGGCAGAGATGCCAGAGCCTGTGCGGCGTGCGCCACCCCCGCAAGCAAATGCAGCATCCGCAGAAGCACTCTCGGCCCTCGGAAACCTCGGCTATGCCCCCGGCGAAGCTGCGAGCGCTGTGGCAGAAGCCGCAGGCGCGGCACCTGACGCGGATACATCCGCGCTGATCCGCGCTGCCTTGAAGTTGCTGGCACCAAAAGGGTAGGGGTGCGTCATGGACCAACCTGACCCCACCTTACGCCCAGACCCACGGCCAGAAGATGAAGACCGCGCGCTGCGGCCGCAGACGCTGGATGCGTTCATCGGTCAGCAGGCGGCCCGCGCCAATCTGTCGGTGTTTATTGAAAGCGCACGGCGGCGCGGTGAAGCGATGGATCATACGCTGTTTCATGGCCCTCCCGGTTTGGGGAAGACCACACTGGCGCAGATCATGGCGCGCGAGTTGGGGGTGAACTTTCGCATGACCTCGGGCCCGGTGCTGGCCAAAGCGGGTGATCTGGCGGCGATCCTGACCAATCTCGAAGCGCGCGATGTGTTGTTCATTGACGAAATTCATCGGCTGAACCCGGCGGTGGAAGAGGTGCTTTATCCCGCGCTGGAAGATTTTGAGCTTGATTTGGTGATCGGTGAAGGTCCCGCGGCGCGGACGGTAAGGATTGAATTGCAGCCCTTTACGCTTGTTGGTGCGACCACCCGGATGGGGTTGCTGACAACGCCCCTGCGTGACCGTTTTGGCATCCCAACCCGGCTGGAATTCTATACCGAGGATGAGCTGCATGAGATCGTCACCCGTGGTGCCCGTCTGATGGGTGCCCCGGCATCACCGGATGGTGCGCGCGAAATTGCCCGCCGCGCCCGTGGCACGCCGCGTATCGCGGGGCGTTTGCTGCGCCGCGTCGTGGATTTTGCGATTGTCGAAGGTGATGGCACGGTCACGCAAGGCATCGCAGATCTGGCGCTTACCCGGCTTGGCGTTGACCATCTTGGGCTTGATAATGCGGACCGTCGCTATCTGCGATTGATTGCCGAAAGCTATGGTGGGGGTCCTGTTGGCGTTGAAACGCTTTCGGCTGCTTTGTCCGAAAGCCGCGATAGCCTGGAAGATGTGATTGAGCCCTATCTGTTGCAGAAGGGCCTGATCCAGCGCACCCCGCGTGGTCGTATGCTGGCGCAGGACGCTTGGGCGCATTTGGGGCTGGATGCACCAAAATCGCGGACAGATTTATTTGGGTGAGAAGACGGGATTGCCTCCGGCGGAAGTTTGAATGGACGAAGAAAGTCAAAAGGTGGTGCAACTCTTTACCCGTGCGGATGGGGCTTATGTCTTTGCGCGTTGGGGGCGGCCGATTGTGCCTGTTGTCTTTGGTGTGGATGACGCATCGCTGGCCGTCTTTAAGGGCGCGATTGAGGCTGTTGTCAGTCTTGCCTCGCATCACATGGCGGAAACTGATCCTGAGTTGGGTGTGAACCTGATGATCTTCTTTTGTGAAGATTGGGATGAATTGCCCGAAGTGCCAAATTTGGATCAATTGGTGCCTGATCTGGTGCCTTTGGTTGCTAAGCTCAAGCAGGCGGATGCTAATCAATACCGCATATTCCGGTTTGACGAGGCGGGGGCCATTCGCGCTGCTTTTGTGTTCTTGCGTATGGACGAACATTTGGCATCGGTGGCCGCCGATACTTTGGCGTTGAGCCAGGCCGTTCAGACAATCTTGCTGTGGTCGGATACAGCATTTCAAGATCAGCCGCCATTGGCTTTGGTCGAGGGCAATGCCGTGTTACGCCCTGAGATCGCGGATGTCATTCGCGCAGCTTATGATCCGGTGATGCCTGTGTCTGCGCAGGACGCGAGTCATGCTCTGCGATTGGCCGCCAGAATAAGGCCAGTTTCATGAGTCACCGTTTTCCCATTCGCGTTTATTATGAAGACACCGATCTGGCGGGCATCGTTTATTATGCCAACTACCTGAAGTTCATTGAGCGTGCGCGCAGTGAATGGGTGCGCGAACTTGGGATTGATCAGGTGCAGATGAAGGCAGATGGACTGGTGTTTGCAGTGCGCCGGGTCGAAGCGGATTATTTGTTGCCCGCAAACTACGATGATGAGCTGAGTGTCGAAACGACGATGGAGCCCGGGTCCGGTGCACGCTTGGTCGTCAAACAAGATGTCATGCGTGGTGATACGCTTTTGTTCTCGGCCATCGTGACCATCATTTGCATGACTACCGAAGGCGCGGTGGCCCGTCTGCCGGCAGTGATCCGCCGCCCTATCCACTAAAAACCCCCGTTTTCGCAGATGTGATGCGGGTTTGGTTGGATTTCTGCGTGGTGATGCGATACGCTTATCTGTAATCAGAGCCCAAAATCGGGCCTACAGGCAGAGCAGGCACATGGAAGCAGCACACGAATTCACAATGTGGGCGTTATTCGCGCGCGCGACAATTACCGTAAAAATCGTCATGATCATGCTGATCGCAGCGTCTATCTGGTGCTGGGCCGTGATCATCGACAAAACCATTCAGTACCGTAAAGCGCGGGCCGAGGCCGATGTTTTTGACCGCTCGTTTTGGTCAGGTGAGCCGCTTGATGCGCTTTTTGATCAGATCGGCGCAGATCCCGAAGGGCAATCAGAAAAGATTTTTGCCGCCGGTATGTTGGAATGGCGCAGGTCACACAGGCAAGACGGCGGATTGATCGCCGGTGCGACTGCCCGGATTGACCGCTCAATGGATGTCGCGATCGCCAAGCAGGCTTCGCACCTGCAAAAGGGGTTGCCCATTCTGGCCACGGTCGGATCGACCGCACCTTTCGTGGGCCTGTTCGGCACTGTCTGGGGCATCATGAACGCGTTTATCGAGATTGCCGAGGCGCAGACAACCAACCTTGCTGTTGTCGCACCCGGCATTGCCGAGGCGCTTTTGGCCACTGGCCTTGGCCTTTTGGCCGCTATTCCAGCCGTGATCTACTATAACAAATTTTCGTCGGATAGCGATCAGATCGTCAGCGGGTATGAAGCCTTTGCCGATGAGTTCGCAACCATCCTCAGCCGCCAGTTGGATAGCTGATCATGGGTGCCGGAGTGATGAATTCAGGCGATGACGGGGGCAGACGCCGCCGCCGTAAATCGCGTCGCGGCAAGCCGATGTCAGAGATCAACGTGACCCCGTTTGTGGATGTCATGATGGTGCTCTTGATCATCTTTATGGTGGCTGCCCCCTTGTCGATTGTGGGTGTGCCCGTAGAGCTGCCCGAAACATCCGCAACTGCTTTGCCCGGCGATGATGAAGAGCCGCTGACCGTGACAATCACCGATGATGGTCGCGTGATGATCCAGGAAACCGACACGACCGAAGCCGAGCTTGTCGCGCGTTTGCAGGCGATTGCCGCCGAACGGACCAGCGACAAGATTTTTCTGCGTGCCGATGGTCGCAATGACTGGAACCGTGTCGCGCAAATCATGGGCTTATTGAATGCCGGTGGGTTTTCGGACATTGGGTTGGTGACCGATATCGCCCCGCCCGCAACAGGCGGCGCTGACGGATAGATTATGGCAACGCCGGGCACCATCATTTCAGGGGTTGGCCATGTCGGGCTGATCGGCTGGCTGATTGTCGGCTGGGGCCTGACCTCTGAGCCGTTGGAAATCCAGACGTTTGATGTCTCGGTGATCTCTGGTGAAGAGTTTGAGCAGATGACGGCGCGCACGACGCCGGAACCGGGTGATGCGGATCCGACCGCACCTGTGCCGCCAGTGATTAATGATGCGCCGCCGCCGCCGCCCGCACAGGAGGAGCCAACGCAGACGGCACCTCCGCCGGAACCGGTTGAGCCACCCGAAAGCGAAGCACCTCCGCCTGCACCACCTCCGGCACCGCCAGAGACCGAGGTGACAGATGTGCCGCCTGTTGAGCCTGCACCGCCTGTCGCCCCGCCGCCCACACCCGATGTGGATGTCAGTGAGACGCCGACACCGCCGCAAGCCCCGACAGTCGCGTCTGAGATCAACGCGCCGCCGCCGCCGGATGCGAACATTGATGACGTGGTGCGCGATGAGGTCGTGCCGGATGACAGTGCCGAGGCAGAAGTTGTTGAAGAGGAACAGGAGCCAACAGCGCCTGAAGAGACGACAACAGAGATCGTGATTGAGGATCTGGCACCGTCAACGTCGGTTCGCCCATCAACACGGCCCAGCCGCCCCGCGCCTCCGGTCGAAACGGCGAGCGCACAAGAAGAGCCTGCACCAGCGCAAGCAGAGCCTGAGGCAAGCGAAGAGGATGTGGCCGCAGCGCTTGAGGCAGCATTGGGTGCCACGCAAGAGGCACCTGCGGTCGCTGCTGGTCCCCCCATGACAGACGGAGAGCGTGACAGTTTTCGCGTTGCAGTGAACCGCTGCTGGAATGTTGATCCCGGTTCCGTGGCGGCGCGCGTAACTGTCGAGGTCGGGTTCAGCCTGGACCGCGAAGGCCGCGTACAGGGTAACGAAGTGCGCCTGCTGTCCTCGGACGGCGATCAAAGTGCGACCAATACAGCGTTCGAGGCCGCGCGCCGCGCGATCTTGCGCTGTCAGTCGGGCGGCTATCAGCTGCCCGCAGATAAATACGACCAGTGGAAGGACATTGTGATTACCTTTGATCCCAGTGGCATGCGTTTGAGATAGGCAAAGACACGCGTAGGTGAGGTGAAATGGTTTTTTCCCCCTGCTATAACGAGAAAAGACAGTGCACGTTTCGGGAAAGAACCCGGACAGGCTTAGTGAGGCAAAGATGATGAAACGAATTTTGGCAGTTCTGGTGACTTTGATGCTGGCCGGGCCGGTGTTTGCGCAAGGCGGGCCGTTGCGCATTACGATTACCGACGGTGTGATCGAACCGATCACCTTCGCGGTCCCCAGTTTTGAGGCCGAAACACCCGCCGCCCAACAGGCCGCCGCCGATATTTCGCGCCTGGTGGTGCAGGATTTGGCCGGAACCGGTCTTTTCCGCGAGGTGCCTGCGACGGCGTTCATCAGCCAGGTCAGCTCATTTGCACAACCTGTCGCCTTTCCCGACTGGCGTGCGATCAATGCGCAGGCATTGATCGTGGGTGCTGTTACCGTGAATGGCGATCAGCTCACTGTGAAATTCCGCCTTTATGATGTGTTTTCGGGCCAAGAGCTGGGGCAGGGTCTGCAATTTGCAGGTACTGTCGCCGGATGGCGGCGGATGGGTCATAAGGTCGCCGATGCTGTTTATAGCCGGATCACCGGCGAGGGTGGTTACTTTGACAGCCGTGTCGTCTTCGTCTCGGAAAGTGGGCCCAAGGACAACCGCCAGAAACGTCTTGCCGTGATGGATTTTGATGGTGCGAACGTGCAGTTCCTGACCGACAGCAGCAACATCGTGCTTGCCCCGCGCTTTTCGCCCAATGGCGACCGCGTACTTTATACCAGCTTTGAGAGTGGTTTCCCCCGCATCAACGTGCTCAACGTGGCCAACGTAGGTCGTCAGCAGTTGCAGACTGCACCAGGTGAGATGGCGTTCAGCCCGCGCTTTTCGCGTGATGGCCGGCAGGTCATCTACAGCCTGTCGAATGGCGGCAACACAGACATTTACCGCACCGATCTTTCAAGCGGGCAGCATGTCCGCCTGACGTCCGCGCCGTCCATCGAAACAGCGCCCAGCCTGTCACCCGATGGCACGCAGATCGTCTTTGAAAGTGACCGGTCCGGGAACCAGCAACTGTACATCATGTCCGCTAACGGGGGTGAGGCGCGCCGGATTTCATTCGGACAAGGCCGCTATGGCACGCCTGTGTGGTCGCCGCGCGGTGATTTGGTGGCGTTCACCAAGCAAAACGCAGGCCGTTTCCATATTGGTGTCATGCGGACGGACGGGTCAGAAGAGCGTTTGCTGACCTCATCCTTCCTTGATGAAGGGCCCACATGGTCACCCAATGGACGTGTCATTATGTTCAGCCGCGAGACCCAAGGCGCCGGTGGTACATCGTCAATGTATTCGGTCGATATCTCTGGCCGGAACCTGAAGGCGGTCCCACTTCAGGGTGGCGCATCCGACCCGTCATGGGGACCGTTGCAACCGTAATGATGTGTGATTCCCTAATCGTAAAAGCCGTGCTAAGGTACAAAGAAAACAGAGCAGTCAATAAACAGGATGAAAACCTATGACACTTACAAAAAAAGCGGCGGTGATGCTTTTGGTACTGGCCACGGCCGCCTGTACGGACCCTGACCGGTTTGGCGGCGGTGCAGGCGCAGATGGCGCTGGTGCAAATGGCGGCCTTGGGGCTGGTGTGGCAGGTTCTGCCAGTGATCCGGCAAGCCCACTTTTCTTTAACCAGACCATCGGTGATCGCGTTCTCTTTGCGGTTGATACCTCGACCATCACACCCGAGGGTCAGACGATCCTTGATGCTCAGGCCCAGTGGCTGCTGACAAACGCCGATTATCGCGCCGTGATCGAAGGTCACGCGGATGAGCAGGGCACGCGTGAATACAACCTCGCCCTTGGTCAGCGCCGGGCGAATGCTGTGCGCGAATATCTTGTGTCGCGCGGTGTGCCTGTGGGTCGTCTGCAAGTCACCAGCTTTGGAAAAGAGCGCCCGATTGCTATCTGTTCCGAGGAAAGCTGTTATGCGCAGAACCGCCGGGCCGTTACGGTTCTTTCATTCTCAGCGATTACAAGCTGATCAAGAGGTAAGGAACGCCCATGTTGCATCGTATCGCCGTTGTTTGTGCCCTTTTGTTGTCGCCTCTTCCTGCCGTAGCGCAGGAAGAAACCTTGGCCGACATCCGACAACAATTAACGGTGCTTTTTGTTGATGTGCAGCGGCTGAAACGTGAACTGTCAACGACTGGCGGGCTGAATGCCGGTATTGTCGGCAACACGCCGTTGGATCGGCTGAACGCGATTGAAGCAGAGTTGCAGCGCCTGACTTCCAAATCCGAAGAACTTGAGTTTCGGGTCAACAGCATCACGGTTGATGCTGGCAACCGCATCGGTGATCTGAA
Organism: Yoonia sp. F2084L; assembly: GCF_023015625.1. Taxonomy (GTDB): domain Bacteria; phylum Pseudomonadota; class Alphaproteobacteria; order Rhodobacterales; family Rhodobacteraceae; genus Yoonia. The sequence continues at coordinate 312,031 of NZ_JALKAH010000002.1, forward strand.
CTTCCGTTTGTGCGAGCTGGAAGAAGGCTGTGACATTGGCACGCTGGATGATACGCCGCTTGGTGGTATTGCAGCAGGTCCGGTTGCAGGCAACCCTGCGCCGGTCGCTCCGACTGATGGTCCAGCCCTTGCGATTGGCGAACAAACAGACATTGAGCGGGCGCAGGGGGCGCTCGCTGCCGGTGACTTTCGCAGCGCCGCTGACCAGCTTGCGGCCTTTGTCACGACCTACCCGGGTAGCCCGCTGACGTCTGACGCGAATTACCTCCGCGGTGAAGCGCTTGAGGCTTTGGGCGAAACGACCGATGCCGCACGCGCGTATCTAGAAGCGTTTTCCGGTGATCCAACTGGTCCAAAGGCACCTGACGCGTTGTTTAAGTTAGGCTCGTCCCTTGGCAAGATCGGTCAGACCCAAGATGCCTGCCTGACCTTGGCCGAAGTGAATGTGCGTTTCCCCGGCAACCCGACTGTTCAGGACGCGCAAACCGAAATGCAAGCGTTGGGATGCCAGTAAAGGGCACCTTGGCCGACGTTACCGCACGGTTCCAAAAAGCCGCAAATGCATCTGGGGCAGGCCCCGAGGACCTTATCGGCCTTTCTGTGTCGGGGGGCGGGGACTCCATTGCGTTGATGCAATTGGCGGTACGGTTGCGCAGCCCAAAGCACCTGCGTGTTATCACCATTGATCACGGGCTGCGCCCAGAGGCCAAGGATGAGATTGCATTGGTTGCCGCGCAAGCCGCGAAACTTGGTCTGCATCATACGGTGACGCGCTGGGAGTGGGATGGGCAAGGCAACCTGCAGGCCGCCGCGCGCGCTGGACGATGGGGTGCCATTTACGACTGGGCCATGATGTACAACATGCGCGAGGTCTGGCTGGGCCATACCGAGGACGATCAGGTTGAAACTGTGCTCATGCGTCTGGCCCGCGGCTCTGGCATTGATGGTTTGACTGCGATGTATCCGCTGACCAATCGGAATGGTCTGCGCGTGTTGCGCCCTATGCTGGGCATCGCGCGTGCGGATTTACGTGATTGGCTGCGCGCTGAGCAGATCAACTGGTGCGATGATCCCAGCAACGAAGACCCGCGCTTTGACCGGGTGCGTGCGCGGCAGATGTTTACCCAGCTTGAAACGCTTGGCCTGACCCGTAAACGACTGCTGCAAACGATAGACCACATGCAGGCGGCGCATAAGTCCTTGCAGGCCGCAGCGCATCAGTTTGCCAAAGAACACATCCGGCAAGACGCGGGCGATCTGATTTTTGCGCCCGCCGCCGTTGATCTGAAAAAGGCGGATGCCCCGCGCCGGGTGATGGCCGCTGCTTTTTCATGGGTGGGGGGCAAGGCCTATCGCCCACGTTTTGAACAAATGCTTGAGACGGTTGCAAAGGCGCAAAACGGGGCGACCGTGACCTTAGGAGGCTGTCTTCTATCCTCTGATCAGAATAACATGGTGCGCATGACCCGTGAGGCTGCGGCGACTAATGCGGTCACGCGGCCTGCGGCGCATCGTGTCAATGCCACCGGCGTATTTTGGGATCGTCGTTGGCTTTTGGAAGGCCCGCTTGCGGATCACCTGACGTACAAAGCCCTTGGCGATGGTATCAAAGCCTGCCCTAACTGGCGCGATAGTGGTATGCCGCGCGTATCGCTTTTGGCATCGCCGTCTGTTTGGAATGCCGATACACTTCTGGCGGCCCCATTGGCGGGTTTGCCGGGCGGTTGGTCCGCGCGGATTGTCGCGGATTTTCATTCCTCGGCGTTTGCCATTGAAGATTAAGGTTTAACCTCTATTTTAGCACAAACGCTTGTGATGCGACTCTGTCGCTCCACTTCCCCATTTCAAAGGAGTTTTCCCCTTGGGCAACGCGCGTAACATGGTCTTTTGGGTCGTCCTGTTCCTTATGGTACTGGCGCTTTTCAACCTATTTAGCAGCCCGCCGGGCACAACAAACAGTGAGGCGCGCAGCTACTCTGAATTTGTTGAGGCCGTCGAAGGTGGCCGCGTCACCGATGTGGTGATTGATGGTGAGAATGTACGCTTTGCCGAAGGCGGTCGTACCTATTCAACGATTATGCCACAAGATGCTGAAATCACGCAGCTTTTGATTGATTCAGACGTCCCGGTTGAGGCGCGCAGTCAGGAAACATCGGCGTTCCAGTCGTTCCTGCTTAGCTTGCTGCCCTTCCTGCTTTTGATCGGTGTCTGGATATACTTCATGAACCGGATGCAAGGTGGTGGCAAAGGTGGTGCGATGGGCTTTGGCAAATCGCGCGCGAAATTGCTGACTGAAAAGCACGGGCGCGTCACATTTGATGATGTGGCCGGTATTGATGAAGCAAAGGAAGAGCTGGAAGAGATCGTTGAATTCCTGCGCAACCCGCAGAAATTCTCGCGACTCGGTGGTAAAATTCCGAAAGGCGCGCTGCTTGTGGGTCCTCCGGGTACTGGTAAAACACTGCTTGCGCGGGCAATCGCTGGCGAAGCAGGTGTGCCGTTCTTCACGATTTCGGGTTCTGACTTTGTTGAAATGTTCGTTGGTGTGGGTGCATCCCGTGTCCGCGATATGTTTGAACAAGCCAAAAAGAACGCGCCATGCATCGTCTTTATTGACGAGATTGACGCTGTTGGGCGGTCCCGTGGTGCCGGTTACGGCGGCGGTAATGATGAACGCGAGCAGACGTTGAACCAACTGCTGGTCGAGATGGATGGTTTTGAAGCCAACGAAGGTGTGATTATCGTCGCGGCCACAAACCGTCGTGACGTGCTTGACCCTGCGCTGCTGCGTCCGGGCCGTTTTGACCGTCAGGTGACTGTGCCGAACCCAGATATCAAAGGCCGCGAAAAGATTTTGGGCGTGCATGCGCGCAAAATCCCACTGGGTCCCGATGTTGATCTGCGCATCATTGCACGCGGCTCGCCCGGTTTCTCGGGTGCTGATCTGGCGAACCTTGTGAATGAGGCTGCTTTGATGGCAGCCCGCATTGGCCGTCGCTTTGTCACGATGCTCGACTTTGAAAGCGCCAAGGACAAGGTGATGATGGGGGCCGAGCGTCGGTCAATGGTCATGACCGCCGAGCAAAAGGAAATGACCGCCTATCACGAGGCTGGCCACGCGATTGTGGGCATCAGCCTGCCGAAATGCGACCCGGTTTATAAGGCCACGATCATTCCACGCGGTGGCGCACTTGGCATGGTGATGAGCCTGCCTGAGATGGACCGCCTGAATATGTTCAAAGACGAATGCCACCAGCGCCTTGCTATGACAATGGCGGGTAAAGCGGCTGAGGTCATCAAATACGGTGAAGATCAGGTCAGCAACGGCCCTGCAGGTGATATTCAGCAAGCCAGCCAGTTGGCGCGTGCGATGATCCTGCGTTGGGGTATGTCAGACAAAGTCGGCAACATTGACTATTCGGAGGCGCATGAAGGTTATTCCGGTAACACCGCCGGTCTTTCCGTTTCCGCCAACACCAAAGAGTTGATCGAGGAAGAAGTGCGCAGCTTTATCCAGCAGGGTTATGATCGCGCGCATCAAATCATTACTGAAAAGTATGAAGAGTTCGATCGTTTGGCCCAAGGTCTGCTTGAGTATGAAACGCTGACTGGTGACGAAATCAAACGCGTGATGGCGGGTGAGCCGCCGCATGTGGGCGACGACGCCGATGACACGCCGCCATCCGGTGGTACGCCTTCGGTCACGGCGATCCCAAAGACGAAGCCGAAAAAACCACGCGCCTCGGATGATGGCGGGATGGAACCGGAACCGTCTACGTAAAATGTTTCAAAAACGCCGCCTCTTGAGGCGGCGTTTTTCGTTATGGGTTTGCTGGTTGAAACGATAGTTGCATTGCGGCCGTCCGACTGGCGTTTTAAGCATCCACAAACGCTTTTAGGAGACGCCCCATGCCCGCACTTGTTCCAACCGAAATCACAGGCGAGGTGGTATGGGTCGGCCATGTGCCCGACCGCGATGCATCTTTGCGATCTCGCCCGGCGCAAGAGGCGCAGCTGACCTATGCTGGCATGCCGGGTGAGGCGCATGGCGGATTGACCCGGCTCTCTTGCGCCCGGGTCACCAGTCAGCATGCGCGCAACACGGAAATCCGCAACGTCCGCCAACTCTCTATTGTGTCTTCTGAAGAACTTGCCGAAATCGCGGCGGATTGCGGTTTGGATGCACTGGACCCAACCTTGGTCGGTGCCTCACTGGTCATCAAGGGCATACCGGACTTCACGCATCTACCACCTTCGTCCCGGCTGCAACTGCCCGATGGGGCGACGCTGGTTGTTGATATGGAAAACCACCCTTGCCACCTGCCTGCAAAGCCAATCAACACAGCGCACCCTGGCGCAGGGGATAAGTTCAAAGCGGCCGCCAAAGGCAAACGCGGGGTCACAGCCTGGGTTGAGCGCGAAGGCCATATCCATGTGGGTGATGCCATACGACTGCACATTCCTGACCAACGCGCATGGCAGCCTTAGGTTTCCCATCCGAAACAGTCCTGCCGCAGACCGACGATTCCGACGGCGAAAATGTCGCAATCACGGTGCATGCGATGGTATTCACCCGCTAGAAGCGGTGTTGAACAAGAATGGCAATGCCAACGCTCAGGGAAGTTTTTCATGGAATATAAGTCTGATATCGAGATCGCGCGCGGCGCACAAAAGCGTCCGATCCAAGAAATCGGCGCAAAGCTGGGCATTGAGAGCGATGATCTGCTGCCCTATGGCCATGACAAGGCCAAGGTCAGCCAGCGCCTGATCGACAGCGTGCAAGACCGCACAGATGGCAAGCTGATCCTTGTGACCGCCATCAACCCAACGCCTGCGGGCGAAGGCAAAACAACGACGACCGTCGGTTTGGGCGATGGCCTGAACGCGATTGGCAAAAAGGCTGCGATCTGCATTCGTGAAGCTTCGCTTGGACCATGCTTTGGTATGAAGGGTGGTGCTGCTGGCGGGGGTTATGCCCAGGTCGTGCCGATGGAAGACATGAACCTGCACTTTACGGGTGATTTTCACGCCATCACATCCGCGCACAACCTGTTGTCTGCGATGATTGACAACCATATCTATTGGGGCAACGCGCTTGAGATTGACATCCGCCGCGTCGCGTGGCGCCGCGTGCTGGATATGAACGACCGGGCCTTACGTCAGATCACGGCATCCCTGGGTGGTGTAGCCAACGGTTTCCCGCGCGAAGCCGGGTTTGATATTACGGTGGCGTCCGAAGTCATGGCGATCCTCTGCCTTGCGCGGAACCTCGATGACCTGCAAAAGCGCCTTGGCGATATCATCGTGGCCTACCGTCGTGATCGTAGCCCGGTTTATTGCCGTGATATCAAAGCCGACGGTGCAATGACCGTGCTGCTGAAAGATGCGATGCAGCCAAACCTTGTGCAGACGCTTGAGAACAACCCGGCCTTCGTCCATGGCGGCCCTTTCGCGAACATTGCCCACGGCTGCAACTCTGTCACCGCAACCACGACTGCGCTGAAACTGGCGGACTATGTTGTGACCGAGGCTGGCTTCGGTGCTGATTTGGGTGCCGAGAAGTTCATGAACATCAAATGCCGTAAAGCGGGCCTTGCGCCGTCCTGCGTTGTGGTTGTCGCCACTGTGCGTGCGATGAAAATGAATGGTGGTGTGGCCAAGGCTGATCTAGGTGCTGAGAATGTGGATGCTGTGAACGCCGGGTGCCCGAACCTTGGTCGTCATATCGAGAACGTCAAATCCTTCGGTGTGCCGGTTGTCGTTGCCATTAACCATTTCGTGACAGATACGGATGCCGAAGTGGCGGCTGTGAAGGCCTATGTTGAAACCCAAGGGTCTGAAGCGATCCTGTGCAAGCATTGGGCGCTGGGCTCGGAAGGCACGAAAGAGCTTGCGACACGCGTGGCGGAGATTGCGGATGCGGGTAAAGCTGATTTCGCACCGATCTATCCTGATGACATGAGCCTTTTCGATAAGATCAATACGATTGCCAAGAAGATCTACCGCGCCGATGAAGTCATTGCGGATAGCAAGATCCGCGATCAGCTGAAAACCTGGGAAGAGCAGGGTTATGGCCATCTGCCGGTCTGTATGGCCAAGACGCAATACAGCTTTACGACTGATCCCACGCTGCGCGGTGCACCAACCGGGTTTTCCGTGCCGGTCCGTGAGGTCCGCCTGAGCGCGGGTGCTGGTTTTATCGTTGCGATCTGCGGTGAGATCATGACGATGCCCGGTCTGCCGCGTGTGCCATCAGCCGAGCAGATCATGCTGAATGATGCAGGTGAGATTGAAGGCCTGTTTTAATGGATCGGGCGGGGCGACGCTTGACTGCGTCATCGCCCCGCCCACCCTCCCGATGCCTCCGGCGGAGGTATTTTTGAACATGAGAAGATGACAATGACAGCGACAGTGATTGATGGAAAAGCCTTTGCCGCACGCGTGCGTGGGCTGGTTGGCGAAGGTGTGGCCAAGCTGAAAGAAGAGCAGGGGATCACCCCCGGTCTGGCTGTCGTCTTGGTGGGTGAAGACCCCGCCAGTCAGGTCTATGTCCGCTCCAAAGGCAAGATGACGGTTGAAGTTGGCATGGCCTCTTTCGAGCATAAGCTGGATGTTGACACCTCCGAGGCTGATTTGCTGGCTGTGATTGCGCAGTTGAACAATGACCCTGCAGTGCATGGCATTCTGGTGCAACTGCCGTTGCCGGACCATCTTGATAGCGATCTGGTCATCAACAGCATTGATCCCGCGAAAGATGTGGATGGCTTCCATATCTCCAATGTCGGGCTTTTGGGGACTGGGCAGAAAAGCATGGTCCCTTGCACTCCTTTAGGCAGCCTGATGATGCTGCGTGATCATCACGGGTCTTTGTCAGGCATGAATGCGGTTGTTATTGGCCGCTCCAATATCGTTGGCAAACCGATGGCCCAGCTTTTGCTGGGTGATAGCTGCACGGTCACAATCGCCCATAGCCGCACCAAGGATTTGCCCGATGTTGTGCGCCAGGCCGATATCGTTGTGGCGGCAGTTGGCCGTGCGCAGATGGTGACGGGTGATTGGATCAAGCCCGGTGCGACGGTGATTGATGTGGGCATCAATCGGATCGAAAAGCCCGAAGGTGGCACGCGGTTGGTTGGCGATTGCGACTATGACAGTTGCGCGGCTGTCGCCGGTGCGATCACGCCTGTCCCAGGTGGTGTGGGGCCCATGACCATTGCGTGTTTGCTGGCCAACACCCTGACGGCCTGCTGCCGCGCGAATGGTTTGGCTGAGCCCGAGGGTTTGACCGCCTAGGACACCGGTACTGGGATCGCCTTGTGCCCGGTCAGGATAGCCATGATTGGCCCATTGAACAGCCTGCGGATGTCCTTGGAATGACTGGCAAGGCCCCCGGTATAGGCGCCATAAGCGGGCATAATCATGCGTTCATGGTCCAATAGGAAAGCAGGTTGGCTGCGCCCCGTCACCCGGTGCTTGGGGTGATAGTGGCCTGACACCTCGGCGGTGGCTGCACTGGCGATGTGCCGCAACGTCAGGGTGCCGATGGTGATCTCGCCCAGATGCGTGCCACCCATGTCAATCGGGCCGGGGTCGTGGTTGCCCTCAATCCAAACCCAGCTTTTGCCTGCTTGCAATCGCGCCAACCAAAGCCGCATATCGTCATCAAGGCTTGCTGCGGCATCAAGATCATCAAAGCTGTCCCCAAGGCAGATGATCTGGCTGGGCTTGGTCGCCGCAATATCGGTTTCCAGTTTTTGCAGTGTGTCCTGCACTTCGTAAGGCGGCAGCATCACGCCGCTGCGCCGTGCGATCCGTTCGGATTTGCCCAAATGCAGGTCTGAGACGCATAAGACATCATGTGCGGGCAAATGCAGTGCACCTGACGGCAATGCGATGCATTGGGTTTTGCATAATGAGAATGTGTAGGCGTTCATGCTCTGTTCTTGGGCTAAGCAGTTGCGCAGATCAAGCCTCAAAGTGCGCTGACACCGGCCTCTTGCATCAGGCGCGCTGCTTCTTCCTCCAAGATGCGGTCCTGTCCTGCGCCCGCCACGGCAATCCGGCCTTGTTCAAGAAACATCGGCAGCGAAAGCGGGGTAACACGATCAAGGATCACATGGTCGATGCGGCCTGCCGTGCGCGCCAGCATTTCTTCGATCCGCCCAAAGTCGACCAGCCCACGCATCGCCTCTTCGCGGGTGATCCGCAGCATCAGGTGATCGGGGTCGTATTTGGACAACGTGTCGTACAGGATGTCCGACGAAAACGTGGCTTGTCGCCCGCTTTTGCGGGCTTGCGGCAGGTTCCGCTCGATCAGGCCTGCAATGGTCGCGGCACCGCGGAACGTTTTCTTCATCACCGCATTGCCTGACAGCCAAGTTTCAAAATCAGCGCGCATGTTGTCAGGCTCCAACAATGGGGCAGGGTCGTGGACCGGGTCCAACCCCCAGACAAGCGTTGCATAGTCGGTCGCGACAAAGCCAAGCGGATGCAATCCGAGTTCTTCCATCCGCTGTGTCAGCAACATGCCCAGCGTCTGCATCGCGTTGCGCCCGGCAAAGCCGTAGACGCAGATGTGGTGGCGTCCTTCGTGGGGGAAGCTTTCAACAAGGATGCGGTCGGCCTCGGGCAGTTTTGAAAATTGCCGCTGGAGCCTCAGCCATTCGGCGGTATGCGCGGGCAGGTTTGGCCAGTCGGGTTGGTCGAACATGCGCAATATGCGTTGTGAAAGCTGCGTTGAGTTGGCGAACTTTGTGCCCATGAAGGTCGCGATTTTTGGCTTTTTATCGGCGCGGCGTGATACTTGAACCGTCATTTCCTTCAGGTTTTCATAGCGCACAACCTGCCCACCGATCAGAAAGGTATCGCCGGGAGTGAGTGTCGCGGCAAAGGCCTCTTCGACTTCGCCTAGCGGCTTGAAATTGCCTTTCAGGCGCACCTTCAGCGTGTCGGTGTCTTGGATCGTGCCGATGTTCATACGGATGCGCTGCGCCGCACGCGGGTCGCGTAACTGCCACATGCCATCGGCCGTTTGCAGCAGCCGTTTCCATTTGTCATAGGCGCGCAGGGCATAGCCGCCGGTGGCGCAGAAGTCGAGACAGTCATCGAAAGCGGCGCGCGACAGGGTGCGGTAGGCGCCGACCGCTTTGATTTCGCGGTAGAGCTGATCGGCATCAAATGGCCCCGCACAGGCGGTGATCAGGATATGCTGACACAGAACATCGCGGGGTCCGGGGCCTTTGGGGTCGCCATCCAGATCATGTTCTTTTACCGCTTCCAGCGCGGCGACACATTCGACAACCTCAAAGCGGTTCGCCGGAACAAGCAAGGCCTTGGAGGGCGCGTTGTAGCGATGGTTCGCCCGCCCGATCCGCTGGACCAAGCGCTTGACGTTTTTGGGCGCACCGACTTGCACGACCAGATCAACGTCCCCCCAGTCGATGCCCAGATCAAGCGAGCCTGTGCAGACGATGGCGCGCAGATCACCGGCGACCATCGCTGCCTCGACCTTTTCGCGCTGTTCGCGGGCGAGGCTGCCGTGGTGGATGCCAATGGGCAGGTCATCGGTGTTTGCGAGCCAAAGGTTGTGAAAGAAAATCTCGGCCTGCGCGCGGGTGTTGTGAAAGATCAGCGTGGTGTTGTGTTTCTTGACCTCGTCCAGCACAGCAGGGATCGCATAATTTGCACCGCCGCCTGTCCAGGGCGGCTTTTCCTGTGTGATCAGCATGGAAATGTCCGGGTCCGGCCCGGGGTCTGCGTTGATGATTGCGCAAGGGTCGGGGTGACGGGCAAGTTCTGCTGCGATGGCATCGGGGTCTTCGACCGTGGCCGACAGTCCGACCCGTCGCAGATCGGGGGCGAGCGTTTGCAATCGGCTGACGGCCAGCATCAATTGATCCCCGCGTTTACTTTCGGCGAGCGCGTGGATTTCATCGACGATGATGCGTTGCAGCCCTTTGAAGATGCGCGGCGCGTCTTCATAGCTGGTCAGCAGCGCGAGCGATTCAGGGGTTGTCAGCAAGATATGAGGCGGATCAGCACGTTGACGGCGCTTTTGCGTGTAAGAGGTGTCGCCGGTGCGATCTTCGATGCGGATCGGCAGGTCCATTTCATCAACCGGGGTACGCAGGTTGCGTTTGATGTCAGCGGCAAGCGCCTTGAGAGGTGAGACATAGAGGGTGTGGAGGCCTTTGTGCTGCCCGTCTGCGAGTTCCAGCAGTGAAGGCAGGAAACCCGCCAAGGTTTTACCACCGCCCGTGGGCGCAATCAGCAGCAATGCAGGCGCTGACGTTTGGTCCAGCATCGCCTGCTGATGGGGATGAATCGACCAGCCGCGTTTGGAAAACCAGCTTTCAAAAGTTGGGGGCAGGGGCGTCATTGGGTTAATGTGACCCGTGTGCGAAGGGCGTCAAGACGCAGCTTCTGGTTTGCGCCGTGGTTTAAGGTTTCGGATCGCATCCTGCACGGCAATGGGCAACGCGGTCTGATCACCTGGCGCGATATCAAGGGCTGAGGCCACGTCCTTGAACAATATCCCGATCGTGTTGTCCGCCGTGTAGCCATCACGCGCGAACTCAATCTCATCGAACCCTGAGGCAAGCCAGTTTTGCCCCGATGCCGTGTTGATCAATGCCAGCAGCTTGGCCTCATCCACACCTTCGGCATCGGCCCAGTCCAGCACGAGCCGCGTCATCGCGGTGTTTGAGGCTGCCAGTAGATTGTTCAGCACCTTCGCCGTCATTCCGGCCCCATAGTCACCCATGTGATGCACCGTGTTGCCCATTGCTTGCAGCAAAGGTGTCACCTGATCTGCCGGGCCGCCGGTCATAAAGGTCAACGTACCTGCATCCGCTTTGACTTGCGCACCGGACATAGGCGCATCAATAAGCGCAATATGGTCAGGGATGCGGGCCCGTAAGGCTTTGACATATTTGGGAGAAAGCGTGGAACTGATGATAATACGGCTGAGCGTTCCGGCCTGCGTCACAACCGCTTGGTCATCAAAAAGGAGCGCGTCGGTTTCAGCGGTATCGCGGACAACGGTGATCAGCGTCGTTAGACCATCGACAAACGCATCCACATCCGTACCGACACCATTCATAGGGCGCACATCAAAACCGCGCACATTGAACCTTGCATTTTGAAGGTTTCGCAACATGCCCATGCCCATCCGGCCACAGCCTGCGACGCCGATAATATCTGTCATCCATCCGCTCCAAAGAAAAAGGCTTCCCTCAGGGTAGAGGGAAGCCAAGTTCTTGGGAATGTCGAATGATGTTAGTGAATGATTTCCTCTTCTTTCACGAACATGTTGGCCCACGCACGATCCAGCAATTCAGGTGACATCTGGTAGGGAATACCTTCGAATTCGCAGATCGAAATCATCTGGTCGATCAAGAAGATCGGCTGATAGTTGGCATAAACGTTGTCAATCTCAGGATAGCGCACGTTCAGCAGGTGAACCAGCGTGTCTTCGTCCAGCGGCATTTTGCGCTTGCGGGCGACCATGGCGAAAATCTTGAGGAAGTCCTCTTGGTTCGGACCATCAATCTTGATCTTGTAGAAAATACGACGCAAGGCCGCTTTGTCGAAGATCGCGTTGGGGTGGAAGTTGGTTGAGAAGACGACTAGCGTATCAAAAGGCACTTCGAATTTCTCACCCGATTGCAGGGCAAGAATATCTTTGTTTTCTTCCAGCGGAACAATCCAGCGGTTCACAAGCGTCTGTGGCGGTTCAGCCTGACGGCCAAGGTCGTCCACGATGAAGATGCCGCCTGTGGATTTCAGCTGCAAAGGCGCCTGATAGGTCCGGGCCGTCGGGTTATACACAAGGTCCAGCATTGACAGCGACAATTCACCACCGGTGATCACTGTGGGGCGTTCGCAGCGCACGTAGCGCGTGTCGAAACGGCCTGAGGTGCGGCGCAGGCTGTTAGGATCGTCTATGTCATCCTCGGCGGCACTGTGCACGATCGGATCATAGACTGTGATAACCTGACCAGAGTATTCAATCGCGCGAGGCACATAGATTTTGTCACCCAAAGCATCGCGAATACCGTTCGAGATGGATGATTTACCGTTGCCCGGAGGGCCATACATCAGGATCGAACGGCCGGCACTGATAGCGGGGCCCAGGTTGGACAGCATATCGTCGGGCAGAACAAGGTGACCCATTGCAGTCTGCAACTGGTCACGTGTGATCTGGATGTTGCGGATCGACTGACGTTGGATTTGCTGGCGGTAGATATCCAGCGGGACGGGCATCGCGCCGTAATACTCAGACTGCGATGCGGCATCGAGCGCACGGGCGCGGCCCGCGTCGGTGAGCTGATAGCCCATCTCATTGCCGCTATTGGCGTTCAGGGTACCTGTCGCTTCAAGCAGCAACTGGCCACGGGCCATATCGACGAGCTCTTGTGTCACCGGGATCGGCAAGCAAATCGCTCTGCTAATCTGCGATACCAGATCAAGGTTCATGCGGAACATTGTCTTGATCAGAATATCCCGCATCATCGCCATAGGCAGCTGCATGGCCTCTAAGCTGCGCGGTGCCGGTGGCGCCATTACACTGGATGCTTGCACGTTCATATCGGGTCCCGCCCATCACAATAGAAAAACAATTCTCACCGACCATGCGGCGCTTAATACCTAGTTTACAGCGCTTTGTGGCGAAATAGTGAACAAAGATGACATAGTCCGAGGCATTACAGAATTTCTTAGCGATAAATCGCCACCACCAGCAGGTAGAACAGGAGCGTCATGCTGAGCGGGAAACCTTTGGGAAATGCCAGATCAATGCCCAAAAAGCCTCCGCGCAGGTCGCCGCGGGTCGCATGCCAGCTTTCCCAATCAGGGGCGAGCTTCTTGAGCGGGGTAAACCGAAAGATGCTGTGGATCACCAAGGCGCCCAAAAGACACGCGGCGAACAGTCTAAGGATCAGTTGTAGGTCCGCGGTCATGAAAAACGGGGCCATCGCCGCGATCATCTTGGCGTCGCCCGCACCCATCACGCGCAAGGCCCATAGCGCCATGCAGATGATCAAGACGATGGGAAAGTGGAGCCATTGCCATAGGTAAAGCGGAAAACCAAAAGCGAATGGGCCAAGCAGGGCGAAAGCCAACAGCAGGGCTGCGTTAGACCCGTTTTTGATCTTCATGGTCCGCATATCGGTCCATGAAATGTAGAAAGCTATGGGAATGACAACTGGCAAGAACCAGTAGGCTGCCTGTGCTGTCATTCCCATTGGTGTTAGTTTACCACGTTGTTTTCAAGGGCATCCAGCGCGCGGGCGGCTTCCTCAAAATACTGTGGGTGCGTCGCAATCGCGTCGTTCAACAGCGATTTCCCGATGGTGACGTCGTTCTGCTTGATCGCGGCCAATGCCATTGTGTGCATCAGGCGCGCACGCTCTGTTTGGGTCATAGGCACGACGGGGATCGCATAGTTGCGCTGGGCGCCACGTGCCAGAACAAGGTTATTCTTGGCGGTAAACATGTCCGGGTTGAACCGCAGGGCATCGACAAACAGACGCTCTGCGTCGCCGTAATCGCCACGCGTCAGTTTAGAGTAGCCCCAGTTGTTGTAGACTGTTGCGGGGCGGGTCGTCAGGCCGACGGCGGTTTCATAAAAGCTGTCTGCTTTGTCCCATTGCTGTCGGCTGTCCGCGACCATCGCCTCTAGCCTGTAACGTTTGAACGTCTCATAGGTTGGGGGCACGGTATTGAGCGTCGCCGCCGCCTCGTCCCATTGGTTGCCACGCACATGTGCGTCTGCCAGATCAACCCGGTCGGAATTGGTGGCCTCTTCATGTGCAACAACGTTTTGCCATGCGGCGACCGCTTCGGTGCTGCGGTTCGCGCGGACCAGCGATTTTGCCAGACCGCGTTGTAGATCAATACGGCCCGGATCGTTCGCGTTTGCGCCTGCGAAATAGCGCACGGCCTCATCCGGATCGCCGACCGTCAGCATGACATCGTTGAGGTTACTTTCATCGACAACGTTCAGGTCTTGCAGGGCGCGTTCGACCTCGGCTTCGCCGTCTTGTTGTCCACACGCAGACAGGCCGATGGCCGCCGCGCAAAGCGTCAGAATAATGGGGTGGCGCATGTTTCTGCGTCCTTTTGCTGCTCTTGCCTATAGTGGTTCCGTCATGAGTGCAAAATCGCCTGCACCCCGCCGGATCAGATTAAAGTTCTGATTTTGTTGTAGCGCATTATTGCCCGGATTTTCCAAATTTGCGAGCGCTAAGCGCAAATTGTCACGAATTTCGTCGGAATTTCCGTTGTCTGCGGCAAAAGCACGACGAAAAACCTCGCTTGCTTCGGCGATATCGCCCTTTTCCATCAGGATAACGCCTAGATTGTTCCACGCAGGCGGGAAGGTGGGGTCTTCCTCAACGGCGCGGCGCAGCCAGCGTTCGGCCTGACCAAGGCGGCCCAGATTGAGGTTCGCGGACCCGATCGCCGACATTGTATCGACGTTCAGACCTTGTTGCGCTGCGGCACGGTTGTAGGCACGCAAAGCCAGTTCATGTTCGCCTGCCGCCATCAGCCGGTGCCCGACGACCAGCCCGTCCACGGTGCTGCGCCCGGCAACACCCGGCGCAAAGACACCATCGGACGAACGATTAAGGCCGCCTGAGGAACAGGCGGCCAAGGTGACTATGAAGAGGCCAAGGTATAGTGGCCTGCGTGTCATTAAGATCAGCCTCCGCCGAGGTTTACGGCAATCGCGTAAAGAGATGGTCCGATCAGCATTGCCATCAATGGTGGCACCGTCAACATCATTGTTGCCAATGTCATTTTGGTTGGCAGCTTGTTTGCAGCTTCTTCAGCGCGCATCACGCGCTTGTCGCGCATTTCAGATGCATAGACCCGCAAGGCGTCAGCGATAGACGTACCAAATTGCGCTGACTGTACCAGAACTGTGACGAAGCTAGAGATATCCGCTACGCCACACCGATCCGACATGTCTTTCAATACGGTGTTTTTGTCCTTGCCGGCCTTGACCTCTTGGCTAACAATTTCAAATTCATCGGCCAGATCAGGAAAGCCAGCTTTCAGTTCCCGTGATACGCGAATGATGGATTGGTCAAGCGATTGACCCGCCTCGACGCAGACCAACATCATATCCAGGCTGTCAGGAAAGCCGTTGGTAATCGCCTCCTGGCGCATCTGCTGGCGTCGCGTGACCCAGTATTTGGGCAGATAGTAACCAACGAGCGCTGGTCCCATGATCCAAATTGCCAGATCTTGCGATGATACCTCAACGGATGCCATCTGGATAATGGCGTAAATGCCACCGCAGATCAGGCCGAAGATCCCCAAGGCGAACTGCGCAAAGTGGAAGATCCGAACAGAGTTCTGGCTGCGGTATCCAGCTTGCATCAGCTTCAGCTTAGCGGCGGAATACTCTTCTGCGTTTTGTGGTTCCAAAAAGTTTGAGTACTTCTCAAGCTTGTCTTTGCTGCTCGCACTGCGCAGCTTTTCGCCTTTAGCGCCCTTTTTCCCTTCGGGCTTTCCCGCGGCCTTGAGTTTATCAAGCGGATCAACCTCCTTCTTTAGCAAGACAGGCAGGGTGATCAGGATCAGGAAGGTCCCTAAAAGTCCAACGACCATCAAGGGGCCGTAGGGGCCAAGTAGGTCGGTGATCATGGCTTGGATTTGTTCCATGGTGACGTTCCTTAAACCTTAATGTTAACCAAAGAGCGCATCACGATGAGGTTCAGCACAAGAAAACCTGCCACGACAAGACAAGCGGGAATGAAGAGAGGGCTTTCCATCACTTCATCATAGTAGTCAGGCTTGACAAGGTTAATACCAAGCAAGGCAATGATTGGGAAAGCGGATAGCAGGTTACCTGACCACTTTGCCTCAGCTGTAATTGCCGTGACACGGCGGAAAAGCCGGAAACGTGCACGGATCACTTTTGCCAGGCCATCGAGAATCTCTGCCAAGTTACCACCTGAGGTTTGTTGGATCGTCACAGCGACCGCAAGAAAGCGCATGTCTTGGTTATCAAGGCGTTCTGCCATCGCTTTAAGCGTTTCGCCCATGTCACGACCATAGGCGGCCTCGTCCGAAATCATGCCCATTTCGGTGCCCAACGGATCAGGCACCTCACGGGCCACAATGCTAACAGCCGAGGAAAACGGGTGGCCGACACGCAAGGAGCGCACCATCAATTCCACTGCTTCAGGCAGTTGTTCACCCAGCATTGCCATACGTTTGTTGGCTTTACCGTTCACCCAAACGTAGACACCGCCAACACCCATCAGGGCTGCAACAAGAATGCGAATGGCCGGGCTCACATCTGTCAGGACGGTAAGCATCGCAAACGATGCGACGCCAAGCACGATCATCATCAAGATCAATTGTATAGGCGTGAACGCGATGTTTGCGCGTTGCGCCCTGTCAGCCAGCAAAGAGTAAATCGGAATACTCTGCGACTTCATATGCTGGGTCATTTCCTTGCGGAGTTGATCAAGCACTTGTTCGCGGTTGCCGCCCTTATCCAGCATGTCAAGACGGCGGTTTACCTTGCCATCCATGCTGATCGATTTGCCAAAGATGACAAGATATGCGCCCTGAACCAACGCCAAAACGGCGAGGAAGATCAGCACATAAATGACTGGTTCTGCTGAGATCATGTCGTTTACTCCGCGACCATGGGTTCAAAGATTGCCGGTGGTAGGTCATAACCCCACAGCTTAAAGCGCTCTGAGAAGTGACTGCGCACCCCGGTCGCTGTGAAGTGACCGATGATTTTGTTGTCCGGCGTCAGACCGACGCGCTGATAACGGAAAATTTCCTGCATGGAAATCACATCACCTTCCATACCCGTGATCTCGGTGATTGAAACCATCCGGCGCGAACCATCCTGCAAGCGCGAGGCTTGCACGATCAAGTTCACAGCTGATGAAATCTGGCTCCGCATCGCTTTGATGGGCATTTCAATACCAGCCATCGCGATCATGTTTTCCAGACGTGACACACCATCGCGCGCCGAGTTGGCGTGGATTGTGGTCATGGACCCATCGTGGCCAGTGTTCATGGCTTGAAGCATGTCGATAACTTCTTCGCCACGGGTCTCACCCACGATGATGCGGTCAGGACGCATACGCAGGGCGTTTTTCAGACAATCGCGCTGCGATACACCGCCCTTGCCTTCGACATTTGGTGGACGGCTTTCCATCCGGCCAACGTGTGTCTGTTGCAGTTGAAGTTCCGCTGTATCCTCAATCGTCAGGATACGTTCGGCGTCGTCGATAAAGCCTGACAGGGCGTTCAGCGTCGTCGTTTTACCCGAGCCGGTACCACCTGACACGATCACGTTCAGGCGGGTCGATACAGCGGCTTGCAGATATGCAGCCATTTCCTCGGTGAACGCACCGAACTTGACCAGTTCCTCGACGCCAAGCTTGTCCTTTTTAAACTTACGAATGGAAACCAGCGAACCATCCACCGCAATCGGTGGCACCATCGCATTGAAACGCGAACCATCGGCCAAACGGGCGTCAACATAAGGGTTGGATTCATCAACGCGGCGACCCACAGCGGATACGATCTTGTCGATGATCCGCAGCAGGTGTTTTTCGTCTTTAAACGTAATGTCAGTCAGTTGCAGTTTACCGTCGCGTTCCACAAAGATCTGTTGTGGGCCATTGACGAGAATATCGTTGACGCTTTCGTCCTTCAGCAATGTCTCAAGCGGGCCAAGGCCGGTGACTTCAAAGAACAAATCCTGGCTGAGCGTTTGACGTTCGTCACGGTTGAGAACGATGCCCATATCTTCGAGGGTTTCATTGGCAATCGCGTTGATTTCGGTGCGAAGTTCTTGCTCGGACGCGGTATCAAGCGCGGCGAGGTTCAGGTTATCGAGCAACGCCTTGTGCAATTCGAGTTTGATTTCACCCAAACGTTCCTTGCGGCGCTTGTCCTTGTCCATCGGTGCGACTTCGCCAGCACGTTTGCCCGGCTTTGGCTTCATGAGTGACTGGCGCGCGTCGTCGGGTTTCGCCGCAGCAATCGCGGCAACGTTGACCTTGGAACCGGCGGCGGCACCGTCGGCATTCGCTACACCTTTCGGAGTATCTGGCTTTTTATACTTTGAAAACATGTCGTTACCTCTCAAGCTCTCGCTTCTGCGGCGGTATCCTGATTGACATCATGGACGGATTTCGCAAGTTTTAGGATTTCTTTTCTCAGCGGGTTCTTAGCATTGGACTCAGCCATAGGTGAGCCGTGGTCCGCACTTTGCATCACGGGCTTACCGCCATCAGGCAGCAAGACTTCGATTGAAATGCCAAGACTGTCTGACAGACGTTTCACGCGGCTTTTGCCGTTTAGATCGGTAAAGCCGGGCGCACGGTTCAAGACAAAGCGGATCTTCTCAAACGGCAGATCCTCCGACTGCAATGCGCGCTTTAGGCGCAGTGTGTTCTGCGCACTGCGCATATCAAGCTCAATCATCGCGAAATAGACATGGGCCATTTCCAGAACGGTCTGGGACCATTCGACCATGGTCGAGGGCATGTCGATGACGACATAATCAAAATTCTTGCTGGCCATTTCAATCACACGCGACACGTCCTGAGGTGTAATCATGTCCAACGGGATCATATCGGTGGGTGCTGTGAGAACGTGCAGCTTGTCACCATAAGTCAGCAACGCCTGCATAAACGCTTCGCTATCCATCGCGTCGGTATCAGTCAGCATTTCAAGCACTGCTTCGCGGCGCGGCAAGTCCAGATAGGTCGAGGCCGAGCCAAACTGGAAATCCAGATCAAGCAGACAGACCTTTGGTGGGTCTTCCTTTTCGATGTTTGCCAGTTCCCAAGCCATGTTGACCGCAAACATAGTCGCGCCAGTACCGCCGGCCACGCCGTGAATAGGCATGATGACGCCAGACTTATCGCCAGTTGCCTTGAACGTTTTGCCGCCGTCATCTGGCACGGCCACTTCCTGAACGGTCAAAACGCGCTCGATCGCGCGGGCCAGTTCATTTTCGGGAAGCGGGTAGGGGACAAATTCATCGCCACCTTCACGCAACAATTGGTGCAATGCGCCGGGGCTGACGTCTTCTGCGATCAAGATCACTTTGATTCTTGCAGCTTTGGCGGCCTTAATGACCTCAGATATGGTCGCCAGATTGTCTTCATCTTCTGCGTCCATTGCTATGGTCACGAATTGCAAACCACTGGCATCGGATTGCCCCAGAAAAGCGGGGGCGTCTTCAAAGCTCAGGTCACCCCACGCATCGCCGAGAGCGGACTCCATATCTTCGATCAAAAGATCAAAGTTCTGGACGTCACGACTGATAGTGCAGGCCACAATTGGTGGCGGGTCGCTCTGGACGACCGGGTTCGTACTCATATTGCCAATGTCCCCATCAAGTGATCAACACGTTACCAAGCACCTCACACTGCGCACAACCTACCACAACGGATAGTGTTGCCCACTGCCCAACGGCACCGCACGCCAACTTACACAACTATTCGTGGGAATCTTGTCGAGATTTGGACCAAAAGATCGTAATTGTGCGAATTTTTGCGACGATCAGTGGAAATCTGTAGAAGTGTTGACGCCGGATGCATGATCCGGCGTCAATAACTCGGCGGAAGTTAGCCGCCTTCACCAGTAGAGATCGCGGCTTCTGAGGCCGATGTCGCAGGTGTCGCGCTGCGGACATACTCGCGGAAGATAACCTGCGCATACTTACCGTTCAGCAAGAGCGGGTGACTTTCCACAAAGCCGGATACTTCAGTCACTGTGCGACGGTTACGACGCTCGCGACCTTCAGTGACAACCAGTGGCTGCGTTTCACCGAAAGAGGATACAGCCTGCAAGCGGCTGCGGTCGATTCCCTGCGATGCAAAGAAAGAAACGACAGCCTGTGCACGGCGCAAGCCCAAGCTACGGTTATAACTTTGGCTACCAACCAGGTCGGTGTGGCCATAAACCGTAAAGCGTACTTCCGGGAATTGACGGATCCAATTGGCCTGCTTCATCAAGGTGCTGCGCGCATCTGCGTCCAGCGCCGTTGAGTTGAAGGCAAAGTTGACCGTCGAATTCACATCAGATGCGAAACGCCGCGCAAGGTTGACTGTATAGTCCTGCTGCCCCGACTGGAGCAACCGGTTGTTCATTGTCGCTTCACCAAAATCGCCCGAGTCAATCTGTGATCCTGCTTCGGAATAGAAAGACGAATACGTCGGGTCGTTTGGCGAACACGCTGCGAGTGTGGCTGCAGCAATAGCCGTTGTTATCATATATTTCATCGACTTATGCTCCAATCATTCGTCCAGGACATAGCCATAGGACCCGCTAAAGTCCTGGCGTGCCACTTCGCCTGCGCCACCGCTTGATGGTGCACCGGTCCGGGCCACGCGGCCAAACAAGAACAGGTCCTGTTCGGTCGGTGGGCGTACTCGGTCTGTAGGCAATGCAAGTGCTTCACCACGTGTCGGCGATACCAGATGCGGTGTGACAATGATCACAAGCTCTGTCTGGCGGCGCGCATATTCAGCGCTGCGGAACAGGGCACCCAAAACCGGGATGTCACCAACCCAAGGCACCTGACCACTCAAGTCTGTAAAGTCATCCGACAACAGCCCCGCGATTGCAAAGCTTTCACCATCGCGCATCTCGACAGTTGTCGAGGTTTCGCGGCGGCTGAAGGCATCAATCGAGAAACCATTCGCTTGGAAACTGTTGGATGGGTCAATTGCGGATACTGCAGCAACCAATTCCAGGTTGATGATGTCACCGTCAATAACCCGTGGGATGAAGTTCAGTTCAACACCGAAGGGCTTGTATTCAACAGTGATTCCTCCGTCTTCGTTGCTGATAGGCACCGGATACTCGCCACCGGCAAGGAACGTTGCTTCCTGACCACTGAGTGCTGTCAGATTTGGTTCCGCCAATGAACGTACAACACCGCGTGATTCCAGCGCTTCCAGAAGAATACCAACTTCCAAACCGCCGACACCAAACCCGAACAGGGCCGCGCCGTTGTTTTCGTTAACGCCTGGAACAATGCCCCCAAGTGCGCCATTGATGCCGCCTTGACCAACTGTTGTGTTGGTCCCGGCTGTGGTCCGCAGATCACCATCAAGACCTAGCCCGGACAGGGCCAATGAACTTGAAAGCGCCTTGCTGACCGAACGCTGCATTTCTGCAAAGCGAACTTTCAACATAACCTGCTGAGTGCCACCGACAGTCATCAAGTTCGATACGCGATCTGGTGCATAGCGTTGTGCCAGATCAAGTGCACGATCAAGACGCGCGATTGAGCTGACTGTGCCTGACAATACAATACCGTCATTCGCAGTGCGTACTTCGATATTTTCACCGGGCAAAATCTGCGTCAGACGCTCTTTGAATTCTGCCATGTCAGGAGAAACATGTACTTCCACGTTCGTAATCAGACGACCGTCAGCACCCAAAAGGGTGAGTGTGGTGCGTCCGGGCTCCTTACCAAGAACGTAGATTGTCCGGTCTGACAGCGACGAAATGTCTGCGATCCCGGGGTTTGCAATAGATAGTTCTGTGAAGGGTACGTCGCTCTCCACAACAACGGCCCGGTTCATCGGAACGTTGAGCGCACTGGACGCCGCGCCGCGCAGAACGCGCAACGTTTCGGCCGGTGCAATACTGGGTGCTGCCGCTGTTAGCGACAACGTCAAGCCAGCAATAGCTGCCTTTAAGAATCTGTCATACTTCATAAGTGACCTGCCTCTCCGATCACGCCTCATTTAATGGGTCTTTACGCCCGTTGGATTTTTTGACCATGCGGCAGAACCACATTTATTGCAAGAATCAAGGGATTGGAGTGCAAAGCGTATGTGGATAACTGGCAACACTTTGGGTGACTACGCAAAACGCGCGCATCTTATCATTAAGATGCGCGCGCTTATTTTACTGATTTATGCGGGCAATTCTTGCGTCAGTCAGCGCAGTCAACTTCTACCTCAATGCGTTCAGTGCCGTTGCGTTGTGTGACAAAGCAGCGCTCCGGTGCAACTTCTTCAGGCGCTTCTTCAACAACTTCTTCGACGATGCCAAGCACGTCTCTGATGTTCGTTTCAATGCTCGTGTCGCCGCCATCGGCATCATCACGGGCAACCGGCGTGAGAGATAGATTACCAGCCGCTGATAATACCTGAATGTCAGCGAAGTCTGCCTGGGATACCTGCACAACGACGCCGCGTCCGCCGCGTTCAGCATCTTCGATCGCGATAATCTCAAGACCGCTTTTCACCAATCTTGAAATGCTGGCGCCAAGGCCAATCTGGCCGACCCAATACAAATCAATGCGGTCAGATACCTGAAGGTCACCCGCAAACGCTCGGGTTAGATTACTCGGAAGAGGAAATGCACGCATGCCGGGATCTAGCAACGCAG
The DNA here is from genome assembly GCF_023015625.1 of Yoonia sp. F2084L. Classification (GTDB taxonomy): domain Bacteria; phylum Pseudomonadota; class Alphaproteobacteria; order Rhodobacterales; family Rhodobacteraceae; genus Yoonia. The sequence goes on from NZ_JALKAH010000002.1 coordinate 334,435, forward strand.
TAAGTCCGCGCGGAGCACCTGGCTCAGTCACTTTGGCTGCAAGAATCGGTTCGTTGATCTGCATTGGAATGCGAACCACCCGGGGTGTATCCAAACCTTGTGGAAAAAGCTCTTCTTCTGTAGTGAATACGCCTTCCGGCAAGTTCTCTTGTACGTAAGTAACAAGCTGCACATCCTCAGGCAGCAGAAAATCACCGTATGTTATATCGCGGACCGGTACATATATTTCCACGGTTCTAACAACTTGGCGCGCACGTTCGCGCTCACGCTCCAATGCGGTCGCTTGGGTATTGAGCTGTTGGTCAACCATATACACAGCAAAGCCTGCCAGACCCATACCGATCAATAGGACTAGTCCGAAAATTCCGCGCATTCATTCACCTCTAGTTCTCTGGCCATTCTTCAAACGGCTCACTCGGTTGGTCTTTGTTGCCACAACTTCAGCATCAGTGCGACTCTTGTAAAGTACGGTACCAAAGGGGCTCAAGACCACAAGTCAACCAAATCTGCCTTTACTTTGCGTTAAATTAAGGTGCAATGCGTCATTTCGGTTGAGGTGATTGAAACAACTAAATGATGTAGAGAAAGCATATAATGAAGCATGTTCGGTGACGCTGTGGCTGCAGAGCAGGCCTGGCAGTCATTCTTTTTGCGCGTCGCTGCAAATCAGTTGAGCCAGGCTGCGTCTCTGAGTGCCGATCGGGGCTAAATGGCTGATTTGGTCCACCCTATTTCGGACGGTTGAGGTTAGCAGGGTGCCGGATTTTGATTACTAACACAGCTGCAAGAATGCTTGGGTCTATAGGGTTCAGTTGGTTTTGACCAACCGACCGATCAAGCCCGACATATGCCGCTAGTAACGCCAATCATACCGTTAGGAAAAACGCATTGGGCTGTTGAAGAGCTGTTCACAAGATCGCAGCAAGAACTTGCACGCCTAGTCGCACGACCCGCCTGAGCACACGCTCAAAATATCTTGTTCAATGTCGCCAGCGAGCGCCTCGGTGCCGTCGCCGATAGCAACCATAACCAATGCGCCAAGCAAACAGATTGCTGCCGTTAGTCCAACAAAATCAACGGTTACGGCACCGTCGTCATCCGCAAGAAAAGCTGAGAGAAAAAACTTCATGATCACTCCTATCCGTACTTCGAAGCTGCCGTAACATGGCTGAACGTTCACTCTGTTCGGTTGCAGACCCAGTTGATCAGCGAACACACCAAAACCGATGTAAGCGTCTGATTACCGTGGGTCTGTCACCAAAAAAGCAGCGCTACACTAATGAAGCGCTGCTAATTCGATCATACTAAGAAGTCGTTAGAATTCATTAGATTAGTCGCAAGTACCGTCGGAACACTGGTTCAGAACGTCCTGTTCGATGTCGTTTGCAAGTGTGCTTGCACCGTTGCTGACGGCTGTACCAACAGCCAGGCCCAGAACAACGATTGCAGCTGTCAGAACAACGAAGTCTACAGTTACAGCGCCGTCTTCTTCGTTGCGGAAGTTTTTGATAAAGTTAAGCATTTTGTTCCCTCCTCAGGGTATTAGCAGAGTATGTTTCGTTCCTCGCCGGTGTCTTGGGCTAGGTCTCTAGCGCAATCCCCGTCTTGGATGAACATATATAGCCCCTTGAATGGGGCGGGAGTTTGGCAGCAAACGCGTTTTTTTGGACCGCTCCGCGTTTTTGCGCGAAATCAGCGTAACATGTTGTTTTTAAACAAAACAAAAATTCATATTGTATTCATCTTGAGCGTAATGCGTTGCGAAAAAGCCTGCAATCGCGGGTAAATTGGCCCGATTGTTCGCTGAATCTTGGTATGTCGGCGGCTTTCTGCCATGTTTTTATTAACAATAAACGGCGAGCGGGACCGGAAAATGAATCGGAAATTCATCGGCATAGCAGCTTTTGCTGCAATCATGGGGGCTGCCCCTGTGGCGGCAGAGGTTGAAAGGCTTCAACCGGACTTCACTTTCAAACGGGTTCCGTTGCCATCCGCGGCATCGACCAGCCGTATTACGGTACAGATTGATCCCAACGCCCCTCGGCTGGGTCCCGTCTATGCCGATCCAGAGCCCGAAGCTGTTGAAACGCCCGTAGCCGTCGCAATCCCGCCGGCGTCAGGATTGGAGTGGTTCTGGGCTGGTGTTTCGGGCACTTTGGCTGACCGTAGCCCCGCGCGGCTCGAACTGGCAATCAATCAGATCAACAATCCACCTGCGGGTAAGGCTGTTCCCGCTCCACGTCTACAAGCCCTACAGGATATCGCATCGACGCACGGGCTGAACATCTTAAGAGAGACAGTCGGCACGACCGTTTCACCCGCTTTGGTGCTTGCCGTGATTTCTGTTGAAAGTGCGGGGCGTGTTGACGCGGTCAGCTCTGCCGGTGCCCAAGGCCTGATGCAATTGATGCCCGATACCGCCAGCCGGTTTGGTGTGACGAACAGTATGGACCCAGCCCAGAACATCTCGGGCGGTGTCGCCTATCTGGAATGGTTGCTGGGGCATTTTGACAATGATCCTGTCCTTGCGCTTGCAGGGTATAATGCAGGCGAAGGCAATGTGCGCCGCCACGAAGGTGTACCGCCTTTTGCTGAGACGCGGGCCTACGTGCCCAAAGTACTGGCCGCGTGGCAAGTGGCCAAAGGGCTTTGCCAAACCCCGCCAGAGCTGATCACAGATGCCTGCGTGTTCAATGTGAACGGAATCTAAACCGAGAACGCATCCGCCCATTCAGGATGTTTGCGCCGCTGCGCATTCACGAAGGGGCAAAGCGGGACGATCTGAAATCCCTTGCTGCGCGCATCTGCAATGAATTCGCGCAGCATCACCAGACCGACACCTTCACCTTCATGTCCCGGAGCAACCTGCGTGTGGTCCGCGATTCGTATCTTTGCCGACATCACCGAATAGGTCAGCTCACTCTCGCCGGAAGCGTGCACTATATAATAGCGACCTTTTGTGCCGCTTTCTTCGTGCATCACAGAAAGATCAGACAATCGCGGCCTCTGTCGCTGCGCGCAACTCATCCTCGGTCACACCATCGGCGGTCTCAACGATTTTCAACCCACCTTCGACCACATCCAGTACCCCAAGGTTTGTGATGATCCGATCAACCACACCTTTTCCCGTCAGTGGCAGGGTGCATTCCTTCAGCACTTTACTGACGCCATGCTTGTTAGTGTGATCCATCACAACAACGACACGGCCAACGCCCGCCACCAAGTCCATCGCACCCCCCATGCCTTTGACAAGCTTGCCGGGGATCATCCAATTGGCCAGGTCACCATTTTCGGCCACTTCCATCGCACCAAGGATCGCCATTGCAATCTTGCCGCCGCGGATCATCCCAAAGGACTGGGCGCTGTCAAAATACGCTGTCTGGGGCAGTTCTGTAATTGTCTGCTTGCCAGCATTGATCAGGTCAGCATCTTCTTCGCCCTCAATCGGGAAGGGGCCCATGCCCAACATGCCGTTCTCGGACTGAAGGGTCACTTCAATACCGTCGGGGATATAGTTTGACACCAAGGTCGGAATACCGATGCCAAGGTTCACATACCAGCCGTCCTGCAGTTCTTGCGCGGCGCGTGCGGCCATTTGATTGCGGTCCCACATCTTATGCGCTCCTCACTGTGCGTTGCTCGATCCGCTTTTCATGTTCGCCTTGGATCAAACGATGCACGTAAATGCCCGGCAGATGAATGCTGTCAGGATCAAGCGACCCTGTCGGCACGATTTCTTCGACTTCGGCCACGCAAGTCTTGCCACACATCGCAGCAGGCGGGTTAAAGTTGCGGGCGGTCTTGCGGAACACTAGGTTCCCGGTCGCATCCGCTTTCCAGGCTTTCACGATGGCAAGGTCGGCAAAAATGCCTTCTTCCATAATGTAGGTTTCGCCGTTGAAGTCTTTATGCTCCTTGCCGTCAGCAATCACGGTGCCAACGCCGGTTTTTGTATAAAAACCGGGGATGCCGCAGCCGCCTGCGCGCATCCGCTCGGCAAGCGTGCCTTGAGGGTTAAACTCAAGCTCCAGCTCACCTGATAGATACTGGCGCATGAACTCCGCGTTTTCGCCCACGTAAGAACTGATCATCTTTTTGACCTGACGGGTCTGCAGCAGGATGCCTATGCCGAAGTCATCCACCCCAGCATTGTTCGACGCAAAGGTCAGATCCTTTGTGCCTGCGTCCTTGATGGCACTCAACAACAGTTCAGGGATGCCGCACAGGCCAAAGCCACCAGCGGCGATAAACATGCCGTCATGCAACAGCCCATCTAAGGCTGCGGCCGCATTTGGGTAAATCTTCTTCATTTTGGGTTCCCCGATAATCTGGCGCGGAAGGTGGCAATCTGATGGGGCGTTGTCAATTCAATTGCTGCGATGCGGCAGATCACATACCTGCAATGGGCCAAGCCTATCTGTTGGCTTTCATTGGCCGCAACGCTTTCGCAGGTGTCGACATCACTTGCTGTAAGTCTAGCTAGATAGCCTCAGCAATCACGACATAATTCTTGGGATACCCCTTGTCTTCGTACTTCAAGGCAACATCAAGTCGCGCCATAGGTCCGGTCAGCAGTCGCGCAGCACTGCGCGCAAAATACAAGATACAGGCATGACGCAGACGCATGAAAAAGCCGGCGTCAGAGGCAGGCCAGACTGGTAGGTTCCGAGCGATCCCCTTTAACTGGTAAGACACCGTCCCAAAATACCCTTCAAGCCAATCAATGCTTTTGACCTCAAAACCGGACTTGGCGAACATCATCTGATGGGCAAACTGCGTGTAGCGAAAGAAGTCGTAGGGCTGTTCGTGTTCTTCGTAATACAGCGGGCAGGTGCAGATAATGCGCCCGCCCGGTTTGAGGACACGGCGCAACTCAGTCAAAATGACAATCGGGTCAGGGACATGTTCAAGCACTTGATTAAGCACGACATGGTCAAACCTGCCGTCATCAACTGGTATCTGAGCGAGGTCACAGACATAGGTTTGCGGGGCATAGGTTTTCGACTCAACCTTGGTGAAATCCGCGCTCTCATAGACGGCATGGTCAAAAAGATCGGCATAGGGTTGTTCACCCGCGCCAGCGTCAAGGACATAATCGCCCTTTGACACCCCCGCTGCGAAGGCTGCATTGACCTTGCGCAAGTAGATCCGCGAAGAGTTGACTGCGGGCATCGGATACTAGCCTGACTTTGCGGCGGCTTTTTTCGCCACAGTTTTTTTCTTCTTCGCAGGCGCTTTCTTGCGGGCGGGTTTCTTCTTGCCCGCCTTCTCAGCGCGTTCATCAATCAGATGTACGGCCTGCGCCATGGTCAGCTCGGACGGTTCAATCGTGTCCGGGATCGTCGCGTTTATCTTTTCCCATTTCACATAAGGCCCATACTTGCCGTCAAAGATATTGACCGGACCGCCCGCTTCTGGATGTTCACCCAGCTCGCGGACAGGCAATGCCGCTTTGCCGCGCTGGCCACGGGACGCGACCTTTTCGGCCAACAATTGCACTGCGCGGTTCATCCCGACAGTCCAAACCTCATCAATGCTGTCAAGGTTGGCGTTTGTACCGCCACGGTGCGAGGTGCTTTCCGCGTGTTTGAGGTAAGGACCATAGCGCCCAAGATTGGCCCAAACGGCAACGCCATCCTCGGGGTGCGGACCCAATTCGCGGGGCAGAGATAGCAGCATCAGCGCCTGATCAAGCGTGACTTCCTCAGGCTCCCAACCTTCGGGTACGCCTTGACGGGGTGGCTTTTTGTTCTCTTCCGTCACTTCGCCGCGCTGGGCATAGGGGCCGAAGCGGCCTTTGAAGATGCGAATTTCATCGCCGTTATCAGTACCCAGCAACTTACCCTCAGGTGGAATCGCCGAGAGTTCTGCCTCTGGATTAGGCGGACCGAAGGCGCGGGTATAGCGACACTCAGGATAGTTGGAGCAACCAATGAACGCACCACCAGAGCGGGCAGTGCGCATTGACAAGCGGCCCGCGCCGCAGTTGGGACATAGGCGCGGATCGCTGCCATCTTCGGTGGGTGGGAACAGATGCGGCTCCAACACCTCATTGATTTTTTCAAGCACCTCGGTGATGCGCAGATCGGCAGTTTCGGCAATGGCGGCAGAAAAATCATGCCAGAACCGGCTTAGAACCTTTTTGTAGTCAGCATCGCCTGCACTGACTTCATCCAGCTGGTTTTCGAGATCAGCGGTGAAGTCATAGCCAATATAACGACGGAAATAATTCGTCAGAAAGGCCGTGACCAAACGCCCCTTATCCTGCGGGATCAGGCGGTTCTTGTCTTTTTCAACATAACCGCGATCCTGAATGGTGGTCACGATCGAGGCATAAGTGGAAGGGCGGCCAATGCCGAGCTCTTCCATCCGCTTGACCAAAGTCGCTTCGGTGTAGCGGGGGGGCGGTTGGGTAAAATGCTGTTCGGGATTGACCGATTTCTTCTCGGCTTTTTCGCCCTCGGCCAGTTGCGGCAAGCGCTTGTCGTCATCATCGACGACGCTGTCATCTTTGCCTTCCTCGTAAATCGCGATGAAGCCATCAAACACCATGACCTGCCCATTGGCACGCAACACGACCTGATCGTCGGCGCTCGTGATGTCGACCACGGTCCGTTCCAGCTTGGCGGCGGCCATCTGGCTGGCCATCGTGCGTTTATAAATCAGGTCATAAAGCTTGCGCTGATCTGCATCGACAATCTTGGCGTCTTCGGTGCTGACGTTCATTTCCGTGGGGCGAATGCACTCGTGTGCTTCTTGTGCATTCTTGGCTTTGTTTTTGTACATGCGCGGCTGATCAGGCAGGTATTTTTCGCCAAATCTCGCCTTGATTGCGTCACGCGCGCCGGTCACAGCCTCGGGTGCCATATCAATGCCGTCTGTCCGCATATATGTAATCAGGCCCGCCTCATACAAGCGCTGGGCGACGCCCATGGTTTGCTTGGCGCCCATGCCAAACTTGCGGCTCGCCTCTTGTTGCAGAGTAGACGTCATAAAGGGTGGTGAAGGGTTGCGGGTCGCGGGTTTCGCCTCAACCGATTTGATCACCAGATCACGCGAGTTTATCGCCTGCACCGCCAATTCGGCCTGCGTTGCGTTGCCCAGATCAAATTTATCAAGCTTCTTGCCCGCCAGCGTCGTCAGGCGCGCCTCAAAGGTTTGGCCCCGCGCCGATTGTAGCAGCGCTTTGACAGTCCAGTATTCCTGATTGCGGAACGCTTCGATTTCCATCTCACGCTCGACGATGATGCGCAGGCACACCGACTGCACGCGACCTGCGGATTTGGCACCCGGCAACTTGCGCCACAATACCGGCGATAGGTTAAAGCCCACCAGATAATCCAGCGCGCGACGCGCAAGATAGGCATCAACCAGCGGTGCATCGACCTGACGGGGGTTCTTCATTGCCTCTGTCACGGCGGCCTTGGTGATCGCGTTAAATACGACGCGGCTGACGGGCGTGTCTTTCTTGATCGCTTTCTTGGCGGTCAAAGCCTCAGTCAGGTGCCATGAAATCGCCTCGCCCTCGCGGTCGGGGTCAGTGGCAAGGATCAGTTCATTGTCTTCTTTCAGCGCGTCAACGATGGCTTTGATATGCTTTTTGCTGTCAGACGCGATTTCCCATTTCATGTCGAAATCTTCGTCAGGCAGGACAGATCCGTCTTTGGGTGGCAGGTCGCGGACGTGCCCATAAGACGCGAGAACCGTGTAATCGCTGCCAAGATACCCGTTTATTTTCTTGGCCTTAGCAGGGGATTCGACAACAACAACGGGCATGAGAATCCTTTACAGCAAATGCAGTTCCTTAAGTCGGGCAAGATGTGGCGTCTGTTCGCCGAATGTCAATGAGGGGAAAAGTCTTTGCCGAAAATCGGCGACTATTTTACACGACGCGGGCCAGTAACCCACCCGACTGCCGGGTGATTTTGCCATCAAGTTCAAGATCGACCAGCACAGGCGCCACGTCGGTTGCGGCGGCTTTGATGTCGCGCAACAGCTGATCTTCAGCGATGGGTGCAGGTCCCAGACGCGACAGAATTTCAGAGTGGAGTGCGGCCACATCGCGTAAGCTGCGCTTTGTTGCGGCGGGCAATGGCAGATCAAGTTCTGCCGTGCGTTCCGCAACAGGGGCTACCGCATCAATCACATCCTGCGCATTGCGCACCAAACTTGCCCCATCGCGTATCAGCATATTGCAGCCCCAGGCGCGTGCATCAAATGGGTGGCCCGGTACCGCCAGCACGTCGCGGCCTTGGTCCAGCGCGTTGCGCGCCGTAATCAAGCTGCCGGATTTACCAGCGGCCTCGACCACGACAACCGCTTTTGCCAATCCGGAAATGATTCTGTTGCGGACTGGGAAATGCCGCGCTTGCGGTTGCAGACCCATCGGCATTTCTGACAGGCGCAGACCTGTCTTTGCAATGTCATGGGCCAACTGCGTATTTTCTGCAGGATAGATGATGTCCGCACCACCGGCCATCACCGCAACTGTGCCACTGGCCAACGCACCATGATGGGCCGCTGCATCAATGCCGCGCGCAAGCCCCGACACAACAGTGAAACCAGCTTTGCTCAGGTCCTCGCCCAGTCGTTTTGCCATGCGCGTGCCAAGGGACGACGCATTGCGCGCGCCCACCAAGGCAATCATCGGGCGCTGTAAAAGAGAAATGTCGCCAATTGCCCACAGAAGTGGTGGCGCATCCGCAAGGTCCAGCAAAGACGCAGGGTAACCCGGTGCATCCTTGTGCAGAAGACGGGCGCCTGCCGCTTTGCCTGCTTTCAATTCGGACCGAACAACGCCTTCGGGACATATTGCGTAGTTGGCAACACCAGCGGCCTTTGCCACTTCCGGCAAGACGCGCAAGGCTTCAGCCGCACTGCCGTGTTCTGCCAGCAGCCGGTGATATGTTGCAACGCCAACCCGACGCGAACGCAATAGGCGGAGCCGGTTGACCGTATCGTCTTCCGTGGTGGGGTGGAGTGGGGGGTGAGTGGAAGAAAGTTGTGGTCCGGTCATCCCGTTAGCTCCGCCATATTGCCCTTTGATCATAAGGCGCACGAAGTTAACGAGTTCTGAATCAATCAAAGATGTTTTCGCGCAAAATGCGGCCTTTTGTAGTTAATCTTCTGCCGAAGGAATGAATTATCCTCAATTTGGTCAGTCTAAGCAGACCAAGAGGGAATCACAGCGATCGACTCAGGCCGTAGCCCCGCCAACCGTCAGACCGCCAATCATCAGGCTTGGTTGCCCGACCCCCACTGGCACCCATTGTCCCGCCTTGCCACAATTGCCGATACCCGGATCAAGGGCCAGATCATTGCCGATGCCGCGGATCTGCTTCAGTGCGGTGGCCCCGTCACCAATCAACGTGGCCCCTTTCACCGGAGCACCTACAACGCCATCCTTGACACGGTATGCTTCGGTGCAGCTGAACACGAACTTGCCGTTGGTGATATCGACCTGCCCACCACCAAAGCCCACGGCGTAAATTCCGTCCTTGAGGTCGGCAACCAAAGCCTCGGGTGCGGTGTCGCCCGCCAGCATGTAGGTGTTGGTCATGCGGGGCATCGGCGCATGAGCAAAGCTTTCGCGGCGTCCGTTCCCAGTGGGCTCCACCCCCATCAGGCGGGCATTCTGGCGGTCCTGCATGTAACCCACCAGCACGCCATCCTCGATCAAGGTATTCTTGGCGCTGGGCGTGCCTTCGTCATCAACGGTGATAGACCCGCGCCGGTCCGGGATCGTGCCATCATCCAGAACGGTGACGCCCTTGGCGGCGATCTGTTCACCCATCAGCCCCGCAAACGCGCTCGAACCCTTGCGATTGAAATCACCTTCAAGCCCGTGCCCGATGGCTTCATGCAGCAGAATACCGGGCCAACCAGGGCCCAGTACAACGTCCATCACGCCGGCTGGTGCAGGTTCCGCGTCCAGATTCACAAGGGCGATGCGCAGCGCTTCGCGGGCCACCGGTTCCCAGTGATCGCGCCCGATCAGACCGATCAGACCGGCGCGACCACCGCCACCCATACCACCGCTTTCACGCTTGCCGTTTTCCTCGACGATCACGCTGATATTCAGGCGCGACATGGGGCGGGTATCGGTCACCAGCGTGCCTTCGGGGCGCAGAATCAGCACTTCCTGATGCGATGCAGCCACGGTGGCCGACACCTGTACAACGCGCGGATCAAGGCCGCGGGCAAATTCATCAATTTCGCGCAACAGATCAATCTTAGCCGGGAAAGTCGCCTGCAACATCGGGTCATCATCGGAATAAAGCTTGCGATTGGTGCCTGCCGGAGCGTCGGCCATCGTGCCGCCACCATCGCCCACAGCCAAGCGGGCGGTTGCGACGGCACGTTTCAACGCATGTTCGTCAATCGTTGTGGAATGGGCATAGCCTGCCGTTTCTCCACGTACAGCGCGCAGGCCGAACCCTTCGGAGGCATCGAAACTGGCGGTTTTGATCCGCCCATCGTCAAAAGAAATCACTTCAGACTTGCGGCGTTCCAAAAATAGCTCGCCATCATCGGCACCGGCTGTCGCCTCTTGCAAGAGCGATAGTGCTCTATCCTGATCAAGATTGGTCTCAAACGGGCGAAACGGATCTGTGGACATGAAGTTTTCCCTCTACCAGACAAGAATTGTCACGAAAGCGTCTGTTTGACGCAATAGCAGTTCTTGAGTTGTTCATCAGGATATGGGACACGGTCGGTCGAATACAATGGGATTCCGTCCGCAGCCCGAACGGAAATTGCCAGGGATCGCATCCCACGGGGTGCAACGAAGATAGGGTACGATATGCGTTTGAACACCTTTGCGACGTCGCTTTGGACAACAGCTGGTCTGGTGATGGCAGGATCTGCGGCAACAGCACAGCAGATCAATCAAGAGCTTGAAATTGTAGGTCGCCCGGTCGACCGCGGCATGGGCTTTCAGCCTTCCGCCACTGAATTGGCGCGCGATGTTGTCTGGCTCGACAATTTGTTGCTGATCATCATTACGGCGATCACGCTGTTTGTGACGGCACTGCTGGCATGGGTTGCAATCCGCTATAACCGCACCAGAAATCCCGAGCCTGCGACCTTCACCCACAACTCACCGCTTGAGGTGGCATGGACCGTCGTGCCTGTTGTGATCCTGGTGTTTATTGGCGCGTTCTCATTGCCTGTGCTGTTTAAACAGCAGGAAATTCCTGAGGCGGATATCACGATCAAGGTGACAGGCTACCAATGGTACTGGGGCTATGAATATGTGGACCACGGGGTTGAATTCGACAGCTACATGCTGGCCCGTGACGAGTTGGAAGAGAACGGGTACAGCCAAGAAGAGTATCTGTTGGCAACCGACACAGCCGTCATTGTGCCAATTGGTGCCACGGTGGTGATGCAGGTGACGGCCGCGGACGTGATCCACTCTTGGACCATCCCGGCGTTTGGCGTGAAGCAAGATGCGGTGCCGGGTCGTCTGGCCGAGCTTTGGTTCGCGGCAGAGCGTGAAGGCATCTACTTTGGTCAGTGTTCCGAACTCTGTGGCAAGGACCATGCCTATATGCCGATCACGGTCAAAGTGGTCAGTCAGGATACGTACGACGCATGGCTCGCCGAGGCGACTGGCACGTCCTAAGGGTAAGGTGGGTCAAGACCCACCTTACATCAACCACCGTTCGATCATGTAAGGTGGGTTTCAACCCACCCACTTTTGAAGGTCAGTTATGAGCGACATCAGCGCATCAGATCAAAGCTATGAGGCGAACATGGGCGATTACTTTGCCCTGTTGAAGCCGCGTGTGATGTCGCTGGTCGTGTTCACGGCGTTGGTGGGGCTTTTAGTATCGCCAGTGCCAGTGCACCCGTTCATCGGCTTTGTAGCCATCCTTTGCATTGCCGTTGGAGCCGGTGCATCTGGTGCGTTGAACATGTGGTGGGACGCTGACATTGACGCGCGCATGAAGCGTACCGCCGGGCGTCCTATCCCGTCAGGCCGTGTTGAACCGGGTGAAGCGCTGGGCATCGGTCTTGCGCTCTCTGGCTTTGCTATTGTGTTGCTGGCGCTTGCGACTAACTTCCTTGCGGCCTTCCTGCTGGCCTTCACCATTTTCTTTTATGCTGTGGTCTATTCAATGTGGCTCAAGCGTGCCACGCCGCAAAATATCGTCATTGGCGGGGCCGCTGGTGCGTTTCCTCCGATGATCGGCTGGGCCGTGGCGACTGGGGGTGTCAGCATTGAGAGCGTGCTGATGTTCGCATTGATCTTCATGTGGACGCCGCCGCATTTCTGGGCGCTGGCCCTGTTCGTCAAATCTGACTACGGCAACGCAGGCGTGCCTATGCTGACTGAAACACACGGTCGCGACGCAACCCGCAAGCATGTGATCATCTACACGCTGCTACTGGTCCCGGTTGCAATCGGGCTTGGGTTTACCTCGATTGGTGGGCCTTTGTATCTGGCGGTTGCCGTGGTGATGAACGCCTGGTTCCTCAAGGGGGCCTATGACATCTGGCGTCGGACGGATGCAGATTGTGAGGCCGATAAGCATCGGGTTGAAATCAAGGTGTTCAAGGTATCGCTTTACTACCTTTTCGCACATTTCATAGCGCTTATGCTGGAAGCAGCACTACGCCTCTACGATCTGGGAGGCTGGTGATGCCAATGCAGGTTGAACATGAGCTTCATGAACGGCGCAAAGGGCGTAACTATGGGCTTGGACTCATCCTTGCCGGGTTCATTGCGGTCATTTTCGGACTGACAGTCGTGAAGGTTCTGCAACTGGGTGATACCGCCCAATTTGAAAGATTTGACCATGTGGCGCGGCCACAAATTATCCCGGAAGAGGGGGTGGGTGAATGATGCTTTTTCCAAACCTTCAAGGACCGCAGCGGACAGTTGTTCAAACTGTCTCGGTCGTGATCCTCATGGGTGGGCTCGCTTGGGCGTCTGTACCGTTTTATGACTGGTTCTGCCGGGTCACTGGGTTTGGCGGGGCAACAAATGTGGCGGAAACCGGCAGCGATGTGATCCTTGATGAAACCATCAAAGTGCGCTTTGATGCCTCGCTTGAGCGGGACATGCCTTGGACTTTCAAACCCGAAGTGCGCGAAATGGAAATCCGGATCGGTGAGACAGGTCTTGCGTTCTACGAAGCACATAACCCGCTTGACGTGCCGATTGCAGGGCAGGCGGCTTACAATGTTACGCCTTACGAGGCGGGCGCGTTTTTCGATAAGATCGAATGTTTCTGCTTTGTCGAACAGGTGCTGATGCCGGGCGAAACCGTCATGATGCCCGTCAGTTTCTTTGTGGACCCAGCCATCGTCGACGATCGCGAAGGGCAATATGTGCACACGATCACGCTGAGCTACACCTTCTACGAAATTGATTTGCCCGAGGATGAAATCCAAGCCTCGCTCGCACCGCAAGCTTTGACACCGGCGCCACAAGACGCCATACAAAATTAAGACGACGAACCGATAGGGAACGCACCACATGGCGCACGCGAAAAACCACGATTATCACATTCTGCCACCTTCGATCTGGCCGCTCATGGGCGGTCTTGGTGCGTTTATCATGCTATTTGGTGCTGTGATCTGGATGCATGGCTCCGGCCCTTACATGTTCCTGATCGGTCTGGCCGCAGTTCTTTACGTCATGTTCGCATGGTGGGCCGAGGTCGTAGCAGAAAGCAATGTAGGCGATCACACGCCCGTCGTGCGGATCGGCCTGCGCTATGGCTTTATCATGTTCATCATGTCCGAAGTCATGTTCTTTGCGGCATGGTTCTGGTCGTTCTTCAAACACACGATCTATCCGATGAGCGAATATGCAGGCACTTCTTATGTAGAGCCAAGTTTCTATCAAGTTGACGCTTTCCACCTGCCGTTGATCAACACGCTTGTATTGCTCTGCTCGGGTATGGCGGTCACATGGGCACACCACGCGCTGGTGCATGAAAACAATCGCAAAGACCTTGAGCACGGGCTTTTGCTCGCGGTTGTCCTCGGTATCCTTTTCACAGGTCTTCAGGCCTATGAATACTGGTATCTACTGGTACAGCAGGACTGGACGTTCGGTGGCGACAAGTTCTTCTCAAACTTCTTTATGGCCACTGGTTTCCATGGCTTCCATGTGATCATCGGGACGATCTTCCTGTTCGTTTGCTACATGCGGGCGCGGGCAGGGCATTTTACTCCCGAAAAGCATGTGGGCTTCGAGGCAGCAGCTTGGTACTGGCACTTTGTGGACGTTGTTTGGCTTTTCCTGTTCTTCGCCGTCTACATCTGGGGCATATGAGCGCTGATCATGTAAGGTGGATCTTGATCCACCATTCAAATGCAAACGCGCGAGGGCAGTCTCGCGCGTTTTCACCATCAAGGGCGCAAAATGCTGCGTAAGATTCTCTTTCCATTGATTCTCGGTCTGGCTGGTTGCGGCGTGCTGATCAGCCTTGGACTTTGGCAGGTTGAGCGGCTCGCATGGAAAGCAGCCATTCTTGAAGACATTGACACCCGGCTTGCCGCGGACCCTGTTCCATTGTCGCTTGACGTGACCGAAGACACCCACGAATACACACGCGTCAGCTTGGTGGGAATCCCGACAGGTGATGAACTGCATGTTCTGGTATCCGGCACCCAAGCAGGTACCGGCTACCGCGTGATCTCAAAGGTGCAAACCGCACTTGGGCCGATCCTGGTCGATCAGGGGTTGCTGGCGCTGGACAACAAGGATGCGCGGCCTTTGGTGGCTCCGATGGATATGACGGGCACTTTGCTTTGGCCGGATGATCAGAACAGCAGCACTCCTGACCCTGACTTGGATGCAAACATCTGGTTCGCACGCAATATCGCAACCATGTCCGCCGCGCTCGACGCCCAGCCTTTGATGGTTGTCACAACCCAAACGTCGCCTGCGGACCCGCGTCTGACGCCTTTGCCGGTGAACACGGCGACCATCAAAAACGACCATTTCGAGTATGCGGTGACATGGTTCTTGCTGGCCTTCGTCTGGGCGACTATGAGCCTTTACCTGATACGCCGTACCCTGCGCCCGAAGGACGCCCAAGACTGATGCGCTATATCTCGACTCGTGGTGCAGCACCCACGTTGAGTTTCGAAGAAGCGATGCTGACGGGTCTGGCCCGGGACGGCGGTCTTTATGTCCCGGAAGAGGTGCCATCGCTGACCCATGCCCAAATCGCGGCGATGGCGGGGAAATCCTACGAAGAAGTCGCCTATGATGTGATGCGCCCATTCATCGGTGACACTTTCACAGACGATGAATTCCGCGGCCTGATCAAACAAGCCTACGCCGGTTTCGGCCACGCCGCGCGCGCGCCGTTGGTGCAACTCGACAGCAATCACTACCTGCTGGAACTGTTTCACGGCCCGACGCTGGCGTTCAAAGACTTTGCCATGCAGTTGATTGGACAGATGTTCCAAGCTGCCCTCACACGTTCTGGCGACCGTGTCACCATTGTGGGGGCTACCTCAGGCGACACAGGCTCTGCGGCGATCGAAGCGTTCCGGGGGCTCAAGGCTGTCGACGTGTTCATCATGTATCCACATGGCCGTGTGTCCGAAGTGCAGCGCCGCCAGATGACCACGCCCACGGAAAGCAACGTGCATGCGCTGGCCGTCGATGGTGATTTCGACGACTGCCAAGCGGCAGTCAAAGACATGTTCAACGACTTCGCGTTCCGTGAAGAGGTGAAACTGGCCGGCGTGAACTCTATCAACTGGGGCCGCGTGCTGGCGCAGGTGGTTTATTACTTCACCGCCGCTGTTTCACTGGGCGCGCCGCACCGGGAGGTCAGCTTCACAGTGCCGACGGGCAACTTCGGCGATATCTTCGCAGGCTACATCGCCAAGAAGATGGGCCTGCCGATTGCCAATCTTGTGGTCGCCACCAACCGCAACGACATTCTGCACCGGACGCTCAAGACTGGCGCCTACACCAAAGAAGGCGTGGAGCCGACGATCAGCCCCTCTATGGATATCCAGGTCAGCTCCAACTTCGAACGCGCTCTTTTTGACGCCTACAACCGCGACGGGGCGACAGTTGCGGCACAAATGGAAGACCTCAAGCAGGGTGGTTTCCAGATCAGCCAAGGCGCATACCAGATGCTGAAAGACACCTTCAAATCCGGCCGCGCGTCCGAGGATGAAACGCACGCCGCAATCAAAACCTACCTCGCGAAACACGGCGAACTCCTTTGTCCGCACACCGCGGTCGGCGTCCATGTGGCCGAGGCGCATTTGGGCACAACACCGATGGTCACGCTGGCAACAGCGCACCCGGCAAAGTTCCCCGACGCCGTGAAAGCGGCCTCAGGTGTCGCGGCACCTCTTCCCCCACGCATGGCTGACCTGTATGACCGACCGGAGCGCGTCACACGCGTAAAGAATGACTTGTCGGCATTACAAGCCGTCATCAAGGAACGGATACGTAATTGACCATCCAACTGCACACGCTGTCCAACGGCTTTCGTATCGTCACCGAGGATATGCCAGGGCTGAAATCTTCCAGTATCGGTATCTGGGTTCAGGCGGGCGGACGCCACGAACGGATTGAACAGAACGGGATCGCGCACTTCCTTGAACATATGGCGTTCAAGGGAACCAAGACGCGGAGCGCCCTGCAAATTGCCGAAAGCATCGAAGATGTGGGTGGCTACATCAATGCTTATACCAGCCGCGAGATGACAGCCTATTACGCGCGTGTGCTGGAAGATGACGTGGCGCTCGGCCTTGATGTGATCTCAGACATTCTGCTGAACCCTGTCTTCGACCCCGCCGAGATCGAGGTTGAGCGTGGTGTGATCTTACAAGAAATCGGGCAAGCACTCGACACGCCTGACGACATCATCTTCGACTGGCTGCAAGAGGTGGCCTATCCTGATCAGGCATTGGGTCGCACGATCCTGGGGCCGACGGAACGGGTCAGCAGCTTTAGCCGCGATGATCTGCAAGGGTTTGTCGGCGAGCACTATGGCCCCAATCAGATGATCTTGTCTGCGGCAGGGGCCATTGACCATGACGCAATTGTCGCCCAGGCCGAAGCGTTGTTCGGACATCTGCCCGCAGTCGCACGTGCCCCAGAACTGATGCAGCCAGCCGCCTTTGGCGGTGGTGAGCGGCGCGAAAACAAGGACCTTGAACAGGTCCATTTTGCGCTAGCCCTCGAAGGGCCGACTTACCTCGACCCTGCGATCTACACCGCACAAATCTACGCCAACGTCATGGGCGGTGGCATGTCCTCGCGTCTGTTCCAGGAAGTGCGCGAGCATCGCGGGCTGTGCTACACGATCTTTGCGCAGGCAGGTGCCTACGAGGACACAGGCCTCACGACAATCTACGCAGGGACCAGTGCCGAACAGATTGCAGAACTTGCCAACATCACGATTGATGAGATGAAGCGCGCTGCTGACGACATGAGTGCGGCAGAGGTCGCGCGGGCGCGGAGCCAGATGAAAGCAGGCCTGTTGATGGGATTGGAAAGCCCGTCCAATCGGGCCGAACGGCTTGCACGGCTTTTGTCAATCTGGGGGCGTATCCCCAGCATTGATGAAACCATCGAGCGGATTGATGATGTGACGACAGGTGACGTCAAAGGTTTTGCTGGGGAAATGGCGGGGCAGGCAGGTACAGCGCTGGCACTCTATGGTCCGGCGGATGCGGCACCGTCGCTTGACGCTTTGAAAGCACGGTTGGCGGCCTAATGCTCGGGGCCAAAAAGAAGGTCCGTATCGAAACCGAGCGGCTGACATTGCGCCCGCCCGTGCACAGCGATTTCAGGGCGTGGTCCGGGTTGCGGCGCGATAGTGAAGCCTTCCTCAAACCGTGGGAGCCCACATGGGCCTCTGATCATTTGTCCCGTAAGGCCTTTACCAACCGGGTCTATTGGGCGCAGCGGTCGATTGCCAATGGCACCGCCATGCCGTTATTTTTGGTGCGGCGCGAGGACAATGGCCTCTTGGGGGCGATCACGCTCGACCACATCAAGCGGGGACCGGCACAATCAGGGATCACGGGGTACTGGATTGGTGAACCCTTCGCGCGGCAAGGCTATATGCGCGAGGCTATTCAAGCCGTCGTTCACCATGCGTTTACAGCGCTGGACCTGAGCCGGATTGAGGCGGGATGCCTGCCCGAAAACAACGCATCACGGCGTTTGCTGGAACAATGCGGCTACAAATACGAGGGTGTGGCCCAAAGCTATCTGCAAATTAATGGGCGCTGGCGCAACCATGTGCTTTACGCCAACTTGCGGGGTGACCGACGCGGCAAGACCGAAGTAGGCTAGCCTGCCGGGGCTAAGAGGGCCGCTTCGTGGCGCCGCAAGGTACGGGTTGCGACCGGTCCATAGCTGTCTAAACCTTGGGTCTGCAACTCTGGAAACAGCGTCATAATCTCGTCCTGCGCTGCACGGGCCATGCCGCGCAATGTCATGTCACCGGGGTACAAGCTTTCGCTGGGCACGCCGTTTGAGACGAGGATTTCGTGCTTGTCGAAAAGCAAGTGGAAATAGGTGATGCTGGCCAGATCAGTGACCTGTTCAACACCGTCCTGTCCAATCAGAAACTTTGCAGCGACCAGCACGTCCGGCTGCCCAAAATGGAGCTCATTTTCCGGTGATGAGATCAGCATCCGGTGGTTCGGCGAAACGGTTAGATCGCAGGTTGGCAGTCCAGCGCTAAGGGCCCCCGTGCTGATGCGCACGGGCCAAAGTCCATGATCCGTCGCAAAAGAGGGCAGGATCACGCGTCGCCCAATCCAGCGGATTATTTGTGTTTCACCCGACGCGGTCGTGACGTGGTCACCAACGTTGAGGTCATCAACCGCACGCTCGCCATCCGGCGTCATGATCATCGTGCCGGCGAAAAAGCAAGGCACGTCGACGATCGCGGTCGGATCGGTTGTATCTGGCGCGTTGAAGGGCGTGACGTTTGTTATCGAAAAAGTATAGGTGACACCGGGGTCCAGCGGTTCGGACACGATGTGGCCGACAAATACACCCTCAACTTCAACACGATACATCGTAATTGTCGCGCCGCCGGGGGCTGTCAGCAAGTACGACTCTTCAAGGTACATGTCGCCGCTGGCAAAGGTGGTGGTTCCATCGAGGTTGGTGGCAACGCCAGTTTGGGTCGCATCATCGCCATCTTCATCATCTAGACGGTCACCATCGAAAATAACACCGGCGTCGGTACGGCCGCCCAACACGGTACCACCCGCACCATCATTGACGTCGAAAACGCGCCGGTTGACGTTGGCATCGTAAGTGCCAGATAGCGACACGTTACCGCCGCTGAAAACAACCGCGGTGGTATCATATCCGATATAGGAATACTGCGCCATTTACTCGTACCTTACTACGTTACCGTCGCCTTTGCGCCGCAACGGTAATTTAAAACAGAACACTATGAACATCTACCTACCAAAAATGGCACTTTTGAGGAAAACGTAGGGCGGGAAACCTTACAGAATCAGGTTCCTATCGCAGCCTTAAAGGTCCCGCATACGTCCCAAAATATCCGCGCCCTGCATGGCAAGAAAGTGCAAAATATCAATGAATATCCAGTTTTCGGCCAGCTTATCGCCGTCGCGTCGATACAGATCCACGACCCGCATTTCGGATCGTGCCCCGGCGGGCATACCAAGATAGCCGCCGCCATTTGTTACGCTCAGGTTGGCCCAGCCAAAGAAACCGCCGAAATTCCCCTCGGCTGTGCGGCAGATGTGCCCGTTATAGACCCGATCCTTGATTTGCGTGCGAAACGGGCGTTGATGCTGCTCAATATAGCGGTCAATGGTGTAGGTCGCCCCAATCCCGTCAGGCCCCCACCAGACGAAATCGTCATGCCAGCTTTGAGCAAGCTCTTCTTGCGGGGTGCTGTATTTTTGATGAGTGTTGATATCGCCGATCATCTGGTTGATGAGCGTGAGCGTTTTCTCACCTTCGCCGGGTGCGGCATCATTAAACAACAAACCATCGTGGGTTGCAGGTCCCGGCTGCACCAGATGCATGCCCGTTTGCGGGGGCAGAGGGTATTGGCCCGCTTGGCTCATCAGGTGGATCAGATCGCAGAACATTGCCGTTTCAACGATCTTGCCGTCCACGACCTTATGGAACTCAGCATAGCGCAGCATCGCGATCCGGCGATTGGGTTTGATGCCAAGGAAAGGTGCATCAAACAGCCCCATCAGGTGACCCATAGAGATCACCCAGACCGACTGGAAATCATCAATCTCATTGCGACCGGCGATAAAGATGTCCTGCCGGCGCTGGACCTTGGTCATAGCCCTCAGAAACGGCGCCCAAAAACTCTCGGCGACGGCCTGCGCCCCGTCTTGTTCATAAAACGGATGCATCCCACGCCAGTGCCAATCTGCACTGGTGTGCACGGCCAGCGCATCTGCCACAGTTTCAGGTGTTGCTTTGGCCAGCGCATCATAATGGGCGCGCACCAGCGCTTTTTCAGATTGGAAACTCATTGCAATTAGCCTTTCACAGCGCCTGCGGTCAGACCTGATACGATCTGTTTTTGGAAGAAAATGATCATGATGAACAGCGGTGCCGTGATTGACACAACAGCAGCCACCGCAAACATCACATTACCCTTGGTTTGGGTCGTACCAAGGAAGCTGACCAGCTTGGGCACCATCGTCTGGTTCTCTTTGCTCAGCAGCATCGTTGTGACAGCAAAGTCGTTATAGGCCAGCAGGAAGCTGAACAAACCTGTGGTAATCACACCGGGCCACATGACCGGGATGATCACATGGCGAAAGGCCTGAAAACGGGTGCAGCCGTCAACCATTGCGCTTTCGTCAAGATCCGTAGGGATGTTTTTAAAGAAGGCATGCAGCATCCACAGGGTGAAAGGCTGGTTAATCGCCACAAGCACGATGATCGTCGTGCTCAGATGGCCCCAGAGGTTCCACTCAAAGAACGGCAACAGATAGCCCGATACCAGTGTCAGCGGCGGCATGGCGCGGAACATCAGCGCAAACAGCAAAAACCAGAACGCGTAGCGGTATGTGGATCGCGACAGGGCGTAGCCGCCCAAAGTGCCGCAGGTCAGTGAGATTGTGACAACGCAAACGCAAACGATGAATGTATTCAGTGCGGCGCGCCAGAACTCTTCTTGTATCCACGCGCCATAGTATCCGTCACCAGTAAAGCTGCCGCCGGTTTCGGCAATCGTCAGTGTACCAAACAGCGAGTTTGCCCAATCGGCCTTGGAAAAGAAGTCACCCTCAACCTTGAACGATCCCCAGAGGGTCCAGATGAACGGGAAGGCGGCCATGACCAGCCAGAGACCTAAGAAGCCGTAGGCCATGATCTTGGTTGTGGGGGAAAGTCGGGTGGCTTTTGACATCGGGCTACCTTGCCTTTCCGAAATCGCGCCACGTCCGCACAAGGACAGGCGACAACAGGATCGCGACACCAATGATTGTCAGCACCGATGTGGCGGCAGCAGAGGAGAGCAAACGCGTCTCGCCACCCAAATCGTTGAAGATGGCGAATGACAGCGACCTTGCATGGGCCTGTGCGCTGAAACTCACGATGGGTTCAAAGACGCGGAAGTTATCCATCAGCTGAATCAAGGCGATGAACGTGGTCAGCGGCACCAGATGAGGAATGACAACATAGCGAATGCGCTGCCAGCGGGTAGCCCCGTCAATCATCGCGGCCTCAAGCGTGTCTGTATTCACAGTTTGCAGACCAGCGTAATAGACGATGAAGGCAAAAGGGGCGGACGACCAGATGCCGTAGACCATCAGCATAATCCACGTCAGCGGGGTCGAGGCTTTGACCGAGAGGTTCGGGTCGTCGGCCAGCCACTGCAAGCCAGCACCCAGAACGCCCCGCGCATCCACCATCCAGAACAGGACCAGCGCGCCGACGATTGGGGTGACGATCATCGGCAAAAGCGATAAAAAGATCGTGGGCCCGCGCATCGTCCTTGCGACGGCGTTGACGCCAATGGCAATCAGAAAACCAAAGATGATCGTCAGGGGTGTGACCACGGCGGTATATGTCAATGTGAACGCAATCGCGTCATAGAACGGCAGGTTCATCAAAGACCCTGCGAAATCACGCATGCTGACTGAACTGGCCCAAGCCTCGCCGACTTCTGCAAAGGCAAGGTGGTTGCGATCTTTGTAGATATCCAGACCGGCCCACTGGCCCAATGGCTGTGCCGCGCGCAGGGCTTCGGTGGCTTGGGTGTCAACGGTCGTTGATTGCGTGCAACCGAAGGGGCCGCAGTTTTCAACCTCAATCAGAACCTGCTCATGCTCTTGATAAAGCGATTGTGTGACCACCGACACAATCGGGAAGGCGATGAAGGTCAGCATCAGCAGGGCTGATGGGAGGACAAACCAAAAAAAGGAGGAATGCTTCATATGATTTGCCCCAGATCGTGAAACGGGAAGGCGGCACGCGCCTTCCCGATTGCGTCCTTACTGCAGGAAGCCTTTTTCAGTCGCCGCAGCCGTGTAGGCCGCTTCGATATCTGCCAATGTCTGTTCGGCGCTTTCGTTGCCTTGCAGGAAATCCGCGATGTTGTCACCCAGTGCTGTGTGCAAAAGGCCCTGGAATGGACGCATTGGGTAGGGGGTGGAACCGGCTGCAACAGAAGCCAAAACGCCTTCGTTGACGGCTTCAGGTTGGTAGCCTTCCATCAGCCAAACCGCTTGGCTCATCGTCGTGTCATCCAAAATCGCAGGAGATACACCGGCGGCCATCGCTTGGAATGTCGCCGCCGCATCTTCATCGCTGATGTTCTTGGCGACGGTCCAACCGTCCCACCAGAGTGTCGTGGCAGGTGTGCCGCTGTCGCCAACGGTCAACGGGCCGGACACGGCCGTGTTTTCATAGACTTCCGGTGCTGCCCCTTCGTCGTCCATCAGAACACCGGTACGGCTGCCCCACATATTCATCAAGGCCACATTGCCTGCTTCCCACTCGGCAGAGGTCGCGTTGCTGTCGTGCGTGAGATAGTCAGGGTTCATATAGGCAGTCAGCGCCTTCATCATCTCAAGCGCCTCAACGCCCTGCGCATTGTTGATGCTGATTTCGGCAGTGCCGGGTTTGAAGAACGCGCCGCCTGTCCCAATGTACATATTGGTGAATTCCTGTGCGAGGTTCCAACCGGCGGCATATGCACCACCCACCGGGTGTTCCATGATGCCAGCGGCGCGGATCGCCTCGGCCGCAGCAAGCACTTCTTCGTAGGATGTGGGCACTTCAAGGCCAACCTGCTCAAGCACGTCAGCGCGGTACACAAGGTGCTGGGCGTTCGCCATGAAAGCAACGGCCATGATCTTACCGTCAACGGTGATCAACTGCGAAGGCGCGATGTCCTGGCCATATTCAGCAACCAAATCGTCAAGCGGGCGGATCACATCTTCGTTGATCAGGGCGACGATGGAAGAGTTCGCAACGATCGCCGTTGTGTACTCAGCCGGGTTGCCTGTCATACCGGCAACATTGAGTGTTTGGTGATCAGCCGTCAGGTTCGACGAAAATGTGATGCCTTCACATGCACCAGCTGCGGCAGCGACAGTTTGGATCGCAGGAAATTCGTTGCCGATGATGCTGACACGACCATCCGCTTCGCAGGCGAAGGTGCCCGTCGCGGTAAGTGCAGCAACGGCGGTGCCCAGCATAGCAGTTTTCCAGATTTTCATTTTTTAAGAACCTCCCAGTTGTTCTTTTGGTACCGGTGTGTCCCGGCTGGATATCGGCCATCCGCGAATCGCGATGGCTTTGCATACGTTTGCAAGTTAACCTTCAATGGTCCGCATCACGCAAGCATTTTGAGTGTGAAAAGCAAAGAAATTTAAGTGCTGACGATTTATACTTGCCAGATTTTCGGAATCGCGGCAGTCTTTTTGCAAACGTATGCAAGGGGCGCATCATGGCCGAAATTCAGCTACGCAATGTATCCAAACGGTGGGGGTCTTTTGTTGGCGTTCAGAGTTTTGATCTGACAATCGCTGATCAAGAGTTCCTTGTGCTGCTTGGTCCATCTGGATGCGGCAAGACTACGACGATGCGCATGATTGCGGGGCTAGAAGACGCCACTGACGGTGACATCATGGTTGACGGCAAGCGGATCAACGATCTTGAACCCAAGGACCGCGACGTGGCGATGGTGTTCCAAAGCTATGCGCTTTATCCCAACCTGAACGTCTATGAAAACATCCGCTTTCCGCTGAAAGTACGCGGTGTGCCGCAGGTCGAACACGACGAGCGCGTGATGCGCGCTTCGGCCATGGTCGAACTGGATGACTTCCTGCACCGCAAACCCGCAGAACTGTCAGGCGGCCAACGCCAGCGTGTTGCCTTGGCGCGCGCCATCGTGCGTGAACCCAATGTGTTCTTGATGGACGAACCCCTGTCAAACCTTGATGCGAAACTGCGGGTCTCCACGCGCGCACAGATCAAGAACCTCAGCCATGAACTCAAGGTCACTACGATCTACGTGACCCACGACCAGATCGAAGCCATGACACTGGCGGACCGCGTTGTGGTGATGAGCAAAGGTGTGGTTCAGCAAGTCGGAACGCCCACGGAAATCTACGACAACCCCGCCAACACCTTCGTTGCGGGTTTCATCGGATCGCCGGCCATGAACCTTGTCGATGGCGAGATTTCTGATGGGACGTTCACGGCGAAAAATATGACTATCAGCGGTTTGCCGACCGGGCAGAGTGGCCCTGTCACACTGGGCTTCCGCGCAGAAGATGCGAGCGTCGCCGAAGGCAGTGCCGAGGTTAACTCCGCCGTCTATTCGCTCGAACTTTTGGGCGAGGCGACGATGGTGACGATGCGTGTGGGCAACACGATTGTGTCCGTGAAATCGGGCAAGGAATATCGGGTCGAGATTGACGAACCGGTCCACGCCAACATCCCTGCCGACATCTGCCACCTGTTCGATCAAAAAACAGGCGAGCGCATCTAGCGGGCAGATGCCGCAGCCGATCACGCCTGAAAGATACAACACAGCAAAGGACGCCGCATGACCCGCGACGCAAAATCACAAGCCTCACTCGATGCCGTCAAAGCGATGGAACAGGGTCTTGCGAACAACGAAATGGATATGCTGAAGTACTTTACCGAAGATTTCACATGGCGCGGCAATCAAGGGTGCGGCACCAAGAATGGCGTCAAGGCATTCCAGCGTAACTGGCAATGGCCGCTACGCGCGGCATTCACCGACCGCGACTATAAGACGGATCAGTTCCTAGCTGACGGCGAATGGGCCGCCTGTTTCGGCCATATCGAAGGCACACATACCGGCACATTCATGGGCATCCCTGCCACCGGCAAACGAGTCAAAATCCCATATATGGATTTCTGGCGGGTTGAGGACGGGCGCATCGCCGACAACCCGGTCTCGGTCGATTTCGTCTCCGTGATGATGCAACTCGGTGTCGATGTCTTTGGCGGCGAAGGCTGGGAGAAATACGACAAAGGCGACGCAGAGCCGCCTAAACCGGAAGGGTACTGATGACCCATCTAGCCAACAAACAGATCGCCAAAACCTACCTTGATGCCTTCGCACACCCCGGCGGGCATGACGCAGCCGTGCGTGGGTTTTTTGCGCGCGATGCCGTGATCCATCACAGCCATCCGTTCAACGATCTGGCTGGACCAGACGCCTATATCGACCGCTTTCTTGCCCCGCTGCAATCGGCGTTCCAAGGGCTTTTTCGCCGCGACTACATCCTCACAGGCGGCAGTTACGACAATGCTGATTGGGTCACCTGTACGGGGTATTATGTTGGCCACTTCGCGCAAGACTGGTTAGGGATCAAAGCCACTGGCACATTGTCCTACCTGCGCGTAGGTGAATTTCACCGGATGGAGAACGGGCAGGCGGTCGAAAGCTGGATCTACCTCGACATCCCCGAACTGATGATCGCCGCAGGCGCATGGCCCATCAAAGACAGCCCCGGACGTGATCGTGGCTACACCGGCCCACACCGCGGCCCTGCCACGCAAGACGGGTTGCAACTGCACGACAACGACCCGGGACGCAGTGCAAGCTCAGCCGAGATGGTCACCCAAATGCTCAAAAACCTCGCTACCGAGGACGAAGCATGGCGCCCCTACTGGCACGAAAACATGGTCTGGTACGGGCCTGCGGCCTTCGGCTCTTTCGTCGGGATCGAAAACTTTGCAGGCTTCCAGGTTCCCTTTGAAAACGCATTTTCGGATTGGTCGGGGGGTGCCGCAGGCAATGGCGTCACCAGCCACCTGACCCGCGCCGCCGATGGCGATTATATCTGGAGCGCTGGCTGGCCTTCGCTGATGTGCGTGCGCAAAGGCCCGTTCCTCGACCAACCTCCCTCGACCGACACGCTGCTGATGCGGGTCTGTGACTGGTGGCGTCGCGAAGGCGACTTGCTGGTCGAGAACTGGGTTTTCGTCGATATTCCCGATGTCCTTCTGCAAATGGGCGTCGATCTATTCCCCGGGTTGCATAACGTCCCACCCGGCCCCCGAATGACATCTTAAGAGGTCTGCATCATGGCAATCACATATCTCAAATCAGGCAAGCCCGAAGCGGAGCGTGCCGAAGATGACGCCAAAGTGCGAGGTATTGTCGAAACAACGCTCAGCGATATCGAAAAGCGTGGCGATGCGGCAGTGCGCGCGCTGTCCGAGAAGTTCGATAAGTACTCGCCGGCCAACTTCCGCCTCAGCCAGTCCGAGATTGACGCGGCCATGTCCAAAGTTTCGCCCCGCGACATGGAGGACATCAAATTCGCCCAAGACCAGATCCGCAGTTTCGCCCAGGCACAACGGGCCTCAATGACCGATATCGAGGTCGAAACGATCCCTGGTGTGATCCTTGGTCACAAAAACATCCCCGTGCAATCCGTGGGCTGCTACGTCCCCGGCGGCAAATTCCCCATGGTCGCCTCTGCGCATATGTCGGTCCTGACCGCCTCGGTCGCGCAAGTTCCCCGCATCGTTGCGTCGGCTCCGCCACAAAACGGCGAACCGCACCCGGCCATCGTCGCCGCGATGCACATGGGTGGCGCACATGAAATCTACGTTCTGGGCGGGATGCAGGCGGTCGGTGCAATGGCACTGGGCACCGAAACCGTCGATCCCGTGCATATGATTGTCGGCCCTGGCAACGCCTTCGTGGCCGAGGCCAAGCGGCAACTCTTTGGGCGCGTCGGCATCGACCTTTTCGCCGGACCCACCGAAACAATGGTCATCGCAGATGACACCGTCGATGCCGAACTTTGCGCGACTGACCTTTTGGGGCAGGCGGAGCATGGCTACAACTCACCCGCGGTTCTGCTCACCAACTCCGCGAAGCTTGCCAAGGACACTCTGGCCGAGATCGACCGCATCCTCGATATTCTGCCCACCGCTGAAACGGCACGGACCTCATGGGAGGATTATGGCGAAGTCATCCTCTGCGACACCTACGACGAAATGCTGGCCGTCGCCGATGATATTGCATCTGAGCATGTCCAAGTCATGACAGACCGCGACGATTGGTTCCTTGAAAACATGACCTGCTACGGTGCGCTGTTCCTCGGGCCGCGCACCAATGTCGCCAACGGCGATAAGGTTATCGGCACCAACCACACGCTGCCGACCAAAAAGGCCGGGCGCTATACGGGTGGTCTGTGGGTTGGTAAGTTCCTAAAAACGCATAGCTATCAAAAGGTGCTGACGGATGAGGCGGCCACACTGGTCGGCGAATACGGTTCGCGCCTTTGCATGCTTGAAGGCTTTGTCGGTCACGCTGAACAATGCAACATCCGCGTGCGCCGCTATGGCGGCAAAAACGTGGCTTACGGGACAGCAGCGGAATAGGTCATGGCAACGGGGAAGAAACGCAAACCAAAAAGCTACAGCGCGCTCGATGACCTCGGGCGCGTGCGGCTATCGCGGCATTTCTTCATGCGTGATTTTCTTTACACCGAAATCGGCAACTTCTTTGGCATCCCGAATATCCCCGATGATCCTAATCTTGCGATCACAGCAGGCATGCAGCTTTGCCAGAACCTGCTCGACCCGATGGTCGATACATTCGGGCCGATTGCTGTGCGCTCTGCCTATCGGTCGCCGACGTTGAACCATTTTGGGGCGACCGAGGCCAAACCACAGCGCTGCGCACGCAATACATCAAATTACGCAGGCCACATCTGGGATATGCGCGATGCCAAGGGCCGGATGGGGGCCTGCGCCAGTATCGTGGTGCCGTGGTTTGCAGATCAATACGATCATGGTCGCGACTGGCGCGATCTGGCCTATTGGGTGCACGATCATCTGCCCTATCACGAGATGTGCTTCTTTCCAAAACTTGCAGCCTTCAATCTGACATGGCGCGAAGAGCCTGCGCGCATGATCTACAGCTACGTGCGCCCGCTGGGCAAGCTGGTCCATGCCGGTCACCCTCCGCCTGAAGATCACGGCGAACGCATGGCGCGGTACGCTGATTTTCCGCCGTTCGAGGGCATCAAATATCCAACGCCGCCCGCTGATCGTCTTGCTCGAAAAACTCCCGCCAGAGGCTCTGGCACCATCGACAAGGGGCTATCGCAATGACATTACCGACCACCCCTTCCTTCCGGCTTGATGGCAAACGCGCACTGGTGGCCGGCGGGTCCTCGGGCATTGGCTTGGCCTGCGCGGTGGCCTTGGCAGAGGCTGGGGCCGATGTCACAGTCTCGGCACGCAACGCAGAGAAGCTGGGCGCTGTTGTCCAACAAATGCGTAACGCAGGGTTTCAGGCACAGGCCATCGCGATGGATGTGTCAGACGTTGCGGCGACCGAAGCGACCGTCGCCGAACAGGGCCCCTTCGACATTCTGGTCAACTCGGCTGGCCTCGCCATCCACTCGCCCGCCATTGAAACGACAGAGCAAGATTTCGACGCCGTCTCTGACATCAACTTCAAAGGCGCTTATTTCCTCACCCGCGCAGTCGCTAAGGGTCTGCTCAACGCTGGCAAACCCGGCAGCCTGATCAACATCACCAGCCAGATGGCGCATGTTGGCGGGATCGAGAGGGCGGTTTATTGCAGTACGAAATTCGCGGTCGAAGGCTTTACCAAGGCCATGGCCATCGAATGGGGCAAACAGGGCATCCGGGTCAACACGATCTGCCCGACTTTCATCCGCACGCCATTGACCGAACAGACCTTCAGCAACCCTGACCGGGTCGCGTGGATCATGGACAAGATCAAGCTGGGGCGCGTGGGCGAAGTCACCGACATGATGGGACCTGTTGTCTACCTCGCCTCGGACGCTTCCGCGCTGATGACCGGCACGCATATGTTGATCGACGGAGGTTGGACAGCAGACTGATGGTTAAGATCACATCTCTCCAAGTCGCTGAACGCGCAGGCGTCAGCCAATCGGCGGTCAGTCGGGTGTTTACACCCGGTGCATCCGCGAGTGCCAAGACGGTGGAGAAGGTCCGCAAGGCAGCCGAAGAGCTTGGCTACCGCCCAAACATGATGGCGCGCGCGATGATCACCGGTAAAAGCCGGATCATCGGGTTGGTTGTGGCGTATCTGGATAACCAGTTCTATCCGCTGGCCCTGCAGCTGCTGTCCAATGCGTTGCAGGAAAAAGGCTATCACATCCTTGTCTTCACCGCGTCCAACAGCCAAGGGGCCGCCGAAGAGGTCATGCAAGAACTACTCGACTACCAGGTCGACGGGATCATCACGGCTTCAGTCGGCATGACAAACGATTTAACGCAACGCTGCGCGGCGGCAGGTATTCCGGTCGTCATGTTCAACCGTGGGCAAGAAGGCGAAGCGATCTCCTCGGTCACATCGGCCAACGTCAAAGGTGGACGTGCGGTCGCAGAATTTCTGCTGTCCTGCGGGCACAAGACCATCGGTCATATCAGCGGCTGGGCTGGGTCATCTACCGGACGCGACCGGCAGGCGGGGTTCTGCGAGGTGCTGGCCGAACATGGTATCACACCCCAGATCATCGACGGCATGTACGACCGCGAAACTGCCGCCGCCGCCGCGCAATCCATGATGGACAGCAGCATACCACCCAACGCCATTTTCGTGGGCAACGACCACATGGCATTTGCTGTGCTGGACACGCTGCGCCACGAAATGGGGCTACGCGTGCCGGACGATGTGGCGATTGTCGGTTACGACGACGTACCCTTGGCGGCATGGCCTGCCTACAACCTGACGACGATGCGCCAGCCCCTGAACCGCATGGTCGAGGCCACGGTCGAGGCGCTGATCAGCCGCATCGACGACCCGACACTGCCCGCACAGCTGATAGAAATAGACAGCCCGCTTATCCAGCGCGGCACCACCAAAGGACCAAAGACATGAAGGGCTTTTCCAACCGCTGGAAAGATTTCCCCGACTACATCATCGGGATCACCAAAGAGATTTGGGAAGATCGGGGCGTTGGCACGCTGAACCATTATTATGCGCCTGATATTCCTGTACGCTCGCCCATGGGGATTAGCATGGGCAATCAAGACGTGATCGCCGCAACCATGGCCACAATCAACGAATTCCCGGATCGTGAACTCTTGGGCGAAGACGTGATCTGGTCAGGTGATGAAAACACGGGCTATCTGTCATCTCACCGCTTGCTGACCAAAGCAACACACACACGCGACGGACAATTCGGCCCGGCAACAGGCAAACACTGGCAGGTCTATGTCATCGCTGATTGCGCGGCAAAAGAAGACACGATCTACGACGAATGGCTGGTCCGCGACTACGGTGGGATCGTGCGGCAGTTGGGGATGGACCCGCGCGATTATGCCGCCGAACTGATCGCCCGCGAAGGTGGCCCCGACAAAGCCAACAAACCCTTTACGCCTGCGATGGACGTTGACGGAGGCTATCACGGCACCGGGAATGACAACGCATGGGGGCAACGCTATGCGGACACACTCACCCGGATCATGAACCACGACTTTACACATATCCGCGACAGCTATGACCGAGCCTGCATTGGCGAATATGCGGGCGCGAGACGAGCGGTCGGTTGGGAAGGTATCCTCGAATTCTGGGTTGGCCTGCGATCGTCCTTCCCGCATGCAGAGTTCAAAATCCACCACCAGATCGGCATGGATGCCGACATGCTGTCGCCTCGCGCCGCGATCCGCTGGTCACTCGACGGCAAGCACGAAGGCTGGGGCAGCTTCGGCGAACCCACCGGTGCGGACGTGCACGTAATGGGGATGTGCCACGCCGAGTTCGGACCTTACGGTCCTGACGGTGTTGGCCTGCGTCGCGAATTCGCGCTTTATGATGAAATTGCGATCTGGAAGCAGATTTTGATGGCGCAGGGTTAACCCATGACAGATCGCAGCATCATACCACCCGGCATGGAAGGCTACGTTGACGATTGGAAGATGTCACCTGCGCTCTTTTCAGGTGATTTTCTGTTTCTAACCGGCATGACCGGGGCAGGGCCCGGCGGCACAGTCGACCCCGACCCCGAGGCGCAAATCAAGCTGGCTTTCGCGCGTGTCAACAGCGTGCTGGAACATGCCGGCCTCAGCTTTGCCGACGTCGTCGAAATGACCAGCTACCACGTTGGTATTCGTGATCACATTGCCGCGTTCCGCCAAATCCGGGACCAGTATGTGACCGACCCCTATCCCGCATGGACTGCAATTGAAGTGGCAGGGTTCGTGACCCCCGGCACCATCTGCGAACTTCGCATTATCGCGAAACGAGGAACGACATGATGACCCCCGCTGAAATGGAAAGCCGCATCGTCCGCTATGGCGAGCTGCAACCCTGCAAAACTGCCTTCATCGACGCCCACACGCCCGGCTCTGATCAAAAAGAGAATTTTACGATCATCGGTGGCGGCGTGTCCGAGAGCCCCGACCAACACGTCCACATCAACATCCCGCATCGGTTCAACATCGGTGCCGCCGGGCAGCCGCCGCGCGTGCGCAATTCCTTGCATGATCACCACACGGCAGAGGTGTTCTTTGTCCTGAAAGGCAAATGGCGGTTCTTTTGGGGACGTTGGGGTGACGCGGGTGAGGTCGTGCTGGAAGAGGGCGACATCTTCAACATCCCCACCGGCATCTTCCGTGGGTTTGAGAATATCGGGACCGACTACGGGATGATCATGGCCGTCCTTGGCGGCGACGACGCAGGCGGCGGTGTCATGTGGGCGCCGCAGGTGATTGAAGACGCGGCAGATCACGGGCTGATCTTGGGCGAGAACGGCAAACTCTACGACACCAAGCGCGGGCAGAAACTGCCGGAAGGGACTGGCCCCATGCCCCTGATGTCGGACGAAGAACTCGCCAAGCGGCCAGAGCCGACAACGGCAGAAGTGCTGCCCAACCACGTTGCCCGCTACTGGGACCTCTATGCGCTGGCCGACAAGAAACCCGCCAAGGTCATCGGCGAACATGGCATCCTGCGTGACAAACCGGGGTTCGAGATTGATTTCATCACGCGCGGTTCCGCGAGTGAGGCGAAACACAGCCACCCATACCCATCCGTTCTGATGCCCATGCGCGGGCATTGGCGGGTCACATGGGACGGCGGCATAGCGACGCTGGCACCGGGTGACACGATGTCCGTGCCGGAAAACTTGCCGCATAGCGCGGTGCCTTCGATGACGGGAGAGGCCAGCCTCTACCACATCGTCGCGACGGGCGATTCGGCGGGGGCCACGTGGAAAGGTTAACGGCCTGCGCGATGACAGCTGTACGTACAGCGTGTGTACAGGTTCTGTACGCGAAACATACTTAAGAGGATGATGAAATGTCGAAAGTCTTAACCACCCACGTGGGCTCTTTGCCCCGCACCCAGGAAGTCGTCGATTTCATCTTCGCGCGCGAGCATGGCAATGAATACGATGCGGATGCTTTTGATGCGGCCATGACATCGGCAGTCTCAGAAACCGTGCGAAAACAGGTGGATGCAGGCATTGATATCGTCAGCGATGGCGAGACGTCCAAGATCAGCTATGCCACCTACGTCAAAGACCGCTACACCGGTTTCGATGGCGACAGCCCGCGCAACGCGCCTGCCGACCTCAAGCAATTCCCCAGCTTTCTCAAACGCTTAGCCGACGACGGCGGCACCCCGCAGTACGCAAGGCCCATGTGCGTGGGCGAGGTGAAATCAAAAGGGCAGGGTGAATTGGAAAAGGACATCGCGAACCTTAAGGCGGCGATGGCGGAACATGGGGCAGAGCGCGGCTTTATGAACGCCGCATCCCCTGGTGTTATCTCATTGTTTTTGCAGAATGATTACTACAAATCACGCGAGGCTTATCTGGCTGCACTGGCTGATGCGATGAAGAAAGAATACGAAACCATCGTGGCCTCTGGCCTCGACCTACAACTCGATTGCCCCGACCTCGCGTTGTCGCGTCATATGTTGTTTAACGATTTATCGGATGATGAATTTCTCAAGATCGCGGCAAGCCATGTCGAAGCGCTGAACCACGCGCTGTCCGATATGCCTGCCGAAAAGGTACGGGTGCATATCTGCTGGGGCAACTACGAAGGGCCGCATGTCTGCGACATTCCGATGTCAAAGATGTTCGACACGCTGATGTCGACGAAATCGCAGTACGTGCTGTTTGAAACCTCCAATCCGCGTCATGGCCATGAATGGTCCGTCTTCCGTGATCGCGCAAAGGATATCCCTGATAACAAAGTGTTAGTGCCGGGTGTCGTTGATACGACAACCAACTTCGTGGAACATCCCGAGCTTGTCGCCGAACGCGTCAGTCGTTTCGTGAACATCGTTGGTGCAGACCGCGTGATCGCTGGATCAGATTGCGGATTTGGGACATTCGCAGGCTTTGGCGCTGTCGATCCCGAAATCGCCTATGCAAAGCTGGGCGCGCTGTCCGAAGGGGCAGCTCTGGCCAGCTAAACGGGTTGGACGCGCGGCGTTTTTGGACCATGTAGCGTGTTAACCTGAAGGGGAATTCACATGCTTAACCCGGTCACGCCCGAATTTGAAAGTAAGCTGCGTGGCTTGCTACCTGCTGCGGCCTTTAAAGAGGACAGTGCGCCCTATCTGTCGGAACCACGCGGGCGCTGGGCAGGACAAGGCTTTGTGGTCGCACCGGGGTCAACGGATGAGGTCGCATCTGTGGTTCGCACCTGCGCCGATGCGCAAGTGCCGATTGTGCCTTACAGCGGCGGAACCGGTCTCGTTGGTGGGCAATTAGCCGGCGACGGGCCGATCCCGGTTGTACTTTCTCTGGAGCGTATGAACCGCATCCGCGATATCTATCCGTCTGAGAATGTGCTGGTTTGTGACGCGGGCGTGATCCTCGCCGATGTACACAAAGCGGCCGAAGATGCGGGGCGCTTGTTCCCGCTTTCGCTGGCTTCCGAAGGGTCAGCGCGTATCGGTGGATTACTGTCAACGAACGCAGGTGGCGTGAATGTGCTGCGCTATGGCAATGCGCGCGCGCAATGTCTGGGGCTAGAGGTGGTGCGCCCGGATGGCACGATCTGGCATGGGCTGACGCGGCTGCGCAAAGACAACACCGGGTATGACCTGCGCAACCTGATGATCGGTGCCGAAGGAACGCTGGGCATTATCACGGCTGCTGCTTTGAAACTCGCCCCAAGGCCTGTTGGCGTTGGTGCTGCGATGATGGCGGTGGCCTCGCCTGCGGCAGCGCTGGACCTGCTTGCCATGGCTGGTGACCAGATCGGCGAAGGGGTATCAGCTTTTGAAATCATGCATCGTGCAGGCTTTGATTTTCTGGATGAGGTCGGGCCAGACTACAAACAACCCTTTGATGAGGTCCCCGAATGGACCGTGCTGATTGACGTTGGGCTGCCTGCCGGGTTGCACCCGGAAGAGGCATTGGAAGGGCTTTTTTCCAGCGCGTTTGAAGCAGGGTTGGTGACTGATGGCGCGGTTGCCCAGAACGTCGCACAGCGCGACGCATTCTGGCATATTCGCGAAAGTATACCGGAGGCGAACCGGCGCATTGGGTCGGTCAGTTCGCATGATATCTCGCTCCCGCTCAGCGCCATCCCTGCATTTATTGAACGGGGCAAGCAGGCACTCGCTGAGGTGGGCGCGTTTCGGATCAATTGCTTTGGGCATCTGGGCGACGGAAACCTGCATTACAATGTTTTCCCGATGCCGGGGAAAAACCGCGCGGCCTATGAGGCGGAGCGGCCAGAGGTAAAGCGTGTTGTGCATGATCTGGTGCACGCGATGGACGGTTCTGTGAGCGCAGAACACGGGATCGGTCGGTTGAAGATCAAAGACCTTGAGACCTATGGCGACCCGGCCAAACTGGCGATGCTGCGGGCGATCAAGGATGCGCTTGATCCTTTGGGGATCATGAACCCCGGTGCTGTTTTGCGTGAAACAGGATAGTGGTACATGTGGCGACGTCGGAGCCTCCGGCGGAAGTTTTTGGGGAAAAAGAAGTTGTTAACTCTCTTGTGTCAAACACACCAAGCACGGTGGACTGAAGAGTTATGCCGTGTGGAATGAGAAGTCGCCCGGCCCCGGACCCAAAAGGTCAATCTGTAGCGGATAACGGCGGTCGGGCGCGTTCTTTTCTACTTCTTTTTCCCCAAAAACTTCCCCCGGAGGGATCAATCGCCGGCAAAGCTGCACAGCGTATGCACATCCATACCCAAGGTTTCCAGTTTCTTGCGCCCACCAATATCCGGCAGGTCGATGACGAAGGCGCAGCCGATCACCTCGGCTCCCATACGTTCGATCAGTTTGATCCCGGCCTCGGCGGTGCCGCCGGTGGCAAGCAGATCATCCACCAGCAAAACCTTCTCGCCCGGTTGCAGGGCGTCGTCATGCACCTCCATCGTGGCTGTGCCGTATTCCAGCGTGTAGTCCTGCTCAATCGTCTTGCCGGGTAGTTTGCCCTTTTTGCGGATCGGCACAAAGCCCAGCGAAAGCTGGTGCGCGATGGCTCCGCCAAGGATAAACCCGCGCGCCTCAAGCCCGACAACCTTGTCGATGGGTTGCCCTGCATAGGGGTGCAGCAATTGGTCGATGGCAATGCGGAACCCCCGCGGGTCGCCGAAAAGCGTGGTCACATCGCGGAACATGATCCCTTCATGCGGGAAATCGGGGATCGTGCGGATGTAGTCTTGGACGGTTTTCATGGATCAAGCTTTCTTAAAGGACACGGCCAGCGATGGCGTCGAGTTTGGCAACCAATGCAGGGTCGCGTTTGTCGGGGGCGGTCATCACAGCGTATTCCAGCGCGCGGTCACAGCCATGCGGGCAGGGCGCGCGGTCCGGGCCCAGTAAGGCGGGCAGGCGGCTGATAAGATCTTGTGCCTTGGTGCCATTGCCTTGCAGCGTTTTGATCACGTCGCTGACGTCAACCGCCCCGTGGTCGGGATGCCAGCTGTCATAATCCGTGACCATCGCCACGGAGGCATAGCAAATCTCGGCTTCGCGGGCGAGTTTGGCCTCGGGCATGTTTGTCATCCCGATCACATCGCAACCCCAGTCGCGGTAGAGTTTGCTTTCGGCCATGGAAGAGAATTGCGGACCTTCCATCGCGAGGTAAGTTCCGCCGTGATGAATGTTGATCCCAGCGTCGCGACCTGCGGTTTCGCAGGCGTCAGACAGGCGTGCGCAGGTCGGGTGCGCAACGCTGACATGCGCGACACAGCCGGTGCCGAAGAAGGACTTTTCACGCGCGAAGGTGCGGTCAATGAATTGATCGACAATGACAAAATCACCGGGCGCCATCTCTTCGCGGAATGATCCGCAGGCGCTGACGCTGATGATATCGGTGACACCCAACCGTTTCAGCGCGTCGATATTCGCACGGTAGGGGACGGTCGTGGGTGAATGCACATGCCCACGCCCATGGCGTGGCAAAAAGGCCATATCAACGCCGTCCAGCCGCCCGGTTAAAATGGCGTCTGACGGTGTACCCCAAGGGCTCTTGGCCGCAATCCAAGCGGCATCCTCCAGCCCGTCCATGTTGTAGATGCCAGAGCCGCCAATAATCCCGATTTTCGTCTGCATGATCCGCCTTGTCGTAATCCCCGCCCGCACATTGAAACGGAATGCCATAGAATGGAACCCTTGCATGCAGTGCCAAAGACGCAACATCGCAAATTCACGCGGCGTCGAGGGGTGACAAGGCAAGCTTGCTCCTTTAGGGGGCAATGAAATTCCCCTTTCGACAGGATCTTTTATGGCCCGCGCCCTTTTAGCGAGTTTCGCTGACAGCCTTTCGCTTCGCGACCCCGATGCCCCGCTGACCCCAGGCCAGTTCCGGGTTGAGATTTTATCAGGTCTGACCGTGGCCCTGGCTTTGGTTCCTGAGGCGGTGGCCTTCGCTTTCGTGGCTGGCGTGGAACCTCTGGTTGGGCTCTATGCGGCCTTTATCGTCGGTCTGATCACGGCTGTCTTTGGTGGCCGTCCGGGGATGATTTCGGGGGCCACTGGCGCTTTGGCCGTTGTGATGGTCAGCCTTGTTGCAGTGCATGGGGTGGAATATCTGTTCGCGACCGTGGTTCTGATGGGTCTCATCCAGATTTTCGTGGGCATCATGCGCTGGGGTAAGTTCATTCGCCTTGTGCCGCACCCGGTGATGCTTGGCTTTGTGAACGGTCTGGCGATTGTGATCTTCCTTGCCCAATTGGGCCAGTTTCAGGTGCCGGGTTCTGCTGAAAGTGCAGGTCACGGCATGGCGAATGGTGAATGGCTGTCAGGTGCGCCCATGTATTTAATGCTGGGCCTTGTGGCGCTGACCATGGCGATCATCTGGGTCATGCCCAAGATCACCAACGCTATTCCCGCACCTTTGGCTGGCATCGGCATTGTGGCCGCACTTGTCATTGGGTTTGGCCTTGATGTGCCACTTGTTGGCGATCTGGCCAGCATCGAAGGCGGGTTGCCACCGTTCCATGTTCCGATGGTCCCGCTGAATTGGGAAACATTTGAGATCATCTTGCCCTATGCGCTGATCCTTGCCGCAATTGGCCTGATCGAAAGCTTGCTGACATTGAACCTTGTGGGTGAAATGACAGGCAAGCGTGGTGGCGCGAGCCAGGAATGTCTGGCTCAGGGGGCCGCCAATACTGTGACCGGGTTCTTTGGTGGTATGGGCGGATGCGCGATGATTGGTCAGTCCATGATCAACGTGAAATCAGGTGGCCGGACACGGGTGGCGGGGATCGCTGCGGCGCTGTTCCTGCTGGCTTTCATCCTTTTTGCAAGCGGCCTGATTGAGCAGATTCCGCTGGCCGCACTGGTCGGTGTGATGTTCATGGTCGTGATAGGGACGTTTGCTTGGAACTCCTTGCGTATCCTGCGCAAGGTGCCGCGCACGGATGCGTTTGTGACGATCCTTGTGACCATCGTGACCGTGGCGACCGATCTGGCGACTGCAGTAGTTGTTGGCGTGATCGTCTCGGCTCTGGCTTATGCCTGGAGCAATGCCACACGCATTCACGCCATCAAACGCGAAAGCCGGACCGAAGCGGGCGCGCAGGTTTATGAAATCCAGGGTCCACTGTTCTTTGGCTCCGCTGATGGTTTCATGGAAATCTTTGATATCGCCTCTGACCCGGATGTCGTGATCGTCGACTTTGCCAACAGCCGTGTTGCTGACCAGTCCGCGTTGCAGGCGATTGAGGCACTGGCACAGAGATACATTGATGCGGGCAAGCAGATACAGCTGCGCCACCTCAGCCGGGACTGTCATCAGTTGCTGTCAAAAGCGGGTCATTTGATGGTCGATAGCGATGACGACCCTGACTATGCATTGGCGGTGGATTACAGCGTCAAGACGGGCATCATCGGCGGGCACTGATTTGTTCTGAGATGGGCTTGAAACTGGCCGCGCGCGCGATCATTTGCCTGCAAACGGGTAGGGGTTACTTGCCCGTGTCGGCATAGGAGTCCGCGCATGCCTTTCGATATCGGTCTTGTTCTTGGGGGCCTTGTCGCCCTGCTGGTCGGGGGCGAAGCCCTTGTGCGCGGCGCGGTCATCATTGCGCGCTGGATAGGATTGTCCCCGCTTGTGATCGGGCTGACGCTGGTAGGTTTTGGTACTTCCACGCCGGAACTGATGACAAGTCTAATTGCCGCCTTTGACGGATTGCCCGGTATTGCGCTGGGCAACGTGATCGGAAGCAACATTGCGAATATCCTGCTGATCCTTGGCCTGTCGGCGGTGATTGCACCGGTTGCCGCAGGCGCGTTCTTTGGCCGCGATGGCTGGGTGATGTTGGCCGCCACGGGTCTTTGCGTGGTATTGATGCTCTCGGGAGTGATCGGGCTGGTTGGTGGATTGATCTGTGTGGTCGGTCTTGCGGTCTATTTGCTGGTGACACTGCGCGCAGGCGCCGCTGATCCGCTTGACCTTTCCCCCGCAGTAGCCCCGGCCTGGCAGGGCGCCTTGTTCTTTGTCGCCGGGCTAGTCGGGATTGTGTTGGGTGCAGGATGGCTGGTTGATGGGGCCAGCGCCATCGCGCGCAGCTTTGCTGTCTCTGACGCGGTGATCGGGCTGACGATCGTCGCAGTGGGAACGTCTTTGCCAGAGCTGGCGACGTCAGTTATTGCGGCGCGCCGTGGTCAAGGCGCGATGGCGGTCGGCAACGTTATCGGGTCCAACATCTTCAATATTCTGGGAATTTTGGGGATCACAGTGCTTTTCACACCGCTCGCGGTGCCGGACGAAATGCTTGGCCTCAGCTTGTGGGTCTTTGTCGGAGCGGCCATCGCACCACTGATCTTGATGCGCCTGTTTGGCAGGCTTGGACGGCTGAGCGGTGGTCTGCTTGTGCTGGCCTATGCCGCCTATACAGTGACCCTAGTCATCGGGGCGCTTTAAGCTGAAAACCTCGCGGATAACCGAATAATCGCGATACCCCAGACGGGTCAGCGGGTTAAAGGTGGTCACGTCGAACTTGCCATCAACCAGGCAGTTATCACGCAGATGCACGCCGGTGACTTCGCCGAAGACGACAAAATTTGCCTCGCCGGGCAGTTGCACGATCTGGGTCATTTTGCATTCCAGCGTGGCTGGCGCATTCAACACGCGGGGACAGTCGATCGTTTCGCATGCGCCTTTTTCGACGCCTGCAAGCGCGAATTCATCCGTTTCACGCTCCCACGGGCCGGAGGTTTTGTTCATGATGTCCCGCGCCGCATATTCGACGATGTTGACAGCAAAGACGCCTGTGTCACGGATGTTGGCAACCGAGTCCTTGGTGCCGTCACGGTCTGGCTTGGCGCTGGTGGAGGCGAACATCACCTGCGGCGGCACGTAGGCCACGGCATTAAAAAACGAATAGGGTGCAAGGTTGTCCCGGCCATCGGCACCCCGCGTCGCAATCCATCCGATGGGGCGGGGTGAGACGACGGCGTTGAACGGGTTATGGGGCAGGCCGTGGCCATTTTTGGGTTCGTAGAACATTGCAGTCCCTTTTCGTTTACTTTTCCAAGGGGTAGCCTGCGGTGATGCCCTTGGCCAGATGAAAGAGACATGCAGCAGACGGCACTGATATTGGCCACGGAAACCCCAGACGACTGGTGGGAGGTCGAGGCACTTTATGACCTGTGTTTTGCACCGGGGCGATCTGCCTTGTCGTCGTATCGTTTGCGTGAGGGTGTCAATCCGATTGCAGCGCTTTGCCTGACCGCGCGCGATAGAGATGGGATATTGGCGGGAGCGGTGCGCAATTGGCCTGTTCTGGTCGGAGGGAAAGACACAGTTTTGCTTGGGCCAATTGCCGTGCACCCGACGCGTCAGGGCGAAGGTGTTGCGTCGCTCCTGATGCAGCGCTGCCTGACCGATGCGCGCGATCTGGGTTGGTCACGGCTCATGCTGGTGGGCGATGCCCCCTATTATCGCCGCTTTGGCTTTGACCGTCTGAAAGGGGTTATCATGCCACCCCCGACAAACCCTGACCGTGTTCTGGGTGTGGCTCTTTCAGAAGGCGCTTGGCATGGGGCGCAAGGGGCCGTCACATCGGTGAACGATTGAAACTGACGCTTCGCATACCCATTTCAAAGGAATGGATGACCAAGGCACTGTGATGAAAGAGATTAATCCGGCTGATCCGCCCAAGCCTCTGACCGAGGCAGCCAAGGCCGAGATCGCCGAACTGGCTGCACGTCAACGCAAGGCCAATGGCGTGTTGATGTCGGCGATCAACTTTGTGGGTGGTCAGGTGGAGGACGGGCTGAAACTGCTGCCAGCTTCGGT
The DNA here is from genome assembly GCF_023015625.1 of Yoonia sp. F2084L. Taxonomy (GTDB): domain Bacteria; phylum Pseudomonadota; class Alphaproteobacteria; order Rhodobacterales; family Rhodobacteraceae; genus Yoonia. Next base: position 375,637 of record NZ_JALKAH010000002.1, read on the forward strand.
GCGCGATCAGGTCGATGATCTTGCCCGCGCGGCGTTACGGCAAAGCTTCGATGTGGCAAGCAGATCGCGCACTGGCCGTGGCGAAACCATAGGCTCTGACCGCATTCACAAGATTTTGGGCACGATTTCCGGTGCGCTGGGTGGTTTTGGCGGATTGCCCACAGCGCTGGCGGAATTGCCTGTCGCGACCACCGTCATTTTTCGCGCAGTGCATCACGTTGCCGTCGAATACGGCGAAGACCCCCATGCAGAGGAAACCAAGATGGAATGCCTTGCCGTTTTTGGTGCGGGCGGTCCGGGTACGGATGATGATGGTGTTGATACCGCCTTCATCGGCGCGCGGCTGAGCATCTCGGGTGCTGCGGTCAACGGGTTGATCAGTAAGGTCGCACCGCGATTTGCCGCCGTCTTGTCGCAGAAACTCGCCACGCAGGCGGTGCCGATTTTGGGTGCTGCGGCCGGGGCAGGGACGAACTATGCTTTCGTAGATTATTACGTCGCAATGGCGCATGTGCATTTTGGGCTACGTAAGCTGTCGCGCACCTATGGTGATCAGGCAGTGGCCGACCATTTCCATGCGATCTTGGCCTCCGGCAAGTTGCCTCAAACCTGATAAACCAGCCAATCGGCGACAGCGCGGCGCACGGATTGGTCGCCGTTGGCCATCGCATCATCCATGATTTTGCGCACTTCATTCAGATCGACACGCCGCAGCAGGTGTTTGACCGGGCCAACTGATGCGGGGCGCATTGATAGCGTGCGCAGGCCAAGAGCTGCAAAGCAAAGCGCCTCAACCGGGCGGCCTGCATCCTCGCCACAGAATGACAGCGGTGTACCGTTCGCCTCGCAGCGTAGAATGACGTTGCGCAGGAAGGCCAGAAAGCTGCTATCGAGCGTGTCATAGCGTTTGCGCACGCGCTCATTCTCGCGATCGGCAGCAAAGAAGAATTGCTTAAGGTCGTTGCCCCCGATTGAGATGAAATCGACCTCTTCAAAGAACGCATCAGGTGCATAGGCAAGCGACGGGGTCTCCAGCATCGCTCCCACTTCCAACGTCTCTGGCAGCGCATGCCCTAGCTTGGTTTCACGCTCCATTGCTTTATCCATCTCAGCGCGGGCCGCGCGAAATTCGTTAATGAGCGTGATAAACGGAAACATCACCGTCAACGGCCGTCCATTGGCCGCCCGCAGCAACGCCTGCAACTGCATCCGCAAGACACCGGGTTTATCAAGCCCAACGCGGATCGCGCGCCAGCCCATGGCCGGGTTGGGCTCATCATTGGGTTTCATGTAGGTCAGCACCTTGTCCGACCCGATATCCAACGTGCGGAAGGCGACGCGTTTGCCATCCGCAGCCTTCAATACACGCGAATAAAGGGCGGATAGCTCAGCGCGGCGCGGCATCTGGTTGCGGACCAAGAACTGCAACTCGGTACGGAACAGGCCCACGCCTTCGGCGCCTGACCCTTCCAAGGATGGCAGGTCAGCGATCAGGCCAGCGTTCATTTGCAATGAGATCACCGTCCCGCATTTGGTCTCGGCCGGTAAATCACGGATCGAGGCATAGCGCTCCTGCGCGCGTGCCTGCATTTCAATCTTGTCGCGGAAGGCGGCGTGCACCGTTTCATCGGGGCGCAGGTGGGCGATGCCCTGTTCGCCGTCGACAAGAATGGGATCGCCGTTCAATGCCTCGCGTGTGACACCCTTGGCATTAATGATCAGCGGGATCGCCCATGCCCTTGCCACAATGGTGGCGTGGCTGCCGACCGAGCCTTCTTCGAGCACGATCCCTTTGATGGTTTTGCCATATTCCAGCAATTCACCCGGACCGATATTGCGCGCCACGAGGATCGGATTTTCGGGCATATCTGCGCGCGCTTCAGCACCCTGGCCGGTCAGAATACGCAGCAGCTTGTTGGACAGATCATCAAGGTCATGCAGCCGTTCGCGCAGATATGCATCGGCGGCCTTAGACATCCGCGCACGGGCCAAGGATTGCTCTTTTTCAACGGCAGCTTCGGCGGACAAACCGTTTTTGACGTCCTCTTCCATGCGTTTCAGCCAGCTGCTTGAATTGGCGAACATACGGTAGGCCTCAAGCACCTGCGCTTGGTCTTTGTCCAGAGAACTTGTGCTCAGCAACATGTCGTCGACACCAGAGCGCAGTTCGTCAATTGCACTGCGCAACCGGGCCAACTCGGTCTCAGGGTCATCCGAAATAGGGTTCGTGACGACAACGCGCGGTTCATGCAGGTAGACCCGACCCTCGGTTGCGCCTTCTTGCGCGATTGAGCCGCGCAAAAGAACAGGTTGTTGGTGACGGGCTGAGAGGGCAGCACCTTCACCAACAAATGCGCCCAACTCCGTCATCTCGGCGATAACCATCGCCACGATTTCAAGCGCGTAGACCTCATCCAATGTGTATTTGCGGGCGCTTTTTGATTGCACGACCAGCACGCCCAAAACCTCTCCCAACCGCTGGATCGGGACACCACAGAAGCTTGAGAACCGTTCTTCGCCGGTCTCGGGCATATATCGAAACCCTTTGGAGGCGGGCGCGTCGGCAGTGTTGATGACACTGCGGCTTTTGGCGGTCCGCCCCACAAGGCCCTCGCCAAGCCGCATCCGGGTTTGGTGGACGGCTTCGGCCTGTAAGCCTTCTGTGGCGCAAAGTTCCAGTGTCTCGGGGTCGCGGAACAGGTAGATCGAACACACCTCGGTGCCCATCGACCCTGCAATCAGTTTCACCACAGAATCCAGCCGCGCCTGACCTTCGTTGTCAGCCGCCAGTGCTTCGCGCAGCCGCCCCAGCAGCTTGCGACTTTCGGATTCGAGCCGATGTGGCATGGATCCCCCGCGATTGCAGACCGCCGAAAAAGATGATCAGCCTGCTTTTTCCAATTCGAAAGCATCATGAAGGGCTTGCACCGCAAGTTCCATGTATTTTCGGTCGATCAGTACGGAAATCTTGATCTCGGACGTTGTGATGACCTTAATGTTCACACCTTCAGCAGAAAGCACACGGAACATCTTGGCGGCGACGCCGGTGTGGCTGCGCATCCCGATGCCCACGACGCTGACCTTGGCGACACCTTCGTCGGCGACGAGGTCGTGATAGTTGATCTCGCCACTGTCCTTGGCCGCTTGCATCGCCTTTTCGGCGCGCTTCACCTGATCGGTGGGGCACGAGAACGTCATGTCCGTCCGCCCTTCTTCGGATATGTTCTGCACGATCATATCGACGTTCACGCCGGCATCCGACAGCGGCCCAAAGATCGCCGCCGCGATACCCGGACGGTCAGCCACGGAAATGAGGGTCATTTTCGCTTCGTCCCGGGAATAGGCCACACCGGCCACTACGTTGGATTCCATGATATCCTCCTCATCGCAGACCAGCGTGCCTGCGCTGTTCGATGGTTCCTCAAATGATGACAGCACCCGCAGGCGCACTTTGTAGCGCATAGCAAGCTCGACCGAGCGGGTTTGCAGGACCTTTGCACCTAAGGACGCGAGTTCGAGCATTTCCTCAAACGCGATTTTGTCGAGCTTACGGGCTTTGTTCGTGATGCGCGGGTCGGTTGTATAGACGCCATCCACATCGGTGTAGATATCGCAGCGCTCGGCCGCGAATGCGGCGGCAAAGGCCACGGCTGTTGTATCGGAGCCGCCGCGACCCAGCGTTGTGATCCGTCCTTCGGGGCTGAGCCCTTGGAAACCGGCGACCACGGCAACCCGCATACCCTCACCGAATTTGGCGTTGATGTTATCAGTCGGAATGTCCTCAATCCGTGCGCTGGAATGGGCCGAGGTCGTTTTGACCGGCACTTGCCAGCCTTGCCAACTGCGCGCCGGGATATCCATTTCCTGCAATCGTAGCGCCATCAGGCCTGCCGTGACGTTTTCGCCCGACGACACGATCGCATCGTATTCGCGTGCGTCATAAAGCGGAGAGGTTTCATCGACCCAGCCCACCAGCTCATTCGTTTTGCCCGACATGGCCGACACGATGACGATCACGTCATACCCATTGGCCACCTCGACAGCGACGCGTTTGGCGGCGCGCGCAATCCGGTCAAGGTTGGCCACGGATGTGCCACCAAATTTCATCACAAGCGTTGGCATGAGGTGTCCTAAGGATGCGTCTTCTCGTATGCGCTTCCTTTAAAGCTGCTTCTGGCGAAGGGCAATCGGTTAGTAGGCGTGCGCTCGCCCGTCCCAGGTTTCAAAACAACCCGTTGTGGTCGCATTGAGTGCCGCAAAGCGCGTGGCCAGTCCCGCAGCACTTTCATCGACGCTGAGTGCGGCGGCATCTGTGCCCATATCAGTGCGGACCCAACCGGGGTGGTAGATCCCGACGGCAATCCCTTCAGGCTTCAGGTCAGTGGCAAGGTTACGGCCAAGGTTCAGCACGGCGGCTTTGCTTGCACGATAAATATAGCTGCCACCCGGCGCATGAGTGTCGGATGCCATCTGCGAAGAAATGATCGCGATCTTGCCGGTTTTGGCGTTTCGCAGATGCGGCAATAAGCTTTGGATCGTCAGAAAAACGCCTGTAACGTTTGTCGCAAACCCCTGCGCCCACATGTCTGACGGATAGCCATCCGCAAGAGGCTGGCCCTTGTCCGGGTAGACGCCTGCGTTGCAGATCAACAGATCAATGGCGGTATCACCCAACCTATCTGCCAAAGCGGTATGCGAAGCAGGGTCTGTCACATCAAGCTGGTGCATTTGCCCTGCGCCCGCAGCGCGATGGGTGCCGATGACAGGGGCACCTGCATCTGCGTAGTGGTCGAACAAAGCTTTACCGATGCCACGATTTGCGCCGGTAATCAGAACCGTCATTCTTAGTTCACTTTCTTTGTCGGCATGAAGGGCAGGGGCAAAACGGGGATGCCGTCATCCACCAGTTTCTTGGCTTCGGCCAAATTCGCCTCACCGTAGATCGGACGCGCGGGCACTGTGCCGTCATGCATATCGCGCGCCTCTTTGGCAAACCCTTTGCCCACATAGTCAGAGTTGGCTTCAACCTTCTTGCGCATCTCGGCAATGGCGGTCTCGGTCGGTTTTGGAGCGGTGATCTGGGATGAGGTGCTGACAGCGGGGGCCATAATTGTCTTGCTGACCTTAGCAGAGCCGCACGACGTGCAGTTCACCATGCCTGCGCCCACAAGCTTGTCAAAGGCGGCGCCTGACTGAAACCAGCTTTCGAATTCGTGGTCTTGATCACATTTAAGGTTGAAGCGGATCATTGTGCCCTATCTTTTCGTCTCTGGCCGATAAATAGGCCTTTTGCGCCCGTCTGCAAGCGCGCCTTAGCGTCCGATCTTATGTGGTTTGAACGCGGCAACGATCCTTCTTAGTTCGGGTTCCGACAGTTTCTTGGCCGCTTTGGCCGGGCTCATCCATTTGCGCCGCCGCTGTTTCTTTTCGGGCCATTTGCTATGCACATGGGTCACATGCAGTGGGTAGATCATGGTAATGATCGGGGCATTTCCGACCTTCTGTGGCTTATGATAGCTATAGACACCCAAACAAAAGTTAATCGGGTCACCACTCACGCCCGCTTCTTCAAAGGCTTCGGTCGCGGCCGCCTCTGCGGGCGTTTGCTTGTCCATCGGCCAGCCTTTGGGAATGATCCACCGCTTGCGGGTCCGGCTGGTAATCAGGCAGACCTGCACCTTATCATTCTTGACCCGCCAACACAGTGCTGCAAACTGCGCCCGCACATCCGTCTTGCGGCCCGTACGCAGTTTCAAGGGAAGTTGTTTCGCGATTGTTTTGCCCATGTTCTCCGTCACAAAAAGCGTTACATCGCGACCTATGACAGAGGTTACGCAAGCTTCCGTGACACAGGCAACCCCTGGCCCCCGTTTTATCGGGTCCGAGATCTATCGCCATTCCAGTTATGGCGCATGGCATCCTTTGCGGGTGCCGCGTGTGTCAACTGTGATGGATCTGGCGCGGGCCTTGGGTTGGCTCTCTGCGGATCAGTTTATCACCAGCCCAAAGGCCAAGCCTACGGCGCTCACCGGGTATCACACGCCCGGTTATCTGGCCGCACTGCAAGCGGCTGAGGCGGCACAAGCCGTAACCGATGATGTGCGCCAGAAACATGGCCTTGGGACCCCGTCCAATCCGGTGTTTCGCGAAATGTACCGGCGGCCTGCGACCTCTGCGGGGGCATCACTGCTTGCGGGTGAATTGCTGAAGCGCGGCGGCGTGATCTATTCGCCTGCCGGGGGCACACATCACGGCATGCCCGATCGCGCAAACGGGTTTTGCTATCTGAATGATCCGGTACTTGCCATTCAGTCGCTGCGGCGCAACGGCGCGCAGCGCATTGCCTACGTGGATATCGACGCGCATCACCCAGACGGGGTAGAGCATGCCTTTGCCAACGATCCCGAGACGCTGCAAATATCCGTGCATGAAGAAAACCGCTGGCCGCGTACGGGGAAATTGACTGATGTAGGGTCGGGGCAGGTCTATAACCTGCCGGTGCCGGCGGGGCTTAATGACACTGAAATGGCCTTGATCCGGGATGTGTTGATCCTGCCCTTGGTCGCCGATTTTCGCCCTGATGCGATTGTGCTGCAATGCGGGGCCGATGCGGTGACAGAGGACCCGCAATCGCGGTTGACCCTGTCCAACAATGCGCATTGGGCGATTGTTGCAGCCCTCATGCCGCTGGCACCGCGCTATCTTGTGCTGGGCGGCGGCGGTTACAACCCTTGGTCTGTCGGGCGGTTGTGGACCGGGGTTTGGGCGACCTTGAACGGCTATGACATCCCCGATGTTCTACCGCCCGCGGCACAGGGTGTTTTGGGTGCTTTAACATGGGACGGACCGCTGCGGCGGCATCATCCCGATCCGCACTGGATCGCTACGCTGCGAGACGTCCCGCGCAATGGTCCGATTCGCGATGAAGTTCGTGCTCGCACCCAGCGCTTGGCGGCCCGCCGCGCGGTCTGGCGCTGACCCTTGCAAGCCCGCAGCAACGCCCCGATAGTCGCGTCATGAATTTGTGCGCACTTCTTTTTGGTCTTGTGATCTCGCTCGTGGCCCCCGCTGCGCGGGCCGAGGTTTTAATCTTTGCGGCGGCCAGTCTCAAAGAACCTGTGGACCAGATCGCGGCGCGCTTTGACGACGTGGTCGTGTCCTATGGCGGCAGTGGTACATTGGCGCGACAGGTCAGTCTGGGCGCCCCGGCTGATATCGTCTTGCTGGCCAATACGGATTGGATGGATGCCTTGATCGCAGGCGCACATGTCCGCCCAGAGACAATGGTTGATTTCGCCAGCAATCGACTTGTCCTGATCGGCCCGCGCGGTGCCGCAGCGGTTATTTTGGAACCGGGTGCGCTGCCTGAGGGCGGACGCATCGCGGTTGGGTTGACCGAGGCGGTGCCTGCCGGGATTTATGCAAAGGCTGCACTGCAATCGCTGGGCCTTTGGAACGAGGTATCGGGCCGATTGGCCGAGGTCGACAACGTGCGGGCCGCATTGGCTTTGGTCGCGCGGGGGCAGGCCCCCTTGGGTATTGTCTACCGCACTGACACGCGGATCAGCGATGCGGTGGCCGAGGTCGCGGTTTTTCCGGCAGAAAGCCACCCCCCCATTCGCTACTTAGGCGCATTGACGGGTAATGCTGACGATCAAGCGAAAGAGGTGTTGGATTTCATCACCAGCCCGCAAGGGCAGGGCATCCTTGCAGCCGCCGGTTTCCTGCCGCCATTGGACATCGCGCAATGATGGATACGCTTGGCCCCGCTGAATGGACGGCGATCTGGCTATCGCTGCGGGTGGCGCTGGTGGCCACTTTGGGTGCGTTGCCGGTCGCAATCTGGGTCGCCTACGTCTTGGCGCGCAAAAGCTTTCCAGGTCGTCAGTTGCTTAACGGGCTGGTGCATTTGCCGCTGGTCCTGCCTCCGGTCGTCACTGGCTACTTGCTATTGGTGCTTTTCGGACAGCAAGGGCCGATTGGCAGCGTGCTCTATCAGACCTTTGGGATCAGTTTCGCCTTTCGCTGGACGGGCGCTGCACTGGCCGCAGCGATCATGGCGTTTCCACTGATGGTGCGGGCGATCCGGCTGGGGTTTGAGGCCGTCGATGCGGGGCTGGAAGACGCCGCAGCCACGCTTGGTGCCTCGCGCGGGCGGATTTGGCGTAGCGTGACATTGCCGCTTGTCTTGCCCGGCGTTCTGGCAGGCGCAATTCTGGGATTTGCAAAGGCGCTGGGCGAATTTGGCGCGACGATCACATTTGTTGCAGCGATCCCCGGCCAGACGCAGACCATTCCCACAGCGATCTATGGCCTGTTGCAGGTACCGGGCAGCGAACCTGCGATTGTCGGGCTCGTCATCGTATCAGTTGTCCTTGCGATGGGCGCACTCTTGGTCTCCGAATGGCTTGCGCGGCGTATGGCAAAGCGGTTGGGCAAGCCATGATCAGCGTCGATATCAAGAAACGCCTGGGTGATTTTCAGCTGGATGCGCAGTTTGAGGTACCCGCCGGGGTCACTGCGATTTTTGGACGCTCTGGATCGGGGAAGACGTCGCTCGTCAATGCCGTTGCCGGGTTGCTGCGCCCGGATGCGGGACGGATCGCGGTGGGTGACACCGTTTTGTACGACTCAACGCAAAAGACGCATTTGCCACCGCAACAGCGGCGGATTGGGTATGTCTTCCAGGATGCCCGCCTGTTTCCGCATATGACAGTGATGCGCAACCTGACCTACGGTGGCGATCATGATGCAGAACGTGTCATCGGGGTTTTGGGTTTGGAACATCTGCTGACCCGGATGCCTGCTGGCCTATCGGGCGGTGAACGCCAGCGTGTTGCCTTAGGCCGCGCGCTGATGTGCAATCCGCAACTATTGCTGATGGACGAACCGCTTGCCGCACTGGACGCGCCGCGCAAGGCTGAGATTTTGCCGTTCATTGAACGCCTTCGCGATGAGGTGAAAATCCCGATGCTTTATGTCAGTCACGACGTGTCAGAAGTCGCGCGGCTTGCGACGACATTGGTGGTGCTTGAGGCAGGGCAGGTCGCGACCGTTGGTCCGGTCGGCACGGTTTTATCACAGCCCGCAACCGTGCCTTTGGTGGGGGTTCGCGCAGCAGGTGCGGTGATCACAACGAAAGTCGCGGGGCGTCTGCTGGACGATGGGCTGACAGAGTTGGCTTTTTCAGGCGGTCGCTTGATGTTGCCGGGGATATTGGGGGTTTTGGGGCAAACCGTGCGTATCCGTATTCCGGCGCAGGATGTGATCTTGGCCAAGGACCGCCCCACAGGGCTGAGCGCGCTGAATGTGCTGCCCGTCACGATCACGCAAGTGGAACAGGGGCGGGGACCGGGTATGGCGGTGGGGCTTTTGGCGGGCAAGGATCATCTGTTGGCCCGCGTGACGCGGCGCAGTGCGCTGCGGATGGAACTGGCCGTTGGTCAGCAGATTTTCGCGATTATCAAGGCGACGGCCGTTGGGCCAGAGGATATCGGGCGTTAACCGTCAAGCGCTTTGGGGATGGCGGCGATGGTGCGCGCAACGCCACCTGCATGTTCTTGGTAAAACGCTGTGATCTGTGCGTCTGTGACGGTGCCGGGCGCAGCCACCTCTGCCAAAAGGGCGGCCTCATCCGGGACAAGCTGGCAGACGCCTGCGGCAATTGCCTCGGTTGCCGGGTATTCGATGGTCCAGATGTGCGGCCCGACGATGACCGGTTTCTTCAGTGCCAGGGGTTCGATGACATTGTGTGCGCCTTTTGGCACAAACCCACCACCCACGATGGCGCGGTCGCACAGACCAAGGTAGAAATACATCTCGCCCATGCTGTCACCCAAAAGCACGTCAATGTCGGGTGTTGGATTGGTCAGCCCAAGGTCGCCATTCAACAGGTCTGACCTGCGCGCAAACCGAATGCCTGCGGCTGCCAGCATCCCTGCGACCTCTTCAAACCGTTCTGGTGCGCGCGGTACGTAGGTGAAGAACACGCCCTTGGTCTGACGGATCATGTCGATGTAGATCGCATCCTCGCCCTCGACTACGCTGGTCAGGGTAAAGCTGTGCCGTCCACTGGTCAGCGCATCGCGGCAGGATGCAGCGGCTTGCAGATGTGACGCTGGGATTGGCTGATCAAACCGCAACTCGCCAGTAACATGGATGTTTTGCATGCCCACCGCGGCAAAGCGTGCCTTTTGGCCTTCGGATTTGACAAAGGCTCCTGCGAAACCACCGGCGAGTGCGGCGCGCAGGCCAAGGCCCTTTTGGTCCTTGTCGAAGCTCTTTTTTGGGTATTGCGCGTTGCACATGAACAGAGGCGTGCCATGTTTGCGGCAAGCCATGATCATGCGCGGCCAAATCTCGATCTCCATGACAAGGCCGTACTTTGGCGTGAAATGGCGCAGAAAGCGCCGGTAGGCAAAGCCATACTCAAAGGGGACCCATACGGATTGCACGGTGCCTGCGGCAATCTCGGCTGCAAACTCGCGCATCGCCTCGCGTCGTCCGGCAGGGGTGAAATGGGTCGTGACGATGGTTTCGCCCTTTGCCAAAAGCGCGCGGATCAATGGCGTGGCAGAGCGCATTTCGCCAAGTGATACGGCATGGACCCACACAGGGTTCCTGAGCGGTGCGTTGTGGCGGCCAAAACGTTCAGACAGATTTTGGGCATAAAACGGATCTTTGCGACCCCTTCGGTTGAGGTAAAGCAGGACAACAGGCAGCAGAACCCACCACAGAATGCTGTAAGCCACGAGGGCCAAGCGCAGTTTCAGACTGGGAAAGCTAGCGGGCATCAGGCATCTTCAACAACTGCAAAAGCGCCGCCGCCAGCGCGTCTGTTTGTGCGCTTGCTGTCTTGATCGCTTGCGTCGCATGGGCAACCTGCGCATCAAGGTCATCAGACGTCAGCGCAGCCGCGATGTCGTCTGCCGTGCGCACAAGCGTCGCACCTGATGCCGCAGTCAGCCCACCGAAGTCCGCCGCGAAATTCGCAGTGCGCGGTCCATGAAGGATAGCGCAACGCAAGGCCGCCGCTTCCCACGGGTTGTGTCCTTCAACGTCGCCAAATGTGCCGCCGATCAAAACCGCATGGGCAAGGCGATAGACAAGCCCAAGTTCGCCAAAGGTATCGAAATGCCAGACAGCGTCCTCCGCGTTTGGCATTTCGCCTTTGGACCGACGCGGACCCGGATGCGTGACAGCGGCGTTAGGAAAGCGCGGCGCAATGATAAGAAGCGCAGATGGATCGCTTTTGCGTAGCAAATCATGTGCTTCCTGTGCAATTTGCATATCCGCCGCATGGGCCGGGGCAACCGCCCAGACCGTGCGCCCCGCTAAATGCGCTGTGATCGTCGCCAATGCTTTTGGCTCGTAAGACAACAGTGGTGCGGCAGGTTTCAGTGACCCGCTGACCTGCGGATCGGCACCAAACGACCGCAGATGCGCGGCCGTTGCCTCATCCTGAGCGGTGATCAAGGCCATCGCACCATAAAGATCACGAAAGAGGCCACTGGCCCTTTGGTGCGCGCTATGCGATTTCGTATTCATTCGCGCGGCCACCATGCACTGCGGTATTCCGCGCGCCGCCAGATCGCTGACCAAGCCGGGCCATAGGTCTTGTTCGACCCAGACACAAAAATCGGGCGTAAAATGATCCAGAAAGCGCCTCCGATAGCCCGGCGCGTCAAGGGGCAGGAACTGGTGCAGTGTGCGGGCAGGGGCGTTCTTGGCAAAAACTTCAGCCGAGGCAGCCGTGCTGGACGTAACCAGAAAAGACAGATCAGGGCGGGCCTTGGACAGCCGGTCAATCAAGCCGCGAACGGACAGAACTTCGCCCAAGCCGACCGCATGTAACCAAACAAGTGGCCCTTCTGGCCGGGGCGCAAGTGCTTGCCCAAGTTTCTCTGGCCACCGCGTCGGATGCTCCTTGCCGCGTTTCAGACGCCGCTGAAGGATTGGCTTTGCGACAAGCGGAAACAGATGGCTGGCGGCCAAATAGCAGCGTAGCACAGGTCCGCGATGCATTTCAGTCGGCGGTGTCATGGAAGGTCTTTTGTAGCGACGTTTCCCAGAATGCAGAGGCGGTCAGCACAGCAACAAAACGCTCAGCGGCACTGCCACCGCCAAAAGCGTCATGGCGGGGATAGGACCGGCCCCATTGGTTCTGCAGGAACTGCGCAATAGCGGGCTCGTCGGTCGCATCGGCAAAAAACACCGACGGAGACTTCGCGCGGTTGGTCTGCCGCGTGCCGATATCCAGCGAAGGAAGCCCGATAAAGGGAGCCTCGCGGACGCCAGCAGATGAATTGCCAACCATGGCCTTGGCGTTTTTCATCAGTTCCGAGAAATGTGCAAAACGCATCGACGGCAAGACCCTGAAGCGGTCCTGGGGTACGCGGGCGATTGCATCAAAGATCGCCGCTGATCCGGGATCATTGTTGGGCGCAATCACCACGAAATTCTGCCCGGACCGGTCCAACGCACCAAAAAGCGCGTCAGCTTGAATGCCCATCGTATCCGCCTCGGAGGTCACCGGATGAAAGACACAAATCCCGTAGTCATCAAAGGGCAGGTCGTAGCGATCCTGAACCTCGGCCAATGTGACGCCCGATGGCCCCGCGTGAAAGTCCAACTCGGGTGATCCGATGGCGTGGATGTTTGCCTCAGGTTCACCCAGCGCCATAACCCGGCGCGCGGCATCCTCGGATGACACAAAATGCTGACTGGCCAGTTTGCTGTTACAATGACGATAGATTTCATCAATCGTACCAGAGACTTCGCCGCCTTCAATATGCGCGCAGCGGATGTAATTGGTCGCGCAGACAAGTGCACAGGCCAATGCCTCAACCCGGTCACCGTGGATCACGACCAGATCGGGTTTGTATTCCTTCACGAAGTCCGAAAACCCGATGACGGTCTTGGCCAAAACCATATCCTGCGGATCGCCCGGACGCTGGTTGAGGAACTCATGCACCTGCACGCCGGGGGTGCGGTGCACCTCAAGCTTGGTCAGGCCATAGCGTTCCAGCATATGCATCCCGGTCGTAAAGAATGACACGTCAAAACCTGCGTCGCGACAACCGACCGCCAAAGGTTCCAACTTGCCAAAATCGGCCCGGGTCCCGGTGACAAATAGAACTGAGCGCGACATGTCGTTTTTTCCAGCTAGCGTGTGAAAGGCAGGCCCGATCACGATGTTATGGCAACGTAACTTGATGCTGCGGGAAAGGAAACGGGCTTTGGCAAGGCGGGCGCGGAGATATCAATAATGACGTTCTGCATGATATGATATCCGCTTGACGTGAAGGGGCTTGGTCCTTAGGTGATGGCGGCACGAGGCGAGTGGGCAGGTAGGTTATGCAGCGGATTGCAAATCCGTCTAGACCGGTTCGATTCCGGTACTCGCCTCCAAACATATCCCTGGACCTGCAATGCGCCGTCGTTTGTGCGCCGCAATCCGCCTCGGCGGTCATGTTCAATGTTGCTGCTTGCAACCTTCTATGGCATCAAACAACAAACAACTGAACGAAAGAGTTTAGATCGTGACTGACTATACCTCACGCCGCACAATGATGGTCGACACGCAGGTGCGTCCGTCCGATGTGACCAAGTTTCCCATCATTGACGCAATGCTGTCCGTCCCGCGCGAGGCTTTTGTACCCGATGACAGGCGTGAAGCGGCCTATGTGGGCGAAAACCTCGACATCGGGGGTGGTCGCGTGATGCTTGAGCCGCGCACCTTGGCCAAGATGCTGGAAGTGCTGGATGTGCAGCCCTCCCATATCGCGTTGGATATCGCCTGTGGACTTGGCTATTCGACCGCTATTCTGGCGCAGATGTGTGATTTTGTCGTCGGCGTCGAAGATGATGAGGCGCGCGCGCAAGAAGCACAGGGTATCTTGTCGCAAAACGGCATTGATAATGCGGCTGTCATGGCAGGTGTACTTACTGAGGGCGCGGAAAAGTCCGGGCCATATGACATCATCATCGTGCAAGGCGGTGTTGAAGAAATGCCTGCGACTGTTCTGGATCAACTACGCGAAGGCGGTCGGGTCGCTTGTGTTTTCTCCGAAGGCACATTGGGTGTCGCGCGCGTTGGTCATAAAATTGATGGTGCTGTTAACTGGCGCTTTGCCTTTAATGCAAGTGCACCGGTGCTGTCAGGTTTTGAACGGCGCGATGTTTTTGCGCTCTGAGTGATCGTTTGCGCGGTATTTCGCGTATAAAAACAAACAATTGGGGTTATAGCATGATCAGACGTCAAAGATTGATTGCAGCAGTGTTGGTGTCGATGTGTTTGGCACCAGTTGCACAGGCTGAAACACTGTCAGAAGCACTGACATCTGCATATAACAACTCTGGTTTGCTGGAGCAGAACCGAGCCTTGTTGCGGGCCGCTGACGAAGGGGTGGCGCAGTCTGTTGCGGCGACGCTGCCTGTGATCAACTGGTCATTGTCGGCCAATCGCACGCGGGTCGAAACGCCAATTCAAGATACCAGCGACTCAGTTCTTGCGCGCATTGGCGCGGAGTTGACGCTTTACAGCGGTGGTGCGAACCGGCTGGCGATTGAAGCACAAAAAGAGGTCGTTCTGGGCACCCGGCAAGCATTGCGTGGCGTTGAGCAGGATGTGCTTTTGCGTGCTGTACAGGCTTACATGAACCTGCGCAGTGCGCGCCAGTTTGTTGAATTGCGCGAGAACAATGTGCGTTTGATCACGCAAGAGTTTCGCGCGGCACAAGACCGGTTTGAAGTGGGCGAAGTGACACGTACCGACGTCGCTTTGGCTGAGGCGCGTTTGGCTGCGGCCCGCAGCTTGTTAGCGGCGGCTCAGGGCGATCTGGCACAGTCCGTGGAAGAGTATGTTGTCGCTGTCGGGCGTGCGCCTGCTGGGCCACGGGCAGTGAACCCTGCGCCTGTGTCGCGCAATATGGCAGATGCCAAGGCTTTTGCCGTGCGCAACCACCCCCGCATTCTTGAGGCCCAGCACTCTGTGACGGCCGCTGAGTTGAACATCCAGCGGGCGCAGGCTGCTATAAAGCCGCGGGTGACGCTTGATGGTTTTGTAAGCAGAGATGAAGACGCAAACGATAGCGCTCAGATCGGGTTGAGTATTGGTGGTCCGATCTACAACGGTGGTCTTATCTCCAGCCAGGTGCGGCAGGGGCGGGCCAACCGCGATTCCGCCCGGTCCGGTTTGATCCTGACGACCCAGACAATTGAACAACAGGTCGGCAATGCGTTCGCCCTTTTGCAGGTCGCACGCGCTTCGCGGCAAGCGTCCGAACAGCAAATCAGTGCGGCGCGCATCGCCTTTCAGGGCGTGCGCGAAGAAGCGACATTGGGTTCACGCACCACCTTGGACGTGCTGAATGCAGAGCAGGAATTGCTTGATGCAGAGGCCAACAGCATCGCCGCGCAGTCGGATGAGGTCGTGGCTTCTTATTCACTGTTGTCTGCGATGGGTTTGCTGACGGCTGATCACCTGAACCTGCCTGTGCAACAATATGATCCGTCCGAATACTACAATCTGGTCAATAACGGCGCGGTCAGCTCGCCGCAGGGCGACGCGCTTGATCGGGTTCTAGAGGCAATCGGCAGAGAGTAAACGCGTAGTTGTTTGGTGCGTGAAAATCCGCTAAAGTCTTGAGACTGGGTGCAGAATTGGGATGAAAACGATGTCCAAGATGGCACATACGGATGATATTGATGAACTGGTTTCATCGGTACGTGATTTTGTATCGCACAAAGAGCCGCACCGCACCCGATCGCGCATCCTACGTGAACGTTTGATCCTGACACCCGAACAGCGTGTCACGGATGAACCGACGCACGAAACACCTGTGTTCATTGACCCAAACTCGGACCTTGTACAAGGAAATGTCCATGTGCTGAACGCGGCCAAAGGGCTGGACAAGATAGGTCTTGAGGCAACAATCGCCGAGCTTGAGGCGGCAGTGACAGCCCAGTCTGACGACTGGGAACCCGATGAAGGCGAAGATTTCGCGGATGCCGCATGGGCTGCAAGCGCCTTTCGAACGCCTAACGACGATTCGCTTGCACAAGCTGAAATGGCACCTGATGCGGTCACCGCCAATGAAGCGCAAGGCACTGCATCCAGTGGCCGCTTCCCGGTGAAGGATGCTTTCGCGGCAAAAGGCAAGCCTGCCGAACCCAAAGAGCAGGCGTCGGCCCCCACGCCCCTTGTTGGCATTGACGAAGACATGCTGCGCGGCATGGTTGTGAAAATCATGCATGAGGAGCTGAGCGGGGCCTTGGGTGAACGTATCACGCGCAATGTGCGCAAACTGGTCCGCCGCGAGATCAACCGCGTGCTGACAAGCCGCGAGATGGGCCAAGACTAGCCTGCTATTTTGAGCAGCGCATCAATATCCATATGGGTTTCCAGATGGGCGGCCAGCGCATCCAGCGTGTTTTCGACGCTCTTTGAATAGTCATGGTTCGTGACTGGCTTTCCGATCTTTGCAAGAAAGGCCGCACGGAACGCATCTGCTGCAAAAAGCCCATGCAGATAGCATCCCATGACGCGGCCATCGGGTGATGCAGCCCCTTCACCACGCCCATCCAACGACAGCCAGGCGCGGGTGCAGTCGGGACCGTCAGTTTCACCTATATGGATCTCATAGCCGCTGACAGCATCACCTGTCGGCAAATACGTCGCATCCGAGAGAGCTAGTCGCTTTTGCGGCACCATTACTGTGCGCACGTCCAGCAGGCCAAGCCCGTTAACACGCGATGGCGGACCTTCGATGCCGTCATCGTCGACAATCTCGGCCCCCAGCATCTGATAGCCCCCACAGACACCCAGCACATGCCCGCCGCGCCGCACATGGGCATATAGGTCGATATCCCAGCCTTGCATGCGGAAATGGGCCAGATCGGCGATGGTGGACTTTGAGCCGGGTATGATGACCAGATCGGCATCACCGGGCAGGGGGCGACCGGCCTCAATAATCTCGACGCTGACATCTGGCGTGGCGGTCAGCGGGTCAAGATCATCAAAATTCGCGATACGGTTCAGGCGGGGCACCGCAATTTTGATCGCACCGCCCCTGCGACTTGTAATGTCCATGACATCCTCGGCAGGGAGTTTCCACGCGTCAGCAAACCAAGGCACGATACCAAGCGGCGCCCATGCGGTGCGCTCTGCAATAATATCCATCCCAGCGGAAAAAAGCGTTGGATCGCCGCGGAACTTATTGATTGCGAACGCCTTGATCAGGGCCTCATCCTCAGGTGGCAAAACGGCATGTGTGCCCACAAGCTGGGCAATCACGCCGCCCCGGTCGATATCACCGATTAGGACGACAGGCACATTGGCGGCGCTGGCAAAACCCATGTTGGCGATGTCGCCTGCGCGCAGGTTTACCTCTGCGGGGCTGCCTGCACCTTCGACGATCACCAGATCGCGGCCTTCGCCAATGCGGCGGAAGCTGTCCAGAACGGGTGGCATCAGTTTGGCTTTCTGCTTGCCATAGTCGCGGGCTTTCATTGTGGCAAAGCGTTTGCCTTGGACAATGACCTGCGCGCCAATTTCCGACTCAGGTTTTAGCAGGACCGGGTTCATATCGACCAACGGTTCCAATCCGCAGGCCAGCGCCTGTAGCGCCTGTGCGCGACCAATTTCGCCGCCATCTGCCGTGACAGCGGCATTGTTGGACATATTCTGCGGCTTGAACGGTGCTACGGACATACCGCGCCTAATGCAGGCCCGCGCAATACCGGCGACCAGCATGGATTTACCCACGTTCGAGCCCGCGCCCTGGATCATGATTGCTCTGGCCATCGCTGCCCCCTTCGTTCACTTCATAGGGGCGCAAGAGGCGCGGGGAAAGAGCATGAACACACCGGCGCATCTGATTTTCGGCATGACGGCCTTTGGCAAAGCCAGGCGGCCTGCGGTCACCGCAGCGGCCTTTGCCGGATCGTTGATCCCGGATCTGTCGCTTTACTTAATGGTGGGGTGGCATTTGCAGGTCTTGGGCACGCCACCCGAGGTGGTCTTTGGCCAGCTATATTTTTCAGACGCGTGGCAAAGCATATTCCGCATCGACAACTCGATGATCCTGTGGGGGATTGCCTTTGGCTTGGGTGCGATGGTCCGTTCACAGGTGATGATTGCGCTATGTGGGGCGGCTTTGTTGCACCTTGGGTTGGATTTTCTGCTGCATAACGACGACGGGCGGGCGCATTTCTGGCCACTCAGCAACTGGATTTTTCAAAGTCCAGTCAGTTATTGGGACCCGGATCACTATGGTAATATCGCAGGCGCGATTGAGGTAGCGCTGTCGCTGCTGTGCTGTGGCATACTATGGCATCGCTTCAAGGGAATTTGGATGCGTGGGCTGATTGTGACGCTGGGTGCGGCCGAGTTTGCGCCATTTATCATTTTCGCGATTATGTTTGCCGGCCCCTGACATAAAAAAACGCGGCCCCTTCAGGACCGCGTCTTTTTGCATTACTGCAAGCTATCTTTAGGCAGCGCGTGCTTCTTGCTCGGCCGCGTTGCGACGTTCGCTTTCTTCACGTGACAGCGCCACAGAGGTACGGACGCCTTTTCCGACGAATTCCATCAGACCGCCGACAACCCGCTCGTTTGGGTCAATACCGGCGCAGGACAACACTTCACGGCCATCGCGCGACCGTGCCCAGCGTGCAATCTGCTCTGGGCCGTTGCCATATTTCTTGTCATCCGCAATTGCGTCATCCAATGCAGCCAGGACGACTGCTGCGAAAAGCTTGCGGGCACGGTTACCTTGCTCGTTGTTGAAGGCTGTACCGTCGACGAAATCTCTCATCATGCTTCCCTTTGTTTTTGGTCTTGTAGTTCCCGCGTGCGGGCCTTTATGCCTGTTCTGATCCGATTCGGGGGCTCTCTTTTGGAATGGCAGCCATGCATTTTGCGCATAGCTCGCGCGGACCGAATTGTTGCTCTCTCGATGATCTTGTCAGACTCCCACCACGCAGATATAGGCTGCGGTGCAAACCATTCAACCTTTCTTAATAAATCAAGGTGCTGCGACCCATGCCCAAAATCAACGGTAACGAAATTCGCCCCGGTAACACGTTGGAGCATGAAGGCGGCCTTTGGGCTGCTGTGAAGGTTGATCACGTCAAGCCTGGCAAGGGTGGTGCATTTGCGCAGGTCGAGCTGAAAAACCTGCGTGACGGCCGCAAGTTGAACGAACGGTTCCGCTCTGCCGATAAGGTTGAGCGCGTGCGTCTGGATCAAAAGGATCAGCAGTTCCTGTTTGAGGACGGCGATATGCTGACTTTTATGGATAGCGAAACCTATGAACAGATTGCATTGCCCGCTGACATCCTTGGCGACCGCCGCCCGTTCTTGCAGGATGGCATGACCGTCAAGATCGAATACTACGGCGAAGAGGCTTTGAACGTCAGCTTACCGCAAAAGGTGACATGCAAAGTCGTTGAGACAGAGCCTGTCGTGAAAGGCCAGACCGCCGCGAACAGCTTTAAGCCCGCAACGCTTGATAACGGCGTTCGTGTGATGATCCCGCCGTTTGTGGGTCAGGACGAAGACATCGTGGTGAATACGGAAACGTTTGAATACGCTGAACGCGCCTAAAGCTACTTCAGGCGTGTGAGCGTAGCGTTGCCCGCCTGCATGTCACCATCAGCCCGGTCGAAACGCAGAAAGGCCAGCGCCTTGTCGCCTGACACCGTGTGCAGTGTCCCGGCAGGCTTTCCATTTGCCGTAATCGCATCGCCGGGACTGGCCTCGCCCAAGATGGAAACCTGTGCCAGCCCTTTCTTGAGTGTCGTCTTGTGTTTCATCCGCGCGACGATCTCTTGCCCAACAAAACAGCCTTTTTTGAAATCCACACCGTTCAGCGCCTCAAAACCGGCTTCCAGCACGTAAGTATCGTCACCCAATTCGATGCCGGTCTTTGGGATCATATGCGCGACGCGGAGCGCATCCCAATCGGTGTCGTCGCTGATGTCCGCATCGCCATAAGCGCGCCATCCCATTTCCGGGTGGCGCGGATCTGCGAAGGCACCGTCCGGTATTGCGCCAGTGCCGCGGGATACGATCAGATCGGTTTGTTCAATAGTTATAGCCGCTCGCAGGCGATACATCATCAGCCGTTGGCCAAGCGTCGGCGCATGCGAGGTGGCAACGTCGATCAGCAGGCGATCATCCTCGCCAACGACAAAGAAATCCGCGATGAATTTTCCCTGTGGCGTCAGAAGGGCGGTGTAGATGATCCCGCCATCTGCCTTGGTTACATTATTCGTAACCAGCCCCTGCAAAAACGACACGCGGTCTTCGCCACCAATCGACAGAACGGTCCGGTCAGCCATCATCTTCGCTTTCAGATTGTGAAAATTGCAGGCGGTGCAGATCAGCGTAAATGCCACCGCGCGCCATCAGTGTATCATGGTCACCTTGATCGACCACTCGACCCTGATCCATCACGACGATTGAATCCGCATTGCGGATCGTCGACAGCCGGTGCGCGATCACCAGCGTCGTGCGTCCGGCTGATAGCTTTTCAAGTGCTGTTTGCACAATGGCCTCTGACTTGGTGTCCAGCGCGCTCGTCGCCTCGTCCAGCAGCAGGATCGGCGTGTCGCGCAGCAAAGCGCGTGCAATAGCGACGCGTTGGCGTTGGCCGCCAGACAGGTTTGACCCGCGCGGACCTGCGGGGCTATCAAGACCGTCGGAGAGTGAGGGCAGAAAATCACTGACATGGGCTGCGTCAAGGATCGCTTTCAGGTGAGCCTCATCAACATCATCGCGTCCCAGCAGGATGTTGTCGCGCAGTGTCTCGTCGAAGAGTGCCGCATCTTGGGTCACGACGGAAAAAAGGCCCCGTAGTTCCCCTAGGTCGTAGTCGGTTATGGGGGTGTTGCCAACAATGACTGTTCCATCATTGGGTTCGACCAAACGGGTCAAAACGTTGAATACCGTGCTTTTACCTGCACCCGATGCACCTACAAGAGCCGTTGTTTTGCCTGCCTCAGCCACAAAACTGGCCCCGCGCAGAACCGGCAGTTCACCATAGTTCATATGCACATTGTCAAGCACCACAACTGGAGAGTCCCGTGGAATGCGCTTGGCCTGCGCCGGCGATAAGATCGTGGGGTGCAGGTTCAATACGTATTGTAAGCGCTCGACACTGGCCGCCGCCATCTGCCACTGACCGCTCATCGCGCCAAGGCGGCGCAGCGGATCAAATGCCAGCGACATGGCTGTAAAGAACGCCATGAACTCGCCATTAGTCTTTTCACCAGAGATAATCTCGGATCCGCCATAAAGCATGACGCCCAGAAACCCGATGCCCGTCATGATATCAATCATTGCCGGCACGGCGGCTTGCCCCACAGACGTGCGCATAGAGGCATGTACGCCTTCCTTGATCAGCCTGTCATACCGCTTGGCCTGATAGGTTTCGAGCGCGTTCAACTTGATCGGGTTGATACCATGAAACACCTCATCCAGACGGGTCGAGACGCGGCCTGCAATCTCGCGGGTGTCGCGCGAGCGGCGCCGGATATAGGCCTGTACCATTAGTGACGGCAGGATGAGCAGCGGAACGCCGACAATGGCAATCAGCGTCCAGCGCCAATCGATCCAAAGAGCAACGGCCAGAAGACCGATGAGCGACACCAGATCGCGGGCTACGGCTGTTAGCAGGCTGCTCCAGACGCCGTTGATCACGCCGACATCACCCTGAACACGCTCAATCAGCTGGCCGGGTGGGTGGATTTGGAAAAATCCGCTATCAAGCGTCATGAGGTGACGCAGCATGTGTTTGCGCATACCCGCTGCCGCCAATTGTTTGATCAGCGCCATCAGAATGCGTTGTCCCGATGATGTAACGGCCCGGACAAAGAAAATGCCCATGATTGCAAAGCCCACAAAATAAAGGGCGTCGCGGTCACCTTCGGCGAAGACATCGTCAAACATCGGCTGAATCATGCGGCTGATCAAAGCCAGCATTGATCCTTCGATGGCCATCAAGATGACGGCGGCGATCAACAACAGCTTGTGCTGGCGCAGATAATCCCGCCATAGCCAAGCAAATAGCTTAAAGGCTGACTGTTGTTTTTCAGAACCGGATTCTGGCGTGGGAGGGGGCATCAATGGCCTTTTGCGATATGTGCTTAAGCACCGTCTACGCGTAAATGGGGTGGCCGTGCAAGTTGGGCAAGGTTGACCTTGCATTGCCCGGCGTTAGTGTCCGTTTCAAACCACACATCCATGAAAGCCCACTTACATGTCATTGTCCCAAGGTCGCCCTTATCTGGCCATCCCCGGTCCCTCGGTCATGCCGGATGCCGTTTTGCAATCCATGCACCGGGCGTCGCCGAACATTTATGAAGGTGAGTTGCATGATTTGACTGACAGTCTTGTTCCCGACCTGAAGCACGTTGCGATGACAGATAGCAATGTCGCGATCTATATCGGCAATGGGCACGCCGCTTGGGAGGCCGCTTTGGCCAACGTACTTAGCGCGGGTGATACGGTTCTGGTCCTTGCCACGGGGCGGTTCTGCATCGGTTGGGGCGAAATGGCGGAAGGTTTGGGCGCAAAGGTCGAAACGATTGACTATGGCGCACAATCGTCCATCGCCTTGGCCCAAGTCGAAGAGGTTTTGGCGAGCGACAAGGAGGGTCGGATCAAGGCCGTCTTGGCCGTGCATGTTGATACATCAACCAGCGTCAAAAATGACATTGCGGGCCTGCGCGACGTAATGGACCGCACAGGCCATTCCGCATTGCTGATGGCCGATTGCATAGCCTCATTGGGCTGTGACCGGTTTGAAATGGACGCTTGGGGCGTGGATGTCATGGTGTCCGGCTGTCAGAAGGGGCTGATGACACCGGCGGGTGTGAGCTTTGTCTGGTACAACGCCAAGGCGGATGCCGCACGGGGCGACCGGGTGACGGCCTATTGGGATTGGCGGCCGCGGGTGAACCCGGACTACTACTTCAAATACTTTGATGGCACAGCACCTACCCATCATTTGTATGGACTGCGTACAGCGCTTGATCTGATCAAAGCCGAAGGGCTCGATCAGGTCTTTGCACGACATGAAAAGCTGGCGCAGATCATCTGGGCCGCGTTTGATCAGTGGTCAACCACAGGGCCGATGCATTTGAATATCGCAGATCCGGCACATCGCTCGCATGCGGTGACTTCGGTTGCAATTGGATCACCCAATGGTGATGCCTTGCGCAAATGGTGCGAGCAAAACTGTGGGCTGACGCTTGGCATCGGGCTGGGCCGCGAACCCGCAGATGGGTTTTTTCGGATTGGTCACATGGGGCATGTGAATGCGCATATGATCATGGGGGTGCTGGGGACGATTGATGCAGGGCTGAAGGCGCTGAACATCGCGCATGGTGACGGGGCGTTGGCCGCTGCGGCGTCCGCTTTGGCCGCAAGAGCCTAGCTGTTTTTGACCCTACCGATCCATTTGAAGAACATATTCAGGCCATAGGCCGTCACGGCGACCCAAATGTATCCAACGGCAGCGGCGATGACCCAGAAGCCCATAAAGAGAAAAATAAACAGCGTGCCAAGAAACGCATCGGTATAGTCTTCTACGGCTTGGATCGGTTGTTGTGACATCGCGCTTCCTTGGATTTATCACATAAATTAGCCAGAACCGCGTGAAAATCACCCTAATTTTTCGTGCGCCTGCGTGAGCGCGCGGGGAAGTGCCGTCTCAAACGCATCAATCTGAGCCTCTGTGCCGCAACTGACCCGGATGCAGCGGTCTTGTGGCGCGACGAAGGGCATCCGGACAAAGATGCCGTCGGCGACAAGGGCCGCGAGCACTGCGCGTGCGAAGTTGCCGTCGCGTCCGCAGTCAATCGTGACGAAGTTGGTGGCTGAGGGCAGTGGGGCGAGATCATTGTGTTTTGCGATGGCCGCAATCCTCTGCCGCGCCTTTTCCACCTCGTTTTGGATGTGTTCCAGCCAAGCAATGTCCCGCAACGCCGCCAAAGCACCGGCCTGACTGATCCGGGACATGCCGAAGTGGTTGCGGACCTTGTTGAAGCCGTTGATGACGTCTGGCGCACCAATGGCATAGCCCACACGTGCCCCTGCCATGCCGTGCGCCTTGGAAAAGGTGCGCATACGGATGACATTCTCTGCTTGCGGATCAAGGGCGGGCACGGTGCCCGAGGGTGCAAGATCCACATAGGCTTCGTCCAAAACCAACATGCACCCCGCAGGCAAGCGGGCGATCATGTTTTGCATGACGTCTGCGGTGTGCCAACTGCCCATGGGGTTATCGGGGTTGGCGATATAGATCAGCTTGGCTGAAACCTCACCCGCTTTGGCGATCAGCGCATCGGGGTCTTCATGGTCGCCCTTGTAGGGGACCGTGTGCAGCGCGCCGCCAAACCCGGCCACATGGTAATTGAAGGTCGGATATGCGCCTGCGGAGGTTACGACTGCGTCGCCCGCGCCGACATAGAGCCGGACTAGAAGCCCCAGAAGCGCATCAATGCCTTCGCCGACCATGATGTTCTCTGGTGTGATACCGTAATGCGCGGCAAGAGCTTGGCGCAAATCGTGGCTTTCTGGGTCACCATACATCCATGCTTCGCCCGCAGCCTTTTGCATCGCGGCAATGGCTTCGGGCGACGGGCCAAAGGCGCTTTCGTTGGCGCCAAGCCGCGCTGTGAAGGGGCGGCCCATTTGCCGTTCCTGTGCCTCTGGTCCCACGAAAGGGACGGAGGCAGGCAGGCTTTGGGCGAGGGGGGTGAGGGATGGTTTTGTCATGGCGCCAGATAACCGGGTGCTTGAATTCTGCGCAACCGTTCATATATGAGAATCGTTCGCAACAAGGAGCGACCCCGATGAAGATGAGTAGACGCGGATTTTTGGCCAGTTCCGGGGCCGCCTTTGCGGTGCGCTCGGTTCCACAGGTGGCTGGAAAGACCGGCGGACGACGGATTTTGACGCTGGTCTATGATAAGGCGTTGGGAATGATGCGCGCGGTTGAGCGTGTGGTGCCCTGAGGATGCCTCCGGCGGAAGTTTGATTGGACGAAGAAAGTCAGGGGGCAGTTGGTGACCGCCCCCTTTGTTCTTAACCGATCTCTTGCAGACGCGCGATTGCGGCCTTGAGTTGGGCTTCCTCGTTTTCGCGTAAGGCTAGGTTGGCTTTCGCTTCGGCCACAACCTCATCCGGGGCGGAGGCCACGAATTTGGGGTTGTTGAGGCGGCCACGCAGACCGCCGAGTTCTTTGCCCAGCTTCTGCATCGTCTTTTCAAGTCGTGCGACTTCTTCGCCCACGTCGATCAGATCAGCCAGCGGAATGCCAAAGGTGCCGCCCGCCATTGGGATCGTGACGCAGCCTTTGGGGAAGTCATCGACATGGCTTAGGCTCTCGATGCGGGCGAGGCGCTGGATCAGCACATGGTTGTTGTCCCATGCGGATTGGCCCTTGGCGTCCAACCCCGTCACCAGCAACGGCACCTTTGCCCCCGCAGGCACATGCACCTGCGCGCGGGCGGAGCGGACGTTGTCGATCAGAGAGGTCACCCAGTTCATTTCCCGGTCTGCATCGGCATCCACCAGTTCAGCGGCGGTGTAGGTCGGCCAGTCGGCATGCACCAGCATTTTGGCGCGGCTGTCGGCCTGCTGCCATAGCTCTTCTGTGATGAACGGCATGATCGGGTGCAGCAGGATCAGGCATTGGTCCAGCACCCAGCGCAGGGTTTGTTCGGTCTCTGCCTTGGCACTCGCATCATCGCCTTGCAGGATGGGTTTGGAGAATTCCAGATACCAGTCGCAGACCTTGCCCCATGTGAAGGCATAAAGCGCATCGGCGGCGTCGTTGAAACGGTATGCCTCCATCGCCGCGTCGACCGTTTCGCGCACCTTGCCGGTTTCGCCGATGATCCATTTGTTCAGCGTCTGAGTCGCCGCAGGCCGCGCCGCATCGCCGGGATAGGCGATTTGATAGTGTTCGGCAAAGCTGAAGGCGTTCCACAGTTTGGTGCCAAAGTTGCGGTAGCCTTTGATCCGGTCCTCGCTGATTTTCAGCACGCCCCCCAAGGCCGCCATCTGCGCGTTGGAAAAGCGCAGGGCGTCGGCACCGTAAGCGTCGATCATGTCGAGCGGGTCGATCACGTTGCCCTTGGTCTTGGACATCTTTTCGCCTTTGGCGTCGCGGACCAGCTGGTGCAGATAGACCGTGTGGAACGGTTCCTGGCCCATGATCGCCTCGGACATCATCATCATGCGGGCGACCCAGAAGAACAGGATGTCCTGGCCTGTGACAAGGACGTCGCCGGGGAAGTATTTCATCGCCTCGTCTTCCGCAGGCCAGCCGAGGGTGCCGAAGGGCCAAAGGCCGGAGGAGAACCATGTGTCGAGGACGTCGGGGTCGCGGTAGACAGCTATCTTGCCCCGATTGTCTGGATCATTCTGGTGTTTTCGCATTTCCTCAAGATCGGTGAGTTCAACGACTTCTTCGCCGTAGTATTCAAAGGCCATCGCTTTTGCTTCTTCAAAGGAAGTTGCACAAAATTCACATACACCGTGTTTATTGTTCGGAAATGGTCCTCCAGGACGCCGATACAGCTTGTCCATTTCGCGTTGCCGCTCGGTGTAAGCAGGACGCGAAGTTACCGGCAGCCCATACCAAACCGGGATCTGATGTCCCCACCACAGTTGGCGCGAGATGCACCAAGGTTCGATGTTCTCAAGCCAATGATAATAAACCTTCTCGCCGCTTTCCGGCATGATCTTGGTGCGGCCTTCGCGGACTGCATCCAGCGCCGGACCGACGATTTGGGCGGTATCCACGAACCATTGGTCGGTCAACATCGGTTCGATGACCGTGCCGCCGCGCTCGGCCTGCGGCTGCATGATCTTTTTGGCTTCGACGTAAGGCACGGTTATTTCAACCTCTTCGCCGTCGTCGTTCTTGATGATCTGTGTGGTCATGACCGCGTTGCCTTCGGCGGTGATGTCGGCCACCACGCGCTCGCGTGCTTCAAACCGGTCCAACCCACGGTATTCTTCGGGCACCATGTTCATCGCGGCGATCATCGCCTCGTCGAACTCTTGGTCGCCGTTTGCAATCGCTTGGGCCGTCGCAGCCTCTTCAACATATGGCTTTCCATCGGCGCGCATCGCGCCCTTGGTGTCCATCAGGTTGTACATCGGGATACCGCCGCGCTTGGCGACTTCATAGTCGTTGAAATCGTGCGCGCCGGTGATTTTCACCGCACCTGACCCGAAGTTCATATCAGGGTAGGGATCTGTGATGATCGGGATCAGGCGGCGTTGTTCTTTTGGCCCAACCGGAATTTCGCACAGCTTGCCGACGATGGGCGCATAGCGTTCATCGTCCTTGTGCACGGCCACGGCACCATCGCCGAGCATCGTTTCGGGGCGGGTCGTGGCGATGGAAATGTAATCCCGCGTTTCGCGCAGGGTCACGTTGCCGTCTTCGTCTTTTTCGACGTATTCATAGGTCTCGCCGCCCGCCAGCGGGTATTTGAAGTGCCACATGTGGCCGTCGACCTCGATGTTCTCGACTTCGAGGTCAGAGATCGCGGTTTCAAAATGCGGGTCCCAGTTGACCAACCGCTTGCCGCGATAGATCAGGCCTTTGTTGTACATCTCGACAAAGACCTTGAGCACGGCATCATGGAAGTTGCCGGGTTTTTCA
Organism: Yoonia sp. F2084L; assembly: GCF_023015625.1. Classification (GTDB taxonomy): domain Bacteria; phylum Pseudomonadota; class Alphaproteobacteria; order Rhodobacterales; family Rhodobacteraceae; genus Yoonia. The sequence goes on from NZ_JALKAH010000002.1 coordinate 403,329, forward strand.
GTCGCAGGGGCGCTTTCGGCACCCGACATGGTAAAGGCCGAACGGGACCAATCCATGCTGTCGCCCAAACGGCGGGCCTGTTGTTCGATCATACCGCCGTTGGCGGCTTTCCATTCCCAGACCTTCTCAAGAAACTTCTCGCGGCCCAACTCAACCCGCTTGGGCTGCTGGGTTTCGGCAAGGTCTTTTTCCACCATCAACTGCGTTGCAATACCCGCGTGATCCAGTCCTGGCTGCCAGAGGGTGTCATAGCCCTGCATCCGTTTCCAACGGGTCAGCATATCCATGATCGTGTGGTTGAATGCGTGGCCGACGTGCAAGTGCCCCGTCACATTGGGGGGGGGCAACATGATGCAAAAGGTCTCGTCCCGGCTGGCGTTCGCGCCCGCTTTGAAGGCGCCTGCCTGTTCCCACATCTCGTAGATGCGGGGTTCAGCCTCGGCGGCGTTGAATGTCTTTTCCATCGGCATATCTGCAACTCTCCTGCGCTTGAATGTGCAGATAGCGGAGGGGGGCAAGAAGGAAAAGGGTTTGCGGCGTCTTCTGTCATGCTTATGCATTAAGAATATCGTTTGGATCTGCTGGGTTGAAAGAAGTACCGCCGAAACATGACCTGACCGAGCCACGCGCGTGGTTCTCCGTGTTTCGTGGGCACGGTGGGTGGATTCCAATTGTCGCGGCGGTGATCTGCATCGCCGTCACGTTCGGGAGTGTTGTAGGGTATCAGTCCGCCGCCCGGTATGAACGGGTTGGTGTCGAAACGCAGGCTGAAGCAGTCAGCCGTCGCATCAGACGCGATAGTGAGGGATCCGACGACTATTACGTCACTTATCGCTTCACAGTCGATCAACAGACGGTGCAGCGCGAACGCAAAGTGTCTCGCGCCCAACACAGAAGCGCGCCTGCAGGATCATCCCACACCATCCGCTACCTTCCGGACAATCCCCGAAAGTTCGAGACCTATGTTGGTCAAGCCCATGATGGTGCGGTTATCATGCAATGGATTGCGGGTTTTGCCGGTGTCGGCAGCCTGATCGCGCTGTGGCGGGTCGGCGGGCGTGCCAACCGCTCTGTCCTGACCCGGCGCTTTGGGTATCGTGCAGTTGCCAAGATAGAGCGGATCGTTGAAACTCGGAACTCCGGTCGTCCCTCCGGCAAGGGCTATCTGATTTGGAGAACCCCCGACGATACGCGCGGCGAAAGCATGATGCATCCGATTCACAAGCTGAATGCCATCGGCACCGGGGCTGAGATCAACATCTATGTCCGTAAAGGCCACAGCGTGTGGGAAGGCGATGTCGGTCCGCAGGAAACCGATGACAGCCGCATACCAAAGGTGCGGCGCTAAAGGGCGCAGCAAAAAGGCCTGCCCCGGGGAAGCGGGACAGGCCGATACTCACTAAACCAAGGGGAACCTGTTATCAGGGGCGGGCGAGGTGCCAGTTGCCGCCAACGCCGTCGCCGGTTGTGTCGCCGGGCCGACGGTCATTGACCCACAGATAGAGTGGCTGGCCGTCATAGGCCCACTGCTTGCTGCCGTCCTGGCGTGTGATTGCGGTTAACTTGCCGGCCTCATCGGCATCCGCAGGTGCGGCAAGTGGTGGCCAGTTGACAGCGCAGCCGCCGTTGCAGGCCGATGAGGTCGCGGTGTCAGGGTCGAACGTGTAAAGGCTCATGCCGTTTGCATCGACAAGGATACCGTTGGTCTGGGCAACCGGGGCTGTTGCGTGTCCTGCGGCGTATGCGTCACATGCGGACAGGCCGACAACGAGGGAAAGTGCGATCATTGGGAGTTTCATGGGTTTATTCCTTTGGTCTGATGGACGAGAGTTTTTCAATATCGGTTCGTGTTCATGTGCGGATTGTTCATCCGCCTCTGTGAAGGTTACGCGCCACCTGTGTCGTCTATTCTTGGATTGGTCGATTATTTTTGCAGAAATCGCACAACAATCTGATAAATATAGAAAATAAACCTGAAATAACGGTTCCCGCTGCCCAGTTGCGCTGGACATAGGGCCTGCGACCGCTAGGGTCTGATGTGAAAAATCGTGCGAGGGCCACCATGGAAAAATTCGGCAAAAGCCAGTCGGTGACGCGGGTTGAGGATGTGCGTTTTCTGACCGGTCAGGGCCGCTACGTCGATGACATTGCGCCCGTCGGCGCGCTTCACGCCTACTTCCTGCGGGCCACCGTCGCGCATGGCGAAATCACAGCCCTTGATTTGGACGATGCGCGCGCGATGCCCGACGTGCATTTGATCGTCTCGGCGGATGATCTTGTTGCGGCGGGGGTTGAACTGGGGCTGGCCGGATCAACGGTGAAGAACCGCGATGGGTCGCGCAGTGCTGCCCCGTTACGCCCTTTGCTGGCACAGGGCCGTGTGCGCCATGTGGGAGAAGCGATTGCGATGATTGTGGCGGACACGATGGTTGCTGCGAAAGATGCAGCCGAAGCGATCGGGCTAGAGATTGATGATCTGCCAGTGCATGTCGATTTGGCCATCGGTGGTGATACGATCCACCCAGAGGCGCCCCGCAACCTTGCGTTTGACTGGGGCATGGGGGATGAGACGGCGGTGCAGGCCGCCATCGCAAAGGCTGCCCATGTCGTTACCGTTGATGTAGGCGATAACCGCATCATCTGTAATTCGATGGAGCCGCGTGGGTGCTACGCCGAGGTTGTCGATGGCCGCTTGCATGTAGCAACGAACGGCCAAGGTGTTTGGGTGCCGAAGGGCGACCTTGTGCGCCACTTCGGGCTTGATCCTGATGAGGTCCGTGTGACCAACCCGGATACGGGTGGCGGTTTCGGGATGAAGGCGATGCGCTATCCTGAACCCTTCTGTGCTGCTCATGCTGCCCGCGTCTTGGGCCGTCCGGTTCGCTGGATGTCAGACCGGACCGAGGCGATGTTATCGGATAATGCGGGTCGCGACCTGACCACAACAGCAACACTTGCCTTTGATGCTAACTATCAGATCACAGCGTACCACGTTGATACGATTGCGAATATGGGTGCCTATAACTCGCAGTTTGCCCAAGGCATTCAGACTGACCTGTTCTCAAAGGTACTGATGGGCACCTATGATGTGCAGACTGCCTATATGCGGACCCGCGGGATCTATACCAACACAACGCCTGTGGATGCCTATCGCGGTGCCGGACGGCCAGAGGCGATTTTTGTGTTGGAGCGCGCGATAGACGAGGCCGCGCGCCAGTTGGGTGTTGATCCTTGGGCGTTGCGGGAAAAGAACTTTATCGTCCCTGCTAAGTTTCCTTACACAACCGCAACCGGCGTAACTTACGACGTTGGCGATTTCGCTATGGTGCTGGCCAGTGCCGGGCGCGAAGCCGACCGGGATGGGTTTGCCGCGCGCAAGGCGGCATCAGTAGCCAAGGGCAAACTGCGCGGGCAGGGGCTTTGCTACTATATCGAAAGCATTCTCGGTAATCCGGCCGAAACGACCGCCGTTGAATTCACCACCGATGGAGCCACCATCTTTGTCGGCACCCAGTCAAACGGGCAGGGACACGAAACGGTCTATGCCCAATACCTGTCCGATCAAACCGGTATTCCGGCAGGTCAGATCACCGTGGTACAAGGCGACAGCGACCAGATCGCCACAGGTGGAGGCACGGGCGGGTCGCGGTCTGTCACGGTGCAGAACACGGCCACATTGGCCGCTGTTGATGTGATGCTTGAGGCTTTCACGGCGTTTCTGGCGGATGCCGAAGGCGTCGATGCCAGTGCCGTCAGCTTTGATGATGAACGGTTCCGCATCGCAGGATCGAACCTGACCCCAACCATGCTAGAGGTTGCCGATATGGCCCGCGATGCCGGGCGCGATGATCTTTTGCGCCACTCCGCCAGCATCAAACTCGACAATCGCAGCTTTCCGAACGGGGCGCATGTTACAGAGGTTGAGATTGATCCAGACACCGGCGTGGTCACCGTGGATCGCTATACCGTTGTTGATGATTTCGGTAATCTTATCAATCCTATGCTTGCCGAAGGGCAAGTGCACGGCGGTGTTGCCCAAGGTGTCGGGCAGGCCCTGACCGAACATGTTGTGTTTGACGAAGAGGGCCAATTGCTCACGGCGAGTTTTATGGACTATGGGATGCCGCGTGCAGATGATCTGCCCATGATCAAGTTCAGAACGGAATGCGTTCCATCAACGTACAACCCATTGGGCATGAAGGGGTGTGGCGAAGCTGGCACTGTTGGTGCCCTCGCCGCCGTGACCAACGCCGTGCTTGACGCACTATGGGATGTTGGGGTGCGCGAGGTCGAGATGCCTTTCACCCCGCACCGTGTCTGGCAAATGATCAAGAAAGCGAAGGGCGACAGTGCCGCTGCGTGATTGGTTCTTTGGCCTTTTCGGGCGACGGGCGCGCACGGAAGAGGGCGGGATACGCAGGCGCGGGCCCGCGACCCATGTGGTCATTCTGGATGGGACGATGTCATCGCTGGAGCCCGGATGCGAAACGAACGCAGGGCTGACCTTCAAGCTTTTGAAAGAGGTCAGCCGGACCGCGAACCTGACCGTCTATTACGAGGCCGGTATCCAATGGCGCGACTGGCGGGGCACCTGGGATGTGATGACGGGAAAAGGCATTAACCGACAAATCAAACGGGCCTACGGTGTGGTGGCTTCACGCTACCGCGAGGGCGATCAGATCATTTTGGTGGGGTACTCGCGTGGTGCCTTTGCCGCCCGGTCACTCGCCGGGGTGATCGACATGGTGGGGCTGGTAAAATCAGACTGCGCGACGGTCAGGATGATCCGCCAAGCCTATCGGCACTACAGAATTGGAGCCAGCAGCCCGGCAGCACAAGCGTTTCGGGATCATTACTGCCATCCCAATGTTGAGGTGGAGGCGGTGGCCGTCTGGGACACGGTAAAGGCACTGGGATTGCGCCTGCCGATTGTTTGGCGGTGGTCAACGCCGCAGCATGAGTTTCACAATCACGCCTTGGGCAATCACATCCGCAATGGCTTTCATGCTCTGGCCATGGACGAACGACGGCGGGCCTATACGCCTGTGATCTGGCACTGTCCAACCGACTGGACCGGTCACATGGAACAGGTTTGGTTTCGGGGCAATCATGGCGATGTTGGCGGGCAGGTTTGGCAGCACCCGGAAGCGCGGCCATTGGCAAACATCCCGCTCGTCTGGATGTTGGAACGGTTATCCGCCTGCGGCGTGCCGTTGCCGGATGGCTGGCAAGGCCGCTTTCCCCAAGACATCACAGCGCCATCGACCGGCAACTGGCGCGGATGGGCCAAGATTTTCTTGTCTCGCCGCAAGAGGGTGATCGGCAAAGACGTATCAGAGCGCATTCATGAAAGTGTCGGCGGTGACGAACCAGAAGTGTCAGCTGTCCCGGAGCTTCATAATCAAACAAGTGGCTGAACCCGTCGCATAAAGCTTGCCCGAGGCAGCGTCGCGAATTTCACCGCGCGCCACCCCCGTGGATCGGCCCGCATGTTCAATCATACCCGTGGCCAGAATTTCGCAGCCCACAGGGATCGCGCCCACAAGGCTGACCTTATATTCCAGCGTGGTATAGACCGACCCTTTAGGTGTCTTGGTCATCACCGCGCAGGACATGCAACTGTCCAGCAAAGTCCCATACCAACCACCATGTACGCCACCGGCGGGGTTGGTGTGTTCGAATGTCGGGGTACCGCGAAACACCACTTTGCCTGCGGTGACCTCGTCCAGCGTGTAATTCATTAGCGCCGATATTGGCGGACGCGACAGGGTCCCGTCGCGCATGGCTTGCATGAATTCCAACCCTGACATGGACAGCGTCGTATCGAGGTCAGGCATTTGGTCTTGGGTGGTCGCTGTGAACATGGGCGCTCCGGGGTTGTCTGCCCAAAGCTGGCGGCTCAGGCCACGTTTTGCAACCGGACTTTTGGCGTCACGCCAAGAGCATGGCAGATGTCGCGGGTTAGTTCTGGCCGGTTCAGCGTGTAGAAATGCAAATGGTCAACGCCGCCTTGCAGCAGCTCATCGCACAACTCTGTTGCGACAGCGGTCGCCAGCAGTTCCGTGGTGCCGTCACGCGTTGCGTTTTGAAAGGCATCATGGACAACCTGAGGAATTTGCGTTCCGCATTGATGGGCAAAGCGTTGTGTCCCGTTCCAGTTTTCGATGGGCAAGATACCTGGGATGATTGGCGCGTTAATCCCAGCTTTCACGCAGGCATCCCGGAAGCGGAAAAACGTGTCTGCCTCAAAAAAGAACTGTGTAATGGCGGATGTGGCACCTGCGTCGACTTTGCGCTTGAGGAAAGCAATATCGGCGGCTTGATCAACGGCATCGGGGTGCTTTTCGGGGTAGGCACCGACGCGGATGTTGAAATCACCGGTATCTGCAAGGGCTTCGATTAATGCGACAGAGCTTTCAAACCCCTGCGGATGTGGCGCAAAGCCAGCGGTTCCTTTGGGTGCATCTCCGCGCAAGGCCACGACATCGCGCACGCCCGCGTCTGCATAGCCGCGTGCGATCTCCATCGTTTCGGCCTTTGTTGCATCCACGCAGGTCAAGTGTGCCGCCACATTCAACCCGCTGGTTTTGTGGATCGTCGTGACGGCCTCATGCGTCAATTTGCGGGTTGTGCCACCCGCGCCGTAGGTCACGGAAACAAAAGACGGATCAAGCGGCGAGAGCGTGCTCACGCAGTCCCAAAGGCGAAATGAACCTTCGAGCGATTTCGGCGGGAAGAATTCGAATGAGACTGACGGAATGGACATGGACACACCTCTTGCTTGCTTCCTGCTTGTCCCACCTTTATGAACTTGAAGCAATTTCATAAACCTCACCAAGGTAATGAGGATGGCTCACATATGCATATCGAGTTTCGGCATCTGCGCACGATCAAGGCGATCCACGATACCGGCGGTCTGGCGCGCGCGGCTGACCAGTTGAACATCACGCAATCGGCATTGTCACATCAGATCAAAGGGATTGAGGATCAAGCCGGGGTTGAGCTGTTCGTCAGGCGGTCCAAGCCGCTGAAACTGTCTGCGGCAGGCATGAAAATGCTGGCAGCGGCCGAACGGATTTTGCCACAGGTCGCTGCCCTTGAAGCAGAATTTTCAGGGCTCATCGCGGGCAGTGCAGGGCGGCTGCACATCGCTATCGAATGCCATGCGTGCTTTGAATGGCTCTTTCCGGTGTTGGAACAATTCCGCAAGGCATGGCCAGAGGTTGACGTCGATATCCGGCCCGGGTTGGCCTTTGATGCGCTGCCTGCATTGCGCAAGGAAGAGGTTGATCTGGTTGTGTCCTCTGATCCAGAGGAACTGCCGGAGACAGATTTTACACCGCTCTTTGACTACGAGCCAGTGTTCGTGGCTGCGGCCAATCATCCACTGGCGCAAAAGGATGTGATTGAGGCTGAAGATTTTCGCGGCGAAACTCTGATCACCTATCCTGTTGATCGCGCGCGCCTCGATGTCTTTTCCCAACTTCTGACGCCGGCCAAGGTTGCACCGGCGGCGGTGCGTCAGGTCGAGTTGACAGCTGTCATACTGCTTTTGGTGGCGTCAAACAGGGGTGTCGCAGTGCTGCCGGATTGGGTGGTTCGGCAGGTCAGTTACAATTCCGATTATGTGACGCGACCCCTGACGAAAAATGGAATTACCCGGCGGCTCTATGCGGCGACCCGGGAAGAAGACACCAGCAGGCCCTATATGGCGCATCTTATCAGGCTTGCCCGGCAAGAGGCGGTCAAACTGCAGCGCGCTGATCCTGTGGCTGGCTAAAATCATCGATGCCGGACAAGCGGCGCCCTTCCGCAGTGAGTCTCAGATAAGCCTCTTCAAACGGTACGGCACCGCCGTAATAGTAACCCTGCACATGTAAGCAGCCCATGTCCCTGAGCATGTCACGTTGTTTCAGGTTTTCGACGCCTTCTGCGATCAAGTCGACATTCAGCCCTTTGCTGATCGTCACCAGACCTTCGATCAGAACCTTTGCTGTTGGATCAATGCCCAAATCACGCACAAACCCTGTGTCGAGCTTAAGCTCATCAAACTCCAGCTCTTTGAGGTGTTGAAGCGATGCATAACCGGTTCCGAAATCGTCAAGCGAAATACGCACGCCTGCCTGCCGAAACAGCGCAATGGAACGGCGAATAACATCGCTGGAGCGAGCGATAAAAATGTCTTCGGTGATCTCAAATGTAAGATAGCGGCGCAACGCTGGATACCTTTCAATCACCGCAAACAGTTCCTTACGGCCGACCAGCGTCGCGAGCGTCACCTCTGACATGTTGATCGACACCTGTCCGGGATCGAGCCCATCATCAACCATTTGGGCAAGGTCATCCATGACATGTCTGGCCGTATGGGTCATGAACGCGCCTTGCAGCGCCAATTCATTAATCATCGGCAGAAATTGCGAAGGCGGCAGGATGCCACGGGTCGGGTGATGCCAGCGCGACAATGCCTCAAACCCGACAAGCTGCCCGGTGTCGATCCGGACTTTCGGCTGATAATGCGGGACGATCTGTCCGGTTTCCATCGCGCGGATCAGCATCTCGCGATCCTTCAGCGTTGGACGTACCGGGAACGCATTCTTGTCATAGATTTTGACATGCACATCGGGGTCCTGTTTGGCCAGATACATCGCCTGATCCGCACCCGACAACAGTTCTGGTGGCGTGTTGGCGTCCGGTCCCTGCCGGGCGATGCCGATGCTGATGCCCACATCCAGCTGTTTTTGTTCGAACGGGACTGCAGCGCTGAGTGTTGCGATGATTTGTTCGGCCAACTTTTGCGCTGCTTTCACCGACGTAATGCTGCTGGACAAAACTGCAAATTCATCACCGCCCACGCGGGCGACCCGATCGCCACGATCGGTGAGTTTTTCAAGGCGTTCCGCGATAGCGCAAAGCACCGCGTCACCTGCCACATGTCCGTAGCTGTCGTTGATCGGTTTGAACCCGTCAAGGTCGATCAGGAACACGGTAACGCCTTGTTTGTTGGCGTGTTGGTGCATCATGCTTTGCACAACTTCATCAAAGGCGCGCCGGTTCATCAGGCCCGTCAAGCTATCGCTGCGCGACAGGCGCTCAAGATCCGCAAGGCGCGCATTGGCTTCCTGACGCGCCCGTTCAAGCGCCTGATGCGTGTCCTTTTGCAGGTTCATCGTGTCGAAAGTGTTGACGATGTAGACCGCCGTCAGAATTGCTGTGAGCATCCAATAGTGTGATTGACCCTCAAACGCCGGGTTTTGCGACACATTCCATAGCATCAAGAAGATCGTGCCGAAGGCGACGGTCATTTGGCTCCAGTTATAAACCGGGAGTAGGCCGAAGGTGTTGCTGACATGGACGTAGATACCGAAAGCCCACAGGTAAGATATTAGCACGAAGGGGACCGTATCGCTGTACGACAAAACAACAGCGAAACCCAAAAACGGAAACATTGCGGCCCAATTCACCCCAAACACCGCAATTGCCATTGGCAAGCTCAGCCGTTTTTTGAACTGCGATGCGCGGGCATTCAGCGGGTACGCAATGATTTCCAGCACAATCACGCAAAAGCCTAGAATCACACCCTCCAGCCCAAAGCCTGCGATGTGACAAATCCCCACCATCAGCAAGGCAGATGCCACACGTTTGGGCACATCACGGCCCGAGATATGGCCCGCAATCTGTGTCTGGTGCAGAAAATGGTCGATCTGGGTTTGCCGCATGCCGTCCTTCGCCTCTGCCCCCACATATGGGTGAAGTCCGCAAACAACCCGTTAAGCGCCATCAGAATTTGGGTTCTTGGTTAAGGTGGCGTTGCCTCTTGTTCCGCGCATCGCTTGAGCCTATACGCCGCGCTGAACCCCAACCAAGGACCCGCAATATGGCCGGCAGCGCAAATCTGAACGTGATGATGAAAACCGCCCGCAAGGCAGGCCGTGGTTTGCTGAAGGACTTTGGAGAAGTCGAAAACCTGCAGGTCAGCACCAAGGGCCCGGGCGATTTTGTCAGTCGCGCGGACAAGGCAGCCGAGGCGATGATCAAAGAAGAATTGATGCATGCGCGTCCGACCTATGGTTTTCTTGGCGAAGAGGGCAAAGAGATCGAAGGCGATGATCCAACCCGCCGTTGGATCGTCGACCCGCTGGATGGCACGACAAATTTTCTGCATGGTTTGCCGCATTGGGCTGTTTCAATCGCATTGGAACATAAAGGCCAGATCGTTGCTGGAGTGATCTATGACCCCGTGAAAGATGAGATGTTCTATGCTGAAAAAGGCAGTGGTGCATGGATGAACGAAAGCCGCATGCGCGTGTCGGGCCGGCACCGCTTGATCGAAAGTATTTTTGCGACTGGCCTGCCTTTTGCTGGTCGCGCTGAACTACCTGAAACACTGCAAACGCTTGCGCGACTGCTACCGGCCTGTGCAGGGGTCCGTCGGTTTGGGGCCGCGGCGCTTGATTTGGCCTATGTCGCCGCTGGCCGCTATGACGGTTTTTGGGAACGCGGGCTGCATGCCTGGGATATCGCCGCCGGCATTCTGATCGTCCGCGAGGCGGGCGGGATCATCGAGCCGCTGGATAGGGATGGCGATATCCTGAACGATGGTGCGTTGATCTGCGCCAATGAGCCGATTTTTGAGACCTTCGCTAAGGTTATCCGCCCGAGTTAACGCCGCACGGTTGGGACACTGCTGCGTCCGTATGTGGCCTCGGGATGTGGGGGGTGTCCATGTGTCTGGCGCCAAAAAAGCCCCGCGCCCAATTTGAACCAAAGCGGCAAGGTCAGGATCAACCCGATCACAAAGCCCCCGGCATGCGCCCAATAGGCCACGCCGCCGCCTGAAGTATCGATGCTGAACCCGTTGAACAGTTGCAGCGCAAACCAAAGCCCCAGCATGATCCATGCGGGGATCGGGAAGATGCGGAAAAACACAATGAAGAAGATAAAGATGTCGACCCGCGCCTTGGGATAAAGCAGCAGATAGCCCCCCATCACCCCGGCAATGGCACCTGATGCGCCGACCGTTGGGATTGACGACAGTGGCTCGGCTGCGAATTGTGCCAATGATGCGCCTATCCCGCACGCCAGATAGAAGATCAGAAAAGGGATATGTCCCATTTCATCTTCAAGGTTGTCGCCAAAGATCCACAAAAACAGCATGTTGCCTGCCAGATGCATGAAGCCGCCATGTAGGAAGGTTGAGGTCACCAAAGCCGCGTAGTTTTCACCATTCGAGATACGGATCGGGAGCAACGCGTAGTCATAGTAAAGCTGCGACAGGGCACGCTGGTCCGAAAACAGGACCAACCCCGCGAGGAAGATCGCCACGTTGATGGCGATCAGGCTTAGCGTGACGTAAGGCGTGCGTTCAGACGGGTTGTGGTCGCGAATAGGAAACATGGCGCGACCGTCCCTGAACCCGTTGCCGGGGTCAAGTCAAAGCTGGCCCGGCGACTTCTGCCAGAAGTGCGGCGTTGCCACCTGCTGCTGTCGTGTCAATGCAGACATGGCGTTCATGCAGTACATGAGCTGTGTCCGGCATACCTGTGACTAGCGCGGTGATGGGGCCTTTGCGTTCACTCAAAGCCACCTCGATCGCACGGCCCGTGTCGGTGTCGCCCCACCAGATGACACCACCCAATGGTGCGATGTCCCGTAGCGCGGTGACAGGCAGATCACCTTCCGTGCTGATGCCAATCCCGCCTAAAGCGCTGACAGCCGCGACCTGATCTTGGGCCGCCTTCGCACCTGGTCCCATGCACAGGATCGGCCCGCGCGGGTGTGTGCTGTGACGGTTGGACTCGCCAGTTGGTCCGGGCAGCTCTGTTGGCGTTGTCAAAGCAGGTTGGGACGCTTGTTCCATACGCCTTTGCAATGCTTTCATATCTGCTGCACCCGCCCAAAAGCCTGTTTCCTGCGGAGCGGCGTTGGCGGTAAACCGTGGTAGATAGTGCGGCCCACCCGCCTTTGGCCCTGTCCCGGATAACCCTTCACCGCCGAAAGGCTGACTGCCCACAACCGCACCGATCTGGTCGCGGTTGACGTAGATATTGCCAGCCTGAACCTTTTCCACAATCGTTTGAACCCGGTCATCAATCCGGGTGTGCAAGCCGAAGGTCAGGCCAAACCCGGTCGCGTTGATCGCATCAATGACGGCGTTCAGTTCAGACGCCTTGAAGGTGGCAACATGCAACACGGGGCCGAAAATCTCTTTCGTCATATCCGCGATGCCCGTCACCCGAATGGCTGTCGGGGCGATGAAATGCCCGGTTTTTGGAGCGTCTACCTGATGAATGATCCGGCCTTCTTGTTGGGCCTGAGCGATGTGATCAGCGATACTATTATGGGCCATGGTATCAATCACCGGACCTACATCCGTGGACAGATGCCACGGGTCGCCGACATGCAATTCGTCCATTGCGCCTTTGAGCATCGTCAGCAGATTGTCAGCGATGTCCTCTTGCACATAAAGACAGCGCAAGGCCGAGCAGCGTTGGCCTGCGGATTGAAACGCCCCGTTGATGATGTCGCGCACCGCATGTTCAGGCAAGGCGGTGCTGTCCACGATCATCGCGTTCAATCCGCCGGTTTCGGCAATCAAAGGAGTTCCGGGCGTGCAGTTCGCTGTCATATTGCTGCGGATTTTGAGTGCTGTCGCGGTAGATCCGGTGAAAGCCACGCCGTTGATCCTTGTATCTGCGGTGAGCGCTGCACCCACGTCGCCGCCACCCGGCAGCAGTTGCAATGCGTGGCGTGGCACGCCTGCTTCATGCAGCAGCGCGATAGCCCGTGTGGCGATCAGTGGCGTTTGTTCTGCGGGTTTTGCCAGCACTGCGTTGCCAGCGGCCAATGCGGCGGCAATCTGACCGGTAAAGATCGCCAGCGGGAAATTCCACGGGCTGATACAGGTCCAAATGCCGCGGGCCTGCTGGCCTTCCTGCGCCTGTGCGGCGTAGTAGCGCAAGAAATCCACGGCTTCGCGGAGTTCAGCAACCGCGTCAGGCAAGGCTTTGCCAGCCTCACGACACAGGATCGCGAAAATCTCATCTGCATGAGCCTCATAGGCATCGGCAGCGGCATTCAGCGCCTGCGCGCGTGCTTTCACGTCAACCGCCCAAGGTGCGGCGTGTTCAAGTGCGCTGGCAATGTCTTCAGCGTCCGCGTTTTGCACGTGTCCAACAGTATCACCCGGTTTTGCCGGGTTGGTGATTGGGGTCCGATCTTGAAGCCTCCGGCCGGAGTTTTCGGGGCAAGATGATAGTGCGGGTGTGGCATCCCATTGCGCGGTTTGATGGGGTCCGCGCCCTTTTGATACCTCTTCGAGCGTGGGGGCATGTGTCAGATCCCAGCCTTGGGAGTTTACGCGTTCTGGCTGGTAGAGGTTCGGTCCGGTTCGCAGGTCGGGGCCATGCCCGATGCTATCGAACGGGCAGGCGGCGACAACCTGCGGTGGGACATCCTCATCAACGATCTGGTTCACAAAGCTTGAGTTTGCGCCATTTTCCAGCAGCCTGCGCACCAGATAGGCCAACAAATCCTCATGTGCGCCAACGGGCGCATAAATGCGGCAGCGCGTTTTTTCTGCTTGTAAGACGATGGTATGCAATGTCTCGCCCATGCCATGCAGGCGCTGGAATTCATAATCATCGCTGTTGCGTCCCAATTGCTGCGCGATATCCAGAACGGCGGCAACTGTGTGGGCGTTATGTGTGGCGAATTGCGGGTAAATCCGGTCCGTCATTTCCAGCAGCTTGCGGGCGTTGCTGATATAGCTGATGTCCGTGTGCTGCTTTGCTGTGAAGACAGGAAAGCCGTCGATCCCTTCGACTTGCGCACGTTTGATCTCGGCGTCCCAATATGCGCCTTTCACAAGGCGGATCATGATCTTGCGATCCATGCGCGTTGCCATGTCATGCAGGCAGTCGATGACCAATGGCGCGCGCTGGCCGTAGGCTTGTACGACAATGCCAAAACCGTTCCAACCGGCTAACGCCGGCTCCGACAGAACGGCCGCGATCACATCAAGCGACAGGGAAAGTCGGTCCGCTTCTTCAGCGTCGATATTGAACCCCATGCCCGCCGATTTGGCGAGCATGGCCAGTGCACGCACGCGCGGTACCAGCTCTTCCATTACGCGGGCTTCTTGCGCAACTTCGTAGCGGGGGTGCAATGCAGAGAGTTTAACGGAAATACCGGGGTTTTCAGCCACGCTATCATGCGTGCAATGTTCTGCAATCGCGCTGATCGCGCGGGAGTAGGCGAGGTGATAGCCTTTTGCATCGGCGTCGGTGCGGGCCGCTTCGCCAAGCATATCATAGCTGTATGTAAAGCCCTTGGCTTGCATACCTTCGGCACGCTTCATGGCTTTGCTGATGTCTTCGCCCAGCACAAACTGGCGACCCATCTCGCGCATGGCGCGGGCGACAGCGGTGCGAATTACAGGCTCGCCCAGACGTTTGACTGCGCTGCGCAGATGCCGGGTCAGTCCGGGTTGTTCATCATCAAGGACGCGGCCCGTCAACATCAGAGCCCAGGTGGACGCGTTGACCAGCGATGACGCGGAATGGCCCAGATGCTTGCCCCAGTCAGAAGGTGCAATTTTGTCTTCGATCAGCTCGTCCATCGTTTCGGCGTCCGGGACGCGCAAAAGCGCCTCGGCCAGACACATCAATGCGATTCCTTCATCGGTTGATAACCCGTATTCGGCCAAAAACACTTCCATCAGGCCGGGGTCGGCGCTGGTGCGGATTTGTGTGACCAGATCAGCGGCGCGATGTGAAATCCGGGCGCGGTCCGCATCAGACAGGTTTGCTGACGCCACAAGGGCCGCAACGGTGGCTTCTTCATCCTTATACATGGACAGATCAATCTGGTGGCGCAAATCGGTGCTGTGATCGCGAGGCATGGCAGGCTCCTGAATGGGTTAGCCTATTATAGGTGATTCAGAATAGCCAATCTGCCTGCAATATGTCAGATTGGCAGGTAACCTGACTTATTGAGGGGCTATATTGTGGCCGAAAAGCTTTCTGATCTCGACGTCTTTGATCGTAAGATTCTTGATATCCTCACCGTCGAAGGGCGCATCAGCGTGACCGAGCTTGCCCGCCGTATCGGGTTGTCAAAATCACCCACGCAGGCACGGTTGAAACGGCTGGAGGATCAAGGCGTCATTCGCGGATACCGCGCGATCTATGACCCCATTCGGTTGAATCGCGACCACGTTGCTTTTGTTGAGGTCAAGCTGTCAGATACGCGAGAAACCGCGCTGGCTGCGTTCAATAATGCGGTGCTGCTGGTGCCTGAAGTTGAACAGTGTCACTTGATCGCAGGGGCGTTTGACTATCTGTTGAAGGTGCGCACGGCGGGCATGACGGGTTATCGCGCTGTCCTGGCTGAGAAAATATCAACCTTGCCGCATGTGGCGAACACCTCAACCTATGTCGCAATGCAGGCCGTGAAAGAAGAAGGGTTGTCCCCGTTGGCGCCGGGAACAGGGACGTGACTTGACGGCATGAGGCTGCGGCGCAAATACTCAAGTCATGAAATGGATATTCTCGCTCTGCCTGATGGCATCGCCCGCTTTTGCCCAAACATGCCCAGCTGTGACGGATCACAGCCAGAGGCTTGCTGAGATTGTGGAAGAGTTGGGCGCTTCGCGCGGCGAGGGCGACGCACGGGTGCTGACCCAAGAACTGTGGTCGCTTTGGACGGATGCGCCAGATGAACTTGCGCAGGCGATGCTGGACGAAGGTATGTCGCGGCGGTCCAGCTTCGATTTTCTAGGTGCACGCGACGTGTTGGGCCGTTTGATTGAGTACTGTCCTGACTATGCCGAAGGCTACAATCAGCGCGCTTTTGCAAGTTACCTTGCGCAAGACTTTGATGCAGCTCTAACTGATCTTGACCGCGCGCTTGAGATCACGCCCAACCATATCGCAGCACTGTCTGGCAAAGGGCTGACGTTGATGGGGTTGGGACGCAATGATGAGGCGCAAGACGTTCTGCGGTCTGCTGTCGAAATGAACCCTTGGCTGCAAGAACGGGTCCTGCTGGTCGAACCAATCGGCCGCGACCTCTGATCACTGCTTGCTCACGCTGGCGGGTGCGCATAGGAATAGCACCGTGCCCGCGTGGTGGAATGGTAGACACTGGAGACTTAAAATCTCTTGGCCGTAAGGCCGTGCCGGTTCGAGTCCGGCCGCGGGCACCACCTATCAAATACGACTGATATGATCAGCGCCATTTGCCGCCACGCGATAGCATGTCGTCGTCGCCAAAAATGGGGCTGGCTTGCCACATTTTGTCGGATCACCGCAGGTTTGCTGCGCTGTTGACGGTCCGGCGCGCACGCGGAGGAGGTGTGCATCCCTTACGATTGCTGCATAACGTGTCGCGGAATGGCGGCGGACGTATCAAATCAGGCGAATGCCGAGAACAATGCCTCCAATCTCTGGCGCTTTGTTTGGAAACTGCGATCAGTCATGAATTGAACGATCCCTTGCCCCATTGTTCCCGCAAATCTGAATCAAGGATTACGCATTGATCGTGCGATGCGGCCCCCCGTGCGTCGGCCCGATCAAGTGATTTAATTGGTAAGGAGATAACAATGATCAAGCCCATCACATTCGCCGCAGCTGCAGCCATCTGTGCAGTCAGCACCGCAGCAACCGCGGGTAGCGAAAACCAGCAGCCCGCTTATGTCAACGACATGCCTTTTCCGGCTGAAATGGCGACTTACACGCCGCGCGTCATCTTTGGTGATCTGCCGTTTCAGGACCTATCAAACGGCTTTCAGATCGCCGTGTTTGACGACATGCCATTTCCTACAGACATGAAAGCCTATGTGCCCATCCGCAACTACGCCGACATGCCGACACGCGCGGATGTCCTTGCCAACAACTCTGATCAGGCAATGCTGCTCATCAGCAATTAAGCAGATTCCAGACCGATAGCTTATCGGATTGAAATCAGCGGACATATGTAGGGCTGGCAGTCAAATGCCGGCCCTTCGTTTATTCAGGTGCAAGAAGCTCGCGGTAACTGCGTCGTCCGATTTACGCTAGGTCCATAGTCATAAGGCCTTTGCGACCGGCATTTCGGCAAAAGCTGCACGGATCAAGCGCATAAGCTGTTCAGAATAATTATGCTGCACATACCCTTTTTCTGCAATGATCCCGATTGATCGCGCGGCTTCCGGTTCGGCAAAAGGGACGACACGAAAACCGTCGAATGTGGCCATTTCGATGGCAATGGACGGCAGTAAGGCAATCCCGAGCCCTGCGTTGGCTAAGCTAAGGGCTGTGAACGCATTTTGTAGCTCGTAGGCGATATTCAGCGTCAGGTCCTTGCGGTACAGGATGTCATCGATCAGTGCTCGGATGGCGGTTGATTGATCCAACACGATAATGGGTACGTCCAAGAGGTCGTGAAAACTGATCACGGCCTTCCCGTTATCGTACTCGGGCGGGACGCAGGCCAAAAGCGGTTCAGTGGCCAGCTTTTCAAAGGTGAATGTTTTCAGGTCCGACACGGTGGGCCCCACATAAAACTCTGCGACTTGCCGTTCCAGAATTTCCAATGCGGTCGCAGGTGGTGCTTCGATCAAGCGTACGCTGCTGTCGGGAAAACGCCTGCGAAACATGGTCAGCACGCTGCCAACCCGTTTGGGTGCCAGAGTGGCTGCGCATGCGATGGTGACGGTTGATTGTCGCATCGCTGCGATATCTGACAACGACCGGAACCCATCGTCAATATCCCGCATGGCCCGTTCCGTTTTTTCAAACAGCATCTGTCCGTTGGGTGTCAGTGTTACGTTCTTTGACCGGCGCACGAAAAGCCGCATACCAACCTGATCTTCAAGTTCCTTGATCTGCATGCTGATGGCCGCGCTTGAACGGCGGGCAGCTTCGGCCGCACGCCGAAAGCTTCCCAGCTTGGCGACTAACAGGAACGACTGGAGCAACTTGAGGTTGATATCGGACATTGTCTTCTTCGCTTTTGGTTCGGAATAGTATCATCCTTTGTATTTTCTTAAGGAGCAATAAGATTTTCTGAACGAAATGATGTGAAATCGGGCTTACAGAATGAAAAAAGTCGTCAATAGTGGTGGTCCATAACGTGAGGGGAGAGCGTTCGCAGGTTTGAAGGGCGACGATGTTGGGAGGCACGTCAGCGCTTTTGTGCAAACCTTTGATGCAGATCAAGAAATTGCTGTCCTGTTTCACATAGCCAGAGGTTCAGTACCTTGGGCAAAGATAAGTCGGCGTAGTGGTCATACGCCGATGATTGTAAAAATTGACCAAAAGGTCCCATTGAAGGGACGATATTCTGGGAGGAATACGATGAAGACTAAAGTAATCGCAGCTGGCGTTGCCGCCGTTATGGCAACAGGCGGTACCGCACAGGCGCAAGAAGTGTTAGAAATGACATCTGCGTTCTCGCGCAATTTGCCGATCCTCGGCACGGCTGGTGTCGACTTTGTCGAAAAGATCAACAGCATCTCGACCGAAGTTGAGTTTGAGCATTTTGATCCTGGCGAACTGGTACCAACACTAGAAGCGCTTGATGCGGTTTCTAGCGGTTCTGTGGATGCGGCCTACACGACATCTGGTTACTGGCAGGGTAAGATCACGTCCGCGTCGCTCTTTGCTGCTGTGCCATTTGGTCCCGAAGCGGGCGAATTCCTTGCATGGATGCTGTATGACGACGGCGCCGAGCTTTTCCAGCGCATGTATGACGAGAACGGCTATAACGTGAAGGTCATGCCTTGCGGCATTATTGCACCAGAAACATCCGGTTGGTTTAAAGAGCCTATCGAAAGCGTCGCTGACCTTGAGGGTCTGAACATGCGCTTCTTTGGTCTGGGTGCCGAAGTCATGCAGCGTTTGGGCGTATCAACATCGCTTCTGGCGGCTGGCGACATCTTCCCGGCACTTGAGCGTGGCGCGATTGATGCGACAGAATTCTCTATGCCGCTGATCGACCAGCGTCTGGGTTTCTACAACATCGCATCCAACAACTACTTCCCCGGCTGGCACCAGCCTGCGACGATGTTTGAGCTTTTGATCAACAAAGATCGTTGGGACGATCTGGACGAGTTGTCGCAAAACCAAATTGAAATCGCGTGCTTGGCCAATATCACGACCAACTATGCCGAAGGTGAAGCCAAGAACTTTGCGGCAATGATCGCAAACGTTGAAGAGAACGGCGTGACGATCCGTCAATGGCCAGATGAAATGCTGACCACATTCGAATCCACATGGAATGAGGTTGCAGCTGAGCTGGCCGCTGAAGACGAGTACTTCAAGCTGGTATGGGACGACCTTCAGGAGTTCCGCGCAGGCTATAAGACATGGGTCAACAACATCTACCTGCCACGTCCACGGCAGTAAGCGCTGTGTTGAATTGAAACGTGCAAAGGGGCGGGCAACGGTCCGCCCCTTTGTTTGCAAGACACACGCCATCGGAAGGGACCCCGTGTTATGGAATCACCAGAAGAAATTGTCGCTGTATCTGACCCCGGCGAGGTGGGACGCGCCGAACACAATCGTGGAGATCGCTTTGTTGTGCAGATGTCCAATATCGCGGCATGGCTGTTTCCGATCCTGATGCTGGCGATTACCGCGCAAGTGATCTTGCGCAACTCTGGCATGAACCAAGCATGGCTCGATGACCTCCAGTGGTGGCTTTATGGCGCTGCCGTTTTGATGGGCGTCGGGTATGCGGTCACGACAGACAGCCACGTCCGCGTTGATATCTTGTACGATGGCTTTCCCATCGAGAAGAAAACCCGCATCAATATCTTTGCCATCGGCTGGCTTTTCTTGCCCTTCATCGTTTTGTCATGGGACGTGACTTTTGACTATGCGCTGGGATCTTTGCGTGCCGACGAAGGTTCGAGCAGCCCCAACGGCCTTCATAATCTTTGGATCATCAAAGTCTTCATGAACATGTCGTTCGTATTCGTGGCAATCGCGTGTTGGTCCGCAGTTGTACGCAACCTGGCCCGACTGCATCCGCCCAAACTTTGGCGACAGCTTTGGGCGACCTTCCCAGGAACCTTTTTGATGATCAACTTGGCGATCTACTATGGCCTGTATGGGGTCATGTCGGTGTTCGCGGAAGACGGTGCGACATCGCGGGATATCAGCCGTGGTCCCGGCTTTGGATCACTTGAATTCGGCAATTATGAATTGACCTACACCGTCATCGCGGCACTGATTGTGACGCCAGTTCTTGTCTTTGTCCTGCGCGCTATGGACCCCACACGCAAGAGCGGAGCGTAATCCATGCTTTCATTTGTTGGACAATACCTCACCCTGAACGAAGTGGCGGTTATCGCCATGTTCATCACGTTTATCTGGATGCTGTTCCGCGGCATCCCGGTTGCGATGGCGCTGGTCGGTGTCAGCCTTGTCTTTGTCTTGGTTGCCGAAACATTCCTTGATCCGAACCGCAGCTATTTTCGTGATATCATCGAGTTTGATCGCACCGGCATCGACTACCAGCGCTTAGGCGCACTTTCGAGCCGGATATTCGGCAGTACGGTCAACAACCCTGTTTTGGTCGCCTTGCCGATGTTTATCTTCATGGGGCTGATGCTGGACCAATCCGGTGTGGCGCAGCGCATGATGCATTCGATGCAAAAGCTGTTTGGCAGCTTGCGCGGCGGTCTGTCGCTGACGGTTCTTCTGATCGGTATCATCCTTGCCGCGTCAACGGGCGTGATCGGTGCGTCGGTTACACTGCTTGGCGTGATGGCTTTGCCGGCGATGATGGAGCAAAAATACTCCAAACCCATTGCCACTGGCACAATCGCCTCTGCTGGGACATTGGGGATTCTGATCCCGCCGTCCATCATGTTGGTAATTATGTCCGATCAATTGGCAATCAGCCTTGGTGATCTGTTCATGGGCGCGCTGATCCCCGGTTTGATCCTTGGTGCGCTCTACATCACATTCATCGTGGTCTACGGTTTGATCAAGCCTGGCGCGATGCCTGTGCCGGAAAAGACAGAAGAGGTCGGCTGGCCCGTCATCAAAGAAGTGCTGTTGGCCGTCATCCCCCCAATGATCCTGATTTTGCTTGTGCTGGGCTCTATCTTTGCCGGTATCGCGACACCGACCGAAGCCTCTGGTCTTGGTGCATTGGGTGCGACGGGCCTTGCGCTGTTCAATGGTCGCCTGAACATGAAAGTTCTGCGTGAGGTCAGCCGGTCTACCTTGAATACCTCGGGCTACATCGTGGGTATCTTCCTTGCGGCGAACTTCTTTGCCTTCATCCTGCGCCGTTATGGCGGGGATGAGATTATCGAAGGGCTGGTTCTGTCGGTCTTTGATGACCCTTATATGATCATCCTGTTTATCTTGTTTATCGTGTTCCTGCTGGGCTTCCTGCTGGACTGGATCGAGATCACGATCATCATCATGCCACTGATGCTGCCGATCATTCAGGGGCTTGGGATCGAAGCAGATATTCCTGATTATGGGCAGGTCGCAGCACCGGTCATTACATGGTTCGCGATCCTTGTGGCGGTGACGTTACAAACCTCGTTCCTGACCCCTCCGGTGGGCTTTGCGCTGTTCTACCTCAAAGGCGTTTGCCCACCCGGTGTAACCATTGGTGACATCTATAAAGGCGTGATCCCGTTTGTGATGTTGCAACTCTTGGGTCTCTTCATTGTGTTCGAGTTCCCTTGGCTGGTCACATGGCTGCCTTCGGTGGCTTACGGCAACTGACGCAAAAAGATGTCAGTCAGGCCGCTTAACATCGACCCAAGCAACTGCTTCATCGCAGGGGCTTGGGGCGCTCCGCTTTCAGGGGAAACACTTCCGCTGATTAACCCCTCAGACGGCAGCACCCTTTGCGAAATTGCGCGCGGGCAGGCGGCAGATATCAACGCCGCGGTCGCCGCAGCGGATGCTGCTTTGTCGGGCAAATGGGGCAAGGCGACTGCGGCTGAGCGTGGCCGTCTGTTGGCCAAGATTGGTCGTGCTGTGTTGGACCATGTCGATGAACTTGCCCGATTGGAAGCAATGGATGTTGGCAAGCCGCTGAAACAAGCGCGAGCTGATGTGCTGGCATTGGCCCGTTACATGGAATTCTATGGCGGTGCCGCCGATAAGGTGCATGGTGAAACGATCCCCTATCTGGATGGTTACACCGTCTACACGCTTCGCGAACCACATGGGGTCACCGGGCACATCATCCCGTGGAACTATCCCATGCAAATCATCGGACGATCCGTGGGGGCCGCTTTGGCGATGGGCAATGCCTCTGTGTTAAAGCCTGCGGAAGAAGCCTGCCTGACGGCACTGGCATTCGCCGAGATCGCGCATAAGGCAGGGTTGCCTGACGGGGCTTTGAACGTTGTGCCGGGGCTGGGGGCTGAAGCGGGTGCTGCGCTTTCTGCCCACAAGGGCGTGAACCATATCTCATTCACCGGATCGGTCGGGGTCGGCAAACTGATCCAGCAATCAGCCGGTACAAATGTCGTGCCTGTGACGCTTGAGTTGGGCGGCAAATCGCCCCAGGTGGTGTTCAATGATGCTGATATCAATGCAGCGCTGCCGTTTCTTGTGAACGCAGGCATTCAGAACGCGGGGCAAACCTGTTCCGCGTCGTCGCGCATCCTGGTTCAACACGGCGTTTACGATCAGGTTGTGACTGCAATGGCGGAACGCTACGGGCAACTGCGCACGGGCCCAGCGATGGCTGATCTTGATGTCGGGCCTCTGGTGTCCAACCGGCAGAAAGAAATTGTCGAAGGATTCCTGTCGCAAGGCGAGGACCTTGAAGTGGTCGGGCGGGGGCAGATCGTCACAGATGCGCCAACAGGCGGGGCTTATGTCGCGCCAACGCTTTTCACCGATGTCGCCCCCGATCATGCACTGGCCCAGAAAGAGATTTTTGGCCCCGTCCAAGTGATCATCCCGTTCGCGGATGAAGCCGAAGCCGTCGCTATCGCGAATGGCACCGATTTCGGGTTGGTCGCATCCTGCTGGTCCGAAAACGGCGCACGGCAAATGCGGATGGCACGGGCACTGCGGGCCGGGCAGGTGTTTATCAACAATTACGGTGCAGGCGGAGGGGTCGAGTTACCATTTGGCGGAACAGGCCTGTCGGGCCATGGCCGTGAAAAGGGGTTCGAAGCGCTCTATGGCTTTTCCGTACTCAAGACGATCGCGGCGCGGCACGGCTGATTGCGGTCACTTTCCCTATGTGACTTTTCCTACAGACCACGTGCGTCAATCGGGCGATAGCTACGATGTCGATAATTGGTGCTGGGTTGGGAAGTGGTTATGAAGCCGGCCGCATATGAAGCTGATGTCATTGCTAAGGTGGCGGACAGGTTTGATTTGCAGAAGTGGATTAACGTTATGACCTTGTTTAGAAAGTTCCATTACCACGGTCGCAGGTCAATTTGGCGGCTTGAAATCGACCACGTGGCGTGTGGACGTCTGCGTTTGTGAAAGATGAAGGTGGTAGTGATGCGGCGGCGGCAGTGCAAAGCGCAAAGATATTCGTTACGGGCATTGAGCATGCCAGACGATGCTTTTGATTTGTGGCAAAGGCGAACAAATTCTTTGCACATTTTCGCCACATTTGCTAAAAAGCACGTATTGATTTTCTAGATTTGGTAAAAATGCATGTTGCGTTATGATTTTAAAATGTTTTCTGCTGACTGCTCGCAGGACGCCCTTGAAAACACAGCAGATAGGTCGGTCACCAATCAGGGTGAGGTCAGGTCAAATGCCGTGGTGGCGGTGTTTCGCGATCAAGAAACGGCTGACGCTGTAACCTCATCACCTCCTATCGTACGGTTGTTTCTGGAAGAGGCTGGTTTTGGACTGACCCCCGCCACTATTGAGAATGCTGAAGATTATGTTCCACCTGCGGATATGAGCATGCGGCGTACATTGGTTGAGCAGGTGACTCTTGCGCTGTCTAACCGTGCGCTGAAGAAGGCGCTCGCGCGGGCTGCCAAAGACAGTGAATTTGATGTTGCTGCGTTTATTGCAGCGGTGGTGTCAAAAGAACCATCTGACGCGGCCAGCAAAAGCGAAGAATTCAAGCGCAAAAGCCCGGTCATGCCCCGCCGACCTTACCAGCTGCGCGGCAAAGGCATCAAAAGCAGGATGCGCCCCTGCTAAATTGTCGGTCTTGGCTGGATAACAAAGTTGAGACAGTATCGCCCAATCATAGGCGCAACGTGTGTCTACAAGTGACGTTACTTAGCTTGTGTTAAAGCGGTCAGCGTCCGCAGACCATATGGTCTGCGTTGTTGAATGTCACTGAGAACGGACCCGGTGTTGTTACCGAGATTTGATCCGCTTTTGACGATTATCAGCAGTTATGTTTTGGTCAATGTGGCGTTTGCCTTCGTTGTTTTCTTTGCAGCGTCTGAACTAGCCTTGAAGCGTGCTTTCTCCAGGTATTTCAAGACAGCACTCGTAGTCTGGAATCTGTATTTATCTTGTTCTGTTAGATCGGGGATGGAGTCTGGGACATGGCTCCAAGCATCAAGCCTACAGTCACGGCTTTCTTGGCGCCGCTTCGCTTGGTCTTCCCGATGTTCTTTGGTGCCTTCGCAATGCCGCCGCGTTCTTGGATGAGACGCAGCAATCGCTCTCAAGTCTTGTTTGACATTGGAGATTCTGCTGTCAGATCGCGGACGTCACTTGCCCTGATTAGAGCATTCATCTCAGAAGCAGTGGTTTCCGGCGGGAACCCACACTGTAACACGCACAATCCACCTTTTCGCGCCAGATTGATCAACAAAAATAGTCCCATAAGGGGTTGAATGAGTCCCAACAGAACTGAATGAAAGTGGTGGGTGGCGGAGACGAAGGGATTCGAACCCTCGAACGAGTTTCCCCGTTACTCCCTTAGCAGGGGAGCGCCTTCGACCACTCGGCCACGTCTCCGCTGACGCGTCTAGCAGGAACAAACTTAGGATCACAAGTGTAAACTGATCTGTATGCTGTTTTGTCAGCGCCCTGATCGTGCAGTTATACTCCACCGTGTCCCGGGCATTGCGAAAAACGGAAAGATGAAATAGAACAAATAGTGAACATTAAAATGGATTCGGTGTGTC
The DNA here is from genome assembly GCF_023015625.1 of Yoonia sp. F2084L. GTDB lineage: Bacteria > Pseudomonadota > Alphaproteobacteria > Rhodobacterales > Rhodobacteraceae > Yoonia. The sequence continues at coordinate 428,419 of NZ_JALKAH010000002.1, forward strand.
GTGTATGGGTTTGCTTCGTATGCACAAAGGTTTGGCGGGGCAGGGCGATCACCCTGCTGCAATGACCCACACCCTGTCAGAAGCGTTTCCTTGCACACCCAACGATGCCGGTGCGCTTGGGTTCATCCTGTCCCGTTTACCCTGCACAACCGCACCTATCCTCTGGGTGCAGGACCGGCTGTCGCGCAAGGAGGCCGGGCGTCCTGCGCTGGCCGGGATGCCGGCCAACCGCCCTGTGATCATGGTCGATCTTTCGCGCGCTTCAGACGTGCTTTGGGCGATGGAAGATGGGTTGCGCTGCCGCGCTCTGGGGGCCGTTATTGGCGAGATTTGGGGCGATCCACCGGCACTCGATTTTACCGCCACCAAGCGATTGGCCATGCGCGCCGAGGCCGCAGATGTGTCTTGCTGGCTGATCCGCCGCGCCGCCAGCCCCGATCTGAGTGCCGCGCGCGACCGTTGGCGTATCGCCAGTTTGCCGTCGGCCCCACATCCGCACGACGCACAGGCGCCGGGGCATCCGCGCTGGGCGCTCGATCTGTTCCGTTCGCGCCGGTCCAAACCCGGCCAATGGGTGGCCACCTATGACCGGGCGTCGGATCGTGTCGATCTGTCTGCCCCAGTTCGCGATCGAACGGTGGACCCGCGTGATGGAACGGTGCGGGAACGCGCCGCCGGATGATGTTCCTGTGGTGCTGGCCCGCGAAGGACAGCATGGGCCGGTTATTCATGCGGCCAACCGCACCGCCCGGATTGAGGGCATTCTGCCGGGGTCCCGTGTGGTGGATATGCGCGCGATTTGTCCCGAATTGCAGGTCGAATATGCCGATGTGGCGGGGGATCATGCGGCCCTTGATCGGCTGGTGCTTTGGGCGCGGCGCTGGTGCCCTTGGACGGTGCGTGATGGCGATGATGGGCTGATTTTGGATACCACCGGGGCGGATCACCTGTGGGGCGGTGAAGCTGCGATGCTGGTTGAGATGGAAACGCAGCTGTCCTTGCTGGGGCTGACGGCGCAGTTGGCGGTCGCGCCGACTTGGGCGGCGGCTTGGGCTTTGGCCCGGTTCGGCCCTGTGCGGTCTATCTGCGGCCCGGATGAGGCATATTTCAAGTTAGGGCCTTTGCCCGTGACGGGGCTGCGCTTGGATGATCCAACGGTTCTTTTGCTGCGTCGTTTGGGGTTGAAAACGATTGGTGCGGTCATGGATGTCCCGCGCCTGTCGCTGACCCGCCGTTTTGTGAAAGCGGGGTTGCAGGCCAATCCGCTGATGCGGCTGGATCAGATGATGGGAAAACTGGCTGAACCCGTCTCAAGCGTGGATGCAAAGCCGGTCATTCGGGTGCAGGCGCGTTTGGCAGAACCAATCTTTGATCCGACGCCCTATCTTCCTGATCTGTGCGAAGATCTATGCGCCCAGCTCAAACAGGCTGGCATGGGGTGTCGCCGCCTACATCTGACCGTCTATAAAACCGATGGCGATGTCAGCCATGTGGATGTGGCCACCTCGGCGACCACCCGCGATGCGGCCCATCTGCATAGTTTGTTCCGTGATAAGGTTGAGCGGATCAATCCCGGTTTTGGCTTTGATTTGATCACGCTTGCCGCCGGTGCTGTGGAAGAAATGCAAGAGCGGCAGAACCGTCTGGATGGTGGGTCTGATGATGATCTGCACCTGACCCGGTTGATTGATCGCCTCAGCGCAAAGTTTGGCCCGCATGCTGTAACCCGGCCAATTCTGCGCCAAAGCCATGTGCCAGAACGGGCTGAGGCGCAGATTGCGGCCCTCGCGGATCAGCCTGAAGAGGGGGGCGTTCTCACCAAGGAACGCCCGTTGCGTTTGCTGGATCATCCCGAAGAGGTGCGCGTGCTTTATGCGGTCCCCGAAGGTCCGCCTGCGCAGTTTGTCTGGCGCAGGCAAACCCACCGTGTTGCCCGTTATGCCGGGCCAGAGCGGATCGCGCCGGAATGGTGGAAAGACCGCCCGGGGACGCGTTTGCGCGATTACTTCAAGGTTGAGGATCAGACGGGGCTGCGGCTCTGGCTTTACCGCGAAGGCTTGCATGAGGATGGCCGCGGCGGTGATCCGCGTTGGTTTGTGCATGGGATGTTTGCCTGATGCTGTGGCGCGATCACAAAACACGCCAGTGGCGTGTTTTCGCGTCGCACGGGCGGAGCCCTGACAGGCATGGAGGTGTCCATGCCTGAAATGGACAATCAACGCCCAAGGCGCACGATTGAAGACGATGGCTTCACCCCAAACCCGTGCGCGGCCTTTGTAGAACTTGGCGTGACCACATGCTTTTCCTTCCTGCGCGGGGCGTCAGATGCGGTTGACCTTGCGACGACGGCCAATGTGCTGGGATACGATAAACTGGGCTGTGCCGACCTCAACACGATGGCGGGGGTCGTGCGGTTGCATGCCGAAGCATTGAAGGCGCAGATCACGCCGGTCATCGGCTGCCGCTTGCAGCTGACGACGGGCGAAGAATTCCTTGCCTACCCACGCGACCGCGCGGCTTATGGGCGGCTGTGTACGCTGCTTTCAAAAGGAAAGATGCAGGATGTTGATGGCGCATGGCAGGCCAAGGGCCAATGCGACATTACGCTGGATGATCTGGCCAAGCATAGCGCAGGCGTGCAGTTGATTGCCTTGCCGGGTCCCGACCTTGATCATTTCAGCGCCGGGTTCAGCCGCCTCAAACGCGCGCTGCCAACGCTGCAACATATCGCGGCCAGCTACCTTTATCGCGGCGATGACAGGGCGCGGATCAACCGGCTTGATACGCTGGCCCGCGCCAACGGTATGTCCATTCTGGCGACGAACGATGTGCATTATCACGCCCCGGACCGCCGCCCTTTGCAGGATGTGATGACCTGCATTCTGCACAAAACCACGATCCAGAAAGCAGGCTTCTTGCTGGATGCCAACGCCGAACGGCACCTGAAATCGCCTGCGCAAATGGTGCGGCTCTTTGCGGAATGGCCGCATGCCATTCAAGCCACCCGCACCGTGGCGGATGCCTGCAACTTCGACCTGCGCGAACTGGCCTATGAATACCCGCAGGAAACCGTGCCAGAGGGGCGGACCCCGCAGGAATATCTTGAGGAACTGACGTGGGAAGGGGCCAAATGGCGCTATCCCAATGGTGTGCCCGAGACACTCAAGACCACCTTGCGCAAGGAACTGACCTTGATCGCCAAGCTGGAGATCGCGCAGTATTTCCTGACGATCCATCAGATCGTGAACTACGCCCGCTACGAATGCGATCCACCAATCCTGTGTCAAGGCAGGGGATCAGCGGCAAATTCCGCCGTGTGTTACGTGCTTGGTGTTACCGCCGTAGACCCCGACAAAAACGACCTGCTGTTTGAACGGTTTATCAGCGAAGAACGCAAAGAACCCCCCGATATCGACGTCGACTTCGAACATGAACGGCGCGAGGAGGTGATCCAGCACATCTACGACAAATACGGGCGCGACCGCGCGGCCCTTTGTGCCACCGTGATCCACTACCGCCCCCGTATGGCGGTGCGCGAGGTGGGCAAGGTCATGGGCCTGTCCGAGGATATCACCACGGCATTGTCCAAAACGATCTGGGGGTCATGGGGCCGCGAAGTGGGGGCGAAGGAAGCGGCAGAGGCGGGGATTGATCTGCGTGATCCGCTGATGGCGCGCACCATCAAACTGGCCGATCAGATGATCGGGATGCCGCGTCATCTGGGCCAGCATGTTGGCGGCTTTATCTTGACCGAGAAAAAGCTGACCCAGACGGTGCCCATCGGCAACGGCGCCATGCCGGAGCGCAGTTTCATCGAATGGGACAAGGACGATATTGATGAGCTGCGCATTCTGAAGGTCGATGTGCTGGCGCTGGGGATGCTGACCTGTATCCGCAAAGCCTTTGATCTGATTGATGCGCATTATGGGAAACGGTTCACGCTTGCCAGCATCCCCCAGGAAGACCCCGTCACCTATGACATGCTGTGCAAGGGCGACAGTCTGGGGGTGTTTCAGGTCGAAAGCCGCGCACAGATGAACATGCTGCCCCGGCTGAAACCGCGTGAGTTCTACGATCTGGTCATTCAGGTCGCCATCGTCCGCCCCGGCCCGATTCAAGGGGATATGGTGCATCCGTATCTGCGCAGGCGTAGCGGGATCGAGCCTGAGGACTACCCTTCCCCGGGGCCAGAACATGACCCTGATGAGCTGCGCAAGGTGTTGCAGCGCACCAAAGGTGTCCCGATTTTCCAGGAACAAGCGATGAAGGTCGCGATGGTTGCAGCAGAGTTTTCGCCTGATGAAGCCAATCAGCTACGCAAGGCGATGGCGACCTTCCGGTCGCGCGGTACGATTGGCGAACTGGAAGAGAAAATGGTCGGCCGCATGATCCGGCGCGGCTATGATCCTGAATTTGCACACCGCTGTTTCAACCAGATCAAGGGCTTTGGTGATTACGGCTTTCCCGAAAGCCATGCCGCCAGTTTTGCGCATCTGGTCTATGTCTCTAGCTGGATCAAATGCCACTACCCGGATGTCTTCTGCGCGGCCCTGCTGAATGCGCAACCGATGGGGTTTTACGCCCCCGCCCAGATCGTCCGCGATGCGCGCGAGCACGGTAAAATCGTGCGTGCGCCGGATGTCAATTACAGCGATTGGGACAATACGCTTGAACCCATTGCCCCCGGTCAATTCGCTGTACGTCTGGGTCTGCGTCAGATTGATGGTGTCCGTCAGGATATGGCGCAGCGCATTATGGATGCACGCGTATCTCCGTTTGAAGATCTCAAAGACCTCAAAAAGCGCGCAAAACTGGATGCAGGCACGATGCGCAAGCTGGCGGCGGCGGATGCGGTAAGGTCAATGACATTGGACCGCAGGCAGGCGCTGTGGGATGCGCGGGCCTTGCGTGATGCGCCGGATCTGCCGTTGTTTGCAGAGGAAAAGGATGAAGGGGCCGAGGTCCGGTTCGATCTGCCACAAATGCCTATTTGCGAACATGTGGTTGCCGATTATCAGACGACCCGCCTTTCTTTGAAGGCGCATCCCATGTCATTTTTACGCAAGAGCATGGACAAACAGGGCTACACCCCGACCCGCATGCTGGAGCATTTGCGCAATGGTCAGAAAATCAAACTCGCCGGGATTGTGTTGATCCGCCAACGTCCCGGCAGTGCCAAGGGCGTGTGCTTTATCACGGTTGAGGATGAGACAGGTGTCGCCAATCTGGTGGTCTGGCCCAAAGTGATGGAGGCTTTTCGCAAGGTCATCATGCGCGCCCGTGTGATTGATGTGGCAGGGGTGGTGCAGCGCAGCGAAGACGTGATCCATGTGGTCGCCAATCATCTGACCGACCGGAGTGACGCGCTGGAAAGGCTGTCGCATGATCAGATGGAACCGCCCTTGGCACATGCCGATGAGGTCAGGAAATCCATCCCGCATGATCCCCGTGGAAGGCATCCCCGCGATGTGCGGGTGATCCCGAAGTCGCGGGATTTTCATTGATCAACTGCGTTTACAAACCACGATTTTCGTCCAGATATGTCCGAATTCTCTCAAGCGCGGGCAGTAGCGGTATGATCGCGTCCTCACCCAGATCACCGACCATTTTCGCCAATGGCTCGGCCATCGCATCAATCGCCGTCGCTTGCATTTCGCGCCCTGCATCCGTCAGAAAGACAACCTTGCTGCGTCCGTCCGTTTCGTGGGGTGCCATGCGGATCAGGCCCCGCTTTTCCAACACGGCAAGCGTGTGGGTCATTGTTGTCTTGGGCACCTGAAACGCATTGGCGATGGCAAGGGGTGTTTTGCCATCGCCCAGTCTGACAAGGTGATTGAGCACCGAAAAATGCGAGATATGCAGTCCATCAGGCAAACGGGCCTGAAACACCGCACTGCTGAGCTGGTTGATAATGCCAACTTCGTTAAAGAGTTGAAACAACGCGCGATGATCGTCGCCCATAATATCCCTTACACAAGTTTCGCCTCCAGCGGCCAACGCGGGCTGCGTCCGACTTCAATACCATAGCCTAACCGGCACAGCATTTGCACGGTCTCGCCTTCTGTCGCAAGCATCTGGTGCACTTTGGCATAGTGATCTGCCATTTCAGGGTATTCCTGTAAGGCCTGACTAAGCGGTTGCATACTGACCCCTTGGGACGTAGCCGCAAGGTTCAGGCGCACCCAGTCACGGCCCGCGTTGATTTGATCCACGCGTGTATTGCCTGCGGTGGCCTGCCACAAATGACCCATGGCCGTGTCGGTATTTTCAAGAACTGCCACTTTACCCTGCGCAAACATCGTAGACGACGTATCCAGCGTGCCTTCGCGGGTCATCAGGCCAAAGGCACCGAGCGTTTCAAACATCGGTCCGGAAAAGTCGATCCCGTCGGGGTTCGCCTCAACCTCGGCCTTGCCGATCCGGAAGAGATCAACGCTTTCCTTGAACGTATGCGGCGTGTCGATCTCTATGACCAAGGCCTCATTGGTTAAGGTCCGCAGCGCTGCAATGCTTTGGGCTGAGGCATCACCGGCAACACGGCTGCCATGGACCGCTGCACTGGCGATGGCGGCAATGGTTTCAGGTGCAACGGTGCGTGTCGTGTCAAAAGGTTCTTTGTTGGATCGTCGCTGCATCACGTGTTGGAACAGGGGGTCCTTTGCCTGATTTGGGTCCTGTCGGAAGGTGGCGATTGCAACCGGCCGATCATCCAGCCCGGACAGGTCGGAACCTTGCGGAAAAAGCTCCAGATCGACGGCATAGCCATCTTCGGCGGCCGCCATGACCATCAATTCAAGAAAGCAGCCCAGCCCGATTGTGATCTGGCGGTTCAGCGGATCGGTGTGCGGCAACAACCGTTCGGTATCTACGGTCAAAATCACCTGATCCGGCGTCGACAAATCCACCATCCAAGGTTGGCGGTTGTGGGGGTTTGGGGCAAGGATTGCATAAGACAGTGCCCGTTTGCGCGGTTCACTGTAGATCACGCCTGCCTGATCCCAAGGTGCGATCGCGGCGGATGGTGTGCGGCTGGCAATTGTGCCGACTGTCGCAGTTGCGGCAACGATGATGCCACCACCAGACAGGGCAAGGAACTTACGTCTATTCATCGGTCATCTCCATATAATTCGATATCGCACTATATAGTACGACATCGAATTATAATCAAGCCGTTGATTGTGGCTTTGTCGCGAGCCGTGTGTAAACGGCTGTTCTAACCCGCCTTTTGACCTTATCCATATGGAAAATGTCCGTCAGAAAGCCCCTTATGCGCTTCAACCTTAAACAACTCGAAGCCTTTGTCTGGGTCGCCGATCTGCAAAGTTTTCGGCGCGCAGCAGAACGACTGAATACGACGCAGCCCAACATTTCGGCCCGCATTGCCGGACTTGAACAGGCGCTTGGTACAACATTGATGACACGCGATGCGGGGTCTGTGCGGCTGACGGGCAAAGGGCAAGACCTGCTGACACATGCGCGCCGGGTGCTAGACGCCACTGATGCTTTGGTCGCTGCGGCAGATCAGAAAAGCCTGATTGAGGGCACACTGCGCCTTGGCGTGACCGAGATGATCGTGCACACATGGCTGCGCGCCTATTTGCGTCAGTTAAAGCAGGTCTATCCCCGGTTGTCGGTCGAACTCACGGTCGATTTTTCCGTCAATCTGGAAAAAGGTCTTGCTGAACGTAGCCTTGATCTGGCCTTGCAGAATGAGCCGTTTAGCCGCCTTGCGACGGGTCAGATTGAAATCGGCGCCTATGAATTGATCTGGGTCGCATCGCCTGATGTGGTGCCCGAAGACACACTCACGATTGAGGCGCTGGCCGCGCAGCCGATCCTGACCCACGCCCGCGACACCCGGCTTTATGAAGAGGTTGCGGCGTATTTTGCCGCGCGCCGCGATTTATCCCCATGCCTTGTGCCATCGACCAATCTTGCGGCCTGCCAAACCATGAGCGTCGATGGCATGGGCGTCGCTATCCTACCAGCGGCGATGGTCGCGCAAGACATCCAGACGGGTGCTTTGAAGCAGATTGACCATGCATGGACACCGGAACCCTTGCATTTTTTTGCGCGTTACGATGCCGAGCGCGCGCCGCGGTTGGTAGCTGACGCTGCTGCAATTGCAGTGCAGGTTGCTCAAGACTTCGATCAGCAATCTTGATCTTATAAATCGTATTATTCAATTGGCGGTGATCATCCTCCTGTCCTAACCTTGTTCTCAAATGTCGAGGACGGGATAGATGCAGCATCAGATACGCATGGGTGTCGATATCGGTGGCACCTTTACGGATGTCGTGCTGGAGGTGGGTCAAGACCAGTACTCGACCAAAGTTCTGACCACCTATGCGGCCCCCGAAGATGCCATCATTGATGGGATGCATCAGGTTTGCGCCAAGGCTGGGATCACGCCTGCGCGCATTGCCCAAATCATTCACGGCACCACGCTCGCTACCAACGCCTTGATTGAACGGCGCGGGGCAAAGACCGCGTTGATCACAACGATGGGCTTTCGCGATGTCATCGAAATGCGCACCGAAAGCCGGTTTGAGCAATATGATCTGAACCTGCAACTGCCAGAGCCGCTTTTGCCCCGTCAGCATCGGTTCACGCTGAAAGAACGCATGGATGTACAGGGCAATGTGCTCATCCCACTGGCGCGTGCTGAAGTTGAAGCACTTGCTGATCAGATGAAATCATACGGTTTTGAAAGCATCGCAATTGGCCTGATTCACGCCTATCTGAACGACAGCCATGAACAGATGATCCGCGATGTGTTTGCGCAGAAGCTACCGGATGTGATGATTTCGCTCTCTTCCGAAGTTTCGCCGCAAATGCGCGAATACGAGCGGTTCAATACGACCGTTGCGAACGCTTACATCAAGCCTTTGATGAAATCCTACTTGGGGCGTCTTGAGGGCCGTTTGGCGGATGAGGGTGCTGCCTGCCCGATCTTCCTGATGCATTCAGGCGGTGGCATTATCAGCCTAAAAAGTGCGGCCGATTTTCCGATCCGCTTGGTCGAATCTGGCCCTGCGGGGGGCGCTGTCTTTGCTGCCAATATCGCGGCGCGCTATGGGCTGAATAAAGTGCTGTCCTTCGATATGGGCGGTACAACAGCCAAGATTTGCCTGATTAAGAACCAAACCCCAAAAACAGCGCGTGTGTTTGAGGTCGCCCGCACCTATCGCTTCAAAAAAGGGTCCGGCATGCCCATTTCGATCCCCGTAATCGACATGGTCGAAATAGGGGCAGGCGGCGGCAGCCTTGCCCATGTGGATGGCATGCGCCAAATCCGCGTCGGGCCGGAAAGCGCGGGGTCAGAGCCCGGGCCCGCCTGCTACGGACGCGGTGGCGAACGCCCTGCGGTCACCGATGCGGACCTGACATTGGGTAAGCTTGACCCTGACAATTTCGCCGGTGGCTCCATTAAGCTCGACGGCGATGCGTCCACTAAAGCGCTCAGCACCTTGGGTGCACCCTTGGACATGGACGCGCAGACAGCTGCCTTTGGCCTGGCCGAGGTCGTCGATGAAAACATGGCGAATGCCGCTCGCGTGCATGCGGTTGAGAATGGCGAGGACCTTTCCGACTATACCATGATCGCATTTGGTGGTGCCGCCCCGCTGCACGCGGGGCGCTTGTGTGAAAAGCTGGGCGTGGATCGTTTGCTGGTGCCAACAGGGGCAGGTGTTGGCTCTGCCATTGGCTTTCTGCGCGCGCCATTCAGCTTTGAAGCGACCCGCAGTGTTTACATGAAACTATCCGATTTTGCGCCAGACATCGTGAAGACTTTGCTGAGTGAATTGGAAACCGAAGCGACCGGATTTGTGCGCACCTGTGACGCCACAGCCCCGATCAACGCGGAATACAAGGTCTATATGCGCTACACCGGGCAGGGCTGGGAAATTCCGATCTCGCTGACCGCCGATCAAGCGGCCAACCCCGATGCAGCGACGTTCCAAACCTTGTTCGAGGCCGACTATACGACACTCTTTGGCCGCACTGTTGCTGGCATGGATATCGAAATCACGGTTTGGGCGGTCAACGCCACGACAGAGGCGGCCTTGGCCGAACCGCTTTCTCACACACCGAAAGGGCAGGCGGGGGCGATATCCTCCACCCGCGCATTGTTCGATCCGGCCGCGGGGACAGCAAGCGACGCGGCGGTCGTGTTGCGCAGCACGCTCAACCCCGGCGACACGGTCGCAGGCCCCGCGTTGATCACCGAGGATGAAACCACAATCGTCATTCCCAACAGCCGCACAGCCATCGCACGCCCCGACGGCACCATCGACATCACGGAGAAACGGACATGAGCAATGTTGCCTACCAAGTGATGTGGAACCGCCTGATCTCGGTCGTGGAAGAACAGGCGCAGGCGCTAGTGAGGACGGCTTTCTCCACTTCCGTGCGTGAAGCAGGTGACCTGTCTGCCGGTGTCTACAATGCCGAAGGGCTGATGCTGGCGCAGGCCGTCACCGGCACCCCCGGCCATGTGAATGCGATGGCCGACGCTGTTGCCCATTTCATCCGTCGCATCGGGCGTCAGAACATCAACGAAGGTGACGTCTACATCACCAATGATCCATGGGAAGGCACCGGGCATCTGCATGACGTCACCGTGGTCAGCCCTTCTTTTCATAAGGGCCAGCACGTGGGCTTTTTCGCCTGTACGGCACATGTCGTCGATATTGGCGGGCGCGGTTTTGGTGCAGATGCGGCGAGCGTCTATGAAGAAGGCCTCTATATTCCGATCATGAAGTTTGCGGATCGTGGCACCGTCGATGAAACGCTCATCCGCATCGTCCGTGGCAACGTGCGCGAACCGGATCAACTGGTTGGTGATATGTACGCGCTGGCGACCTGTAATGAGATTGGGCATCGCCGCTTGGTCGAGATGATGGATGAGTTCGACCTCGTTGATCTGGAAGGCATCGGCGACTTCATCCTCGAAAACTCGCGCCGGGCGACATTGGAGCGGATTGCAGCCCTGCCACGCGAGAGCGCGACGGGCGAGATGCGGATTGACGGCTTTGCCACGCCGATTGATCTGAAGGTAAAGCTGACCATCTCAGAAGACCGGATGCATTGCGATTTCACTGGCACCTCTGGATTGGACAAGAAGGGCATCAACGTGCCGCTGGTTTATACCAAGGCCTACGCCTGCTATGCGCTCAAATGTGCGGTAGCCCCGGAAATCCCGAACAATGCCGCATCGCTGGCCCCATTCACGATCTCGGCCCCGGAAAACAGCATCGTCAACGCCGTCCACCCGGCCCCCGTCGCCTTGCGCCACGTGATCGGGCATATGATCCCCGATACGGTCTATGACGCGCTGGACAAGATATTGCCTGCGACCGTGCCTGCCGAAGGGGCTGGGTGCCTGTGCAATTTCCAGGTTTCACTGCGCCCCGCGCCGGGCAAATCGGGGCGACGGTCCGAGGTGCTGACCTTCAATTCTGGCGGCGCGGGTGCGCGCCCGACGGTGGATGGCTTGAACGCGACGGCCTTTCCTTCTGGCGTCATGACCATGCCGATTGAGGCGACGGAACACACCGGACCCGTGATCATCTGGCGTAAGGAGCTGCGCCCCGACAGCGGTGGCGCGGGTGAGTACCGTGGCGGTTTGGGCCAATATATGGAGGTGGGTGCCACCGCAGGGCACGAGTTTGACTTCTCCGCCATGTTCGACCGCGTCGATCATCCCGCGCGCGGACGCCAAGGCGGGCAGGACGGTGCGCCCACAACCATCGCACAGGATGACGGCACGCGCATGCAAGGCAAAGGCAAGCAGGATGTGCCAGAGGGCCGGCGCGTGATGCTCGCGTTTCCCGGCGGTGCAGGATACGGCGATGCGTCGCAACGGGACCCTGCATTGGTCAAACGCGATCTTGCGCGCGGCTATATTTCCGCCGAAGCTGCCCGCGAGGATTATGGGATGAGCGCGGCTGCGGTGGACGCTGTTCTGGCCGCCACAGCGAAGGGAGAAACCGCATGACGCAGGCGCCCGCCAAGACCAGCTATGACGTCGTGATCGTGGGCGGAGCGATGTATGGGTCGTCTGTCGCATGGTTCCTGACGGACAACCCGGATTTTGATGGTTCGATCCTTGTGGTGGAACGTGACCCGACTTATGAGTTCACGTCTACTTCGCACACCAATTCCTGCATGCGTCAGCAATTCAGCGCGGCAATCAACGTGCGCGTGTCACAATTCGCCGCTGATTTCGTGAAGAACTTCCGCGACTATATGGGCGGTGACCCACGCGTGCCGGACGTCGTATTGCAAAGCTATGGCTACATGTATCTGGCCGACAACGAAGACTTCGCCGCGACCTTGCGCGAAAGCCAGAAATTGCAGGCCGCCTGCGGTGCTGGAACCAAACACATGACACGCGATGAGATTGCTGCCGATTATCCATTCTATAACCTCGATGATATTGTCGCGGCGAACCACAATCTGGTGGATGAAGGTTACTTTGATGGCAACACGCTGTTTGATTGGTGGAAAAGGTCCGCCAAGGAGCGTGGTGTAGAATACCTTACCAATGAGGTTATCGCCATGAACCGCAACGCTGCGGGCACCAAAGTTGAAAGCGTTATCCTGAAGTCCGGCGAAGTGATCAGCTGCGGTGCGGTGGTCAACGCATCAGGCCCACGCGCCGTGCTGACATCCCGCATGGCGGGTATCGAAATCCCGGTGGAGCCGCGCAAGCGCTATACCTTCATCTTTGAGGCGGAAAAGCCGCTTGATCGCGATCTGCCACTGACGATTGACCCCTCCGGCGTGCACATGCGCACCGATGGCACCTATTATTTGGCGGGTTGCCCCCCGGATGAGGACCCGGCGGTCGACTATGATGACTTCATGCAGGATCACAGGATCTGGGAAGATAAGGTCTGGCCGATCCTCGCAAGCCGCATTCCGCAGTTCGAGGCGATCAAGCTGCGCAATTCATGGGCGGGGCATTACGCCTACAACACCTTCGACCAGAACGCGATTTTGGGGCCGCATACCGAAGTTGAAAACTTCATCTTCGTGAATGGTTTCTCGGGTCACGGTTTCCAACAATCGCCTGCCATGGGGCGCGGGACGGCGGAACTGATTGCTTACGGTGAATATCGCGCGCTCGACCTCAGCCCGTTCAACTATGACCGGATCGATAAGGGCGAGAAATTTGTTGAAAAGGCCGTGATATGAAGATGACTCCCAACGCGTTCCTTGCCGCTGTCCGCGAGGGTCGCCAGCAAATCGGCCTTTGGGTCAGCATGTCGAGCAACTACGCCGCCGAGGTTGTGGCTGGTGCAGGCTACGACTGGCTGCTGGTCGATATGGAACATGCGCCCAGCGATATGGGCACGGTTTTAGGGCAGCTACAGGCGATTGCGCCGCATGGGTCGACCGCCATCGTGCGCCCGCCATGGAATGACACAGTTATGGTCAAGCGGTTGCTGGACTTGGGCGCGCCGGGGCTGTTGTTCCCGATGGTGCAATCTGTGGCCGAGGCGCAGGCGGCAGTTGCCGCATGTTGCTATCCGCCAAATGGTGTGCGTGGCGTTGCTGGATCCATCCGCGCCAACAACTTTGGCCGGATCACGGATTACTATGCCAAGGCTGATGATCAAACGGCGGTGATCTTGCAGGTCGAAACCCGGTCAGCTGTCGCACAGTCCTTGCAGATTGGCCAAGTGGATGGCGTTGATGGCGTGTTCTTCGGCCCCGCCGATATCGCCGCGGATATGGGACTGTTGGGCAAGCATATGTCAGATGAGGTCTGGAACCTGATCTTGCCTGCCGCGCGCAAGCTGATGGATGCGGGTATTGCGGTTGGTACTTTGGTCACTGATCCTGCATTCGCGCAAAAGCTGCTTGCCGAGGGCTTCACATTTGTGGCCTGCGGCACGGATACGAATTTACTGGCCAAAGGGGCCGATGCCCTGCTTGCGCAAATGCGCGTGGCCACCGGAAAGGAAAATACATGAAGAAACTTGTTTTGACAGGGGCTGCGGGCGCCCTTGGGTCCCGCCTGCGCGGGCCTTTGAAAAAGATGTGCGATGAACTGGTTTCGACCGATATTGCAGACGACATTGGGGAATTGCAGAAAGGTGAGACCTATGTGCAGGCTGATCTGTCAAACCTTGATGCGATGCTAAAGATCATCGACGGGGCCGATATGGTGGTCCACTTCGGCGCAATCGCGGATGAGGCCGCTTGGGATGATATCCTGCAATCCAACATCATCGGGGCCTATAATGTCTGGGAGGCGGCCTATCGCGGCGGCGTCAAACGCGTTGTCTATGCCAGCTCTGTTCACGCCGTGGGTATGCACAAGAAAACCGACACGATCGGGCTGGATGCCCCGCATCGCCCGGATACCTACTATGGGCTTGCCAAATGCTTCAGCGAAGACCTTGCCAGCCTCTATTGGGACAAGCGCGGGATCGAGGCGGTGTGCCTGCGCATCTTCTCTTGTGCGCCAGCGACCAACGCGCGCAGCATCGGGACGTGGTTGTCCTATGACGATCTGATCCATCTGGTTGAACGGTCTGTGGACAGCCCCGTTGTGGGCTTTTCGATTGTCTATGGTATTTCCAACAATGACCGCGCTGTCGTAGATAATGCCAAGGCAGGCCATCTGGGTTACCGGCCGAAAGATAATGCAGAGGTCTTTGCCAAAGAGGTGTTCGCGGGCACGCCACCTTTGGATAACAAGGACCTCGCCAATCTGTGCATTGGTGGGCCATTCGCGACTGTTGAACTTGGCAATTCAGGTGTCGCAGGCATCGCAAAGATGAACGCGGACAGCGACGACTAGGCCGACCGCTTGCCGCCTTGGGCGACCCACATGCCCGCCAGGATCAAACCGACACCCAAGGTGCGCGCCCACAGGTCACCGGGCGCGCCCATGATGATATCAAGGACAACCCCCGAAATCATTTGTCCGGCGATGATCAGCAAGGCGGTTTGCGCGGCACCGATACGCGCAATCAGCCAACTGCCTGCCGCGATAAAGATCACGCCGACCGGGCCACCCAGATAGGCCCACCAAGGCGACGCAGTGGGTTCACCAGCAAAAAGACCGCCAACCAAAAGCGCAACCGCAGTGATAAAAACCAGCCCGACGATATGGTTCCAGAACGAGGACTCCATCGCAGAGGTGGACAGCGCCAACCGTCCGTTAATCTGGCGGCTGAGCGACACCAGTACACCGGCAAGGATCGCAAGAGTGGCAAACCAGATCATGTGCCACTTCCGAAGAAAATCAGGATCAGGCTGCCCGAGATGATCAGAAACAGCGCGATGTAGTCGCGCGGGGTCGGGGTGCGCTGCGGCAGTCCAAACAGGCCACGGATGTCTGCAAATAGGCTAAATACCATCTGTCCCGCGAGCCCCAGTGCAATGGTGCCAGACAAGGCCAAAGCGCTGTTCAGCGCGGCGGATGTCAGCATAACGGTAATCGCGCCTGACACGCCCCCAAGATAGACCCACAGCGGTGGGCGCGCGGCCTCTGCGCGTTTGGGCTTGAGGATCAACAGGAATAGCAATGCCGCAAGCGTCCCGGTCAGATGCGGCACCCATGACGCAAAGAAAAGCGAGCCGTAAGCAGCCAATGTTCCGTTGAAAAGCACCATCAACGACAAAAGCCCGCCTGTCCCAAAGGCGGCGGCAAAGTATAAAAGGTGATTGGTGCGATGCGGCTGCGACATAGCCGCTGGTGTCTAACTTTTCGAGGCGGAACGCAATTGTTGTTGATGCTTGATAGCGCCGAAATGCACCTTTGGCAGGTTCGGGCGCGACGACTTGATATCGCGCAACTGCCCCACCAGCCTGCGATTTTGCGGCGAAAGCCAAAGTGACGCATAGCGTGACATCCAGCCGGGCAGCACGTCGACTGCATGGGCATGCAACACCATTTTCCGCTCGTGCGGGGTCAGCGCCTCGAACGGGAGCGCAGAATGCTGCTTGCGCATCAGGTCAACGCAAAGCGCCATGAGCTGCGGTGCGTCGCCCGAAACGGGTGGAGCAGTAAAGAAGGAACCGTAGCTTTCAGGCAAACGCAGACGCAACGCCGCAAGGCGCTGCATCACGACGCGATGTCCGATTAGCCATACGGTTGCCACACTGGTTAACAAAACGAAGAAAGAAACTGGCACGCTGGATCCTTTTTACCACCCCAAGGAACCGATATTGAATCCATTTGTCGACAATTGGCCGTAATCTGTACATTCGTAAGTCACGTGGATTACACTGAATGAACAGCGCCACCTTCGTCGTTGACACCACCAGAATCCCCTCTATAAGCCGCCCATTCATTGGTGTTGGTGGCCCGCGCAAGCGGAACCCTGTCGCCCCGGCCAAATCCGGGGAAAGGACAACGCCCTTCACGCCCTTCGGGGTTCTTTTAGAAGGAGATCAGCGTATGACTAAACGTACCGCTGCCAAGTACAAAATTGACCGCCGGATGGGCGAAAACATCTGGGGTCGTCCAAAATCCCCCGTCAACCGTCGTGAATATGGCCCCGGCCAGCACGGTCAGCGCCGCAAGGGCAAACTGTCCGACTTCGGCACACAGCTGCGCGCAAAGCAAAAGCTGAAAGGGTACTATGGCGATCTGACAGAAAAGCAGTTCCGCCGCATCTATGGCGAAGCCGAGCGTGTCAAAGGCGATACAGGTGAAAACCTGATCGGTCTGCTGGAGCGCCGTCTGGACGCTGTTGTCTACCGTGCCAAGTTCGTGCCAACCGTCTTTGCCGCACGCCAGTTCGTGAACCACGGCCACGTCACAGTGAACGGCAAGCGCGTGAACATTCCGTCCTACCGCGTGAAAGAAGGCGACGTGATCGAAGTACGTCAGAAGTCCAAGCAGCTTGAGCTGGTCTTGGTCGCATCCCAGCTGCCAGAGCGTGATGTGCCTGACTACATGGACGTCGACCACAACAAGATGACAGCGACGTTCACACGCACACCTGCTCTGGGCGATGTACCTTACCCGGTGACGATGGAACCAAACCTCGTCGTCGAATTCTACGCGAAGAACTAATCTTCGCCTGATCTGAATTTTGAAAGCCGCTCCTATCCGGGGCGGCTTTTTTCATTCCAGATTGCGGAAAGCTGTCGGGGTCTGCCCGGTAAAATCCAGAAATGCGCTGTTGAATGCACTGGACGAGCTATAGCCAACGTCCAATGCGATCTGCGTGATTTGGCGATCTGGATCGGCCAAAGCCTCGACCGCGCGAATAATGCGGAGCCTGCGCACACAATCACGCCATGGCATGCCCAGTTCGTCTTGGAAGCGGCGCGCAAGGGTCCGTTCGGTCATGCCGACCTTTGCGGCAATCTCTCCAAAGCCCATAGGGCGCGCCAATTGCGTTTCGGTGATCTTCAATGCCGCAAAGACGGGTTCAGATTGGGCAACAGGCATCCACATGTCGTTGGGGGCACCAGCCGCCTTGGACACCAGCATGTAAAGCGTATCAAAAAGCTGTTTGCCCTCGGCAGGCAGCGTTTCCAACTCTGGTGCATAGTCTCGACAGGCCAAGACCAACTCGCGTGCCAGCGGGGACATGTCCAATACCCGTAAGGGCGCTTTGGGTGCGTCGTACACGTCTGGTGAAAACAGTGCTGAACAACAGGTGATGGTCGTCGCAATTGAAAGCGTAATGGGCGCACCCGCTGCGATGAGCGCCGCCCGGGCAGGCGCTACGGTCCAGGATCGCCCCTCCGCTTGCAATCGCATCGTCCCCTTGGCGGCATAAAGCAGATAGTGCCGGTCGAATTGGACCGACTTGTCTTCCTCGGGCGGGAAGTCGCGATAAACGCAATAGGCGGGCAGGGATGACATGGCGACAGGTTAGCCGATGGCCGAGGCTTCATAAACCACCGTGCTGGGTGCACCCGTCATCATCGGGCGCAAGACCCCTCCGACCTGTGCAAAAAGCGGGCCAGTGCGATAGGCGTCAAGACTGGCCAGATCGTCCCACTGGTGGAGCAGGGTGACGGCATCATCAGCCACCGGATCAACCAGCACCCGGCATCCCCGATTGCCGGGCAAGCCCTGCATGACGGGTGCCTCTTTTGTCAGGCAATCGACGGCTGCGGTGCGATCTTTTGGGGCGACGCTGAAATTGACTTCGACATAGATCATTGGGGTGTCTTTCGCTGGTGGGTGACAAGATAGGCGTGGCTTGATCGGCTGGGTGGGCCCGCAAGAAAGGGGGCATCCCATTCGCATGACAGACCGGTTTGGGCGAAGTACTCCAACATGCGCGTCGGACGGATCATCCGGTGCCGCCACCGCACCCAGATGATCCAATTGCACCAATGCGGTTTGCTGACGATCAGCAACAGCTTTCCATCTGGCGCAAGCTGGGTTCCCAGCAGCGCAAGTGCGGCGCACGGATCAGAGAAATGTTCGATGACGTGGGCGCAAAGGATAATATCATGGGGGTGTTTGACAGCATCCTCTAGTCCCGCAACCACAGGTTTCAGGTCCGGTGCGATATGCGTCAGTGACCGCGTTGCCGTCGCCACCATTTGCTCTGCCGGGTCAAGCAGCGTGAGGCATTTGGGCGGTCCTGCAACCTCAATCAAGGCGCGGCTGAAGTCACCGGTTCCACAGCCTACATCAATGGCATGGGCATGTTGGGTCCGCAGCCCGCAGGCGGCGATCATCCAGCGATAGGCCGCGGCATAACCAAGTCCCTCGATCTTGGTGCGCCATTGGCTTGCGGCAATGTCATAGGACTGGGTGAGGTGGTCTTGGGATGTCATGTGTCTGATCTAGCAATCGGCAGGGTGGCGCGCTTTCGCGGGATTGCCAAAAACGCGCTGTGGTCAGACAAATCGCCCCAGCCCACCTTGGCACTGGCCTTGCACCGGGCGGGGCGATAGAACGGGCGAAACGACACGGGAACGTAACTATGGCTGACGGCATTCAACCTCAACCGGGCATTTTGGATATCGCGTTGTACCAAGGTGGGGCGTCCCATTTGGATGGGGTCAGCAATGTGCTCAAGCTGTCCTCAAACGAAAACCCTCTCGGCCCAAGCGACGCCGCGAAAGAGGCCGTTGTGCGCGCCACTCACGACCTGCACCGCTATCCGTCCACCGATCATGCCGCCCTACGCGCCGCGATTGCGGACGTTTGGAATGTAGATGCCTCCCGCGTGTTTTGCGGCGTCGGGTCAGGGGATGTGCTAAAACTGCTGGCCGAGGCCTATGCAGGACCAGGCGATGAAGTGGTATTCACCGAACACGGGTTTTCGATGTACCCGATCTACGCACACGCTTGTGGCGCGACCCCGGTTGTGGTCCCCGAGAATGAGCGCGTGGTGGATGTGGATGCGATCCTTGCGGCCTGCACAGGCAAAACCAAACTGGTGTTCATTGCTAACCCTGCAAACCCGACAGGCACAATGATCGGCAGTGCAGAAGTCGCGCGTCTGGCCGAAGGGCTGCCGCCACAAACGCTTTTGGTGCTGGATGGCGCCTATGCTGAGTTTGTCGATGGTTTTGATGCGGGCAAAGCCTTGGTCGAGGCCCGCGACAATGTGATCATGTCGCGCACATTTTCAAAAATCTACGGGCTGGGTGGAATGCGCGTCGGCTGGGGTTACGGGCCGCAGAACGTGATTGATGTGCTCAACCGTATCAGAGGGCCATTCAACCTGTCCGCTGCCGCGCTGGCGGCCGCCGAAGCAGCTGTGCGCGATACTGAACATACCGAGAAATGCCGCGTTGAGAATGCGAAGTGGCGCGATTGGTTAGCCAATGCGCTGGCGGAATTGGGTGTGCCGTCGGACACCTCGACCGCCAACTTCATCCTTGCCCGCTTCACCGATGAGGCCGAGGCCAACGCATGTGATGATCACCTGCGCAGCGCAGGCATCATCGTGCGGCGCGTTGCGGGTTACGGCCTGCCGCACTGCCTGCGGATCACCGTGGGTGACGAAAGCGCATGCCGCCGCGTCGCCCATGCTGTGGCGCAGTTCAAAGGGGCCGCTTGATGGCGCAGATTTACGAACGGGTAGCGCTGATCGGGCTGGGTCTGATTGCGTCGTCGATGTGTCACGCCATGCGGCGCGCTGGGCTTGCGGGTGAAATCGTCGGTTATGCACGATCTGCGGAAACCCGCGATATCGCCCGCGAGATAGGCCTGTGTGATCGCGTTTGTGATACTGCGGCGGAGGCGGTCAAAGATGCTAATTTGGTCGTCCTGTGTGTGCCCGTCGGTGCGATGGAGGCTGTGGCCAAAGAAATCGGTCCCGCCCTTAAACCCGGCACGACCGTTAGCGACGTTGGTTCGGTCAAGCGCACAGTGGTTGATGCCGTTGGGCCTTACATTCCTGAAGGCGTGCATTTTATACCAGCGCACCCGCTGGCAGGCACGGAACACTCTGGTCCGCGATCCGGGTTTGCCGAGCTTTTTGACAACCGTTACACGATCATCGTTCCGGTTGAAGGCAGCGATCCGCAGGCGGTTGACCGGCTGACCAGCCTCTGGACCGGGATCGGTGCTTTGACAGAAACGATGGATGCCGATCACCATGACCTTGTGCTGGCCGTCACCAGCCACACACCGCACCTGATCGCCTACACGATGGTGGGTGTTGCAGATGATCTGCGCCGTGTAACTGATAGCGAAGTGATCAAGTATTCTGCCGCAGGTTTTCGCGATTTCACCCGCATTGCGGCCTCTGATCCAGTGATGTGGCGGGACGTATTCCTGAATAACAAGGAAGCGACGCTGGAAATCCTCGGGCGCTTCACCGAAGAGCTTTTCGCCCTGCAACGCGCCATCCGGCAAGGTGACGGCGACCATCTGCATGACTACTTTACGCGGACGCGGTCCATCCGGCGTGGGATTATTGAAGCAGGACAAGATACCGACGCGCCTGATTTTGGCCGCGTGAAGGCCCGCAAAAAGTGATGCGCTGGGCGGCAGTAGGCGTCGCCTTAATAGCGGCTGGCCCGGTGCTGGCGCAGGATATCGTCCGCCCCATCGCCCGGCCTGTGCCACCTGTCGCTGTTGCAATAGATGTACTGACGCCCGATGAAGACACGATACGCCCCATCGCGCGGGGATCATTGGCTGCATCAGATCTGCGTCCTGTTGCGCGCCCGTTTGAGCGGCCTGATCTGGCGTTTGGCGCGCAAACGCGCCCGCTGTTTCGGGCTGAGATCGGGTTGTTTGCCTTCAGTCCCAATGCCATCGCGACGTCGCCGCGTCCATCGGTGCGGCCAGCCTCTATTGAAACCGCCGCAGAGGCCCGCCGTGTCGCACGTTTGCGCGGGCAGGTCTGCGGTGATCCTGCAATACAAGGCACAACGATTGGCCGCATCAACGGTGCAGGTGCCTGCGGTGTTGAAGGCGCCGTAAAGTTAAGGTCCGTCGCTGGCGTCACCCTCAGTCCGCGGGCCACAATTGATTGTCCGACGGCCCGCGCGCTGAAAACATGGGTGGAACGTGGGGTCCTGCCTGCCGTTGGGGCCGAAGGCGGCGGGGCTTCATCTTTGCGTGTCGTGTCGCATTACGCCTGCCGGACCCGCAACAATCAGCCCGGCGCGCGACTGTCTGAGCATGCATTCGGGCGGGCTATCGACATTGCGGGGATAAGGTTGCGCGATGGCACCGAAATGACATTACTCACCGATTGGGATTCTGCCGAAGATGGCGCGCAGTTGCGGCAGATGTGGCGCGCGGCCTGCGGTCCGTTCGGCACTGTTCTAGGGCCAGAGGCCAACCGCTTTCACCGCGATCACTTCCATTTTGACACAGCACGCTATCGCAGCGGATCATTCTGTCGCTAAACGCGGCCCAAGCCACGCAAAGGCGGCAGCATGTTGCCACAGACAATCGCCGTCAGGGCGCTGGGGCCGGGTGGCACTTGCGACAATGGATAAAGCAATCGGTCCCGCAACACAGGTAACCAGCGACTGTCCGACTGATATTGTGGGGTGAAGGCCGCACTCATCGCCTGGTACGCCATCACATGCCAGCGCCGTGCTTTGGTATAAAGCGCCAAAGCGGCATCTCCGCTTGCCACATCCAGCGCACGGGTCAGGGCCAGCGCATCCAGCAGTGCCATATTCGCCCCTTGGCCCAATTGCGGGCTGGCTTTGTGCGCGGCATCGCCAATATGCACCAGACCTGATGACCACGGTTTGCGTAAAGTCCCATGTGCATAGCGTGCCATTGTCATCTGTTCGGGGCCTTCAACCTGTGCCGCGAACGGGGCAAATGCAGGCCAAAGTGCTGTGGCCTCAGCGCGCCATGCGGCAACACCGGTCTTGACCCACGCATCATGACTGTCGCGGGGCAAGGACCAGAAGATCGCAGCCTTGGGTGTATCATCACCCGGCAGTTTGCCAATCGGTAAGGCACCGATCATCCTGTCAGCACGGCGGTAACACTGGCTTAGGTTGGTCATCGGCAGATCGGTATCGGGCCAATCAACCGTTCCCCAGATCGCGCCATAAGGCAGCGGCGTCGATTTAAGCGGTGAGAGGGGTGATCCCGCACCGGCACTGTCCACGATCAGATCAAAGGGCCCATGCGCCTTGCCATCGGCCAAATGGATCATGCCCGAGCGGGCATCGGTCACGCGGGCTTTGGTATGAGTGGTGATGTCGCGTTGTTGCACTGCCTGATAAATCGCCTCGAACAGGCTGGCGCGGTGAATGGCGAGGCCGAACTGGCCACCCGCGCGTTTGTCGTACCAGACATTCAGAACATTGCGCCCGTTATCGGCCTCATGCCCCAACATACGTTGAATGGGATTGCCCAGAGTACGGGCTGTCTCACCGGCACCGATATGATCCAGAACGGCTTGGCCGATGGGTTGTATAACAAGCCCTGATCCCACAGGTTGCGGGGTGTCGAATTGGTCAAAAACGCTCACACGGTGACCGCGATCTGCCAATAGCGCAGCAGCGGTCAAACCACCGACCCCGGCCCCCACAATTGCAATTGAACAGAGTTTTGTCATAAGGGCGTTGTGGCCATGAAATGCGATCGGCGCAATGCGCAGTTTTGGCCAAAATCACCATTTGGATTTTTCAGTGGTGACAGTCGTTTCGTGCTCTAACTTATTGTTCACCACAAGGAGACACCGATGGAAGCGCTTGCCCAAGACCTTGCCACGATGGTGCGAACACCGCTGCATGATAGCCATGTGGAAGAGATGCGCAAAATCGGAACCGTCCGCACTTTCGATGAAGGTGCCACGCTGGTCGATGCAGGCAGCGACCTGAATGCGTTTCACTATGTGATTGACGGTGCCGTTGTTGCAATTGATCCACGGACTGGGGGGCAGTACGGGGAAGGCCATCTTGGGCCAACGCAGTTCTTTGGCGAAATCAGTTTTTTGTCAGGTGGCAGCGCCATGATGGGTGCGCGCTGTCTGGAGCGGTCGACCATTCTGACGGTCGATCGCGCCGATATGCTGGCGCTGATGAGCCGTATTCCGGAAATGTCGGATATCATCATCACGGTTTTCGCTGCGCGCCGCAGGCGTCTGCTGGAAAGCGGCGAGGCAAGTCTGACACTGATCGGCGCCGAAGAAGACCGTACTATCCGCCAGATCGCCGCCTTTGCCGGGCGCAACCGCATTCCTTTCCGCAGTCTCACGCTGGGCGAGCATGAGGCCGAAGCGGTGGCGCATTCGTGCAATATTGGGGCGGCGAAGCCTGCGGTTATTTTCGGCAAGCATTTGGTTGTGGATGACCCAACGCCTGCCAAAATCGCGGCCATTCTTGGTTTGGATATGGCGGTGCATGAAGATCGCATATTTGATGTGTTGATCGTTGGCGGCGGACCCGCTGGTGTAGCCGCCGGGGTCTATGCCGGGGCCGAAGGGCTCAAGGCGTTGGTGGTTGAAGACCTGACCATCGGCGGACAGGCGGGCACCTCATCACGGATTGAGAACTATATGGGCTTTCCGACGGGTATCTCCGGGGCGGACCTTGTCTGGCGCGGCGAAGTGCAGGCGATGAAGTTTGGCACACAATTTGCCGTACCGCGCCGGGTTTCCAGCCTGTCCCGACGCGATGACGGTGTGTTTTGCGCGATCATGGACGACGGGACCGAGGTGTGTGCCAAGGCCGTGGTCGTCGCAACGGGCGTACAATATCGGCGTTTGCCGATCCCACGATTGGAAGACTTTGAAGGCATCGGTATCTATTACGCCGCCACTGACGTCGAAGCGCGCTATTGCCGCGAAACCGAAGCAATTGTTGTCGGCGGCGGTAACTCTGCGGGGCAGGCCGCGATGTATCTGTCGCGCACAGCAAGCCATGTGCATGTGCTGGTGCGTGGGCCCAGTTTGGCGGCCTCAATGTCCGACTATTTGTTGTCCAGACTGGAAGCGGACCCTGCCATCACGATCCACTATCAATCCGAAATTACCAACCTGCACGGCGATCGGCATTTAGAGCAGGTGACAGTACGTCACAAAGCAGATGGCAGCGAACGCACCATCGACGCGCGTGCGGCCTTCATCATGGTGGGTGCGGCCCCTAACACAGGCTGGCTGTCCGGCTTGGTTGATCTGGATGACAAAGGGTTCGTCCTGACGGGCCCGGATGTGGGCATGGCAACACCTTACGAGACATCCCATCCCGGCATCTTCGCCGTGGGCGATGTGCGGGCCGGGTCCGTGAAACGCGTAGCCTCTGCTGTTGGTGAAGGGTCGGTGACGATTTCCAAGGTTTGGGACTTTGTGCGCGGGTCTGAGTAAGCGCAAACTGGTGCCTTTACCCTTTTGCAGCCGCGCCCTATAAGCCACTCCATGTTGCGGCAGATGATCATAAGCATTATTTGCCCGGCGGTTTGAAACAGCTCAAGCCTGCCGGGAAAAGGTGTCTGCGTATGCGCACCGATCCTTCGCGAATTCCCAAATGACTGCTTAAAGGACGCCACCCATGTGCGCCGAAACGACTGACTACAAATCCACCTTGAACCTTCCCCGCACTGACTTTCCGATGCGTGCCGGATTGCCCAAGCGCGAGCCTGAATGGCTGGAGCGGTGGGAAAAAATCGGGGTCTACGACCGCCTGCGCGACAAGGCCAAAGGCCGCAAGCCATTCACCTTGCATGACGGTCCGCCATATGCGAACGGCCATCTGCACATCGGCCATGCGCTGAACAAGATCCTGAAAGATATGGTCGTACGCAGCCAGCAGATGATGGGCCGCGATGCCCGGTATGTGCCCGGCTGGGACTGCCACGGTCTGCCGATCGAATGGAAGATCGAAGAGAAATACCGCGCCAAGGGCCGGGACAAGGACGATGTGAACGTCGTCGACTTCCGGCAGGAATGCCGCAAGTTCGCCGAGGGCTGGGTTGATATCCAGCGCGAGGAATTCAAGCGTCTGGGCATCACCGGTAACTGGGCTGACCCGTATCTGACAATGAATTTCCACTCAGAGCGCGTGATTGCTGAGGAATTCCAGAAGTTCCTGATGAACGGCACGCTGTATCAAGGGTCCAAGCCGGTGATGTGGTCGCCGGTTGAAAAGACCGCACTGGCCGAGGCTGAGGTCGAGTATCACGACCGGCAGACCGATGCGATCTGGGTGAAGTTCCCTTGTGTCAAAGGCCCCGAAGGCTTTGAGCGCGCCAAGGTGATGATCTGGACGACGACACCATGGACTATCCCGCAGAACCGCGCGATCTGTTTTGGTCCGTCGATCAGCTATGGCCTTTATGAGGTTATCGCCCGTCCAGAGGAATGCTGGGCCACCATCGGCGAACGTCTGGTCATGGCAGATAATCTGGCCGACGATACCTTTGCGGCCGCCCGTTTGGACGGTGATATGTACCGCCGCCTGCGCGATGTGACGCCTGACGAATTGGCGCAACTGACCTGTGCACACCCGCTGCGTGGCGCGACAGGTGCAAACGGCGAATGGGACTTCGATGTGCCACTGCTGCCCGGTGATCACGTGACTGATGATGCCGGTACGGGCTTTGTGCATACGGCCCCCAGCCATGGTGACGATGACTATGCAATCGGGGTCAAGCATGGCCTGCCGATGACCTATAACATCCTTGATGACAGCTCCTACCGCGATGATCTGCCGTTCTTTGCCGGTGAATGCATCCTGAAACCCAACGGGAAACCCGGTGGGGCGAATAAGGTTGTGATCGAGAAACTGGTCGAGGTCGGCGCGCTTTTGGCCCGCAAGCGCATCACGATCTCTGACGCGCATAGCTGGCGGTCCAAAGCGCCCGTCATCCGCCTGAACCGCCCACAGTGGTTTGCCGCTATCGACAAGGCTGTCGACGACGGGCAAGACACCTACGGCACAACCATTCGCGAACGCGCGCTGCGCTCAATCGACGAGTTGGTGACGTGGACCCCGCAGACAGGTCGCAACCGCCTATACTCCATGATCGAGGCGCGGCCTGACTGGGTGTTGTCGCGCCAGCGTGCTTGGGGTGTGCCTTTAACGTGTTTCGTGAAGAAAGATGCGCAGCCCACCGACCCCGATTACCTGTTGCGCAATGAGGCCGTGAACGCCCGCGTGCTGCAAGCGTTCGAGGAAGAGGGCGCTGACGCATGGTACAAGGAAGGCGCGAAAGAGCGATTCCTGGGCAATGAAGTCAATCACGAAGACTATACCCAAGTCTTCGATATTCTCGACGTCTGGTTCGACAGTGGTTCAACCCACGCCTTCGTACTGCGCGACCGCGAAGACGGGTCCGAAGATGGGATGGCTGACCTCTACCTCGAAGGCACTGATCAGCACCGTGGCTGGTTCCATTCGTCGATGTTGCAGGCCTGCGGGACCATGGGACATGCGCCCTATCGTGGGGTTCTGACGCATGGGTTCACGCTGGATCAGAAGGGTATGAAGATGTCCAAATCCATCGGGAACACCATCGCGCCCGAACAGGTGGTCAATCAATATGGCGCGGATATCCTGCGGCTTTGGGTGGCTCAGTCGGACTATACGGCTGACCTGCGGATCGGGGATGAGATCCTCAAAGGGGTCGCCGACAGCTATCGCCGCCTGCGGAACACTGTGCGCTTTATGCTGGGATCGCTGTCAGATTTCAGCGAAGCGGATCGTATCACGCCAAGCGAAATGCCGGAACTGGAACGCTGGGTGCTACACCGTTTGGCCGAGTTGGATGAGCAGGTGCGGGCAGGCTATGCGAAATATGACTTCCAAGGCGTCTTTCAGGCGGTCTTTACTTTTGCCACGGTTGAACTGTCGGCCTTCTACTTCGATATCCGCAAAGACGCGCTGTACTGCGATGGCGACACGACCCGGCGTCGCGCCGCGCGTACGGTTCTGGACATTCTGTTCCACCGCCTGACGAAATGGTTAGCGCCAATGCTGACCTTCACGATGGAAGAGGTCTGGTTGGAGCGCTTTGGCGCGGACGACAGCTCAATCCACCTTGAGGATTTTGCGGAAACCCCTACCGAGTGGCGCGACGATGCGTTGGCCGCGAAATGGACGGAAGTGCGTAAAGTGCGCCGGGTCGTGACCGGCGCGCTTGAGGTCGAGCGCACGGCCAAAGTCATCGGCGCGTCGCTCGAAGCGGCACCAACCGTCTATGTTGGTGTGGAGACAGCCAAGTTGTTGGAGACGGTCAGCTTTGACGATCTCTGCATCACCTCTGGCATCGTCGTGTCGACCGATGTGGCCCCGGAAGGCGCGTTCCGTCTGGATGAAGTGGCGGACGTCGCGGTGATATTTGCCAAGGCCGAAGGCGAGAAATGCCAGCGTTGCTGGAAGATTCTGCCGGATGTCGGCACGCACGCACATGCGGGTGTTTGCGGACGCTGCAACGAAGCGCTTGGCTAATGGAATACGGTGATCCCCAATCTGTTGCACGCATGCGGGCGGATTTTGACCGTCAGGGTGCAATGCAAACGATGGGGATCACTGTTGCGGATGTGGCACCGGGGCGTGTTGTTTTGGAGATGCCGTTCAATCCCGACTTCACACAGCATCATGGGTTCATCCATGCGGCGGCGATTACAGCGGGCATGGACAGCGCCTGCGGTTTTGCGGCGCTCACGCTGATGGATGCGGAAAGCGAAGTGCTAACGGTCGAGTTCAAATGCAGCTTCATGGCACCCGCGCGTGGGCAGTCGTTTCGGTTCGAAGGCGACGTGCTGAAATCCGGGCGCACCCTGACCTTTACCGAAGGACGGGCGATAGCAATTGACGGGACGCAGGAAACTACGGTCGCGACCATCACCGCAACAATGATGGCTGTGCGCGGGCTGAAGACGTGATTTGCCCAAACTCTCCGGTCGGTGCTTTGGGCGCTGATGCGGCTGATGGTGCAGTCACAGCCCTACATTGGGGGCGAGATGGGACGCTGACCGATGGGCCGTTGTATCAAAAGATGGCAGATGAACTGGCCGCCTATTTCGCCGGCGATTTGCAGCAATTCGAAACGCCGGTCGCACCGCGCGGGAACGCGTTTCAACAAAGGTTCTACGCGGCACTCTGCGCTATTCCTTACGGTGAAACGCGGACCTACGGCGATTTGGCGAAGGAATTGGACGTTTCGGCGCAAGCGATCGGTCAGGCTTGCGGGGCTAACCCCATTGCAATCCTCATACCGTGCCACCGTGTTCTGGCGGCGAATGGTTTAGGCGGCTATTCCGGGGCAGGCGGGATCGAAGCGAAGGTTGCGCTGCTAAAGCTTGAAGGCGCGGCCGGGCTGCTGATCTAAGCCGTCTTGCGTTCTGGAATAATCTGCTGCGCCACACCTGCAAAGAGCAGATAGACCGACGTGATAATCAAACCCCAATGCGCCCAGCTGTTGGGGTAGAAATCGACCCAAGCGGCCCAGCCAGCAAAGAATGTCCAGCCCAACGCCATCGGCAACGTGACCATGCGCCAGCGTTCGGTCCGCACCGGGTGGACGAATTTCAGCGGAACGAACATGGTGATGGCAAGGCTGCCCACAAGAACCAGCGAGACCCAGAAGTTTGGCTGTAAGGCAAAGATCACCAAGACCAGCATGTTCCAGCACCCCGGAAACCCTGAAAAGGAGTTATCCTTTGTTTTCATGCGTGTATCTGCAAAATACATGGCCGATGCAAAGGTGATGATGATGATCGCAAACCACCCCGTCCAACCCGGCAGCAGGCCAGACTTGAACAGCGCATAAGCGGGCACAAAGACATAGGTCAGATAGTCGATAATCAGATCCAGCAAGACACCATCAAAGGCCGGCGCATTGGTCTTCACATCGTATTTGCGCGCCAAAGGTCCATCAATGCCATCGACGAAAAAAGCGACCACGAGCCAAAGAAACATCAGGCTCCACTCTTCCTCAACCGCAGCAAGCATCGCCAGCATGGCAAAAACAGCGCCGGTCGCGGTGAGCAGGTGAACAAGAAGGGCTTTGGCGCGAAGTGTCATCACAGTGTCATGGTCGAAAAACCTATCAGGGGCAACCGATTGTCAGGCTTTTGGATGCGCCTTTTCATAGACGGACATCAGGTGTGCTGCATCGACCGCAGTATAGGCTTGGGTGGTGGATAGGGACGCATGACCCAAAAGTTCTTGGATCGTGCGCAGATCACCGCCAGCGGCCAATAGATGCGTAGCAAAGGAATGGCGCATCGCATGCGGCGTTGCGGTGGCGGGCAGGCCCAGTTGAAGGCGCGCCTGTTCCATCACTTTCTGGATTGCGCGCGGCGACAGGACCCCACCACGGACGGCACGAAAGATCGGCGCATCCGCGGCAACCCCATAAGGGCAAAGATCAACATAGGCATCAACAGCATCACGCGCGGCATCAAGCACCGGCACGATACGTTCCTTGCCGCCTTTGCCGATGATACGCAGGACCTCTGGCAGCGGCACGTCTGATCCGGTCAGCCCCAAGGCCTCGGATATCCGCAAGCCACAACCGTAAAGCAGGGTCACGACCGCCATGTCGCGGGCGGCGACCCAAGGTTCGCTTGCCTGCAACTCGACGGTGTCGATCATCGCCGACGCGGCATCGACTTCTAGCGGACGGGGCAGCTTGCGTTGAAACTTTGGCGCTCGGGTGGACAGGACGGCGGTCGGTTCAAACCCTTCACGCTCTGCCAACCAGCGATAGAAGGATTTTACGGCTGACAAGGATCGCGCCAAAGACCGGGCCCCCACACCGCGCCCGCGTTCATGCGCCATCCAGGCGCGCATGTCGCGCACGGTGACGCGGGCAATCGGGGCAAGCCCCTGACTGTCGCCGTTGTACTGGGTCATGAAAGCCAGAAAGCCCAACACATCCGTTTGATAGGCTTTCAGCGTATTCTCTGCCGCACCCGCAAGGGCGCGTTGGCCTGCCAGCCAAGCGCCCAACGCGTCTGACAGGGCAGGGGCGATCATGTTATGCCAACCAGCGGCGCACGACCCGTTCGAACACGCCAGCAAAGAAGGTCAGCAAATCGGTGCCTTGTTGCGGTGTGAACAGTTGCGGGTCTTCGCTGCCCATGACCAACATCGCGGGCAGTTGATCTGGGCCGAGGTCTATCTTCAAGCAAGCCTCAGATTTAATATATTCGGCGCGCGCGCCGTAAAGGCTGCCGCCCACTTTATGAAATTCGCGCAGAGTGATCTGACGGGCGGGCATATTGCGACCCAGCGTGATGTACCCTTCAACATAGTTTTCGGGCATGATTGCGACGGTCGCACCGGCGTTGCTTTGGGCTTCGGGCAGGTTGCTTTCCAGCACCAGCCGGATCGCATCAACGCGCAGGATATCAGCCACTTCGCCGCTCAGATCCGCCAGAAACTGTTCAAATGTTGTGGCATCCATCATCCGCAAAATGGCGCGATGCACCTGATTGGTGCCTGCCAGATTATCATAGGCAGCAGCAATAACGTTGCGGTGGGTATCCTCAAGCCGGTCAAAACGGGCCTCAAGCCGCTCCATCGCGACCGAGCGCAGATCAACGACATTGCCGTTTTGACCATCATTGCTGCCCACAAGGGCGCGCATGACGTCTGGGTCTTCCAATAGGACATCGGGGTTTGCGATGATCTTCTCACGAAGATCATCGGCCATAACTGTTTGATTCATGTGCCTGCTCTTTAGTTTGTTTTTTTAGCAAGCTAGCAGAGGGTTACGTGCGTTTCTTCAACTTTTTTCAGTCACGCCAAAGGTGGTGGCATTTGGGTGTCACCCAAGTCTATGCGCAAGAAGCGGGTCGCCCAACGACTCGGACCCGACCATGCTGGGGTAAGCTTCGCCAATAGAAAGCCCGTCAGAATGCTAGAAACAGCCATAGCGCTTGTCGTTTTTCTTTTTCCGCTGGCCTACAGTCCGGGGCCCGGAAACCTGTTCTTTGCGGCCAACGGCGCCCGATTCGGATTTCGTGCGACGGTGCCTGCAAATTTGGGCTATCACATTTCGACGTGGATCGTAACGCTGGCCATTGGGTTGGGTTTCATCGCGTTACTCAACAAGTTTCCGCAGCTTTTTGTCATACTGAAGGTGGCAGGGTCGCTTTACGTACTTTGGTTGGCTTGGAAAATGATCCGCTCAAGCACGTTGCAAGGGTCACACAACGCGAAGCCTGCGAATTTCGTTGATGGTGCGCTGCTATTGCTTCTAAATCCGAAGGCCTACGTGATCATGGCCTTGATGTTCACGCAGTTCTTGGATCAGTCGCAACCCGGTCAGTTTTTCACGGTGGTCATGATTTCGACAGTGTTCACTGTTAACAACATGCTGGCGTTTTCGCTGTGGACACTGATGGGTGATGCGTTGGCATCTGGCTTTCGCAGTGAAGACAGCGCGCAGAAACTGAACGCTGTCTTTGGGATTATACTGGCAGCTGTCGCTGTTTGGATGCTGCTTTCCTAGACGATCTTGATACCCGCCTTCTCAGCATCCGCCATAAACGCGGCCAGTCCCTTATCCGTCAGCACATGGTTCGCCATCGCTTTGATCACATTCGGCGGCGCTGTGCAGACGTCGGCGCCGATTTTCGCACAATCGCTCATGTGGTTGGCGGTGCGGATGGATGCGGCAAGGATGTTCGTCTCAAACCCGTAGTTGTCATAGATCGTGCGGATATCTTCGATCAGTTCCAGCCCGTCCATGTTCAGATCATCCAGACGCCCGATGAAGGGGCTGATGAAGGTTGCCCCGGCCTTGGCCGCCAGCAAGGCTTGGTTGGCAGAAAAGCACAGCGTCACGTTCACCATGATGCCGTCGTCTGTCAGTGTCTTACAGGTCTTGAGGCCCGCCCATGTCAGCGGCACTTTCACCGCGATGTTGTCAGCGATCTTTGCCAGCTTGCGGCCTTCGGCCAGCATATCGTCAGCTTCCAGTGCGACCACTTCGGCGGATACGGGGCCAGAGACGATGGAACAGATCTCTTTGGTGACTTCCAGAATATCGCGCCCGGATTTGGCGATCAGGGACGGGTTCGTCGTGACCCCATCGACCATGCCAAGGTCATTGAGTTCTTTGATCTGGTCGATCTCTGCTGTGTCTACGAAAAACTTCATCTTTTCACTCCGCGCATGGGTTGGTGTTTGTTGCGTCAGCGTTTACCTGATTGGGGAACGGGCGGAAACCCACAAAGGCGGATATGACAGATAGCTTTTTCCATGAAGGCGATTTGGTGGGGGTTTTGACGACCCAACCACTGGATCGGCTGTTGGACTACAAGGCGCCGGAGGGCGGCTGTCATCTGGGTGCCTTTGTTGAGGCCCCACTTGGCCCGCGCAAAGTGCTGGGCGTGGTCTGGGGACCGGGCAAGGGCGACTATGACCGTGCCAAGATACGGTCAGTTATCCGCGTGCTGGATGTGGCGCCGATGCGCGATGAGATGCGCAGCTTTCTGACCCGTGCCGCCGAATACACGCTGACCCCGATGCCAGCGATGTTGCGGCTTGGGACCCGTGCGCCCGGTTTGGGTGATGCGCAATCAATGCGCAAGGTTTACCGCTTGGGTGACAAAACCCCTGATCGCATGACCGGTGCGCGCGAGAAGGTGTTGGGCGTGTTGCGGGATTACGGTGGTCTCTCCTTCACCTTGAGCGAAGTCGCTGAAATGGCGGGCGTGGGGACTTCTGTGGTCAAAGGCATGGTCAAATTGGGTGCAGTGTCCGAAGAAGAAGCGCCGCGCGATACGCCCTATCCGCGGCTTGATCCCGATTATGGCGGAAAAGAACTGAGCGTCGATCAAGCTGCGGGAGCAGAGGCTTTGCGAAGTGCGCTGCGCAGCGATGGCTATGGGACGACCCTGCTCAAAGGGGTCACTGGGTCAGGCAAGACGGAAGTCTACCTCGAAGCGGTCGCCGAGTGCCTGCGCATGGGAAGGCAGGCTTTGGTCCTTTTGCCAGAGATCGCGCTGTCGGGTGAATTCATCAACCGGGTCGAAGCCCGCTTTGGGATGAAGCCCGCCGAGTGGCACTCGGGTGTCACAATGACCGAGCGCCGCCGCTGTTGGCGCATGGTTGGGCAGGGGGATGCGCAGTTGGTTGTCGGTGCGCGTTCCGCGCTGTTTTTGCCGTATCAGGACCTTGGCCTGATCGTTGTCGATGAAGAACACGACACCTCCTACAAACAAGAGGATGGTGTGCTTTATAATGCACGCGACATGGCCGTGTTGCGTGCGGCGATCAATGGGGCGCAGGTG
The DNA here is from genome assembly GCF_023015625.1 of Yoonia sp. F2084L. GTDB lineage: Bacteria > Pseudomonadota > Alphaproteobacteria > Rhodobacterales > Rhodobacteraceae > Yoonia. The sequence continues at coordinate 462,042 of NZ_JALKAH010000002.1, forward strand.
GTCTTGGCGTCTGCAACGCCAAGTTTGGAAAGCTGGGCGAATGTCGAAGCAGGCAAATACACCCGGCTTGAACTGACGTCCCGGTTTGGCGCTGCTGTCATGCCGACGATGGCAGCCATTGATATGCGTGTGGAAGATTTGCCGAGCGGGCGGTGGGTTTCACCCACCTTACGCGGGGCAATGCAGCAGCGATTGGAAAAAGGCGAGCAATCGCTGATTTTCCTTAACCGCCGTGGCTATGCGCCGATCACGCTGTGCCGGGCCTGTGGGCATCAGATCGGCTGCGACCATTGCGATGCGCGGATGGTGGAACACCGGTTCCTCAAACGGCTCATGTGCCACCAATGTGGCGAGACGAAACCGATGCCCACAGTCTGCCCCAGTTGCGAAGCTGAGGATCGGTTGAGTGCCGTCGGCCCCGGCGTGGAACGCATGGGCGAAGAGGTCGCAGAGCTGTTTCCTGAGGCGCGGATCGCGGTGCTATCATCGGACCTCTATGGCTCCGCCCGCGCGATGAAAGCGCATATCGAAGAGATTGCCGAAGGTGGCACGGACATCATCATTGGTACACAGTTGGTCGCGAAGGGACATAACTTTCCATTGCTAACCTTGGTCGGTGTGATTGATGCGGACCTTGGTTTGCAAGGCTCTGACCTGCGCGCGGCCGAACGGACCTTTCAATTGATGCGGCAAGTGGCGGGCCGGGCGGGGCGGGCGGAAACACCCGGTGAGGCGCTGTTGCAGACCTACCAGCCAGAGCATGGTGTGATCCGCGCCATTCTGGCGGGAGACGAGGAAAGCTTTTGGAAAGCCGAAGCCGAAGAACGCAAAGCCGCAGGTGTGCCGCCCTACGGGCGCATGGCAGGAATTATTCTGAGCAGTCCAAACGTGCAGGAGGTCTTTGATCTGGGATCAGAGATGGCAAGGATGGATGGGCCGTTGCGCCAGATCGGCGCGCAGGTGTTTGGGCCCGCACCCGCACCTATCGCGCGGGTGCGCGGGCGGCATCGGGTCAGGTTGCTGGTGAAGGCGGAAAAGACAGCGCCACTACAGCAGGCGCTGGCCAAATGGACAGGGCAGTTTCGATTGCCGACGAACCTGCGCATGGCGATCGACATCGACCCGCAGAGTTTTTATTAGCGCATCGGAGCCTCTGGCGGGAGGTTGCGGGGCAAGATGGTAGTGCTTTAGTTGCGATTGGGGTCTGCGTACTCGCCCATTTCCTCGCGCCAGTGGCGGCGGCATAGCGATACATAGCGCTCATTTCCGCCAACGACGATCTGATCGCCTGCGGCCAGCACATTGCCGTCTTCGTCTTTGCGCACAACCATCGTGGCCTTTTTGCCGCAATGGCAGATTGTCCGGACTTCACGCATTTCGTCGGCCAAGGCGAGCAGTGATGCAGAGGCCGGGAACAACCGTCCGCGGAAATCAACGCGCAGGCCGTAGGTCATTACCGGAACATTCAGATCATCAACCACGCAGGCCAGTTGCCAGACGTGTTCGGCTGTCATGAAGTGGGCTTCATCAAGGAAAACGCAAGCGCATGGTCCGGCCTTTAGCCGGGCTGAGATCATCGCAAACAGGTCATCGTCAGCGCCAAATGTATCGGCATCAGCGCCAATCCCGATCCGGCTGCCAATGCGGCCGACACCCGCGCGATCATCAAAGCGCGCGATCATCAAATAGGTTTGCATCCCCCGCTCAATGTAATTGTGCGACGCCTGCAAGAGCACGGTCGATTTGCCCGCGTTCATGGTGGAATAGTTAAAATACAGTTTTGCCATAAAGGGTGATTAGCGTTGGCTTTGCTTGTTTGGCAAGCCCGTTGCGCAATGCAAATCGGCATCGTTGTCACATCAGTGTGTAACCTCTGCACAAGAGGCGGATCGCGATCCAAACACATCGTACCACTCAGCACGACAACTCGTGAACGCGCCTCCGGAACGCGAGGCTGAATAATTTATACCGCAGAAGGCATTGCCATTTTATGGGAATAAGGGAATGATTTTCCCCTGCCGTAAGGGCAGCAGGATGAAGATGGAGCACACGTATGGCGGGTTATGGCGGGTATTTGAAAAAGCACACAGAAGCTTTGGTCAAAGACGTGGGTATAGAAGCCGCTTGTGAGTTGACGGGCAAATCCAAGGCAACACTCGGTCGGTACTACTCAGATAGTGATGAGCATACAGACCGTTTCATGCCGGTCGATGCGGTTGCAGCCCTAGAGGCTGCGGCGTCTTATCCGCATGTCACATCGGCCTTGGCCGAACTGAAGGGTGTGACGATGTCGTATGATACCGCCCGCGCCAATAGCCAGGGTGAGATCAATACCGATGTCATCAAACTTAGTCAGCGGTTCGCCATGTTGATGGCCGAGTACAACCAGTCCATCGCCGACGGTGTGATCACGATCAATGAGGCCAAACGGATGCTGCGCGAAACGACGTCGCTGCAACAAGTGCTGATCGACATGAAACTGCACCTCGATGAGACCGCTGAATGACAATCGACACGACCGACATGCCAAATCTGGTGCCTGCCGCGCTGCAGCCGCTGGACATCGCGGGGCTGGCGGGGCCGGATGCGCCGCAACACGCACCGCGCATTCTGCTGCTCTATGGGTCGTTGCGCAAAACCAGCTATTCGCGCCTTTGCGCGGAAGAGGGCGCGCGGGTGTTGCGTGCGCTTGGGTGCGAGACGAAGTTCTTCAATCCCTCCGGTCTGCCACTACCCGATGATGCGGATGCCGATCATCCCAAGGTGGCCGAACTGCGCGATCTGGCGCTTTGGTCCGAAGGCATGGTCTGGTCCAGTCCTGAGCGGCACGGTGCCATGACGGGGATCATGAAGACGCAGATTGACTGGCTGCCGCTGTCGCCCATCGGGGGCATTCGGCCCACACAAGGCAAGACGCTTGCAGTGATGCAGGTGAGCGGTGGGTCGCAATCCTTCAACACAGTCAATCAGTTACGGATATTGGGGCGCTGGATGCGACTGATCACGATTCCGAACCAATCGTCGGTTCCGATGGCATGGAAAGAATTTGAGAACGGGCGGATGAAACCCTCATCCCTCTACAACCGGATCGTCGATGTGATGGAAGAATTGGCGCGCTTCACGATCATGACGCGTCGGCGCAGTGCGATGTTGACGGACCGCTATTCAGAGCGGGTCGAGACGCTGGACGACGTGCACAAACGGGTCAGTTGCTAGACCAGCGGCACGAAGGGCACTCCACAGGCGGCAAGTGTCAAAAGCAATACTGCTGCAATGGTGATCTTCATATCTTTCAAGCCCTTACGCGCGTTCAACAATCACTGATCCGACAGAGTAACCGGCCCCGAACGAACAGATCAATCCTTTGTCGCCGGGTGCCATATCATCGGAATTCTGCGAAAACGCAATGATCGACCCGGCGGATGAGGTATTGGCGTAGTCCTGCAAAATGTTGGGCTGCTCGCCGGGTTCTGGGGTGCGCCCGAGGACCTTTTTGCCGATGTAGTCGTTCATCGTCTTGTTGGCCTGATGCAGCCAAAGGCGGCGCAGGTCGGCGGCGGCAATGTTTTCCTCGGCCATGTGATCAGCGATATGCTTGCTGACCAGCGGAAGGACCTCTTTGAAAACCTTGCGGCCATTTTGCATGAACTGCATATCCCGGCGGTCGTCCATCTGGTCGTGGGTGCGGCGTAAGTAGCCGTTGTTATTGCGGATATTGTTGCTGAATTGCGTGGCACAGCGGGTAGAGCGCACTTTGAAGTGCGAGCCCTGCAAATCCTCATCCCGTTCCAACAAGGTCGCCGTCGCCACATCGCCAAAGATGAAATGACAGTCGCGGTCGCGCCATTCCAGATGGGCGGAACAAATCTCGGGGTTGATGACCAGCGCGCGGCGGATGGAGCCTGCGCGGATCATGTCGGCGGCGGTCTGGATGCCGAAAGTCGCACTGGAACAGGCGACGTTCATATCGAAGGCAAAGCCGCCAGCGCCCAGAAGCTGTTGAATTTCCACGCCAATCGCGGGGTAGGCGCGCTCCATGTTAGAGGCGGCACAGATCACCAGATCAATGTCAGCGGCTTTCACGCCTGCGGCTGACAGCGCCTTTTGCGCGGCGTCCACACCGATTTCAGCCATGTAACCCGGTTGATCATCGCTGCGTGGTGCGAGCCGTGGAAACAGGCGTGACGGGTCCAGAATGCCCTCTTTGTCCAGGACATAGCGTTGCTCGATGCCCGAGGCTGCCATGATGAATTCGCTTGAGGAATGGGATTTCGCCTCAACCCTGCCAGCGGCAATCGCGGCGGCATTTTCGGCGTTCCAAAGGTCAGCATAGCTGTTGAATGCGGCGACCAATTCGTCATTGGTGATCACCTCTGAGGGCGTGAAAACCCCGGTTCCTGTAATGGCGACGCTGTGCATTCATACCCCCCGATTTGCCCAAAGCACCCTATGGCGCAAGGGGTAGGCGTGTCTACAGCCCAAGCGTGCAGGGACGGGTGACGTTGGGGTAACTTCGCCGTATGTTTGCCGTACAGATGATGTACAGACCCTGTACGTACGCTGTGTCATCGCCACATTTACCTTTGCCCGTCAGATTAGCGGGAAAGGAGACCGGCAATGAGCAATCCCAAAGACATGACCAAGACGCAACGCATCCATTGGCACTATGCGACAGATGCGCTGCGGATGGTGGAATATGACCTGCATTCGGTGGCGATGAAGCTGCGCTGCCTGCCGCGCGAATGGGACGAGATCTGGGAGGACAAAGACCGGCGCGATCCCAAAAAGGTGCCGGTGACGATCCGGCTGGATGCGGATGTCGTGAAATTCTTCAAGGCGATGGGGGAAGGGTACCAACCCCGGATGAACCGGGTGTTGCGGACGTTCATGCACTACCGGCTGGCGGGGATCATCGAGGGGCCGGACACGACGGATTACGTGCTGCATCCAGAGCGGTTGGATCAGACACGGGTGGAGCGGCCCGGCTGGGGGAGTTTGCAGAAGATGGAGGCGGACATAGATGAGCGGATGGCGCGGCATTTGAAGGGGGAGTGAGGGTGGTAGCATGAATATCACGCCCACGGTCAAATTACCTACTCTCAAACTCAATTAGCTATGCTTAAAAAGAGAATTCTATCATACTTTTCGCAACCACAGGGTTAACGGTGCTGATTGTATGGTAATTTCTAACGCAGATATCGAGGCTACGACCCGCTACATTGCCGATCAGACCAAAGAGCCTGAAGGTCGGCAACCAGACTGGATGAAGACAGATAGAGGTGACTTTCAAGCTGTTTGGCTGATCGTAGAAACCGATGGCAGAATTAGAGGCCAGTTAAGATTTCGAGTTCATCCTCACGCCCTAGAGTTCCCATCAATCAGTCTAATATTTCGTGGCAATAATGTTATGCGCATAGACTTGGTTCCACCAGACGAGTGTGAACCCAACCCCATTCAAGCCGCCCGACTGGGACTGCCAGCAACGGTCTGTGGACCGCATGTGCATAGATGGGAGGATAATCGCTCACTGGTTAAGTCTAGCGGAGTATGGGAGCTTCCTGTACGAGCGCCAGTAACCAGTCCAATTCGATCCATCGAACAGATGTTTCTTTGGTTTTGCGGAGAAGTAGGAATACAGTTGAGACCAGAACACCGGAGGTTCGTTGAACCGCCCAAGGATCTATTGAGTGGAATCGAATGAAATGTGATCTTATTATCAAGGCTTTGCATTTGGCAGATGAGTGCCAAGAGACGAGCCGGGGTTCAAAAGTGAGGACCCATTGCCTGTACCCTTCTTTCGAGGCGGTGTTTGTCTATGTTCAATCTCATCCTCACGGTTTCATGGTAACCGACGCCGGCGATGCGCTCAATCGCGCTTGGCTACACGGTAGAGATGAATCCTTTGGAAAAAGGCACCTTAAGCAATCTGCAAGACATTTTGGATGCGAGTTCAAGCACGGCCAGCTATCAATCTTGGCACCATCGGATGAGTGGCTTGCGCAAGCCATTGCTGCTGTCGCAAACGCTGCTGCCGAAGGTGTGAACGCCTCCATTCGCCATACTGGTCAGTCAAATGAGCGCAAGCTGATTTCCAGAGTTTATGACGTGGTGAAGGGTAGTCCCTATGGCTTTGATGCTACGTTAGACTATTCTGCTGTTGGCAAGAGTGGAAAAACACATCACTACGACATGCTTCTTTCTCATAATAACGATCAAATCCTAATAAATGTCGTGGTGCCGCACGCTAATTCGATAGCTGCAAAGTATCTTGCTTTGTCTGATGCAACGGATGTTCGGTCTCGCCTTAAGTACGCTGTTTACGACAAAGAACTCACTAGAGAGGACAAGGTTTTGCTCTCAAATGTTGCTGACGTCTTGCCGTACAAAGCAATTGTGGAAACGTCAGGGAAAGCTTTGTTGGTTCACTAACATCACCCCTGCAACGACCTCACCCCAACATCCCCCTCAACCCGCGCTTGCATCGCCAGCACCGCCGCATGTGATGCTGCCGCTGTCGTGAAATACGGGATTTTGTCGTAGAGTGCGACGGCGCGGATGTCGCGGCTGTCTTCGACCGCTTGTGACCCTTCCGTCGTGTTGAAGACCAGTGCGATGTGTCCGTCTTTCAGCCGGTCTACGATGGTCAGCCCGCCTTCGTAGACCTTGTTGACCACTTCGCAGGCGATCTCGTTCTCGCTCAGCCAGGCCGCGGTGCCCCGAGTTGCGACGATGTCGAACCCCAGTTTCAGCAGCATTTGCCCCGCTTCCAGCATGGCGGCTGTTTTGTCGGCGTCCTTGATCGAAATAAAGACGGTGCCCGCCTCTGGCAAGTCGGTGCCTGCGCCCATTTGCGCCTTGAGGAACGCGCGCGGGAAGGACCGGTCCCAGCCCATGACCTCTCCGGTCGATCGCATTTCCGGCCCGAGGATCGTATCGACGCCGGGGAAGCGGGCAAAAGGCAGGACGGCCTCTTTCACGCTGAACCACGGGGTGTGCGGGTCGGCCAATGTGAAGGCGTCGCCCAAGGGCAGCACGTCCATCGGGTTTTCGGTTTCGGGGTAGGGTTCGCGCAGGGGGAAGTTCGACAGCGGCTCGCCCGCCATCAGCCGGGCCGCGATAGAGGCGATCGCTGAATCGGTCGCTTTGGCCACGAAAGGCACGGTGCGCGACGCGCGGGGGTTCACCTCGATCAAATAGACGGTTTCGTCTTTCACCGCGAACTGGATGTTCATCAGGCCCACGACGTTCAGCGCTTTGGCCAGCTTTTCCGTTTGCTCGCGAATTTCCGCGATCATGGCGTCGGAAAGCGAGTAGGGGGGCAATGAGCAGGCGCTGTCGCCCGAATGCACGCCCGCTTCTTCGATGTGCTGCATGATGCCGGCGACATGGGTGGCGTTGCCGTCTGACAGGCAATCCACGTCAACTTCGACCGCGCCTGACAGGTAGCTGTCAAGCAGGACGGGGCTTTTGCCGGAAACGACAACCGCCTCCGAGATATAGCGCCGCAACTGATCCATATCGCGCACGATTTCCATCGCGCGCCCGCCCAGAACGAATGACGGGCGGATGACGAGGGGGAAGCCGATGCCTTCGGCAATATCCAGTGCCTCTTGGTCGGTGGAGGCGATGCCATTGACCGGTTGGCGCAGCCCAAGGTCTTGGACAAGCTTCTGAAAACGCTCACGATCTTCGGCCAGATCAATAGCGTCGGGTGTGGTGCCAAGGATCGGGATGCCTTCGTCATGCAACGCATTGGCGAGTTTCAGCGGGGTTTGCCCGCCGAATTGCACGATGACACCGTGAAGCGTGCCGTTGTCCTGTTCAACCCGCAGGATTTCCATAACGTGCTCAAACGTCAGCGGTTCGAAATAGAGGCGGTCAGAGGTGTCGTAGTCGGTGGAAACCGTTTCGGGGTTGCAGTTGATCATGATGGTTTCGTAGCCCTGATCGGTCAGGGCGAAACAGGCGTGACAGCAGCAATAATCAAACTCGATTCCCTGCCCAATCCGGTTCGGGCCACCGCCAAGGATCACCACCTTCTTGCGATCCGAAGGCCGTGCTTCGCATTCCGCATCGCCCATCACGGGGGTTTCGTAGGTGGAATACATGTAGGGTGTTTGCGCCTCGAACTCTGCCGCGCAGGTGTCGATCCGTTTGAAAACAGCGTTGACGCCAAGATTGCGGCGGGCGCGGCGCACCTGATCTTCGGTCCGTCCGGTGAGGGTTGCGAGCCGCGCATCGGTGAAACCATACATCTTGACCTTGCGCAGGTCATCTTCGGTGACGGGCAGACCGTTTGATTTGATCTCGGCCTCCATGTCGATGATCTCGCGGATACGGGCAAGGAACCATGGGTCGAATTTGGTGACGGCAAAGATGTCGTCGTCAGATAAACCGTGCCGCATGGCTTGCGCGATGACGCGGATACGGTCTGGCGTTTGCTTGGCGAGTGCCTTGGTAATGGCGGCGGCGTCGGGTGCGCCGGGTATGTTGATGTCGTCGAACCCGGTCAGGCCGGTTTCCATGGACGCCAGCGCCTTTTGCATGGACTCGTGGAAGGTGCGGCCAATGGCCATGGCCTCGCCCACGGATTTCATTGCTGTGGTCAGATGCGGTTCAGAGCCTGCGAATTTCTCGAATGCGAAGCGTGGAATTTTGGTGACCACATAGTCGATTGTCGGCTCGAACGACGCGGGCGTGACGCCGGTGATGTCATTGTCCAACTCGTCCAGCGTGTAACCCACGGCCAGTTTTGCCGCGATTTTTGCGATGGGGAAACCTGTGGCCTTTGACGCCAGCGCAGAGGAGCGTGATACACGCGGGTTCATTTCGATCACCACCATGCGCCCGTCATCGGGGTTCACGGCCCATTGCACGTTGGATCCGCCGGTTTCGACCCCGATTTCGCGCAGCACGTTGATGCTGTGCGTCCGCATGATCTGGTATTCCTTGTCGGTCAGGGTCAGGGCAGGGGCGACGGTGATCGAATCGCCGGTATGCACACCCATGGGGTCGACGTTTTCGATGGCGCAGACGATGATGGCGTTATCGGCGCGGTCGCGCACGACCTCCATCTCGAACTCTTTCCAGCCAAGCAGGGATTCGTCGACAAGGATTTGCCCAACCGGAGATGCCTCCATCCCCGTCCGGCAATAGTATTCGTAGTCTTCGCGGTTGTAGGCGACGCCGCCGCCTGTGCCGCCAAGCGTAAAGGCGGGGCGGATGATGGCGGGCAGGCCGACATATTCGATGGCGTCGATGGCCAGTTGCAGGCCCGCCTTGATGTCGCGTTTGCCCTCTACTTCAGGGGCGGTGATGATGGTCGCCTTGGGGTTTTCGATCCCTAAACGGTCCATCGCTTCGCGGAACAGTTTGCGATCTTCTGCCATTTCAATGGCTTCGCGCTTGGCCCCGATCATTTCGACGTTGAATTTTTCCAGAACACCCATGTCGGCCAGCGCAAGCGAGGTGTTCAGCCCGGTCTGCCCGCCCATGGTGGGCAGCAACGCGTCAGGGCGCTCTTTTTCGATGATCTTGGCGACGACTTCAGGGGTGATCGGTTCAATATAGGTGGCGTCTGCCAGCCCCGGATCTGTCATGATTGTCGCGGGGTTAGAGTTGACGAGGATGACGCGATACCCTTCTTCGCGCAGCGCTTTGCAGGCTTGAGCGCCGGAGTAGTCGAACTCGCAGGCTTGGCCAATAATAATGGGGCCCGCGCCGATAATCATGATCGACTGGATGTCGGTACGTTTTGGCATGGCAGGCCCCCAGAATATGCAAATTGTCGTGGGTTATAGGGATGGGACGGTCAGGTGCAAGGGGGGATGTACGTTGTGGAGGAAATCATCGGAAAGGCCCCATTTGATCTGTGTCAATAAAAATAGACAGTCAAATATGTAAATTAAAGTGGACATATAAGGGAGTCAGCCATGCGCATTCTGTTTGTTCACCCAAATTACCGCTCTGGTGGGGCGGAGATTGCAGGCAGCTGGCCCCCGGCCTGGGTTGCCTATCTGACGGGGTCGCTGCGTCGTGTCGGGTTTGACGATATCCACTTTATCGACGCGATGACGAATGATCTATCCGACGCGGTGCTGGCTGAAAAGATCAGCGCGCTGCAACCCGATGTAGTGGGTGTGACAGCGATTACGCCGTCGATCTACAAAGCTGAGGAAGTCTTGCGGATCGCCCAAGAGCGCGTGCCTGATGCCTTGCGCATGATGGGCGGGGTCCATGCGACGTTCATGTATAAGCAGGTGCTGTCAGAGGCACCGTGGATTGATGTGATCGTACGCGGTGAAGGCGAAGAGATTTTGACCGAGTTGATGTGTGCGGTTCGCGATGGCCGCTGGCCTGCGGAGAAACGCAAAATCAAGGGCCTCGCCTTCATTGATGAAGGCGAGATTGTTGCGACACCTGCGGCAAGCACAGTGAAAGACCTTGATGGCATTGACCCCGATTGGACGATTTTGGAATGGGAGAAGTATATTTATATCCCGCTGAATACCCGTGTGGCGATACCGAATATGGCGCGCGGCTGTCCCTTTACCTGTTCGTTCTGTAGCCAGTGGAAATTCTGGCGCGACTACCGTGTGCGCGACCCCAGGAAGGTTGTCGATGAGATTGAGCGTTTGGTGAATGAGCAGGATGTTGGCTTCTTTATTCTGGCCGATGAGGAACCGACGATTAACCGCAAGAAGTTCATCCAATTCTGCGAAGAGCTGATCGCCCGTGGCCTGCCGGACCGCGTGAAATGGGGGATCAACACGCGGGTGACGGATATCTACCGCGACCGCGAATTGCTGAAGTTTTACCGCGAGGCTGGGCTGGTGCATGTGAGCCTTGGTACTGAGGCGGCAGCGCAGATGAAGCTGGACCAGTTCAACAAAGAGACCAAGGTTGAAGAGAATAAAGAGGCCATTCGCCTGCTGCGCGAGGCCGATATTCTGGTAGAGGCGCAGTTTATTGTGGGGCTCGATAACGAAACCCCCGAGACCTTGAACGAGACCTATAAGATGGCGTGGGATTGGCAGCCTGATCTGGCGAATTGGGCGATGTATACGCCTTGGCCGTTCACGCCGCTGTTTCAGGAGCTCAAGGATAAGGTCGAGGTGTTCGACTTTAGCCGCTATAATTTCGTGACCCCAATCATGAAGCCAAAGGCGATGGAGCGGGGCGAGTTGCTGGACGGTGTGATGAACAACTACCGTCGCTTTTACATGAAGAAAGCGTTGTTTCACTATCCGTGGCGGGGCACCGGGTTTCGGCGACGGTATCTGCTGGGCTGCCTCAAGGCCTTTATGAAAGCGGGCTTTGCACGGACATTCTATGATCTGGGCAAGGTGGGCTATACCGGGCCCCAGTCGAAGAATAACCTTGATTTCCAGTTTGATGAGAGCCGCACCATCGCCGAAGCGCAGATGGAAGACTGGGAAGCCAGCGCCGATAAGGCCGCAAAAGCGGCCGAGCGTCGCGCGGCTGTCAGGGCGCAAGGTAAGGCGCGCGCGGCTGAACGGACGGCGAGTTTCAAGATGCCGAATGGGGCGCAGGTGAAGGCCTGCGGTGGCGGCTCTGAGCAAATGGAGGATGCTTGAGGATGCAAATCGCGGAACCGGACTGATTGGCCCGAACGCGATTTTGCAATTGCTGCCAGTGTTGGAACGGGCGGGGGGCGCTCAATTTCGCGATCAGGTCATGGCTGCGGCGGGTGTCTTTGAAGCACCCGGTGATGATGCGATGATGTCCGAGGCACCTGCGGCCCGGATGCATCAGGCCTTGCGTGTGATTGAGCCTGAGATGGCACCATCGCTGGCTTGGGCAGCGGGGGAACGGACGGCGCGGTATATTCTGGCGCATCGTATTCCGAAGGCGGCGCAGGTGGTGTTGCGGATTTTGCCTGCGACACTGGCCGCGCCGATCCTTTCGAAAGCAATAGCCAAACATGCCTGGACCTTTGCGGGGTCGGGCGCCTTTGAGGTGACGGGGCCTTTGACGTTTGAGATCAAGGACAACCCCATCGTGCGGGGTGAGGTCAGTGAAACGCCGCTATGTCATTGGCATTGTGCTGTGTTTGAGACGCTGTTTCGCACGCTCGTTGATCCAGCACTACGCTGCGAGGAAGAGGCCTGTTGCGCGATGGGCGCGCCGGCCTGCCGGTTTGTGCTGACGCGCCGTTCAAAATTCTAGAATTTTGATGGCTCCGGCGGGAGTTTTTCGGGCAAGATGATGAGGAATGGTTGACTTCATGCAGGCAAACAGGTGTATCGGGCCGACAATCGCCTGAAGGACCTGACCCATGCACGCCTACCGCAGCCATACCTGTGCCGAATTGACCGCCGCCGATGTGGGGCAAACAGTACGCTTGTCGGGTTGGGTGAACCGGGTGCGCGATCATGGGGGCATCCTCTTTATCGACCTGCGCGATCACTATGGCATCACACAAGTGCTCTGTGATCCTGACTCGGCGGCCTTTGCCGATGTTGAAAAGGTCCGGTCGGAATGGTGTATCCGCATTGATGGTGAGGTGAAGGCGCGTGACCCCGAACTGGTGAATGCCAAACTGCCCACTGGCGAGGTTGAGGTGTTCGTGCGCGCGATTGAAGTGCTGGGTGCGTCCAAAGAATTGCCGCTGATGGTGTTTGGTGATCAGGAATATCCTGAAGAAACACGTCTGAAGTATCGCTATCTGGACCTGCGCCGCGAGGCGATGCAGGACAATATGAAGCTGCGTTCCGACGTTGTGGCTTCCATGCGCCGCCGCATGTGGGACAGCGGGTTCCGTGAATTCCAGACGCCGATTATTACCGCGTCGTCACCAGAAGGTGCGCGCGATTTTCTGGTGCCATCACGTTTGCATCCCGGCAAGTTCTACGCCCTGCCGCAGGCCCCGCAGCAATTCAAGCAGCTGATCATGGTGTCGGGCTATGACAAGTATTTCCAGATTGCCCCCTGTTTCCGCGACGAAGACCCGCGCGCGGATCGGTCGCCCACGGATTTCTATCAGCTGGATCTGGAGATGTCCTTTGTCGAACAGCAGGATGTTTTTGATACGATCCAGCCAGTGATCACGGGGATTTTTGAGGAATTCGGTGGCGGTCGCAAGGTGGACCAGACGTGGGAGCAGATCAGCTATCGCGATGCTGCGTTGTGGTATGGCAGTGATAAGCCTGACCTGCGCAACCCGATCAAGATGCAGGTTGTGTCAGAGCATTTTGCAGGGTCGGGCTTTGCGATTTTTGCGAAGTTGCTGGAGCAAGAGGGCACCGAAGTGCGGGCTGTTCCGGCCCCAACCGGCGGGTCACGCAAGTTCTGTGACCGCATGAATGCCTTTGCCCAGAAAGAAGGGTTGCCCGGCATGGGCTATATCTTCTGGCGCGAAAAGACGGCTGATGCCGTAGCCCAAGAGCTGGGCATTTCAGTGAAAGAGGCGCAGGCCAAGCTGAAATCAGGCGAAGTTGAAGGCGGCATGGAAGCCGCTGGTCCATTGGCCAAAAACATCGGTCCAGAGCGGACCGAAGCGATCCGCCAGCAGTTGGGTCTAGGCTTAGGTGATGCGGCGTTCTTCCTTGGTGGTAGGCCGAAGGCATTTGAAGGCGTTGCAGGCAAGGCCCGCAATGTCATTGGGGAAGAGCTGGGTCTGACCGATCTCAACCGCTTTGCCTTTGCATGGATCGTGGATTTCCCGATTTACGAGCAGGACGAAGAGACCGGCAGGATCGACTTTGAACACAACCCGTTTTCGATGCCGCAAGGCGGGATGGAGGCGCTGCAAGGCGATCCATTGGATGTGCTGGGTTATCAGTATGATCTGGCCTGTAACGGGTACGAGCTGGTATCTGGTGCGATCCGTAACCACCGCCCCGAGATCATGTTCAAGGCGTTTGAATTGGCCGGTTATGGCAAGGACGAGGTTGAAAAGCGCTTTGGCGGAATGGTCAATGCCTTCCAGTATGGCGCACCACCCCACGGTGGTTGTGCTGCGGGGATAGACCGGATTGTGATGCTGCTGGCGAATGCGTCAAACATCCGCGAGGTCATCATGTTCCCGATGAACCAACGCGCCGAAGACCTGATGATGGACGCACCCAGCGAACCGCAGAACGAGCAATTGCGCGAATTGCGCCTGCGCGTGCTGCCGTCTGAAAGCTAGATCGGCCCGCCTGCTGCAATCCGGGATTCCACGATCTGCGAAAGTGCAGCGACCCCTTGGTCGGGGTTGCTGCCAGCATCACGCAATTGCACAAGGTTCGATACAGCCGCGTCCAGATCGTGATCTTGCGCGCTACGCGCCACACCGCTCAGGAATTGTGTGACGTAATCCAGTGTCCCGTCTTCATCCTTGTCCTTCAAAATCTGGGCGACATGGCTGAGGTCATCGCGAAAGGCGATTGGGTCGGGCAGGATCGTTTCATTCGACATTAACCGTGGGCTTGGCGGTTGCCGTTCTGCTGGCAAATGTTCCAAGATCGCAGATTGAAACGCGAACAGGTTTTTGACAGGTTTGGCAAGGAAACCATCGGCACCCGCATCTATCACCTCATCATGGGCACCATCATCGCCGCTGACCCCCAGAATAACGTCAATGCGGGGTGTTGCTTTTGCTGATGTGCGTATCAGTTCAAGACCGGATCCATCCGGCAGTCCCACATCAACCAAAAGTACCGTGGGTTGGTAAATCGCCAAATGGCGCCGCGCGTTTTCAAGGCTATCGGCCCGCCTGATCCGCGCGCCCGAACGCAAGCACAACAGGCGCACGGCCTCGCTTGCAAAGCGGCTGTCTTCGACCATCAGCACGGTCAGGCCCAAAAGCGGGCGGCGTGCGGTTGGCGCACGGGTGAACATCAGGTCGTCAAGCGTTTCCATCGTGATTCTTCCCTTCGTTGCAGCTGGCTCTATTCAAAGCAGCACAAGGTAAAGAGGGTCTTAACTCCATCATCCGTTGCGCCGGGCCAGAGCACGCGCCATAAAGCCAAAAAAGGAGACGTTTCATGATTGGTCGCTTGAACCACGTTGCCATTGCCGTCCCAGATCTTGAGGCCGCGAGCGCGCAATATCGCACCATGCTGGGCGCTGATGTGGGTGCGCCACAGGATGAACCGGATCACGGCGTGACGGTTGTCTTTATCAATCTGCCCAACACCATGATTGAATTGCTTTATCCGCTGGGCGAAAGCTCACCCATTCAGGGTTTTCTGGATAAAAACCCCTCTGGTGGCATTCATCATGTCTGTTACGAGGTTGATGATATTCTGGCCGCCCGTGATCACCTGCTTGCCGAAGGTGCGCGCGTCCTGGGCGGAGGCGAGCCAAAGATCGGCGCACATGGCAAGCCGGTGCTTTTCCTGCATCCCAAGGATTTCAACGGGTGTCTGGTCGAACTTGAACAGGTCTAGCCTCTTGCCCTGACGCCCGATCGGCGTACTTACTCACAGTAACCCCTCATGTAAGGATTGCCGCTTTGGGTCCCGTCTCTGGTCTTGTACTTTTCGCTGTCATCTGGACGCTTGTGTTCTTCGTCGTTCTGCCGCTGCGTTTGCAAACGCAAGGCGAGGCGGGCGAGATTGTGCCCGGAACTCACGCCTCATCTCCTGCGAATTTTGATATCAAGCGCAAGGCAAAGGTTACCACGCTTTGGGCGCTGCCGATCTGGGCGGTGATTGCGGGCACGATCCTGTCAGGTGCCGTCACCGTGCGCGACATTGACTGGTTTGACCGGATGTCAACGCCTGAGGTCAGTCGCGACTAACAGCGTGATAAAGGTGCGTGAAGGTTGCCGCACCCAAAATCGGGATCACCAGATTGATCAGAGGAAACGTCAGTGGCACAGCCATCAGACAGCCTGCCAGCCAGATCGTTGCGCTGTGTTGCTTGCGCAAGGCCTTGGCCTTGACCCGTCCGATCCGGCGCATCGCGGCCAGTTGAAAGTATTCCCGCCCCAGTAAGTACCCGTTGAGCGCGTAAAAGATGAAAATCGCGGCAAATGGGAAGATCACGTAGAGGATCAGGGCAAAGATGTTGGCCGCAATCAGCACGCCGAGGAAGTTCACCGTGTCGCGCAGCCCGTCCCAGAAACTGATGCGGGGGACCTCCGGCAGGCCAGTGAAGTGTTTGTCTTCGACCGCTTGGGCGACCTCATCAAGGAAAAGTGATGTGATCGCCGATGCCACCGGCACCATCAGGAAAATCGACATCACGAGCACCAGCCCCAGTGATCCCCAGCCCAGCAGATCGCCGAGCCATGTCACTTCGCCCACTCCGGGCATGACGATGGGGTCTGCGGTCAGCCATTCGATCAGCATGAGCAAAAGCGCATAGATTGCGACAAGTAGCGCGATGGTCAGGCCAATGCCGCGCCAAAGTACACTACGAAAGCGCGGATCGGGCAATTGCGACAGCGCTTTGAAGAAGGAGGCAAGGATCATGCGTCAACCCATGTGGTGATTGCCGCCAGATCAGGGCGGGGGCGTTCGGGTGGCGTGCTGGTTTCGGTGCCAAGGTGGATGAAGCCTGCGACGGTTTCATGCGTGGCAAGGCCTAGCCCTTCGCGCACGAACGTCGGGTCATGGCTGGCCCAACCGGAAAGCCAATTGGCTCCCCATCCGGCGGCAAGCCCTGCATTGACCAGCGCCAGACAAACAGCCCCGGCAGAATACACTTGTTCGATATGCGGTATCTTTTCGGAGGGCTTTGGACTGCTAATCACCGCAACAGCCAAATCGGCATTGCCGAACTGATCCTGTGCTTTGGTGATCTTGTCAGGATCAATTCCAAGGGCTGCACCACGCGCAGGCACCATTGCAGCAAGCCGGGCCAGGGCAGGTTTGGTCAACACAATAAACCGCCATGGTTCCAGCTTGCCATGATCGGGGGTGCGGGCGGCGGCGGTCAGTAGCTTTTCGATCGTTGCCCGATCCGGTACGGGTGTCGTCAGCGTTTTTGCAGGGCGCGACCGGCGGGTCAGCAGAAAATCAAGAGCGGCAGGATTGGGCGTTGGCATGGGGCGTCCTTTTTCGTTTCGCATCAGATATGTATCTGTGCGAGTGGCCGCAACAGGCAGATGGTCAAATGTCGGGTGTTGAAGCCCCATTGGGCAGACCGGGATCTGTGTCGATCAGACTTTGTCGTGTGGCGATACTGGTCCACCAGTCATAGAGCGCATTATGCTGTTCCAGCGCACTGTAACCTTCAGGGGCCATGGCGAAATAGGCCAGCACGGGTGCCAAGTGACAGTCAGCCAAGGTGATGCTGCCCGGGTTCAGCACGTCACCTTGGCCCGCGATCTTGTTCAATGCACCAAGCACCGGCTCTGCCGCTGTTATCCCTTCGGTGATCAGGTCTTCGTCGCAAGCCAATCCCTCGGCAGGGCGAAAGACCCGGTGGGCAAAGACCTGTCGGATCATCGGGACGTAGCCATAGTTGTCGATAATCGCGATCACCTGCATGAGACGCGCCTGCGCAATGGCAGATTTCGGCGTCAGCGCAGGCCCGTCAAACGCAGCATCGACATATCGCGTAATTGCTGCGGTCTCGTAGATATCGGTAGCGCCATGGCTCAGAACCGGAACCCGACCAAAGGGGTGGCGCTTTTGATAGTCTGAGGGAAGCGGCGGGGTAAAGGGATCCACTTCTTCAATGTCGTATCCCACGCCTTTCTCACGCAAAACCATGGCGGCAATGCGCGTGTAGACGCTGTAGCGAAAGCCGCGCAAAATCACGGACACTAAATTACCGCTTCCATCTCGGCCAACCAGCCATCAAGAAAAGCATCGAACCGCGCATCCGGTTGACGCAGCGGAAACACTTCGGCGAACGGGTCGGGGGCTGTGATTGCGCTGCCGGACATCTCTTGCAGCACGTTATGCCCGCAGAACGGCACATAGGTTTCTGAATAGCCGCCTTCATGCACCATCAACAGCTTGCCGCCGCAGACATCCTGCGCCAGTGCCATGACTTGCCGGGTCATCAGCGTAAACGTCTCAGCCATTGCCAGCATACGGCCCAAAGGATCGTTGGCCGCCGCATCAAACCCGCAGGCGATGATCAGCACGTCAGGCGCAAAATCGCGGATGGCGGGCAGGGCGAGCCGGTCCATGGCGGCCAGATACCCGGTATGCCCGGTTCCGGGGGGCAGCGGGATGTTGAGGTTGAAGCCCTCACCATTACCCGTCCCGCGATCTGCAAAAGCGCCGGTATCCATCGGATAGTTGCGGTCCTGATGCAGCGACACCGTCAGCACATCGGCGCGATCATAGAACACCGCCTCAGTGCCGTTGCCGTGATGGACATCCCAGTCGAGCACGGCAAAACGCTGGGCCAAGCCTGCGGCCTTGGCGGCCTCAATCGCGATGCCGATATTATTGAGCAGGCAAAACCCGTTGGGGTAATCAGGCAGGCAGTGATGCCCCGGCGGGCGGGACAGGGCATAGGCGTTGCTCACGTCACCGCGCAGCACCGCCGCAAGAGCCGCCTTGGCCAGTCCGGCGGATTGTGCTGCCAGTTCATAGCCGCCGGGCCCAAAGGGTGTTCGGCGGCCCAGTTCGCCGCCGCCTGCGTCAGACAGCGCCTTGAACTGATCAAGATAGGTTGCGGGGTGGACGCGCAGCAAATCCTCGCGCGTGGCTGGGGCAGCGCCCAGCATCGACAATTCAGCGGCCAGCCCGGTTACCTCGATCAGGTTCTTTAGCCGCCGCTTGGTTTCAGGGTTTTCGGGCAGGCCGCCGTCCAGTGGCTGTACCAACCCGCCCACCGGCAACATCCCTGCGTAGTTCCCGCCTCCGTGCCAAAAACACTTTTCGTCCCAGAAAAAGCCTGTCGTCATTGTTTATCCTGTTCGTGATCGGAGTGAAGGAAGGTCTGAACGGCCTCCAGTACCTGCGCGGGGCCTTCGAGTTGCGGCAAATGCCCAAGACCGGACAGGGTGGTGAACCCGGCGTGCGGGATCATATCATGCAGTGTCTGGCCACGGGCGAGGGGGATCCACGGGTCATCGGCCCCCCAGATGATCTGGGTCGGGCAGCGGATATCGCTAAACAGTGGCTCAATCTCGGCGGTAAACCGTTCATCAGCCTGAGCAAACTGACGGTAGAACGATCCCGCTTCGGCCTCGGTCAGCCAAGGGGCGATCAATGCGTCCAAATCCGAAGCCGCAATATCATGGGCAAGTGCGCCTTTGATGTAGGCGGTCACCAGCCCTTTGTGGATATGCGGCGGAAGCCCCATGAAAGCATCCACATGCCGTCCGACATGATCAAAGAAATCGGACCCCCAGGGCCGAACCGCCACCACATTCATCAAAAGCAGACGCGCATAGTCGCAGCCATGCAGCAGATGGGCGCGCAGGGTGACGGCGCCGCCAAAGTCGTGCGCCAGAACCGCCGGTCGCTCCAACCCCCAATGGGCCAGCATCTCGGCAAAGACAGCCCCCTGCACATCCAACCCCGTTGGTTGGTCCGGGTCCATACCCGAACGGCCATAGCCGGGCATGTCATACCAATGAACCGTACGGGTCTGCGCCAGTGTTGGGATCAGCCGGTGCCAGCTGAAGGATGACCACGGCCACCCATGTGCAAGCACCAGCGGCGGGCCCGTGCCTGCCGACCCGGCGGCAACAGGCCCAGCGCTTGTCATGACGGCATCAGGAAGCGACCATGCCATGCCTAACCCTTGCGCAATTGGTAGATGCCTTCAGGCAGATCCAAGGCCGCCTCTAAGTCCCGCAACTGAGTGAGCGACAGCGTGATGCGCACCACTTCATCGCTGCGCGGATCAACTTGTGTGATCGTGATGCAATCATCAAAGGCATTGATGATCACATCCTCCTTTAGCGGGGCTTTGCCTTCGTCGACAAGGGTAACGACGGTGGCGTCATAGTCGTGTTCGATTGTAAACATGGATATAGCCTAGCCCTCGATATGGTGCGGCGCAATCGACACTGGTTGTCAGTACAAGAGATGCTAAGCTATCCTCCAACAACTGAGATTTCGCGGAGGCTTTTATGCGTCTATTGCCGATTGTTTTGATGCTGGGCTTGGGGGCCTGCACGCCGGTTGCGGTGCAAAACGTGCCAAGCACCCCTGCCGTTCAAGCTAACCCAACGCCGCCGCAACTGTCGCAGCGGCAGGCAGTGAATAATTTCGAGTTCGTCGTGCGCCGGGTCGAGCCTGTGGCCGAACAATTCTGTCGCGCGCGGACCCGCGGCGTGAACTGCGATTTTCGGATCGTGGTCGACGACCGACCCGGTCAAGGCGTGAATGCGTTTCAAACGCTGGATCGCAGCGGGCGGCCCATCATTGGCTTTACGGTGCCGCTGATCGCCGAGGCGCGCAACCGCGATGAACTGGCCTTTGTCATGGCCCATGAGGCGGCACATCACATCGAAGGGCATATTGCGCAACAGAGGCAGAATGCGGCCTTGGGGGGCATGTTGATCGGCACTCTGGCGGGGGCGCTGGGAGCCACGGATGCAAGCGCGATCGAGAGCGCACAAAGGATCGGCGCTACGGTCGGTGCGCGGACGTATTCCAAGGACTTTGAACTGGAAGCGGATGCGCTGGGCACGCAGATTGCGGCGGCGGCTGGGTTTGACCCGCTCAACGGCGCGCAGTTCTTTTTCCGTATCCCTGATCCGGGTGACAAGTTTTTGGGAACACACCCGCCGAACGCGGACCGGTTGAGGACAGTGCAGCGGGTTGCGGCCGGTCTTTAGTACTGCAACTGCGACTTGGCTGCATGCCGTTCGCGCAGGCGTATCAAGATCCCAACGCCGGAAATGCAGATAAAGAAAATCTGGATCATCGCGGAAGCGAGGTTGAACGCGTTGGTCAGGCCGATCAGCACCATGCAGGCGGCGGCACCATTGACGACAAAGTACGAAATGCTTTCCGATTTGACGCGCTGAAACGTCAGCATGGTGTAGTTCAGGACATAAAGCCCAAAGCCGGCGATCCCGATGGCGTCAAAAAACGTTGGACCATAAAAAACAATAAAACTGGTCATCGGGACCGCCTAAATTCTGAAATAACTCTTTAACCCAAGGCGAAAATTGCCTCGCAGGGCGCAACATCGCGCCTTAAGATAACCTTAGGTGAGGTATGCACCTATTGTCAGGTCAGGCATTCCTTACCCTAGGGAAAGGACGTGCTCTTATGATTACGGGATCCTGCCACTGCGAAGCAGTGCACTATGAATACAATCACACACCGCGTTGGACCACTTCGTGTAACTGCTCGATCTGCCGCAGGCTGGGGGCATTGTGGATTTATGCCAAGGTGCCCCTGATCAAGGTGACTGGTCCGACAATCAGCTATGCCTGGGGTGAAAAGTCTTTGGCGTTTCACAGTTGTAATATCTGCGGCTGCACGCCTCATTGGGAAAATCTGAAACCGACAGAGCCGGATGCCCGGATGGCCGTCAATTTGCGGTTGGCTGATCCTGAGGTCATCACGACCGTGCGTGTACGCCATTTCGACGGCGCAGATACATGGGCGTTTCTGGACTAGATCATTGCTGCCGTTGCAATCGCGATAGCGGCAAAGAAACAGGCAGAGGCCGTCACGACAAATCCGTGCCAAATGGCAATGGAAAACTTCATCGTTTCACTGGCGTAGAAAGGCACCCCCGCCGTATAAAGCAGGCCACCCACCGCCATCAGCACCATTGCCGAAACAGGCACAATCGGCCAAAGCGACCAGATCAGCGCAAGGCTGAGCCAGCCCATGATCAGGTAAAGCGCCGGCCCAAACCGCCCCGGTGTGCGCCAGAAAAATATCTTGAGCACCATGCCAATGACCGCCAATCCCCAAACGACCGCGAGCACAGCATAGGCAAACCAAGTGCCGATCATGACGACCAGCGGTGTGTAGGTGCCTGCGATCTTAAGGTAGATTGCTGCGTGATCAAAGCGGCGCAGCAGCGGTCTGATGCCCTCCCAAGGGGTCATGTGATAAAAGGCTGATGCAACAAAGGTCGCAATCAACGTGGCCCCGTAGACTGAAATCGCCGCGATCTGGGCGGCACTTGCGGCCTCGGCAGTCCAGACGATCAGTACGATTGCCCCCGATATCGCCCCCAACACGCCCACGGCATGCATGGTCCCATCGGCAATGCGTTCAGAGCGGGCATAGGTCGGATACATGCGTTTTCCTCATTGGGATGTGTAAAGGGTAGCCAGAACACAGGGTTCGTCAAATGTTTCGTTAGGTCAGTGTCAGGCTTGGCAGGACACGACAGATCGCCCAAAGTCAGGCCGGAACCAAAGGGATAACAGTGATGTGGCAGCAAATTCTGCGGGTGAGGCAAAGGGCGATCTGGTCATGGGACGGTTTTGCACATGTCTACAAAACCGAAGGGTCGTTGATGCAATGGTTGGTCGCGAATGCCGTCTTTGCGATCTTGGCCTTTGCCTTGCCGCTCAGCGCGGGTGAGCGTGGGATGCTTTTGATGGGTGGCATCATCGTGCTGGCCGCAGAATGCATGAACACCGCGATTGAGCGGGTGGTCGATGATATCAGCACCGAAAAACGCGATGCAGCCAAACACGCCAAAGACTGCGGATCAGCCGCCGTGGCCGTAACCGCCGTTGGGGTTGGGGTGGCGTGGGTTTGTGTGCTTGTTGGGTTGGTGTGGTGATAGAAGCAGCGCAAAGCTGCGTGCTTTGGTGACATTGGGGCTTTGAGGATAATACTGTTGCGCTTTAAACGCCTGAACTGATCATGTCTCGGATCTTTACGGCTTTCTCAAAGTGATTCAACTCGTGGGTTTTAATCCACCATTCTGCCGCTTCCATCAGCAACTGAGGATTGTCATTTTTATTGGCAAAAAAGGCGTAAAAAGAAAGACCAACCGTTTCGCCCTTTTTTGCAATCTTGTCATTGCAGATCGCAATTGCCTTGGTTCTCAAAGTAGGTCTCATGCTGACTCCATCCATTCCGCCTCGGTAGGTCTATTAGAACGTATAAAGAACAAATGGCCGCAGCAACTAACGATGATTGGCAAATCAGGGATTAAAGCAGACATCCACCCCCCCCCCAACCGCATTTTCACACCCCCCCACTTTCCTCCACGCCCACGAAAGCTATCTATCAATCAACCAACGATGGAGACACCGATGCGCCTGACCACTTTGACCCTTGCTTTGTTCCCAATGGCCGCCTTTGCCGCAGGTGGTGGGGGCGACACTGCTCCGAAGCCGTCCGAAACCACGACGACTTGTGCCGAAGGTCTGGTCTGGGATCTTGCGACGGAAAGTTGCATGGATCCTGCCGAGAGCACAAATGACGATACCGCACGGCTGAATGACGTGCGCGAGTTGGCTTATGCCGGGTACTATCAGGCCGCACTTGATGTGCTTGACACGCTAGAGAACCCGCAAGCGCCGCTTGCCTTGACCTACTACGGTTTTGCGCATCGCAAGGCGGGCCGTGTCGCACTTGGTATGCAGTACTATAACGCCGCGTTAGAGGCTGACCCGGACAATCTGCTGGCCCGATCCTATATGGGGCAGGGGTATGTCGCATCAGGCGATATGGTGCTGGCGCAGGCGCAGTTGACTGAAATCCGCATGCGTGGCGGGCGTGACACTTGGGCTGAGGCGTCGCTGGTGCAGGCGATCAATACTGGCGTGGGGTCCTCTTACTGACTTGATCTAGCGCAAAGCGCACGGTGCGGGTGGGATGCTATGCAATGACCATCCGCAACCGGAGGATCAAAGATGCAAACCTTGGGTGACCCCCGCGAACACTTCTGGCGCGTCATTAAGATGGCCAAAGCCTGCGAGGTCGATTTATCGACCGCACTGGATGATGGACAGATCAACGTGGCCGACTGGGCCGACATGATCACTGGTTGCCGCGGCTGCACGGAAGTTGACAGATGCGATCGGTTGATGCGACAGGAAGAGCATGTTGCACGGGCGCCAGAGTACTGCGTGAACCGCGAGACTTTTGCAGAATTGCGTCAGGCCTAAGAGCGCAGTCTACTAACCGCTTTATCTATGAAGCGTCTATGGTGTGTTCGTATCGTTCACATTCCGCGCTGTCATGTAGACCAGCCCTGAAACCAGTATCAAAGCACCCATCGCACCGAATGCCATGCGATATTGATCCGTGACGGTGAACTCCCAGCGGGCCGTTGCATCCAGGATCTCGCCGAAAGCCAGTTGCATCAGGGGTATGGCGGCCACTGACACCAGCGACAACAGCGTAGATGCGCGCCCCAGCAGATCATCTGGCACGCTTCTGCGCATATGCGCGCCAAGCGGGATGTAGAATTGTTGGCAAAAGACCATGATCACCAGCAAGGCTATGGCCAGACCTGCGGGTGGTTCGTCAATCGCGGCCAGTGCGAACAGGCTGAGTGCCGAGACGCTGAATGCAACACCGATCAACGCCCGACGCGAGGCCGCATTGCGGTCAAGAAGCCCGAAAACATAGCCCGCCACTATCGTTGCGGAGAAAAGCAACAAAAGCACCGCACCTGACTGTTCTGCCGTCAGGCCCGTCACGTCCTGAAGGAACGGTCCGCCCCAAAGGCCCGTGATCGTTGTAATCGGCGCAAATGTGACGGTGCCCAGCACCAGAATCTTCAGAAATTCAGGCTGTCGCAGAAGGGTCAGGTATCCACCGCGCGCTTCTGTAGTCGTCGTATCCGCTGGCGTAGCAGGTCCGGGCGTGATCGCGCGAAAAACACCCCCGGCCAGAAGCATCGTCAGAACCGCAACGGTTCCAAACACGGCCCCCCACGGTAACCGCTCTAACGCGACAGCGAGGGGGTAGGTGCCCAGAAGCCCGCCGATCCCGCCCAAAGTCACCACAAGGCCGCTGATGTAGCCAAAATCTTTGGTTATGAAGTTTCGCGCAATGATCACATGGGTGGCGGCTCCCATCGCGGCGAGGCCGATGCCGATCAGGACACGCGACACCACTGCAACATCAAAGCTGTCAGCAATCGCAAAGCCTCCGGTGCCCAAGGCGATGATCAGGATACAGACACTCAGAACAATCCGTGGACCAATACGGTCAAGGGCAACACCGAAGGGGACCTGCGACACGATGGTCGCAAAGAACATCGCCGAGACAAGCCCACCAACCGTCGCCGCAGAAAGCGCGAAACGGTCCATCAGGATCGGGGTAAAAACACCGCCAGACGCGCGATGGAATTGCCCAAGCGCAAAGATCGCCACACAGACGAAAAGCACAGTGATCTGTTGTCGGGTGAATGACTGCTTCGTGGTCATGGGACGGGTTAAACCCCAAGCGCGGTCAGTCAGCAAGACGCGTAGCTGTCAGGCCACCATGTCGGGCGGGCGCCGCATACGACGGCGCCCGTGTTGCTACGCTTTCGTCCGCCGCGTTTCTGGATGCAACGCTGTGCCCAGAATGTGGTCGGCCCGGTGGATGACCTTTTTGGCACTGCCGACAATCTCGGGCTGTGGCGGTGCCGCGACCGTAAGATCTTTGCCGGGATAGTCCAATGTCGACAGGAAATGGCGCATGCAATTGAGGCGCGCACGCTTCTTGTCGTTGGATTTGACGACCGTCCAGGGCGCGTCGGCAGTGTCAGTATAAAAGAACATCGCTTCCTTGGCTTCGGTGTAGTCGTCCCATTTATCAAGGCTGGCCTTGTCTATAGGCGACAGCTTCCATTGCTTCAGCGGGTCTGTTGCACGCGATTCAAAGCGGAGCTTCTGCTCGTCCTGCGTGACCGAGAACCAATACTTGTAAAGGCGAATGCCCGAGCGGGTCAGCATCCGCTCCAGCTCAGGCGTCTGGCGCATGAATTCGAGGTATTCTTCAGGTTCGCAAAAGCCCATGACCCGTTCAACACCGGCACGGTTGTACCAGCTGCGGTCATAAAGAACCATCTCGCCCGATGTGGGTAAGTGGTTGACGTAGCGCTGAAAATACCACTGACCGCGTTCTTCGTCCGTGGGTTTGTTCAGGGCAACGACACGGGCCGCCCGCGGGTTGAGGTGTTCGGTAAAGCGCTTGATAGTGCCGCCCTTGCCAGCCGCATCACGACCTTCGAACAGTAGAATAAAACGCTGACCGGTCTCCTGCGCCCAAAGTTGGACCTTGAGCAGTTCGGCCTGCAACTCGGCCTTTTCGGCCTCGTAGGGACGGCGGGCGAGCTTGGGCAGCGACGCGGGTTTGCGCCGCGTGCGACGGGGCTTTGGTTTGGTGTCTACAGCGGTGTCTTTCATGTCCCTCTCCTTTATAGCTTGGGACAAGCTTACCGGTGTTTGCAGCGGCTAGCCTTGATGTGGGTCAAGGGCTGCGACAGCGCGACAGTTGAAAAATTGGCCCATTGGGCTAGTTTTGTTGTCAGGAAAGCACCGCAGGAGGACATCATGCGTCTCACAGTACTCGCCTTTACCTTGCTGCCGATGGCGGCAACGGCCCAGAACACCACATTGCCCGCACCAACCGAACCGCTGGCCCAATCACAAAGCTGCCCTGTCGGCATGGCATGGGATGCCGGGTTGAACGCCTGCGCGCAGGTCACTGAAACCGCATCGCCCATGAAGGGATTGGGCGAACACGGCGGCTGCAACTATGGTGCCGCCCGCGAGGTCACGTCCTGATCCGAGGACCAGCGCCTGAAGGTTATTGAAAACGCACTAAGCGACCGCGGCTCAAAATACGCGGTCAGCGGCGGGCCCGTGACGTCAGCAGAGGACGCGCGGGCCTTTGTCAAAGAGTTGTGCCGCCGCAAGAAGTTTGCGAAAGCGACGCATAACACATGGGCGGTTTTGCTGCCCGACGGCCCCCTGAAAAATGACGACGGTGAAAGCGGCGCAGGCATGGTCATCCTGCGGATGCTGGAGCGCGAAGGGCTGGAAGGCCACATCATCGTGGTGACACGGTGGTTCGGCGGGGTGAAGCTGGGCGGGGATCGGTTTCGCAGGGTGCAGGATGCGGTGCGGGTTTATTTGGAGGTGGTGTAGGGTGGGTGAAACCCACGCGAGCTACCGAAGCCAAGGAAAGCAACGGTAGGGCTGCGGCCGACCTGGAGGGCGCTGTGTCAGGGGAGTGTGAGGCGGGGCAAGTGCCACGCATCCGACGCTGCTTTATGTGAATGACTTTGCAAAAGCGGCCTCCGGGGGGAGGTCGGCCGCTGCCCGGCGTGGGCCGGGCGGCATTCTTACCTGAAAATTCCAGCAAGCAGCTAGTCATACTTTTGCTGGATGTCGAGGCCGTTTGATCTCAAGAAATCAATCGCGTTCGTGTACTTAACCTTAAATGGTGGAACTCGGATATCTAGCGGGCTAAACGAAATGGAAATCCTCGGTATGCCTGCTCCGGCTCGATCAGAAGGAAATAGTGGCCGCAATGATTTAAGAATTTTGCCGGCACTTACGTGATGTTTTGCTTCATTTCTGCAGTGACTATTAAGGGCAAACCGGTAAGAACCGAGTATAATGTCGATCAAACTCGGCATATGAGATTGCCCTATCGCAGAGTAGTGTAATCCGACAACTCTATCCAACCGAAACTGCTCAGAATGAGGCAGTCCAGTTAGGCCGATAGAGAATTTTTCAGTAAGATGCCCGTCGATCTTGTTACCAAGGTCATTGAAGCGATCAAGAAGGACCATGCCGCAGGTATCCGCAGCCTTCAACAAATAGGAGAAGTTCAGACAAATCTCATTAATGCCATTGCGGCGACCAAGATCAGCGTCCGTAACAAGATCATGAAGAACGTGGTAAACTAGAAATTGGCAAGCGTGATCGCATGCTGCCTCTATTAATTCGGACTTTAGTCCTATGAATTCCTGATGTAACAGGTGTTTTGGTCCGGGATTGAACTTGAGCTTCTCTGAACGATCTATTTTGTACTTTTCCCGGATTAGCCAAATTTTGTCGTTTAAGCTCTGAAACTTATCATCGTCGACTGTTAGACCGCCATATATAAGGAAGTCGCCGTCTCTTGTTTCCATGTTGGTTTCGTCACAGTAGATAAATTTCAATTGTTTTCCTAGCCGGTAAGCAGTCTACCCCACAAATCATACTCTCCGGCCTCTTCAACCTCAACCTGTATATTGACCCCCACGGTCAACCCCTCAACCCCCTCATCGATAAACAAATTCCCGTCAATCTCCGGCGCGTCCGCCCACGTCCGGCAGGTTGCAATCCCATCTTCATCGATGTCGTCCACGATCACCTCAAGCGTGCGTCCCACCTTCGCCTCTAGCTTGGCCGCCGAAATCGCCTGCGCTTTCGCCATGAACCTGTCCCAGCGGTCTTGTTTGACCTCAGATGCCACATGGTCAGGCAGGGCGTTGCTGCGCGCCCCGGCGACGTTTTCGTATTGAAAGCAGCCAACCCGGTCCAATTGCGCTTCGTCCAGCCAGTCCAGCAGGTGTTGGAACTCGGCCTCCGTTTCGCCCGGGTAGCCGACGATGAAGGTCGAGCGCAGGGTGATATCGGGGCATTGCGCGCGCCATGCCGCGATCTCGTCCAGCGTTTTTGCCCCCGCCGCAGGCCGTGCCATGCGCCGCAGCACGTCGGGGTGGCTGTGTTGGAACGGGATATCGAGGTAGGGCAGCACGCCGTTGGACGGGTCCGCCATGATGGGGATCAGGTCGCGCACATGGGGGTAGGGGTAGACGTAGTGCAGGCGCACCCAAGCGCCAAGTTGCCCCAGCTCGCGCGTCAGATCGGTGATATGGCTGCGCACCTCGCCGTCTTTCCACGGGTTCACGTCGTATTTGCGGTCAAGCCCGTAGGCAGAGGTGTCCTGGCTGATCACCAAGAGTTCTTTCACGCCCGCCTCCACCAGCTTTTCCGCCTCGCGCAGCACCGCGTGGGCTGGGCGGGATGCGAGCCGCCCGCGCATGTCGGGGATGATGCAGAACTTGCACTTGTGGTTACAGCCTTCGGAGATTTTCAGATAGCTGTAGTGGCGCGGTGTAAGGCTGACGCCGCTGGCGGGTAGCAGGTCGATGAATGGGTCAGGGGCGGGCGGCACGTTGGCGTGCACGGCATCCAGCACCTGTTCGTATTGATGCGGGCCAGTAACGGCGAGAATTTGTGGGTGATGTTCGCGGATGTAGTCCGGTTCCGCCCCCAGACAGCCCGTCACGATGACCTTGCCATTTTCGCGCAACGCCTCGCCAATGGCATCGAGGCTTTCGGCCTTTGCGCTGTCCAGAAACCCACAGGTGTTCACGATGACAGCCTCGGCCCCCGCATAGTCGGGGCTGATCGCGTAACCTTCGGCCCGCAACCGCGTGAGGATGCGTTCACTGTCTACAAGCGCTTTGGGGCAGCCTAGGCTGACCATGCCAATGGTGGGCTGGCCGGCGCGCGGCGCATCTGTGATTTTCGCAGCAGGCGCGAGGTCTGGGCGAAGGCTTGGTGGGTTTTGTGTCATATGCGGCGTATAGCGTGAGGTGAGCCCATTGAAAATGGCCGTTCACGCACATGAATCAGGCAATAAGAAGATGGTATAACTGCCGTTTGGTACGGCATTGTTCCGCAATGATGCGAAATAGCGGACCATGGTGCAATTTGTTTCCCATTTTGGGACATCGCTGATCACAATTGAGACCCATGCAGCGTTAACACTTGATTAACACTTTGACGCGCGTATCGTGACGTTATTGAAAGCGATCTTTTTGTGTTTTTAACCGTATGTGGGGTTCATATGAGAACAATTTTATTGGCTGCAGTTGCAGCAACACTTGGCTTCTCCGGGGCCGCAAACGCAGCTACACTGACCTTTGATGAGTTCACGCATGGCGAAAATGTCACCAGCATCAATCTGGGCGGTGGCGTCACGGCAAGCGTCACCGCGAACGGCAACTCTTCCAGCGCGCCGGACGAGGCTTGGGTGTTCAACACCGGGCTGACCGGGACGCAGGATCCAGATCTTGAAGGGCCGTTCACGATGGACGGCAATGTCTACGACATCAACGTCGGCAATGCGCTGATCATTCAAGAGCATGACAACGCGCCCGACGACGATGGCAACGGGGGGTGGATCACATTCACCTTCTCACAAGCCATCAACTTCCTTGGATTTGATTTTCTCGATGATGAGATGGTCTTTGTCAGTGATGATAACGGTAATGGCGTGTCGGTCGGTCAGCCTAGAGGCCGTGCTTTCGACAACTACATCACTAACTCCGGTTTGTTGAACTGGCAGAACGTGACCGCGCTGACATTCGACTTTGGCAGCAATTCCGGCGCGATTGATAACCTAGAGTATGAGATTGCAGCTGTGCCACTGCCTGCATCGGCACTCCTGCTCTTGGCGGGTCTGGGTGCTTTGGGCTTTGCGTCACGGCGGCAGCAAGCCGTCTGAGCCTCTTGGCGTGATGACTGGTCTGGTTTTGTTGACGAGACAAGAAAACCGACTTGAAACGTAGGGTAACTAATGGTTAACGTATGCCTCGGGGGCGCAATTAGGCGTTCTGGGTAATTGCCTATTTTTAATGAGGATTATTATGAAACGGATACTGTTTTCCGCGAGCAGTGTGTTGGCGATGTCAGTCAGCACTGCATATGCCCAAGACACGGGCCACGATTGGAACGGTTGGTACGCTGGTGTACAACTCGGTTCCACTCAGCACAAAACAACTTATGAAGACGTCGATTATGACTGGTTCGGCAGCACGATTGACCTGCGGTCATTGGGCGGTTCAGTTGGTGTAACTGGCGGCTACAACATTGTTAGCGACAACGTTTTGTTAGGTATAGCCGCTGACCTGAGCTACCTGACCAACTCAGAAGAATACATCTATTCAAGCGATGTGCAGATTCAGAATGATGTTGACCTTTTGGCAAGCTTGCGTGGCCGCGTTGGTCATGCTGTTGGTGACACGGTTGTCTATACAACCGCCGGTCTGGCCTATGCCAACTTTGAACGGTCGTGGACTGAATTTAACGATGTGGATGATACATGGCCCGATCTGGGTGATGGAAAGCTTGGTGTCGCACTTGGATTCGGTCTTGAGCAAGCCATCAACGAACGTCTTTCGGTCGCAGGCGCATTCCAGACCAACATCTTTGGTGAAAATTCCAGCACCAATCCGAATGATTTCACCCTGCGCATCAATGACCGCATCCACACGCTCAGCTTGGCTGTGAACTACAAACTTGGCGATGTTGCGGGCAATGGCGCGGCAACAGCGGCGAATGGTACGCCGGCTGATTTCTCGGGCGCCTATGTCGGAGGACAGCTTGGTGGGGCCTTTGCCGACATTTCAACGACAGATGTTAACTTTGAGGAATTTGGTAGTACCTATGATGTCGGAAATTCAGGCGCGCTTGCAGGTATCTCAGGCGGCTACAACTGGCAAATGGGCGCAACAGTTCTTGGTGTCGAAGCCAAAGTGAACGCTGGCGATCTGAGCGAAAGCTATGATTTTAGTCAGGGTTTAGGTGATGTTGTCACCTCAATGGATCAAATTGTCAGCTTGCGTGGTCGTGCCGGTGTCGCCGCAGGTGATACGTTGCTTTACGTCCTTGGCGGCGTGTCAACGGCTGATGTCGAAAACAACTATGAATTCTTCGATGGGGACACCAGCGATACCTATACCGGGATCACAGTCGGTGCAGGCGTCGAACAGTTCATCAACAGCAATCTGTCGTGGACAACCGAAGCATCCTACACCTTGTTTGATGGCAAAGAAGACGCAATCGACGACAATGAAGTGTACAAGGGCACGGCTGACCTTTTGGCGGTATCGGCTGGTGTGAATTATTACATCGGTGCAAGCGATCGCTCTCAGGGTTCAGGTGCACTAGCCGCGTCGCATGATTGGTCTGGTCCCTACGCCGGTATCGACCTTGGTGCCATGGCCAATGAAGCCAGCATCACCGACGTTGACTATGATGAATTCGGTGGCACTTTCGACACCGTTTCATTGGGTGCTGGTCTTGGTGGTCACGCTGGTTACAACTGGCAGAATGGCAGCTTTGTCTACGGTGTTGTTGCTGATGTTGCGGCGTACTCGAACGATGAGTCGATCACCTCGGATGGCTACCGCACGATTGCTTCCAGCATCAGCGCGATGGGCACGCTACGTGGCCGCGCTGGTATCGCAACCGGTGACAGCTTGCTCTATGCAACTGCCGGTTTGGGCGCTGTCCAGTCTGACCTGGTTCACAACGAGCCGGATGCGGACGACCCAGACAGCTTTGACCTGAGCGACACGCGCCTTGGCGCCGTGGTTGGTTTGGGTGTTGAGCATGCGTTGTCTGACAGCATCAGCTTCAAGGTTGAAACCCTGTACTTTACTTCGAACGATGATGAGTACACGCAGGATCCGACGCAGGAATGTGACGGTCCGGATGGGTTCGATGGCGAGGACTGTGCGATGATCGGTGTCGATTCAAACATCACGATCAAAGCTGGCGTGTCGTTCTCGTTCTAAGATACGCCTTTGAAAAGAATTGGCCCGCCCCGTTATTCTGGGCGGGCCTTTTTGTGTTCGCTGCGCAACGGCATGCGCAGACATCGATCGTTGTTTGTTACCGCCGCCTGTCACGCCGTGACGACATTGGCTGGAAGGCCACGCCGACATGGGCCTCGCAGTATGGCTTGCCTTGCTGCACGGCCAGACCGCAGAACCAGAAATCCTCGGTCGCGGGGTCGCCAACAGGCCATTTGCAGGTCTTCTCGGTCAGTTCCATCAGGCTGATGCGCTTGGCCGTCTTTTCGACCTCACTGACCTTGGCCAGCGCCTCTGGGCTGATCTCATTCGCCGAAGGCTGTGGTGGCAATGGCTGACCGGCAGGAATAATCGCACGGCGCGCGGCTGAGATCGGGATCCCGTTCTCATCCAGCTCCGGCTCTTCTTTGGGCGGCATCGACGCTGGGGCCGCCTTTGGCTTGGGTGCCGGTTTAGCTGCTGGTTTCGCGGCCGCTGCAGGTTTTTCCTTTGGTGCGGCTTTGGATGCAGATCCGCCAGAGCCTGCCCGGTTCGATAGCCCCAAACGGTGTACCTTGCCGATGACGGCATTGCGGGTCACACCGCCGAGTTCCTTGGCGATCTGGCTTGCGGATTGGCCTTCGCCCCACATTTTCTTGAGCGTCTCAACGCGCTCGTCTGTCCAGGACATATGAATTCCTTTGGTTTTCCGGCGGGATCTTACGTTACGAAGATCGGGCCCTTCATGATCAAGTCTTCAGCATACTAATCATTGCAGCAGGTGATGTGAACCCGGGCAAGGCGGTTTTCGCCAAGTTCTGGCAATCTGCTGCAATGATTGTCGCCTAGTTCAGGCTGCAACATCCCGTACTTGGCCGCTGATTGTCGACATAGTGCAGCCCGTAAATGCGATCACTCATCCCGTCAGAGCAGCGGCCGGGCAGGATGTGGGCCGTGACATCCTCGCCTTGCGACTGCCAGACGAACCGGTATCCGAATTCAGCAACCGAGACATTCTCGGGAGCGGGCGACATTGATGTGATGGAATGGCGCATGATGCTTCCGGGCGTTGCATAGTCCAGCACGGCACCACCACCAAATGTTATGGACCAAAAGGGTTCAGTTCCAAAACACCTCAGACCCTCGGGAAGGCCCAGCGACATAACGCGCTGGTCCTGCCGATTGAGAAAGCGAAAGGCGGCCCAGCCCGCATTTTCGCTCGCATTGACAAGCGCCCAGCCGCCTTGGCGGCTAAGTGTGATGACCTCGATATCGCGTGCGTCATGTGCCAACGCACCAATCACAGCGGCATCGCCATCTGGTGCGGCCCGGATGTTCAGGGTGTCATTTTCCGCGACGCCGGTGACAGCATATAGAGCAGGAAAAAACGGATCAATTTCATCCGCTGTTGCCGATGCGGTCCAACAGGCCAATACGATGCTCAATAAGATGCGCATGATTTGCTCCTTTTGCGTCAGACCCTATCACAATGACGATCTTCTACCACAGGGCT
Source organism: Yoonia sp. F2084L (assembly GCF_023015625.1). Taxonomy (GTDB): domain Bacteria; phylum Pseudomonadota; class Alphaproteobacteria; order Rhodobacterales; family Rhodobacteraceae; genus Yoonia. The sequence continues at coordinate 495,931 of NZ_JALKAH010000002.1, forward strand.
GGCCATCGCAGCACAATCCGCTATGTCGGCAGTCGCATAAGGATGACCGTGATGATTGAAAATAGCGAAATGGGCGTGCGCCGCTTTGGCAGGGTGAACTGGCTGGGGACATGGACGCTGACGCGCCGGGAAATCCGGCGCTTCATGAACGTTTGGTCACAGACTGTGATGGCACCGCTGATTAATGCAGGGCTATTTTTGCTAATCTTCACGATCGCCATTGGGTCCCAACGGGGCGAGGTGATGGGTGTACCCTTCATGGTGTTTCTGGCGCCGGGCATTCTGACCATGACGGTGATCCAGAACGCTTTTGCCAATACATCCTCCAGCCTTGCGTCGGCCAAGGTGCAGGGCAATATCGTTGATACACTCATGCCGCCACTGTCTGCGGCGGAACTGGTGGCGGGCTATATCGGTGGGGCCGTTGCGCGCGGGGCCTTGGTGGCCATTGTGATCGCGCTTGGATCAGCGCTGTTTCTTGGCGTTGGCATGCAGGCACCGGTGTGGGTTATTGTCTTTGTTCTGCTGGGGTCGATCCTGATGGGTGGGCTGGGCATGATCGCTGGGATCTATGCCAATAAGTTCGATCAGCTTTCAGCGATCTCAAACTTTCTGATCACCCCGTTGGCTTTTCTGTCGGGTACGTTTTATTCCATCGAAGCCCTTCCGCCACTGATGCAGACCCTCAGCCACGCCAACCCGTTCTTTTACATCATCGACGGGGTTCGGTTTGGGATGATCGGGGTCAGCGACAGCAGCCCCTGGGTGGGTTTGCTGGTGGTGAGTGCAGCCTGCATCGTCGTACTGGGCGTGTGCCTGCGCTGGATGCAGACGGGCTATCGGTTGAAGGCTTAGGTCACGTCACGCACAGGAATACCCCGTTCGGCCATCACCGCAATCAGTGTGTCAATGTCTGGCAAATCGCCTGAGAAAATCGCCTCTTCATCACCGTTTCGGTAGACAATCCAGACTTCGGTTTCAAAGCGCACGTCGCTGACACGCAGGTGTGCGATGTCATCCAGGGAAATCGGACGCGGATGACGCCAGGCCGAAAGCACCAGATAATCGGCGTCGATCCGTATGCCGGAAGGCGGCTTGCGCATGAAGAACCAAGTCACTGTCACAGCGGCCAAGATGCCTGTGAAAAGCAGCAGGTTTTCCACCTCATAGCGAACAATAGCAACGACCAAGACGACCAAACCGATCAATGCCAGCCAGATGACACCCTTGCCGGGTGCGCGACGATACTCGTAAACCTCACTCATGGTTTTGCGCGTAACTTAGAAACATGGCCGGATTTTGACCATGATTAATGGGTGATGAACCGCTGCAGAACTATTTGCGTAAATGCCGTTCGCGCCACGCCAAGATACTGGCACCGCTCAGAATAATCATGGCACCAATAATGCTGATCTCGTCGGGCCAAACGTCAAAAATGATCAGGTCATAGAGCGTCGCGAAGATCAGAGTCACATAACTGAACGGTGTGATAAAGCTCGCGTCGGCCCGCGCCATCGCGTTGACGAAACAGGCCTGCGCCGAGGCCATCAGAACGCCTAGTGCGGCCAGCGCCCCCCATTGCGACAGCGTTGGCATGACCCAAACCGGCAAAACCGCCAATGTTGCGATGCACAGGCCAATCGTGTTGTTGATCAGCAGGATTTGCAGCGGCGCTTCGCGATTGGCAAGCTTTTTGATGAAGATCAGCTCCATCCCCATGACGACAGCCGCCCCCAGCGCCAAAAGACCCGCCAGTTGAAAGCTCTCCGGGCCGGGACGCAACAGGATGAGCGCGCCCAGCAGTGCCGTAAAGGCGGCAAACCAACGCCAAGGCCCCACTTTTTCACCCAGCAGCGGGATTGCCAGAAGCATCCCGAACACCGGGTTAAGGAAGCTGATCGCGGTTGCGTCCGACAGCGGGATGAAGGCCACCGCAGCAAACATCAGCGTTACACCACCCCAGCCAAACAGCGTGCGCCCGATATGCAGCCCAAAATGCGGGCGCGATATCTTGGGGCGCAAAACCGCGGCGACCGATGCAATCGCCAGAAAGGCAAACAAGAACCGCCCGTGGCTGATTTGCAAAGGATGCAGGGGTGGGCCAAGCGCATCGGTGCCCAAGGCCTTTGCCATCAGCATTGTTCCCGCGATAAACGCGGTCGCCGTCAGCATGAAAGCTACGGCAACAGGTGGATTGGCCGCGCGCAGGGTCATGACGCATCAGTGAACCCGGAAGCGGGCAGTTACAAGAGCGGCAACGGCTGGTTTTGCGCTGCGTAGTCCACAACTTCGACACTCAGGATCGTGGGCAGATGTCGTGCGATTTCATGCCAGTTGTCGCCCTCATCAAAGCTGCCAAAAACGGACCCACTGTTGGAACCGAAGTAGACGCCCGCAGGGTCTTGTTGGTCTCCGCCCATCGCCTGCCGCAATACGGTAAAGAAGCAGCCCTCTTGCGGTAGCCCGTTGCGGCCGTCTTCCCAACTGGTGCCACCATCGCGTGATCGCCAGACGGCAGCTGCGGCATCAGGGGGGTATCGCCCCGCACTGTCGCCATTCAGGGGCAGGGTCCAGATCGTATCCGGGTCACGCGGATGCACCCGGATCGGAAAACCGAAGGTTGAGGGCAGCCCCGCATTCGCATCGTCCCAGCTGCGGCCACCGTCAGACGATCGCCAAACACCATGGTGGTTTTGCTGATAAAGCAGATCACCATCACCCGGTGCGCGCATCATGTTGTGCACGCAATGTCCAACCTCGCCATCGCTCGGCGCGGCCGGATGGTCGTGCCCTTCGCAGGCGGCGGCGTTGGTCATGCGGTTGCGCCGCTCCCATGTTGCACCCCCATCCTCTGACGCAAAGACGCCCGCAGCAGAGATGCCAACCCAGAGTTTTTTTGCATCATGCGGGTCCGTCACAATCGTATGCAGGACCAATCCGGCGGCGCCGGGGTTCCAGTCCTTGGCCGAAGGGTGTTCGGTCAGAGCATCCACCTTTTCCCACGTTTGCCCAAAATCAGTGCTGCGCAACAAGGTCGCAGGTTTGGCGCCCGCATAAAGCACCCCATGCGCAAAATGCAGCGACCAGATATCGGTGAATGCGTCCTCAAAGGGTAGTGGTTCTCCGGTCCAGCCCATCATCTTGGCGAAATCGGGGTCATTTGCAGCCCAATCGTCCATTTGGCCTTTGGTCAGTCGGGTGAGGTCCCATGTTTGCCCGTGGTCTGTCGACCACCAGATACCGGCGCCGAAGAAATCGCCACCGCCGCCTGCCCAAATACGGCCAGAGGCGGGGTCGGCCACGACGTGCCCAATCGACCAGCCATCGCAGAATGGTCCACGTACAGACCATGTTGCGCGATCGGTTGATCCATCAATCAAGAAGGCCCCTTTGGTCGTGCCAACGAGTGCGGTCAGGTCAGGATGTGTCATGAGATGCTCCATTTTTGAACGCACAGAGTTTAGCACACGCCCAAAGCCGTGCCTAATTGCAGCCATAGGTTGCTTTGCGGATTTACGACTTCCTTTTGCAAATCAACTGGGCTACCACTGCGCTATGATGAATGCTGCGACATATGAAATTCGACGCCGACGCTAATGCGCGCCGTCCTTTTGCCACGTCCATCGTAAACCCCTAACATTATTGACACCTCGCAATTGGTCCTGCACCAATCGAGCTTACGTTTAAGGAAGATCGCTATGATCGCATCTATTCTGCCGACCTATTCACGTGCGCCCCTGACTTTTGTGTCCGGGGAAGGCTCTTGGCTGGTGGAAGCTGACGGGCGACGCTTTCTTGATTTGGGCGCGGGGATCGCGGTCAATGCGCTGGGCCATGCGCACCCCGCATTGGTTGAGGCGCTGTCAGGGCAGGCAAATGCGCTGTGGCATGTCTCCAACCTCTACAATATCCCCGCGCAACAGCAGTTGGCTGATGCGCTGGTTGAAAAGACCTTTGCGGATACAGTGTTCTTCACCAACTCCGGGACGGAAGCCTGTGAACTCGCTGTCAAAATGGCGCGGAAGTATTGGTTTGATAAGGGTGCTCAGGATCGAACCCAGATCATCACCTTCTCTGGTTCCTTCCACGGTCGCTCCAGTGCGGGTATCGCCGCTGCCGGCTCTGAGAAAATGATCAAAGGCTTTGGCCCGCTCTTGCCCGGGTTCACGCATCTGGAGTTCGGTGACCACGATGCCCTGCAAGCGGCAGTCTCGGACAAGATTGCTGCGATCATGGTTGAGCCCGTCCAAGGCGAAGGCGGCATACGCCCCTTGCCGGATGCATGTCTCAAAGGACTGCGCGATCTGTGCGATGAACATGGCATTCTGATGATACTGGACGAGGTACAATGCGGCATGGGCCGGACCGGTAAGCTTTTTGCGCATGAATGGGCCGGGATCACACCCGACATCATGATGGTTGCCAAGGGCATCGGCGGCGGCTTTCCATTGGGTGCGGTCCTGGCCACCGAAAACGCGGCATCGGGCATGACCGCAGGCACGCATGGATCAACCTATGGGGGCAATCCGCTGGCCTGTGCGGTCGGCGCCAAAGTGATGGAGATCGTCGGCGACGATGCGTTTCTGGCCGAGGTTAATCGCAAGGCGGGGCTGCTGCGGCAAAAACTGGAAGGCGTCGTTGCGGCGTATCCTGAGGTTTTTGAAGCCGTGCGCGGGTCCGGCCTGATGCTGGGGCTGAAATGCAAAGCGACGAACACCGATGTGGTGGGTGCAGGCTTTGCTGAGGGTGTGCTGACTGTCCCTGCCGCCGACAATGTCGTGCGGCTATTGCCTGCGTTGAACATTACCGATGAAGACATCGGGCTTGCGGCAGAAAAGCTTGATGCCGTCGCATCCCGCGTGAAGGAGGCCAATGCGTAACTATTCGTTTCGTCCCCTGACCGAGGCTGACCTGCCTTTGATGCGCCGCTGGCTTGACACGGCGCATGTCAAAGTCTGGTGGCCTGATGCGGATAAACAGCTCGCGTTGATGCAACAGGATATGAACAAATCAAGCATTGATATGTGGGTGGTCAGCCTGATCAACCAGCCTTTTGCCTATATCCACGATCACGATGCGCGGGCTTTTGATATGCCGCAATATGCGGACCTGCCGCAGGGCACACGCGTAATGGCGACCTTTGTGGGGGATACGAATTTCATGGGGCAGGGGCATTCGGCGGGATACATCGACGCGCGCGTGCGTGACATGCGGTTGCGGTATCCGATGGTGGCTGTGGGTCCGAATACGACCGACACGCGGGCCATCAGCATTTATCGACAGGCCGGTTTCATGAACCGACGATTGGCATCAACGCGCGACGGACGCCTTGTGCAAGTGATGACACATCTTTGAATTCTCCGGCCCAAGCGGCCCAACAAAAGCGAAACTCATGACCCATTTTCTTGATATTCATACGACCCCGACCAACGCCCTGCGGGGCATCATCGACAACGCGCAAACGATGAAGACAGCGCGCGCAGGCAAACCCAAGGGCACGCCAGATGCCGAGCAACCTCTGGCGGGGCACATGGTGGCGCTGATCTTTGAAAAGCCCTCGACACGGACACGCGTGTCCTTTGATGTCGGCGTGCGCCAGATGGGCGGGCAAACGATGGTGCTGTCCGGGGCCGACATGCAGCTGGGCCATGGTGAAACCATCGCCGATACCGCGCGCGTGCTGTCGCGCTACGTCGATCTGATCATGATCCGCACGTTTGAGGAACAAACTCTGCTGGATATGGCCGAATACGCGACTGTGCCGGTCATCAACGGGCTGACCAACCGCACCCACCCGTGTCAGATCATGGCCGATATCATGACGTTTGAAGAACACAACGGTCCGATCAAAGGCAAAAAGGTCGTCTGGTCAGGCGATGGTAACAACGTCTTTGCCAGCTTCGCGCATGCCGCCAAACAGTTCGAATTTGATCTGGTCTTTACCGGCCCGCCGCCGCTTGACCCCGAACCCGCGCTTGAAGGGCTCTATACAACCGTACGGGATCCAAATGAGGCCGTTCAGGGGGCTGATCTGGTGGTCACGGACACTTGGGTCAGCATGCATGATCCGCAATCAGCACGCGAACGGCGGCACAATCAATTGCGGGGGTATCAGGTGAACGATGCGCTAATGGCCAAGGCCAAGGATGATGCGCTGTTCATGCATTGTCTTCCCGCGCACCGCGATGATGAGGCAACAAGCAGTGTGATGGATGGCCCCCATTCGGTGATCTTTGATGAGGCCGAAAATCGACTGCATGCGCAAAAGGCGATTATGCGGTATTGTCTGGGGGTTTAAGGGGACAGGTCGATAGCGTGAAGCCGTCCCGGTGAATAAGGGCCGCGGGCCATCAACCGCGATGCGAACGGTATGATAAGGCATTGGAGGATCCGGGATGAAAATCATCGTAGTGGGTGCCGCCGGCGATATTGGGCAGGCAGCATGTAAGGACCTTGGCGAGAGGCACGACATTGTCACCGTTGGGCGTTCTGGCGGAGATTACCGCGTGGACGTGACCGATTTAGATGCCGTAAAAGCGTTGTACCAGAAGGTTGGTACTTTCGACGCGGTGGTGTCCTGTGCGGGCGATGCAACCTTTGCGCCGTTGCTTGAGTTTGATCAAGACGCCTTCATGGTCGGTCTTCGGCAAAAGGTGATGGGACAGATCAATCTAGTTCTTGCTGGGTTGGACGTGATTGCGGATTGCGGATCATTCACCCTGACCAGCGGTGTTCTTGATCGCGACCCGATCCGCATGGGGACCAACGCCGCGACGGCCAACGGTGCGTTGGCGGGCTTTGTGACGAGTGCTGCGATCGAAATGCCGCGCAGCCTGCGTGTGAATGTCGTCAGCCCGGGACTGTTGGATGTCTCTGCTCCGCGTTACGGGGAATGGTTTGCAGGCCATAAGCCCGTGCCATCGCGCGATGTCGGGCTCGCATATGCCAAATGTGTAGAGGGCGCTATTACGGGTCAGGTTGTTATCGTTGCTTAGTGGGCAGAGCAAAACGAACAGTGATCAGATATCGGTTTGCCCGCAGAATTCAATCAAACGGCAAAAAAGGATCAATATGGCGGATGCTCTGTTCGTAGTGCACACAGATTAACCATTTGTTAACCGGCGTTACCTTAGCTTGGTGCTTGGCCGTTTGGCTGGGCAGCGCCGCAACCGCCCTCACAGGGGTATGCTTTGCGGTATACACCTCCGGATGGGGCGCTGCCGCTAAAAGATCGCATGATTTGTTTTGCAATTGGTTAAAGGGTGTAGCCAATCGTACCAAAAAGTCGTGCCAGCTGCTACTCTAGCGCCATCAACAGCGCCTTCAGCCCAGTATCATCGACCTTCTTGGCCGCCTTTTTCAGCGGCATCCACTTGCGTTTCCGCAGGTCCGCTTCTGGATAGGTCTTTGTCATCTCTTTGACGTCGATCCGGTAGACGCTGACATGGCAGATCGCGGTGCGGCCGTCGTCAAACCGCTTTTCCGTGACATAACCCCCAATCGGCGCTTTGCTGACTTTGCCTTTGCGCAGACCAGCCTCTTCCCAGGCTTCAACCTTTGCCGCTTCTGCATCGGTGAGCCCATCCATGGGCCATCCTTTGGGCACGATCCAGCGTCCGCGCGAGGATTTGACCAATAACACCTCTTGCCCGGCCTTGCCGTCACGCAGGCAAAGCGCACCAACCTGCGCAATCGCAGTCGGATCAATGATACGGACCTTGCGGCCCGTCCAAAAGGAACGGTCTAGATTGCTCATGTACCCGCCAATAGGCTATTTTTATTACATTTCTTTTAACATAAGCCGAATCGATGCGCAAACAAGCTTAGGTGCCGCGGGGTTTCGCCCGTAGCGTAGGGTCGGCCTGAGTCGGGTCCTCGGGCCAGGGATGACGCGGGTAGCGGCCCCGCATGTCACGCCGGACGTCAGCATAGGATGTGGCCCAAAACCCGACAATGTCCTGTGTCACCTGTACTGGCTTTTGTCCCGGCGATAGCAAGGTCACACGCAGCGGTGTACGCCCGACAACCGGGTGTTTGGTCACGCCAAACATTTCCTGCAGGCGCAGGGTGATTTCTGGTGCCTCGCCCTCATAATCAATTGGGATCTTGCGGCCGAGAGGGGTCACGAAATGCGCAGGGGCCGCGCGATCCAACTGCTGTGATTGGTTCCAATCCAACATCGCGTGCAGGGCCGGCAAGATATCAAACCGTTTCCAATCCTCCGCACTGCGCACGCCCTCCAGATGCGGTGAGAGCCAAGTTTCCAAGTCATCCATGAGGCTTGCGTCATCCATGCGCGGTAAGCCATCAACCAAAGCCACGCGCGCACGAAACCGCTGTGCTGCAGGCGAAGGTCGCAAGCCCAATTGCCGCACGCCCTCCAGCATTGCAGTCGTGACCGCCTCTGCCGGCGCATCAGACCATTGCCGATCGTCCAAGGCCAGTGTTCCAAAGCGTTCCTGCTGCCGGGTCAACACCCGGCGTTCCCGCTTGGACCATTCACAAGTATCGACCCATGCGATCTGATCGGCAAAGATTTCGCGCAATTCCCGTTCGGTAAGAGTTGCCGCCTGCCTGATCCGGGCCTCACGGGGGTCGCCATCCAGGTCGGTCGCCACGATCAACCGCGAACCGGCCATCGGGTCGACGGCATTCATAACTGCCCCTTTGCCGCCTGACAGAACATAGCGTGGATCATCGCCTTTGCGGCGCAGCCCGATGCGATCAGGGTAAGCAAGAGCGGCTTGTTGCCCAAGGCTTAGCAGTGGCCCGTCACTCAGGCCTTTGGCCAGACGGGGCACTTCTGTCTTGATCTGTGCAATGGCCGCATGATGCCTTTCGCCGGGGCCTTCATAGCGACCTCGAAGCGCCGCAATGCGTAAGCTCAAATCAACCGGTGCGCCGCGCAGCGGATCGCGTGCGGACAAGAGTGCGGCCAATGGTGCTGCACTTTTGCCCGCCGTTTGCAACATATGGGCCAGTCGTGGGTGCAAGGGCAGGGCGGCCAAGGCGCGCCCGTGTGATGTGATGTGCCCTTCCGCATCCAATGCTCCCAAACCGTGCAGCAGGGCTCGCGCTTCGACTAATGCGCCAGTCGGGGGTGGTGTCAGAAACGCCAGATCATCGCTGCCCCACGTCGCTAACTCCAATGCAAGACCAGCCAGATCAGCAGCCTCAATTTCGGCGGGGGCAAAGGCGGGTAGCGCACCATGTTCGCCCTTGGTCCACAGGCAAAACGCATCCCCCGGCGCCACGCGACCTGCGCGGCCTGCGCGCTGGGTGGCTTCGGCTTTGCTGACCCTTTCGGTCACCAGCCGGGACATGCCAGAGCCGGGATCGAACCGCGCGCGCCTAGCGCAGCCCGCATCAACGACGACGCGGATGTCCTCGATCGTCAGCGAGGTTTCAGCGATCGAGGTTGAAAGCACAATCTTGCGCCCTGATGCGACCGGGCTGATCGCCTTGCGTTGCTCGGCAAAGGACAAAGCGCCATAAAGGGGGCGGATGGTGCAGCCCTCAGGCAAACGGCCTTCTAGACTTGCCGCAGTCCGGCGAATTTCGCCCTCACCGGGCAGGAAGACCAAGACGCCGCCTGTGGTATTGCCGACAGCCTCCAGCACCAGATCAGCGGTCGCTTGTTCAAGCCGTTGGGTTTTTGGCAATGCGCGATCAAGATAATGAGTTGTAACCGGATAGGATCGCCCCTCTGACGTCACCACCGGCGCGGCGTCCAGCATGGCCGCGACCGGTTCGGCATCAAGCGTTGCGGACATTACCAGCACGATCAGATCGGGGCGCAGGACAGTACGGGCTTCCCATGCCAGCGCCAACCCCAGATCGGCATTGAGAGAACGTTCGTGGAATTCGTCAAAGATCACAGCACCCACGCCGGTCAGTTCAGGGTCTGACTGGATCATGCGGGTCAGAATGCCCTCGGTGACGACCTCAATCCGCTGTCCGGGTTTGTTGTCGCCACGCATGCGGTAGCCGACAGTCTGGCCCGGTTTTTCACCCAAACCTTCGGCCAACCGTTCTGCTGCGGCGCGGGCAGCAAGGCGGCGGGGTTCCAGCATGATGATTTTGCCTGTGGTCAGCCCCGCATCCAGCATAGCAAGCGGGACACGCGTTGTCTTGCCCGCACCCGGCGGGGCCTGCAGAACGGCGCGACGGTGATCGGCCAGGGCAGTCATCAAGGCAGGCAGAATTGGATCAATAGGCAAAGCGGTCATAAGGCAGCTTTGCCATAAGGTGGGTCAAGACACCACCTTACGTAGGCGGCATGTAAGGTGGACATCTGTCCACCCCCCGCCAACAAAAGGCCCGACCGCTTTGAAAGCGACCGGGCCTAAATCTTGCTGAACGGTGGATTGCTTAAGCAGCAGTTGCCTTGGCAATCTCTTTCTTGACCTTCAATGCATCGTCAGAAAGCTCAGCTTCCTTGGCTTTGGCCATGAACGCATCCAGACCACCGCGGTGATCAACAGTGCGTAGGGCAGCATTGGAAATTTTGAATTTGAAAGACCGGCCCAGCACGTCGGACATTAATGTCACGTCCTGCAGGTTTGGCAAAAAGCGGCGGCGGGTGCGGTTTTTGGCGTGGCTGACATTGTTGCCAGACATTGGGCCTTTTCCAGTCAGTTCGCAACGGCGTGACATGGGCGTTTTCCTTGTCTTTTGGACGTCAGCCACCCGGTGATGGCACATCCGTTTGATACGGGGTTAAAACCCCGCATCCGCAGGGTCATGAATAAGATCAGCGCGAGATAGGCGGATTCCTTGATCCCGTCAACCCGGTTTGCCTCTGCCACACCGATCATTTTGCCCAAACAAGTGGTGTGGGCAAGTCTGCCGCAGCGTAATCAATACGAAGCACTCTGCGGGTCGTTGGCATAGCGGCAGGGAATGAACGGTGCAGTGTCAGCATGTTCAAAACCAGAATGTCGCAGCGCTGCGCCGTGCAAATGTGATGCGCATAGGAGTTGGCAACGGTCTCTGCGTCTTCGGCAGGCACGCGGCCCGCATTTTGGCTGCCAGCGGCGATCTCCATTGCGCCGGTTTCTGCCCCGCTGTCATCAAGGTGGACGCGAACAAACAACATGTGCTTGAGAAGCGAAATTGGTGGTTCGCAATGCCAGACACCGTGTTTGCGGGACCAATTGTGGAAGCCAGACACATCATGCTTTGCATCGACCGCGATGACCCGGTCTTGATGCCAAGGCAGCACCCAGTTCGTTTCGGGCGTCTTGTCAAAGGCGATTAGTCGCACTGGCACCATGTCGCGATCAAGATTTTGAATGAGACGGGTCACAGGTGAAAGCGCGTCAGTGGCAGACTGATCAAGCGGGATGCGCACACCTGGCCTTTGTCTATTTGTGCCGAGTTTGTCCAACGCGGCGAGGTCTTGGCGATCTACCGCGCCGCGCAGCCACGCCATGCCATCGCCAGAGTTGCCCTGATCCACCCTACGCCAACCGATCCCGCAAAGGTCCCAGCACCTGCGCTGCCGCTGCCGCAGAGGTCACGCGGCCTGTTTTCACGTCTTCTTGGGCTGCCCTCATCCGTTCTGCTGTTTGTGGGTCTTCCAACAGGAGTGCCAGCAACCCGTTACGGACATCTTGCGCGAACCAATAGCTTGCCTGCGCCTCGCGGTTCGCGTTCCAGATGCCGTTTTTGTGCCGCCAATCGGTTAGCGTCATCATCTCGTCCCAAGCGCTTTGCAAACCCTCTACCTCAAGTGCCGAGATGGTCATCGCCTTGGGAAACCCATCAGGATCTTGCGCCCGTTTGCGCAGCAAGCGCAAGGCACCCGCATAATCCGCACAGGTCCGGGTCGCTTGCGGTTTCAGATCACCATCGGCCTTGTTCACCAAGATCAAGTCGGCCATCTCCATGATGCCACGCTTGACACCTTGCAGCTCATCCCCGCCCGCAGGGGCCAGCAAAAGCACAAAGAGGTCCGCCATTTGCGCGACCACGGTTTCGGACTGGCCTACGCCTACGGTCTCAATCAATACCACATCAAAGCCCGCCGCCTCGCAAAGCGCCACAGCCTCGCGCGAACGTCGTGCCACGCCGCCCAGTTGCGTTTGACTGGGTGAGGGCCGGATGAAGGCATTGGGATCGCGCGCTAAGTAATCCATCCGGGTTTTGTCACCCAGAATTGAGCCTCCAGAGCGGGCCGATGACGGATCAACCGCCAGCACGGCGACACGTTTGCCCAAGCCGGTCAGCATCAGACCAAAGCTTTCAATGAAGGTGGACTTGCCGACACCGGGCGTGCCCGACAGACCTATGCGCAAAGCCTGTTTGTCTGTTCCAAGCCTGTCCAGCAGCGCCAGCGCATCGTCGCGATGATCTGCGCGCCCGCTTTCAACCAGCGTGATCGCGCGCGCCAAAGCCCGGCGATCGCCTGCTTGTACACCTTCGGCCAGTGTCGCGATATCTGTGGTCTTGCTCATGGCACCCTTCTTATCGGGCGACAGCCAAAGGTCCAGCCCCTAGCATAGCGTGGCGACCCATGCTGGCACGACCTTGGTTGCGGGGCCAAACAGGTGATCATCGAAGGCATTTGCGCGAGCGGAAGGCTCCAGATTGATCTCAAGCGTCTGTCCTTTGGCCAGTTCCACAAGACCAGCCGCAGGATAAACCTCAGCCGAAGTGCCAATGGCGACAAAGAGGTCGGCCGTCCCCACTGCGTCCATGATCGTATCCATCGCGTAAGGCACTTCGCCAAACCAGACGATGTCGGGGCGAGTCGCGGCTTGGCCGCAGGACGGGCAGGCATCAGCGGGGTCCATCTTTAAAGGTGCATCCCATCGGGCCGCGCAAACAGCGCAAAGGGCGCGCATCAGTTGGCCATGCATATGGATCACATCCGGCGATCCCGCGCGAGCGTGCAGATCGTCGACATTCTGGGTAATCAGCGTCACCTCATGTGCGCTTTGGGCCAGTTGCGCCAGTGCAGTATGCGCGGCATTGGGCGTGGCCCCTGCACAATTAGCGCGGCGGGCATTGTAGAAATCGTGGACCAGTGCAGGATTGCGGGCAAAACCTTCGGGGGTTGCGACCTCGTTGAGGTCATAACGGGTCCACAACCCGTCTTTGTCGCGAAAGGTCCCAAGTCCGCTTTCGGCCGACACCCCGGCCCCTGTAAGGATCGCAATTTTCATGAGCGTCACTTTGACCGCGAAAGTGGCACCACAGCAAGCCAAAGTGGCGGGGCCCCGCAACATTTGGTAGCATGTCAGCAATTGAAGGGGAGGAAAGACCATGACCAAAACACCTATCCATCTTTGGGTTGTCGGGGTTCTATCGCTATTGTGGAATGCAGGCGGGGCGGTTGATTACGTCATGACACGCACCAACGCGCCTGAATATCTGGCGGCGCAGCCCCCCGAACGGCTAACGATGTTGCAGGACGCGCCGATGTGGTTTGGGGTCACCTGGGCGCTGGGCGTGTGGTTTTCGGTCATCGGATCACTGTTGCTGCTACTGCGGTCGCGGTTTGCGGGATCGGCTTTCGCGCTGTCGCTGCTCGGGTTGATTGGATCGTCGGTCTACACATACGGCATCGCAGAAGGGGGCGGCATGGTGGCCGCCGCTGGACCCGCCGCGATTGCATTCACGGTTGCGATCCCGGTTATCCTGATCCTGCTTTGGATATATGCGCGGGCGATGACCAGACGCGGAGTGCTGCGCTGATGCGGATTGTCTTTGTCTGTCTTGGAAATATCTGCCGGTCGCCCGCTGCGGAAGGGGTAATGCGCAGCCTCGCGCCAGACCTGACGCTGGACAGTGCGGGCACTGGAGGCTGGCATGTGGGGGACGCGCCTTATGGGCCGATGCAAGAAGCTGCAGCGGCAAGGGATATCGACTTCAGCAGCCTGCGCGCACGCCAGTTCAGCCGGGCTGACTTTGACACCTTCGACCTGATTGTCGCGATGGACCAACAAAACAAGGCAGATATCGAAAGGCTGCGGCCTGCGGGGAATACCACGCCTGTGCAGTTAATGGCGGATCAGGACGTCCCTGATCCCTATTACACGCGCGACTTCGAAGGGGCGCTGGACATGATTGAGGTGGCGGCTAGACGTCTACTGGCTGACATATCTCGGACGCCAGATCGGTGAAGGACCTATAGCGGTCCCAGAACCGCTCATCCCCGCGACGGTCAGACTGGCGGGTGTCCTGCGCCAGTTGCGGGTTTTCAAAGAATGTGACAGCGCGGGCCTGATCACTGTTCGACAGGGTCTGGTTCGCGACTTGCTGAATACACGAACACAGTGCTGGCGAGGCCGCACGGCGATCCGCGTCAATACAGGCACGGCTGATGTCACCTGTCGCGCCCCGGCTACCACCGCCACAGGCGGCAACTGATGCCAAAGCACCTGCCAATAGAAAATACCGCATTCGCCTATCCTCTGCCCGACCTCCGGGTTTGTCCCGGATGATCCACGTTAGGTTATGCCCCACGGGGAGAGTATGGCGGGGAGAGGGGGATGTTGCAATTAGACAAATGACTTTCTGCAAGCGTGGCAACCCTTGTCTTGAAATAAGAATGCCCAGATGGTGGTATAGACCAACATTCAACTAAGGATTGTTTTCAATGCGATTTCTAGGCTTTGCTTTGCTGTTTGTTTTGCTACCAGTCTGTGTCATGTCGCAAAGTCGCGCGGATGATATTCGGGCATTTTCATATGATGGCAATTTCGAAGCGCTGGAGGCTGCTTTCGCGCAAGCGCACGAACAGTCGCTGACAGGTGAACTTGAGTTTGATGAACTGCGCGATCTTGTTTCGGCGATAGCAACAAGTCATCCGACCTTTTTTGAAACGATTAATCAATGGCTAGTTGCTTATCCTCAGTCGCCTTATGCAAATGCGGTGCGCGCTTTTCAGTACAGAACGACCGGCTGGAACATACGCGGTAGCGGTCCCGCAAGACAAAAACCGCGCGATGCGCTGGCATTGTTTTCAGAGTATCAAAATGCTGCTGCCGAGCATGCCATGATAGCCTATCAAGCTGCGCCGGATTATGTGCCAGCAAGTGATGCAATTTTTAGATTGCAGCCCGCAACCAAAATGGTTCCGCGCCTTGCTTATCTTGTTGTGGTCGCGAAAGTCATGGAAACAACGCCAAATTTGGGATCCCTTGAACGCGCAGCAGGATTTGCCGAACCTGGTTGGGGCGGTCGTGGTCTGGAAGACGTAAGGCTGCTGTGTGAAACCCATGCTGAAAAAGTGCCTGACCCCGATTATGACGTCGATATCTGTGTCGTTCAACTGTCTTATGCCTCTGGGTGGCGGGGCGGAGAGCTTCCACGAATATGGCAAAACATTAGGGATCGAACGCATCCCTCAATCGCTTACGCTTGGGCCTACCGCGTTACCGCTGGCGCATATGAACGGCGCGCGGCACATGATATCGCGGTTGTTCAAGATTATCTGACAGGTGCGGGTCAGACTGACTACGAGGTTGCAGAACGGTTTATGCAATCATTTGATGTGCGTGGGCCGGAACCGCAACGGATTTTGACTGACTTGGCACAGCGGCTGATGGCCGAAGCCCGTAAAGAAATCGAGCATGACCCATTCAATCCGCAGCTTATTCGTGTCTTGTTGCGTGAGCCACGGGTGCTGCAAATGAACATAAATGAGCATTTGGACGAGTCCAGGAGTGATGCGTACCGTATTTTGCGGTCACGCTTAGCCGTGGCCCGTCCGTTTGATCCAGACATTTGGCTTAGCGTTGCCAGCAGTTATTCAAATGACATCGAAGAAGTGCTTTCCAACCGCGCGATGCCGTATTTTCAGAATGCGCTCTACTACAGCGATTATGACGTCTATACTATTGAAAAAACACTATTTTACTTGATCGATCGCTTGGCTACTACGCATTATACCAGAAACCCCGGCGATCCGGATGTCCGGGTCGTCGACAGTATGCCCGCCGATCTCGTTTGCGAATTTGTGAGGTTAGACAGGATTGCGACGCATCAATGCCGTGGTGATGGCTTGGGGCCTGACAGGTGTATGGAAGTGATAAAAGAGTTTCGGCCCAATTATGAACGCTATGTTTCAGAAGCTGCCGCGACAGGGCTTTGTTCTGCAGAGATAAGTCAGAGCATAGCGGATCTCAGACATCAACCTGCAACTATACTGCTGCAGCAACTTGCAAAGCCGTTGAATTGGGACTGAGACAAGAGGTGTAAATCGAGGAAGGGTGAGGGCTGACGCCATGTAACGTGCGGAACGCCGCATCGATAGCCGGCCGCGTAACGTCGTACAGTTTTGCTGCCTCACCATCCCACTTGACCGCCCCTCAAAACCCCTACATATCCCTGCTATGACAGACCTCTCGCATATCCGCAATTTCTCGATCGTGGCGCATATCGACCACGGTAAATCGACGCTTGCTGACCGGCTGATCCAGTCCACCAACACGGTGGCCGATCGCGACATGAAGGCGCAATTGCTTGATAGTATGGATATCGAGCGTGAGCGCGGCATTACCATCAAAGCGAACACCGTGCGCATTGATTACACAGCTGACAACGGTGAGGCCTATATCCTCAACCTCATCGACACCCCCGGTCACGTCGATTTCGCCTATGAGGTGTCGCGCTCCATGCGCGCCGTCGAAGGGTCCTTGCTGGTTGTTGACAGCACCCAAGGGGTCGAGGCGCAGACGCTGGCTAATGTTTATCAGGCCATTGATGCGGATCACGAAATCGTCCCCGTCCTGAACAAGATCGACCTGCCTGCGTCAGAATGTGACCGTGTGGCGGAACAAATCGAAGATGTGATCGGGATCGACGCATCCGGGGCCATTCGGGTCAGTGCCAAAACCGGCATCGGCATCCATGAGACGCTGGAAGCCATCGTCAACCTGCTGCCTGCGCCCAAGGGCGACCGCGATGCGCCGCTGAAAGCGATGCTGGTGGATAGCTGGTACGACAGCTACCTTGGCGTCATCGTGCTGGTGCGCGTCATCGACGGGGTGATGAAGAAAAACGACCGCGTCAAATTCATGTCCAACGGGACGGTCCACGGGATCGACAAGATCGGGGTGTTCCGCCCGCAAATGCAGGACGTGGCCGAATTGGGACCGGGCGAGATCGGGTTCATCACCGCCTCCATCAAACAGGTGCGCGACACGCGGGTAGGGGATACGATCACGTCGGAACGTAAAGGAACCGAAGTGGCGCTGGACGGCTTTAAGCCCGCGCAACCCGTGGTCTTCTGCGGGCTCTTCCCCGTCGACAGTTCCGAATTCGAAGACCTGCGCGATGCGATTGAAAAACTCGCGCTCAACGATGCGTCCTTCAGTCACGAGATGGAGACATCGGCGGCGCTGGGCTTCGGCTTCCGCTGCGGCTTCCTCGGGCTTTTGCACCTCGAAGTCATCCGTGACCGGATCGAGCGGGAATATGACATCGACCTGATCACGACCGCCCCCTCGGTCGTCTACCACGTCTACATGCGCGATGGTGAGATGATCGAACTGCACAACCCCGCCGACATGCCCGACCTGACGCATGTGGACCACCTGGAGGAACCGCGGATCAAGGCCACGATCCTTGTGCCCGATGAATACCTGGGCGATGTGCTGAAGCTGTGCCAGGACCGGCGCGGCGTACAGCTGGACCTGACCTATGCAGGATCGCGCGCGATGGTGGTCTATGATCTGCCGCTGAACGAGGTGGTGTTCGACTTCTACGACCGGCTGAAATCGGTGACCAAGGGCTATGCGTCCTTTGATTATCAGATGACGGGGTATCAGCAGGACAATCTGGTGAAAATGTCGGTGCTGGTGAATGACGAACCCGTCGATGCGCTGTCGATGATGGTGCACCGCGACCGGGCTGAGGCGCGCGGCAGGGCGATGGTCGAAAAGCTCAAAGACCTGATCCCGCGCCACATGTTCAAAATCCCGATCCAGGCGGCGATTGGCGGCAAGGTGATCGCCCGCGAGACGCTCTCGGCACTGCGCAAGGACGTGACCGCGAAGTGCTACGGCGGGGACGCCACACGGAAACGCAAACTGCTGGACAAGCAGAAGGCCGGTAAGAAGAAGATGCGGCAGTTCGGTAAAGTTGATATCCCGCAGGAAGCATTTATCTCCGCCCTGAAAATGGACAGCTAGAATATGACAATGGTCCCGCCCCCCAAGCTGCGCAAAAGACTGCGCAAACTGTCGCTGAAACTGGCGCGGCTGGGACGGGAACCTTCGGATCGTCAGGATTACACCTGCCCGCTTTGCGGCTACGAAGGGCCGTTCAAACCGCGCTTTGGAACCGTTGCCATCCGTCTTGATGCGGCCTGCGCGCAATGTGGCGCGCTGGAACGGCACCGCCATATCGGGTTGTGGTTTCGTGACAACGCGCACCGGACCTGGGGGGATATCCTGCACTTTGCCCCCGAACGGCAGATGCGCAAGCTGTTGCAGGGGCTGGGGTCCAGCTACACAACGGCCGAGTTGTTGGCAGGCGTCGCCGACCTTGCGCTGAATATCGAGGCGATTGACCTGCCCGATGCGTCCTACGACACGATCATGTGCAATCACGTGCTGGAACATGTGGATGATGCCAAGGCGCTGCCGGAACTCTACCGTATCCTGCGGCCCGGCGGGCAAGCCATTCTGACCTTCCCCCTGATCGCGTCATGGCCCGAAAGCTATGAAAACCCGGACGTGAAAACGGAGGCCGACCGACACAAGCACTTCGGACAAAGCGACCACGTGCGCTACTTCGGCTGGGACGCCACGACACGGATCGCGGCGGCGGGGTTCAAACTGACAACAATCGTCGCAACAGGGCAAGAAGCGGTGACCTATGGGGTTGCCCGGGGGGATGTGATTTTTCTGTGTGAGAAGGGGTAGGGGGATGCTCTTGAGCACGCAGAAGGCCGGTAAGAAAAAGATGCGGCAGTTTGGCAAGGTGGATATCCCGCAGGAAGCGTTTATTTCGGCTTTGAAGATGGATGAGTGATGTATTTCTGCTTGGAAGACAGAGGGCATTGGCCGATGCGCGCGAATTGCTTTGGGACAACCTGGAAGAAAGCATTTGGTGGGACAAATACCGTGACCTTACTGCAAGCGAATTATCTGCCGAGAAAATTCGACTTCAGCACGAGAATTTTCATCCCGTACTTGTTTCCTTTCAAACGTCTTTTGTTCCGACCATCCTTGAGGTCCAAAATGAAGCTGCCCGTTTGGTGCTACAGTATGGGGCATCAAGACGCCTAGCATCTATCTATGCAGCAATGAATGTCATTGCGGATGTATCATATCCTGCGCGAAGCGAGGTTTGCTCTGAAGAGGAACATGGCCGTCTTAGCGATGCTTTGATGATATTCTATGTTAGTATTCCAGCATTTTTTGATGCCCTTTCAATGGCAAGCCATCGTGTTTTTCAGCCGAAGCACTACTCGGAAAAAGACGCTGATTTGTTTTCAAGAAAATACTGGGATGCAATCGGATTGATCGAGGGCTACTCGAATATATCCGGCTTTACCGGATGGTTTCGTCGAATAAAGAACGTAATGAGGCATCCGTACGCACACCGAATTCCGCCTTACGTGCCGGCGGCAGAACACTCGATAGAAGACGCAGAAAAGAACAAACGGCTTCAAGCAGCTTATTCTACAGCTTTAGTCGAAAAAAGGTTCGATGATCTTTCAAGAATAATGGGTGATCAAAGGCGACTTGGTACCTTTTCTCCGAAGATTTACTTCTTTGAAGAAGACTCTTGGACGCCGCTGAATCCTACAGTTTTCGAAGATTTATTCACATTTCAGGTTGCCGCACTGTCTATGCTTGAGGCGTTGCTACCGTCCGAGGGGTTTCTCAATAAAGGAACGTAGGGTGGGTGAAACCCACGCGTCACCCAAACCCGGACCGTTTACGCGTGGGTTTCACCCACCCTACGGAAACTCGAATACGGCCAATCTTCCGGTCGCTTAACCAAACCGTGTTTCACCGGGTTCCACCGACAATAATCCACATGCGCCTGAAAATCACTGGCGTCCCGGATCGCGTGCTCCCAATACCGCCGTTGCCAAATGCCCTTTTCACCGCGCGCCACTTTGCTGGGCGATGGCGCACCCGTTGCCCGGCAAGCTTGTGAAAACCGCCCCTTGATCTTTTTCCAACGGACCGAGAAATCCGCGTCCCCCGGCGGTAACGTCCACACTGCATGGATGTGGTCCGGCAGGATCACCATGGCGTCACAGCTGATTGGATGTTCGCGCGCCACAGACGCATAAACCGACCTAAGAAGGTCAATCTCATCCACCAGCGTCGTTGCCGACCGGTCCGCGAGCGTGACCGTGAAGAAATAGGTACCACCCGGCACATAAAGACGACGATAGCGCGACATGCCGCCACTATGACGAAAGATGGTTAATAATGCGTAGGGTGGGTGAAACCCACGCGCAAAAATATCGGTTCAATGCGCGTGGGTTTCACCCACCCTACAGCGCGTTATCAATCGCCGCGCCCGATCCCTTGGACGGTTTCACAGGCGGCAAGGCCAAGAATGGAAAGGACAAGGGCGATACGGATCGTGGGTGAACCTCTTTGCATCGCGATGTTCGGCGGCAGCCTAGCGCACAAGGCTTTGCCTTTTCAGCCCAAAAAAGCGCTTACTGCCGCCGCGAACTCACGCGGCCTTTCGGCGTGCAGCCAGTGGCCTGCGCCGGGGATTTTGGCGAATTTTGCATTGGGGAAAAGGGTTTTGATTTGGGGGCGCGCGTCGCGTTGTACGTAGTCCGATGTGCCGCCTGACAAGAACAGTGTGGGGCCGTCGAATTGGCCTGAGACCTGCGGAAATCCGATGATCTTGTCCATCTCGATGCTCAGCACATCCAGATTTAGCCGCCACTTTCGGTCTTTCATATCAAGGCTTTGCAGTAGGAAATCTGCGACCCCGGGTTCCAGATCACCCAGTTGCGCCTTGGCGTCGGCCCGGCTTTCCACGGCTGTCAAATCAACCCGCCGCATCGCCTCAATCGGCCCCATCTGGCTGTGGCTATAGGTGACAGGGGCGATATCTGCGACAATCAACCGGTTCACCAGCGACGGGTTTTGCAGCGCCAGCACCATCGCGGCTTTGCCTCCCATCGAGTGTCCGAGTACGTCTGTTGGCCTGTCGATGACCTCAGCTAGGTCAGTCGCTAAATCGGGGTAGCTGTGGCTATCCGCCCAATCGCTGCCCCCATGATTGCGCATATCAACCGTGATCACAGGCTGCGTGGCCGACAACCGTTTCGCGATCACTCCCCAATTGCGCGCGGACCCAAAGAGCCCATGCGCGATCAATAGCGGGGTGCCCGCAGGCCCGTCATATGTCACCGTGTTCAACATGCATCTGTTGGTAGCCAACCGCGGCGTCGGGGGCCAGAGGGATTGAGCATATTGCCCCAACCAATTACCGGGGGCCTCATGGGGATGACGCTGCAACAGATGGTGGATGAGGTTCGTGACGCGCTGGCAGACAAGTTGCGCGTGCGGGGGCGGACGTTGGATGCACAGGTCCGCAAGGCGGGGCGCTTGTTGCCCCGTGCGGTGCGGCGGGACGCCACCTTTCTGGCGCAGGCCGTTGGGTTGGCGGACAATCCAAAGCTGGCTCGCATGGTGGACATGGCCAAGGCCCGGCAGGCGCGTCGCCGCGTCTTGGCCTATCTGCAAAGTGTGGATATGGCCGCACAACGGCGTGATGCTGCGCTGAACCTCGTGGCCTCGATTGCCTTTGCTTTGCTGGCAACGGGTGTCTTGCTGCTGTTTGTGTTGTGGGCGCGCGGGTTTGTGTAAGGTGGCCCGGCATTACCGCCAGGCCGAACCTTGATTTAGAGCGCCGGATAAATCGGGAACTGATCGCAGAGCGCTTCGACTTCGCCGCGCACCTTCGCTTCAACCGTGCCATTGCCATCTTCACCGTTCGCTGCCAGCCCTTCGGTGACTTCCACGATCCAGTCGGCGATCTGTCGGAATTCAGGTTCGCCAAAGCCCCGTGTGGTCCCCGCGGGTGACCCAAGGCGGATGCCGGATGTCACCATCGGCTTTTCAGGATCAAAGGGAATGCCGTTTTTGTTGCAGGTGATATGGGCGCGACCGAGCGCCTTTTCCGTCGCGTTGCCCTTCACACCTTTGGGGCGCAGGTCAACCAGCATAACGTGGGTGTCTGTGCCGCCTGTGACGATATCCAGACCACCTTTCATCAGTTGGTCAGCCAGGGCTTGGGCGTTCTTCACAACTTGTTCTTGGTAAGTCTTGAACTCAGGGCGCAGTGCCTCGCCAAACGCGACAGCTTTGCCTGCGATGACGTGCATCAAAGGCCCGCCTTGGATGCCGGGGAAGATGGCGGAGTTGAATTTCTTCGCCATCGCTTCGTCATTGGTGACGATCATGCCGCCGCGTGGACCGCGCAGGGTTTTGTGCGTTGTGGTTGTTGCCACATGTGCGTGCGGGAAAGGCGATGGATAGAGGCCAGCGGCAACGAGACCTGCGAAATGCGCCATGTCGACCAAGAGGTAGGCACCGACGCTATCGGCAATCTCGCGCATTTTTGCGAAATCAATGATGCGTGGGATGGCAGAACCACCGGCGATGATCATCTTGGGCTGGTGTTCGGTGGCAAGACGCTGCACCTCATCATAGTCCAGCATGCTGTCTTGCTGGCGGACACCATACTGCACCGCGTTGAACCATTTGCCGGATTGGTTGGGCTTGGCGCCGTGGGTCAGGTGGCCGCCTGCATCCAGCGACATCCCTAGGATCGTGTCACCGGGCTGGAGAAGCGCTTGAAAGACGCCTTGGTTGGCCTGAGAGCCTGAGTTGGGCTGCACATTGGCGAAACCGCAGTTGAAAAGCTGCTTGGCGCGTTCAATGGCAAGGTTCTCGGCCACGTCCACGTGTTCGCACCCGCCGTAGTAGCGGCGGCCCGGATAGCCTTCGGCGTATTTGTTCGTCATCACGCCGCCTTGCGCTTCCATCACCGCGGCGCTCACGATGTTCTCGGATGCGATCAGCTCGATCTCTTTGCGCTGGCGCTTGAGTTCAGCTTGCATTGCGGCGTGGATTTCTGGATCGCGGGTTTCCAGTTTTTCTGTGAAAAAGCCGTTGTCGCGGACAGTGACGTTCATGGGTGCATCCCCTCTTTTGCAGGTGCCATGTTTGAATTCTTGCGCCCTCATAGCGCAGCGCACGGCCTTTCTAAAGCATCAAAACGACCATGATCTTCATGAGGGCGGCACGGGGGTTTCGTATCGGCGTCTTGCGTTTCGGGGCTGATCACCGCACAACTTATCGGAAATGAAAGGTTTTTGACCAATGCCCCGCCCCAAGATTGCCTTTGTCGCAAGCCCTGTGCCGATTGCGCAGACAGCCCTGCGCGAATTGGCCGCAAAGCATGGTGACGTCCCGCAGGCCGAGGCGGATGTGATCGTAGCCCTTGGTGGCGATGGTTTCATGTTGCAGACTTTGCATAGCACCCAAGGATTGGACGTGCCCGTTTATGGGATGAACCGGGGCACCGTTGGGTTCTTGATGAATGAGTATCACGACGGCGATCTGCGCGCCCGGCTGGACGAGGCTGAGGAAGAGGTGATCAACCCGCTGACCATGACCGCCCTGACGGTTGACGGCACCATGCATGAGGCGCTGGCCATCA
Source organism: Yoonia sp. F2084L (assembly GCF_023015625.1). Lineage (GTDB taxonomy): Bacteria > Pseudomonadota > Alphaproteobacteria > Rhodobacterales > Rhodobacteraceae > Yoonia. The sequence continues at coordinate 519,598 of NZ_JALKAH010000002.1, forward strand.
ACGAAGTCAGCCTGCTGCGCGCGGGTCCACAAGCGGCCAAGCTGCGGATCACGGTGGACGGACGGTTGCGGATGAACGAACTGGTTTGCGACGGCGCGCTGGTCGCGACGCCTGCGGGATCGACGGCCTATAACTACTCCGCGCATGGCCCGATCTTGCCGATTGGGTCGGACGTCTTAGCACTCACCGCGATGTCCGCGTTCCGCCCACGTCGTTGGCGCGGCGCGTTGTTGCCCAAGAAGGCTGTCGTCCGGTTCGATGTGATTGATCCCGCGAAGCGGCCTGTGATGGCGGACGCTGACGGGAAATCCGTACGGGATGTGGTGAGTGTTGAGATACACTCAGAACCTGCCATCGCCCATCGGATATTGTTTGATCCCGGGCATGGGCTGGAAGAGCGGTTGATTAGGGAACAGTTTGCCTGACGGTGTAGATTGGATGTGGTCTGACCCCAGCAGATAGCGCAGCTATTCTTCTGTCTCGGACACTTGCTGCGCAAGCCGCTGAAATATGCCCATGACCTCTTCCGTCGTGGCGTGGTTGAAGGCGCCCGCGTTGATCTGCTCGCGTGTCCACATCCAACTTTGCACCGGGTCGTCGCGCATGGCCCACTTCCCAAACAGCCGTTCAGACACATCATGACGCAGCAGTTCGGTGACCTCAACATGGCGGTCGTCTTGCTGGATTTTGCCATAGATGCGCCTGACGCTATGCGCGGGCCCTTCTAGTAGTTGGAGGTAGATATCATCGCGGCAGATCAGACAGCCTGTCACTTCGGACTGTGCATTATGGGCGCGGGCATGAAACAGGATACTAAGCAGCGTACTCGCATCAAATCCAAAGGGACGCGATGCATAAACGATCTGGAGATAGGACATGGTGCGGGTCAATTCCTTAGGAAAGGGTGTCCACCCCTCAGGATCGCAGGACGCAGCAAAAATTAGCGTGCCGCCTTTTCGCGTGATTGTCCAGCGAGATGCAATCGCAATGGTTGTGCGATCCCCCTTTGATGTCTCTAGGGTGTGCTGGATGCGATCCAATCCACATCCAGTTCAGCCTCATAATCCGCGCCATAGGCGACGATCCCAAGGCTGCGGATGCCGCCGGCTGCAAAGGCCCCCGATAGTCCGCCTTGCGGTTTGAAGGCGGACCAAGGCAATGCAATCTCTTGCCAGTCACCGGAGGTTTCAAAGGCAGCTTGATAGAATTGCCACGGGCGGCGCGAAGCATCCGGGCGGATGTGGATATAGTAGGTGGCGCCATTGCCTCTGGCACGCAGCGCAATGCCTGTCGCATCGGCGGGCAGGCGCGTTGCCAGTTCTTGCCGTACCTGAATGAATCCACCGTTGTTTGCCGTGCTGACGGTACCGCGCAGTTGGACATAGGTAACCCCACCCTCGGCGCCGATCCCGGCGCGACCTTCCGAGACACCGCCCATCACCTGGTCGCTGGTATAGCGCCAGCGGGTTTCGGCACCTTCAGAGAAATCTTCAATCAGCATAGGCTCCGCCACGACAGGGGCTGCTAGAAACAGCAAGGTCAGGATCATCTTCATCACCCTGACCTAGTGCGTGTGCCTGCGATTTCTATGCCGTGCCAGAGACTAGCCCTGCGCGTAGCCCAAGGGTACCAGCGCCGCCTTGATCTCATCCAGAATAGCCGGGTCATCAATCGTCGCGGGCATTTTGAAGTCCTGCCCGTCCGCGATCTTCACCATCGTGCCGCGTAGAATCTTGCCCGAGCGCGTTTTAGGCAGCCGGTCCACCACTGCAACCATCTTGAAAGCGGCCACTGGGCCGATCTTGTCACGGACCAATGTCACGATTTCCTTGGCAATCTCATCATGTGGGCGGTCGCAGCCTTTGTTGAGGCAGACAAACCCCATGGGCAGTTGCCCTTTGAGTTCGTCCGTCACGCCGATCACGGCACATTCGCCAACGTCCGGGTGCCCTGCAAGGACTTCCTCCATCGCACCCGTCGAAAGCCGGTGCCCGGCGACGTTGATCACGTCATCGGTGCGCGCCATGATGTAAAGGTATCCGTCCTCATCAATCATGCCTGCGTCGCCCGTCTCGTAATAGCCGGGGAAGGTGTTGAGGTAGGATTTAATGAACCGATCTTCAGCATTCCAAAGCGTCGGCAACGTGCCCGGCGGCAGGGGGAGTTTCACGGCGATAGCGCCAAGCTCACCCGCAGGCAAAGGGTGCCCGCCATCGTCCAAAATCTGCACGTCGTAGCCGGGCATTGCCACGGTGGGCGAGCCGATCTTGACCGGCAGCGCCTCGATCCCCGCAGGGTTGCCCGCGATGGTGTAGCCGGTTTCCGTTTGCCACCAGTGGTCATAGACCGGCACGCCCATGACGCGCTGTGCCCATTCAATTGTATCGGGGTCCGCACGTTCGCCCGCGAGGTAGAGTGCGCGCAGGCCAGAGATGTCGTAGTTCTTGATCATCTCGCCTTTGGGGTCTTCGCGCTTGATCGCGCGGAAGGCGGTGGGGGCGGTGAAGAAGGATTTGACGTCATATTCTTCGATCACCCGCCAAAAGGTGCCTGCATCGGGCGTGCCGATAGGTTTGCCTTCGAATACAACGGTCGTGTTGCCGTGGATCAGTGGTGCGTAGCAGATGTAGGAATGGCCCACGACCCAGCCGACATCAGACGCGGCCCAGAAGACCTCGCCCGGGTTCACGTCATAGATGGCTTTCATGGTCCAGTTGAGGGCGACAAGGTGGCCCGCCGTGGGTCGCACAACTCCTTTAGGTGCGCCCGTGGTGCCAGAGGTATAGAGGATATAGGCTGGGTGGTCGCCTTTTACGGGGACGCATTCGGCGGGTTCTACACCGGCCTGAAAGCCGTGCCAGTCATAGTCGCGACCTTCGATCAGCTCGGCGACTTCCTGTTCACGCTGGAAAATGACGGTGAAGTCAGGCTTGTGCGCCGCCAGTTCAATGGCACCATCCAGCAGCGGTTTGTAATGTACAACGCGTCCCGGTTCAATCCCGCAGGACCCGGCAATGATCGCCTTGGGGGCCGCATCATCAATCCGCACGGCCAGTTCGTTTGCCGCAAAACCGCCGAACACAACCGAGTGGATGGCACCAAGGCGCGCACAGGCCAACATCGCCTCCAGTGCTTCGGGGATCATCGGCATGTAGATGATGACACGGTCACCTTTTTCGACACCTTTGGCGCGCAAAGCACCGGCAAGCGAGGCAACGCGGGTTTGTAACTCCGCATAAGTGATCTGGCGTTTGGTGTTTGTAACGGGGCTATCGTAGATAATCGCCGCCTGATCACCGCGCCCGTTTTCGACGTGGCGGTCAACGGCATTGTAGCAGGTGTTCACCTCGGCATCGGTAAACCAGCGATAAAGCGGGGCTTTGCTGTCATCCAGCGCCTGCGTCGGCGGGGTTACCCAGTCGATTGCTTTGGCCTGATCCATCCAGAAACCCTCTGGATCGTTCTTCCAAGCGCCATAAACGTCAGCGTATCCCATGATGTCCTCCCAAACCTGTTGGGCGGATTGTTAAGCGCGCTGCGAGGGCAGAGCAAGCGCGGCCTCGTAAAGACCCAGTCAGGATGTCAAAAACTTGACTACCCGTAGTGCGCGACGGGTGTGCCTGCCACGGCTGACATGTTCAGCAATCCGCGTGCGGTAATTGACGGCGTTACGATATGGCAGCGGTTGCCCATGCCCATCAGGATCGGTCCAACCTCAAGCCCGCCACCCTTCATTTTCAGGATGTTACGCACGCCAGAGGCCGCATCGGTGTTGGCGAAAACCAATGTGTTGGCCGCACCCGGCAGGTGGGCCGCAGGGAAAACGCGGTTGCGCAACTCGACATCCAGTGCCGCATCGACGTGCATTTCGCCTTCATAGTCAAAATCGCGGGGTGCTGCGTCAAGGATCTCCATCGCCGCGCGCATTCGCCGTCCGCTATCACTGTCGAGGTTGCCGAATTGGCTGTGTGAGCACAGCGCGATCTTGGGATCAACGCCAAAGCGCCGCACATGGCGGGCTGCACCGATGACCGTTTCAGAGATTTGTTGCGGCGTCGGTTCTGGGTGTACCTGTGTATCTGCGATAAACAGTGGTCCATCTTCGAGGATCATCAGCGACAGGCCAGCAATCGGGTGGAATTCCGTCGCGCCAAGGATTTCGCAGACATATTTCAAGTGCCACAGATACTGGCCGAATGTGCCGCAAATCATACTGTCAGCTTCACCACGCTGCACCATCACTGCCGCAATCGCGGTGGTATTTGTGCGCATGATTGCTTTCGCCAGATCAGGGGTCACGCCCTTGCGCGCCATCAGATCGTGGTAGGTGCCCCAATAGTCGCGGTACCGGGGGTCGTTTTCTGGGTTCACGATGCTGAAATCGACGCCGGGCCGGATTGTCAGGCCCGCGCGCTTACAGCGCCGCTCGATCACCTCGGGGCGGCCGATCAGGATCGGCGTGTCGGTGGTTTCTTCCATGATTGCTTGTGAGGCACGCAACACGCGTTCATCTTCGCCTTCGGCAAAGACGATTGAGCGCGAGGCGGTGCGCGCAGCGTCAAACACCGGGCGCATGATCATCGCGGACTTGAAGACAGAGCCGTCGAGGTTGGCTTTGTATGTTTTCATGTCTTCCACGGGCCTAGTTGCCACGCCGGTTTCGATGGCGGCACCGGCAACCGCGCTTGCAACGACGCCCATGAGGCGCGGATCGAACGGTTTTGGGATCAGGTAGTCGGCCCCGAACGTCAGTTGCTCGCCTTGATAAGCGGCGGCTGCTTCCGCGCTTGTTGTCGCACGGGCAAGGGCCGCGATGCCTTCAACGCAGGCGACTTTCATCTCGTCGTTGATCTCGGTCGCGCCAACATCAAGCGCGCCGCGGAAGATGAAGGGAAAGCACAGCACGTTGTTGACCTGATTGGGGAAATCGCTGCGGCCTGTGGCGATGATGGCGTCGGGGTTGGCGGCGCGGGCATCCTCTGGGCTGATTTCAGGGTTAGGGTTGGCCAGCGCAAAGATGATTGGCCGCGCGGCCATTTTCTTGACCATTTCGGGCTTGAGGATGTTCGGCCCTGACAAGCCCAAGAATAGGTCGGCACCGTCGATGACATCCCCCAGCGTAGCGGCGGTTTTGCCTTGTGCGTACTCCGCCTTTTGCGGCGTCATGTCCTTTTCGCGGCCTTCGTAGACAAGGCCCTCGATATCGCAAAGATAGATGTTTTCGCGCTTCACGCCGAGTTTCAGCAGCATGTTCAGACAGGCAATACCCGCCGCGCCGCCGCCGGTGCTGACAATCTTGATGTCTTCGAATGCCTTCCCCGCGATGCGCAGAGCGTTGGTTGCCGCTGCACCGACCACGATGGCTGTGCCGTGCTGGTCATCGTGGAAAACGGGGATGTTCATGCGCTCGCGGCAGAGTTTTTCTACGATAAAACAGTCAGGCGCTTTGATGTCTTCAAGGTTGATCGCGCCAAACGTGGGTTCCATCGCGCAGACGATATCTGCTAGCTTTTCAGGATCAGGTTCGTTCAATTCAATATCAAAGCAGTCGATGTTGGCGAATTTCTTGAACAAAACCGCCTTACCTTCCATCACCGGTTTGGACGCCAACGCGCCAATGTTGCCAAGGCCCAGTACCGCAGTGCCGTTCGTGACGACGGCCACCAAGTTGCCGCGCGATGTATAGTCACGGGCGGTGTCGGGATTGGCTTTGATTTCGGTGCAGGCCTCGGCGACGCCGGGTGAATAGGCACGTGCCAGGTCGCGACCTGTCGCCAGCGGTTTAGTTGCGCGGATTTCGAGTTTTCCGGGTTTGGGGTACTTATGATAGTGAAGTGCGGCCTCTCTCAGGCTGTTCTTTGCATCGTCTGTCATAACGTCCTCCCAATATGGTTTAATGTTAAACCATTCTGCTTCCCTTAGGGAAAGCATGTCGCGGGGTCAATCGCGGTACGCCTACTCTTGCAAAAAATTCACCGCAGGGACAGGGTGCAAAACATGACACAGACACATGAAATACGCGCTGAGGTCTGCCTGAGTACGACGGACCTGCGTGCAGACTTGGGCTTTTTTGGCGGTACCTTGGGGATGCGGTTGGATATGATTTATCCGGCGGATGATCCTTCTGTAGCGGTTTATTCGGGGCATGGGTTGCGGGTGCGGTTGGATCAGGCCGCCGGGGTGAACCCCGGCTTACGGATTTTGACAGACGATCCTGCGTTTGCGGATGGGGCGACTGAATTGACCTCACCGGGCGGCACGCAGGTGCAGGTGCGACCGCTGAACCCACCGCTAGAGCTGCCGCAGACAGATCATGCCTTTGTTGTCCGCCGTCTTGCAGACCAAGCGCCTTGGGTGATTGGCCGTGCGGGGATGCAGTACCGCGATTTGATCCCCAGCCGTTTGGGCGGTTCGATCATTGCCAGTCACATCCGTATTCCCGATGGCGGCCCGGTCCCTGATATGGTGCATTTCCATAAGGTCGGGTTTCAGTTGATCTTTTGTTATCGTGGCTGGGTCGATGTTGTGTACGAAGACCAAGGGCCGCCGATCAGACTGAAGGCAGGGGATTGCTTTATCCAGCCGCCCGAGATCAGGCACCGGGTGCTGGAAGCGTCAGATGGCATTGAAGTGATTGAGATTGGTGTGCCCGCCGAACACATCACAGAGATTGATCACGAGATGGACCTGCCGACCCCGCATCTGCGCCCAGACCGTGAATGGCAGGGGCAGAAGTTCGTTTTCAACGAAGGGGCAACGGCCACATGGCATTCTGCGCATTTACCCGGCTTCATCGCGCGCGACACCACGATCGCCACAAATACCAAAGGCGTCGCGGGCGTGAATGTGATCCGCACAGGGGAAGGCGCGCCGGTTTGGGCCAGCCATGACGCGGACATCCACTTCACCTTCGTGATGGAAGGCAGCATGACGTTAGAAGGTGAAGGCAAAGACCCCTTTGCGCTCGCCCCCGGCGATGCCTTCGTCATTCCACCGGGGATGCGGACACGCTACTCTGATCCGTCCGACGATCTGGAACTGTTGGAAGTAACGCTTCCGGGTGTCTTCACGACGACCTAAGCCTCTTGCATCCGCCCGCGTCCCGTCACACTCTGGTTTGAAGTTCAGTAGGAGGCCGATATGTCCTTGATCGACAGCGCGCGTCGCGTCCGTGAAAACGCCCATGCACCCTATTCCAAGTTCAAGGTGGGGGCAGCACTCAAGGCAGCGTCTGGCGCGGTCTATACCGGGTGTAACGTGGAAAACGTAGCCTATCCCGAAGGCACATGCGCAGAGGCAGGTGCGATCGCTGCCATGGTCGCGGGCGGCGATACAGCCATCGCTGAGATTGCAGTGATTGCCGACAGTCCCAAGCCCGTAAGCCCGTGCGGTGGATGCCGCCAAAAGATCGCAGAGTTCGCGCAAGGCGATGTGAAGGTGACCCTCGCCACGACGGATGGTGTGGTCCATGAAACGACCGTTGCGGCGCTTTTGCCGGGTAGTTTTGATGCCGACTATATGAGCCGCGTGTGATATGGACGCCCGTGCGATCATCGCAGCCGTTCGTGGTAAGACGACCCCAACGCAGGAGGAACTGACGTGGTTTGCCCAAGGCCTTGCCTCGGGTGATGTCAGTGACGCGCAGGCCGGCGCATTTGCGATGGCCGTCGTGCTGAACGGGCTGTCAGACGAAGGTCGTGTGGCCCTGACCCAAGGGATGCGTGACAGCGGTGATGTGATGGCCTGGGATTTGCCCGGCCCTGTGATTGATAAACACTCGACAGGCGGGGTGGGTGACTGCGTATCGCTGATCCTTGCCCCTGCATTGGCCGCTTGTGGCGCGTATGTTCCGATGATTTCTGGGCGGGGTTTGGGCCATACCGGCGGCACGCTGGATAAGCTTGAGGCGATACCGGGCCTGAACATCAACGTCACCGACAAGCAGTTGCGTTTGATCACGCGCGAAGTGGGTTGCGCGATTGTCAGTGCCACAGGCCAGATCGCGCCTGCTGACCGCCGCCTTTATGCAATCCGCGATGTCACAGCGACGGTGGAAAGCGTTGATCTGATCACGGCTTCGATCCTATCGAAAAAGCTTGCCGCAGGCTTGGAAAGCCTGATCTTGGATGTGAAATGCGGCTCTGGCGCCTTCATGAAAACCCACGATGAAGCGCGAAAGCTTGCCCGTGCTTTGGTGGATGCCGCGAACGGGGCAGGGTGCAAGACGGCTGCCCTGATCACTGACATGAACGAACCGCTGGCGCCTGCATTGGGCAATGCGGTCGAAGTGGCCGTCTGCATGGAGGTGCTGGCGGGCAATACCGCTGCCGCCCCACGTCTTTACGACCTGACCGTTGCACTTTGCGCGCAGCTTTTGGTGATGCAGGGTGAAGACGCCGCATCCGCTGCGGATCGCGTGACCGTGGCAATCAGTTCGGGTGCCGCGATGGAACGCTTTGCCCAGATGATCGCCGCTTTGGGTGGTCCGCCCGATATGGCGCATGACTGGCACACCCATTTGCCAAAAGCGCCGGTTGTGGGTGAGGTGACGGCGCCTGCATCAGGTCACATCGCAGCGATTGACGGAGAGGCGCTGGGCCTTGTTGTTGTTGGCTTGGGCGGTGGGCGCAAGGTCGAAACGGACCGTGTTGATCCAAGCGTTGGACTGACCGAGATGGTGGGTTTGGGCGATGCCGTCAGCCGTGGTGATCCGCTTTGTGTGCTGCATGCCGCTGATGAGGATGCAGCTATCGCGGCGGCACAGGCCGTGCAGGCTGCGATCACAATTGGCGATCCGGTTGAGCCCGGTCCATTGATCATAGAAGGAATAACCTGATGCCACGCGCGTTTCTTGTGGTGATTGATAGCGTCGGCATTGGCGGCGCGCCGGACGCTGATCAGTTTTTCAACGGTGATTTGCCAGACACAGGGGCCAACACTGTGGCACATATCGCCCGCGAAGCCGGGCTTAATGTGCCAACGCTGGACGCGCTGGGGCTTGGGGCTGCGGTCAAGCTGGCCTCTGGCGAAGACGCAGTTGGTTTAGGGATAGAACCCATTGGCGCATGGGGTGCAGCTACTGAGGTGTCGCGCGGTAAAGACACCCCATCGGGACATTGGGAACTGGCCGGCGTTCCAGTGCCGTGGGAGTGGCACACCTTCCCGGATGATGATCCTGCATTCCCGGACGACGTGACCGCTTTGATTTGCAAGCTGGCGGGAACAGACGGGATTTTGGGCAACCGCCACTCCTCAGGCACCGTTGTGATCGAAGAGGAGGGCGAGGCGCATCTCAAAACCGGCTGGCCGATCTGCTATACATCGGCGGATAGCGTGCTTCAGATCGCGGCGCATGAAGAGACGTTCGGGCTTGAGCGGTTGATGCAGCTTTGCAAAGATCTGGCCCCCGCGTTGCACAAGATGAAAGTCGGTCGCGTCATCGCCCGGCCATTTGTGGGCGAGGTGGGCAATTTCAGCCGCACCGCCAACCGCAAAGACTTTGCCATTGCACCCCCGTCACCCACGCTTTGCGACTTCGTGCATGATGCCGGACGGACCGTGCATGCGGTCGGCAAGATCGGCGATATCTTTTCGATGCGCGGTATTGATGACCTGCGCAAAGGGCGCGATGTGGCCTTGATGGATCACTTGAATAATCTGGCAGATGAGGCGGGTGACGGATCGTTCGTCTTTGCCAACCTCGTCGAATTTGACAGCGAATATGGGCACCGTCGCGATCCCGTGGGTTATGCTGGCCATCTGGAATGGTTTGACAAAGAACTCGCCGCATTGCTGCCGAAACTGCGCGATGATGATCTGTTGATCGTTACCGCCGATCATGGCAATGACCCGACATGGGCAGGCACCGATCACACGCGCGAACGGGTGCCGGTTCTGGTGCATGGTATGGGGGCGAAAGCTTTGGGCCAATTGGCGTTTACGGATGTTGCAGCGACGATCGCTGCCCATTTGAATGTGCCCTACAAAGGTAAAGGAAAGAGCTTTCTATGAATTTCCGCGAGCTACCGAAAGTTGAGCTGCATACGCATCTGGAAGGCTGCGCGCCGCCTGCGTTCATCAGGCAGTTGGCGCATGAAAAACGGCTCGATCTCTCGGGGATTTTCACCGCAGAGGGTGGCTATGATTTTCGCGATTTCGATCATTTCTTGCAAGTCTATGAGGCAGCATGCACCACGCTGCAAAGCCCAGAGGACTTTCGCCGTCTGACGATGGCCGTGCTGGAAGAAACCGCATCGCATGGTGTGGTTTACATGGAAACTTTCGTCTCGCCCGACTTTTGCGGTGGGGGCGATCTGGTGGCATGGACAGACTATCTGGCTGCGATGCAAGAGGCAGCGGCTGAGGCCGAAGACAAGTTCGGGATCACACTGAAGGGTATCGTCACCGGCATCCGCCACTTTGGGCCAGAGGCCTGCAAGCCAGCGGCGCTTTGCGCGGCCGAGACCTATGGCGATTTCATCACCGGCTATGGGATGGCGGGTGGCGAAATGGTGGGGCGTCCGGCTGATTATGCCTACAGCTTTGATCTGGCGCGAGAGGCGGGGATGCCGTTGACCTGTCACGCGGGCGAATGGGGTGGTGCCTTGATGGTGGCCGAGACGATCCGTGATTTGCGCGTCGCCCGGATCGGACATGGCATTGGCGCGATTGATGATCCAACACTCATTGATGAAATTCTGGAAAAAGATATCGTGCTTGAGGTCTGCCCCGGCTCAAACGTGGTGCTGAAGGCGGTGGATGGCTGGGCCAGCCACCCGATTGCCAAGCTGCGCGATGCGGGCGTGAAGGTTACGGTGTCCACCGATGACCCGCCGTTTTTTCATACAACGATGACTGCTGAATATGACATGCTGCACCAGACCTTTGGCTGGGGTGAGGACGAATTCAAAGCGCTGAATGCCACAGCCCTCGCAGCCGCTTTCTGCGATGATGATACAAAGGCCCGTGTGGCCAAACGACTGGAGCCTGCCCAATGACTGATCATGTCACGCATGTCACACACCCGCTGGTACAACATAAGCTGACGCTGATGCGCCAGCAGGACACCTCTACGGCGGTGTTCCGGCAGTTGCTGCGCGAGATCAGCCAACTGCTCGCCTATGAGGTGACGCGTGGGCTGCCGATGACAACCAAGCGGATTGATACGCCGCTTGAGCCGATGGACGCGCCGGTGATCGACGGCAAAAAGCTGGCGCTGGTGTCGATCCTGCGCGCGGGTAACGGCCTGTTGGATGGTGTGCTGGAACTGATCCCATCGGCCCGCGTGGGGTTTGTTGGGCTATACCGAGATGAGGAAACGCTCAAACCTGTCCAGTATTATTTCAAAGTGCCGACTGAGTTAGAGGACCGTTTGGTCATTGCTGTTGATCCTATGCTGGCGACAGGCAACTCATCCGTCGCCGCGATTGATCTGCTGAAAGAAGCAGGGGCCAAGAACATCCGGTTTTTATGCCTTTTGGCGGCACCCGAAGGGATCGCGCGGATGAAAGAAGCGCACCCGGATGTGCCCATCGTCACCGCCGCGATTGATAGTCACCTGAATGAAAAAGGCTATATCGTGCCCGGCCTTGGTGACGCGGGTGACCGGATGTTCGGTACGAAGTAATCTTCAGATATTGCAGATATTCTGTAAGCTGACCCAATCGCTGTCGTTCAGGATCAACGGGATCGTGCGCTCAGTCAGCGGATCTGCACCCAGTTCCGGCATTGTGCCGGTGCGCGCATCGGCGGCAGCCAGATAGGGGGCTTGCGGTATTTCTGCGGCAGCCAGCGTGGCCCTGAGGATATCTGCGTCCGGTTGGGGTGCGTCACCTTGCAGAAGGGCTACTGCGTTTTCGCGCAGGATTGCGCTGGGGATTTCGCCTGTCGTTAGCAGACGGAACGTTGTGCCAAGCCCCTCGCGGTGCAGCAAGCTTTCGAGCGGATCATCGTGGATGACCGCGGCACGCGCGGCGAGGATGAAACCCGCGGCGACCGCTGGGTCATCAGAGAGTTGCAAAATCCCATAATCCAGCACTGTCAGCCCGCCGGGCAGGGCGAGAGCCGCTTGCGGCAGGTTGGGAACGACGACAATACGCGCGGCGGTGTCGAGGCCGAAAAGCCGCTCGGCGAGGCTTGTGGCCGCATCGTTTGCGCGGGGTGACTGGCAGATAGCCCCTGTTTGGTCCTGTAGATAGCCCAACATCTCGATCCCGATTTCGGCCCGTTTGGGGGCGGGTACAACGGCAAGCGTCTGCCGGGTCAGCGCACCGGGTAACCAAAAGATCGCCAGCGCCAAAGTCACGATGATGAATGCACCTGTCAGCCAATGGCGCAATTTTCCGGGATGCGGTTGGGCCTTGGCAAGGGCGCGGCGTACCTCCTCAATCGCGTCGATCATGGTGGTGTCCGCGATCTCTAGAATCTCGCTGGCGTCCTCATCAGGGGCATAGATCGCTGGCGTGTCCTCTGGGTTTTGCCGGATCAGCGCAGGCAAGGACCAATGCGCCAAAGGGCTGCCAGTGGGGTCAGTGATGACCAGCGTCGCATCGCCAAATGAAATGGCAACATCGCGGCGCTGTCCATCAGGTTCGGCGCGCCAAAGCGCCTCGCTTTCCAGACGCACGTATCGGTCGAGTGCTGTCATGTGCCCCACTGCCCTTTTTGGCGCAGCGTAGCGGGCTGTGCGCGGATTGTCATGTTGGAAACGAAGAGCCAGCGACAGCGCGCTTTGCGGGGGTGGACCCTCCGGGGGAAGTTTGATTGGACGAAGAAAGGTGGAGGGTGCGCACTGACAACTTGCCCACTACAGGCGGATCGGTTCAGATCATTGTCAGTGCGACTTTCCACGTCACGGTCATCAACGCTTCCGCCTGTACCGTGCGGTTAGACTTAAGTGAGCATGGTTAACAAACTTTTGACTTTCTTCGTCCAATCAAACTTCCGCCGGAGGCATCCGACCATTTGCTCAGAGCGCCTTTGCCTGCTTTCTAAGCTCAAACTTCTGGATTTTCCCGGTTGATGTTTTGGGTAGCTCTTGGAACACCACCTTCTTGGGGCATTTGAAACCAGCCAGACGTTCGCGGGTGAAGGCGATGATTTCGGCCTCACTCGCCGTTGCGCCGTCTTTCAACTCAACAAAGGCGCAGGGCACCTCGCCCCATTTGTCGTCAGGCTTTGCCACCACCGCGCAGAGGTTAATCGCTGTGTGGTGCATCAATGCGCCTTCGACCTCGACCGAACTGATGTTTTCGCCGCCAGAGATGATGATGTCCTTGGCCCGATCCGAGATTTGGATCGACCCGCTGGGATGCTGAATGGCGAGGTCTTCGGAATGGAAGTAACCGCCAGCAAAGGCTTTCTCGGTCGCATTGGCGTTTTTGAGGTAGCCTTTCATCACCGCATTCCCACGCATCACGATCTCACCCTGCGTGGCCCCATCGCGTGGAACTTGCCCCATCTTGTCATCCACAACAGTAACGTCTTCCATCATCGGGAAGGCGACGCCCTGGCGTGCTTTTATGGCGGCTTGTTCATCTTCCGGCTGCGCATCCCATGCGTCATCCCAGATGCATTCGGTGACGTGACCATAGGTTTCGGTCAGCCCGTAAACCTGCTTGACGTTGAACCCCAGCTTGCCAATCGCGGCCAGCGTGGCGGGGGCGGGGGGCGCACCAGCGGTAAAAACCTCGACCGTGTGGTCGAAGGCGCGCCGTTCGTCATCCTTGGCGTTGACGATCAGGTTCAGCACAATGGGTGCCCCGCCGAAATGTGTGACGCCTTCGTCGCCAATTGCATCGTAGACTGCCTTGGCCGAGATATCGCGGCAGCAGATCACAGTGCCGCCCAAGGCCGGCATCATCCATGTGTGATTCCAGCCGTTGCAGTGGAACAGCGGGACGATTTGCAGATACCGCATAAACAGCGGCAGTTCCCAGCTGATCGGCGTGCCCATCGTCATCAGGTAAGCGCCGCGATGGTGATAGACGACGCCCTTGGGCCGCCCTGTGGTGCCGGAGGTGTAGTTCAGCGCGAGGCTTTCCCATTCGTCTTCGGGCAGCACCCAGGCGAACTCTGGATCACCAGTCGCCAGAAAGTCTTCGTAGTTTTGCTGTTCGGCCATCGCATGCACGCCCGCCTGATCATCGGGGACTTCGATGATCAGGGGGGCGGGGCCTTCGATCAATTCGATGGCGGCCATGGCCAGCGGCAGGAACTGGCTGTCGACCAAAGCGACCTTGGCTTCGCCGTGATCAAAGATGTAGGCGACCGTATCGACATCCAGCCGTGTGTTGATTGTGTTCAGCACCGCACCACAGGCAGGCACCCCAAAGGCGGCCTCTGACTGCGCAGGGATGTTTGGCAGGATTGTCGCGACCACATCGCCCGGTTTGACTCCAACCTTGGTGAGCGCGGACGCCAGTCGCGACACGCGGCGATAGTATTTCGCATAGGTCAGCCGGGTTTTTCCGTAGACAACGGCCTCCCGATCCGCAAAGATCAGGGCTGCCCGTTGTAAGTGAGACAATGGCGTGAGCGGCACATAATTGGCCGCTCTTTTGCCCAGTCCCGTTTCATCACGCATCCAACCCATGTCGCCCTCCCGCAGTGCCTGTCGCTTTGAGGGTTGAGTATTGCGCCATGTTGGTCGTTTTTGGAAGTCAGAATTAAGAAGGTGGATATTTCCATGACCCAAGCCGTTGCCCCCACCCGTGCCGCCCTGACGATTTTGGCAGGTATGGCCGTGCTGGGGTTAAGCGATAACTTTATCCTTTACATCACCGATGCCAGTTCACTTTGGCAGTTTCACCTGCTGCGCAGTCTGGTTGCCTTGCTGATCATTGGCGCGGTGGCTGCATTGGGGCTGGGGGTGATCCGTCCCAAAAGGTTCGGCGCTGTTGCGGCGCGTAGCGCCATTCAGGGTATCTCCATGCTGATCTATTTTGGCTGTCTGGCCATTCTGCCGGTAGGCTTGGTTGTCGCAGGCTTCTTTACCGCGCCTCTGTTCGTGGCGTTGATTGCAGCCGTGTTTCAAGGCAAGCGGATCACGCCGCTGCATGCCTTTGCGATCCTGCTTGGGTTTACGGGCGCGCTGCTGGTCATCCGGCCCGATCCTGCCAATCTGGATCTGGTGGCCTTTCTGCCGATCGTGGCGGGTCTGTGCTATGCCATTGGTGCGGTTGCCACGCGGGCGTGGTGTGAGGGTGAGGGTACGCTTTCGCTGACTGCCGGTTTCTTTGTCGTGCTTGTGCTGATGGGGGCGGTGGGTTGTCTGATCTTCCCCGGCGCCGGGGCCGGGGCGGATGGGTTTGCCAGCCGTGGCTGGATGCCGCTGAGCACCAGTATTTTCTTTTGGATCGCATTGCAGGCGATAGGCACGCTGATCGGGATCATGTGTTTATTCCGGGGCTATCAGATTGGCGAGGCAAGCTCGGTCGCGGTGTTTGAGTTTTCATTGCTGATCTTTGCCAGCGCATGGGCGTGGTATTTGTGGGATCAGGCGGTGACGCCATTGGCCTTGTTTGGCATGGCATTGATCGTGCTGTCGGGGATTGTGATCGCACTACGCAGGACGCCGTGACCTGTGAAAAACTTAGCTCCTAAGCTAAGTGTCTTGCCTGACAAGCGGCGCACCCCATCACAGGATGCGCCGTATTGCCTTAGGCCGCTTTCGCAGCGGTGCCGAAACGCTTGTAAAAGTCCTGACCTTTGTCGGCCATCTCGCGCAGCAGGTCGGGCGTTTTGAAACGCTCGCCGAACTGTTCGGTCAGCTGGTCACACAGCTCGGCGGCATAAGGTGCGCCGATGATATCAAGCCAGCTGAACGGGCCACCGGACCAGGGTGCAAAGCCCCAGCCGAGGATCGCGCCAACGTCGCCTTCGCGGATGTCTTCCAGCACGCCTTCTTCCAGCGCGCGGACCGCTTCCAGCGTTTGTGCAAACAGCAGGCGATGCTGCACGGTGGTCAGATCAGGCTGTTCGTCAGCGACCGGGTATTGGGCGGCCAGCCCTTCCCAAAGACCGCCGCGCTTGCCCTTTTCATCGTAGCTGTAGAAACCCGCGTTGGATTTCCGGCCAAGGCGTTCTTGGTCAAACATCCAGAACAGGACCTCGTCGACTTCACCGTCTGGGTAGGCGTCGCCCATCGCGGCTTTGGTCGCTTTGGCGATCTTCACGCCCAAATCGACAGAGGTTTCATCGACCAGTTGCAGCGGGCCGAGTGGCATGCCCACCAGTTTGGCGGCGTTTTCGATCAGTGCGGGTTCCACACCTTCCTTCACCATCCGAATGCCTTCGTTGATGTATGGAATGATGCAGCGGTTGGCGTAGAAGAAACGTTCGTCGTTGACGACGATTGGCGTCTTCTTGATTTGGCGCACGAAGTCGAGCGCCTTGGCCACGGCCACATCGCCGGTTTCCTTACCCTTGATGATCTCGACCAGCAGCATCTTGTCGACAGGGCTGAAGAAGTGGATGCCAATGAACTTTTCAGGATCGTTTGAGGCTTTTGCCAGTTCCGTGATTGGCAAGGTAGATGTATTGGTGGCAAAGATGCAGTCGGGGCCAGTGACGGCTTGCACCTTGGCAGTGACGTCCGCCTTCACGCCCACATCCTCGAACACCGCTTCAACGATCAGATCGCAACCTTTCAGCGCGTCATAATCGGTAGTCGCGTTGATCAAGCCCAGCACGGCATCTTTCTTTTCCTGTGTGACCTTCTTGCGGGCCATGCCTTTGTCGAGATGCGCGGTGGTGTAGGACTTACCCTTGTCTGCGGCTTCCTGTGTGCTGTCGATCAGCACAACTTCGATGCTAGCCAGCGCGGATACCAGCGAGATACCCGCGCCCATCATACCCGCGCCAATGACGCCAACCTTCTTGACCTTCTGGTCGGGGGCTTCGGGGCGGTTCGCACCTTTTTCCAAAGCTTCTTTATTGATGAAGAGGCTGCGGATCATGGCTGAGGACGAGGGGTTCATCAGGACGTTGGTGAACCAGCGGGCCTCAATCTTGATGGCGGTATCGAAAGGCACCAATGCGCCTTCATAGACAGCCGACAGCAGCGCCTTGGCGGCCGGATAGACGCCTTGGGTCTTGCCGTTGACCATGGCAGAGGCGCCAACGAAGGTCATGAAACCGGCAGGGTGATAGGGGGCGCCACCGGGCATCTTGTAACCCTTTTCGTCCCATGGTTTGACGATTGATGGCTCGGACAGGACCCATGCTTTCGCGGCAGACAGCAGCTCGTCGGCAGGGACGACTTCATCCACGACACCAGCAGCCTTGGCCTTCTTGGGGTCATTCAACTTACCCTCAAGCAAGAGCGGCGAGGCACCCATCGCGCCCAGCTTGCGTGACAGACGTGTTGTGCCGCCCGCACCGGGGAAGATACCAACAAGGATTTCTGGCAGGCCGATTTTGGCCTTCGGGTTATCAGCGGCAAAGATGCGGTGACAGGCCAGTGGAATTTCCAGACCAATCCCAAGGGCAGTGCCGGGCAGGGCGCAAGCAATCGGCTTGCCGCCTTTGTTGGTCTTGGGGTCCATGCCCGCGCGTTCGATCTTGCGCAGCACAGCGTGCATGTTCATCACACCTTCGAACAGGCCACGCGCTGGATCATCGCCCGCGCTTTCTTTCATCCTGGCGATGATGTTGAGGTCCATACCACCGGCAAAAGAGCCTTCCTTGCCGGATGTGATGATCACACCCTTGATGGCATCATCGGCCAGCGCCTGATCCACAAGCGCGTCCAGATCAAGGAAACCCTGCTGGTTCATAACGTTCATGGATTTGCCAACAGTGTCCCAGACGATGGTGGCAACGCCGTCGGCGTCTGTGCTCATGGTGAAATCGGTCATATTTGTCGTTCCTTTGTGTCGGGGGCTCTTGACGCGGTGTCGCGGCGGCCCGGCCTATGGATTAATTCGTGGGTTCCGGGCGGTGGGATGCATCCGCCCGGCTGATTGCAAGTGCTTGGCCATTCGAGGCTTCGAGTGCATATTCGCCGCCTGTCACCTTCCAGTTGCCGTCGATCATCTTGAGAACTGAGAATACCGGATAAGGTTCGTTCAGGCGTTTCCCGTCCTGCAGCAGTTCAGTTACATGGGTCGATTCGATCATGCTGGGTGCCTTGAACTCTGCCGCAACAACGGTGCGGTACATATGGGTCACGCCCATCGCCGTGAGGTGTTCGTGCATCCCATCAAAGGCGCGCCGCATATCATCCACTGTTTCCATGTGAACTGGCCCGGCCATCGTCGCCATGACCTGCGGCGCATGAAAGACAGCCGCAAAGGCATCAAAGTCACCAGACATCAAGGCATTGCCTGTGGTCTCCAGCAATGCCTCTGCGATATCTTTTGCGGCAATCTGTGCGTCGGTGGGCATTCGATCAGACCCGCTCGATGATTGTGGCTGCCCCCATGCCAGAGGCGATGCAAAGCGTAGCAAGGCCCGTGCCTTTGCCGGTCCGTTCCAACTCATCCAGCAGCGTGCCGATGATGATCGCGCCAGTGGCCCCCAACGGGTGACCCATCGCGATAGAGCCGCCGTTGACGTTGACCTTGCTGTTGTCGACGTCGAAAGCCTGCATGAAACGCAGCACGACTGAGGCGAAAGCTTCGTTGACTTCGAACAGGTCGATGTCGCTGATGGACATGCCACTGTCTGCCATGATCTTTTCGGTCACCGGCACCGGGCCGGTCAGCATGATGGTCGGATCGGTGCCAATCTTGGCCGTCGCACGGATCACAGCGCGCGGTTTGATGCCCATTGCTTCGCCATATTCCTTGGACCCGATCAGAACGCCCGCGGCGCCGTCCACGATACCAGAGGAGTTACCTGCGTGGTGGATGTGGTTGATCTTTTCCAAATGCGGGTACTTCATGAGTGCCACTTTATCAAAGCCCGGCATGACCTCACCCATCGCTTGGAACGCGGGGTTCAGACCACCCAGCGACTGCATGTCAGTGCCGGGGCGCATGTATTCGTCATGATCCAGAATGGCCAAACCGTTCACATCGCGCACAGGTACGATGGACTTGTCGAAACGTTTGTCGTCCCACGCCGCCTTGGCACGCTTTTGGCTTTCCATAGCGAGCTGGTCGGCATCGTCACGAGAGAAGCCATACTCGGTGGCGATGATATCAGCAGAGATACCCTGCGGGACAAAGTAGGTGTCCATTGCAATGGAGGGATCAACCGCAATCGCCGCACCGTCCGAACCCATCGCCACACGGCCCATCATCTCAACACCGCCAGCGATATAGGCTTGGCCAGCGCCGCCTTTCACTTGGTTTGCCGCAAGGTTCACGGCTTCCATGCCCGAGGCGCAGAAACGGTTGATGGCAAGGCCGGGGATCGACTGATCCAGATCAGAGGCCAGCACTGCCGTCCGCGCAAGGCAACCGCCCTGTTCGCCGACTTGGGTCACGTTGCCCCAGATCACATCCTCAACGGCATGGCCTTCGAGGTTATTCCGTTCTTTCAGGGCATTCAGCACGCCAGCGGACAGGCGCGCAGATGTCACCTCATGCAGGCTGCCGTCTTTGCGGCCTTTGCCGCGCGGGGTGCGGATGGCGTCATAGATATAGGCTTCGGTCATAGGGTCCTCCGGGTATTTGGGTCCGCGTTAGCCAAGGGCGCGCGGCATCAGGTCATAGGGGTGTTTCCAACCGGGCTGATCTGCGATTGCAGTCAGCCAACGGTTGATATTGGGGTAATCGGCGCGGTCGAAGGTGAAATCTTCGGTGTAAAACAGGTAACCAGCGCAGGCGATATCGGCGATCGTGATCTCCTCACCTGCCAGCCAGTTGCGACCGTCCAGATGGGTCTCCATCACCTTGAGGGCAGAGGCGAGGCGCATCGCCATGAAACTATTCACATCTGCGTTTCGCTTGTCTTCCGGCAGGAAGTTCATGTTGAACCGCAGGGGCCCCGCAACGCCAGACACTTTGTGGTTATCAAAGAACATCCAGCGCAGCACTTCGCGGCGTTCAGCGGCGGAACGACCGCCCAGTTTGCCAGTTTTGGAGCTGATGTAATCTTGGATCACGCCGGATTGGGTCAGGATCATATCGCCGTCCTCAAGCACAGGCACTTCGCCCATGACGTTGAGCGCGCGAAACTCGGGGCTGCGGCCTTCACCTTTGAAAAAATCAACAAAAACAGGTTCCCACTCGGCATCAGCGAGGGTCAGGGTCAAGGCTGCTTTGTAAGCGTTTCCGCTTTCAGCAAAGCAATGTAGTTTCATGGTCATCTTGCAGGCCTCCCAACCCAAGCGGGGGATTTCCTGGGTGTGGAAATCCGGTAAGGGCGCGTTGAAATCAACGCGCCCTTGCAGAGCTTAGAAGTTTGCGGCTTCAAGCGCCATGATAGTATCGCCGCCTGTGTTGATGCGCGCGAGGTGCATCGCTGTTGCGGGCAATTGGCGGGCCATGTAGTAGCGGCCCGTTGCGATCTTGGTCTCGTAGAACTCGGTGTCAGATGCACCACCTTCCAGCGCTTCCATCGCCGCTTTTGCCATCCGTGCCCACATCAGGCCAAGGCAGACGTGGCCCATCATATGCATAAAGTCGTAAGACCCTGACAGCGCGTTGTTTGGCTTGGTGGCGTTCTGCATAAAGTACATGCCAGCGGCCTGCAGATCCTTGGAGGCGGCTTTCAGCGGTGTCAGGAAGTCCTTGTTCAGCGCCTCATTGCCTTCGTTTTCCTTAATGAAGGTTTTGATCATCTCAAAGAACGCCATCACATGCTTGCCGCCATCGAGTGCCAGCTTGCGGCCCACAAGGTCCAGCGCCTGCACACCGTTGGCCCCTTCGTAGATCATCGCGATGCGCGCGTCGCGGGCGTATTGGGACATGCCCCATTCTTCGATATAGCCGTGCCCGCCGTAAACCTGCTGGGCGGCTGTAGCGTATTCAAAACCCTTGTCGGTCAGGAAGCCTTTGATCACAGGCGTCATCAAGGAGATCAGGCCATCTGCTTCGGCGTCCTGGTTTTTATGTGCGCGGTCGATCAGATATGCGCCCCAGAATGTGAAGGCACGTGCGCCTTCGACAAAGCTTTTCTGATCCATCAGGTTGCGGCGAATGTCCGGATGCACGATCAGCGGATCGGCAGGGCCATCGGGATTCTTGGCGCCGGTCACATCGCGCCCTTGCAGGCGGTCGTTGGCGTAGGCCACAGCGTTTTGGTACGCGCTTTCCGCTTGGGCATAGCCTTGCAGGCCCACACCCAGACGCGCTTCGTTCATCATGGTGAACATGGCGCGCATGCCCTTGTGCTCTTCACCCACAAGGTAACCGGTCGCCTCGTCATAGTTCATCACACAGGTCGAGTTGCCGTGGATGCCCATCTTTTCTTCGATTTTGCCGCAAGCAACGCCGTTGCGTGCGCCAAGTGAACCGTCATCATTGACCATGAATTTCGGTACGATGAAGAGCGACACACCCTTGATGCCCTCTGGCCCACCTTGGATCTTGGCCAGCACGAGGTGGATGATGTTTTCGGCCATATCGTGTTCACCGGCAGAGATGAAAATCTTTTGGCCAGAAATTTTGTAAGACCCATCATCATTTGGGACGGCCTTTGTGCGCATCAGGCCCAGATCAGTACCGCAGTGCGGCTCGGTCAGGTTCATGGTGCCGGTCCATTCGCAGGACACCATTTTTGGCAGGTACTTTTGCTTCTGCTCGTCCGACCCATGCGCGTAGATTGCGGAGTAGGCACCATGGGTCAGGCCCTGATACATGTTGAATGCCATGTTGGCGGACACGAAGGGTTCCTGTGCCGCGGTGTGCATGACGTAAGGCAGGCCTTGGCCGCCATATTCAGGATCGCAATCCATTGCGGTCCAGCCACCTTCTTTCATCTGCTCGAAAGCTTCTTTGAAACCTGTGGGCGTGCGCACGACGCCGTTTTCCATGACACAGCCTTCGGTGTCACCCACCACGTTCAGCGGGTGCAGCACTTCGGAGGCCACCTTGCCGGCTTCTTCGACAACGGCACTGGTAAAGTCACGGTCAAGGTCGTCAAACCCTGGGATGTCTTGCTCTGAGACCTTCAAAAGGTCGTGCAGCACGAACTGGATGTCTTTGTTGGGTGCGTTGTAGATCGGCATCTGGTGTCTCTCCGTTTTGGTCGTGTTGGGTGGTTGCGCCCTGTTTTAGGCAGCAACCGTTTTCTGTTTGGCTAACTGGGTCAGTTTTTCGGCGCCCCATGCCATTTGTTCTTTCAATTCGCCAATAGCCTCTTCCAACTCGGCCTTTTGGGCCTCCATGTCGGCAAGGTGGCTTTCGGCAAGTTCGTAAGTCTTTGACAGCTGGGCCTCTTGCCCATCGTCCATGTGGTAGAGGTCAAGCAGCTGGCGGATTTCCTCCAAGGAGAACCCAAAGCGCTTGCCGCGCAGGATCAACTTGAGGCGTGCGCGGTCGCGCTTGGTGAACAGGCGTTTCTGACCTTCGCGGATCGGGAACAACAACTCCTTGGCTTCGTAAAAGCGAAGCGTGCGTGGCGTCACATCAAATGCGTCACACATCTGGCGGATGTTAAGTGTTTCGGTCGTCATCTTCTCATTCCTTTATGCGTGTTTCGAATGCCACGCACTTGCGAAGGATGTGACTACCATACAAGCAAAGTTGACGTGCACGTAAACGTAACGTGGCGTCACGGGCAAGCTGACGAAAGGTCAGCAAAGATGACGCGGGGTCAGGCGCAATTAAAAAACGGGGAAAAATTTCATTTTTTCCCCTCAAAGCGCTTTGAATGGGTTTTTTGGCCTATTTTTGAGGTGAGTCTTTTGCATTGTTTGGATAGCTGATGCCCATCGAGAGACAGACGATCAGCGGCTATTAACGCAATTGTGACCCCCATGCTCGGGCAGTGTCGCACTTAGCCGAGCGTTTGGGCCGTTGTGTCGCGTAGATTCTTTAGCTCGTCGATCGTTTCTTCGAGCTGCTGTTTTTGCTCTGCCAGTTCGATCAGCTGTCTGTCAGCAAGGGCGACCCATTCATGCATCTGTGCGGTGGTGCCCTCTTTTTCGTAGATCAACAGCCATTGTCGGATATCTTCAAGCGAGAACCCAAATCGCCGTCCGCGCAGGATAAGCGTCATGCGCGCCAGTTCTTTCGCGCCGTAAAACCGCGAACGCCCCTCTTTTTCGGGGTGAAGCAGTTCAATGTATTCGTAGTAGCGCAACGTGCGTGGCGTTACGTCGAATTTTGCGCACATCTCTTTGAATGACAGGCGTGTGTCCGACATCGTATTCTCCCTTACCCGCAATCGTAGCCGTTACAATTAAATGGGGCAACAGGTGGGATGCTGAACAACGAAGTGTTGAAGGTGGTCAATTGCATAAAACGGGGATACCCAAATACCAGACGACATCAGGAGCGCATATGTCTGACACACAAAAGACCCGTCGCGACCTACTGGCCCGCCAGTTTATCGAAGCCATTCCGCATGCGCAGGAACTTGGGATGCAATTGACGGCCATTGAGGATGGCAAGGCCGTGATCGGGATGGATTACGACCCGCGCTTGGTGGGTGATCCTGAAACAGGCGTCATTCACGGCGGTGCGGTGTCTGCGTTGATGGATACCTGCGCAGGCGCTGCAGTGATGTCGCATCCGGCGGCGGCTGTTGCGACAGCGACTTTGGACTTGCGCATCGACTACATGCGTCCGGCCACCCCCGGTGAGCGGATCACGGCAACGGCGGAGTGTTACCATGTGACCCGTTCGGTGGCCTTTGTCCGCGCAACCGCTGTTGATGGCGATCCCGACCGACCGGTAGCGACCGCGACGGGTGCCTTTACGATTGAAAGGGCAAAATCGTGAGCCGCCGCCCTGAACCCGTCCAAGTTATCAAGCAGCGCCGCGATGCGACGTTGCAAAAGCTGGTCGCGGGTGTGCCTTACATCCAGTTCCTCGGCATTCAGATCGACCGGCGCGGGGATGAGTTGACGGCTGTACTACCTTACGCGGACAAGCTGATCGGGAATCCCATGCTGCCTGCGATCCACGGCGGGGTAACCGCAGCCTTTCTTGAAGTGACCGCGATTGTTGAGCTGAGCTGGGCAATGATCTGGGAAGATATGGAAGCGGGGCGCGTGGACGAGGATGCGCCACGCATCCAACTGCCCAAGACGATCGACTTCACCGTCGATTACCTGCGCTCTGGCCTGCCGCGCGATGCCTATGCGCGGGCGCGTGTGAACCGCTCTGGCCGCCGTTATGCCTCTGTGCATGTAGAGACGTGGCAGGACAATCGCAGCCGGTTGTTCGCGCAAGCCACTGGGCATTTCCTGATGCCTCCGCGCGATGGCTGAGGTGCTGACGCACAAACGGGTCCTCGCGATTGCCTTACCAATTGTGCTGTCGAACGCGACGGTGCCGATCCTTGGGGTGGTGGACACCGGCGTGGTCGGGCAACTGGGCGAAGCCGCACCCATCGGGGCCGTTGGCATCGGTGCGATTATCCTGTCGGCGGTCTACTGGATTTTTGGCTTTCTGCGGATGGGCACGACTGGCCTGACATCGCAGGCCAGCGGGGCAGGGGACGCAGAAGAGGTCGATGCGCTGCTGTCGCGAGCGCTGTTGATCGGCATTTCGGCTGGTCTGGTGATGATTGCCGCACAGGTCGCCATCTTCAAAGGCGCGTTCTGGGTGTCACCCGCCAGCGCCGAGGTCGAGACGCTCGCACGTGAGTACATGACGATCCGTATTTGGTCGGCCCCGGCGACGATTGCACTTTATGGCATCACCGGATGGCTCATTGCCCAAGAACGGACCCGCGCCGTGTTGGTCATTCAGGTGGGTATGAATGGCGTCAACATCGCGCTGAGTTTCTATTTAGGGCTAGAGCTTGGCTGGGGCGTGCAGGGGGTGGCTTGGGCCACGTTTATTGCTGAATGGGGCGGGCTGGCGCTGGGCCTTTGGTTTTGCCGGGGGGTTTTTGTGCGACCAGCATGGCTTTCTGCCGCGCGGGTGTTTGATCTTGCGCGGCTCAAGCACATGGCGTTGGTAAACACCGATATCCTGATCCGGTCGGTGTTGTTGCAGGCGATCTTTGTCAGTTTCCTGTTCTACGGCTCGGACTTTGGTGACGTTCAATTGGCGGCCAATCAGATATTGATGCAGTTTTTGCAGGTGACGGCATATGCCTTGGATGGGTTTGCTTTTTCAGCCGAAGCCTTGGTTGGACAGGCGTTGGGCGCACGCGCAAGGGCGGCATTGCGGCGTAGTGCGGTCCTCAGCAGCCTGTGGGGTGGCATTGTGTGCGCGATCTTGGCTGTTTGTTTCGCAGTCTTTGGTGGCGCAATCATCGACATTATGACCACTGCACCTGAGGTGCGTGAAACAGCGCGTATCTATCTGCCCTATATGGTGGCCGCCCCCATTGTCGGTGTGGCTGCTTGGATGCTTGATGGCATATTCATTGGCGCAACGCGCACCAAGGACATGCGCAACATGATGATTGTCTCGGCAGTGATCTATTTTGCCACCGTTATCCCGCTGATGGCCATGTTCCAGAATCACGGTTTGTGGATTGGACTATTGCTCAATTTCGTTGTGCGCGGCGCGACATTGGGTTGGAAATATCCTGGGCTAGAGGCCGAGGCGGACAGGCCTTCACGTCCAGTCGCTGCGGCTTGACCCAACAGCATCGGCGACATTTGCGAAACCATCACGCGTGAGCAAGTCGTCAAGACCTTGTGCGATGTCGCCTGCCAGTGAAATGCCGCCATAAACCAAGGCGGTGTAAAGCTGCACCGCAGACGCGCCAGCGCGGATTTTCTGATAGGCTTGGTCCGCGTTGCTGACACCGCCGACACCGATGATCGGCAGCGTTGTTAGCCCTGCCAGTTGCGCCAGCACACGGGTGGATTTTTCAAAGAGCGGCTGACCTGACAGCCCACCCATTTCAGTCTTATGCGGTCCGTGCAGACCTTCGCGGTCCAGCGTTGTGTTGGTCGCGATGATCGCGTCGATGGCCGAAGCGTTAGCGACCTCTGCCACTTCGGCGATTTCATCGCTGCTGAGGTCTGGTGCGATTTTCAGAAAGATGGGGATAGGCTTGGCAAGGCCTGCACGCGCTTCCATCACGCCAGCCAGCAAACCCGCCAAAGCCGCCTTGCCCTGCAAATCACGCAGCTTTTCAGTGTTGGGCGAGGACACGTTTACCGTGGCAAAGTCGACAACCGGCCCACAGCGCGTCAGGACGGTCGCAAAGTCGGCGGCTTTGTCTGCGCTGTCTTTGTTGGCCCCCAGGTTCAGCCCGATAACGGCGCCTTGTGGACGAGCGGACAGCCTGTCAGCTATCGCATCCATGCCATCGTTGTTAAAACCAAAGCGGTTGATGGCTGCCTGATCATCGGTCAATCGAAACAGTCGCGGTTTTGGATTGCCTGGTTGGGCGCGCGGCGTTGCCGCTCCGACTTCTAGAAAACCAAAGCCTGTCTTCGCCAGTGCGTGCAAGGCCGTTGCGTTTTTATCGAAACCGGCGGCAAGGCCGACAGGGTTCGCAAGAGCGATACCGGCCAGTGTGGTCTTGAGCCGATCAGAAGTGACCGGCCCCGATCGCGGGCCCAACCCAGTGTTGAGCGCCTTCAGCGCCAGCCCATGCGCTGTTTCTGGATCTATCCGGCGCAAAGCCGTCAGGCCGATTTTCTCCAGTGCGCTCATGTCAGATCAGGAAATTGATGCACGCCGTCCTGCAAGGGCAGGGGTTTGCTCCAGACGACATCATCCATCCGCAGTTTGCGGTAGAGATGCGGGAATAGCACATCCTCGCGGGCGGGTTCCCATTTGAGCTGCTCAAGCCCTTCGGTCTCAACGGCCAGCAGCATAAGGCCCTCTGCATCGGCAAAATACTTCGCCGCCGTTTCAGCGACTGTTTGGGTCGTCGAAAAGTGGATATACCCATCGGCCACGTCAATCGGTGCACCCACAGTTTCACCATCGGCTTGCAAAGTGGACCATTCATCGGCGCGGAAGATTTTGTAAATCAGCATATGCGCGTGATGGCCTTTGCGACAAAGATGGTCAAGCGCCCAAGGACTGCGCGTTGACGTAAGGGTCGCTTGACGCGAGGCGTATTCAATTTGACTCTCGCAAACGGCCTCGCCAAGCTGACGTTATTCCAACCTTGGGGGACACGATCCAATGATTTTACGTATGATGACGACGACCTGCGCGCTGGCGATGACCGCAAGTGTGGCAGCGGCGGACTATTCGCTGACCATCCTGCACACCAACGACTTTCATGCACGGTTTGAGCCGATCAGCCGTTTTGACAGCGGTTGTTCCGCCGAAGACAACGCTGAAGGCAAATGCTTTGGCGGTACGGCCCGTTTGGTGACAGCGATTGCCGATGCGCGCGCTCGGACGAATAACTCTATCCTCGTGGATGGCGGCGACCAGTTTCAGGGCACATTGTTTTACACCTACTATAAGGGTGCGATGGCTGCTGAGTTTATGAACAAGCTTGGCTATGACGGCATGACCGTCGGCAACCACGAATTTGATGACGGGCCCGAAGTGCTGCGTGGCTTTATGGATTCGGTCGAGTTTCCAATCCTGATGTCCAACGCTGATGTCTCGGCAGAGCCGCTTCTGGCTGACGCTCTGATGAAATCAACCGTCATCGAACGCGGCGGTGAGCAGATCGGCATGATCGGCCTGACGCCAGAGAACACCGACGAACTGGCAAGCCCCGGTCCGAACGTCACCTTCTCTGATCCGGTTGCTGCGGTGCAGGCCGAGGTCGATAAGCTGACCGAGATGGGCGTGAACAAGATCATTGTTCTGTCACACTCGGGCTATGGTGTGGATTTGGACGTTGCTGCCAACACGACCGGCGTTGACGTGATTGTTGGTGGTCACACAAACACGCTTTTGGGCGATGATGAGGATGCCGCAGGGCCGTACCCGACAATGGTCGGCGACACGGCCGTTGTTCAGGCTTACGCCTATGGTAAATTCCTTGGCGAGTTGAATGTCACCTTTGACGATGAGGGTGTGATCACCGAAGCCGCAGGAGCGCCATTGCTGATTGACGCCTCAGTCGCCGAAGACGCGGCAACCGTTGCGCGTGTGGCAGAGCTTGCTGCTCCGCTGGATGAAATCCGTCAGCAGGTCGTGGCCGAGGCAGCCGCACCAATTGAAGGTGATCGGTCCGTTTGCCGTGCCATGGAATGCTCAATGGGGAACCTGATCGCAGATGCGATGCTTGCACGTGTGGCTGATCAGGGCATCCAGATTGCCTTCCAGAACTCGGGCGGTATTCGTGCATCAATCGACGCGGGCGAAGTGACAAAGGGCGAAGTGCTGACTGTGCTGCCGTTCCAGAACACGCTGTCCACGTTCCAAGTGACGGGTGAGGCGATGATCGCCGCCTTAGAGAACGGCGCCAGCCAGCATGAAGAGGGATCTGGCCGCTTCCCGCAGGTATCCGGCATGTCGTTTGTCGTCGATCTGAGCCAAGAGCCCGGTTCGCGGATCAGCGACATCATGGTTGGCGGAGAACCGATTGATCCCGCCGCGACTTATGGTGTTGTGTCCAACAACTTTGTGCGCAACGGCGGTGACGGCTACTCCATGTTTGAGGACGCGATGAACGCCTACGACTTTGGTCCCGATCTGGCCGATGTGACGGCTGAGTATATCGCCGCGAATGCGCCGTATCAGCCATATACCGACGGTCGTATCACGATGAAGTAAAGACCCGTTTTTGGGTTTGGCAGAGGGCGCGCCGCGGGAAACCGTGGCGCGCTTTTTGTTATGATTTGCCCTGAAATAAGCGTTTTAACAGCGCTAATCGGTAAATCTGCGTTCCCTGAATAAGTGGCGCGACAAGAGATACATGCGCCGTCTCGCGCCCCCGGCCAGTGCCCTGACACTTCAAGCGTCAGGCGCGCGCAAACAGGTGCTGATGGGGCCTGCGATGTATAATTGTTTTGTGAGAGAGGTTGGGGATTAGGCAACACAGTGGCCGACGCCGCAACTATTGCGTGGGCGCCAGACGTCGGCTGTGTGGGACTTTGCTGCCGTTCACAGCAGGCGTTTCAATGTCAGCTTTCGTAATGGCGTTAAAAGTTGTTTATTGGCGATCACGGTGACCATTTGAGGACGTTGAGACAAGGCTATGATCGAGTGGATCAAATCTCTTTTTGGAAAGCGCAGGGCGGAAAACTCTTCAACCGACATGGCGCAAGACGGCGATCTGCTAAAGCAGTTTGAGGTCTTCCTCGCTAATCGGATGGAAGAGTATTATCCCGATGTTAGAGACGCATTCGCTAAACTGCTGGACACTGACTTTCCCGATAGCATCAAAGGGCTTCACATCGAAGTATTTCTAGATGATCCCGCCTTTTCTTTTCGGCTCTTCAGCAAAGGAAAAAACGAGGTTTGGGTAAATGAACCTGAACCAGTCAAAGAGCTAAATGATACCGTCGATCGTCTTTGGCCCATCGTGACAGAGGACGAACTGGATCAATACACGATTTGGGAAGATGATCCAAAGTGGGGGCGTCAGGTGGCCTTGGAGCAACCACTCGACAAGCTAAACGTATCTAGGATCGTCTTCCCTTGGCTCAAGAAGATTGTGTCAGAGACCAAAAGAGATTTCTCACATCCCATTACAGCGTCGATTCACGATATAACTTTGCCGAAAGAACTTTAGTCAAAGCACTCAATAGCCGCCGTTCATGCGCTGCGCAGCATCGGCTACATTGGCCTCATTGCAGACCTTCGCCGCTACTTGTTCTTGGGGCAGCAAAGCAGACAGAGCGGACCTCGATGTCTGTTTGATCAATGGTGACTGCCTTCGAGATCGAAAGTTTTTTCTTGGCGTCAACTTTCATTGGAAGGGAAGTCACCATAATCAATGCCCGAGTTTATCCGGATAATTCTTAATCGGTTTGCAACCCAAATGATCCAATCTATGAATGGGGAATGACATTTGATCAGATCAAGACTTTTCTTTGGGTGGCCCGCCTAGGCGGGTTTCGCCGCGCGGGAAAGCGGTTAAATCTATCGCAACCCGCGATCTCCACCCGCATCGCCAACCTTGAACAAGAGCTGCGCGTCCCGTTGTTTGAACGCGGCCCCGGAGAGTTGGTCCTGACCAAACAGGGCACTTTGCTGTTGTCCTATGCCGAACAGATGCTGTTCGTCGAGGAAGAGATCAAACAGCGCGTCGCCAACCCCTCCGAGACCGAAGGCCTGTTCCGCGTCGGCGCATCCGAAACGATTGCCCAAGCGTGGTTGCCCGATTTCCTCAAGGCACTCAGCGAAGAATACCCCCGCGTGAACGTGGATCTTACGGTCGATATTTCCCTGAACCTGCGGTCCGCGCTACTGGAGCGGAAACTGGATCTTGCGCTCCTCATGGGGCCGGTGTCTGAATTTTCGGTGGAGAACGTCGATCTGCCATCCTTTGATCTTCATTGGTATCGCGCCAGTGCCAATCCGCAGACGGACCTGACCCAGATCCCGGTCATTTCGTACTCCAGCAAGACGCGCCCATACCGCGAACTGATGTCGGAGTTGTCGCGCAGGGTGGGGCCGAAGTTGCGGGTCTTTGCCTCGGCCTCATTGTCGGCCAGTCTAAAGATGATCGCGGCGGGAATCGCTGTTGGGCCTTACCCCCGGGCGCTGGCGAATGATTTTCTTGCCTCCGGGCAGATCGTGGAATTCGATCCGGGGTTCCGGCCACAGCCGCTGTCGTTCACGGCGTCCTATCTTTCAGAACCGCGCAGTTTTCTTGTCGAAAACAGTGCGGAAATGGCGCGTGCGGTGGCTGTCGACTGGGACAGGTCGCATCCAAAATAGATTTAGAAAATCTATCACGATAGATACAAAATGATAATTTGATTGGAGACGTGACACCATGTGATGCTGAGATTGATCACACCGGGGGCAAGCGTGACCATAACCACAGTTTCACATTCCGATCTCATAGGTGCCTCTGCTGCAGAAGTTCGTGCCGCAATCCGCAGCGGTGCCTACACCGGCCATACGGCTGGGTTGGCGGCTGGAAAGCTGCAATGCAACGTGGCCATTCTGCCCGAGCAAGACGCACTCGACTTCTTGCGGTTTTGTCTGCGCAATCCCAAGCCCTGCCCTGTCGTGGGTGTCGGCGACAGCGGCGACGCAAAGCTGCCCACGCTGGGCCGCGACATCGACATGCGCACAGACGTCGCCAGATATCGCGTATTCCGCGATGGTGCATTGAGCGAGGAAGTCACGGATATTTCGGATGTGTGGACCGATGACCTAGTGACCGTTGCCCTGGGCTGTTCGTTCACCTTTGAAAACGCGCTGGTGCGTCACGGCATTCCCGTGCGCCATCTGGAAACGGGCCGCAATGTACCGATGTTCAAATCCAATATCAATCTGGTCCCTGCTGGGCGGTTTGGTGGGCAGATGGTGGTGACCATGCGCCCTATCCCGGCCGATCAGGTTGATGCCGCCCGCGAGATCAGCCGCCGCTATCCGCAAGCCCACGGCGCCCCCATCGCGGCGGGCGACCCCGCACATATCGGCATTACCGATCTGTCTGCCCCCGATTGGGGCGACGCGGTCGAGATCAGAGACGGCGAAGTCCCCGTCTATTGGGCCTGCGGTGTCACCCCGCAGAACGTGCTGCTGGACGCGGCACTGCCAATCTGCATCACGCATTCGCCCGGTCATATGCTGATCGCTGATGTGGCCGAAGACGCCGAAACAACAATCCTCAACTGAGGACCGACAAATCCAACAAGGAGACTAAGACAATGAAAAAGATGATCTCAATTCTGGCCGCAACAACGGCACTGGCTGCACCGGCCAACGCTGAAAACCTGTCAGTTGTCGGCAGCTGGTCCAGCCTGCCGCTGCACAACCAATACGAAGCGCCGTTCTGGTCCACGACCCTGCCCGAAGCCTCTGGCGGTGCCATCACGGTTGAGCTGACGACCCACAACCAGATGAGCCTTGGTCTGGGCGATATCTATCCGCTGCTGGGTCAGGGTGTGTACGATGTTGCAATGACTGTGGCTGACTATGCGGTGGCCGATGCACCCGAACTTGAAGGCCTTGATGTGCCGCTTCTGGCGCTCACCGCGGATGAAGCGCGCGCCATGGTGGACGCGGCCCGGCCGATGGTCTCTGACATTTACCGCGACCGTTTCAACAGCCACGTGCTGGCGATTGCGCCTTACCCGCCGCAGGTCGTGTTCTGTAACCACGAGATTGCGAACCTTGGCGATCTGGAGGGCCTCAAAGTGCGTGCATCAGGCCGCATGACCGCCAAACTGCTTGAAGCGCTGGGCGCTGAGGGCGTGAATGTGTCCTTCGCCGAAGTTCCGGGCGCCTTGCAGAACGGCGTTGTCGATTGCGCCGTCACCGGTGCCGGCTCGGGCTACAGCGCGGGCTGGTGGGAAGTGTCCACACATCTGTTGCCGATCCCGCTGGGTGGCTGGGACTCTGTGGTCACTGCGATCAACCTCGACAAATGGAACAGCCTTGACGCAGACACACAGGCGCTGATCAGCGGCGAAGTTGCCAGCGGTTTCGAAGACCCGGCATGGGCCAGCGCGCAGAACGCCTTGGTTAACGACATCGCCTGCCTGACCGGCAATGGTGAGTGCCCATCAGGTGACGCGCGGTCCATGATATTGGTTGCGGTCAGCGACGCTGATTTTGATCGCGCCCGCGAGATCCTGACCAGTGAAGTTCTGCCGGAATGGGCAGAGCGCGCAGGAGGAGACTGGGCAACGCGCTGGAATGACAGTGTTGGCCAGGTTGTTGGCGTGACAATCGAGTAAGGTCTTGCACCTTTAACCGACTGACAGGGGACGGACCTATCATGGAACGCAAGATGATTCAAAGCCTTCGGGTGATCAACAGAGGGGTGGCGCTGGTCGTCGGCTTTGGCCTGCTTGCCTGCGCAGCCTTTGTGCTGCTCGATATCATCATGCGCCAGATCGGGACGTCCCTTGGCGGCACCGAAGAGATCGCAGGCTACGCTATGGCGCTCGTGACGTCTTGGGGCATGTCCTACACTCTGCTGGAACTGGGGCATGTGCGCATTGATCTGCTGCGGTCGCGCTTTCAAAGCTTCGGGCGCGCATTGCTGGATGTGTTTTCCATGATCGTGATGTCGGGCGTGATCATCACCATCGCGATCAAGGCCTGGCCGGTTTTGGAACGCTCTCTGACCATGGGATCGCGCGCCAACACACCGCTTGAAACGCCTCTCGCCTGGGTTCAGTTGCCTTGGTTTGCGGGATGGGTCTGGTTTGCGGCCATGTCGTGCCTGACAACCCTTGCCGCGCTCAGCTTACTGATCAAACGCCGCTTTGAGGACAGCGAAGCGATTGTCGGCGCTTTTGCCGAGCAGGAGACACTGCAATGATCGGGTTTGTTTCTGTCGGGCTTCTGGGGCTGCTGGCCCTGTCCATTCCGGTTGGCATCGTCCTGTTCTTGCTGGGTTTTGGGATTGATACCTTCTTTTCGAGTTTTCCATTGACGCGCGGTCTGGGTAACATGGTCTGGTCGTCATCCAATTCCGCGACGCTAATCGCCATCCCGTTTTTTGTACTGCTGGGTGAAATCCTCGTGCGCAGCGGGGTTGCAACGCGAACCTACGCCGCCCTTGACCGCTGGGTCAGCTGGCTGCCCGGCGGGTTGATCCATGCCAATGTGGCGACCGCGACGATGTTTTCCGCAACCTCTGGGTCGTCTGTTGCCACCGCAGCCACGGTCGCGACCGTGGCCATGCCGCAGGCCGAAAAGCTGGGGTATGACCCCAAGCTGTTTTCCGGCGCCATTGCTGCGGGCGGCACACTCGGGATCATGATCCCGCCGTCGATCAACCTGATCGTCTATGGGTTTTTGACACAATCCTCGATCCCGCAACTGTTTCTGGCGGGTCTGATCCCCGGTATCGCGCTGGCTTTGGCGTTTATGGTTGTTACGGCAATCATTTGTCTCATTCGCCCGGATCTGGGCGGTGTGCGCCGGACATTCCCGTTTGGGCAAATGCTGCGCGCGCTGGTTGATCTGATCCCGATCCTGATCCTGTTTGGCCTGATCGTGGGGTCGATCTATCGCGGCTGGGCCACCCCGACAGAGGCCGCCGCCGTGGGCGTTGCAGGCGCGTTTCTGATCGCTTTCGCCTTTGGCGGCGTGTCATGGGACATGCTGACGCAAAGCCTGACCGGCACCATCAAGATCACCTCGATGATCATGCTGATCGTCATCGGCGCGTCATTCCTGAATTTCACGCTGGCATCAGCGGGATTGGGCCGCGAGCTGACTGCATTCATGGAAGGGCTGGGCCTGTCGCCATTAGGCTTCATCCTTGTGGTGGTCGTCCTTTACATCGTGCTGGGCTTTTTCATCGAAACCCTGTCACTCATGGTTGTGACGATCCCGATCATCGTGCCCATGGTCCTTGTACAGGGCTATGATGTGATCTGGTTCGGCATCCTGATGATTGTGCTCATTGAAATGGCGTTGATCACCCCGCCCGTTGGTTTGAACCTCTACGTCGTGCAAGGGGCGCGCAAGTCAGGTAGCCTGAACGAAGTCATGCTGGGGGCGCTCCCTTACTGCCTGACGATGCTGGCCATGGCCTTCCTGCTGATCGCTTTCCCCAACATCGCGTTGTTCCTGCCCACCGCCTTGCAATAGGACTGAGGCTATGCGCATCGACCTTAATTCAGATTTGGGTGAAGGGTTTGGTCCTTGGGACATGGGCGAGGATGCGCAGATGCTGTCCATCGTTACCTCTGCAAATATCGCCTGTGGCGGTCATGCAGGTGATCCCGACACCATGTTTCGCACGCTTTCGCTGGCCCGTGACAACGGCGTGACTGTGGGTGCCCACCCCGGATACGCTGATCGCATCGGGTTCGGGCGGCGTGTGATCCCCATGTCGATGGATGAGATCGCACGCATGTGCGCAGCCCAGATTGGCGCGTTGCAAGGGGTGGCCGCATTAGTCGGCGTGCCCGTGGCCT
Organism: Yoonia sp. F2084L; assembly: GCF_023015625.1. GTDB lineage: Bacteria > Pseudomonadota > Alphaproteobacteria > Rhodobacterales > Rhodobacteraceae > Yoonia. Next base: position 554,606 of record NZ_JALKAH010000002.1, read on the forward strand.
ATGTCAAACCACATGGCGCGCTGGCCAACCTTGCGGCGCGGGATCGTCACGTGGCCGATGCCATCATGGCGGCCATTCAAAAGATCGACCCGGATATGGCGGTTTTGGCGATATCCGGCACCCAAACCGAACACGCCGCCCGTGCGGCAGGCATGAACGTGTATTCCGAGATTTTTGCGGATCGCGCCTATCTGTCATCGGGCCAGCTGGTGCCCCGCGACCAGCCCGGCGCGATGATCCACGACGCAGGCAAGGCCGCAGCGCGTCTTTTGTCGTTCCTTGAAACCGGGCGGATGCCCGTAGTAGACGGTGACCCGGTCAAGCTTGCAGCGCATTCGATCTGTGTGCACGGCGACAGCCCTGGTGCATTGGCGATGGCGCGCGAAATCCGCGATCGGTTGATGGCGCAAGGCGTGCAGATCGTCTCTTTTCTGGACAGCTGAGGACCGCATGGACCCGCAATTCAAAGCCATCGCTGATCACGCGCTGCTTGTGACCTTCGCTGAGGAAATCTCGGACGCCGCGCATGGCGCTGTGCTGGCGCTGGATGCAGCCCTTGGCGCAAATCCGCCAGATGGGATGATCGAAACAGTCCCTGCCATGGTCAACCTGCTGGTCTCGTTTGACCCTATCTTGACCGAACATGACGCCATCAAAACCTATGTTCAAGGCTGCCTTGGGGCGTCGCTCAAGGCCCGGACGGAGGGTATAACGCGCACGGTGCAGGTTTGCTACGAAGCGCCATTTTCGCCCGATCTGGCGGCCGTGTCCTCGGCCACGGGCCTCACCCCGGAGGCCGTGATCAATGCCCATCTGTCCGGAGATTTTCGCGTGCTTATGTATGGCTTCTCACCGGGCTATGCCTATTTGTCGGGCGTCCCAGGCGCCATTCAGGTGCCACGCAAACCCGCACCTGTGCGCGATGTCCCCGCAGGGAGCGTGATCATCGCCGGGCCGCAATGCCTGATCACGACGCTGAAAATGCCCACGGGCTGGTCGATCATTGGGCGATCGCCCACAGCGATCCTGACGGGCGACCCGGATGCGCCGTTCCTGTTTGACGTCGGCGACCGGGTGACGTTCCAACGGATTGATGCCGCTACCTTTGCGCAACTGGACAAGGCAAGCGACCATGGCTGAGGCTGCCTTCACTGTCGCTTTTGCCGGCCCGCTGGTCACGCTGCAGGATGCGGGCCGCCCCGGACACATGCGTTTCGGCGTTCCTCAATCCGGGGCCATGGACCGGCTGGCGTTTGACGCGGCCAACGCCGCCCTTGGCAACAAAAGCGGGCAGACCGGAATCGAAATATCGCTGGGCGGGTTGGTCCTGCAATGCACCCATGGGGCGGCCACAGTGGCCATTGCGGGTGGCGATTTTACCGTCCAGCTTGGCACGCAAAAGACCCGCTCATGGACAATCCTAACGGTTCAAAAGGGCGAGCGTTTGTCGATCACCGCAGGCAAGGTCGGAAGCTGGGCCTATCTTGCCTTCGCGGGGCGGATCACGGCGCCGGAGTGGTTGGGTAGTCAGGCGACGCACGCGACGTCCGGTTTCGGCGGGGGTGCCTTGCAAAGCGGACAAACGATTATCTTGTCCGATACGGCCGTGCGCGAGGATCGTCTGGGCGACATCCCAAAACCGGACTTTCAAACCTCCCGGCCGATCCGTGTCGTTACCGGCCCGCAAGATCAGCATTTTGCCAAAGAGACGGTCACGCAGTTTCTGACGGACAGTTTCGCCGTCTCAGACGCCTTTGATCGCATGGGGATGCGCCTGAAAGGGCCGGAGTTGCCCTTGGCCGGGGCGCTTTCGATCCCTTCGGAACCCATTGTGCGCGGGTCCGTGCAGGTATCTGGCGACGGCGTCCCGACAGTGCTGCTGGCTGACCATCAAACCACAGGCGGCTATCCCAAGATCGCCACCGTCATTTCACCCGATATTGACCGGTTGGTACAGCATCGCGCAGGGCAGAGCGTGCGGTTCGCGGATATCACCAGCGCCCAAGCTGTGGCAGAGGCCCGCAGCTATGCCCAGCAAAAGGCGGCATATCTGGCCGAGGTTTCCGTCGCACGCGGGACTTTGGCGCAGCGCTTAATGCGCGAAAACCTCAGTCATGGCTGCGCTTTCGACTAACGCGTCACGCAACAATCGGCAGCGTCTTTACTGTATAGGACAGGTCTATGGTCTTGCCACGGTGGGGGTCCGATACTTCCATCCGATAAGAACGGGCGGGTCGCACTCCGCCGATTGCGGCGAAGGTGCCACATAGCATGGCTGTCCCATCGTCAAACCCGGCCCCGTCGCACAGATCTTCCAGCGGGCGAATGCCAGCCAGGGTTCCATCTTGATACAAAACCTCTTGCCCGTTCTCTGTGATCCAACAACGCAAGCGCATATCATCAAGATGGCCGACAATATCGTCAAAGTCCCACAGCGTGGTGGCAATGGGTTTGGCGCAAACTTGCTTGGACGCGGCAACGGAATGGGCCTCCAGATCGCGGTCCGTGTGGTCGGATGCGAGGCCAAAATAGGTCTTGCCACCCGCCCGGATCAACAAGGGTTCGACCTCGCCCGAAGAGCCTTCGCCCAGAACCTCGATCTTGTCAGATTGGGTCAAAAGCGCGGTTGAGACGCGATAGTACAGGGGGACCTGACTGGGCGGGCTGATACCCAGTTCGGCCAACTCATCAATGTGGTGCTGGACAGCCGCCAAGTCTCGCCCCGTCCACCCTGCGACGACACACGCGTTTATCGGCAGAGTGATGCTCCTGTTTTCAACATTGAAAGCTATATCCACGGTTTCAAGTCCTTTCGTGATCATCAATGCGATTAGCGGCGCTCAAAGCAACAGCGTGACAATCTATCGGATCGCACATTTGCCAGTTGGGCAAGCGGCAGCAGAAGCGGCGTTCCAAGTGATCCCTTCAAAAGTTTGGAAGATCCAGCCTCGCATGAATTTCTAACGTGGAACGCATTGGCATTCGCACATGACCAAAGAAGACATCCGCTTCACTTGAAGCATCCGTCACTTTGGGCTTTAAGCGGTCATCCAATGTCTCACCCGCCCACCATATAGGGCATCAAGATCACCTCGTTCTCTGGCCCGATCTTGGTGAACCATGCTTCCCGGTAGATCACCCCGTCCAGTGCCAGCGATACGCCGCGTTTGATTTGCGGTTTCAATCCGGGGTACTTCTCTGCCAAGGCATCCAGCAATTCCTTGAAATTGCTCGCCTCGACCTCGACCCATTCTTCGCCATCGGCCAAGGCGCGCAATGATCCCCAGAGTTTGACCCGCACCATGGCCCTAGCCTGTCATCGCTTTCAGCAATCGCGGTGGTGACATCGGCAGTTCCGTCATCCGCACACCCGCCGCCCGCGATACCGCGTTTGAAACCGCAGCCAAAGGCGGCACAATGGGTGTCTCGCCCACGCCGCGCACGCCGTAGGGGTGGCCGGGGTTGGGGATTTCAAGGATCACCGTTTCGATTGGCGGCAGGTCGGAGGCCACGGGCACGCGGTAGTCCAAAAACCCAGCGTTTTGCAGCCGCCCATCTTCGCCGTAGATATACTCTTCGTTCAGCGCCCAGCCGATGCCTTGCACGGCCCCGCCCTGCATCTGCCCTTCGACGTAATCGGGGTGCACGGCTTTGCCTGCGTCTTGAAACACCGTGTAGCGCAGAATTTTGACCGCGCCTGTTTCGCGGTCCACTTCGGTGTCGCACAGGTGCACGCCAAAGCTGACGCCTGCGCCGTCTGCGTTCACCTCATGGTGCCCCGCAATCGGCCCGCCGGTTTTGCCTGCGATTGCGGCAATCTCGGCCAGTGTCATTGGGGGATGTGTGCCCGCGTTTGGCCCTGCCGGTTTGGCACAGCCGTCTTCCCAGATCACCGCCTCTTCGTCGATATCCCATATTTTCGCGACACGGCGGCACATCTCTTTGATCGCGGCGCGCGCGGCCTCGATCGTGGCGAGGCCGACGGCAAAGGTCACCCGGCTGCCGTCGGTGATATCGTTGAACCCCAGCGACGAGGTGTCTGCGATGACCGTACGTACCTTGTCGTAAGGGACACCCAGTTCCTCTGCCGCCATCATCGAAATGGAGGCGCGCGAACCGCCGATATCAGGGTTGCCTTCGACCACGCCGATGGTGCCATCATCGTTGATATTCAGCGACACGCAGGTGTTGCCGCCAAAGTTGAACCAGAACCCGCAGGACAGACCCCGCCCTTGGTTCGGCCCAAGGGGGGCGGTGTAATGTGGGTGGGCCTTGGCGGCTTCGAGCGTAGCGACCAGTCCGATTTCATTGAATGTTGGCCCGTAGGACGACCGCGTGCCTTTGCGTGCCGCGTTCATCAGGCGCACGTCCAGCGGGTCGAGACCCAGCTCCTGACACAGCTCATCCACCACGCTTTCAACAGCGTAGATCGCGGTCGGCGCACCGGGTGCACGATAGGGAATTTCCTTAGGACGGTTCGTCATCGCGTTCCACCCGACAGTTTCCACTGCTTCAAGGTCATACGCCGCAAAAGCCGCCTGCGCGCCCATATCCACCGTCGCGTTCGGATAGGCGCCGCCGGAATAGCGCAGCTCGCCCCGTGCCGCCGTGATACGGCCATCTTTGGTCATGCCGATCTTGATATCCATCGACGTCGAAATCGTTGGTCCCGTCGCTTTAAGAACCTCATCGCGGGTCATCACGATTTTCACCGGTTTGCCCGCCTTGCGTGACAGGGCAAGTGCGACAGGTTCAATGAAGGTCGAGGTTTTGCCGCCAAAGCCGCCCCCGATTTCGGACGCGGTGATGCGCAGCTGGCTTTCCTCGACCCCCAGTGCTGCGGCGCAATTCGCGCGCACCATGTATTGCCCTTGCGTACAGCACCAGACCTCGCCTCGGCCATCGCTGCCAAGGCTCGCCATGCAGGCCTGTGGTTCGATGTAGCCTTGGTGCGTTGCGGCAGTCTTGAAGCTGCGTTCGATAATCTTGTCGGCCTTGGCGAACCCGGCCTCCAGATCGCCATGACCGAACTGGCAATGTGTGGTGACGTTTTGGGACATGCCTGCAGGCACGGTTTCAAGTGCGCGACCTTCCTGCACCACGGGCGCGTCGGGCTTCATCGCTTCGTCCACGTCCGTCACATGCGGCAGTTTCTCGTAGTTGACCTTGATCAGCCGGATCGCCTGTTTGGCAATCGCTTTGCTGGTTGCGGCAACAGCGGCGACAGCATGCCCATCATAGAGAACCTTGTCGCGTGCAAGGCAGTTGATCGCGACATCCGCAAAGGCTTCGTCCTCGGGCTGTGCAAGATCTGTGCCAGTGACTACGGCTTTGACGCCAGTCAGCGCCTTTGCCGCTGACGTATCAATCGACACGATCCGTGCGTGTGCATGCGGGCTGCGCAGGATGCGCCCGTGCAGCATGCCGGGGGCCGAGACATCCGCGCCATAGGCCGCTTTCCCGGTAACCTTGTCGATCCCATCAGGCCGTGTGACCCGTGTGCCGACGACCTTGAAATTACGCTCTGCTTGTGCGTCGAAAGCCATATTACGCGCTCCTCATTTCTGCCGCGGCGGTCTGGACCGCTTTGATGATCTTGTCATAGCCGGTGCAACGGCAGAGGTTCCCCGCCAGCCAATAACGCAACTCGGTATCCGTCGGATCAGGGTTCTTTTCCAAGAGCGCCTTGGCCGCGACCAAAATACCTGGCGTGCAGACGCCGCATTGCAGGGCCGCTTCCTCTAGGAAAATCCGCTGCAAGGGATGCAGTTCCTCACCATTCGCCATGCCTTCGATGGTCTCAACCTCAGCCCCTTGCGCTTCGACGCCCAACACCAGACATGAACAGACCACACGCCCGTTCAGCATCACGCTGCACGCACCACAGTCGCCGGTTCCGCAGCCTTCCTTGGCACCGGTCAGGCCCAGACGGTCGCGCAAGACGTCCAGCAGGCTTTCATCCGCGTGGCACAGAAACTCGGCGCTATCGCCGTTGATCGTTGTCTCTACTGGGATCGTTTTCATGCCTGACCTCCGGCGCGAGCGTATGCGATATGCGCGGCGCGCTTGGCCAGCACACCTGCCGTTTTGGTACGGAATTCAATCGTGCCGCGTTTGTCGGTGATCGGATTGCAGGCGGCCTCAACCGCCGCGACAAGCCCCGCGATAGCAGCGTCGTCCAGCTTTGAGCCGACGAGTGCCACGCCTGCATCCTGTACCAGCAACACCGTAGGCGCCACGGCGCCAACCGCGACATGTGCGGCCGTGACAACGCCGTCACTATCCAACTCTAAGCTGACCGCCGCGGATGAAACGGCAATGTCCATTTCGGTACGCGGGATGAAACGCAGGTAAGCGTCCGACGCCGTATCAGGACGCGCAGGCAGGAGGATCGAGGTGATAAACTCGCCCTTTGCCAATGAATTCTTGCCCGGCCCTGTCGGGATATCGACAACAGGCACGTCGCGCACGCCATCCGGTCCTTGCACGCGGGCCACAGCCCCGGCCGTCACCATCGCAGGAACGCTATCACCCGCAGGCGATCCGGTGCAAAGGTTGCCCGCCATCGTTGCACGGCTTTGCACCTGAGACGAGCCGATCAACTCGACGCCCTCAACCACACCGGGCCACATCGCTTTCAACGCGGCGTGCTCGCCCATCTCGGCACCCGACACAGCGGCGCCCACACGGAAACCCCCGTCCTCGGCCACTATCTCGCGCATGCCGGGCAGGTGCTTGAGATCGACCATCAAGTCAGGCTCGACCATTTCGGCCTTCAGCTGAACAAGAACATCGGTGCCGCCCGCCAGAATGCGTGCAATACCTGCTTCCTCATGCAGCAGCGTTGCTGCGGCCTCAAAGCTCTGCGGCTTTACGTATCTCATCTGCGTCTTGATCCTTTAGCAAGCAATCACATGCGTGATTCCATCTACTTCGCGTCCAGTGTGTCGCGTCCGACCTAGGGGGTCAAATCCATTATCCCCGGTTTTTGGGCGTATGCCCGATAAGCACGACGTGATACTGACGCGTTATGCCGTAAGGCGCAGGCCTGAATTGATATCGAACAGATGTGATTTGTCGGGCTGTATGGAAAACTGCATGTCAGTTGTTTCACGACTGAGGATATGAACACCCGGCAGGCTGGCGGTAAAGCTTTCCTTGGTGTCAACAAGCTCGCAATGCAAAAGCGTGTTTGCTCCAAGCGGCTCTGCCATCTTGGCTTTCACGCGGATGGCTCCGGCTTCATCAGCGACCAGGTGTTCTGGACGGATGCCAAACTTGGTGGGGCCACTTGGCGCATTGGCTTCGACGATGCGCTGGTCGCCCAACATGACCCATCCGTCTTTGATTTCGGCATCCAGAATGTTCATCGCGGGGCTGCCGATGAACTGTGCCGCAAACAGGGTGCGCGGGGTCTCGTAAACTTCAAGCGGGGTGCCGATCTGTTCGGCGATCCCACCATTCATCACGATCATCCGGTCGGCCATTGTCATGGCTTCGACCTGATCATGCGTCACGTAAAGCGCCGTAATACCCAGCTTTGATTGAAGCTCTTTGATCTCCAGCCGCATTTGAACGCGTAGCTTTGCGTCAAGGTTCGAGAGCGGTTCATCAAAAAGGAATACTGCCGGTTCACGGACAATCGCGCGGCCCATCGCAACGCGCTGGCGCTGCCCGCCTGACAGTTCGCGCGGTTTGCGATCCAGCAGCGGTTCAAGTTGCAAAAGCTGGGCTGCCTGCAGCACTTTGGCGTCGATCTGATCTTTCGGCAGCTTTGCGATCTTCAAACCGTAGCCCATGTTCTGCCGCACCGACATATGCGGGTAAAGCGCGTAGTTTTGGAACACCATCGCGATATCGCGGTCCATGGGTTCTTTGTCGTTGGCACGTGTGCCCCCGATCACAACATCACCCGCCGTCACCGTTTCCAGCCCTGCAACCATGCGCAACAAGGTGGATTTACCGCAACCGGACGGCCCGACGATGACGATAAACTCACCATCGGCGATGTCCGTCGTGATGCCGTGGATCACGTCCGTTTCGCCAAAGCTTTTCTTGATATCTTGCAGGGAAACCGTTGCCATATCTTACTTCTCGCTATCGACAAGGCCGCGGATAAACAGCCGTTGCATGCCCACGACCACAATCACAGGCGGGATCATCGCAAGGATGGATGTCGCCATGATCGTCGGCCAATGGGCAAAGTCATCGCCACTGGGGAACATCTGTTTGATGCCCATGACGATGGTGTTCATTTCAGGATCGGTGGTGATGAGCAGCGGCCAAAGGTATTGGTTCCAGCCGTATATAAACAGGATCACAAAGAGTGCCGCGATATTTGTGCGGCTCATCGGCACGACGATATCCCAGAAGAACCGCATAGGGCGGGCGCCATCGACGCGGGCAGCCTCTGCGAGTTCGTCGGGGATGGTCAGAAAGAATTGGCGGAACAGGAAGGTCGCCGTGGCCGAGGCGATCAGCGGGAAGATCAGGCCGGAATAGGAGTTGAGCATGCCGAAGCCTGCGACGACTTCGTAAGTCGGTACAATCCGCACTTCGACAGGCAACATCAGTGTTAGGAAGATCAGCCAGAAGAACAGGTTTCGGCCCGGAAACTTGAAATAGACAATCGCAAAAGCGGATAGCAGCGAGATGATGATTTTGCCGACTGCGATGCCAATCGCCATGACCAGGCTGTTGAACAGCATCGTTCCAACCGGCACGTTTATCCCTGAAAACAGCGCGTTCTTGTAGTTGGTCCAAAGCTGATCGCCCGGCCAGACGGGCATGGGCGGACGGATGATGTCGGCTTGGGTCACGGTTGAGGCGACAAAGGCCAGCCAGATCGGAAAGAAGATCACCAGCACGCCAAGGATCATAAAGACATGGGTCAGCCAAAGGCCCGAGCCGCGCTTCTCGACCATACCATGAACTTGACGCGCCATTAGTAATGCACCCGTTTTTCGATGAACTTGAATTGCAGGACGGTCAGCAGTCCCACCACGATCAGCAGGATCACCGATTGCGCAGAGGACGAGCCAAGGTCTTGGCTGACGAACCCGTCGGAGTAGACTTTGTAGACAAGGATCGTCGTTGTTTGCTGGGGCCCACCCGCAGTGATCGTGTGGATCACGCCGAAGGTTTCAAAGAAAGAATAGACGATGTTGACGACAAGCAGGAAGAAGGTCGTGGGCGACAAAAGCGGCAGCACGATGGTCCAGAAGCGCCGCCAGAAATGCGCGCCGTCAATGGCTGCGGCTTCGATCACCGATTTTGGGACCGCTTGCAGGGCAGCGAAGAAAAACAGGAAGTTATAGCTGATCCGCCCCCAGGCGGATGCGACAACGACCAAACCCATCGCCTCACCCCCATTCAGCACATGGTTCCAGTCGTATCCCAATTGGCCTAGATACCACGACACAACGCCAACACGGGTGTTGAACATGAACAGCCAAAGCACGCCTGCGACAGCCGGAGCCACGGCGTAAGGCCAGATCAGTAAGGTGCGGTAAACGCCGGAGCCTTTGATCAAGCGGTCTGCGATGACTGCCAGAAAAAGCGCCGGGATCATTGAGCAGAGGGTGACTAGGATTGAAAAGACCGCGGTGGTCACGAAAGACGCGCGATAGAACGGGTCTGAAAGAAGAAACTCAAAATTGCCTAATCCAACCCATTGCATGGAAAGGCCAAAAGGGTCGGGGATGAACAGCGATTGCCAGATCGCTTGCCCGGCGGGATAGAAAAAGAACACAGCCGAAATCACGACTTGCGGCGCGATCAGCAAAGCCGGTAACAACCAGCCTTTGAATTTTACTCTTTTTTCCATGCACTCAACCGGCGAAAAAGGCGGACCACTTGGCCCGCCTTTTTGTTTGCCTTAGCCGTTCGCGGACTCGAACCGGCGCAAGAGCGCGTCACCGCGTTCTTTGGCGCTGTCCATGGCTTCCTGCGCTGTCTTATCGCCAGCCCAGATTGCCTCCAGCTCCTCATCAATGATCCCGCGGATCTGATCGAAGGATCCAAGACGCAACCCTTTGGAGTTCGCGGTTGGTTCATTCGCGGTCATCTGGATAACGGCAACGTCAGTGCCCGGGTTTTCTTCATAAAAACCAGCAGCACGTGTCGCTTCACCGGCCGCAGAAGTGATGGGCAGATAGCCTGTGTCCTGGTGCCACTGCGCCTGAACGTCGCTGGAAGACAGGAAAGCAAGGAATTCACCAACGCCTGCGTATTCTTCCTCTTCATGGCCTTCCATCACCCAAAGCGATGCACCACCGATGATGGTGTTCTGCGGCGCATTGCCGACACCTTCCCAATAGGGCAGGGGACGCACGTCAAAATCAAACTCGGCCTCAGCCTTGATCCCGGCATAACCAGCAGAGCTTTCGGTGAAGAGGGCACATTCGCCCGACCGGAAGTTCGCACCACCTTCGTTACGGCGACCGGTGTAGATGAATTTGCCATCTTGGGCCCATTCGCCCATGGCCGTCAGGTGGGCCACTTGAGCCTCGCCGTTCAGCATCAACTCTGTGTCGAGCCCAGCAAACCCGTTGTCCTGGCTGGCGAATGGCACATCGTGATAGGCTGAGAAGTTTTCGAGGTGGATCCAGCTTTGCCATGCAGTGACCAGTGGGCATTCGGAGCCGCCTGCTTTCAGCGCTTCAAGCGTTTCGCCAACGTTTTGCCATGTGGACAGATCAGTGTCTGGATCAACGCCTGCCTCTTCAAACGCATTGCGGTTCACCCACAAAACAGGGGTAGAGGAGTTGAATGGCAGCGACAGCATGTCGCCATCAGTTGTTGTATAATAGCCTTTGACCGACCCGATGTAGGCATCGGGGTCAAACGTCGCGCCGCTTTGTGCCATGACCTCAAAAACCGGTCTGGTCGCACCTTGCGCCGACATCATCGTCGCTGTGCCGACCTCAAACACCATCAGGATATGGGGATGCTCACCTGCGCGGAACGCGGCGATACCAGAGTTGAGCGTTTCTGAATAGTTGCCCTTGTGGCTTTGCACCACGACATAGTCGCTTTGGCTTGCGTTGAATTCTTCCACCTGTGCGGCGACCAGCTCGCCCAAACGGCCGGTGAAGGCGTGCCAGAACTGAACTTCGGTTTGTGCCGAGGCCGCGATTGGCGACAGCATTGTGGAAACGGCAAGAGCGCCGAGTAGTGATTTATGCATTAGTCCTCCCTTGCACCGCAGCGGTGCTTTGTCATGTGATGCAATGACTTAGGCCCTACATCTGTTTTGTGACAGTAAAACGATACACAGCCTTGGGATTTTATCAAGAAGGGACTATCCACCCCAATCTTGGTAGCGTGATGCCATGTCATGTTGCAAGATAGCGTATTGGGTATCAGAGCGTCTTGACCTAGCATCAAAGGTCCAATACCCAACAATCATCAGCGCGGGCGTTGTGTAATGGTAAGACCTCAGATTTCCAATCTGATGATAGGGGTTCGATTCCCCTCGCCCGCTCCATCTTTCATGCAGATCAAAATACCTCTGATGCATTTGGTCGCCTTGTGAAACGGTCAGTTCAGTTTTATGTCCTGCTGAACGCTGCTGAGGACCATTGATGGCCGAGACCCAAAGACCCAAACCAGAAGATCGCCCCACAGGCAAACGCGTCGGTGCGCTGACAGCACTGTGGCCGTTCATGAAGCCTTACCGGTTGAACATGCTGGGGGCCGGTTTTGCGCTGGTCTTTACGGCGATGGTGTCGCTCAGCTTACCACTGGCCGCTGAACGGGTGGTCGATAGTTTCGGGCTCGCCTCTGGTGAGATCGGCCAGCATTTCGTGACCATGCTGGTTATCGCGACGTTGCTCGCTTTTGGGACTGCGCTTCGATACTATCTGGTGACGCGGTTGGGTGAACGGGTGGTCGCTGACATACGCAAGGCCGTGTTCAACCGCATGATCAGCATGAGCCCCGCATTCTATGAACGCATCATGACCGGTGAGGTGCTCAGCCGGATCACGACAGACACAACGCTGATCCTGTCGGTGATTGGCAGTTCGGTATCCATCGCGCTGCGCAACATCCTGATTTTCATCGGGGGCGTTATTTTGATGCTGCTGACCTCGGTGAAGATGAGCGCGATGGTGCTTTGGCCGATCCCGGTTGTGCTGTTTCCGATCCTGTTTCTGGGACGGCGCGTGCGCAGCCTGTCCAAGGAAAATCAGGACCTGATTGCGGAATCCAGTGGCGATGCGTCTGAGCAGTTGCTGTCGGCCCAAACCGTGCAGGCCTTTACGCATGAAGAATTGAGCCGGGCCAAGTTCGACGAGGTGACAGAGCAAAGCTATCATTCGGCCCGCAAGCGGATCATGACGCGTGCGGCATTGACAGCCATTGTGATCTTTATGGTTTTCGCCGCCATCGTGCTGTTCCTGCAGATGGGGTCGCAAGATGTTGTCGCCGGTGAAATCACCGAGGGCGGGTTGGTGCGTTTCCTGTTTTACACCATCATGGTGGGCGGTGCCGTGGCGGCATTGTCCGAGGTTTGGGGTGAGTTGCAGCGCGCCGCAGGTGCGACGGAACGTTTGGTTGAATTGCTGACCGCCGAAGATACCGTACAGGACCCGGCGCAACCCAATGTGCTGCCAACGCCAGTCAAAGGTGCGCTGCATTTTGACAATGTGCATTTTCACTATCCATCACGGCCGCAGATTTCGGCGCTAGATGGTATCAACCTTGAGATTAAACCGGGCGAAACCGTGGCATTGGTCGGACCTTCCGGGGCGGGCAAAAGTACCATCATTCAGATGGTCCAGCGATTCTATGATCCGCAGGATGGGGCGGTGCGCATTGATGGCAAAGACCTGCGCGATTTGGATCGCTCAGACTTCCGCAAACACATAGCGCTTGTGCCGCAGGACCCGGTAATATTTGCAGACACGGCGCGCGAAAACATTCGCTTTGGTCGTCCGACGGCGACCGACGCCGAGGTCGAAGAAGCCGCCAAGGCCGCTGCGGCTTATGATTTTCTGACAGCACTTCCCGATGGCTTTGACAGCTATGTGGGCGAACGCGGTGTCATGCTGTCGGGCGGACAAAAACAACGGATCGCTATTGCGCGGGCTATTCTGCGCGATGCCCCGATCCTGCTGCTGGACGAGGCGACAAGCGCGCTGGATGCAGAAAGCGAATATGCGGTGCAGCGGGCAGTGGAAGAATTGGCGCGCACCCGCACAACCTTGATCGTGGCACACCGTCTGGCAACAGTGAAAAAGGCCGACCGGATCATCGTCTTGGAAGACGGCAAAATTGTTGCGCAAGGCAGCCATGATGCGCTGGTCGCCCAAGGCGGGCTGTATGCGCGGCTGGCGCGTTTGCAGTTTACCGAAGGTGTTGCCGCAGAATAGCGTTGATTTTCGCAGCGTAAGACTTGTGATTTTGTGCGTTTTTGCCCACCCTATGCTGTCAGGGAGGCTGCGTAAAACTGCGCGGTGAAAAATCGGGAGGAGACGGCATGGCTTTTGCAAGTGTCGCAGATCGGGATGCAATTGAGGCCGAAAAGCCGTGGGATGAGCGCAATACGCCGACAACGACGTATGAGTTACTCAGCCAGACGGCATCAAAATTTGGCAGTCGCAAAGCCGTCAGTTTCAGCCTTCTCTCTGACCCGAATGCGAAATGCGAAACGCTGAATTGGAATGAATTGCGCGACAAAACCGGTCAGGCGGCCAATATGTTCCGCGATCTTGGTGTCGGCGAAACGGATGTCGTCGCCTATTTGATGCCCAACGCGACCGAGACGATCCTGACCTATCTTGGTGGCCAAGTCGCAGGCATCGTCAACCCGATCAACCCGCTGCTGGATGCCGAACAAATCGCGGCAATTCTGCGTGAGACCGGCGCCAAGGTGCTGGTCACACTCAAGGCTTTCCCCAAGACCGATGTGGCCCAAAAGGCCGCCGAAGCGGTCCGGCTGGCCCCCAATGTGACCCATGTGCTTGAGGTCGATCTGCACCGTTATCTGACTGGTTTGAAACGGCTGATTGTCCCGCTGATCCGCCCCAAGAACCCGGTGACCCACAATGCCACAGTCCTTGATTTCAACGCAGAGATGAACAAACAACCCGCAGTACTCAGCTTTGAAGACAGCAAGGTGGACCGGGTTGCGGCTTACTTCCACACCGGCGGGACCACGGGCATGCCGAAGGTCGTGCAGCACCGTTATTCGGGCATTGTCTACAACGCTTGGTTGGGCGACAAATTGCTCTTCACCGAAGAAGACGTGCAGATTTGTCCGCTGCCTTTGTTTCATGTTTTTGCGACGATCGTCTCGCTGGGGGCGTCTTTGGGATCAGGGGCGCAAGTCGTGTTTCCGACGCCGCAGGGCTATCGCGGCGAAGGGGTGTTCGATAACTTCTGGAAGTTGGTCGAAAAACACAAAGTGACCTTCATGATCACGGTGCCAACAGCAATGTCAGCACTGATGCAGCGCAAGGTGGACGCTGATATCTCAACACTGCGTTTGGCATTCTGCGGATCAGCACCGTTGCCGCTTGAACTGTATCGCCGGTTTGAAGAGGCTGCTGGCGTGACCATCTGTGAAGGCTATGGCTTGACCGAAGCGACCTGCCTTGTGTCAATCAACCCACCAAGTGGGGAAAAGCGGGTCGGTTCGATCGGAGTGCCGTTCCCCTATACGCACGTCAAGATTGTGAATCCAGCAGATGGTGAAGTGCTTGATATTGACGAGATTGGCGAAATCTGCGTTTCAAACCCCGGTGTCTATGGCGGCAAAACCTATACTGAGACGGAAAAGAACGCCGATCTGTTCTATCCGGGACCGCAATCTGATGCGCAGTACCTGCGGACCGGCGATCTGGGACGTGTCGATGCCGATGGCTATCTTTGGATCACGGGCCGCGCGAAAGACCTGATTATCCGTGGCGGTCACAACATTGACCCCGCCGAAATCGAGGAGGCTTTGGCCGGGCACGACGCCGTCGCCTTTGCCGGTGCCATTGGCCAACCTGACCAGCACGCGGGCGAGGTGCCTTGCGTCTATGTCGAGTTGGTTGACGGTGCGAGTGTGACGCAGGAAGACCTAATGGATTTTGCCAAAAAGCACATTCACGAGCGAGCGGCGCATCCCAAGCACCTTGAAATCCTAAGCGAATTGCCAAAAACGGCCGTTGGCAAGATATTCAAACCTGATTTGCGTAAGCGGGCGATCACGCGGATTTATGACGCGGCCTTAGTCAACATGGCCGCCGAGGTGCGGGATGTGAGTGAGGACAAGAAACGCGGTCTGGTTGCGCATATTGTCAAAACCGGTGATGTCTCGGACGCCGAAATTGGCAGCGCGTTGAATGCCTACACTATCCCTTGGGAATTAGCGGACTAAGGTTCCGCGAAAGCAACGAATAAAGGACAGCTGTGATGACAAAACTCGCGTTTCTGGGCCTGGGGGTCATGGGATACCCGATGGCCGGGCATTTGCAGGCGGCCGGACACGATGTGACGGTCTATAATCGGACTGCTGCAAAGGCTGAAAAGTGGGTGGCACAGCATGGTGGTGCGATGGCCGCGACCCCACGCGGTGCGGCTGAAGGCGCCGATCTGGTCATGGCTTGTGTCGGGAATGACGATGACCTGCGGTCGGTTTGTCTGGGCGAGGATGGTGCGTTCGCGGCAATGTCTGCCGGGACGATCTTTGTCGACCACACGACAGTTTCCGCCGCAGTGACGCGGCAATTGCATGACGTCGCCGCGGCTGGTGGCGTGGCTTTCGTTGATGCCCCTGTATCGGGCGGGCAAGCGGGTGCTGAAAACGGCGCGCTTTCTGTGATGTGCGGTGGTGCGGCAGATAGCTATGCCAAGGCCGAGATGGTGATCAGTGCTTATGCTAAATTGTGCCGCCGTATCGGTGACAGCGGGGCTGGACAGATGACTAAGATGTGCAATCAAATCGCGATTGCGGGGCTGGTGCAAGGGTTGTCAGAGGCGCTGCACTTTGCCCAAAAGGCCGGGCTTGATGGCGAAGCGGTTGTCGAGGTTATCAGCCAGGGCGCGGCGGGCAGTTGGCAGATGTCGAACCGATACCAGACCATGCTGGACGATAAATGGGATCATGGGTTCGCAGTTGACTGGATGCGAAAGGACCTGGGAATTTGCCTTGACACAGCCAATGAGAACGGCGCGAGCCTGCCGGTGACGGCGCTTGTCGATCAGTTCTATAAAGACGTCCAGAAACTGGGTGGCGGGCGCTGGGACACGTCATCTCTGCTCAAGCGCTTGCAGGCGATGGGATAGACCGCAGGCAATTCAGTTGCCGCGTTGTTCATGATGTCCGGACAAGCCGGGTTGGATGAACAGTTCCCACCCTTTAAAATAGCGTGATGTCGGCAGGTTGTGGTGCGGGTGGCTTGATCGGGGCGACGTCAGGCAACGCACCTGACACTTGCATTTGCCTTGCCGCACCCGTTGAGGGAATGAACTGGATGCGGCGGGCCGATACACCGCCCAGACTTTGGGACAGGCAGGCGATACCTTCCCGCGCAAGAAAGTCGAGAGCGAAGGTCGCATTTGTCGCGCCAATATCGCGTGCATGTTCTGTCATGCGCGCACCACCGAAAAGTTTCGCTTGCAAATGCGACCGCTGGCCACCCGCCTTTAGAACGCGGTTGATCAGCAACTCCATCGCGTTCACTCCGTACTTCAGATCATCGCTTTCGGTTGTACCTGCGGTCGCCAAGAGAAAATGGTTCATGCCCCCAACCCCGGCCTTCGGGTCAAAAAGACAAACCGCGACGCACGACCCCAGAACGGTCGACATCATGACATTTGGATCAGCAGAAACGGCGTAATCGCCTTGGATGACCGTGACGGTCTTACGGCCTTGCGTCATGCGCGTAACCTCGCGGCACATGCGCTCAGCAGTGCTGGACCGATTTTAGGCAGTGGCAATTCTTGCTCTACGCCACCAAGTTCTTTCGCGATGCGCGGCATGCCGTACACAACGCTTGTCGCTTGATCTTGTCCAATCGTTGTCGCCCCCGCCTCGCGAAGGGCGGTCATACCGCGCGCGCCATCCCGCCCCATACCTGTGAGCAAGGCAGCCACGATGTTTTTGGCGATTGGTACGGCAGATGTGAATAGCGCATCAACCGACGGGCGGTGGCCCGAGACAGGCGGTCCCGCCTGCAATGACATGCGCGGGGCGGCCCCTTTGTGCAAACAAAGATGGGCCATGTCACCGGGCGGCAGATAAATATGACCAGGCTTCAACGGCATACCATCTTGGGCTTGTTCCACCTTTGCTTGGGTCGCGCCATCCAATAAGCGGATCAGGCTTGCTGCAAAGCTGCCACCGGTATGTTGCACAATGAGGGTGGGAGGGCATGTTGTGCCAAAACTCTGTGTGGTCTTTAGCAAGGCGTCTATGCCGCCGGTAGATGCCCCGATAAGCACAACTTTCTGCGGATCGAATTGCGTCTTACTCTCTGCTCGCGACGGCGGATTACTGGTGTCAGATTTTCGTTGTGATGCCGCGCGGACAGCATCCAGCAGCGCGCGGCTGTCGTGTTGATCGGTGACAAAAATGACGTGTTCGCGTGCCTTTGATGACAGCGACGACAGGACCATTCCCGGGTCATCAGCCATCAAGACGCAACCAATCCCCAAGATGCGAAATAGTGTATCCAGCAATTCAAACTCGGCGCAATCTGCGAAACTAGCTGCCATGACAACGCAATCGGGTTGGTTGTGCTCAGCAAAATCGTAGGTGCTCGTCAATGTGGTCGTGACCATACAAAAGACGGTGCCTGGGTGAGACATCAGGATGTTGCGCAGTCGCTCGCCTGCTAGCGGCGATGGATGAGAGACCAAAATCTGCATTTATTTTCTCAGTTCGGGTTGGAACGTTGCTTAGAAGGGTTTTTGTTTCGGGTTATGCGCCACAAAAGGTAGGCTGCAACAGTGTCGTCGTTTGTCTTCTTCCTTGGTCAATGCTGGACGTCAAAATTAGAAAAGTGAGATATCGGTCGCATTTACCGGCTCTTCCGCATCGTAAGGAGCGCCGGTTTCATCGCCGATCATGCGTCTTAAGTATTCAAGTCGAATTGGATCAATGACGTCGGTCTGTGAGATAAAGACCGAGTTGGGCATCGCCTTTGCGAGACGCGTCAGTAGTGTTTCGATCTCTTGCAACGATTGGCTGAGCATATCCATAGACTGTAAGTCTTTTAAGGAGACAGGATTTCCCTGTGTTGCGTCAACTGGCTGCAACAGGTGCAACTCGAGATCTCGCACTATTTCGTTTGTTACCCGAACAGCCGCGCTGGCATTCATAAGTACGTTCGCAACGCTTTGATGTCGCTCTTGCGGGCCTTGTGCAGGATCGTTCATAGGCGGCCGACCACACTTTCTATGCACTGCTTCATACTGGCGGTTGAGAAAGGTTTTTTGATGATGTTGTTCAACCCCAATGCCCGCCCCTTGGCGACCAGATCAGGCGTCGGGTTGCCCGTCACAAGAATGAAACCGATCCGCGCTGTTGATTTGTTTTGCCGTAGTGCCTGTAGCAGTTGCAGTCCGTCCATGCCTGGCATGTTGTAATCCGACAGCACAAGATGAACGGGATCGGCGATAAGTTTGTCAAACGCCGCCCGCCCGTCATTTTCAGCTTGGTTTTTCCAAATGCCCATTTCTTCAATGGCTTGCACAAGTAGTCCGCGGCTGACTCCCATATCATCGACAATCATTACACGCAGCGTGTCCTTCAAACTCATGTTTTGCCTTCTTTCATGTCAGGTTGTGCGGATCGCATAGGGCCATCCTGTTTTCTGTAGGTTGTGATGCCGACGCTTTCGAACTGTGTCGTGGCGGGGCCGCTAAGCCGCTCGGAGTGCCCGATCATTAGATGCGCGCCTGTTTCCATGACTCCAGCGAAACGTTGCCAAAGCCGCGCCTGGGTTTGTTTGTCAAAATAGATCGCTGCGTTTCTACACATAATGACATCGAACTTGCGCTGCATTGGCCAGTCTTCAATGAGGTTCAGTTCACCAAAGGAAATCAATTGCCGCAGTTCATCGCGGATGGTGATGTGTTGTGATTTCGCGCTGCCGCTGACCAGAAGGCGCTCGCGCCATGTAGAAGGAATTGCCTCTATTTGCTCAGCGGGATATGTGGCTTGCTTCGCCTTTGTGATGATATTTGGATCAATATCTGTGGCCAGAATTCTGAAATCATATTTGGTGATGTCTGGTGCCCCGGCCAACAAGGCTGCGGCGATGCAATAGGCTTCTTGTCCAGCAGAGCAGGCGGATGACCATAGCCGTACTGCCTGTCCATTGCGCGCCTTTTCAAGCAGTTGCGGCGCTATGATGTCACGCAGCGTTTCAAAGTGGTGCATTTCGCGAAAGAAATGCGTGACGTTGGTTGTGAGTGCGGACAGAAGAAAAGGCCGCTCGGTTTCGGCCTCTGGCCGGTCGAGTAGGGCGCAATAAGATTCAAAATCTGGTAGGTTGAGCGCGCGTAACCGCTTCGCAAGGCGAGAGTAGACCAATGCCTTTTTGGAGGGTTGCAGAAACAGCCCATATCGCTTGTTGGCCAGATCGGCAATCCTGCGAAAGTCTTGATCGGTGAACGAAAAATCACTGCTGCTTGTGGTTTGAAGAACTGCGGCCGTCATGCTGCTACCTGTCCTTGGTCGGGCAGTAGCGCCGCCAAGTTAATCACTTTTGTCATATCATCGCCAACAGGAATGATCCCCGGCGTTGCACGCGTTGTTGGATCTTCCGAGTTGCGCGGGGTTTCGCGCACCATATCCGGACTGACGCCTAGAATTTCAGAGACAGATTCAACAAGCAGCCCGACAATCCGTTCTTCAATCGCTGAGATAATGATCACATGTCGTTCACTAGGTTCGATTTTGGCAAAACCAAGTTTTTCAGCCAGATCAATTATTGGGATGACGGCCCCGCGCAGGTTAATGACACCAAGAACATGAGACGGCGAATGAGGTAGAATTGTCACCGGTGACCAGCGGCGAATTTCACGGATTTGCGTTATCTCAATGCAGAAATTTTGCCCACCCGCGACCAGTGTTACGAATTCAAGCTGTTTGGATTGATTTGCTTCTTCAGGAAGTGACATGAATTGGGTCCTCTTGCTGCATCGCATTCTGGCCCTGTAGCGACGGCGCGCTGGCTGCGATTGCCTCTGGATCAATAATCAACGCAATTTTCCCATCGCCCAGGATGGTTGCTCCGGAGATCCCAGCGATTTCTCCGTAGTTGCCTTGCATACTTTTGACGACGACCTGTCGCTGATCAAAGATATCATCAACAACCAGTGCACATTGAGCCACGGTTTCCGTTTGGATCAGCAACAACACGCGATCGGTTAGCGCCTTTTTACAGGGTGGCGTGCCCAACCTGTCCGCAAGATCAATGATCGGGACATAGTCGCCGCGGATCCGCAGCAGATGACTACTAAGCCCGATAGGTGAAAGATCGGCGTCAGTAGGGCGGATCGTTTCAAGAATACTGGTGATGGGTACCACCATTGTCTGTCCACCCACAAAGATGATCATACCGTCCATAACCGCAAGTGTCAGCGGCAACGTGATTGAAAAGGTGGTGCCTTCGCCACGTACGCTGCTGATGGCTATCCGGCCACCCAAAGCGGTAATGGCTGTTTTCACAACGTCCATGCCGACCCCACGCCCGGACAGATTTGTGACCTCCTTTGCGGTTGAAAACCCCGGTGCGAACAGAAGGTGGTCAATCTCCTGATCAGAAAGCTGTGCATCGGGCGCAATAACTCCCTTTTCAATAGCTATTTCTTTGATACGGGGCCGGTTAAGGCCGGCGCCATCGTCGATGATTTCAATCACAATGCTGCCGGATCGTTGGCTTGCAGTCAGCCGTAAAACGCCGTCCCGCTTCTTTCCCGCGGCTTCCCTATCATCAGGCGTTTCTATGCCGTGATCTATTGCGTTTCTGATCATATGCGTGAGTGGGTCCGCCAGGCGTTCGACCACGATCTTGTCAACTTCGGTGCCCTCACCTTCGGTGAGAAGCGTGACATCCTTGCTTGTCGCATCGGCCGCTTCGCGCGCGATCCGCATCATCCGTTGAAACAACGGTTTTACCGGCTGCGCCCGAATGGCCATGACACCTTCTTGGATTTCGCGAGCAAGCAGTTTGTAGTCATCGAGATCGGCAAACAGGTCGGAGGAGTTCGGCAGTGCCGCTTCTTCCAATCGTTGCGAGATAACGGATTGGTTAATGATTAACTCGCCGACAGCATTGATCAGTCTATCAACGCGTTCAGGGTCGACGCGAAGCGTTGCGTTTGAACGCTTCGCTTGTTTTTCAGTTGTCGGTTTCTTTTGGGGTTTTGGTGGTTCGGGTGTTGTTGCTTCGGATGCGATCTCGATTGGTGCAACTGTATCCGAAGGCTCCACCTGCTCGGGCTCATCGGCAATGAAGGGGACTGGAATATCTGCTGGATCGTCTGTCTCGATATTGCTGACCTTCAGATCGCATAAATCCTCTACAAATTGAAAGACCTCCAGGATTGGCAGGTCATTTTGTGGACCTTCAAGGTCGATCTTCCAACTTAGATAACCACTCGCCCAATCGTATCCCTCGAATGTGTCAGGAATGCCGGATGTGTCGATTTCCACTGTGGTGTTGCCCAACTCTTGCAACGCTCTAATAATCAACAGCGGGTCGTTGCCAGTGGCGTAGAACTCTTTGCCGGGTGAAAAGGTGACGTGATAGCGGTTTGGCGCCGCGGGTTCGTCAAAGGACAGTGTGAGTGCCTCGAAAACGAATTCTTCTTCGACAACCCCCTCGTCGCCGAGAAAGGACTTTAAATCGTCCAGAACCGGTGCCACTTGATCTTGGTCAGCGGGTGTATCGTTGCGCGCGGCATCCACAAGATCCGACAGAACGTCGCCCGCCCGTTGTAGTACACGCAGCAGGTTTTCATCGGCGTCAAGACGCCCGCCGCGCACCTCGTCCAGCACTGTTTCGAACGTATGGGCAAACCCAACCAAGTCTTCCAATGAAAACGCGCCGGCAGCGCCTTTGATGGAGTGTACGGCCCGGAAAACAGCGTTCACCGTTTCATCGTCGGCCTGCCCATCGCGCATGTCGCTGAGACCTTCGGTCAGCGCAACCAGAAGATCCTCACACTCTTCAAAGAATGCATCAAGAATTGAGCCGTCTGTCATCATCTCAGGTTCCCGTCAGTCGTTTGATGACCGACACCAAAGACGCGTCGTCGAAAGGTTTCACGATCCATCCGGTAGCACCTGCCTTGCGCGCGCGCTCTTTGAGGGCCGCACCGCTTTCGGTGGTCAGCACAAGCACAGGCACAGCCCGGTTCACATCGCCCGATCTGATGTCTTCAATCACGCCGAACCCATCCTTGTTGGGCATGTTAACGTCGGTGATCACCAGATCTGCCTGCGCGTCCTGAAATTTATCGACACCGTCCACGCCATCCACTGCGGTGGTGACGGTAAACCCGGCATTTTCCAGTGCTACGGTCAGTAGGGTGCGAATGGTGCGGGAGTCGTCAATTGCCAAGATATGTGCACTCATCCGTTTGCCCCCTGCGAAAGAAGATCATTTACACCAAGGTCGCGGATAGATGTTTCAAAAGCATCGGTTGGGTTCGACAAAGTGAAGGCGTGATCTTTTGTCGCCCATTGTTTCTGCCCCATCAGCAGTAACTGCGCGGCCAAACCCCCAAGGCGCGTTACGTTGGTGCAGTCGATTTCGACTGGTTCGTCCTGCGCACTTTCAAGAAACTGGTGCAGTTTTTCACAATCATCGATCTTCATCGTGGCCGTCAGTTCAAAAGTCGCCGTCATTTTGCAACGCTCCATCAAAGAGAATTGAGCTGCCTTTTTGCAGCCGTTGCGGCGGTTATGCGGGACGGTGCCTTAATTTGGCGTAAAGAGTTGCGGGATCTTCTACGTTCAACGAAAGACCACCTAAGTTGGCTTGCGCGACTGACCATAGGCAGGCGGCACCATCCCACACACAAAGCGCAATACCGCGGCGACACGTGCGCCACTTTGCAAGGCTTTGCCGATCCGTTGCATGCCTTTGTCGCGATCTATCAAAACCGTCAGGCCTCCGACAATTAGTCCGGCAAGCAAGCGCAGCGTGTGTCGTATGATGATGACCAGCAGGCGCGTTGCATTGGCCTGCCGCGATCCATGTATGCCATCGCGTTGGTGCAGGTCATTGATCCGAAGGGTCGATATCTGGTTGCGCATCGTGCGGAACAAACGATATTTCAGAGTGGCGCGCGCATTTTTGCGATCCTCAAAAACGAGGGCCTCGGGCACCCAACCGGCCTGAAATCCATGCTGATAGACGCCGCGCCGAAAGAATTCCAGGTCCTCGCCCCCGGTTTCATTGAACGCCATGTGAAACCGCAGACCAGCACCGGTTTCAGTGTCAAAAACGCTGCGATGGATCGCAAAGTTTTGGGTCGTCATGACTTTGGGGCGCTGCCCGGCGGGCACCTGAGCGGGACGCTTTTGGATCAGGAACCGGCTGGCATTTTCCGCGTAAACCAGTTGGCAAGGCCCCATCCGCATTTGCAACCCGCTATCGTCGCCCAGAGCAGCGAGGTAGTGCTGTAGCCAGTCCTGCGACACCCATTCATCGTCGTCCAATCCGATAAACCAACCGGCACCGCGTGCCTGGGCCAGATCAAGCGCGCGGTTGCGGGCATGCACCAGACCCACGCGCGGTTCGTGATGATATGAGATAGGATGAGGCAGCGTAACATCTGCAAGTGCTTCTTGCGCGACGGGGTCATCATTGTTGTCGACAACGATGATCTGCACCGCCCAACCCGCAGGCACTGGCTGGATCGCAAGGCTTTCCAGCAGCCGTCGCAGTTGCACATTACGCAACCGGGTGCACACACCAATGATGAGGCTCGTTTTCATTTGTGGCAGCCTTGGTAGGTCCTGAGCCCCAGAAGAGCACGCATGTCAATCGTCGCAGTTCTGAGGTAGCGGAGATCACGGACCGGGGTCAATCAGCGCGCAGCACTCATGCACATGTTTCCACGATCCGGCGGTTTTCAGCGCTCGACATCCGATGGGACCCATGAATATGTTTGGGAAGAATTTGACCGGTGCGTCAGGGGTTCGAAGACTTGGATATCAAGACTACGTTTAGGCTGCTTCTGGCGACGATTTGTGCGGCCGGTTTTCCCGTTTCGACAGTGGCGGAAGGGTTGGGCGGGCTTTCACAGGCCGTTGACACCCCGCGTTCCGCAAGTAGGTCGCCTGAAGATTTGGCAATAACCCTGGACTACCGCGAAGACTACCGCGCACTGTCTTTCGGCTTTCAGCCGAACACACGCCTTGAGATCGGGATCAGCTTTCCGACATATAGCGAAGGGAGCAATTCCTCTAGCGGCAATGAGCTTAGCTTTGGTCTTAAACTTTTGGACGAAGCCACGTATCTGCCAAGCTTAACCGTGGGCATCGTGGGCTTTGGCAGCGATGACCGTGGGGCGGGCGAGTACGTGGCTTTTGGCAAAACATTTGGGTCAGTCAGTGCGACAGCAGGCCTCGGCTGGGGCCGCTATGCCGAGGTGTTTTCAACGGGTCGTGGCGATGATGAAGGTGTGATTGAAACCGACCATCTGTTCGCCGGGGACACCGAACCTTTTGCCAACCTTGTCTGGGACACCGGGATTGATGGGCTGACGGCTGCGGTCGAATATAGCGGGATCGCCGGCGAAAAGGACGACGATACATACGCCCTGGGACTTTCTTACGAGGTATCCGACGGGTTGTTTGTGTCCGCACTTGGAAACAATCAAGACAGTTATGGCATCAGGCTGACGTTTGCAGCAAACCCCACACGACCCTATGTGCAGACGGATATCGGACGCGGGCCGCATCCTTTTGTCGAAAACCGCACGGCAAGGCCGAATGAACCGGGCCCACAGCAGGTCCTGCAAGTGGCCCAAGAGCGTCTGGAAAAGGAAGGGATCAGCATTCGCCGCTTTGCGATGGGTGCCGATACTATTGACGTGACACCTTCCTCTGCCACTGACCTGAACTTTGCACGCGTCACGGGCCGGGTCGCGCGGGTGTTGTCGGCGGTAGCCCCTGCGCGCATTTCGACATTCCGCATCACCCAGAATACCGGCGCGTTCGACAGCAACGTGATTGTTCTGAACCGCACAGGACTTGGTAAAGCCGTCAGCCAGCCTAACGCCGGTGCGCTCGCTTGGGACAGCACGAGTTTTGAAGTGAGCCCCTTACAACGCCAGGCGGCGCTGGTTGAGGTGCCGTTCGAACCCAGGCTGACCTATGGGATCACGCCTTCATTCCGGGCAGATTTCGTAACATCTGACAATTTGGAACTGACCGGGACAGCGGTCGCAAACGCACGCTACACATTTTCAGCGCAGACCTTCGTGTCGGGCGCTGTCGGGTATCGTTTCTTGAACCAATGGTCGCAAGAGGACCCGCCCGAAACGCCTGAAATCAGATCGGACCTGACATCCTACACCCCTGATGAGATTTATCTGCAATCACTCTCCGTGCGTCACAGGTTTCGGGTAAGCCCTGAAATCTATGGGCGCGTCTCGGCGGGTCTGTTTGAACGCGCGTTTGGTGGCGTAAGTGGGGAACTGTTATGGCGCTCGCCGGTGCAGGACTTTGCGCTGGGCCTTGAGGTCAGCAATGTTCAGAAAAGGGCCTATGAAGAATGGTTCGGTTTCGAAGACCTCAATGCGACGACTATCATTGGCAGTGTTTACGCCAACGTGGGGCGAAACGGTGACTTTATCATCGTTGATACCGGGCAGTATCTGGCCGGTGATTTAGGTGTCGATCTGACGGTTGGTCGGAACTATGCCAACGGATGGCGCATCGCGGCGTCAACTGGGTGGAGCGAGCGGTCCGATTCCGCCCTGAAATTCGGCGCCGAACTGTCCATTCCATTGGGGTGGACCTCGCCAGAGGGGGGCAAGCAGCGCATAGACCTGTCGGTCGGTGGCCCATCGGGTGATCTGGGATCGCGGGTGAACGGGACCGGCCTGCTTTATAACGAACTCCGCCAGTCTGACCGCAAGCGGATTGAGGATGCATGGGGGCAGTTTTGGAACTGATGAAACGCTTTTCTATCGTGGCGGCAGCACTGGCCTTGTCCGGCTGCGTCGCGACCATCGGACAGGTCGCCCAAACCATCCTTAACCCAGTCGAAGACGCCGGAATGTCGATACCCAACGTGAACCGGGCCGCCATTGAAGAGGCTGACCTTGCGGCCGTGCTGATCTTGAGCCCTGAAACGGGCATCGCCTCTGTCGCTGTTGCGGTGCAGAAGCGGGAAAGCCTCTTGCTTTATAGCTCAAACGAAAATCGGGGTGTGACCATGAATGGCGGCCTGATCTATGCGACCTTGGGCTTCGGGACCAACTTGCAGGCCGTCCTAACGCAGGCGGGTGACCCATTGGTGAATGATACACCCGCTGCGGATTGGCCACCGCAAGTCGCGCGGATTTATCAGTTGGCGGGACGTGGGCCGTCATTTGATACGATTGAAACGACCTGCGAAAACCGGGTTGGCGCGACATCAGATATTGATGTTGTCGGAGTGACGCGGCCCGTCGTTGAAGTGGTCGAGCTTTGCCAAACCGCGGATGGAGCCGCGTTCAACAATGTGCATTATCTGGATCAAGACACAGGCCGGGTTTGGCGGACAAGCCAGTGGACGGGACCCAAGCAGAAAAATGTTCAAGTAGACATTATTGATCAGTTTGATCCGAATTCCTAAGCGTGATCGGGGTTGGCAAACCCGCCCCGCCGATCACAAATAATACCACCGCAAATCGAGCTTATCTTACCTGATTGCAGGCGGGGCAGGGCTTTTCTGACAATGCCGTGAAGTGTCTGGATTTCGACTGCTCAGGCACTTTGACTTAAGGTCAATTGCGTGTACGACAAAATCATTGACGTTAAGGAAGTGACAAATATGAAAAAAATTATCTTTGGTTCAATTGTGGCCAGCCTGGCAGGTGTTGCTGCTTGGGCAGGTGGTCTGGCGGACGCGATTGTTGAAACCGTTCCAGAAGCGATGCCTGTCGAAACAACTGATTCTGCAACGGGTTGGATCATCCCGTTGCTTATCGTTGGTGCGCTTGTGGCCGTTGCTGTGGCAAGCAGTGATGACGATGACGATGAATACACAGGTTAATCGCCTGCGGTTTTGATGACAGGGTGATTTCGTTTCGAAGTTGTCTAACCGTCGCAGATAGAAAGAGCCTTTGGAGTATCTGTCCAAAGGCTCTTTTTCTTTTGTGACCATATGTGTTCATAACCATAAGTCAGAACCGGCTGCATCCCTGTTCGTTCCTGCGTTATCCAGCCACTGCAGTGGACTGCCAAGCCTTTGGCAGCACCGGCGTCAACGCCAATAGGTTTTGTGTGTAATCTGCGCTGGGTCGCTCAAACACACTGTCCGTGCTTCCGATCTCTTCGATGCGACCGTTTCGCAGCACCGCCGTGTCATCGGCCATCTGCCGCACCACAGCAAGGTTATGGCTGATAAACAGGATTGTGAGCCCGAACATGGCTTGCAGGTCTTTCAGCAGGTTCAAGATTTCGGCTTGAATTGACACATCCAACGCCGATGTCGGTTCGTCACAGATCAGAAATCTAGGACGGGCGAGTAGGGCGCGCGCGACAGCGATGCGCTGTCGCTGCCCGCCGGAAAACTGATGCGGGTATTTGTCAATCGCGTCGGGCTGCATGCCGACAAGTTCGAGCATTGCAGCAGCGAGTTTTTCGCGTTCTCTGGCGTCTGGGACAAAGCCATAAAACCACAAAGGTTCTGTCAGAATATCCCTGATCCGGTGGCGGGAGTTCAGACTGGAGTAGGGGTCCTGAAACACCATCTGAATAAGCTGCCGCGACGGATGTTTGCGTCCGCGCGCCTTACCGTCCGGTAAGATGTCATCCCCCAGCTTCATGATGCCGCTAGAGGGTGTGATCAGCCCGGTGATCGCTTTGGCCAAAGTGGATTTGCCCGACCCGCTTTCGCCCACAAGCCCCAGTATTGACCCTGGTCTGACCTCAAGGCTGACGTCATTTAGCGCAACGAAAGGTTCTGGTTTGCGCCACAAAGATGTGCGCGGTCCCCGAAAGCGCATGCAGATGTCGGTCAAGGTCAGACCCGTCAGCGCATGCTGTTGCCCCTCCAAAAGCCACTTTTCAGCGGCATTGCCAGTCACGGGCCCCTTGCCGTCTTCGTCGGGAACGCGAAACCGCTTGATGCGGTGGTCCAGCGGCGGCACCGCATCCATCAATGCACGGGTATATGGATGTTCAGGGGCACCCAGCACTTGCGCGGTTTCCCCGGTCTCCATGACGCGTCCCTTGCGCATGACGGTCACGCGATCTGCGATCTGGGCGATCACACCGATATCATGGGTGATCAACATGAAGGCGATCTGGCGATCCTTGGCCAACCTGCGGATCAGGTCGAGCACTTGGGATTGAACGGCCACATCAAGGGCTGTTGTGGGTTCATCGGCGATGATCAGCTCAGGGTCCGTGCAAATCGCCAGCGCGATCACAACGCGTTGCCGCATCCCACCAGAGAACTGGTGCGGGTAGGCTTTGATGCGCCGGGCTGCGTCTTTGATCCCGATTTCTTCCAGCAGGTCGACCGCACGTTTCAACGCATCGGCATAGCTGACATCAGAGTGCGCCTGAATGGTCTCGATCAACTGATCCTCGATGGTCATCAGCGGGTTCAGGCTGGTTTGCGGATCCTGAAAGATCATCGAAATCCGGTCGCCGCGGATGTCGTGCGCCTGATCTGGAGTGAGGGTGCGCAAGTTGGTATTGCCGAGTGAAAGCTCACCGTTTGCGATGTAGCCGGGTGACGACAAAAGGCCGATGACAGCAGCACCCACCGTGGATTTCCCAGCCCCGCTTTCGCCAACAAGCCCGTGGATTTCACCCGGTTTGATCGTCATGTCGACGTCTTCAATGGCGGTGAAATCGCCAAAGCGGGACGGGAATTTGACGCTCAGGTCCTTGATTGTCAGCATCAGCGCAGCCTCGGGTTAAAGACGTCGCGCAGGAAGTCGCCAAGGATGTTGATCGACACGACAAGGGCCACCAAGAACAGGGTGGGTATCCACAGGATCCACCATTCGCCTGATAGCAGGAACTGCATGCCGATCCGGATCAGGGTGCCAAGGCTGGGGCTATCTGCGGGCAGGCCGATACCAAGAAAGGACAGAGTCGCCTCCAGCAAGATGGCCGACGCCAGATCAACAGTCATGATCACCAACAACGGCCCAAGGATATTAGGCAAGATATGCACAAACATCACGCGTGAGGGCCGCTGCCCCATCATGATGGCCGCCTGCACATACTCCTTGTTCATCTGCACAAAGGTCGACGCACGCGCCGTCCGCGCGAAGTTTACCCACAGCGACAGCGCGATAGCGAGCGTCAGCACGGCAACCCGCACGTCCTGTTGCACGGCGGCGGGCAGAATGCCCCGCGCAATTCCGTCAATCAAAAGGGCGGTGAGGATCGCAGGCAGCGCAAGCTGAATGTCGGCAATACGCATGACAATCGCATCGAACCGCCCGCCATAGTATCCCGCAGCAAGGCCAAGCCCTACGCCCAGAACCGCCGCGATTGTCAGCGCAGACAGTCCGATCACCAGCGACAACCGCGCGCCGTAAAGTATCGACGAGATCATATCCCGGCCCTGATCGTCGGTGCCCAGTAGGTATTTGGGGTTTGACCCCTCCTCCCATACCGGGGGCAGCAGCCCATCGAACAGGCTGAATGAGGCCAGATCGTAAGGGTTTACCAAAGCGAGCCACGGCGCGAAAATCGCCCCCAGAATGATCAGCACGGCAACCACTGCCGCAATCATCGCTGCGGGCGAGTGAAAGAACAGCCACAGCCCTTCGTAGCGTTTGATGAACGCAATCATTGCACGTCCCTCACCCGCAGGCGCGGGTCAATTGCGACGTAGAGCAGATCAACAATCAGGTTCACCAGCACAAAGAAGAAGGCGATCACGACAAGGTAGACACCCATCACCGGGATATCGACAAAGCGGATCGACTCCAGAAAGAGCAACCCCATACCAGGCCATTGAAAGACGCTCTCGGTCACGATGGAAAAGGCGATGACCCCCCCAAACTGCAACCCGATGATCGTAATCACCGGCACCATCGTATTGGCCAGAGCGTGTTTGTAATGCAGCCTGCGCATCGGCACACCGCGCGCCATCGCAAAGCGGATGTAGTCCGAGCGCATGACCTCCATCATCTCGGCCCGGACAAGACGCATAGTGAGGGTGAGTTGATAGACACCCAAGGTGATCGCAGGCAGCAGGAGCGCGCGCCATCCCTCGATTGTGAATAGCGAGGATTCCCATCCGCCAATCTGCACGGTACCGCCGCGCCCAAAGGTGGGCAGCCAGCCCAATTGCACGCCGAAGATGAAGATTAACATAATCCCAATCACAAAGGTTGGGATAGAGACACCGACAAGCGTGGTGAGCAGGATCGCTTGGGTCGGTATCCCGCGTGGGCGCAGTGCTGTGTAGACACCCGCAGGAATGCCGACCAACAGCGAAATCAACAATGCAACGACGCCAAGTTCAAGGGTGGCAGGGATACGGGTCGCGATCATCTCGGCCACTGGCTGCCGGGTCCGGTATGAAAACCCAAAATCACCTTGCAGCATATCGGCAGTAAAGCGGCCGAATTGCAGGATGAAAGGGTCGTTTAACCCCAGTTCCTCGCGCAACCGTTCCTGATCTGCGACCGAAGTTTCCACACCCGTCATCTGGGTGATCGGGTCACCCACAAAACGGAACAGGGAAAAGGCCAAAAAGGCGACGGCCAGCATCACAAAGACGGACTGCACCAGCCGTTTGAGGATGAAGTAAACCATCGCCTTTTTGCTATTCTACCGCGCTCAGTTCACGGTCACCCAGCGCAACATAAAGAAGTTATCGGCACGTTGTGTGAGGTCCACATTGTCCTTGGCAGCCCAGATCAAAGGTTGCGTATAAAGCGGGATGTAAGCGACCTCTTCCTGGGTGATCGCCACGACCTCATCAATCATGGCCTGACGGGTGGCCGGATCAATTTCCTGCTGGATCTGCGGCAGCAATTCATCGACGCGCGCGTTGGAATAGTTGCCGAAGTTCCAAGAGCCGAGCTTCTTTTCGTCGTCTTGGCTGTGCATCAAGAAGCGGATTGGGTGCTCCATATCGAATGTACCCGGGGACCAGCCCAAGAGGTACATGTCAAAGTCATCCTCGCGCAGCTGCGGCCAGTAATCACGGACCGGACCGGTGGACAGTTCGGCGTTCAGACCGACAGCGGCAAACATGGATGCGGCCGCACGGCACAGCGCCTCATCGTTGATGTAGCGATCATTGGTACACTTCAGGCCAAAGGAAAACCCGTCGGGATAACCCGCTTCTGCCAGCAGTTCGCGGGCGCGGTCAGGGTCGTATGCAGGACGGTCCTGATTGGCCTCGGAATAGCCAGAGATACCAGCAGGGACGAGTTGATTTGCCGGTTCGATCTTACCGCGGAACAGCACTCGGTCGATGGACGCGATGTCGATTGCATGGGCCGCCGCAAGACGGACGCGCGGATCGGTAAAGGGATTGGCATCTGTCACATCCGAAGAATATAGCAGCGTGTCATGCTCATGCCCAAAGCCAAACATGATCACACGGGTTTCTTCACCCTCCAGCACTTTGAAACCATCACGACCTTCGACCTGTTCGACATCCTGCAATGGGATCGGCTGGATAAAGTCGATTTCGCCGGACAGAAGTGCTGCCAAACCAGTGGCTGAGTTGCCAATCGGGGTGAACACGGCCTCGGTCACGTTATGCTGGGCGTCGTCCCACCATCCGTCATGCGGCACCAGCGTCGTGCGCACACCGGGGTCGCGACTGGCAACGGTGAACGGGCCAGTGCCGTTGACGTTCATCGTGGCAAAGTTTTCCGCATCGCGGGCGGGCAGGGCGGCATCGTTGCTTTCGGCCCAATCCTTATCAAGGATCATGAAGTTTGCGATTGAATCCGGAAACAACGGGTTCGGCGCGGTTGTGACAAAGTCGATGGTAAAGTCATCCACGACACGTACATCAGATACCGGCGCAAACCAGGATCGTACGTCCGCCGCCTCATCCGATGCACGCTGATAGGAAAACATGACGTCCTCTGCTGTGAATGCCGCACCATCCTGAAAGGTCACGCCCTCGCGCAGGTTAAAGCGCCAGCCGTTTTCATCCTCCAACGGTTCCCATGACACAGCCAACGACGGCTCAATCGACATATCCTGACCACGACGCACGAGGCCCTCGTAGACGTTGTTCAAGAACGACAGCACCGGGGCAGAGTTCACCGCATGCGGGTCCATCGTCTGCGGGTCAGTTGTTGACGCCCAACGCAGCGTTTCAGCAGATACACCCATCGCACAAAACGCCAGCGCACTCCCCAACAGGGCAGAATTTCGCAGATTTCGTCGTGTCATAGTCTTTCCCCTCAGGACAAATTACCCGCGCTACAGTGACGGTAATCGGGCCGAGGTCAAGCAGGGGGCATCGGGTCGTCTGAGCGAATGCGATGGATGAAACGGCCGCTGGCATGCGAATTGGTTGGCAGATGGGCGATTTGCGAAGATGGCCCAGTCAGGCCATTAGAGCGATCACAATCAATTTACGATGAAATGGCTCTTCGTTGTCATCCTCATCGGCCACTGCTCAGTTGTTACGATGAGCAACAAACGCTCTCTTATCAAATCACACTATTTGGACCCATAGGCGTTGACGTCAGACACAGTCTTATGGGCCTTGATAATCCGCTTTGCGCTACGGTACTGGCTCCAAAGATAGAACGGGATCTGTAGCGCCCGGCCGGGGTTGTTGCGCAGATTGGGCATAATCGCGGGATATGCCAGCGTCTGAAAAGCTTCCGGCTTCATGTACCGAAAACGTTCAATTGCCACGCCGTCAATCTGCTCAACGACTGGCGCACCGGCATCATGTGGAGCAAGAATATAGAGGTTGTCATTTGGTCGGGCGGTCTTCCAGGCGCTGGCCTGCTCCATCACAAATGACGCCTGAGAGTCACCAGCGAAGCGCGGCAAGGTAGAGGTTAGGAAGAGTATGTTCATTGGCCTACTCGCGTCTCTGCCTTCAAGAGCCATAGGCGTCAGGCTTTCAGCAGTCGATTGGTTATGTTTGGTCTACCAGACAGCTAGCCGGTCAGCCGAAATGTAGCAACAACGGGCGCGGGACGCCACGACCCTCAAATTGAGGTAAACGGCTGATAAGGCATTAAGCGTCGCTGGCAGGACAAGGGTCAGGGCAGGCCACGACCTACGTGCGGAAGCGCCTATTTGGCAGAAACGGTTTTGGGGTGCGCGCCGTCTTGGAAATGGTCCAGTGGACCATTTCAGGCGCTCACGGGCGGAGCCCCGGCGGCGGAGCCGACCACATCCGGGATGACCGCGATTACGCGGCGCATGTGCAGCATTGTTGGATCAACCCGGTGAAACATGGGTTGGTAGAGGATGTGCGTGATTGGCCGTATTCGTCGTGGCATTGGGATTGTGGTGACGTCGGGCGGGGGTGAGCGCCGTCTTGGAAACGGTCCAGTGGACCGTTTCAGGCGCGAACGGGCGGAGCCCCGACTTCCCCCGCCAATCCGGTGGGTGATGTGGGATGTTGGGGTGGGAGTCGGGGCAGGCCCCGACCTACGGATCTGCTAGTTAGATGCGGTCAAAAAACTTTCGGCGGAGTGATGGGGCCAATGCCTTCAATCGCGGACTGATTTCTTTGTCATACACCCTGAAGCTCTCTCCACGCATTTTGTGATCGCTGTCCTCATGAGACATCTCTCTTTCAACTATGGCATGAACAACCTGCTTAGAAATACCTTCGAATTCCTCCATAAGTTCTTGTTCAATAAATACCTCGTTGAGATACAAACAGTTTCGGAAGTCATTAAGTGCATTGCGGGCTGAGTTCAGTTGTTTCCAAAACGCAGCTTCTATGAATTCTTTTTGGTTATCTGAAGCATCAAGAATCTCCTGCATCACGGAAGGAAGTAGATCATATTGCTCTAAGACTTCTTTCATTTTCTGCGCCGACATATTCCGTAGATTTGGGTAGCTCTGCAAAGGACTAACTAACGAACCTAAAGTACCAACTGACATGTTTGCCAATCGCCATAACTCGGAGAGCACTTCAAATTCTTTCTCTTGCGACTTAATCGTCTTGCTTAAAGCGCCGTCAACACTCGCACTCAGAGACTGTAGTTCTTTCGCGTTCTCATGCCTGTAAGCTTCAAGTTGCTGCTCGAATTTTTGTTCAATCCAAGAAACAGCGAAGAATCTGAACGCCCCATATGCAACAACAGCTCCTCCACCACCTGAGGCAAGGACAGTTAGAACCATATCCGAAAAATCCAATTCTGACCATCTCCCTTGCAACGCTATGTCGCGCGCCCGTCTTTCGGTTCAATCGCTCCACTGGAGCGTTTCATCCCTGCTACGCAGGGTCGTTCAAGACCCCTTCAAACTCCCGCCATTCCCCCTTGGACATGCCAGAGGTCTCTTGCGTCACCTCTTCACCTTTAAGCATACGCCGCACGCAGTCAATCGCCTTGGAGGAGAGTGTGGCGCCGCCCATGCGGTAGTCTTCGAACGCGCCGTAGGCGGCAGGCACCCAGTCGGCGACGACTTTGCAGATCTCGTCGGCGTAGACCCGGATTTCGTATTGGGCGTGGCTGTCGGCCCGGAGCCGCAGGAAGTGGAAGAGGTTGTGCAGGTCCACCTTCCAGTACCATTGCGTATAGATGTTGGCGGGCAGGTTCATGCGGGCCAGTTCGCGGGCGAGGCCTTGTTGGCCATCGTCCGAGATCATCTCGGCGTAGTGGTCATAGCAGCGCGCGGCGTCGCCTTTGAGGTATTCCAGCACGCGGGCGGCCTCGTCCCCTGTCAGTGCCTCGCCCCGCCCCTGATTGTTGATCACCGATTGGGCGGCGAGTTTGTCGGGTTCGGGGATGTAGAATTCGCGGTCGAGGATCGAGTAGCGCGCGGAGTATTCGTTCACATTCGCCGTCCGGTGCCGGATCCATTGCCGCGCGACAAAGACAGGCAGTTTGACGTGCAGCTTGATCTCGCACATCTCGAACGGGGTGGAGTGCCAGTGGCGCATCAGGTAGCGGATCAGCCCTTCGTCATTTTGCACCGATTTGGTGCCTTTGCCGTAGGACACGCGGGCGGCCTGACAGATCGCCGCGTCGTCGCCCATATAGTCGATGACCCGGATGAACCCGTGGTCCAGCACGTCGTAGGCTTTGTACAGGTGCCCTTCCATCCCTTCGGCCACCGCACGCAATGTCGGTTTGGCGTTGCTGCGCAATTCGTCGATTTCGGCCTGTTGGTCTGGGGTGATGGGCATCTGCGGTCTCCGATGTCGGTTGAGTCGCGCTACTATAGAAAATGGGAGGCCCTGATAAAACAACATATAGTGGTTGAGCGTATAATTATATCAACAGATGTGAGTTGACATGGGGTGGTGGGGCAGAGAGTTTGGCCCGCGCGAAGGCAGGATTGGGACTGCTTTGCGTCCGGTTTTGGCAAAGCAGAAGGTCCAACATGCTGAACTCAAAGATCATTGCGATCTTACTGGCACTTTGCGGCACAGCGGCAGTGGCCCAGGACAGCGTCCAGGTGCCGATTGATCAGGCCGCCTCTATCGCCGCCCAAGCGTTGCGCGGTGGCGATCCGGCACTGGCCTTGCAGATTGCCGAGGCGGTTTTGTCCCAACGTCCTGATGATCGCACCGCCCTGATTGTGGTTGCCGCTGCCGCCCCACAGTTGGGTGATGCTGAAAAAGGGCGCCGTGCGGGCGCGCGGGCCTGGTACCTGTCGCAAAGTGATGTCCAGAAATATGAGGCGGCGCGGCTGACGGCGCTGGCCGCTACGAATGAGGAACGCTTTACCCTGTCGACATTCTGGTTGCGCCGCGCCTTGACCGTTGCGCCCAATGAAGAAGAGCGCGCGCGCACCTTGAAAGACGCCCGCATTGTCAGGCAGCGCAATCCGTTGGCGTTTCAGGTATCGGGGTCGCTGGTGCCGTCGAACAACATCAATGGTGGCGCGGATGAGCAATCTGACGCTGTGGTCGATACGCCATTTGGTGAAACTGACGAAACACTCTCGCCGGACTCGCTGGCGTTGGAAGGCTGGCGTGCCTCTTTGAGCTTTGGCGCTCAGTACCGTTTTCAGGAAAACCAGAATAGTCGCACAACCGCAGGTCTGCGGTCGCAGCTCGCGCGGGCTTATGTGACCGACGACGTATCCATACCAGACGACGCATTCGACACCGCGTATTACGAATTGTCATTGACCCATGATCGCGCCTTGGAGAACGGCACCGTGAGTGTGACCGCATCACGCGGTCTGTTTGAATATCGCGACCTCGACTTTGATGCGTGGACAACGGATTACGAAAACTATGATATCTGGCGTTTGGGCATCAGCCGCCAGTTTTCGGTGGCGGAGCGCACGCTGTTGTCGCTTTCAGCGCGGCGCGAGTGGTTGGAGTACCTTGAACCGGGCATCGGAGACGTTGACCGCGTGAACCTAACCGCCGGCATAACCCACCAGTTGCCCAGCGGAGACCGCGTCGGCGCGACGCTTTCGGTCACCGACAGCGAGGGCCGCGACAATGCGAACTACACCTCGCGCGATCATGCCCTCGGCCTGAACTATGGCGTCGCGGAACCCCTTGGTCCTGTCAGCATATCCGTCGGCGGCGGCCTGAGATGGAGCGACTATCCGGACTATCGTTTCGGATTTACAATCCCGGAAGGCGGGCGGCAGGACACCACCATATCTTCCAACATAAACATCGGATTTCCCGATATTTCATATGCAGGCTTTACGCCCGGACTACGGATTGATGCATCCGCGACAGAAAGCAACGTCAGCCGATTTGACCGCACGACAGTTTCGGTGGGGCTGACGATTACGTCG
Organism: Yoonia sp. F2084L; assembly: GCF_023015625.1. Classification (GTDB taxonomy): domain Bacteria; phylum Pseudomonadota; class Alphaproteobacteria; order Rhodobacterales; family Rhodobacteraceae; genus Yoonia. The sequence continues at coordinate 591,684 of NZ_JALKAH010000002.1, forward strand.
CAGTTTTAGGTTTGAGATGGTGCTGTGAGGGAGGATCGAACTCCCGACCTCACCCTTACCAAGGGTGTGCTCTACCACTGAGCTACCACAGCATCCGGTGATGCGGGGGATTAGACGCAATCGTCCTTTGGTGCAAGCCCTCTCTGGACGGTTTTTGCGCGTATTGATAAGACCGCTGTCATGAGCGACAAAGACACCCAGAGTAAAACAGGCAAGATTGCCAAAACCCGCGAAGATCGCCTTAAGGCGGCACTCAAGGCCAACATGGCCAAACGCAAGGCACAGGCGCGTGCACGCGGCACTGACGCCCAAAAAGAAAAGAAAGAGTAGGCAGGCATGGATTCCATTGTGGTTACAGGCGGGACACCGCTAAAGGGCAAGATTGCGATTGCGGGGGCCAAGAACGCGGCTCTCACCTTGATGCCCGCAACGCTGCTGTCGGAAGAGCCGTTAACGCTGACCAACGCCCCCCGGTTGTCGGACATCAAGACCATGACGGCATTGTTGCAATCCTTGGGTGTTGAAGTGACCTCGATGCAGGATGGCAAGGTACAGGTGTTGTCCTCTCATGCCATGACATCGACGACTGCTGACTATGAGATTGTGCGCAAGATGCGCGCCTCGAACCTTGTGCTTGGCCCTTTGCTCGCCCGACATCACCGGGCGGTCGTGTCTTTGCCCGGTGGTTGTGCCATTGGGGCGCGTCCGATGGATATTCACGTCACAGCGCTTGAGGCGATGGGGGCGGAGATTGAACTGAAGGACGGCTATCTGCATGCCAAGGCCCCCGGCGGGTTGAAGGGTGCAAAAGTGCCTTTGCGTTTTGCCTCGGTCGGCGCAACCGAGAACGTGCTGATGGCCGCGACCTTGGCCAAAGGCACGACCGTGATTGAAAATGCAGCACGCGAGCCAGAGATTGTTGATCTGGCGAAATGCCTGCGCAGCATGGGCGCGCAGATTGAGGGTGAGGGCACGAGCACGATTACCATTCAGGGTGTTGATCGCCTTGGCGCCGCGACCCATCCGGTTGTGACCGACCGTATTGAACTTGGTACTTATATGCTGGCCCCGGTGTTTGCCGGGGGTGAGGTTGAATGCCTAGGTGGCCGTCTTGATTTGGTGGGATCGTTTGTTGAGAAACTGGATGCGGCTGGTGTCGATGTGACCGAAACGCCGGATGGTTTGAAGGTGAAGCGCCGCACAGATCGTGCAAAGGCTGTCGATGTAACAACCGAAGTGTTCCCCGGGTTTCCCACCGATTTGCAGGCCCAGATGATGGCGATGCTTTGCACGGCAGAAGGTACATCCGTGCTGGAAGAAAAGATTTTCGAGAACCGCTTTATGCATGCCCCCGAGTTGATCCGCATGGGGGCTGATATTGAGGTGCATGGTGGTATCGCGACCGTGCGCGGTGTCGAGCGCTTGAAAGGTGCGCCTGTGATGGCGACGGATTTGCGCGCCTCGGTGTCGCTGATCCTTGCAGGCCTTGCCGCCGAGGGCGAGACAACCGTCAGCCGCATTTACCATCTTGATCGCGGGTATGAGCATATCGAAGAAAAGCTCAGCGCTGTCGGTGCCAAAATCGAACGGGTGTCTGCATGACCCAAGACGCCACTTTTGAGGACGGGCGCGAGGCCCCTTTGCGGCTGAAAGCGCTCGATGCCGAGGATTTGGCAGTAATGGCTGCATTGGTACAGGATGCGGTGTTTCCCGCGGCAGAGATGCGGTGGGACCGCAAGGCGCGCCGCTTTGCCATTCTGCTGAACCGCTTTCGGTGGGAAGACGCGCCGAAGGCCGAGGCACGCAAGCGCGGCTACGAGCGCGTGCAGACGGTTTTGGCCGTTGAAGACGTGATTCGCGTGCAGAGTCAGGGTGTTGATAAATCGGACCCAGATATGGTGTTTTCGCTTCTTGCGATGGGGTTTGTTCCCGCCGAAGACGGCACTGGGCGGCTGGAGCTGACCCTTGCTGGCGATGGTGTGATCGCACTGGAGGTCGAAGCGTTGGAGGTCATTTTGCAAGATGTGACCCGGCCCTATGTGGCATTGTCAGGAAAGGCACCGGGGCATCCGGAGTGATTTAGGCAGTGTCTGGCTTGTGGGACTTTGCTGCCGTTCGCTGCGGCTGTGCCGATGGCCGGGTTCAAGAAGAAGCACTTCTCACCTCCAGATCGATACTGGCTGCAGTCGGCCTTCCCCGTTCACAACGCCGGCAACGGCCCACCAGCGACCCCAACTCACGCCATCCTGAGCAACGGTGTCGTCCCAGAGGTGGCGGCGCAGGAGGATCAGCTATCCTAGAACATCCGGCTCCTAAAGGGCAGAGACGGCGCGGATGTGCGGACGACTTTCTGCGAAAGCGCCGGTACTGCAATCAGCTGCGGCGGCTCAGTTCCTGCCATTTGTGACATGCCACATTGTGCTGGGTCCCGGCGGCCTCGAGGATCGGTTCTTCCACGCGGCAGCGATCAATAGCATGAGGGCAGCGGGTCTGGAACTTGCACCCGGGCGGCGGGTTGGTCGGCGAAGGGATTTCCCCTTCGAGTTTCTGCGCCTTGCCCCGGTCATCTGGGTCGAGCGAGGGGATCGCCGATAACAATGCCTGTGTGTAAGGGTGGCGCGGAGCAGAAAACAATGCCCGCGTCGGTGCCGTTTCGACCAGACGGCCTAGATACATGACTGCCACGTGGTCGCAGACATGGGCCACGACGCTTAGGTCGTGGCTGATGAACAAGAACGTCAGCCCCATTTCTTCCTGGATTGCTTTGAGCAGGTTCAGCACGTCGGCCTGAATGGACACGTCCAGTGCGGCAACGCTTTCGTCTGCGACGATAAACTTTGGCCCCGAGACCAAGGCGCGCGCGATAGAGATGCGCTGTCGCTGGCCACCGGAAAATGCGTGCGGGAACCGGCGCAGGTGTTCGACATTCAGCCGACACTTTGCCGCGATTTCGCGTACCCGTTCGTCGGTTTCCGCGCGTGATTTTGTAAGCCTCATGACCTCCAGCGGTTCTGCAATAATGTCGCGCACCGTCATGCGGGGGCTGAGCGCGGCATAGGGATCCTGAAAAATCAGTTGCGCCCGTTTGCGGTAGTCCTTCAGATCTTTCTTGCCGAGGTTCTTGAGGGAGTATTCCACCTCACCATCATCAAACAGAACATTGCCCTTGCTGATAGGCGCGGCGCGCAGCATCGCGCGGCCAAGGGTGGTCTTGCCCGACCCGGATTCACCGACCAAACCAAAGAAACTGCCCGGTGCGATTTCGATTGTTACGTTTTCAACCGCGCGCACCAAGGGCGCAGGACCGATCAGACCGCCGCGCAATGCATAATGGACGGACAGACCCTGTGCGGTGATCAAAGGTTTCATTGTCACAGGGAACCGCTTTCTGAGTCATGAAGATGGCAGGCGGCTGTGTGATCTGCACTGACGTTTGAAAATGTCGGTACCTCGCGTGCGCATCGTCGGCCCAGAACCTCTTGGCAGCGGGTGTTGTAGACGCATCCTGACGGTCGTTCTAGCGGCGACGGGATATCGCCGGGGATCGGCGTCAGTGGGGCGTCGATATCATCCAAGGTCGGCAACGCGGCCAGCAATCCGCGTGTATATGGGTGTGCGGGCCTGCGAATGACATCCCGCACGCTACCATGTTCCACCAACCGGCCCAGATACATGACCGCGACCGTGTCGGCGGTTTGTGCAATGACCCCCAGATCGTGGGTGATGAATATGATCCCCATTCCGAACTCGGACACGATATCTTTCATCAGGTCAATGACTTGCGCCTGAATGGTCACATCCAGCGCTGTTGTCGGTTCGTCCGCGATGAGCAGTCTGGGTTTGGTCGACAGGGCCATGGCAATCATCGCACGCTGGCGCATCCCGCCCGATAGCTCGAACGCATATTGGCCGAACCTGGTGTTCGCGTCCGATATCCCGACCCGATCCAGCATTTCGATGGACAGTTCCTTGGCTTGCGTCGGTGAAAAGCTGGTGTGGATCAACAATTGCTCGACCATCTGGTCGCCGATGGAAATGGCCGGGGCGAAGCTGGCCATCGGTTCCTGAAAGATCAGCGATATGGACCCGCCGCGCACGATCTTCATGTCGTGGTCGGTTTGCAGCGACATCACATCAACCGGGCCATCGTCCAGATGAAGGGTGATATTGGTAGCGGGGCCATAGATTGCATTGCGCGGGTTCAGCTTCATCAAGGATTTGGCGGTGACTGACTTACCTGACCCGCTTTCGCCGACCAAGCCCATCACCTCTCCCGCCTCAAGGCTGAACGAGACGTCGTCCACAGCCGTGATCCGGCCCTCGTCGGTATCGAATTGCAGGGTCAGGTTTTCGACGTCAATCAGTCGGCTCATTTCTTGGTGTCCCCATAGGGGTCAGCCGCATCGCGCAAGCCGTCGCCCACAAACACGAAGGCCATAACGAGGACGATGAAGAAGATCACCGGAATGAAATACCACTGATAATTCAGCAAAACATCTGCGCTGGTCACGTTTTGCAGCATCACCCCAAGCGAATTGACCGGGTCCTTGAGGCCCAGACCGATGAAGCTGAGCGCGGTTTCTGACAGCACCATGTAGGGAAAGGAAATGACCAGATCGACGATGATGTAGCTGGTGAAACTGGGTAGCAGGTGCTTGCGGATCACATGTCCCGATGAAGCGCCGCACAGCTGGGCAGCAAGCACATATTCCTGATTACGCTCGGTTAGCAGATGCGTGCGCACCCGCCTTGCAAGCGTTGGCCAACTGATGAAACCCAATATGACGGAGATGAAGAAGAACCTCTCTTCGGCGCTCCAAGTATCCGGGATGAAGGCGGCCAATGCCATGAAAAGCGGAATGGCCGGAATGGTGCGGACCGCATCCGTCACCATCTGGATGAAACTGTCGATCCAGCCACCATAATAGCCCGATATCCCGCCGATGATCAGGGCCAGCACGAAGGCCAGGAACACGCCTATCGTGCCCACCGCCATGGAGGTATTGATCGCATGGAAGGTGCGCGAAAAGATGTCTTTGCCGGTGGAATCTGTGCCGAAAAGGTGGATGAATCCTTCATCCACTCCAAAAAGGTGGGTTGAAAAGGTCATGAACATCAGCTGGTATTCGCTACCCTGAACAAAGAATTCGACATAGCGCCGCTTGTCCTTGTTTTCGGTGGTCACCCAGCGGAAATTTGTCTCGATCGAGCGTTCGCGTTCGTGTGTGTAAATGAACGGACGGAGAGAGCAGCCGTTCTCATCACAGAACTGTGGAATGGTCGGCGCGCCGTTCAGATAATCCTTGTCGCGACCGGCAATTGTCGGATCATAGGGCGTCAGGAATGGCGCGAACATGCCCGACAGGATCAGGATCACCAAAACCCAGGCCCCGACCATCGCTGCTTTTTGTTTCTTGAAACGGGTCCAGATCAGCTGGCTTTGCGAGGCGGTGAAATAGGCATCCTTGGCGCTTTGGTCGACGGATGCGTCATAAATATTGGTGTCACTCATGTCGTTTGTCCCAATATGCTATGACGTATGCGGGGATCGACCAGCGCCAGCACAATATCCGTGATGAAGTTGATAGCGACGATACTGCCCGTCAGGAAAAAGATGATCGCGCCCGCAAGCTGCTGATCGTTTGACCGCGCCAATGCTTCGATCAGCAATGATCCCGCCTCGGTCAGCGTCAGGATCAGGGCCACGATTGGCAGCTCGTTGAAAATACGGTTCAGATCGAAACCAAGCGAATTTATGATCGGGCTCAGCGCGTGTCGTGCGGGATAGCGCAGCAGCAACCTGCGTCCCGACACGCCACGCGCTGACGCCGCAGTTACGTATAGCTTGCTGATTTCATCCGACATCAGCGCTCGGACGGTTTGGATTGCAAACGCGGTGGCGGACCAGCCCAGAATGAACACTGGCAACCAGACGTGGCCAAGGAAGTCCTTGATCCGCGCCCAGTCCCATGGCGCGTCTCGAAATTCGGGCGAGAAGAGCCCGGTCAGACTGTTCCCGAACATGACGGTCGAAAACAGCATGATGATCAGCGCGAGCAGAAAGTTCGGCAGCGCAAGCCCCAGATAGCTGACCAGACGCAGACTGTTGTTCAGGACAGGGTTACGCGATGTGGCAGCGATGATGCCGACCGGAACAGCGATGGCATAGGCCAGCAGCAACGAACCAAGGCAGATACCGACGCTGAGCCAGACCTTTTGGCCCAGCAATTGGTTGATATCCAGACGCAGGATGCAGCTTTCGCCAAACTCGCCCCGAAATGCATTCAGAATCCAGCTTGTCCAGCGTTCCAGATAAGGTCGGTCCAGACCCAGCCGGACCCGCTCTGCCTCAATATCAGCGATGGAAATCTGCGCCCCTTGCGAGTTCTTGAATGCAAGGTAACGCTCAGCACAGTCCCCCGGCACCAGTTCCATTAGCGAAAAGACGATGAAGGACACCAGACAGAGCGTGAAAACAGCAAGGCCGAAACGGATTGCCGCGAAGCGTAGAAACTGGACCATCTGTCTGACACGCCCCTGCGTATTTTACGCCCCTTTGGGCGCTGTTGTTTTGGGCCTCGGGCCACATCAGCAGCCCGAAACGGCTATTTGAAGTCCGACAATGGCTTATTCGTCAAGAAACCACTGTGAAGGACGATAAGGATACGTCCTATAAAAGGCATATGACGCGGTTCTGAACTGTGTGAAATTTTTCAGTGCGGCGTTGCGATAGATCGGCTGCTGCCCTTTGACAGTACCAATAAAGAGCAGATTGCCCGTCATGTTTTCAACTAGCCGTAGCGCCAGCGCGTCGGATTCAGGCGTGCCAACTGGTGTGGCCTGAAACGCCCTGACATCTTCCATCATCTGTTTGACGTAGTCTGGCGGTTCCACACCCGCGGTCCCATCAGATTCCACATATTCACCCCAAAGCATCGCGGTGCGCATGTTGAAATAATTGTCGAACGGCGGAATGAAGCTTTCGGCGTTGCCAAGCACAACGGACAACGGCACGCTTTTCTCGAACAGGGACACGTCCAACTGGTTCGACGATTGTGACGACCGATATTCGTCTGTCGTCACCTCTTTGACGGTGTTGTTGATGCCGACATCACGCCAGTTTTGCCCAACAAGTTCTACGATATTGATTGATATCCCTTGCGTGGCCACCTGCAAGTTCAGAGTCAATGGATCGCCATTCGGCAATTCGCGCATCCCGTCGCCGTCAAGGTCAACGACGCCGACTTCGTCCAGCAATGACATTGCCAGGTCAGCATCGAATTGCGCGTAGTGCTGCTCCCATTCTGGCGTGATAAAATCAGGTGTTGGTGAGAAACCGATGTACTGCTGCGGCGTACCAAGACCAAACAAGGCAACTTCGTTGATTTCGTCGCGGTTGATTGCGACTGACATGGCTTGACGGAATCTCAGGTCACCAAAAACCTTGCGCTTCTCCAAATCCTCAGAGGTTACATTGAACGCGATGGTGGGCATCGTGATTTCAGGCTTCAGATCGACGACAAAACCGGCAGTTTCCTGATTCTCCAGCAACAGCGGGACGTAATCCACCTGCAGGGCCTGCGCCTTGTAGTCCACTTCGCCGTTCATCAGCATCAGCAGACGTACTTCGCTTTCGCCAACAAAAATCTCGTCCATCTCGTTGATGTAGGGCAGCTGATTACCGGCCGTGTCGACCATGTAATAGTAAGGGTTGGCAACATATTGGCGCCCCTCGGTGCTTTCGGCAATGACGATGTGGCTTTCCAAAGTGGGTGCTGCATTCAGTGGCAGGTTTGCGACCTTGTCAGGATGGGCCAACATCGGTGTTGGTGTGTCCATCCAGTCCGAACTGCCGTAGTAGACCCTGACCAGATCGTAGCCATCTTCAAAGCCAAGCGATTGCGCAAGCTCATCGGCATCGGGATTGATCGCGGGGTGATATTGCCCCAGAAAATGCTTCGGCTGAAAACCCTGTGCATAGTGGCTGGCAAAGTGAGACAGGAACCCCGGCTTTGGAGATGGCATGTTAAAACGCACGGTTTGCGCGTCAATCACATCGACCGTCATCGGTTCACCGGCTGCAAGGACATAGTCTTTCGGGCTTTCGATCACATTTGGATCAAGAGCTAGATTTTCGTACCAGAATTCAACGTCTTCAGCGCCGAACGGCTGACCATCGGACCATCTGTGGCCTTCGCGCAAGACAAAGGTCAACTGGGTGAAATCGTCATTCCAGGACCAGCTTTTGGCGACATTTGGCACGATTGTCGTCAGATCATCGGCATAGCGTACCAAATTGACATGTCGCACTGACATGAAGTCTGATGTCCCAGCCTCTGTCGCGTTGGACAGGGCATTGAAGACGCCGCCATATTTTCCAATTTCATCATATGGCGCGACGACAAGCGGCTCGGCAGGTAGGCGATCCGCCAAAGCAGGCAAATCCGGATTGCCCCGAATGCGCACGTTCAATGCTGCGATATCCGGGTTTTCGGACATTCCCAGATCGCAGTTTGCGAGGCTCTGGAATTCGCTCAGCTCATACTGTTGCGGGAACGCGCCAGCGGCGACGCCCATCGGATCCGACACGGTCACAGCAGGACAATTTGCCAGCGCCATCCCTCCAATGGCCGTCAATGCAGCACTGGATAATAGTATCTTCCTCATTCGTCGTCTCCTTGTTGGTCGTAAACAAAACAGTCTGAGATCTCGTGCGCAGTATCCGTTGTTCGAACAGATAGTGCGGCCCCGGTCGGACGAGCGCGCAATGGCTTTGACATCAGGAATCCCCAGAAACTGAAAAAAGTAGGTAATAAAACTTGCAAGGAGTCAACATATTACGTTTTTCTTGCAATGCATCAATAATGGGCGCTTTGTAGCAAAACCAGTCTTTGTCGCATCCTGCGCCGTCCAAGAGGTCGAAATTTTGATCTATGATTTTCTTGTAATCGGCGGCGGAATATCGGGCGCATCAGCGGCTTATGAGCTTGCCGATGCAGGAACCGTCTTGCTGCTCGAAGCAGAGCAGACCATGGGTTACCACAGCACGGGCAGGTCCGCGGCACTGTTTACGCGCAACTACGGTGGACCCGTCGTGCGGCAGGTCAACAAGGCCAGCGAGTCATTTTTCAGGTCACCGCCTGTCGCCTTTTGCGACAGACCTTTGTTATCCCCCCGTGGTGCGCTGACGGTCGCAATGCCAGAGCATCAGGGTAAGTTGGATGCGCTGCTGTCCATGTCCGAGCCCGGTGAGGAGGTCTGTTTAATTGATCCAACGGACGCCGTCGCAATGGTACCGTTTTTGCGACCAGAGCGTATCAGCCGTGCTGTGTACGAGGCTAACGCCACAGACATTGATGTCGCCAATCTGCATCTTGGATATCTGAAAGGTGCGAAGGCGCAGGGCGCTAAAACGCTGACGTCGCAACCGGTAAGCGCCCTCTCGTATCAATCAGGGGCTTGGCGCATCCAGACGAAGGATGATCAATTTGCTGCCGCAACAATCATCAATGCAGGCGGCGCCTGGGCCGACAAAATCGGTACGATGGCTGGCGCGCGCAGCATCGGTCTGGTGCCCAAGCGGCGCACTGCCATCATCATAAACGGGCCAAACGGGCTTGACTATGGTGCGATGCCGTTGGTCGATTTTGCGGGCTTTGGCGCATACATCAAACCTGACGCGGGCAAGCTGATGGCGTCACCGGGCGATGCGACAGCAACCGACCCGCACGACGCCTGGGCCGATGACATGGATATTGCGGTCCTCGCCGACAGGATCGAGCAAGAAACAACAATCGAAGTCACCAGGATCGCACACAGCTGGGCCGGCTTGCGCAGCTTTGTGGCGGATGATGTCCCGGTTGTCGGGTTTGACCCGGACGTGTCAGGCTTCTTCTGGCTGGCGGGTCAAGGCGGATATGGCATCATGATGGCGCCGGCTTTGGCCGTCATAACAGCTGACCTTTGTCTCAACCGATCGGTGGCTGACAAAACATCCCTCGTGGAAGGCCTTTCGCCGCATCGGCTGCGCTAACGCCCAGTCCATTGAGATATCACAAGGAACCCAGAAACAATTGACTTTCGGCAAGTTACACCACCAAATTTTCCCGATGATAGTGGAGGCAAAATGACTAAATCCCTGCGCGACCGCCTTGGTCAAGCCGCAGCATCTGCCTCAAAGGCGGACCGCGCGATAGCAACCTATATGCTCTCCGAACTTGGTAACCTTCCTTTCGAGACTGCTGCAAGTCTGGCCGCAAAGGTCGAGGTAAGCGAGCCGACCGTTGGTCGGTTTTGCCGTTCTATTGGCTATGAAGGTTTCAAGGACCTCAAGAACAATTTGCGCAACGACATGGGCGACCAGCCGTGGTTGATCGGCGACCGGCTGCGGGATCTGCAGGAACGCACCAAGGCTGGCGAGGATCAACTGACTCGCGGTCTGGAACTGGAGATGGCAGCACTCGTCGCCGTCTACGAAACCGCGCATACGCCGGAATGGGACAGGGTGGTCAAGCGTCTGGCGCAGGCCAGATCGGTCTTTGTCGTCGGTTTCCAGACAGAGCGTGGCATCGCGCAGATTTTCGTTAATCAACTTCAATATCTACGCGATGGGGTGCATTTGGTTGATCTGGCCAGCGGCAATTTTGCCGATGTGCTGGCTATGGATGATACCGACACGGCCTTGGTCATGTTCGAAGCGCGCCGTTATTCCCGTCAGGCTCGGTTATTGGCACAAGAAGCGCACGCGGCTGGCATTCCCGTGACGCTGATCACGGACCCATATTGCGATTGGGGTCATAACGTGGCGGATGAAAGATTTGTCGTGCCCACATCCTTCAACCTATTCTGGGACTCCACTGCCCAGATGGCCAGTCTTGCCAATCTTTTGGTCAACGGCGTGTTCATGGAACTGGGTCCCGAGGTCGAAGCCCGCATGAACAAGATCGCTCGGCTTTATGGCAAATTCACGGGTCACGTTGGTGCAGCAGGGTCCGACAAAACTGCGGCCAAAACCTGATTGTGCTTATGCCAGTCCAACCACAGAACACGTCGCTGCCATGAAGGATACGATCAGTGGGCTTCAAAGTATTAAGTGCTGAAATGTCGCACGAGACAAACACGTTCAATATTCATCCGACAACCCTGCAATGCTTCTATGACCGTTTCCTGTTGGATGGTGATCAGGCCGTCGCGGCGCGAGGTGAGCAGAATACCGAGCTTGCGGGACTACTGGAGACGGGTCGCGACTATGACTGGGACATAAGCCATGTCATCAGCGCTGCCGCCGGACCGGGTGGCGTTGTCACTCGCGAAGCCTTCGAGATACTGACAAAACCGCTGGTCGATGCGGCACATCGCGATTGGGACGGCATATTTCTGATCCTTCATGGTGCAATGGTCACCGACTTTTGTGACGACGGCGAAGGAGAAATCCTGCGCCGTCTACGTGCCATCGTTGGCCCGGACCTGCCAATCGCCGTTACGCTTGACCCACATGCCAACGTCACCAAAGCGATGTGTGATCTGGCCCAAATCCTGGTTTCTTTCACCACCTACCCGCATGTTGATATCCGCGCGACCGGGCGCCGGGTGGCGGAGCTTTTGCAGCGCACAATGTCAGGTGATATTCAGCCCAGAACGCTGCGTGCGCACCGTCCCATGCTGGAGGAAGCCAACGGCGGTCGCACAGATATCGGGCCAATGATCGAACGCCATGCGCTTGCGCGTGCCTTTGAGACGCGCAAAGGGGTCTATGCCATCAGCATCAACGGCGCATTCCCTTGTGCGGATATCGCCGAGGTTGGCCCAACGGTTCTGGTTACATGCGACGACGACACCGCAGCCCATCGTCTTATTGCCGAGACACTGGCGGACGACATCTGGACCCGTCGTCAAGAAGCTCTGAATACCTACCTGACCAGTAACCAGGCTGCGGTTGCCGCCCGGCAATGGAACGGCGACGCAGGTCCGCTGGTCATTGCTGACTATGCCGACAATCCCGGTTCGGGGGCATACGGGGATGCAACAGCGCTTCTTGCTGCCTTGATTGAGAGCGACATCAAGAACGCGTGTTTCGGGCCATTGGTCGACCCGGTCGCTGCCACGTTCCTTGGCGCGAAAACCAAAGGAAGCCCGGTCACATTGAACATTGGCGGCACAACGGCGCCAGAACTGGGCGGCAGCCCACTCAATGTGACGGGTATTGTCAAATGGGCAGGGGACGGCCGTGTCGTCGGGAATGGACCGATATTGGGTGGGTTAGAGCGCAGTTTTGGCACGACGGCAGTGCTTGAAGTTGGCGGCATCGACATCCTGATCGTCAGCATTGCGCACCAGATGTTGGACCTCAGGCAGTTCGAAGCTTTCGGGATTGATCCGGCGAAAAAATCTGTCGTCGCATTGAAATCGATGCAGCACTTCCGGGCGGCTTTCGCACCCATCGCGGGGCGTATCATCGTCTGCGATAGCGGTGCCTTGTGTACGCTCAACTACTCGTCACTGGGCTACAGGAACGTGCCGCATCCGACGTTTCCTTTGGACGAAAGATCTGCTGACTGACGTCTTCGGATATGTGCTCAGACAAAACTGATTCTAAGCGCAGACATTGCTACTGGGCCGAAAGATGGACCTGCCCCTCGCATTCAATGAATTGCACTCAACTGCGCGGTTACGTTCTCAGGTAAAAATTTCGAGCAAAATTCAAAAGCGCCATTTGTCAGCCGCGCAGCATCCGTCAAATGGGCTCAAAGCCGAAATTCTCCTACTGCCTCATCCGCACCCCATACCCACCATTGAACCACCCAGCCCACCCCGCTATGTCGTGGCTTCGCAAGGAGTGATGTGATGCCACAGTTTCTATCCACCGCTGACGCCGATTTTGAGGCCCGCTTTGCCGCCCTTCTGGGCGCGAAACGCGAGGATAGCCCGGATGTGGATCATGTGGTGGCCGAGATTATCGCGGATGTGCGGGCGCGGGGTGATGCCGCTGTCTTGGACCTGACAGCCAAGTTTGACCGGTTGGATCTGACGCCGGGGACCATGCGCTTTAGTGCGGCTGAGATTGAAGCCGAATGCGCCAAGGTGTCGGACGCGGATCGTTCGGCGCTGGAACTGGCCGCCGAGCGTATCCGTGCCTACCACGCGCGGCAGATGCCGGATGATGCGTCTTGGACCGATGAGACAGGGGCAACGCTTGGGTGGCGTTGGACGCCTGTTTCTGCGGCAGGGCTTTATGTGCCCGGTGGGCTGGCGTCTTATCCGTCCTCCGTTTTGATGAATGCTATTCCGGCGAAAGTGGCAGGTGTCGCGCGCTTGGCGATTGTTGTGCCGACGCCCGATGGCGTGACCAATCCGCTGGTTTTGATGGCAGCGAAAATCGCTGGCGTCGATGAGATTTACCGCATCGGCGGTGCGCAGGCCGTGGCCGCTCTTGCCTATGGGACGCAGACGATTGCGCCTGTTGATAAAATCACTGGGCCGGGCAACGCGTTTGTTGCTGCGGCCAAGCGTCGGGTTTTTGGCAAGGTTGGCATTGATATGATTGCCGGCCCGTCCGAGATTCTGGTGATTGCCGATAAGGATAACGATCCAGATTGGATTGCGCTCGATCTGCTTAGTCAAGCCGAGCATGATGAGAGTGCGCAGTCTTTGCTGATCACTAACGATGCAGGCTTTGGGAAAGCTGTTGCGAAGGCGGTGGACAAGCGACTTGAGACACTGGAACGCCGTGCGATTGCTGGGGCCAGTTGGCGTGATTTTGGGGCTGTGATCACGGTAAAGGATTTCGAAGAGGCCGTGTCGCTATCGGATCGTATCGCGCCGGAGCATTTGGAGCTTTGCACCGCTGATGCGGACGCCCTTTCCGAAAAGATCACCCATGCTGGCGCGATCTTCATTGGGGGTTGGACACCCGAGGCGATTGGTGACTACATTGGCGGTCCAAATCATGTGTTACCGACGGCCCGGTCCGCGCGGTTTTCAAGCGGGTTATCGGTCATGGACTTTATCAAACGCACGACCCTTTCACGCATGACACCTGACGCTTTGGCGGCCATCGGCCCGTCAGCCGAACGGCTTGCGATTTCTGAAAGCTTAGAGGCCCATGGTCTGTCTGTGCGCGCGCGCCTCGACCGCCTGAATAGAGGTGAGCCATGAGCAGGATCAGCCATATCGAGATTGACGACCGCAATCTGCCGCCGCCCACCCCTGAGATTGATCAGGAACGCAAAGTGGCGATGTTTGATCTGTTGGAAGACAACAGCTTTGCCATGCCCGCACGCGATGGGCGTGACGTGCCCGCAGGCCCATATAAGCTGAACCTGTCAATCAAAGAGCGCCGTTTGGTGTTTGATCTCAAGCAGGAAAACGACAATCCAGCGGGTGAGTTTCACCTGTCGCTAGGTCCCTTTCGGCAGGTCGTGAAGGACTATTTCCAGATTTGCGAAAGCTATTTTGACGCCGTGAAATCCTTGCCCCCCAGCCAAATCGAAACGATCGACATGGCCCGCCGTGGTATCCACAACGAAGGGGCGCGGATTTTGCAGGAAAGGCTGGAAGGCAAAGCCGACGTCGATATTGATACAGCCCGCCGCCTGTTCACCCTCATCTGCGTCCTGCACTTCGGAGGCTGAAAACATGGCGGAGGGGGACAAATACAAGGACCTTCCGCAGTCAGTCCTGTTTTGCTGTGACCATAACTCTGTTCGTTCGCCGATGGCCGAAGGGATCATGAAACAGCTGTATGGCACCGAGTGCTACATTCAATCTGTCGGGGTGAAGAACGACCTTGAGATTGACGGATTTTCCATCGCAGTCTGTGCCGAGATCGGGGTCGAACTGTCGCGGCATCGGTCGCGATCCTTCGATGAGATGGAAGACTGGGGCGATGATCTGTCATCTTTCGATCTGGTGTTGGCTCTTTCGCCCGCCAGCCAGCGCCGCGCACTGGATTTGACGCAGTTTTACCATCTGGATGTGGAATACTGGCCCATCCTGGACCCCACCGGGTTAGGCGACAGCCGTGAGGCGCGGTTGGCGCTTTATCGGCAAGCCCGTGATCAGATCAAGGACCGTTTGGTGGCGCGCTGGGGGCCAGGGATTGAAGCGGAGCCCGCGTAATCGCGCAAACGCGCCCATTGCCCTTCGTCACACCGATGCGGCGCGCGGTGCGGTTGCTGCACCCTGGATGTCGAGCTCGTATAGTTGCATATCACAGTCCGAGTTATATACGACGACCCGCGCCTTCCCTAAATTCTTTGCCGCATAAAGTGCGCGATCCGCTTTCTGCATGACGGCGGAAATCGCGTCGCCGTCTGCCGGAAAATCGGCAACGCCAACGGACGCGCTGACGGAACGTGTCGACAGACCGTTGGTGTGTTCCGCGCAAAGGCCAGTTACCAGCGCCGCGCCGAGTGTGTCCACGACCGGGTTGGACAGGTCAACGCCAACCAGGAATTCGTCTCCTCCAAGACGCGCAACAAAGGAAGGGTCAGGCACGAGGTCCCGTAACACCCCGGAAAGTTGAATAAGTATGGCGTCGCCTGCCGCATGACCAAACGTGTCGTTGACGTCTTTGAAACCGTCAAGGTCAATGAGGAAAACCCGTACCTTGCGTTGCGCGCCTTCTGCGGCGCGCTGCCAGGCCTGCGTCGCCGCCCGGTTGGCCAGACCTGTAAGCGCGTCAGATGTGGCCGCTTTCTCTTGCTCTTGAAGGGCGATGTGCAATCGCGCGTCGCTCCGCTCGATTTCGCGCACCATGATATACGTGCAGGTCATGATGATGAGCATCGTCAGAAAGAGTGACCGAAAGGTCGCGGACACATGCGCCGGCCAATCAAGATAATAGGGCGGCATGTAATCCCGGAAAATGTAAAGGCCGATCAGGCTGACATAGCAAAACAGGCTGAGATACAAAGTGTCGCGGCTGCCCAGAACAAGGGAAGACAGCGCCGGCAAAACGAGCAGTGCGGTCGTATGAAAGCCCCCGACACCACTATGGCTGATAACGATCGCAACAAGCCATACGCCACCCAGCCCAAAGGTCAGCCTTGCTGTCAATTGAACCCGCCACCGCAGTGCAGCAAGCATGAAACCGATCAGCATGGTCACGCAAAGCGCTATTGAGAAAAACGGCGTCTTGGCGGCAATATCCGCCGACATCGTGCGATGCGATATAAATCCGGCAAGTTGACCGACCGTGACGACCACGCAAACGACCATCAGGCGATGTCGTGATTGCTCACGCTTGGCCAGTGTTTCCTGCGAAAATGTCTGCATTGATTCCCAAAGTGGCCATGTACCCCCACGCAGCAGTAGCCTACATTCGATAACAACCGATAAATCTGGGGCAGCCCCTGCCAATGGCCGTGCCGGTAAACCTGATTAACCTGCCTTGGACGCGCGCCCAAACCGCATTCAGGCCCCGCGCACCCCGCTTTCGAACCCAAACACCACCGTCATACAGCTTTCAGCGTCAAAACAGAGGCTGCACCGATTAACCCTTGAAAATCCGTGCATTCAGGCGCATGTAAGCGCCGTCTGCATCAAGCAGATAACAGATATAGGAGATCACATGGCCAAGGAAGAACTGCTCGAATTCCCAGGTGTCGTGAAAGAACTTCTGCCAAACGCGACGTTTCGGGTCGAGCTGGAAAACGGCCATGAGATCATCGCGCATACGGCAGGCAAGATGCGCAAAAACCGCATCCGTGTTCTGGCAGGCGACAAAGTACAGGTGGAAATGACACCTTATGATCTGACCAAGGGTCGGATTAACTATCGCTTTAAGTAGCGTGAAGCGTGGCTTCACCGGGTGCGGGAAAGGGATTTGCCGGTGGCAAGTCACGGTCGTGCTGGTGGACGCTGATAAATGACCACACTGCGTTCTGATCCAACACTTAAGCTCGTTCTCGGCTCTGGCTCACCCCGGAGGCTGGAATTGCTGGCGCAGCTTGGACTGACAGCCAGCGCTGTGCGCCCTCCCGATATCGACGAAGATGTGCATAAGGGTGAGTTGCCCCGAGATTATGTCAAACGGATTGCATCCGAAAAGGTCGCAGCTGTTGACGCGGCAGAGGATGAAGTTGTCCTTTGTGCTGATACGACTGTCGCACTTGGTCGCCGAATTATGGGCAAGCCTGCGGATGCAGCCGAGGCGGCGCAGTTTCTGTTTGCCCTGTCTGGTCGGCGCCATCGGGTCATCACGGCATTGGCCGTCAAACGCGGGCAGCGCGTCTGGACGAAGGACGTGCAAAGCACGGTGGCTTTCAAACAATTGTCTGATGCGGAGGTGAACACCTATATCGCCTCGGATGACTGGCGCGGCAAGGCGGGTGGCTATGCGATCCAAGGGCCGGCTGGTGCGTTCATTCCGTGGATCAACGGATCGTACACAGGGATTGTGGGCCTGCCCCTGACGGAAACAGCAGGTTTGCTAACCGCTGCGGGCGTCGCGCTTTTTGGAGAGGCATCATGAAGGGCCGCACGATTGTTCTGGATCATATCGGTGAGATCGAAGCCGCCGCCTATATGGTGGACGGCAAGCTGGATGATATATTGATTGATCACGATGACGCCCCGCGCCCGGGTGCGATTTTTCGAGCGATTTGTGACCGTCCCATCAAGGGCCAAGGCGGGATGATGATGCGTTTACCTCAGGGTGAGACCGCGTTCCTGCGGCAAGGCAAAGGCCTGCGCCCCGGCCAACCGCTATTGGTGCAGGTCACGGGGATTTCCGAGGATGGCAAAGCGATACCGGTGACTGATCGTGTTTTGTTCAAAAGCCGCTATGCCATTGTGACACCCGGCAAACCGGGGCTGAATATCTCGCGCCAGATCACAGACGAAGACGTGCGCGACAACCTGCTTGCCATCGCGCATGAGGTGTTTGACAGTTCGCATGGGCTGATCTTGCGGTCCTCGTGTGCTGGCGCCGACAGAGACGAAATTGCCGATGATATCGTCGCAATGCTGGCGTTGGCGGATGCCGTTTTGGAGGATGCTGACGGGTCCGAACCAGAGGCGCTAACCGAAGGCGATGGGCCACATACCGTCGCCTGGCGCGAGTGGACAGGAGCGGCAGGGGTTGTGACCGAGGCCGGTTCATTTGAGAACCTTGGTGTGCTTGATCAACTTGAAGAGTTGGCGCAGCCAAAGGTCGCGCTGGGTGAGGGGCATATGTATGTGGAGCCGACACGCGCGTTGGTCGCGGTCGATGTGAATACAGGAACTGACACATCGCCTGCCGCAGCGCTGAAAGCCAATCTCGCTGCAGCCCGCGCCTTACCACGTGCCTTGCGGCTGCGTGGATTTGCCGGGCAGATCACGGTTGATTTCGTGTCCATGTCCAAAGCCCACCGCAAGCAGGTGGAACAATCGCTGCGCGCGTCATTCAAGGCGGATCCGATTGAAACCTCGCTGGTCGGCTGGACCCCAATGGGGCTGTTCGAGCTGCAACGCAAACGCGAGCGCCCCCCTTTTCCCAAGCATCTTTTGAAGGACATCTGATGGCCTGCCCAATTTGTGAAAAACCGACTGAAACCGCGTTTCGTCCCTTCTGTTCAAAGCGTTGCGCTGACGTCGATCTAGCCAAGTGGTTTACCGGTGGCTACGCCATTCCGGCTGATGACCCCGAGGACGCAGAAGAACTGGAAATCCAGCTGCAACACACAGAACGCGACAAACCACACTAACGTTCGGTTTTTCAACCAGTTCCCTCTGGACACCCCCATCCCTCACGTCTAAAACGCCGCTACCTGACGCGGTGGTTTTGCCCCCGTGTCCCAATGCCCGGGTAGCTCAGGGGTAGAGCAGTGGATTGAAAATCCTCGTGTCGGTGGTTCGATTCCGCCCCCGGGCACCACAAAATCAAAGACTTATCGGAACTGTAGAGTCTTGGGTGCCGTATGGGTTCGCAATACGACGTCTTTGCATCACCACTTGAGCTGAGCTAACCCAAAGTAGTCGGGCTTAGAGGAAGCCGTTCGACACACTGATTTGAACGGCTTATCCCTCAAACCAGTAAAAGCGATGTCGATCTTCTCGATTGCCTTTTCTACCGGTGCAGCCGCTTTGCTGAGCAATACTTGGGGCGCTTCTTCTGGCTTGTTGGGTAACTCACAGATATTTGGGAAATGCCTTTCCTGTGTTGTTGGACCCAGATTGATCTGCACCCTTTAAACGTCCAACTCCTCCACAAACCGCGCGTTTTCCTGAATATACTGGAACCGCAGTTCGGGCTTTTTGCCCATCAGTCGTTCCACCAAATCCGCTGTGTCGCCCGGCACTTCGTCGTGTACCGTGACCCGGATCAGTTTGCGGGTGGCGGGGTCCATTGTGGTTTCTTTGAGGTCCTTGGCGTCCATTTCGCCTAAGCCTTTGAAGCGTTGTAGGTCGATTTTACCTTTACCGCCCAAGCCCTTGGCCATCACCGCGTCTTTTTCCGCATCATCCGCCACATAGACCCGTTTCGCCCCTTGCGTCAGCCGATACAGCGGCGGGCAGGCCAGGTAGAGGTGTCCTTGGTCGATCAGTGGCCGCATTTGCGTGAAGAAGAATGTCATCAAAAGCGACGCGATATGCGCGCCGTCAACGTCCGCATCCGTCATGATGATGATCTTGTCATAGCGCAGGTCTTCGACGTTGAACCGCGTGCCCATGCCGACACCGAGCGCCTCGCAGAGGTCATTGATTTCAGCGTTGGTTGTCAGCTTGGATGACGCAGCGCCAAGCACATTGAGGATTTTACCTTTGAGTGGCAGCAGCGCTTGGGTCTTGCGATCGCGTGCGCCTTTGCCGGAGCCGCCCGCGCTGTCGCCCTCGACGATGAAAAGCTCGGTTCCCACGCGGTCTTTCGACGTGCAATCGGTCAGTTTTCCGGGCAGGCGCAGTTTCTTGGTGGCGGACTTGCGCGCGGTTTCCTTTTCCTGACGGCGGCGCAGGCGTTCTTCGGCGCGCAGCACAAGGAAATCAAGGATCGCACCGGCTGATTTCGTGTCAGCCGCCAGCCAGTTGTCAAAGTGGTCGCGCACAGCGCCTTCGACCATCTTTTGTACGTTCTCGTTTGAAAGCCGGTCTTTGGTCTGGCCCACATATTGCGGATCCCGAATGAAGACCGACACAAGCGCGCAACCGCCAGTGATCAGATCGTCGCGGGTGATCTGTTTTGCCTTTTTGTTAGAGACACGTTCGCCGTAGTCGCGGATGCCCTTCAGTATCGCCGCCCAGAACCCGGACTCATGCGTGCCGCCTTCGGGTGTGGGCACCGTGTTGCAATAGGACTGGATGAAACCATCCCGCGAGGGTGTCCAATTGATTGTCCAGTCGACCTTGCCGGGTTCGCCGAATTTTTCCTGAAATGCGACTGTGCCCGCGAAGGGTTTGTCGGCATAGGTCGTCGCACCCTCAAGCCGCTCTTTGAGATAGTCAGAGAGGCCGCCGGGAAAATGGAACTTTGCTTCCATCGGGGTATTGCCGTCCGAGATGCCGGTTTTCCAACGGATTTCAACGCCGGAAAAGAGATAGGCTTTGGATCGCGCCATCGCAAAAAGGCGTGCAGGCTTCAGTTTGAGATAGCCGAAAATTTCAGGATCTGGGTGGAAGGTCACTTTGGTGCCGCGGCGATTAGGTGCGCTGCCGATTTTTTCCAGCTTGGTTTGGGGAACACCGCGCGCAAAATCCATCGCAACCAGCTCTTTGTTGCGCGCGACTTCGACACGCAGATGATCAGACAGCGCGTTCACCACGGAAGAGCCGACGCCGTTCAAACCGCCTGATGTTTCATAGTTCTTGCCCGAAAATTTGCCGCCCGCGTTCAGCGTGCAAAAGATAATCTCAAGCGCGGACTTTGAGGGGTCTTTTGGGTGAGGGTCCGTCGGGATACCTCGCCCGTTGTCAGCAACCGATACGTTGCCGTTTTCGTGCAGTTCGACCTCAATCCACGTTGCATGTCCGGCGACGGCTTCGTCCATTGAGTTGTCGATGATTTCGGCAACCATATGGTGCAGCGCGCGATCGTCCGTGCCGCCGATATACATGCCGGGGCGCAGGCGGACGTGCTCCATATCCTCCAGCACTTCGATGCTGTCGGCGTTATAATCGTTGGGTCCGCTATTGGACAAAAGATCACTGGGCATGGGGCTCGAACCTCATTTATTGATTGCTGCTCAGTATGGCAGAGCAGGCAGGGCGGGGGAAGGCTGCATTCTTGTGCAATGGGTTGCAAAGATGGGCCTGCGGGCAAAAAAAACTGGGGTTGGCGCGGGGCTGTCACTCGCGTGGTCTTGGCGCATGACCGTCTGTGTGCCAAGACAGGCCGTCAAAAGGATCGCTGCACAATGAATGACCCGAAAGAAACGCCCGTACCGCGCCTGCGCCAACTGCCTGACTGGCGGTATCTGCTGCAAGAGTACTATGAGCTTTACCGCTATCTGCCGTCGGGTGGCAGCGACCGTATTCGTACCCATCAGCGTGCTGTCCGCGAGGCGATCAACCGCGTACTGCGGGCCAATCCAGTGATCCGCACCCAAACACCCGCGCAAAAGCCGGTCACGGCGCATCTCAAACGTGCTTTGGACGAAGGACGCGGGGATCGGATGGGATCAACCATTCGCGCGTTGGAGTCAGTGCAGGCCGATCTGTCGTGGCAATATGGTTATGAAAAAGTGCCCAAGGGCCTCGTCGGCAGCTATGCCTATGCCGAGGTTGCAGGCCCAAATGGTCCGGTCGTGTCAGAAGAGATCATTCTGGGCATAGTCCTGTTTGCGCCGGGTTGTACCTATCCCGCCCATGCCCACCGTGGGATCACGGAAAGCTATGTCTGTCAGGGGCCGTGTCTGAAAACCATCAGGGCGTTTATGTTCCCGGATCCCTGATCTTTAACCCGCCAGAGCACTTGCATCGGATCACAGTGGGAAAAAGCGAACCTGCCTTGCTTGTTTATGCCTGGATGGGTGCGCATGAGGATTTGCTGGATCAGAAGATGGTGTTCACGCGTAAACGCAAGGATTAACCGCCTCTTTTATTCGCCGCCCGCTTTTGTTTCAAACCGTAGGCCCGCCGCCGTCCGGTTTGGAAAGCCCGTCCAATAGCTGTGCTCGGGTGTTTGCACACCATCATCATCAACCGACCAGAGCCCATCGGTCGCCACAGGTGTCAGATCAAAGTAGCGCGCCTTTTCCTCATCCCCCTTAAGATGCATATCAAGGTATCCGGTCACAAAATGCTGGCTGATATTGTTCATCCGCACATTGTCCCAGACCGCATCGGCGTAGTGGTCAAACGGCGCATACCCCAGTTCTTCGGACACCGCATAGCTTTCGGCGGGGGCGGGCATCGGGGCGCCGGCGTTGTGGTTGGCTTGCGCGAACGTCAGCAGGTGCCGTGTGGTGTTGATCGTTTCATCAAAGATCGCGCGCATGGCTGAATACTGCGATACATCATCAATCTCACCAGCGATCAGCATCAGCGGCTTGTCGATCCCGGCCCAGCTTTCCGCGTCCCAGAACCCGGTGTTGTTGCCCCACGGCCCAAAAGCCACGATGGCTTTCACCCGGTCGTCCTTTAAAGAGTTGTGGCTTTCGGTGCCCATCAGGTTACGCTCCAGCAGCCCTTGCGGCGCGCCCCATTCATATGTGGTGCTGAGCAGGGTCACACCTGCACCTGCGTAGATCAATGCGCCGTAGCCGCCCATCGAATAGCCCACAATGGCGACGTTATCGTCTTGCACAATGCGGCCAAGATCACCCTCTAGCGCGGTGACGCTGTCGATCACAAAGCGCTGATCCCATGGGCGGTTCACCAGCGTCGACCCAAAGGCCGTCTGATCGTCATAAGTGCTGTCGGGGTGGTCGATTGAGGCCACAACATAGCCCTTTGAAGCAAGATTTTCGGCCAATGGCGACATCAGGTAGCGGTTCCCCGGATAGCCGTGAGAGATGATCACCAGCGGAAATGTCTCGGACGTATCAGGTGCCGCATCGCGGGCCGCTTGGCCAACAAGCGTGGCCTCGGTCACGCCGTCGCGGATCAGGGCGGTGTAGGTTCCGCCGGGCTCTGTGTCGTCCGTGGCGGGGTACCAAATCTCAACCGTGATTTCGCGGTCATAGCGCGGCGGCTCGCCGGTTTCGTCTGTGTTCACGATGTCGATTTGATCGCGGTTCGTGAAGGTCATCGTGGTCACGCCGATCTTGTGATCGCCAAAAGCGGCCAGCGCTGGTGCATCTGGGCGCACGACATCGATGCGGTTCTCGGCCTGGCTCGCCGTTGCGGCTATGATACCAATGGCTGCCGTGATCCTTCGCATAAGATGTTCCTTCTATGGGATGTTATGGGTTGCGCTTAACGTATAGGGCAACTTCAGGAATGAATAGTCATTGCGGTTACCTCTTGGCGGATTAATCTGGCGGGCAAAAGGAGAAACAGCATGCGCGTATTTTTCACTGGTGGCAGCGGCAAGGCTGGCAAACATGCGATCACTTATTTGCAAGGGCAGGGCCACCATGTTGTCAATGCGGACCGCGTCCCCTCTGGTCTGGATGTGTCCGAATTGCTGATTGATCTGTGCGATGCCGGACAGGTCATTGGTGCGATGTCACAGTTTACAGACTTTGATGAGTTGGACGCAGGCACAGGCGTGCCGACCTATGACGCTGTTGTGCATTTCGCTGCTGTCCCTCGCGTGATGATCGGCACCGATGGTGAGTGTTTCCGCCAGAATACCCTGAGCACCTACAACGTGATTGAGGCGGCGGTAAAGCTGGGTATCCCCAAGGTCATTTTTGCCAGCTCCGAGACGACATATGCCGTCTGTTTTGCCGATGGCGAGGTCAAACCGGACTATGTGCCGATTGATGAAGATCACCCGACGGTCCCCCATGACAGCTATGCGATGTCGAAGGTCTGCAATGAGGCGACGGCGCGATCTTTTCAGGCACGCAGCGGTGCCGATATCTATGGGTTGCGCATTAATAACGTGATCGAACCGCATGAATATGCTGAAAACTTCCCAGTCTTTATGAAGGACCCGGCCACCCGTCGCCGTAATATCTTTGCCTATATTGATGCGCGTGATCTGGGGCATATGGTCGATTGCTGTCTGCGGACCGATGGGCTGGGCTACGAGGTCTTTAACGTGGCCAACGATGATATGTCGGTCGGGATCACGTCTGATGAGGTGATTGCGCGGTTTTATGATGGCGTGCCAGTGAAACGGCAGATGCGCCCCGATGAGACGTTTTATGCCAATGACAAAGCCAGGCGCATGGTTGGCTTTGCGCCTAAGCATTCTTGGCGCGAGGTGCTGGGCTGATGCTTTCCCGGTTTGATTTGGCCGCCTTTGAGACCGCGCATCAAGATGCACGCCACGATATGGCGCGCAAGCTGGATCAAATCTGCCGTGACACCGGGTTTCTGGTGCTGGAAGGCCATGGCGTTGCGCCAGAAACTATCGCGGATGTCTGGCGGGTCGCAGAGGCATTTTTTGCCCAAAAGCCCGAGGCCAAGCGATCAGTTGCGCCACCCTATCAAGGCTATCCTTACGGATATCTAGGTCCTGATGCTGAGGCCCTGGCCCGCTCCAAGGGCGAGGACACGCCGCCTGATTTAAAAGAAAGCTTCAACGGCGGCCCGTTGCGTGTACCGGCAGATGCGAGTGCTGCGGCAATGGGTTTTTGCTATCAGCCGACGCTGTGGCCGGACGTGCCGGGTTTTCGTGCGGCGTGGGAAGCGTACTATGCCGCGATGGAGGAGTTGGCGGCGCGTGTCATGCGCGCTTTTGCCGTGGCTTTGGACCTGTCCGATCATCACTTTGATCCGTTCATTGCCCACCCGATTTCTGCACTGCGCGCGCTGCATTATCCAGCGACGGTGGATATGCCTTTGGATAAGCAACAGCGTGCGGGGGCCCACACCGACTATGGCTCGCTGACCATCCTGCTGCCGCAGCCGGGCAGTCAGGGCCTGCAAGTGAAGCAGGGCGACACTTGGGTTGATGTGCCCGCCCCTGAAGGTGCTTTTGTCATCAACATTGGCGATCTGATGGCGCGTTGGACAGCCGATCGTTGGGTCAGCACGCTGCACCGGGTGGTCGCAAAACCGGGGCAGCCCGCGCGTCAATCGCTGGCGTTCTTTCATCAACCGGATTGGGATTCTGAGATCGTGCCGTTGGATGGATCGGATGCTTATCCGGCGGTGCGCTCCGGCCCTTACTTGATGGATAAATTTCAGGCTACCGGCGTTTAGCCGCAGAACGGTGAAATCCGCTGGTCTGCCGCCGTTCCAGTGCTACCTTCAAACCCAGTAAGGATTGCCCGGCATGACCCCCACCGATCACCCGATTGCTGTAATGGATGCGACCTGCGCTTTGTGCAGTTGGGGTGCGCGGATGATCCACAGGCTTGATCGGTCAGGCGAGATCATGATCGCGCCGATCCAGTCTGAGACTGGGGCGGCGTTGATGCGCGAAAATGATCTGGACCCGCTTGATCCTGACACATGGCTATTCATCGAAGATGGCGCGGTCTGGCGCGACTTTGATGCGCTGATCCGGGTGGGTCAAAGATCGGGCGGGGTGGGGCGGCTGCTGATCGGTTTGAAACTGCTACCGCCGTCGCTGCGGAATTGGCTGTATCAGCGGATCGCCCGCAATCGCTATGCGATGTTAGGACGGGGCGATATGTGCGCTTTGCCTGATCCAGCTTTCCGGGCGCGGTTGCTGTCGTGAAGGTTATTGTGATTGGGGGTTCGGGCGTGTTTGGGTCGCGCCTCGTGCGATTGCTGGTGCGCGATGGGCATGAGGTTGTTGTCGCGGCGCGCTCAGCCGCTGCCGCGCAAAATCTGGCAGAGACCGTTGGCGCGACGTGCATGAGCTTTGATCGCAACGGAGATTTGGACGCACTCTGGCGCGTACAACCTGATGTTGTCGTTGATGCAGCCGGTCCGTTTCACGCTTACGGCGATGATCGCTATCGTCTGCCACGCGCCTGTATCGCCCAAGGTGTGCACTATCTTGATCTGTCGGACGATCTGGCGTTTTGCGCCGAGATTTCCGCGTTGGACCAACAGGCGCAGGCGGCAGGGGTCTTTGTGCTGTCAGGCGTGTCCAGCGTACCTGCCATATCGTCTGCGGCGGTCACCGCACTCAGCGTGGATGCCACCGCCGTCGACACCATCAGTTCCGCCATCCTGCCCGGCAATCGCGCGCCACGTGGCGCATCGGTCGTGCAAAGTATCCTGTCGCAATGTGGCCAGCCGATGGATGTTCCGGTAGATGGTGCCATCGTCGCACAACGCAGTTGGTCTTTGCCCGAAAGCTTCGATCTGGGGCAGGGAATGCGGCGCAAGGGCTGGGTCATTTCCGTGCCGGATCAAGGGCTCTTTGCGGATGCATTTGGTGCGCGCACTGTAGCGTTTCGAGCGGGGCTTGAGCTTGGGGTGATGAACCACACATTGGCCGTTTTTTCCGCGTTGCGGGCGCAGTTTGGTTTTGGGGCACCTGCGTGGCTCGGGCGTCTGACCCTTTGGTTGTCAAAGTGCTTGTGGTGGTTTGGTACCGACGCAGGTGGGATGATCGTGGATGTCCGCGTGAACACATCGGATGGATGGCAGCGCAGAACATGGCGGATGCGCGTGAACGCGGGCGATGGGCCGTTTATCCCGGCGGTGCCAGCGCGTGTGATCCTGCGCGACCCACAGGATATCGCGTCAGGTGCGCGACCCGCGGTATCGGTTGTGTCTCTGGCCGCTCTTGAACAAGGAATGGAGGATCTCGCGGTGCAAACAGAGATCGCAAAACAAGATATCATCCCGCTGTTCCCCAGCTTTCTGGGTGAGGACTATGCGGCATTGCCTGCCGCCGTCCGTGATCTGCACGATGTTCCAGCACCCCGCCGTTGGGCAGGGCGGGCAAAGGTCACGCGTGGCGGGTCGCTCTGGGCGCGTCTGATCGCGGGTATCTTCGGCTTCCCACCTGCAACCGAAGATACGCCCGTCACCGTTATCATGACCCCGCAAGAGGGTGGTGAGTTGTGGGAAAGGCAGTTTGGTAACAAACGGTTCGGGTCGTTCCTTCAGGTGGCAGATGGCCATATGACGGAACGGTTCGGGCCTCTCACCTTTACGCTGGGGCTGCATGTCGCGGATGGCCAACTGCATTTTCCGGTGCGGTCAGGACGCATCGGCCCGGTTCGATTTCCCCGCTTTCTGCTACCTGTCAGCATTGCGCGCGAATACGAGGCGGAGGGGCGGTTTCACTTTGATGTGGCCCTCAAGGCGCCGCTGACCGGGGCATTGATGGTTCACTATCAGGGGTGGCTTAAGCGGGATATGTAGCATGTGGCACCGGGTCCATTGTCGCGCCTGCAATCCCGCCTTACATAGACTGCATGCGTCTGACCTTTCCCCTGATCGCCGCAATGGCACTGCCTGCGTCCTCCACCGCGCATCCGCATGTGTTTGTCGAAGCGCAGGTCACCGTGGTCTTTGCAGGTGATGGTGCGGTCGGGGTCAAACTGGATTGGTTTTACGATGATTTTTTCTCGCTTTTGGTGACCACTGATCTGGGCATTGATATGGACGGGGATCTGATCTTGACGGCGGCAGAGCAAAGCCTTTTGGACAGCCAAATCGCAACATGGCCGCCCGATTATGGCGGTGATCTTGAAGTGTCACAGGCGGGCGAAGTGCTGCCCTTGGCCCAGAAACAGAACCACAGCATGACCTATGCCGAAGGGCTGTTTCATGAGGCGCATTTGCGCCCAGTGCCGCAAATTGCTGATCCTGACGCACCACTGCAAATCCGCGTGTTCGATCCAACGTTCTACACAGCCTATGATCTGCGCCCAGACGTGTTGATCGAAGGGCGCCCGGATTGCACGGTCGAGATTATCCCGGCCGATATTGATGCCGCCTACGCCTTGGCCGAAAGCCTGCTGGACGGGCGGGACCCAAACACTGTGGGTCCCGATGATTACTTTCCTGAAATTGGTGATGCTTTCGCCGACACGATTGTTGTGACATGCGCTGGCCCGCTTTGATTCTGGCGACATTGGGTGCGCTTGCGCTTTGGCTTTGGGGTTTTGGCGGAGCGGATCAGGTGATGCGTTTGGCCTCTGACACCCAACGCGATGTGCAAAATGCGATGGCGGGCGCACTGCGGGGATTGCGGGCGGGTGACTCTGGCGCGCTGGCAACCCTCTGGGGCCTGTGCTTTGCTTACGGCTTTGTGCATGCCGCAGGGCCGGGTCATGGCAAATTGATCATTGGCGGTTATGCAGCCGGCACTCGCGTTCCGGCAAAGCGGCTGGCGGGATTGGCGCTGGGCGCGTCACTGGCGCAGGCGGTCACCGCGATCTTATTGGTCTATGTGGCCGTTTTCCTGCTGGGCTGGGGGCGGGAGCAGATGACCGGCGTCGCCGATGATGTGCTTGCCCCGCTCAGTTATGGTTTGATCGGCTTGGTCGGTCTGTGGTTGCTGATACGTGGTGTCCGGCATCTGCGGCCCACACATGACCATGCTCATGAAGGTCACGATGAGGCGGCCTGTTCGTCGTGCGGGCATGCCCATGGGCCCACGCTGGAGCAGGCTCAAACAGTACGGTCTTGGCGTGATGCATTGGTTGTGATCGGCACGATTGCGGTGCGGCCTTGCACGGGTGCGTTGTTCCTGCTGATCCTGACGTGGCGCTTGGGCATTGATTGGGCCGGGATCATCGGTGCACTTGTCATGGGGTTGGGCACCGCCAGTATCACGGTCTTGGTCGCTTTTGCCGCCGTCGGGTTTCGCGAAAGCGCTTTGCAATTGGTCAGCCACAGTGCTGTCGCACGCACGCTGGCATGGGCCGAAATTCTAGCTGGTGGGATCGTGATGATCCTTGCTGCGCAATTGGTGCTGCGCGCGA
Source organism: Yoonia sp. F2084L (assembly GCF_023015625.1). Classification (GTDB taxonomy): domain Bacteria; phylum Pseudomonadota; class Alphaproteobacteria; order Rhodobacterales; family Rhodobacteraceae; genus Yoonia. Next base: position 620,576 of record NZ_JALKAH010000002.1, read on the forward strand.
TCTGATAGGGCTTTACCCAAGTACAGATCAGGCCTAAGCCTGAGCCCATGCAACTCATCGCACAGACATATCAGGACCACAGCCGTGCGATCTGGACGCTGGGCATGCCGCTGATCCTCAGCAATCTGGCGCAGTTTGCGATCCATATCACGGATACGGTGATGCTGGGGTGGTACGATGTCACGGCCTTGGCGGCCTCGACCATCGCAGGCACCTTGTTCTTTGTGATCTTTATCGTGGGGGCGGGCTTTGCACAGGCAGTGACGCCGCTGGTCGCGGCAGCGGCCGAGGAGAACGACGACGTGCAAGTGCGCCGCGTGACGCGTATGGGGCTATGGCTGTCGATCTTTTATGGGCTTGTCGTGACGATCCCGTTTTTCTGGGCCGAAGACATCCTGATCGCGATCGGTCAGGACGCGGAAGTCGCGGGCCTTGCCCATATCTATTTGCAGATCGTGATCTGGCAGATGATCCCCGCGCTGATTGTCATGACGCTCAAGGCGTTTCTGGCCGCGATGGAGCATACGGCCATCATCCTTTGGGCCACGATTGGTACGGCTGTGTTGAACGGTTTCATCAACTACGCGCTGATTTTTGGCAATTGGGGCATGCCGGAGTTGGGGATCAAGGGGGCTGCGATTGCGTCGCTCACTGTCAATTTGATCACGGTACTTATTTTGGTGGTCTACATCACGAAGGTCTTGCCGCAGTTTGAACTCTTCAAGAACTTCTGGCGCAGCGATAGCGAGATACTTAAGCGCGTGTTCAGGCTGGGTTGGCCGATTGGGTTGACCTCTTTGGCCGAGGGCGGTCTTTTCAGCGCCTCTGCTGTGATGATGGGCTGGATCGGCGCGATTGAGCTGGCCGCACATGGTATTGCCATTCAATTGGCAAGCCTGACATTCATGGTTCATATCGGGTTCAGTCAGGCCGCGACAGTGCGGGCAGGGCGCGCGCTTGGGCGCAAGGACGAGATATCACTGCGGCGCGGGGGAATCACGGCGATTGGGATGTCGGCGCTTTTCGCGGTGCTGACCTCAATTGTGTTTCTGGCACTGCCGGAAACGCTTGTGTCGCTGTTCATTGACCCCAATGAGCCTGAGCGGGCGACGTTGCTGCGGATCGGTGCAAGCCTGATCATGGTTGCGGCCTTGTTCCAACTGGTTGATGGATTGCAGGTGCTGGCTCTGGGCCTGCTCCGCGGTGTGCAGGACACGACTGTGCCGATGATCATGGCAACGATCAGCTATTGGGTGATTGGTTTGCCAGCCAGCTATCTGCTGGCCTTTACCTTTGGACTGGGCGGGGTCGGGCTTTGGCTGGGCCTTGTGATCGGTTTGGCCGTGGCGGCTGTGCTGCTGCTATGGCGGTTCTGGGGACGGTCGGTCAAGATTGTCCCCCGGACATCACCCCAGCAGGTCTAGGTCACGCATCCGCAGGCGCGGGTAGTCCATCAGGCCGAATTCCTCAAAAGAGCGCTTGTGCGGGAACAGCGACAGGTATTCGCGCAGCGCATCGCCCCGCAGACCAAGGTTAAACGCCGTTCCGGGGTGAAGTGTTTCGACCTCAACACCATTGACACTGAGCGACCGTTGCCCTGCAAAACCGAACTGAAAAACGCTGACGGGGCTAGTGGGGCGCAGCGACAGGACGGTGTTACCATCAATGAAATCCGTTGCGGGAATAAACGCCGCGTCAGAGCCGGTGACCTTGCGGATGCCACTGGCGCGATGCAAAAGCCGCGCGGCGGGGCCAAGAACAAGGTCTTGGTTCGGGCGGTTATATCCCAAAGCATCGGATGTGACGCGGGTCAGCAGCATGACCTTATTGTCGCTACCTTCTTCAGGGGGCGAGATCGTTATTCGTCCGCGCCACAGCAGCGTTTCGAACTGTCCATCACTTAGTCGAACTTCATCGCCGGGCAGGACGTCTTCAACTGACATATGGCCATTTTGGGTTTGGACGATGGCGTTATGGCCAAGTGCGGAAAACGCGTCTTCGAAGGCAGGATGCGCGCGGGCAATGGTGGTGTATTCGTTAAAGCGGTGGTCTGCGTCCAAGTACATGATCTCATACTTGCGCTGGGCGGCTTGCGTGTCTGTTTGCTGCGCATGCTGCCGCTGGGCCGGGGTGCGTCTGATCTGTTGACTGAAAATATCAACAGAGCGGGGTGCTGCAGGAGAGACGGACTGGTCCATACGAAAGCCTCTTAGGTCTGACGGTCTGTGCTGGCGCCACCAACAACGGACGGAAAAACTATTCACTCGGAAAATGAATCGCCGCTAGATGGCGATAGTAACTGATGCGACCCGCAAACTGGATTTGGTTTGCGTAAGTGTGGGCGGGTCGAAAACGCTTAAGCGGTGCTGACTTTGACCTTGCGCGGCTCAGCGGTGTCATTCGCCTGTTGCGCACGCCGTGCGATCATTGCATTGCGGACATCGCCCCGTGCCCAAGGCATTGGTGTGTCATAGGCTGCAACGGCTGCTTCAAGTGATTTCTGCCAACGGCTTTTCATTGTGATACCTCTTTTCGCTGCACCCTTTGTTGAGTGCGATTAATGGTATCTTCCGCGACCAAACTGGCGAGAGTTTGACCAAGGAGAGAAATATGCCACCCGACTTCATTAACGTTGGGGAAGTGATTTAAGCATATGAAATTATTTGAATTATTTAGATGGGGGTATGAAAGGGCGTTGCGCTACATTAACAAACCGGGGCAGTTCATGCCTCATTTAGTTAAACACTGAAGGGTCAGAGCCGGATCGCCGCAATCAATCTGCCATAATCAGCCTGCTTTTGGTGCACAGACCGACGATAGCTGTAGAATCGCGTGGGATCGTCATAGGTGCAATGATGCGTCCAGGCCGCGCGCTTGATCCCTGCCTGCTTAAGTTGATCCAAACCAAAGGCTGGCAAGTCAAAATGGAACCTGTCGGCTTTACCCGGCACAAAGAAGCGATCAAAGCTGGCGTTGGCCGCAATGAATGTTTCGCGAAAGTCCGGTCCGACCTCATAGTTGGCCTGGCTGATGGATGGCCCGATCACGGCTGTCATGTTGTCACGCACAGCGCCCAACGCTTCCATCTGCTCAATTGTGGCCTCCAGCACGCCGTGCAGCGCGCCCTTCCATCCCGCGTGCGCCGCCCCAATGACGCGAGCCTTTGCATCCGCAAAAAGGACCGGCTGACAATCGGCGGTCAGAATCGCCAAGGCAACCCCTTCGGTGGCCGTCACCAAACCATCGGCTTTGGGGGCCGGGGTGACAGGTCCTGTGACGGCAACAGCATCAGCAGAGTGAATCTGATGCACTCCCACCAGATGATCCGGATCCACATGCAGCATCTTTGCCACCCGCCCGCGGTTGATCGCTACGATTTCATGCTGATCAGAGCTGCCAAAGCCGCAGTTCAGCCCCGCAAAGACCCCCGACGAGGCACCTCCCAAACGGGTGAAAAACCCGTGCGGCGTGCCTTCCAAAAGTGGATCGGTGATAATGTCGAGTGTCATGGTTCCAGTCCGGGTGGTGGTGTGGCGGTGGAAGGATAGATACTGATCACTTTGAAAAGGTCACCCATTTCGGCAGGGTGGGTCAAGCGCCGATGTGCGGCGATATGTGATGTCAGGGCGTCGCCTGACAGTTTTGCGGCCAACGCCTGCGCGCGCTGCGTGATGCCAAGCCTTTCGAGGAATACGCCTTGGGTTGTCAGACCGGTGAACTTGGCAGGACCAGCGTTGGCTGCGACGGCGGCAAAATCGACATGTGCGGTCAGGTCCGCGTTTCCGGGTGCCGCCAGCGGATCGGCATGGTCTTGCGATTTCAGCGCCTGAAAGGTGTCGCCCAAAGACTGCCAGTCGCCGTAGTCGATAATCAGGGCGCAGCCACCGTGGGTTTCAATCTTGCTGCCGATGGTTGACATGATGGATGGCAGGGCCACGCAATGCTCAACCAGATCGCCGTTTTTGGTGTCACCCAAGCGGTCTTCAAGCAAGGCGATGGGGGCAGGGTCCGACAGTCCGAAACTGAGCGCACCATCAGTGACACCAATCATCTTTTCGCGCCAGCCGTCTCCTTCACGCATGAACTGGCGGATGGGCAGCGCATCAAAGAATTCATTCGCAATAAGGTAAAGCGGCGCTTGGGGCAGCGTAGTGACGCTATCGTGCCAGTTGGCGTCAGAGATCAGTTTGGCTTGTTCCGCGCGCAAGTGGGGCGAGGTTTCCACCAAATGGATGGAGGCGGCGTCATGAAACCCCGGCACCGCCTTCGTCGCGCGCAGTGCATCCGCCATCAATGTGCCGCGTCCGGGCCCAAGCTCGGCTAATGTGATCCGCGATGGTTGTCCTTGGTCGATCCAAGCCTGCGCCAGTGACAGGCCGATGAGTTCGCCAAACATCTGGCTGATTTCCGGGGCGGTTGTGAAATCCCCCGCAGCACCAAAGGGATCGCGTGTGGCGTAGTATCCGTGCTGCGGATGCATCAGGCAATCGGCCATATACTCCGCCAGACTGATCGGGCCAGTCCGGGCGATCCGGGCGATCAGGAGATCACCCAAGGCGGTCATCTGCGGGCGGCTATGATGACGACAGTCAGACCGACAAGGATCATCGGCAAAGTCAACGTCTGGCCCATGGTCAGGCCATAGCCGTTCACATGGAACGCCAGTCCTAATTCATTGCCAACACTCGTGAATTGTTCGTCGGGTTGGCGCACGAACTCTACCAGGAACCGGGCGATGCCGTAGCCCATGAAGAAAATGCCCGAAAGCAGCCATGGCTTTTTCAGCGCGCCAAAACGGAAGGCGAGCAGGATCAGGATCGTGCCCAAGAGCAGCCCCTCCAGCCCCGCTTCATAAAGTTGCGAAGGGTGGCGCACGCAGGGTTCTAGTGCCGTCGCACAGGCTTGGGCCGCTTGGCCGGGAAAGATCACGCCCCATGGGACATCTGTTTGCCGTCCCCAAAGTTCTGCATTGATGAAGTTCGCGATCCGCACCAGCAGCACCGCAGGGGTGGCCGCGGCGGCGATGATATCGGCCAGATCGGGCAGGGGGACTTTGTGGCGACGGCTGAACAGGAACACCGCGATGACGACGCCGAGGAAACCACCGTGGAACGACAACCCGCCTTCCCAGATTTTGAAGATATCGAGGGGTGCGGCCAGGAAGTCTGCGGGTTTGTAGAAGAAGACATACCCCAAGCGCCCGCCGCCAATCACGCCGACAACGATATAGGTCAGCAGGTCTTCGAGTTGGGACGCCTTCATCGGTGGGCCGTTCCGCCACAAGCCGGGCCGGTTCAGCGCCAGCTTGATGATCTGCCACCCAATCGCGATCCCCACGATATAAGCCATGGCATACCAGCGCAGAGCGATGCTGAACCCAAAGACGGTAAACGAGAAAATCTCGGGCGAGATATCGGGGAAAGGGATGGCTGCAAACATGGCGCTATTCCTTGTCTGCGGGTGCGGCAAAGTCAACCGCCCCAGCCCCTGCTTGTAGCGCAGACCGCGAAAGCCCATATAAAGGTCAAGCAGAGATGGAGAGTACCATGCAGAACAACAACAAAATCCTCGACGATATCAGCCAATTGATGACCAACGCGATGGGCGTCGCCCAAGGCGCGCGGGATGAGGCAAATACAGCAATGAAGTCCATGATGGACCGCTGGCTGGCCGACCGCGATTTCGTGACCCGAGAAGAGTTCGACGCGGTGCGCGCAATGGCGCAGAAAGCGCGGGAAGAGAATGAGGCGCTGGCGGCGCGGTTGGCGGCGCTTGAGGCGAAGAAGAAGTAGATCGGGGTTTAACCTAACTCTTGCAAACGTTGTGTGGCGGTGAGAACCCCGCCTTACACTTAAGGCCGGTGAGATTCACTGAAACGGTTACGCACAGCTACGTGTTGAATGCGACAAGTTACGCATGCGCGGCGAAGGTCGGCTTAGAGCTGATTCTGTGGAAAAACAACGTGTTGCGGGCGCAGAAAGTAGCGGCATGAACTGGGCGCAAATGCCTTTCTGATTAAGCTTTGCGCGTTTGCTGCGGTGCGGGAAAGATCTTGGCCAGTTTCCGGATGTTTTGGGCGGTGGCGGCGAGCAGGAATTCGTCGTTTGTGCCGCATGGACCACGTAATCGGAGACGTCCCAGTCCGAGGATGCGTTTGAGGTGGGCAAAGAGCATCTCGACCTTCTTTCTGAGCTTTGATGAGACTTTGTACTGGCGCGTTTTTCTGATGGCACGGGCGACATCTCTGGCGTCTTCATGTTCTTCACGGGTGATCTTGCGCGCATCGGCTTTTGGGCAGCACTTCATCTTTGATGGGCACGCCTGACAGGTGTGTTTGAGGGCCTGATACTTGGCCACGCCTTTGCCGGTTGGCCCACGATTGGGATCGGAGTAGTTCCGGCGGAACTGCTTAAGCGCTTCGCCCTCAGGGCAAATGTACTGGTTGTTCGCGGCATCCCATTCGAAGTCCGCGCGGGACCATGTGCCGTCAGTACGTCCCGCTTTGTCGATGACCGGGATGTGCGGTGCGATCTTGCGCTTCACCAGCCAATCCAACATTGGGCCAGAACCGTAGGCGGTGTCCGCGATCAGCCGTTCGGGATGTAGATCGAACTTGTCTTTAACCCGCTTCAGCATGGTCTTCGTCGATCCAACCTCGGCCTGTCNTATCAGAATAGCTAAAGAAAGCAGGGCCTTTGCGGGCCGCTGTCCATTGGCTCGCGGGATCCGAGAACGAGGTGAACTTGGGCTGCACCTCGCTCGCCGCGCCGAAAGCGGCCTCATCCAGCGTGTCGAGATACTCCTTCACGGCGCGTGGCGCGGCATCGACATCAATGCGGTTGGCGTCCCATTCTTCTTTTGGTGCAGAATACTGCCGGTTGGCATCCGCCTCTATCAAGCTGGCATCAACAGCCATGCGTTGGCCGCTGACCAGACCTTCTTCGATGCAGCGGGCAACGGTCGTCTCGAACAGGTGACGCAGCAGTTCGCTCTCGCGGAAGCGGCCATGCCGGTTCTTAGAAAAGGTAGAGTGGTCAGGAATGCGATCATTCAGATCGAGCCGACAGAACCAGCGGTAGGCCAGGTTCAAATGCACCTCCTCGCAGAGTCGCCGTTCCGACCGGATGCCAAAGCAATAGCCAACCAGCAGCATCCGGATCAGCAGTTCGGGATCGACAGACGGACGCCCTGTATGGCTGTAGAAGTCCGACAGATGCGCCCGGATGCTGCTCAGATCGACAAACCGATCAATCGACCTCAGTAGGTGATCTTGGGGCACATGGCCTTCTAGCGAGAACTCGTAGAACAGCGCAGCTTGCGCTTCCTGCTTCGGTCCCATCATCGCCAATCCCTCCATCTAGGAAGAATTGAATCAGCAACTTAGGCTGCGATCAACAAAGAGTTTTTCAACGAAATA